>CAVQGG010000008.1:0-671538 GCA_963711985.1 uncultured Solirubrobacteraceae bacterium | reverse complement strand
CCCTTGGGAGCAACTCCACCCCCAGGA
Source organism: uncultured Solirubrobacteraceae bacterium (assembly GCA_963711985.1). Classification (GTDB taxonomy): domain Bacteria; phylum Actinomycetota; class Thermoleophilia; order Solirubrobacterales; family Solirubrobacteraceae; genus Palsa-744. Next base: position 671,511 of record CAVQGG010000008.1, on the reverse strand, counting down.
TGCGACGAGCCGACATCGAGGTGCCAAACCGGGCCGTCGATGTGGACTCTTGGGCCCGATAAGCCTGTTATCCCCGGAGTACCTTTTATCCGTTGAGCGACGGCACTTCCACTTGCTACCGCCGGATCACTAAGACCTGCTTTCGCACCTGCTCGACTTGTCAGTCTCGCAGTCAAGCTCCCTTGCTACCTTTACGCTCTACACACGATTTCCAACCGTGATGAGGGAACCTTTGTGCGCCTCCGTTACATTTTGGGAGGCGACCGCCCCAGTCAAACTACCCGCCTGGAACTGTCCAGCGCCCGGATTCACGGAACGCTGTTAGAAATCCAATACACCAAGGGTGGTATCTCAAGGTTGGCTCCACGCCAGCCGCAACCGGCGCTTCAAAGCCTCCCACCTATCCTGAGCGAAATGCACCGAACTCCAATACCAGGTTGTAGTAAAGGTTCACGGGGTCTTTCCGTCTAGCCGCGGGTACTCGGCATCTTCACCGAGACTGCAATTTCACCGAGCTCCTCGTTGAGACAGCGCTGAAGTCGTTACGCCATTCGTGCAGGTCGGAACTTCGCGTGTTCTCTCGTTATCCGAGAGCGCAGACTATCCCTTCACCTCATCAAGCACCTTTAGGAGTGTGGCTTGCGAGTGGCGACGCTTTCCAAGATTCATCTGGTAGGCGATACCCACGATCTCCCGCAAACCATCGCGCTGCAGATGGCGACCTTGCTCCACCATCCGGCATACCTGCGAAAAGCCTGCACAGCTTCTCGCCTTGTATCCCCGCAAGGGGAAGCGCTCGAAGTGCGACAGGATGACTCCGGCGAGATCTCCGATCGACCGCACCTCGTACTTGAAGGTGCGATCTCCCTTCGACTCCCGGATCCAGCCACAACCGAAGAACGCTTGCAGATCTTCCAGCAGCTTCAGGTCCTTCTCGTTGAGCGAGAGCGAGAACGAAGGCCTCACCTCGAGGCCAGCTCGTAGCTTCGCGCGGACGGCCAAGGATACGCAAAAGCATCCCTCGCCCTCCGTCAGACCTGTCACAAACCAGGGATCCAGCGGTACTGCTACTCCATAGGCGCCTTGTCTTGCGATGAGGGCCGGCGTATTGCGCGTCACATAGATTTCCGGACTCTCCGGAGCGTGACACGCCTCTCCTTTCGGATCAGTCGTTAGGGGGTCACTAGGACTTCCCTCGGGATTGCCCGCTACCACTTTGGTAGGGAGGGTTTCCCCGATATGAGCCGGTTCTCGACCGCCTCTCGCGAGACGGCGGGGCAAGTGTTGGTGCTTACCCGACAAGGAATTTCGCTACCTTAGGACCGTTCCTGCTGTTACGACTCGAACATCATTGTCCGAGCGGTCGACACATTTCTGGCCGACTCTCATGGTCGCCCATGAGAGCGGACTATCTCATCCTGTCCCCGGTCTAGCGAACAGGCTCGGCGTATAGTCTCTGAGGATTCCCAGCGCCTTCGACGCCGATCAGGACCCCGCCTAAGCGGTGGACCGTCCTGGATCGACTGGACGCTAGGCCTTTCCTGCTGATTGTCCGCACCCGACACATTTTCACGGTACCGCCCGCATCGGACGGAACTCGTAGTGCGGGATACTCGGATGTTCCAGCATATAGCCAAGTTTTACAACTACCTCGGTCAACTGATAGTTACGGCCGCCGTTTACCGGGGCTTAGCTTCGCTGCTTCGGACCGAAGCCCTAACAACTCCACGTAACCTTCCGGCACCGGGCAGGCGTCAGCCCCTATACGTCGTCTTTCGACTTAGCAGAGACCTGTGTTTTTGGTAAACAGTCGCTTCAGCCAATTCACTGCGGCCCTCTCGGGCTCCACTCGCGAGGAGCTTCACCCTACTGGGGCGCCCCTTATCCCGAAGTTACGGGGCGATTTTGCCGAGTTCCTTAACGAGGGTTATCTCGATCACCTTAGTATTCTCTACTTGCCCACCTGTGTCGGTTTTGGTACGGGCACGCGCGTCCTCTCTAGAGGATTTTCTTGGAGGCAGGGCGTCAGGGACTCGCCGGCTTAACGCCAGCTCACATCGCACCTCAGGTTATGCGGCCCCGCATTTGACAAGGGCCACCCCTACATGCTTACCCCAGGATGACCATCACCTGGGTTCCCCTAGCCTTCCTCGTCTCCCCATCGATCAAACGGAGCGACGTGGTACAGGAATATCAACCTGTTGGCCATCGACTACGCCTTTCGGCCTCGCCTTAGGTCCCGACTAACCCTGAGCAGACGAACTTTACTCAGGAATCCTTGGGCAATCGGTGGAGGGGATTCTCACCCCTCTTTCGTTACTTATGCCGGCATTCTCACTTCCCACGCCTCCACGGCTGGCTTACGCCGCCGCTTTGCTGGCGTGGGAACGCTCTCCTACCGCGCGATCGACCCGAAGGTCTCACGCACCCGCAGCTTCGGTGACTAGCTTGAGCCCCGTTACATTGTCCGCGCTCGAACACTTGACCAGTGAGCTGTTACGCACTCTTTCAAGGGTGGCTGCCTCTAAGCCAACCTCCTGGTTGTCTATGCACTCAAACATCGTTTCCCACTTAGCTAGCACTTGGGGACCTTAGCTGGCGGTCTGGGCTGTTTCCCTTTTGACGCTGAAGTTTATCCCCCAGCAACTGACTCCCGGAGTAAACGTGATTGGTCTTCGGAGTTTGCCTGAAGTCGGTAACCTGGTAGGGCCCCTAATCCAAACAGTGCTCTACGGCCAACACGCAATTTATCCGAGGCTATACCTAAATATATTTCGGAGAGAACCAGATATCACTGAGCTTGATTAGCCTTTCACTCCGACCCACAGGTCATCCGCCCAGTTTTCAACCTAGGTCGGTTCGGCCCTCCACGAGGTCTTACCCCCGCTTCAGCCTGCCCATGGGTAGCTCGCTCAGTTTCGGGTCTACCGCCTACGACTATGATCGCCCTATTAGGACTCGCTTTCGCTACGGCTCCGCTCATCGCTTAACCTTGCCGCAGACGAGTAACTCGCCGGCTCGTTATGCAAAAAGCACGCGGTCATCCCACGAAGGGACTCCCACCGCTTGTAGGCACGCGGTTTCAGGTACTATTTCACTCCCCTTCCGGGGTACTTTTCACCTTTCCCTCACGGTACTTGTCCGCTATCGGTCACCAAGGAGTACTTAGCCTTGGAGGGTGGTCCCCCCAGGTTCAGTCCGCGTTTCACGGGAGCGGACTTACTCAGGAACGCCTGACAGGAGATCGTGCAGTTTCGTCTACGGGACGGTTGCCCTCTATGGTGCGCGGTTCCACACGCTTCGACTACCACACGATTTTGTAACTCCTGCCGAGCCGGACACGACTCGGAACAGGCGCCCTACAACCCCCGACAGACAACGCGTGTCCGCTTGCATCTGCCAGGTTTGGGCTGATCCCCTTTCGCTCGCCACTACTCAGGGAGTCTCTGTTGATTTTCTTTCCTCGGGGTACTGAGATGTTTCACTTCCCCCGCTTGTCTTCCGCCGGTCTATGTGTTCAACCGAGGATAACGCCGCATTACCAGCGTTGGGTTTCCCCATTCGGGCATCCACGGGTCAAAGGCTATTCAGCGCCTAACCGTGGCTTATCGCAGCCGTTCACGCCCTTCGTCGACTCTTGGTGCCAAGGCATCCACCGTGTGCCCTTACTATCTTGACGGTGATCTGGCCCAACACGACCCGATATCCCTTTCGGGGTACTTGGGTCTTGCAGGGCCCGGTGATACCCGTTTTTCAGCCGCCGCTTATCGATGGCGGCTGATGTGGCTTCTGTGCAGTTTTCAAGGACCGTGGAGAGGCGTATAACGCCGGCCGGTCTCGCGCCTGTCGGCCACGTCATAGGCGACGTGTCCGCCTGTGCCCCGAACGGGGTACGCGATCACCGGCGGGCGCCGGTCTCTCAAAACTCAACAGCATGCTGGGGTCGGTTTGCTGGCTCGCGCCGGACGAGCTCCCGAAGTAGTACGGGAGCGCGCCCGCGCGGCCATTACCCCGTTCGGGGCACAGGCCAGCCAGGCTCGGTCGACATGCTAGGCCCGGTCCCGCTTGGACACCGCCATGCCTCGTACCCCATACGGGGCAGGAGGGCGTGGCGGCCGCACGGGCCTGCCTTGCGGCACCCCTTGCGGGGCACAGACAGGCCCTGGACCGGGGCACCGCTAGGTGCTCCCTAGAAAGGAGGTGATCCAGCCGCAGCTTCCGCTACGGCTACCTTGTTACGACTTCACCCCAGTCACGAGCCCCACCTTCGACGGCTCCCTCCCTTGCGGGTTAGGCCACCGGCTTCGGGTGTTGCTCACTCCCGTGGTGTGACGGGCGGTGTGTACAAGGCCCGGGAACGTATTCACCGCGGCAGTGCTGATCCGCGATTACTAGCAACTCCGCCTTCATGCAGGCGAATTTCAGCCTGCAATCCGAACCGAGACGCACTTTAAGGGATTCGCTCCACCTCGCGGTATCGCAGCCCTCTGTATGCGCCAATGTAGCACGTGTGTAGCCCTGAACATAAGGGGCATGAGGACTTGACGTCATCCCCACCTTCCTCCGGTTTGTCACCGGCAGTCTCGCATGAGTCCCCAACTGAATGCTGGCAACATGCGACGGGGGTTGCGCTCGTTGCGGGACTTAACCCAACATCTCACGACACGAGCTGACGACAGCCATGCACCACCTGTGAAAGTGCCCCGAAGGGAAGGTGTGTTTCCACACCGGTCACTCACATGTCAAGCCCAGGTAAGGTTCTTCGCGTCGCGTCGAATTAAACCACATGCTCCGCTGCTTGTGCGGGCCCCCGTCAATTCCTTTGAGTTTTAGCCTTGCGGCCGTACTCCCCAGGCGGGCAACTTAATGCGTTAGCTTCGACACGGGGGGAGTCGACACCCCCCACATCTAGTTGCCATCGTTTACAGCGTGGACTACCAGGGTATCTAATCCTGTTTGCTCCCCACGCTTTCGCGTCTCAGCGTCAGTCACGTCCCAGCGAGCTGCCTTCGCCATTGGTGTTCCTCCTGATATCTGCGCATTTCACCGCTACACCAGGAATTCCACTCGCCCCTTCCGGACTCTAGCCCGACAGTATCCACCGGCATTCCAGGGTTGAGCCCTGGACTTTCACAGCGGACTAATCGGGCCGCCTACACGCTCTTTACGCCCAATAATTCCGGACAACGCTTGCACCCTACGTATTACCGCGGCTGCTGGCACGTAGTTAGCCGGTGCTTCTTGTGAAGGTACCGTCACCCCAGACGGCTATTCACCGCCGGAGCTTCGTCCCAACTGAAAGGGGTTTACAACCCGAAAGCCTTCTTCCCCCACGCGGCGTTGCTGCGTCACGCTTTCGCGCATTGCGCAAGATTCCCCACTGCTGCCTCCCGTAGGAGTCTGGGCCGTGTCTCAGTCCCAGTGTGGCTGATCGTCCTCTCAGACCAGCTACCCATCGGAGCCTTGGTGAGCCGTTACCTCACCAACAAGCTAATGGGCCGCGGGCCCATCTCGATGCGGAGGCCGAAGCTTCCTTTCCCCTTGCGGGCACATCCGGTATTAGCCCGAGTTTCCTCGGGTTGTCCCGGTCATCGAGGCAGGTAACCCACGTGTTACTCACCCGTTCGCGGCTCTGCCCCAGGGCAAGCCCTGGTTCGTCGCTCCACTTGCATGTGTTAAGCACGCCGCCAGCGTTCGTCCTGAGCCAGGATCAAACTCTCCGTGAAGAACTTCACGAAAAGCTGTCATGGAGTTGCCCCGGCAAGCTTCACGACCGATGGTCGCGGGCGGGTCGGGTGGGTAGGGACCTATACACCGTGGTCCCAAACCATGACGGGGTACTTCTCTACTTGACTCTTGTCCGCCACCAGGCGCTGACCGATCTTCGATCGGTCGCTCCCGCCGGCGGGTCGAACCTGGACGCACACCACGATCACGAAATAGATCGCAGATGCGCATGCTGTTGAGTTTTCAAAGACCGCCGTGCCTCACCGAAAGGTGTTCCTTCTGGAGGAGACCGATCCGGCCCAGCGCCCAGGGGCACCCGCGGGCCGACCAGCCAGTATAGCGCGATGCGGGCCGCTTAGGGTCCGCGCCAGCGGACCCGTGGGCTAGCGAGCGTGCAGGCGGCGAAAGCGGCGCCTGCCGACCCTCAGGACCTGCCCCTCGGCCTGCTCGCACGGCACGTCGTGCTGGCCGGCGGCGAGCTGGATCTCGCCGAGCGCCACGCCCCCCTGGTCGATCAGGCGGCGGGCGTCCGAGCGCGACATCCCGAACTCCCGCGCGATCACGCCCGGCAGGTGGACGACGCCGTCGGTGCACGGGAAGCGCGCCTCCCGGACCTCGTCGGGGACCCCGCGCTGCACGAACACCCGGTCGAAGTGCCGCTCGGCCGCCTCCGCGGCCCCCTCGGAATGCAGCCACACGACCAGCTCGCGCGCCAGGGCGCGCTTGGCGTCTCTGGGCGAGCGCTCGCCCGGCCCATCGCCGATCGCCGGCTCGCGGTCGAGCAGCAGCCGGTAGTACTCCACCAGCGCCTCGTCCGGGATTTTCATCGTCTTGCCGTACATCTCCTCGGGCGGATCGGTGACGCCGATCTGGTTGCCAAGGGACTTGGACATCTTCTGGCGTCCGTCGGTGCCGACGAGTATCGGCATCGTCAGGATCGCCTGCTCGGGCTGATCGTAGGCGCGCTGGATGTCGCGCCCCAGGAGCAGGTTGAACTTCTGATCGGTCCCTCCCAGCTCGACGTCCGCGCGAATCGCGACCGAGTCATACCCCTGCAGCAGCGGGTACAGCAGCTCGAGGATCGAGATCGGCTCGCCGGCCGACCAGCGCTTGGCGAAGTCGTCGCGCTCCAGCAGCTGGGCGGCGGTCGTCGTTCCGAGGAGCCTCAGCAGCTCGATCATCGGCATGTCCAGCCATTCGCTGTTGCGCCGGACCTCCAGGCGCTCGGGGTCGGGGTCGAGGATCTTCAGGGCCTGCTCCTGGAACGTGGCCGCGTTGGCCTCGATCTCGCCCTCGGAGAGCATCGGGCGCAGGCTCGATCGCCCCGACGGATCCCCCACCCGGGCGGTGTAGTCGCCCACGATCAGCACGACGCGGTGCCCGGCGTCCTGGAACTCGCGCAGCTTGCCCAGCACGACCGCGTGCCCGAGGTGGATGTCGGGCGCGGTCGGGTCGATGCCGAGCTTCACGCGCAGCGGGCGGCCCTCCGTGCGCGCGAGGCGGAGCTTGTCCGCGAGCGCCCCCGCAGGCAGGCTGTCGACGGCGTTGGCGGCCAGCTTGTCAGCCAGCGAGCAGGCGAGCCCAGCGGCGTCGGGGCGCCCAGCCCGGCGGGCCGGGTCGGCCGCGTCGATGGCGTTCGGCATGGGGGCCAATGCTAGACTCTCGCCGTCCGGAGGGTCCCACCGTGCCGCCTGCCGGCCGATCTGCGATCGGTGGCCCGTGCCATCGGGATCGGGCCCTCCCCGCATCCCGGAGGGCTCTCCTGCGCAGCTGCTGATGAGCGATGACGATCGCCCCGACATAACGCCCGCCGATCCGCGATCGACCGATCAAAGATCGGCCAGCAAGCCCCGCCTGAAGCGGCTGCGCTTCGCGGCGATCCTGTGCGCGATCCTCGTGCTGGGCTTCATCTCCTTCGTGTTCGGCATGTTCGTGTCGGTCGCCTCGGACCTCCCGTCGCTGACGAAGTTCTCGCAGTACAAGGACGAGCAGAGCTCCTACCTGTACGACGACCTCGGCCACCCGATCGGCGTGCTCAGCCAGCAGAACCGGGTGATCGTGACGCCCGAACAGATCCCCCGGATCGTCAAGGAGGCGGTGATCTCGATCGAGGACAAGCGCTTCGAGACGAACAGCGGGATCGACCTCCGCGGCATCGCGCGCGCGTTCGTCGATGACATCGAGCACAAAGGCGCCGTGCAGGGCGCCTCGACGATCGAGCAGCAGTTCATCAAGAACGCGCTCCAGGCCCAGTCGCACCGCACGATCTTCGAGAAGCTGCGCGAGGCGGCGCTCGCGTATCAGCTCTCGCACAAGTGGTCCAAGGAAAAGATCATCACGGCCTACCTCAACACCATCTACTTCGGCAACGGCGCCTACGGGATCGAGGCGGCCGCCCAGACCTACTTCGGCCAGGAAGTCAACCACCTCGGCTGCGGCACGCCCGGCCACGAACTGTGCGTCGAGCAGCTCAAGCCGTGGGAGGCGGCGCTGCTGGCGGGCGTCATCCAGTCGCCCACCGCATACGACCCTGCGACCCATCCCGTGGCCGCCAGGGACCGGCGCGACGTCGTCCTGCGCCAGATGCTCGAACAGGGCTACCTGACGAAGGCCGTGTACGACGAAAGCATCGATCAGGCGCTGCCGGCGCCAGCGGAGGTCCAGGCCCCGCAGGAGCAGGCCATCGAAGGGGTCGATGTCGGCTACTTCACGAGCTGGGTGCAGCAGCAGATCATCGAACGCTACGGCGCCCCGCGCGCCTTCAACGGGGGCCTGAAGATCAAGACGACGCTCGACCTGGAGCTGCAGCGCGCGGCCGAACAGGCGGTCAACAACTACCTGTCCTATCCCGAAGACCCCTCCGCCGCGCTGGTTGCGATCGAAAACTCGACCGGCGAGGTGCGCGCGATGGTCGGCGGGCGCAACTACGACGAAAGCCCGTTCAACCTCGCCACCGAGGGCGAGCGCCAGCCCGGCTCCTCGTTCAAGGCGTTCGACCTCGCCGCCGCCCTGGAGGATGGCATCTCGCCCTACTCGGTGTGGACCTCCAAGGAAAAGGTGTTCATCGTCCCCAATTCGGGCGGCACGGAAAAGTTCGTCGTGCACAACGACGAAGGCAACTACACCGGCTCCAACACGCTCATCGGCGCGACCGCCTTCTCGGATAACTCCATCTACGCCGAAGTCGGCCTCCACGTCGGCACCACGCGCATCGCCGCGCTGGCGCACAGGATGGGCATAACCACCCCGCTGTCGACCAACCCCGCGATGACGATCGGCGGGCTGACCGTCGGCGTCACGCCGCTGGACATGGCCCACGCGTATGAGACGATCGCCCACGGCGGGCAGCGAGTCAGCGGCTCGATGGTCGAAGACGACCAGCCCGTGGGAATCCAGGAAGTCGAAGCCGGGAGCCAGCAACTCCCGGACGGGGCGCGCCGCGACAAGAACAGGGTCGAGACCAAACGGGTGCTGCCCCCCTCGGTGGCGGAAACCGAGACCTCGATGCTCGAAGCGGTGATCCAGTACGGCACCGGGCGCGCGGCCGCGATCGGCCAGTTCGCCGCCGGCAAGACCGGCACCACGTCCAACTACGGCGACGCGTGGTTCGTGGGCTGGGACTCCAAGTACACGGTCGCCGTGTGGGTGGGCTACCCGAACAAGCTCGTCCCCATGACCACCGACTTCAACGGGACCCCGGTGCTCGGAGGCACCTTTCCGGCGCTGATCTGGCACGACTTCATGGTCTCGACGCTGCAGATCGAACGGGAACGCGCCGAACAGGCCGCCACCAAGGCCGCGGCGCACGGCGGCGCCGCGTCGAGCGCGGGCGCCTCCGAAGCGAGCTCGCCGGCCTCCACCGACACGACCCCCGGCCCGACCACGACCCCGTCGGGCGCGGGCAAAGCCAACGGCAAGCCCTCCTCGCCGAGCGGCGGCGGCGGCGGAGCAGTCGGCGGCGCCGGCAGCGCGACCCCCGAACACGCCACGGCGACGCCCACGCCGACGCCGACGCCCGCCCACGAAGCCCCCAGCGCCCCGTCGTCCTCGCCGTCGGCGCCGGCCACCTCGCCCTCGCCGTCGCCGACGGGCGGCGTCAGCGCCGGCGGCTAGCTTCTCGCACGTCTCGCGGCCGTGGCCGCGAGACGTGGCGATTTCCGGCCACGCAGAAGCGCCAGCGCAGATCCACCGCGCGGGTGATCCCCACCCGCGTGCCCTCGACGAGGGCCGGCTCGAGCCAGCCCGCGGGGCGCGGGCCGATACGGATGGGGCCGCTCGACAGGCTGGCGCCGTTCTCGCCCAGCGAGATGCCCAGGGCCTGTGTGAGCTTGCCGGGCCCGGAGCACAGGTCGCGGTCGTCGGCCGATGCTCGTTCGCTCGCGCGCCGAGCAACCCTCCGACGGCGGGCGCGCATCTGCTCGAGCCCGACCGTCGGGTCGAGCGCCCTGATCAGCACGGCGGCGCCCACGCCCTCGTGCTCGCAGACGGCGTTGAGCAGCGCGTGGACGCCGTAGGAGCGGTACACGTACGCGCGGCCGGGCTGGCCAAACAGCGTGCGCGTCCGCGGCGTGAGCCCGGCGAAGGCATGGCACGCGGGCTCGCTCTCGTGGTATGCCTCGGTCTCGACGATCACACCGGCGGCGCCGCGGTGCTCGACGGTGCAGCCGATCAGCTCCCGGGCGACCTCCAGCACGGGACGGTCGTAGAAGTCAGGCGCGAGCGCCCTCATCGAGCACCGTTCGGGCGAGGGCGATCTGCTCGCGCACGCGCGCCAGTGAGGTGCCGCCCTCGGAGATCTTGGACTCCAGCGGCGAGCTCTGACCGAGCACCTCGTGGAGCTCGCCGGCGTGGTCGGCGAGCATCTGGCTGTGCGCGGCCAGCTCCTCGGCGCTCAGCTGCGACAGCGGCCTGCCGGCGTCGAGCGCCGTGCGCACGAGGCCGGCAACGACCCCGTGGGCCTCGCGGAAGGGCATGCCCAGGCGCACGAGCAGGTCGGCGACGTCGGTCGCCGCGATCAGCTCGTCGGCGGCGGCCTCGCGCAGGCGCTCGCGTTGAAAGCTCACGCCGGCGATCATCCCGGTGGCGGCGGCGAGCGTGAGCTCGAGCGTGTCGACGGCGTCGAACAGGTGCTCCTTGTCCTCCTGCAGGTCCTTGTTGTAGGTGAGCGGCAGCGCGTGCATGACGCCGTGGAAGGCCGCCAGGTGGCCGACCACGCGGGGAGCCTTGGCGCGCAGCAGCTCGGCGGCGTCGGGGTTCTTCTTCTGGGGCATGATCGAGGAGCCCGAGCTCCACGAGTCGGGCAGCTCGCAGAAGCCGAACTCGGCGCTGGACCACAGCACCAGCTCGGCACCCAGCCGCGAGAGGTGGGTGGAGCAGGTCGCGGCGGCACCGAGGTAGTCGAGGATGAAATCCCGTCCTGAGACCGCGTCGATCGAGTTCGGCGCCACCTCGGTGAACCCGAGCTCGCGCGCCACCTGGCGCCGATCGGTGTCGAAGTTGACCCCAGCGAGCGCGCCGGCGCCCAGCGGCAGCCGCCCGCACTGGCGCTCGGCGAACGCGAAGCGAGAGCGGTCGCGGGCGAGCATCCAGAAGTAGGCCAGCAGATGATGGCCGAGGTAGACGGGCTGGGCGCGCTGCAGGTGGGTGTAGCCGGGCATCGGCCAGTCGGCGTGCTGCTCGGCCCGCATCAGCAGCTCCCGCATCAGCGCCGCGATCGCCGCCCGGGCGGTGGCGGCCCGCTCGCGCGTGTACATGGCCAGGTCGGTCACCGCCTGGTCGTTGCGCGAGCGCGCGGTGTGCAGCCTGCCGCCGGCCGGACCGGCGATCTCGGTGAGACGGCGCTCGACCGCCATGTGGATGTCCTCGTCGTCGCCCTGGAACGGGAAGCGGCCCTCGCGCAGCTCGCGCTCGACCGCGTCCAGGCCCGCCAGCAGCGCGTCGCGGTCCCCGGCGGCGATGATCCCGCGATCGGCCAGCATGCGCGCGTGGGCGCGCGATTGCGCGATGTCCTGCGGCCACAGGCGCCGATCGAAGCCGATCGAGGCGTTCAGCCGCTGGAAGTCCGGATGCTGGGGCTCGTGGAAGCGCGACACGGCGCTCAGTGTACGGACGGCGCGCCAGCAGGCGCCGCGAGCCACCGTGGGCCACGGCGCCTTCCACCGCTGCGAGGCCGCTCGGACGAACTCGCCAGCGACTTGCCGACACGCTGTCGCGCGACTTGGCGGGAGGCCTTCGGCACGCCGGGGCCGGCTGGCGAGCAGGTTGTCGGATGGCTGACTCGCCGGAGGAATACACCGCGGTCACCAACTCCGACCATTTGGGTTCATAGGTGATCCACCTGACGCACGACCACGATACCCACGTGTCACACCGGCCTTGGCCGCTCCTGTGCGTCAGCCGCACACACGGCGTCGAAGCGGTATGCCAACACAGCACCCACACCTGGCTGTCTTGACATCCCCCCGGGAGTATGCTTGGATAACATCGTCGTTTCGCAGGGCCTCGCTGGGCGTCGTTGGAGCCCGCCATCTCACGAGGGGGAGGACGCCGGTCGGATGAACAGCCTGCATACCACGGGGTCCTCTCAGGACCCGGGCTTGCGATGCCCTACGGTCGCAGCTTCGCCGATCTGCGCGACCAGCACGCGCAGCGCCGCGCGCAAGCCAGCCATGGTGGCGCGCTGCGCGCTCTGCGCGAGCACGCCAAAAACAAGCGTGCATCGATGCGGGGGCCGCTGGCCCACGCATCGATCGAGAGCCCGCGTCCGTGCGGCCGCCGGTTGCGGTCAGGCGAGCTCTCGCAAACGGCCGGGGGTCGGGTCTCGCCTGACAAGGAGAGCTGGGCGTCGACCGGTCATAACCAGAGAAAGGGATGGGTGGAACAGATGAGACACCTCAGGATCGTCGGACTTTCCCTCGCCACGCTCGCGGTGAGCGCTGTGATCTCCGCGAGCGCGTCGGCGGCATTGCCCGAATGGGGACAGTGCGTAAAACTGGCAAAAGGTAAATACACCAACGCTGCGTGTACGGGAGAAAAGGCGAAGAACGGCGGCTATGAATGGCATCGTGGGGCTGCCGCGATCGAAAAGAAAGGATTCACCTCATCGGGCGGCGCGGCCGAACTTCGAACGACGGAGGGGATCGCGACGGATTGCACATCAGAGACAACGAAAGGTGAGCTAAGCGGGTCGAAAGAAGTCAGCGACGTCGAAGTCACGTTCCAGGGTTGTAAGGCGAATCTGCTGGGTCTCGTGTGCACGGGCGGGGAAACCGAAGAAGAACAGACCGAAGAAGGGTACCTGAAGGAGAAACCGGGCGAAATAAAAACACGCGAACTCAAGGGCGCGCTGGGATACATCGAAGGCAAAGGAACGGAACACCCAGTGGTCGGTATATCCCTCACCCCGGAATCGAAGAGGGGGCTCTTCGCACAGTTCATCTGTGGGGGCGTCCTTGTAGTCCGAGTAGGAGAGAAGCCGAGGAAAGGCGGGGCGACTCCATCATCTCGCCAATTACGCCCATCAATCAGATGGGCAATACGGCGATCCAAACATACACCCAGCAACAAGAATGTGAAGAAGAAGAATGCCATGGGACGGGGGTGCAGATACCCACCAGCTTCGAAGGCGGAAAGACGGACGTGCTGGAAACCGAAATCAGCGATAATTTCGGCGAAATCGAATGGGCCCAATCAGCCCAGACGCTGACGACCACGAACACCCTCGAAGAAGAAGTGGAGATACGGGCATAGGAGCGATGGCGTCTCATGCGTGGGGCCATCCGCGGTCCCACGCTGAGACGATCCGGTCGGCGGCCAAGCTACGGCCCAGAGGAAGGAGCAGTGGATTTGATGAAGACCAGCAAGATTATGGTGCTGTGCCTCGTTGCCGCGTTTGCGCTGAGCGCGTATGCGGCGGTGAGCGCGTCGGCGGCACCGCCGGACATCGGACGGTGCAAACACGAAGGCAGCAAAACAAACAAGGTCTTTAAGTATAAAAGCGCGACCTGTACAACGCTTGCGTCAGCAAACAAAGGTGAATACGAATGGTACCCGCTGCCGACCGGTACCCCTAGCCCGAAACTGGGATTCACGACCCACGGATCAAAAGCCACGCTGGAAACCCTGTCCCACTCAAAAGTGGTATGCGGAGAAGAGAACGCGACGGGCGAATACACCGGAGAAAAAACGGTGGGCAACGTGCTTGTGACGTTCGGGCCCGCCTGCTCGGCGGAAGGATTTTTCACATGCAGCTCCGCGGGAGAGCCCGCGGGCACGATCAAAACGAACGCCCTTGCAGGCGAACTGCACTGGGAAAAAGGTCCAGCGGCGAAAAAGATCGCCCTGGATCTCGCTCCGCAAAGTGAACCGCTGTTCGTGAAAATTGAATGCGGCAAAACCATCAAAATCGAAGTGAGGGGCTCGGTTCTCGTTAACATCAAAGATGGCAAAATGGAAACGACGCTAGTCCAAAAATACGTAGGTTCGAAAGGCAAACAGAAACCCGAATTCTACGAAGAAGTCCTCGGCACGAAAATATACGATTTCCTCGAAAGCAGGTCCATAGGGGAATTCGAACAGGCTGGGCAGACATTCACAGACACCCAAACCAACGAAGAAGCGCTCGAGGCCGAACTGGTTCGCATAGCCTCAGCATCGCTCCAGCCGCAGGCAGCGCGTCTGCGGCTGGAGCGACCGAGGGCGTGGGTCCGCAGTGGCTCCACGCGCCCCCTCGGCTGGGGGAGTGGGCTTCGGCGAGAGGGAGTTACATCGAGGCAGGGAGGCAAACGTCGACGGGCGCGCGGCCAAGGGCGACACGGGCGCTCAGTCTGCGGGCGCGCCCTCACCGCCCCGCGCCGCGGGACTCGCGTTGCATGGCCCGCTCGACTCTTTGCCCCGGAGCATGAGCCGCCGGGCGTTCGGGGCGCCCATGGCCTGACCACCTCCGGTGTCCTCCAGCAGCCCCACGCGGGCAAGGCGGGCGAGCATCTTCGCGATCTGGCCCTGGTCCGTGACCCCCGCTCGCTCGCCCGTCGCCGAGAGGATCGGCATCCGCTGAGCCTCGCGCACGTGCTCCCGCGCCGAGCGATTCAGCCGCCTACGCCCCCGCGCCGCTGGCGCCAGTCCGTCTCGCATTACGCATGCTCCTCCGGTATGAACGCCTACGGAATCTAAACATATGCGCTCCGGCATGTCAAGGCAGCCGTCGCACGGCAAACAGGCGACTGCGGACCTCAACCGCTCTTGCCCGTGCCTGCAGCGCGCTCCGCTTGGCCGGTCCACACCGCTCTCGGGAGGCCTCAGAGCGTACGCTGGATGAAACCAGATGGTCCGACTTGCCAGCGGTGCTATATCCTTTCACGTGCGTCAAGCTATGCGACGATCTGCCCGTCAAACGGTTGCCACGCGCGGTGAGCGCACCGCGAAGCCCGACGACAGCTTGTCGGCGAGCAAGCCGAAGCCGACCCAGCGGGAGCGGCTGTTGGACGCAATGGTCGAGCTGTCGGCCAGAGCCGGATACCAGGCGGTGAGCATCGCGCAGCTGAGCTCCCGCGCGGGAGTCTCGAGCGCCACGTTCTACGAGCAGTTCGAGGGCAAGGAAGACTGCTTCGTGGCCGCTTACCGGACCGTCGCCGAGCGCATGCTCGACCAGATGGAGCCGGTGGCGACCGAGACGCTCGTGTCCGACAGGGACTGGTCGCAGGCGGCGCGCGCGCGCTCGGCCTACTGCTGAGCGCGGTGCAGCGCGACCCCGACGGCGGACGGGTGCTGTATATCGAGTCGATGGCCGGCGGGCCACGCATGCTCGAAGCGCGCAGGCGGGTGCTCGGAGAGTTCGAACAGCGCGCTCAAGACTTCCTGGACAGCACGCCTCCGGCCAGCGTCAAGCTGGACCTGCCGGCAACGGCGCTGGTGGGGGCGACGCGCGCCATCGTCTCCCGCCATCTGCGCACCGACGCCGAGGACCAGCTGCCGGCGCTGGCGGACGACCTCGTCGCGTGGCTGGAAGCCTACGCCATACCCGCCGGCCAGGCGCGCTGGAGCACGGGGCCGGCGGCGCAGCTCCCAGCCGAGGGCGCACAGCGCTCGTCTGCGCCGCGGGCACAGGCGCGCGCGGCGCAGCGACTGCCCCGTGGCCGCCACGGCCTGCCGGCGGGGGTGGTCGCACGCAGCCAGCGCACGCGGATCATCTACGGGACCGCCGAGGTGATGATGGCCAAGGGCTACGCGAACGCGACGGTGGCCGACATCGTCGCCGCGGCAGGCGTTGCGCGGGATGTCTTCTATGAGCACTTCACCGACAAGCACCATGCCTTCATGGAAGCCCAGCAGCACCCCACTCAGCACATTCTCGACACCTGCGCGGCCGCATACTTCGCGGCAGAGCGCTGGCCCGAGCGGGTGTGGCAGGGGCTGAGCACGTTGATCGAGCTGATCGTCGAGAACCCGGCGATCTCGCACCTGCGCCTGGTCGAGTGCTATGCCGCCGGACCGGAGGCGATCCGCCGCGCCGAGGAGATCACCAGGTCCTTCACCATCTTCCTCGAGGAAGGCTACCGCTACCGACCGCAGGCTGAAGAGCTGCCCGCGCCTGTCCTCCCAGGCGATAGCCGGCGCGGTCTTCGAGGTCATCCGGCGACACATCTCCCACGGCGAGGCCGCCGCGCTGGCGCGGCAGCTGCCGCAGCTCACCTACATTGCGATCGCCCCGTTTACGGGGTCCGAGGAGGCGATCCGGCTGGTGGAGCAGCTCAGCATCGGCAGCCAGCGCGCCCCAGATCAGACCCCGCGCGGCTGAGGGCGCGCAAGATGGTGCACATGGCCTCAGCGCCCTTCGTGTCCGTGCCGGCTGATGTCGACAGCGTTGGCCGGGGCGCTCAGCGAGACGGGCTGGTCGAGCAGCTCGGCGCGCGAGAGGCAACCGCCTGGAGATCGTGATGGCCACAGACGCAACACGGATACCAAGCCCGGCTTCAGCTCGGCCCGACCAGCGCGCGCGCCTGTTGCAGGCGATCGTGCAGGTCGTCGCGGGGGACGGCTACCCGGACGCGAAGATCGGGGATATCACCAGGCGCGCCGGTGTCTCGCGGGCCACCTTCTACGAGCTGTTCACGAGCAAGGAAGCGTGCCTGCTTGCGGCTCAATGCGAGTTGGCAGGCCGTCTGGACAGCGAGCTGGGAGAGGCGGTGGCGCAGAGCGAGCCGGGCCGTGGCGCACAGGCGGCGCTCGGCGCGCTCGTCGAGTTCGCCGACCGCGAGCCTCTCGCGTTCGACTTCCTGATGCATGAGACCATGCTCGCCGGACCCCAGGCGCTGGACGAGCGCGATCGGTTGATGAACCGCCTGGAGCACACGATCGAACGATCCTGGGAGCAGGCGCCCGAGAATGCGCCCATGCTGGACATGTCCGCCAAGATCCTGCTCGACGGCAGCGCCAGGCTGCTCGGCCTGCGCATGCGCCGAGACGGCGATCCTCCAAGGGAGCTGCTCCGCGACCTGCTCGCTTGGATCGACGCCTACATGGTGGGCGCGGGACCGCCGCGGTGGCGAGAGCTCGCGCCTCATTCGGCGCTCCTGAGCGCAACGGACGGGCACCCGGCAGCCCGGGCGCCGCTTCGATCCCTGCCCAAGGGAAGACACCGCCTTGCCGCGGAGGTCGTCAAGCGCGTGCAGCGCGAGCGGATCGTCTACGCCACCGCACAGGCGATCCGGGCCAAGGGCTACGCCGACATGACGGTCGCCGACATCGTCGCCACCGCCGGCCTCTCGCGCGATGTCTTCTACGCCAACTTTCACGACAGGCAGGAAGCGTTCGAGGCGACGATCCAGCTCGTGTTCGAGCAGCTCCTGGCAACGATGGCAGGCGCGTTCTTCGGCTCCTCCGGCGCCTGGCCCGAGCAGGTGTGGCAGGCCGGGCGGGCGTTCGCAGGATTCCTCGAGGGCGATGCGAGCCTCGCCCACTTCCTGTTTGTCGGGACCTACGCTCCGCCCGCTCATATCAACCGCGTTCACGACTTCGTGCTGGCCTTCACGGTGTTCGTGGAGTACGGAAACCGCTGCCGGCCACAAACGGCCCAGGTCCCCCGAATCGTCTCCGAGGCGATCGTCTGCTCCGTCCTTGAGGCCGTGACCTTTCACGTCCGCCACGACCGCGTCGATGAGCTGCGAGGTCTCATTCCCCTCATCACCTACATGGTCTTTGCGCCGTTCATCGGGACGGATGCCGCATGTGAGTTCGTCGAAGCGAAGATCGAGGCCGCGCGGGCCAAAGACGCCGCCGGCTCCTGAGCGACCGGCAGAGCCAGGAAAAGCAACGCCCTCAGAACGCCGCGCGCAGCTGCGCGGCGACGCGCGCGACCTGCCCCTCGGCCATCTGCGGGAAGAACGGCAACGCCAACGAGCGCGCCGCCACGTCCTCGCACACCGGAAACTCCCCCTCGCGATGGCCGAAGCGCTCGCGGTAGAAGCTCATCAGGTGGATCGCCGGCAGGTACGGCTTGCTCTGGACACCAGCCGCCGCGAGCGCGCGGACGGTCTCGTCGCGATCGACCCTGCGCGGCAGCTGCACGACGAACACGAACCAGCCGCGTTTGTTTCCGTCTCGGTCATCGCACGGCAGCTCCAACCCCTCGATCCCCGCCAGCGCCTCACGGTAGAGACCGGCCACGCGGGCGCGGGCGGCGAGCATCTCCTCCAGGCGCTGCAGCTGGGCGAGCCCCAGCGCGCACGCGATATCCGACAGGCGGTAGTTGAACCCCAGCCGGTCGTGATCGAGCCAGCCCATGTCCGGCGCGCGACCCTGGTTGCGCTCGGAGTCGATCCGCTGCTTTAGCGCCGGATCGCCAAGCGTCACCATCCCCCCCTCGCCGGTCGTCAGCTGCTTGTTCGCGTAGAACCCGAACACCGCGGGATGGCCGCGCCCACCCACCGCGACCCCGTCCCCGTGGAGCGCCCCCAGCGCCTCGCACGCGTCCTCGACGATCGCCAGGCCATGGCGCTGCGCGAGGCGCTCGAACGCGGGCATGTCGGCCGGATAGCCGAAGATGTGCACCGGCAAGAGCGCGCGCGTGCGCTGGCTCACCGCCGCCGCCGCCGCGTCCGGGTCGAGGTTCAGCGTCATAGGGTCGATGTCCGCGAACACCGGCCGCGCGCGCTCGTACAACGCCGCGTTCGCCGACGCCACGAACGAGAACGGGCTCGTCACCACCTCGTCCCCCTCCCCCACGCCGACCGCCCGCAGCGCCAGGTGCAGCCCGGCCGTGCCGCTGCTCACCGCGCTCGCCAGCGGCGCGCCGACGCGCGCGGCGAACGCGCGCTCGAACTCCCCCACCCGCGGCCCCAGCGACAGCTGCCCCGAGCGCAGCACCTCCACCACCGCCCGCTCCTCCGCCTCGCCCAGCACCGGGCGAGCCAGCGGGATCGCCTCAGGGATCACGTCAGGAATCGCCTCAGGCATCACCTCATCCACCTCACGCCGCCCGGCGCCGGAATCCGCCACTAAACCCTGCCGGTCGAACCGAGCGTCGACCCCGACGTCGACTCCTGGGACAGCCGCCGCTGGCCCTGCATCCCGTACTCCAGCGAGTCCACCAGCGCGTCCCAGGAGGCGGCGATCAGGTTCTCGGCGACGCCGATCGAGCCCCACACGTCGTGGCCGTCGGAGGCGTCGATCAACACGCGGGTGACCGCCCCCGTTCCCTTGGTCTCATCGAGGATCCGCACCTTGAAGTTGACCAGCTCGATCTCGCGCAGGTGGGGGTGGATCTCCCCGATCGCATCGCGCAGCGCGCGGTCCAACGCGTTCACCGGCCCGTTGCCCTCGGCCGTGCGCACGTAGCGCTCTCCCCCGACCCAGATCTTGATCGTCGCCTCGGTCGTCGCGCGGCCGTCGGCGTGCTTCTCGACGATCACCCGCCAGGACTCCAGACGGAACAGCGGCTCGTACTCGCCCGCCTGCTTGCGCATCAGCAGCTCGAACGAGCCGTCGGCGGCCTCGAACTGGAAGCCCTCGTGCTCGAGCTCCTTGACGCGCTCCACCACCCGCTGGGCGAACTCCTCGTCCGCCGGCATCCCCGCCTGGCGCGCCTTCTCGACGATCGTGCCCCGGCCGGAGAGCTCGGAGATGAGCACGTCGCGGCTGTTGCCCACGACCGCCGGGTCGATGTGCTCGAACGTCTGCGCGTCCGCGCGCACGCCCGCCGCGTGCAGCCCCGCCTTGTGCGCGAACGCGTGCTTGCCCACGTACGGCTGCGCCGGGTTGGGCACGCGGTTGAGCAGCTCGTCGACGAAGTGGGCCGTCTCCGTCAGCCGCGCCAGGCGCTCCGCCGGCAGCAGCTCGCAGCCCATCTTCAGCTGCAGGTCCGCGATGATCGTGATCAGGTTGGCGTTGCCCGTGCGCTCGCCGATGCCGTTGATCGTCCCCTGCACCTGCGCTCGCCCCCGCTTCCACCGCCGCCAGCGTGTTCGCGACCGCGCAGCCCGAGTCGTCGTGTGTGTGGATGCCCAGCGGGACGCCCGGCAGCGCTTCGGTGACCACCGCGAACGCGGTCCTGATCTTCGGCGGCAGCGAGCCGCCGTTCGTGTCACACAGCACCAGCCGCTCCGCACCCGCCTCGGCCGCCGCCCGCAGGCAGTCCAGGGCGTAGCCGGGGTCCAGCGCGAAGCCGTCGAAGAAGTGCTCCGCGTCGAGCAGCACGCGCTTGCCCGCGCCCACGAGGAACGCGACCGAGTCGGCGATCATCGCCAGGTTCTCCTCGCGCGAGACGCGCACGACCTTCTCGACGTGCAGCACCGAGGCCTTGCCCACGAGCGTGCACGCGGGCGCGAAGCACTCCGCCAGCAGCCGCAGCCCCTCGTCCTCCTCCGCCGCCGTCTCGCGCCGGCGGGTCATGCCGAAGGCGACGATCTCCGCGACGTTCAGCCGCTCGCCCGCGAGCAGCTCGAACAGCTCCTGCTCCTTGGGGTTCGACGCCGGGAAGCCCGCCTCGATCAGGTGCACGCCGAGCGCGTCCAGGGCGTGCACGACGCGCAGCTTCTCCTCGGCGGTGAGCGTCAAGCCGCCGCCGCCCATGCCGTCGCGCAGGGTGGCGTCGTATAGCTGTATGTCGGGCATCGGGCTCCTAGCCCGCGGAGCGTCGTCTGTGCGCTCGGTGTGCCGGCCTCCCCCGCAGGGGTCTCCAGGTCGACCGGGTGCACGACGTCCAGCCACTCGCGGTAGCGCTCGCTGCGCCCGTGGATGGCGTCGTCGAAGGCGGCCTGCAGCACGCGCGTGATCTCGCCCGGCTCGCCCGTCCCGATCTCGTGGTCGTCGACCTCGCGCACCGGCACCAGCTCGGCGGCGGTGCCCGACATGAACACCTCGTCGGCCAGGTACATCTCGGCGCGGGCGACGTTGCGCTCGACCACCGTGTAGCCGAGGTCCTGCGCGATCTGCATGATCGAGCGGCGGGTGATGCCGTCGAGGATCGAGTTGTGCTGCCCGGGCGTGGCGATCTCGCCGTCGCGCACGATGTAGATGTTCTCGCCCGTGCCCTCGCACACGTGGCCGTGGTCGTCGAGCAGGATCGCCTCTTCGTAGCCGGCCTTCACCGACTCGACCTTCGCGAGCACGCTGTTGAGGTACTGCCCGGAGGCCTTCGCGTGGGGGATCAGCGAGTCGGGGCTGATCCGCCGCCACGAGGAGACCTTCGCGCGCACGCCGTTGCGCTTGCCCTCCTCGCCGAGGTAGGCGCCCCACTCCCAGCACGCGATCGTCACGTCGACGGGCGCATCCAGCGGGTTGAGGCCCATCTGGCCGTAGCCGCGGTTGACGAGCGGGCGGATGTAGCAGGAGCGCAGGCCGTTGCGCGCCACCAGCTCGAGCGTCGCCGCGCGCAGCTCCTCGACGGAGTAGGGCACCGGCATGTAGTACAGCTCGGCCGAGCGCAGCAGGCGGTCGATGTGCTCGGCGTTGCGGAACACGGCCGGGCCGAGCTCGGTGTCGTAGCAGCGCATGCTGTCGAACACGCCGGTGCCGTAGTGCAGGCCGTGCGTCAGGACGTGGACCTTGGCGTCCTCCCAGGCGACGAATTCTCCGTTCATCCAGATGAGGTCGGTGGGCTCCACGTTCATCGCGCTCCTATTCGAGGTTTTCGAGCACTGCCCTCGTCGCCTGCGCCGTGCCCGCCGTCGCCGCCCAGGTCGGGCGTGCGCAGGCCCGCGGCGAGTGCACGCTTCAACGGCCGATTCTACAGCCGCGGCCTCGCTTTCCAAGCCCAGTCCGTGCCTGAGCATCATCGCCGCGGAGAGGAACATCGCCAGCGGGTTGGCCACGCCCGGCCCGGCGATGTCGGGCGCGGAGCCGTGCACCGGCTCGAACATGCCCGGGCCGTCGGCGCCGAGCGAGGCGCTCGGGAGCATGCCGATCGAGCCGGTCAGCATCGCGGCCTCGTCGGAGAGGATGTCGCCGAACATGTTCTCGGTGAGGATCATGTCGAAGTGGCGCGGCGCGGAGACGAGCTGCATGGCGGCGTTGTCGACGAGCACGTGCTCGAGCTCGATGTGGGGGAACTCGCGCGCGTGCAGCGCGCTGACGACCTCGCGCCACAGCCGCGAGGTCTCGAGCACGTTGGCCTTGTCGACGCTGCTGACCTTCGCGCGCGCCGCGCCTGAACGCGGTGCGCGCGATGCGCTCGATCTCCTCGGTGGTGTAGGCGCAGACGTCCGAGGCGGAGGTCGCGGTGCGCGTCTTCTCGCCGAAGTAGATCCCGCCGGTGAGCTCGCGCACGACCAGCAGGTCGGTCCCCTCGATCCGCTCGCGCCGCAGCGGCGAGGCGTCGTACAGCGCCGGCAGCGGCTTGACCGGGCGCAGGTTCGCGTACAGCCCGAGCCCCTTGCGCAGGCCGAGCAGGCCCTGCTCGGGCCGCGGGCTGCCGGGGTCGGTCGCTGTCCCACTTGCGGCCCGCCGACCGCCGCGAGCAGCACCGCGTCGGCGCGCGCGGCAGGCCTGCGAGCACCTCGTCGGTGAGCGCCACGCCGTGCGCGTCGATCGAGGCGCCGCCGAAGAGGTGCTCCTCGAACTCGAAGTCGCCGAGCGCGCGCTCAGCAGCTCGAGCGTCGGCGCCATGATCTCCGGGCCGATGCCGTCGCCGGGGAGGGTGACGATGTGGTGTGCCATCGCGCGCGACGCTACCAGGCGCCGCTGCACAGTGCGGTCGTGACCGCGGCCGCACGGCCGCCGCGCGCTCGCGCTCGCGCTCGAAGGCGGCGATCCGCTCGCCCTGCTGCAGCGTCAGCGCGATGTCGTCGAGCCCGCCGAGCAGCCGGTGGCGGATCTCGTGGTCGATCTCGAACGGCACCTGCTCGCCGGCGAAGCGGACCTCCTGCTGCGCGCAGGTCGATCTGGCCGTCGCCCGGCGCGCGCGAGCGCTGTGGCAGTCCTCGTCGGAGAGCACGACCGGCAGCAGCCCGATCTTGGTGCAGTTGGAGTAGAAGATGTCCGCGAAGCTCGGCGCGACGATCGCCTGGAAGCCGTAGTCCTGCAGGCCCCACGGCGCGTGCTCGCGCGAGGAGCCGCAGCCGAAGTTCTCGCCGGCGACGAGGATCGGGTTGGCGCGGCAGCTCCCAGCCGGGCTCCTTGGCCCAGTCGTAGAACAGGAACTGCGCCGAAGCCGGTGCGCTCGACCCGCTTGAGGAACTGCTTGGGCATGATCTGGTCGGTGTCGACGTCGGCGCGGTCGAGGTGGCTGACCGCCCCGCTGATCGTCTCGATCGGTTCCATCTAGCTGCCTCCTGTTCCGGGCCTGATCGCCGCCGAAGACGGCGGCCTCGGCCCACTTGAAGTGCACTTCGACCTGCTCGAAGCCGGCCTCGCGCAGCCAGCGCAGCTGGTCCTCGACGGCTGTCGGGCCGGTCTTCGTCGTCGTCGCGTCGAGGTCGACCTCCTCGCTCGCAGGCGTGCCGTGCCGCCGCTGCTCGCGCTCGGCGCGCACGGCGTTGGCGAGCATCTGCTCGTCGAACAGCCCGCGCAGCGGGCCGCTCGATCGCGACGTAGTCCATGTTCACGAACATGCCGCCGGGCGCGAGCAGCGCGAAGCAGCTCGGCGAACAGCGCGCGCTTGCGCTCGGCGGGCAGGTGGTGGATGGCGAGGCCGGAGACGACGGCGTCGTAGCGCCCGCGCGGGCAGCGCGTCGCGCCAGCGCGGGGTCGGAGAGGTCGGCCGTGACCGCCTGCCAGCGCCCGGCGAAGCGCGGCGAGGTCGCGCGCGGCGCGCGCGAGCATCGGCTCGGAGAAGTCCACGAGCACGCGCCTGCGACTCCGGGCTGCGCTGCGCGAGCACGAGCTCGGCCATCGGCACCGGCGCCGCAGCCGAGGTCGAGGAACCGCGCGATCGGGCGCTGATGGCGCGCGAGCAGGCGCCGCGAGCAGGTCCTCCTGGACCTCGAGCAGCGGCAGCAGGATGCGCGCGGCGCTCGGCGAAGCTCGCGACGAGCTCCTCGCGCTGCCAGTGGCGCCGGGCGCGCAGCGCGCGCACCTCGGCGGGCGCGCTCATCGCCACTCCCGGATGTCCACGAAGCGCCCCTCGATGGCGGCGGCGGCGGCCATCTGCGGGGAGACCAGGTGGGTGCGCCCGCCGCGGCCCTGGCGGCCCTCGAAGTTGCGGTTGGAGGTCGAGGCGCAGCGCTCGCCGGGCGCCAGGATGTCGGGGTTCATGCCCAGGCACATCGAGCAGCCGGCGACGCGCCAGTCGAAGCCGGCGTCGCGGAAGACCCGGTCGAGGCCCTCGGCCTCGGCCTGCGCCTTGACCTGCTGGGAGCCGGGCACGACCATCGCGCTGACGCTCGGCGCGACCGTGCGCCCGGCGACGACCTCGGCGGCGGCGCGCAGGTCGCCGATGCGCGAGTTGGTGCACGAGCCGATGAACACGCGGTCGATGGCGATCTCCTCGATCGGCGTGCCGGGCTCCAGCGCCATGTAGTGCAGCGCCCGCTCGGTCGCCTCGCGGTCGGCGGGGCTGTCGAACTCCTCCGGCGAGGGCACCCGCTCGGTGACCGCGCAGCACCATGCCGGGGTTGGTGCCCCAGGTGACCTGCGGGGAGATGGCGGAGGCGTCGATCACGACCTCGCTGTCGAACTCGGCGCCCGCCGTCGGTTGGCAGCTGGCGCCAGCGCTCGATCGCAGCGTCGAGCTCGGCGCCCCTGGGCGCCCCGGTCGCTGCCACGGCCTTCGGCGGCGGTGCCCTCGGCGAAACCACGCGAAGGTGGTCTCGTCGGGGGCGATCATGCCGGCGCGCCCGCCGCCCTCGATCGTCATGTTGCAGACGGTCATGCGGCCCTCCATCGAGAGGCTCTCGACGGCCGGGCCGGCGTACTCGACGACGTGGCCGGTCAGCCCGCCGACGCCGAGCTGCCCGAGCGTGCCGAGGATGAGGTCCTTGGCGGTGACGCCGAAGCCGAGCTCGCCCTCGTAGCTGATGCGCATCGAGCGCGGCTTGCTGCTGGACCATGCACTGCGTGGCGAGCACGTGCTCGACCTCGCTCGTGCCGATCCCGAACGCGAGCGCGCCGAAGGCGCCGTGGGTGGAGGTGTGCGAGTCGCCGCAGACGATCGTCATGCCCGGCTGGGTGACCCCCAGCTCCGGGCCGATCACGTGCACGATCCCCTGGCGCGTCGGAGCCCAGCGAGTAGATCGGGATGCCGAACTCGGCGCAGTTGCGCTCGAGCGTCTGCACCTGCACGCGCGAGAGCTCGTCCTTGATGCGCGCGGCCACGGGCGTGCCGTCGGTGGGCGTGTTGTGGTCGGCCGTGGCCAGCGTGCGGTCGGGCCGGCGCACCCTCCGGCCGGCCAGGCGCAGCCCGTCGAAGGCCTGCGGGCTGGTGACCTCGTGGACGAGGTGCAGGTCGATGTAGAGAGGCCGTCGGCCACCTCGTGGGCCTCCCAGATCTTCTCGAACAGCGTCTTGGGCATGGTCATCGGTCCTCGTGCTCGTGGGTGGTGGATGTCGTTTTGATGGAGACCCCTACCGGGGTCCGGGGTGGCGTTCGCATGGCGGCTCATCTAGCTGCGCCTCAGTCCCGCGGAGACGACCGCCAGGAAGGCGGCCTCCGCGTCGCGCTCCCTGGGGTTCTCGAAGTGGTGCGGCAGGTCGGCGTCGAAGGTGACGCAGTCGCCCTCTGTCCAGCACGTAGCGCTGCCCGTCGCACACGAGCACGACCGAGCCCGCGCTCGACGAGCGCGGTCTCGCGGCTGCCGGGCTCGTGCATCGGCGGATCGTCGGCCGCGCCGGTTGCGCCGCCGGGCGCGAGCGTGTGGCGCGAGAGCTCGGCGCGCTGGCCGGGCTGGGAGGAGGTGAGCACCTCGAAGCTGTGCCCGCGCCTGCTTGTTGCCCCCGCGCTGGCGCTGGCCGGCGCGCACGACCGTGACCGCGCCGTCCTCGTCCAGGCGCAGCAGCTGCGAGAGCCGCAGCTCCAGGCCCGCGGCGATGCGCGCGGCGACCGTGAGCGTCGGGCTCGTCTCCCCGCGCTCGACCTGCGAGAGCATCGGCGCGCTGACGCCGCTGCGCTCGGCCAGGTCGCGCAGGGACAGCCCGGAGGCCTCGCGCAGCGCCTTCACGCGCGCACCGATGACGGCCGGGTCGAGCGGGTCGGGAGTCGACATACGCGTGTACGTTATCACAGACGCCAGCCGGGTGTTCGCCGCTCCTGCGATCGTCTCCCGAAACACGGTCGAGGCTCACGAGCTCCCCTTCCTCCAGGAGTCCCTCCAGCCGCTCGAGCGCAGGCGGCGTGCCCATGGCCACGATGACGTCGCCGCGCAGCAGGGAGGTCTCGGCGGGCGGCTGGGGTTGGAACTCCGCCCCGCGACGCAGCCCGACGATCATCGAGCCGCCGCGGATGTCGCCGATCGTCTGACCCATCCCCTCGCAGCCGTCGCCCACCTCGATCTCCTCCATGCGGTACTGGACATCGACATCCACGACCCCGCTCAGCTGGCGGTGCAGCGCCAGCCTTGCCATCTCCGTACCGCTGGACTTGTACGGGGAGATCACACGGTCGGCGCCGGCCCGCTTGAGCTTCTTCTCGGTGTCCTCGATCGCCGCCCTCGCCACTATCGCTATGTCTGCCCGCAGCTCGCGCGCTGTGAGCGTGATGAACACGTTGTTGGCGTCGGAGTCCGCACACGCGATGATCGAACGGGCACGCGCGATCCCGGCCTCGGCCAGCACCGCGTCATCCGAGGCATCGCCCTCGATGAAGCAAATGCCCAGCGCCTCGGCCAGGAGGCGGTTCTCCGCGTCGGGGTCCACCACCACGTAATCGGCGCGAGCGGCGTGCAGGTCACGCGCCACCTGACGCCCGACGCGTCCGAAGCCGCAGATGATGTGGTGGCCGGTGAGCGAGTCGATCATCCTCTGCATGCGCCGGACAGCCAGCAGGTCGTCGAGGTGCCCCGCCACGAAGAACTCGGCGACGGTGGCGAGCGCGTAGAAGAGCGTACCGACACCCAGGACGGTGAGCGCAACCTCGATGATCTGGCCCGTGGTCGTGCGAGGCTGCGGAAAGCCTCCGACGGTGGCCGCCGTGGCGAGCGCCCAGCGAAACCCGTACCACATGCCCACTCCCTCGCTGAGCGCAAGGCCGAGCGCACCGAGCAGCAGCAGGGCGAGCACGATCACGCCCAGCAGCTCGATGCGACGCGCGAAGCTCCTCAGCTGGCGGTGCGTGGCCGCGCTCGGACGCTCGTGGGCGTGGCGTGCTGTGCGTTGTGGGTCCGACACAGCCGCGAAGCGGTTCGCTCGCTAGGCGGCGGTCTCGGGCAGGCCGATCGTCGCGTCCGCGCGCGAGCGCGCGACGGCGACCGACAGCGCGCGCACGTACGCGCGCGCGGCCGCGTCGATGATGTCGGTCGAGATGCCCTGGCCCGCGCCGGTGAAGCCGCCTATCCTCGAGCACCACGGACACCTCGCCGAGCGCGTCCTGGCCCTCGGTGACCGCGCCGATCGTGAAGTCGCTGAGCCTCGGCGCGATGCCCGTGGCGGCGTTGATCGCCTGGAAGACCGCGTCGATCGGACCGTCCCCGGTGAACGAGCCGGTCGCCGATCCGCCCTCGGGCAGCGCCACGGTCACGCGCGCGTGAGGCGGGCGCAGCGACGAGGCCTCGACCTCGAAGGACTCGAGCGCATAGCCGGGGACCTCCTCGCGCAGCTCGTCGGTGACAAGCGCCTCCAGGTCCATCGCAGTCACCTGCTTCTTGCGGTCGGCGATCTCCTTGAAGCGCTTGAACGCCGTGTTCAGCGCCTGGCCGTCCAGCTCGAAGCCCATCTCCTGCAGCGCTTTGCTCAGGGCGTGCCGGCCGGAGTGCTTGCCCAGCACGATCGAGTTGCTGCGCAGGCCGACGGTGGTGGCGTCCATGATCTCGTACGTGGTGCGCTCCTTCAGCACCCCATCCTGGTGGATGCCGGCCTCGTGCGCGAACGCGTTGCGGCCGACGATCGCCTTGTTCGGCTGCACCTGGTAGCCGGTCAGGCGCGAGACCAGCCGGCTCGTGCGCGCGATCTCTGTCGTGTCGACTCCCGTCCACAGCCCCAGGCTCGGCTCGCGCGTGCGCAGCAGCATCACGATCTCCTCCAGCGACGCGTTGCCGGCGCGCTCGCCGATCCCGTTGACCGCGCACTCGACCTGGCGGCAGCCAGCTTCCAGGCCCGCCAGCGAGTTGGCCACAGCCAGGCCCAGGTCGTCGTGGCAGTGCACCGACACGACCACGTCGCGCAGGCCGGGGACCAGCCGGTAGAGCTCCTCGAACATCGCCCGGTACTCGCGCGGCATCGTGTAGCCGACCGTGTCCGGCACGTTGATCGTGCTGGCGCCCTCCTCCAGGGCGATCTGGATCACCTCGGCCATGTACTGCACGTCCGAGCGCGAGCCGTCCTCGGGGGAGAACTCGACGTCATCGGTGTAATCGCGCGCCTGCGCGACCGCCGCGCGCACCTGACCCTTGACGTCCTCGCGCGTGGTCTGCAGCTTGCGCTCGATGTGGATGTCGCTGGTCGCGATGAAGGTATGGATGCGCGGGCGCTCAGAGTCCCTGACCGCATGCCACGCCGCCTCGATGTCCTGCTTTGACGTGCGCGCCAGGCCGCAGATCACGGGGCCTTCGACCTCCCTTGCGATCGCCTGCACCGACTCGAAGTCGCCGGGCGAGGTGATCGGGAAGCCGGCCTCGATCACGTCCACGCCCAGGCGCGCCAGCTGGTGGGCGATCTCCAGCTTTTCCTGCTTGTTCAAAGAGATCCCCGGCGACTGCTCGCCGTCGCGCAGGGTCGTGTCGAAGATCAGGACGCGGTCTGAATCCTTGCGGCTCGCACCGGTCGCGTTGCTGCCAGTAGGTCCGTCATGGCTGCTCATGTCGTTCGTGCTCCTTCTCTATCTCGCTGGCTGTTCCTCTCTGCTGGGTATGCGGCTACGCGGCCGCCACGCGCTATTCCCCCCGAGGGGGGAGCAGGAGAAGAGAGAGAAGTGAGAGCTGCAACGACATCCGAGCACGGAGCTTAGCAGCAGCCGAACGCCCGCGCGCGCCGCGATCGGCGTCATCTCACAGCTCGGAGGCGACCGCGTGCAGCAGCGCCAGCGACGCCGCCGCTCCACGCAACGCCGACGCCCGACCCGAGCGGCTCATGGACGAGCACCACCTTGCCGACGTTGCGCCGCTCGGTGATCATGGTGTGCGCCGCGCTGGCGTCCTCGAAGCCGAACGCCCCGGCGAGGACCGGCTTGATGGTGCCGTCGTCGAGCATCTGGCGCAGCGGCGCGATCCAGGGCTCGAGCGTCTCGCGGTCCTTCCACAGGCTGAGCATGTTCAGCCCGATCACGGCCTTCGATTCCGACATCTGCTTGATCAGGTTGAAGCGCGGCATGCGCGCGACGGTGCGCAGCGCCGCGAACAGGTTGCGCCGCTGCCCGGTCACGAGCGCGGAGGCGCCGAAGGCGACCAGCCGCCCGCCCGGACGCAGCAGCGAGTAGTCGCGCCGGAAGCTGCTCCCGCCGACGGCGTCCATGATCATGTCGAACTTCGGCAGGCCCCGCTCCCAGCCCGATCTCGTGTAGTCGAGCGCGTGGTCCACGCCGAGCTCGGTGATGCGCGCGTGCTTGCCCGGCGATGCCGTGCCGTAGACCTCCGCGTCGGCGCGCTTGGCGATCTGCGTGGCGGCGATGCCCACGCCACCGGCGGCCGAGTGGATGAGCACGCGCTCGCCCGGCTGCAGGCTGCCGTAGCCGATCAGGCCCGCCCACGCGGTCGCGTAGTTGACCGGGATGGCCGCGCCCTGCTCGAAGCTGAGCTCGTCCGGCAGCGCCAGCACGTCGCTGGCCGGGACCACCGCCTGCGACGCGTAGCCGCCGAATTTGGTGCCCGCCACGACACGCTGGCCAACGGCGAGATCCGACCACTGCCTCTGGCCGCGGTGCCCCCGATCTCCGATCGGCCCGTCGCCCACCTCGAGGATCGTGCCGGCGACCTCGTAGCCGACGACGCACGGCGTCTTGGGCGCGTCGGGATACAGGCCCATCCGCGCCATCACGTCGGCGAAGTTCACGCCCGCCGCCGCCACCGCGATCCGCACCTCGCCCGGCTCGAGCGCGGGGTCCGGGCGCTCCTGAACCTGCAGCACGCCGGCCCCCCCGTGCTTGGTTATGACGACCGCCCGCATCGGCGCGCAGCGTAGCCGATCAGCCGAGCGCCGCGCCGCCGATCAGCCGAGATCCACCGACCATCCGTTCACGAACTCCTCCGAGGCGAGGATCTCGTTCAGGACCGCGCGCGGCACCGGCGCGTCGGTCGTGACAACCATCGCCGCCAGGCCTCTCTCGCTCCCCGCCTGGGCCCCGAACGGGGGGTCGGGGGTGTGGCCGACGGCGGCCGAGGAGATGTTGATCCCGTGAGCGCCGAAGATCGTGCCGACGCGGCCGATCATGCCGGGCAGGTCGGCGTAGCGGAAGACCGTCACGAACCGCTCCAGCTCGATCGTCAGCCGCCGGCCCTGCACCTCGACCAGGTGGGGCACGCGGTTGGGGCCGATGCCGGTGCCGGCGACCGCGACGCTCTGATCTCCGGCGACGACGGTCACGCGGATCAGCTCGTGGAAGTCCTGCGCCTCGGATACCGCCCGCTCCTCGAAGACGATGCCCCGCTGGTGGGCCATCGTCGGAGCGTTGACGAGGTTGACGGGCTCCTCGGTGCGGCCCTGCAGCGCGCCGACGATGACGGCGACGCCGAGCAGGCGCGTGTCGAAGTCGGCGATCCTGCCGAGGAACGCGGCCTCGATGCGCTCCACCGAGCTGCCCTCGGCAAGCTCCATCGCCAGGCGCCCGAGCTGCGTGGCCAGCGGCAGGAACGGTCCGAGCATCTCCATGTCCTCGGCGCCGATCGCGGGAACGTTCACCGCGGTCGAGACGACTCCGCCGGTCAGCGCGGCGACGACCTGCTCGGCGCTCTGATAGCCGGCGCGGTCGGTCGCCTCCGCCGTGGAGGCGCCGAGGTGCGGGGTGACGACGACGTTGGGATAGCCGAACAGCGGGTTCTCGGTCATCGGCTCGCTCGGGAACACGTCCAGGGCGGCGCCGGCGACCTTGCCCGAGTCCAGCGCGTCCTTCAGCGCCGCTTCGTCGATCAGCCCGCCGCGGGCGACGTTCAGGACGCGCACCCCATCGCGCATCTTGGCGAACGCGTCCGCATCGATGAAGCGCTCGGTCTCCGGGGTCTTCGGCAGGTGCACCGTGATGAAGTCCGCCTGCGCGTAGAGGTCGTCGGGGCTGGCCGCCTTGTCCACCCCCAGCTCGCGGTAGCGCTCGGCGCTGACGAACGGGTCGAACGCGAGCACGCGCATGCCGAAGCCCCGCGCGCGGGCCGCGACGAGCTGGCCGATGCGCCCGAAGCCGAGGATGCCCAGCGTCTTCTCGTACAGCTCGACGCCCGAGAACTTCGAGCGCTCCCACTTGCCGCCCGTCAGCGAGACATACGCCTGCGGGATGTTGCGGGCGAGCGCGAGCAGCAGCGCCATCGTGTGCTCGGCCGCCGTCACCACGTTCGACTCGGGCGCGTTGGCGACGACGATGCCGCGCTTGGTCGCCGCGTCCACGTCCACGTTGTCGACGCCCACCCCCGCGCGCCCGATCACGTGCAGGCGCCCGCCGCGGGCGATCAGCTCGCCGGTCATCTTCGTGGCCGAGCGGATCAGGATGCCGTCGTACTCGCCGATGCGCTCGGCGAGCTGCTCGTCGCTCCAGTCGATCCCGAGATCCACATCGAAGTGCTCGCGCAGCAGCGCCACGCCCGGGTCGCCGACCTTCTCCTTGACGAGCACCTTCGGGCGCTCGCCGGCCGCGGCGGCGCTCATGCGAGCCTCTCGACGATCCAGTCGATGGACGCCGTGAGCGCCTGCACGTCGGCGGTGTCCACGGCCGGGAACATCCCGACCCGCAGCTGGTTGCGACCGAGCTTGCGATAGGGCTCGACGTCGACGATGCCGTTGGCCCGCAGCGTGGCCGCGACCGCCGCCGCGTCGACGGAGTCCTGGAAGTCGATCGTGCCGACCACGAGCGAACGCTTGGCCGGGTCGGCGACGAACGGGGTCGCGTAGGGGGTGCGCTCGGCCCAGCCGTAGAGATGCTCCGAGGATGCCCGCGTGCGGGCAACGCACCAGTCAAGCCCGCCGCCCTCGAGCATCCAGCCGATCTGATCGGCGAGCAGGAACAGCGTGGCCACCGCGGGCGTGTTGTATGTCTGATCCTTGAGCGAGTTCTCCAGGGCGGTGTGCAGCGACAGGAACTCTGGGATCCAGCGCTCGGAGGCGTGCAGCGCGACGATCCGCTCCTGTGCCGCCGGGCTGAGCAGCGCGACCCACAGCCCGCCGTCGGAGGCGAAGCTCTTCTGCGGCGCGAAGTAGTAGGCGTCGGCGTGCGAGACATCGACCGGCAGGCCGCCCGCGCCGGAGGTCGCGTCGATCGCCACGAGCGCGCCCTGCGTCCCGGCGGGCCGCAGCACGGGCACCATCACCCCGGTCGAGGTCTCGTTGTGCGCCCACGCCAGGAGGTCCGCGCCACCCTCCGCCGCCACCGCGCCGATGGCGGCCGGGTCGGGGGCGTCCCCGGCCTCGGCGGAGACGGTGATGGGGTCCTCCAGGAACGGCGCGCCGGCGGTCACGGCGGCGAACTTCTGGGAGAACTCGCCGAAGCTCAGGTGCGCGGCGCGGCGCTGCACGAGCCCGAAGGCCGCTGCATCCCAGAACGCGGTCGCGCCGCCGTTGCCGAGCGCCACCTCATAGCCGTCGGGAGTCGCGAACAGCGTCCGCAGGCCCGCGCGGATCTCGCCGACGAGCGCCTTCACGGGCCTCTGCCTGTGCGAGGTGCCCATCACCGCGCCGCCCTCGCCGGCCAGGCGCGCGAGCGCCTCTGGACGCACCTTCGACGGGCCGCAGCCGAAGCGCCCGTCGACGGGTCTCAGCCGATCGGGGATGACCAGCGGCGTCTGTTGTGTAAGGGGGCTCGTCGTCATTTGGGCTCCTCGCTCTGTCGGACCTCGAGGTGGTGGTCGGTGCTGTGAGGGTGCCCAGGCGCGCGGCGGTGCTCTGTCGCCACTTCCCGGTGGTGAACTCCACCCGAGCGCCAGTCGCGACGACGAAGGCGAGTGTAGCGGACGCTGCCCGCGGCGAGGCCGCTCGGCGCGAGATGTCTCCTCCTGCGGTCTCCTACCGCGCGGTCGCCTACCGCGGCGCGGTTGCGGGCACACCCGACGCCGGAGCGATCCCCGTGCGATCGCTCCAGTCGTAGCCCGGTCCCACCGGGATGATGCGCTTCGGGTTGAGCTCGTCGTGGGTGGTGTAGTAGTGGCGCTTGATCTGGTGCATCGCGACGGTGCGCGCGACGCCCGGCCGCTGGTAGAGCTCGCGCGCGTAGCGCCACAGGTTGGCGTAGTCGACGAGTCGGCGAAGGTTGCAGCGAAAGTGCAGGTTGTAGACCTCGTCGAAGCGCATGAGCGTCGGGAACAGCCGCCAGTCGGCCTCGGTGACGTGCTCACCGAGCAGGAAGCGCCGTTCGTCGAGCAAGCCCTCGAGCCACGCGAAGCCGTCGAACAAGTCCGCGAACGCGCGCTCGTAGGCATCCTGGCGGCGGGCGAACCCCGCTCGGTAGACGCCATTGTTGACGGTCTCGTACACGCGCGCGTTGATCGCGTCGATCTCCGCGCGCAGCCGCTCCGGATAGAGGTCGAGCTGGCCCCCGTGGCCCAGGCCGCCGAGCGACTCCTCGAAGGCCATCATGCGGATGATGTCGCTCGACTCGTTGTTGACGATCCGCCCGCTCAGCCTGTCCCACAGGACGGGGACGGTGATCCGCCCCGCGTAGTCCGGATCGCTCAGCGCGTACGCCTCGCTCATGAAGCTCCAACCGTGCAGCGCGTCGGTGTACTCGCCCCCCGGCCCGTCGCTGAAGCGCTCTCCGGTGAACGCCCAGCCGCGCTCGCCGCGGAACGGCGCCAGATACGAGATCGCCACGGCGTCCTGCAGGCCGGCCAGCTCGCGGAGGATCGCGGTGCGGTGGCACCACGGGCAGGCGAGCGACACGTACAGGTGGTAGCGGGCAGGCTCTGGCGCCAGCCCGCTCACGCGCTTGGACACGGGGTCTACCCCGATCCAGTCGCGGAAGCGGCTCGCCTGGCGCTCGAAGCTGCCAGTGGCGAGCTCGCGGTCGATCAGGACCTCAGCCATGCCAGAGGACCCGCCTCCGCACGACGGTGGCGCTCCAGCCGTCGGGCAGCCGCGTGGCAGCGACGCCGGCGGGCTGGTCGAACACGGATTGCTCGCGCGCGAGCAGGCAGAACTCCGGGGCCGGACCGAACACAAGCTGGCGACGCCACAGGCTCGCGTGCTGAGGGTCCATGCCGTCGCCCAGCAGCTCGCCGAGCTCCCGCCGCTGCGCGCCCACCGGTCGGGCGACCCAGATCGCGACGTTGGCCTCGCCGAGCGAGGCTGCCAGCTCGCCGGTGTCCGAGCGGCTGCCCTCGACGAGCGCGTACAGGCCTCCCGCCCCGCCGCCGAAGCGTCGCGCCGCCTCATCGTGGGCGCTGCGGTGCCCGCGGCCGACGGCGGCCTCGTTGAGAACGCCGAGCGCCGCGAAGTCGTCGATCAGGTACCAGTCCTCGTAGCCCGGGTCAGCGCTTTCGCTCGCCCCTGCGTCGGCGCCGTGCACCGCCCAGGGGATCTCGTCGATCTTGAACACGGCAGAGCGGCGCAAGCCGATCGGCCGGGTGCGCGCCAGCGAGCGGTGAAAGGCAAGCTGAGCGTGCTCGTAGGCATCGATCGCGACGCCCTCGCGCGGACGGTGCCAGAAGATATACGCCAGCACCGCGGCCCGTGCCTAAAAGGCGGGCTTGATCCAGTCCATGTGCGAGCGCAGCTCGCCGCCGACGTGCTCGACCTGGGTGTCGGCCTGTTCGGCGCGCATGCGCTTGAAGTTCTCCTGACCGGCGCGGTTCTCGGCGATCCACTCGCGCGCGAAGTCCCCCGACTGGATCTCCGCGAGGATCTTGCGCATGTCGGCGCGCGTCTGCTCGGTGATCACGCGCTTGCCGCGGGTGTAGTCCCCGTACTCGGCGGTGTTGGAGATCGAGTAGCGCATGCCGGCGAGGCCCTTCTCGTACATGAGGTCCGCGATCAGCTTGAGCTCGTGCAGGCACTCGAAGTAGGCCATCTCCGGGTCGTACCCGGCTTCGACGAGCGTCTCGAAGCCCGCCTGGACGAGCTCGGAGGCGCCGCCGCAGAGGACGGCCTGCTCGCCGAACAGGTCGGTCTCGGTCTCGTCCTTGAAGGTGGTCTCGATCACGCCGCCGCGCGTGCAGCCGATGCCCTTGGCGTAGGCGAGCGCCAGCGCGCGCGCGTTGCCGGTGGCGTCCTGCGCGACGGCGATCAGCCCGGGGACGCCGCTGCCTTCGAGGAACTGCCGGCGCACGAGGTGACCGGGCCCCTTGGGCGCGACCATCGCGACGTCCACCCCCGCGGGCGGGGCCACCTCCTTGTAGTGGATCGAGAAGCCGTGGCCGAACAGCAGCATGTTGCCCTCGGCGATGCCGTCGCGGATCTCCGACTCCCAGACCTGGCGGTGAAGCTCGTCCGGGAGGAGGATCATCACCAGGTCGCCGCGGCTGGCCGCGTCCACCACCGGCAGCACCTCCAGGCCCTGCTCACGCGCGTTGGCGACAGAGGCGGAGTCCTCGCGCAGGCCGACCACGACGTTCACGCCGGAGTCCTTGAGGTTGAGGGCGTGGGCGTGGCCCTGGGAGCCGTATCCGATGATGGCGACGGTCTTGCCGTCGAGGAGATGCAGGTTTGCGTCGTCGTCGTAGATCATTGCTCGCAGGCTATCTCAGGCGGCGGGCCCGCGGGCGCCCGCACGCACTGGAGCGCGAGCACTGCGGATCAGGCGCTCGCAGACGCGAGCAGGGTCCGCCCGGGTATGTCCAGCGTCCCGTCGCCGGCGGTGTACGGCGCGAAGCGCTCGCTCAGCGACAGCTTGATCTCGGCGATCTCGGACGCCGGGCGGGAGAGCACGGCGTCATGGAAACCGCGCGAGAGGTCGAGCGTCGTGTCCCACAGCTCCGCGAAGGTCGCGTGGCGGCGCGGGAGGTCGAGCGCCTCGACGTGCACGTCGGCGAACCCCGCCTGCTCGAGCAGCTCGGACACCCGCGCGGCGCTCCCCAGCGCGAAGGGCCCCGGCCGCTGCTCGGACTGCTCGCCCGGCGGCGGCGTCAGCCCACGGTCGATCAGCTCCTGTGCGGGAAGCAGCGCCCAGGGGTTGCATACGACCGCATCCCAGACCGCCAGCGCGACCCGCCCGCCGGGGCGCAGCACGCGCCGCGTCTCCGCGAGCGCCGCGGCCGGGTCGGCCATCAGCATGTAGCCCCACCGGCACAGCACGGCGTCGACGCTGGCGACCGGCAGGTCGATCCATTCCGCGTTGAGCACCTGAAACTCGACGTTGCTCAGGCCAAGTGCGAGCGCCCGCGTGCGGGCGCCCTCGAGCATCGCCTCAGCCTGGTCGGAGACGATCGCGCCACCCAGCGGAGCGACCAGCTCTGCCGCGAGCATCCCCGTCTCTCCCAGACCGGCGGCCAGCTCGAGCACGCGCTGGCCGGGCTGCAGGGAGACGGCGTCGATCATCCACTGGGACACCGGCGCCCCGAACTCGCGCAGGAGCCGCTCGCGGCGCACCCACCCCGAGGCCGCCTCTTCCCAGCTCTCCAGGCTCGGCGCGGCGGTGTGCGTTTGCG
The DNA here is from genome assembly GCA_963711985.1 of uncultured Solirubrobacteraceae bacterium. GTDB lineage: Bacteria > Actinomycetota > Thermoleophilia > Solirubrobacterales > Solirubrobacteraceae > Palsa-744. The sequence continues at coordinate 634,492 of CAVQGG010000008.1, read as the reverse complement.
TCGAAGCTCACCGCAGCTCCCTGCGCAGCAGCTTGCCCGAGCGGGTGCGCGGCAGCGGCTCGGCGGCGAGCACGAAGCGCTTGGGAACCTTGTAGGGAGCCAGGGCACGTGCGCAGTGCTCGCGCAGCTGCTCCACCTCCACGACAGCGCCCGGCCGGGCGACGACGATCGCCGTCACGGCCTCACCCCACTGCGGATCGGAGCGCCCCAGCACGGCCGCCTCGAGCACCTGCGGATGGGCCTCCAGCACGGCCTCCACCTCGGCGGGCGCGACGTTCTCGCCGCCGCTGACGATCGTGTCGGCCTTGCGCCCGCGCACCAGCAGGCCTCCGTGCTCGTCGAGGCTGCCGAGGTCGCCTGTGTGAAGCCAGCCGTCGGGCGCGATCGCCGCGGGCGCCACGGTCGGCCCCGCAACCAGGATCTCGCCGACCCCCGGCTCCGCCGGCGGCGCCCCGGCGATCCGCACACGGGTGCAGAACAGGGGCGGTCCTGCGCTCGCGGGTGCGCCACCGCCCTCGCCGTCGATCGCGGCGACGGGCGTGGTCGTCGCCTGCGAGCAGCTCTCGCGTGAGGCCATAGGTGAGGCTGACCGGCACGCCCGCGTCGCGCGCGCGGCGCACCAGCGCCGCCGGCACCGGGCCGCCGCCGGTCAGCGCGCAGCGCAGCGCCGGCGGACGCTCCAGACCGGCGTCGAGCAGGCGCGCGAGCGTGGTGGCGACGAGGCTCACGAGCGTCGCCTGCTGCGCGTTCAGCGCGTGCGCGACGCGGTCGACCTCGAAGCGCTCGTGGACGATGGCGGTGGTCCCGTAGATGGCCGAGCGCAGCAGGATCGACAGTCCGCCGACGTGCGCGAGCGGCAGCGCGCACAGCCAGCGCTCCTCGCGGTCCAGGCCGAGGGCGACGGCCGAGCCGAGGGCGCTCCACAGGAAGTTGCCGTAGGTCAGCTCCACCGGCCGCGGCGAGGCGGTCGTGCCCGACGTGTGGATCACGGCGGCCGTGGCGTCGAGGTCGTGCACGCGCGCCACCGGCGCCGCGGCCGGCGCGGGTCCCTCCCCCAGCGGCTCCGCGACGAGCACCGCGGCGCCGTCGGCGATCCGCGCGCGCTCGCCCTGCGACAGGCGCAGGTCGACGGGCACGGCGACCGCGCCGAGCAGCAGGCAGGCGTGCAGCGCCTGGGCGAACTCCAGACCGGCGGGCAGCGCGATCGCGACGCTCGCTCCGGGGCCGGCGCCGCGCGCCGCCAGCTCGCCCCGCTCCGAAGCGCGCGGCGGCGTGCAGCTGCGCGTAGGACCAGTCCCCCCGCGGGCGTCTGCAGCGCCGTGTGCCGGGGCCGCGCCGCGGCGGCGCGGGCCAGCCATGCCTCGACCTCCATGGCGCACAGGCTAGCCTTCGCGCGATGAGCATCGCCTGGATACCCGCGCCAGCACCCGCCGACGGCGGCTACACGGACATCCGCTACGAGAAGTCCGCTGCTCCGGATCGGGGGATCGCCAAGATCACGATCGCCCGGCCGGAGGTCAGAAACGCGTTTCGCCCGCGCACGGTGATCGAGATGTCCCAGGCGCTGCGAGGACGCGCGCGAGGACACCGAGATCGGCGTGATCGTCCTCACCGGCGAGGGCCCCGACGCGTTCTGCTCGGGCGGCGATCAGCGCGTGCGCGGCGACTCGGGCTACCTGAACGACGACGACGCCGGCAAGCGCCGGCGTCGGGCGCTTCCACGTGACCGACCTGCACGTCCAGATCCGCCGGCTGCCCAAGCCCGTGGTGGCGATGGTCGCCGGCTACGCGATCGGCGGCGGGCACGTGCTGCACCTGGTCTGCGACCTGACGATCGCCGCCGACAACGCGCGCTTCGGCCAGGTCGGCCCGAAGGTCGGCTCCTTCGACGGCGGCTTCGGCGCGGGCCTGCTGGCGAACCTGGTGGGGCCGAAGAAGGCCAAGGAGATCTGGTTCCTGTGCCGGCAGTACTCGGCCGAGGAGGCGCTGCAGATGGGGCTGGTGAACACGGTCGTGCCGCTCGAGCGCCTGGAGGAGGAGACGGTCGGCTGGTGCCGGGAGATGCTCGCGCTCTCGCCGTTCGCGCTGCGTCTGCTGAAGGCGAGCTTCAACGCGGCCGAGGACGGGCTGTCGGGAATCCAGCAGCTCGCGCACGACGCGAACCTGCTGTTCTACGGCAGCGAGGAGGCGCAGGAGGGACGGGACGCGTACCGGGAGAAGCGCACGCCGGACTTCTCGCGCTTTCCCAAGCGGGCCTAGTGTGAGCGCCGTGCGCATCTGGGTGATGGCGGCCCGCGTGCGCACGCTGCCGGCCGCGGTGGCGCCGGTGCTCGTGGGCACCTCGCTGGCGCTCGGCGCCGGGCACTTCCATCCGCTCACGTTCGTGGCGGCGCTGCTGGGCGCGATGTTCATCCAGGTGGGCACGAACCTGTCGAACGACTACTCGGACGCGCGCCGAGGGGCCGACACCGAGGACCGGCTCGGCCCGGTGAGGGTGACGGCCGGCGGCCTGGTGCCCCCCAGCCAGGTGCTGCTGGCGACGTACGTGACGTTCGGCCTGGCGGTGGCGTGCGGCGCCTATCTGGTGGCGGTGGCGGGACCCGAGCTGCTGGCGGTGGGCGCGGCGTCGATCCTCGCCGGCGTGCTCTACACCGGCGGCCCGCGTCCGTATGGCTACGAGGGCCTGGGCGAGGTGTTCGTGTTCCTGTTCTTCGGGATCGTGGCGGTGACGGGCTCGTACTTCGTGCAGGTGCAGCAGCTCCCGTGGCAGGCGTTCGTGTGCGCTGTCCCCGTCGGGCTGCTGGCGAGCGCGATCCTGGTCGTCAACAACGTGCGCGACCTGGAGACCGACCGCCGCGCGGGCAAGCGCACGCTGGCGGTGCGGCTGGGCCGGGCGCGCACGCGCCGGCTGTACGCGACGATGGTCGCGGGCGCGTTCGTGACGGCGCCGCTGCCGTGGGCGTTCGGGTCGATGAGCGCGTGGCTGCTGCTGCCGTGGGCCGTCGATGCCGCTGGCGGCGCGGGTCGCTCGGGTCGTGCGCACGCGCACGGACGGGCCGGCGCTCAACGGCGCGCTGGCGGGAACGGGCATCCTGCAGCTCGCCTTCTGCCTGCTGTTCGCCGCCGGGATCCTCGCAAGCGGCGGGATCGGCACGTGAAGCTCGAGATCGAGCGCCGCGCCCTGACGCTCGCGAGCCCGCTGGAGACCTCCTACGGCACGGTCCGCGAACGCGAGCTGCTGCTCGTGGCGCTCACCGGCGCGGACGGGGTGAGCGGCTACGGCGAGGCGGCGCCGCTGGAGAGCTACGACGGCGTCAGCACCGCCCGGGTGCAGAACGCGCTCGAGCGCTACGCGCCGGCGCTGGCGGAGTCCGAGGGCATCAACGGCGCTCAGGTGATCGAGGCGTGCCGTCGCGTGGAGGACCTGCCGCAGGCGCTCGCGGCGATCGACATGGCGCTGTGGGATCGGGCCGGCCGGCGGGAGGACAAGCCTGTCGCGGCTCTGCTGAGCGACGACCCCTGCGCGAGCGTGCCGGTCAACGCGACGCTCTCGGCGCTCGACCGCGCGGGCGTCGCCGAGCAGGCCGCCGGGGCCGTGCGCGAGGGGTTCAGCTGCCTGAAGGTGAAGGTGGGCGTCGGCGACGACGCCGGCCGGGTGGCGGCGACGCGGGCCGCCGCCGGGCCACAGGTGGCGCTGCGCCTGGACGCCAACGGCGCGTGGGACGTGGAGGAGGCGGTGCAGGGCGATCGAGGCCCTCTCCCCGGCCGGGCTCGAGCTGGTCGAGGAGCCGACCCACGGCCTGCAGGCCGTGCGGGAGGTGCGCGAGCGGGTGGCGGTGAGGGTGGCGATCGACGAGACCGCGACCGAGCCCGGCGCGCTCGCCGCGGGCGTGGCCGACGCGGTGTGCCTGAAGATCTCCAGATGCGGCGGGATCGCCGGCCTGCTGGCCGCCGCCGCCCTCGTGCGCACCACGGGCGCCGAGGTCTACCTGGCCTCGACGCTCGACGGTCCGCTGGGGATCGCGGCCGCGGTGCACGCCGCCGCGGCGCTGGCCTCGCGCGGCCCGATGCCGCACTGCGGCCTGGCGACGCTCGGCCTGTTCGAGGACATCGAGAACCCGCTGGCGGCACAAGCGGGGATGATCGCCGTGCCCACGACAGCGGGGCTGGGGGTCAACCCGTTCTGACCATCAGCGTGCGCACCGGGTACTGCGCCACCTGCGGGTCCGCCGTGAGGATGGGCACGTCGAGCAGCCCGGCCTGTGCCACGAGCAGGCGGTCGAACGGGTCGCGGTGCATAGGCGGGAGCGCCGCCACCGCGAGCGCATGGGTGTGCTCGATCGCCAGCGCCTCGGCACCAATGGCTCGCAGACGCTCGGGCACGTAGCGTTCTGGCGACTCCGGAAGGGGTAGCCGGCCGAGTCCGTGCTTGATTGCGATCTCCCATGAGCTGACAGCCGAGACCAGCAGCGCGTTGCGTCGATCTTCTACAAGGGGCAGGTGCTCGCCGAGACGCTCGGGCTCGGTGTTCAGCCAGAGAAAGATGTGCGTGTCGAGGAGGACCTTCACCGCTCGAACGCAGCGAGCAGCTCGTCCGGGAGCGGCTCGTCGAAGTCATCCGGTACGACGAATCGCCCGCGGTCGATCCCCAGGCGCCTGGCGGAGGACCGGCGTACGGGCACCAGGCTCGCGACCTCCTCGCCGCGCCGCGTGATCACAACCTCCTCGCCGGCCACCACGTCCTCCAACAGCCGCGACAGGTGCGTCTTGGCCTCGTGCACGCCAACAGACTTAGTCATGGACTTAGTCTAGCCGTTTGCTGCTCAGGTGCGTGACGCCCTCTCAGCGTTGCCTGAAGCGTGACACCGGGCTCACCGAGCGCCTACGCCGTCAGCCCCTCGTTGTGGCGCTCGACGAACGCACCGACGGACGCGGCTGATCGCCGCCGTGTGCCTGCCTTGCGCGTCTGGCGTCTCTGCTGCTGTCGGTATCTCCTCTCGCTCATGATGCACGAGCGTAGAGCGCCCCCCGGCTGGAACTCCAGGCAGAAGCTCTACAACGCCTGCGCCACCGCGCGCGGGTTCTCCAGCGGCAGGCCGTGGCCGCCGGGGACGACGATCAGCTCGGCGTCGGGCAGCAGACCCGCCATGCGCCGACCCAGCGCCAGGAACTTCGCGTCGCGGTCGCCGACCACCACCGCGGCGGGCATCCTCAGCTCGCCCAGCCTGTCCCACAGCGGCTCCATCTCGCCGGTGCCGATTCCCCGCAGCACCGCCGCCAGGCGCTCGGGCCGGTTGCGGAGCTGATCCTCGCGCGCCAGCCGGCCCACCTCGGGCGGCTCGGAGGCGAACAGCGGCTGTGTGCGCCAGCGCTCGATGAACTGCTCGAACGGGGTCTCCTCCAACTCCCGCGCCAGCCCGCGGTCGGCCTCGCGCCGTTGCGGCTCGCTCCGCGCGATCCTCGATGCCGGCGGTGCTCGACACGAGCACCAGCCGCCGCACGCGCTCGGGGGCGGCGAGCGCGACGTGCAGGGCGAGACGGCCGCCCATCGAGTAGCCGCACAGCGTGAAGCGCTCGGGGGCCGCGGCCAGCACGGCCGCCACGCAGCCGGCGAATGCGATCGGGCGCTCACCGTCGGCAGCCTGGCCGTGCCCGGGCAGGTCGAGCGCCAGCGGCCGGTAGCGTTCACGGTCGAGCAGCGCGATCACGCCGTCCCAGGCGCGCCGGGTGCCGCTGAACCCGTGAAGCAGGACGACGCTCTCCGGCACCCGCTCATCCTATGACCCCCACCACCGACACATACGCGCTGCTGAGGGCGTTCGTGGACGAGCTGGCGCGCTGCGGCATGCGCGCGGCGTGCACCTCGCCCGGCTCGCGCTGCGCGCCGCTGGTGCTCTCGCTCGCGCTGGAGCAGCGCCTGCGCTGCTTCTCGCACGTGGACGAGCGCTGCGCGGGGTTCTTCGCGCTCGGACTGGCCAAGGCGTCGGGGCTGCCGGTGGCCGTGGCCTGCACGTCCGGCACCGCCGCAGCCGAGCTGCTGCCGGCGGCGATCGAGGCCCGCGAGGCCCGCGTGCCGCTGCTGCTGCTCACCGCCGACCGGCCGCCGGAGCTGCGCGAGAACGGCGCCGGCCAGGCGATCGACCAGCTGAGGCTGTTCGGCGGCGCGGCCAAGTGGTTCTTCGAGGTCGGCGTGCACGACGCCGGCGCCGAGCGGCTGCGCTGGATGCGCACGCTGGCGTGCCGCGCCTACTGGACCGCGCTGGAGGGCAGCCCGGGTGCCGTGCACCTGAACTTCCCCCTGCGCGAGCCGCTCGTGAGCGAGGATGAGCTTCCCCGAGGACACGACCGGGCGTCGCGACGGCGTTCCGTACGTTCGTCGGAGGCCCGCCGCCCGCGGGACGGACGCGCCGGATGCGACGCTACGGGCGTTGGTCGCGCACGCACGCCGAGGCGTCGTCGTCGCGGGGCGCGATGAGCGCCAGACGGGCGTGGCCGAGACCGCGGCCGCATTCGCGCAAGCCGCCGCCTGGCCGCTGCTGGCAGACCCGCTGTCCGGCGCCCGTCGTGGCAAGTCCGCAATCGCCCACTACGACGCGCTACTGCGCGACGAGACGTTTGCGGCCTCGGTGGAGCCCGACCTCGTCCTGCGGGTGGGCGATCTGCCTGTTTCGAAGCCGCTGCGCAGCTGGCTTTCCGGCCTGGGTGGCGTGCGCCAGGCCGCGCTCGATCCGGAGGCCGCGTGGCAGGACCCGGCGTCGGTCGTGGCGGACAGCCTCGCGCTGGACCCAGCGGCGGCGCTCTCGCAGCTGAGCAGCTGGCTCGCGGGCGAGGACGGGCAACACGCACGCACGCCGGAGGACTGGCTGGGGGCCTGGCGCAGCGCCGACGAGCGCGCCGCGCAAGCGATCCTCAAGGCGCTCGCCGAGGACGAGCTCTCGGAGCCGGCAGTCGCGGCCGAGCTCGGCGTGCTGCTTCCGGCGCAGTCGACGCTGTTCGTGGCCTCCTCGATGCCCGTGCGCGACATCGAGACGTTCTGGCCGGTCCGCCCCGACCCGCCGCGCGTGCTGTGCAATCGCGGCGCCAACGGCATCGACGGCACCGTGTCCTCGGCCTTCGGCGCGGCCGCCCACGACCCCGGTCCGGTGGTGCTGCTGATCGGCGACGTCGCGCTCGCGCACGACATCGGCGGCCTGCTGGCTGCGAGGCGGCTCGGGCTGAAGCTGACGATCGTGCTGCTCGACAACGGGGGCGGCGGCATCTTCGACTTCCTGGCCGTCTCGCGCGCGAGCATGGCGCTCGCGCCCGACGCCCACGGCGGCGGACCCGGGCGAGCGAAGGCAACGGGAATGCGGACGACGGCGAGGACATCTACACGCGCCATGTCGCCACTCCCACGGGCCTGGAGTTCGCGCGTGCGGCAGCGCTGTACGGCCTGGCGTACGAGCGGGTGGAGACGATCCCGGCATTCCGCGCCGCGCTGGAGCAAGCGCTCTCGCCGGGTGCGAGCTCGACAATCGTGCATGCGCCGACCGACCGTGCGAACAACGTGGAGCTGCACCGCCGCCTGTGGAGCGCGGTGTCGCACGCCACGGCAGGCTAGGAAGCCCTGTAGAGTGGCGGGATAGTTCTGATGTTCAGATCCCGCTCGAGTGAGCCAGCGCAAGCCAAGCCCGATGCCTGCAAGCCCTGAGAACAAAGCCCCTGGGGAGTCCCCGCCCGACGCTCCGGTACAGCCCGCGGCCAACGCTCAAGTCCAGCCCCCGGCCAACGGACAGACAACCGGAGCGCTCGAACGGCTCGGCCAGCTCGGCTGGCAGGCGCTTCCGGCGATCGGCGGCGCGATCGGCTTCGCCGGCTTCGTGGCGATCATCGGCGCCGCGATCGAGTGGGTCCGCTTCGACGCCGCCCATCTGCCGGCGACACAGGCCGTGCTCGCGGTGCCGAAGCAGGAACTCGTGATCATCGGCGCGCTGGCGCTTGGGGCCTTTACGGTGGGCGCCCTGATCGCGGTGGTGGTCGTCTACGTGATCAACAGCCAGGGCGACGCGACCGTGAGCACGGTATCGGGCCTCATCGCCGTCGCCGTCGCCGAGATGGGGGTCACGGTGGCCTTCATCAATGTGGGTGACGCATGGACATACGTCCTGCTGATTATGTGGTTCGGGGTGATCGGCTTGGTGACGGCCGCCGTGGCCGGCGTCGTGATGCGCCACTTCAAGCCGGGTGCCGAGGCGAAGCCGGCTGCTCAGAAAGCCAGCCGAGCGCAAGGCGTCCTTGTAGCGCTCCTTCTGGCGGCCGGCATAGTGGCGGGCACCGTGTTCGTCGTCAAAGACGATGCGATCAGGTGGGTCCTGATCATGCTCGCCGTCGTGGCGCTGCTTGCGACGATGAACCTGCTTGTCGCCACGGCGACGGCGAAGTTCGCCTGGTACGGCGTGTCGGTGTTCTTCTCGGTCCTGCTGTTCGGTGCGGCGCTGACGTTCGCGCGAACGATGCGTGAACCGAAGGTGCAGCCGATCGCGCTGATCCGCAAGAGCGACGACGTCGGTATCTGCGGCGTTTACATCACGCAGACGAACGAACGCGTGTACGTCGGCCGCCTCTCGCTGCAGGGGCACCGGCCGGGGCTGATCTTCTGGGTGCCGACGAGCGACATCGACGTCGTCAGCGTCGGCCAGCTCGAGCGCACCGACGCCACGTTCGGCAAGCTGGCCGTCGCGATGCTGGCGCAGCTGTACAAGGACCGCTCCGAACAAGCGGCGCCGGCGTTGAAGAACGCGTCGGTCACGGAAGTCGAGGGCGTGGCCTCCGCGACGGGCAAGCAGACAACGACCGTCAGGGAAACGGCGCCGGCCAACGCGCGGCCCACGCGCTACCCCGAAGAGAGCGTGCCGGCGAGCTGCACCTCACCCCCGCCTACCCCGCGAGCAGCGGCAGCAGCGCCTGGAGCTTGACCTCGGTCTCGGCGAGCTCGCTCGCCGGGTCGGAGTCGCGCACGATGCCGTTGCCGGCGTAGCAGCGGGCGACGTTCTCGCGCAGCAGCGCGCAGCGCAGGGCCACGCAGAATTCTCCGTCTCCGGTCGCGTCGGTCCAGCCGACCGGCCCCGAGTACCAGCCGCGGTCCAGGCCCTCGAGCGCGGGGATCAGAGGCGCGGCGCGGGCCAGCGGCTCGCCCCCGACGGCCGGCGTCGGGTGCATCAGCCCGACCAGCTCGAGCGCCTCCATCGGCGAGGCCAGCTGCGCCCGGATCGGCGTTGCCAGGTGCTGGATGTTGGCGATCCTGACCAGCTCGGGCTCGGGCGCTGCCGTCACCCAGATCGCGTGGGGACGCAGCGTGCGCTCGATGCGCCGGGCGACGATCGCGTGCTCCTCGCGGTAGCTCCCGTCGCGCAGCAGCTGCTCGCCCAGGTGCGCGTCGACCGCGGGGTCGGCGCTGCGGCGCGTGGAGCCGGCGAGCGCGAGCGTGCTCACGCGCTGGCCCTCGCGCCGGACCAGCAGCTCGGGGCTCGCCGCGATCAGGGTCGCCTCGCCGCGCCCGACGCAGAACACGAAGCACGACGGGAACTCCTCGCGCAGCACGCCGAAAACCGCCGCCGGGTCATACGCGCGCGGAGCGTGGACCTGCACCTCGCGGGCGAGCACGATCTTCTCCAGCCGCCCGGCGCCGATCAGCTCCACCGCGCGCGCGACGGCGCCTTCGTAGTGCTCGGGCGGCATCGCGCTCGCCACCTGGAAGCGCCCCGTCGGCGCCGGGTCGAGCAGCGGCAGCGCGCTCGCGCGCAGCTCCGCCACGCGGCGCTCCAGACGCGCCAGCAGCTCCTCGGGCACGTCGTCGGGCGACGCCAGCGCCGCCAGGGTCAGGCGCACGACCGGGTTGGCGGCGCCGACCGGTCGGCGGCGCCCGTCAGCTCTCCGCGCCGCTCGCCGCGGGCGAGCGCGACCTCGGGCACCGTCAGCGAGGCGGGCTCGAAGCGCTGCCAATGCGGCGCCGCGCCGCCCTCGGGGGCGAAGGCAAAACCCCCCACGGCCACAGGGCCGCCACCCGGCCGGCTCGTCCGCGGGATCGCTCACCGCGGCCGCCGACAGCGCCCGCCAGCGCTCGGCCACGGTGGCGAAGCGCCCGGCGCCGGACGCCCGCAGGCTGATCGCCTCCCCCAGCCCCGCCAGGGCGGCGCGCCCCGATCCGGCTGCTCGAACACGAACCACCGCTCGCCCGGGCGGCGCGAGGCGCACACGACGGCCGACGGGTCCACGTCGGCTCCCAGCGGCAGCGAGATCGTCGCCAGCACCTCCCCGCCGCGACGTCGCGCGCGCCCGACCGCCCGACGCAGCCGCGCGGCCAGCCGCTCGCGGTCCTCTGCGCTCAACGTAAAGGTGTGGTGGCCGGCGCCGGCTGGACTGTCTGGGGGGCCGGCGAACGTGCCTCCCGGAAAATCGTGGTTCCCGCGCACGCCCGCTCTAGGTCTCGCTGCGCCCCCGCGAGATCGCAATCTCGCCCGTGCGCATCATCTCGATCAGGCCGAACGGGCGGACCATGCTCTCGAACGCCTCGATCTTGTCCGTGGTGCCGGTCACCTCGATGATGATCGCCCGCTTGGTCACGTCGACGACCTTGCCGCGGAAGATCTCGGCGATCTGCATCAGCTCGCCGCGCTGCGCGCCGTCGGCGGTCACCTTGAACAGGGCGAGCTCGCGCGCGACCGTGTCGGCCGGCTCCAGGTCGCGGATCTTGAGCACGTTGACCAGCTTGTGCAGCTGCTTGGTCACCTGGTCGATCGGGTGCAGCGCGCCGTCGACCGTGAGCGTCACGCGCGAGATCTGCTCGTCCTCGGTCGGACCGACGGTGAGCGTGTCGATGTTGAAGCCCCGCCTGGCGAACAGGCCGGCGATCCGCGTCAGCACGCCCGACTTGTTTTCCACGAGGATCGACAGCACGTGCTTGCGGCCCGTGCGCAGGTTGGTCGCCGCCTCCAGCTCCTGCAGGCTGAGCGGCTCCTTCGTCCCGGGTTCGCCCATGACCGCGCTCACCCGACCATCTCGCGCGCGGCCTGCCCGGCCGGGATCATCGGGTAGGTGTTCTCCTCGCGCGTCACGCGCACGTCCACCAGCACCGGGCCGTCGGTGGCGATCGCGCGCTTCATGTCGTCCACGAGCGTGCGCTTGTCCGCAAAGCGCATGCCCGTCACGCCGTACGCCTCGGCGAGCTTGACGAAGTCGGGGAACTCGCCCATGTCGACGTGGCTGTATTTGCCGTCCCAGAAGAGCTCCTGCCACTGGCGGACCATGCCCAGATAGCCGTTGTTCATGATGAACACCTTGATCGGGATGCGGTTCTGCGCGCACGTCGCCAGCTCCTGGGCGTTCATCTGCACCGAGCCGTCGCCGGCGATGCAGCACACCAGCCGGTCGGGGCAGCCGACGGCCGCGCCCATCGCGGCCGGCAGCCCGAAGCCCATCGTGCCCAGGCCGCCCGAGTTGATCCAGCGCCGCGGCTCGGGGAAGTCGTAGTACTGCGCCGCCCACATCTGGTGCTGGCCGACGTCGCTGCTGACGATCGCCTCGCCGCCGGTCGCCTCGAACAGTGCCTGGATCATGTACTGCGGCTTGATCTCCGCATCCGCGCTGTCCTCATAGCCCAGCGGGTACTTGGCTTTCCAGCCATCGATCCTGCTCCACCACGCCTCCAGGCGGGCGGGGTCGGCGCCGATCGCGCGGTACTCGATCACCAGCTTGGCCAGCACGTTGCGGGCGTCGCCGACGATCGGGATGTGCGCGGGCACGTTCTTCGAGATCTCGGCCGGATCGACGTCGATGTGGATGAACTTCGCGCGCGGCGCGAACTCCGAGAGCTTGCCCGTGATGCGGTCGTCGAAGCGCGCTCCCACCGCGCAGATCAGGTCCGCCTCGTCCATCGCATAGTTGGCCGCCCTGGTGCCGTGCATGCCCAGCATGCCCAGCCACTGCGCGTGCGGCGCCGGGAAGGCGCCGAGGCCCATCAGCGTGCACGTCACCGGGAAGCGGTCGGAGGTCGCGAACTCGATCAGCTCCTCGGCGGCGTTCGCGTTGACCACGCCGCCGCCGGCGTAGATCACCGGGCGCTGGGCCGCCGCCAGCGCCTTGGCGGCCTGGCGGATCTGCTTCTGGTTGCCCTCCACCTTCGGCTGGTAGCCGGGCAGGTGCACGTCGGTGACCGGCTCGTAGTCGATCTCCGCCCGCGAGAGGTCCTGGGGTATGTCCACGAGCACCGGGCCCGGTCGTCCGGTGCGCGCGATGTGGAAGGCCTCGTGGATCGCCCGCGGAATCTCCAGCGGGTGCTGGATCATGAACGAGTGCTTGACCACCGGCATCGTGATCCCGATCGTGTCCGCCTCCTGGAAGCCGTCCGTGCCGAGCAGCTCGGTGCGCACCTGGCCGGTGATGAACACCACCGGGACCGAGTCCATCATCGCGTCGCAGATCGGCGTCGTCAGGTTGGTCGCGCCCGGGCCGCTGGTGGCGAACGCGACGCCGACCTTGCCGGTGGCCTTGGCGTAGCCCTCGGCCGCATGTCCGCCGCCGGCCTCGTGCCTGACCAGGATGTGACGGATGCCGCCGTGGACGAACGCGTCGTACGTGGGGAGGTTGGCGCCGCCGGGCAGGCCGAAGACGACGTCCACGCCCTCCGCCTTCAGACATTCCATCAACGCATCAACTGCGCGCATCGCCGACCTCCCTTCCATCTATTTTGGGGGCAAAATGTCAGTGTACCAGCGGGTTTGCACCCGTCCCCAGTGGGTTTCCGGCCGTCAGGAGAGCCCTATCCCCACGCCGATGGCCAGCACGATCGCGCCGCCGGCCGTCACCACCAGCAGCGAGGAGCGCAGCGAGACCTCCAGGAAGCGTTTCCTGACCCAGGCGATCGCGAACAGCTCGAACGCGACCACGCACCCCGCCACGAGCAGCGCTTTGTGGACGTTGGAGATCAGGAACGGGAGCGTGTGGAAGATGCCACCGAGCGTTGTCATTCCCCCGGTGATCGCGCCGCGCACGACCGCCGAGCCGCGGCCCGTCTGCTCGCCCGTGTCCGACAGCGCCTCCGACCAGCCCATGCTCACGCCGGCCCCGAGGGCGGTCGAGAAGCCGACCAGCAGCGCGGTGTGCGAGCTCGAGGCGATCGCCGCCGCGAAGATCGGCGCCAGCGAGGAGACCGTGCCGTCGATCATGCCGACGAGCGCCGGCTGCACGACGCGCAGCACGAAGTCGCGCTCGTCCTCGAAGCCAGCGCGGTGAATCCAGCGGGCGATGAACGAGTCCCCGGGCTGGGGCGCTGTCTTCACCTGCGTGCTCATCACAGCGAACAGCGTATGACACGCGCCGGCTTAGGGCGGCCGAATTTGGCTTAGGGCAGCCGAATTCAGCGCGAGGGCGCGGCGGGGACGCGCTCCCACGATTCGGGCGCTATCGCCGCCTCCGGGAACTCCAGCTCGGTCCCGCAGCGCGTGCACAGCGCGTCGTAGATCTTCGTCACGTGCCCGCACCCGGGGCACTGCCGGCGCAGCTCGTCGCGCTCGAAGCGATATGCGATCGCCGCCAACAGGCCGAGGAAGGGGATCGCCCCGGAGATCAGGAACCACAGCAGAAAGGAGCTGCCCTTGATCTTGCCGATGATCCCGCCGGCCAGACCGAAGCAGGTGGCGATGATGACGTATGCCACGTCGCGGAGGCCCGCTACAGAAGGACGCGCACGGCCCAGATGAGGGCCACGATCGCCACGATCGCCAAGATCGGGAAGAAGAGAGCCGCGACGATGCCAATGACGATCTTCAGGAGGATCAAGGCCACGATCAGCACCAGAAGACCTGCCAGGACGTGCTTGCCGAACTGCTGCAAGCGCGACTCGCCCTGCTCCACGCGTGACTCGCTCATAGATGCCAGTTTAGACGAAATCCGCTCCGCACGGGTAGCGCGGCCGGACAGGAAAGTCCAACCCCTGTCCGGCCGCACCCCGATAGCACCGGCCGAGGGAAGCCGGTACGGCTTGGATGTGGGGATCGCTACATACGGCCGAGCCGACCGAGCTCGCGGGCGATCCTTGCCGTCGCGATATCGCTGCTGCTGAGGCCGGCGCGCCGGTGTCCTGCACCTTGACCTACGCTGGTGAGCTGGTAACGGCGGATGCGCGGTCCGTGGTGGGGAGCATCCGCCGGTTCCTCGGGCAGCAGGATGAACCGCCGAGGAGATGAAACGCTCGAGTTGGCTGCTGACCGGTTCATGACGAGCATATTGGCGCCACAGGCGCCCGTTGCCTTTGGCCCGCAGTCCAAAATGTGGCGTGCGGCGGTCTTCTAAGTGGTGAGGCCGAGCTGCTCGTGCACGAGCCGCGCCACCTCGGTCCCGTCGGCGCGGCCCTTGGTCTCGCGCATGACGTGCCCGACGATCGGTCCGATCGCCTTGGCGTTGCCTTCGCGCACGCGCTGCGCGGCGTCGGCGTTGGCCTGCAGTGCCGCCGCGACGATCGCCGCGAGCTCCTCACCGCCGCTCATCGCGGCCAGCCCCTCGGCCTCGACGATCGCCTTCGGGTCGCCGCCCTCGGCGATCAGCTTGTCCAGCACCTGGCGGCCCGCGCCCACGCTGACCCGCTTGGAGGAGACCAGCTCGGCGAGCTCGGCGAGCGCCTGTGGGGTGACGCGCGCATCGGCGGGATCGAGGCCGTCGTCGAGCCGGCTGGCGAGTTCGACCGACACCCAGTTGGCGAGCGTCTGCACGGCGACGTCCACCTGGACGCCCAGCGCGGCCTCGAAGAAGTCACCGAGCCCGCTGCGGAACGCGAGCAGCTGCGCGCTCTCCGCGCTCAATCCCACCTCGCGCTCGAAGCGCTCGGCGCGGTCGGCGGGCAGCTCGGACATGTCTGCGCGGGCGGCGTCGATCATGTGCTGGTCGATCGCCACCGGCAGCAGGTCGGGCTCGGGGAAGTAGCGGTAGTCGTGCGCCTCCTCCTTGGAGCGCAGCGAGGTGATCGCGCCGGAGGCGGGGTCGAAGTGCAGCGTCTCCTGGACGACCTGGCCGCCGGCCTGCAGGATCTTCTGCTGGCGAGCGATCTCCGCCCTGATCCCGCGCTCGATGAAGCGGAAGGAGTTCATGTTCTTGCAGCTCCGTCTTGACCCCCAGCCCGCTGGCGCCGCTCCGACGCACCGAGATGTTGGCGTCGCAGCGCAGCGAGCCCTCCTCCATGTTGACGTCGCTGACACCGAGCTGGCGCAGCGTGGCGCGCAGCAGCTTCAGCCACTCGCTGGCCTGCTCGGGCGAGCGCACGTCGGGCTCGGTGACGATCTCCGCCAGCGGCGTGCCGCCGCGGTTGAAGTCGACGATGCTCGCGTCCGAGCCGTGGATGCGCCCGCTGGAGCCGACGTGGATCAGCTTGGCGGCGTCCTCCTCCAGGTGCACGCGGTGGATGCGCACGTTCTCGAGCCTGCCGCCGCGGCACAGCGGCTCGTCGTACTGGGAGATCTGGTAGCCCTTGGGCAGATCGGGGTAGAAGTAGTTCTTGCGGTGGAAGATCGAGCGCGGCGCGAGCTCGGAGCCGAGCGCCAGGCCGATCATCAGCCCGAAATGGACCGCCCGGGCGTTGGCCACCGGCAGGCTGCCGGGCAGCCCCAGGCAGACCGGGCACGTGCGCGTGTTGGGCGGCTCTCCGAACGACAGCTCGCAGCCGCAGAACATCTTCGTGGCGGTCGCCAGCTGCACGTGGATCTCCAGGCCGATCACCGGCTCGTATGAGTCGTTTTCAGAAGAGCCGCCTGGCGGCGGCTGCGCGGGCGTTCGCAGTTGCTCAGACATGGGCTGCGCTCACATCGAAGGCGATGGCCTGCTCGAGCGCGTACGCCGCGTCGAGCAGCCGGTTCTCGCTGAACGCGGGACCGGCGAGCTGCAGGCCGACGGGCAGGCCGGGCCTGCCCACACCGTCGCTTCCAGCGCTGAGCCCGCAGGGGATTGAGATGGCGGGGATGCCGGCGAGCGACATGGGGACGGTGAAGTAGTCGCTCAGGTACATCGCCCACGGGTCGGAGGTCTTCTCCCCCAGCTCGAACGCGACGCCGGGCGCGGTGGGTGTGACGATCAGGTCGACCTCCTCGAACGCCGAGGCGAAGTCCTGTGCGATCTTCGTGCGCACTTTTTGGGCGCTCCCGTAGTACGCCTCGTAGTAGCCGGAGGACAGCGCGTAGGTGCCGAGCATGATGCGCCGCTTGACCTCCGCGCCGAAGCCGTCGTGACGCGTGCGCGTGTACATGTCCAGCAGACCATCGACGTTCTCGGCGCGCAGGCCGTAGCGCACGCCGTCGAAGCGCGCGAGATTGGAGCTGGCCTCCGACGGCGCGAGCACGTAGTAGGCGGACAGCGCGTGCGGGGCGTGCGGGAGTGAGACCTCGCGCACGCTCGCGCCGAGTTCTTCGGCGAGCTTCAGCGCTTCATCGAAGCAGCGGCGCACGCTCGGCTCCCCCTGCGGGGACGATGCGGTCGCAGCGCCGCTCTCGGAAGAGCTTTGCAGCTCGGTGGGGACGCCGATGTGCACGCCGTCGAGGCGCTCGGCGCTGGGCAGCGCGATCTGATCGGGGTGTGGCAGCGAGGTCGCGTCGCATGGGTCGCGGCCGACCATGTGCTTGAGCATGAGCGCCGCGTCGGTGACGTCGCGCGTGAGCGGACCGGCCTGGTCGAGCGAGGAGGCGAACGCGATCATCCCGTAGCGCGAGACGGAGCCGTACGTGGGTTTCAGCCCGACGATGCCGCACAGCGCGGCGGGCTGGCGGATCGAGCCGCCGGTGTCGGTGCCGAGCGCCCACGGCGCCAGGCCGGCGGCGACCGCCGCGGCGCTCCCTCCGGAGGAGCCGCCGGGGACGCGCGCGCGGTCCCAGGGGTTGAGCGTGGGCCCGAACGCCGAGTTCTCCGTCGAGGAGCCCATCGCGAACTCGTCCTGGTTGGTCTTCGCCAGCAGCGTCGCGCCCGCGTCGCGCAGACGCGAGACCGCCGTGGCCGTGTACGGCGGCTTGTATCCCTCGAGGATGCGCGAGCCCGACTGGCTGGGCACCCCCTCGGTGCAGAACAGGTCCTTGACCGCCAGCGGCACGCCCGCGAGCGGCCCCGCCGGCGTGTCGGGAAAGCCCGGCGCAGTCCAGGTGAAGCAGTTCAAGCCGCCGCTTTGGAGGTCCCCGCCGTGCTCGACGGCGCGCTCGCGGTAGAACGCGAACAGCTCCGCCGCATCGAGCTCGCCCGCGTCGATCGCGGCGATCGCCTGCGCCGCCGACAGCTCCAGCACATCGGCGCTCATGCCTGGGGGCTTGGAACTAGGAAGCCGCCGTCGCTGACCGCGGGCGCCTGGGCGAGCGCGACATCGCGCGGCAGGCACGGCCGCGGCTCGTCGGGGCGCAGGGCGCCGGCGACGTCCACCTGCGATGACGACGCGACGACGTGCGAGGTGGGCGCGACGCCGTCGAGGTCGAGCTCGCCGATCTTGGCCACGTGATCGAGCACGGCGGACAGCTCGCGCGCCATCGGCTCGATCTCCTCCTCGCCGAGCGCCAGACGCGCCAGCCGGGCCACGTGCAGAACCTCGATCGCGTCCGATCACAGTGGCGCGCATTGTACGTGCACCCACCCACCCACCCGCCCCGGGCGCCCGTATGAGCCCGGAGCTCAGCGCCTGCTCTGCTCAGGCGTTCGTTCCGCTCAAGCTGGCGTGGTGCCCGGCGGCTCGGGGCCGGGCGGAGCGGCCGGCGGCGGTATCGGCGGCGCGGCCGGAGGCGCGGCCGGAGGCGGTATCGGCGGCGCGGCCGTCTCGGAGGATCCGCCGGTGGAGCCCGAAGAGCCCGTCGGGCCCGCCGAGCCCGCACCGCCGGCGGCGGTCAGGCCGCTGATCGCCCCGCTGGCCTGCTCGCGCACGTCGGACAGCGAGGTGCCTTCGTCCTGCATGGCGAGATACCCGCCGTAGGTGACCCCCAAGGCCGCGATCAGGCCAAGCCAGATCCCGATCTTGATGCCAGCGGAGGCGGAGTAGTGGACGCCGGCGATCGTGCCGCTCGCGCCGGCGCTGGGATGATCGAAGATGCGGTAGAGGATGAAGGCCGCCGAGAGGGCGCCGAGTCCGGCCACCAGCACGCCCGGCTGCACGGGGCTCTTGAAGTTGAGCAGACCGGCGGATACCGCGACCGCTCCGAGCGCGACGATGATCGTGATGATCCAGATCCAGCGGCTGTTGGTGAAGGTGTGCCAGCCGTTGGCGCTGCTGCTGAAGCTCACCCCGCCGACCGACGAGCTGGAACTGACGCCGTACCACTTGAAGATGAACAGGAAGATGAGAAACGCGACCGCGCTCACGCCGATGATCTGATCGGCAGCGACGCAGACGGCTGATGTCGAAGTTCATTGCAGTTGACCCCCCGTAGGTCGGTGGTGAATGCGACTGGTCCGCCCCAGCCTTCAACGGCCGGAGATTGCATCCGTTGGTGCAAGGTTCCTCGCTTCTCCCGTCAATCCTGCACAGATATACCGTCGCGCGGATGGTAGAGCGGCGCGACCGCTAAGGCCGGGGGGCTGGCCGATCTTCGAGCGGTCGGGCGTCGCGGGCTCGTACAGCGAGGGGCGTTCGTCGCGCAGCGCCTGCCAGGCGCCGGCGAGGATCGCCACCGCTCCCGCCAGGGCCAGCCACGCGCCGACGCAGACCGCGGTGGCGTGATCGGGCCGCTCGAGCGCCCTGACGATCGCGGCGATCACGGCGAGGAACCCGAGCAGCACGCACCACACGGCCGTGGACACCGGCAGCGCCGGGCTGCGCTCGGTGAGCGCGCTGAGCACCATCGCGAGCGCGGCGCACACGGCGACCAGCAGCAGCACCACGCCCGGGCCGAACGTTTCCCACGCGTCGAGGTTGCCGGACGGGCGCTTCGTAGGAGCGCTCGAACAGCGACACGATCACGCAGATCGCGCCCGCGAGCGCCAGCAGCTCCCCCAGGCGAAGTCGCTTGAGGCTCATCCGCGTCCCCGTCGCGCTGGTGTCATGCGATGTCCCCGTCGACCTCGGCGAGCAGCGTCTCGAGCTCCGCCTGATAGCGGGCCGCCTGGAGGGTGTTGCGCAGCAGCAGCGCGATCGTCATCGGGCCGACGCCGCCGGGCACCGGGGTGATGGCGGAGGCGATCTCGACGACCGCGGCGAAGTCGACGTCGCCGACCAGGCCGCTCTTGTTGCCGGCCTGCTCGGGGGTGAGCCGGTTCATGCCGACGTCGATCACCACCGCACCCGGCTCGCACGAACTCCCTCTGCACCAGGCGCGGACGGCCGACCGCGACGACCAGGACCTCCGCGCGCGAGCACACCTCGCGCAGGTCGCGCGTGCGCGAGTGGCACACGGTCACGGTGGCGTTCTGCGCGAGCAGGAGCTGCGCCATCGGCTTGCCGAACAGGTTGGAGCGCCCGACGACGACCGCCTCGGCGCCCTCCAGCGCCACGCCGGTGTCGGCCAGCAGCTCCATCACCCCCAGCGGGGTGCACGGCCGCAGCCCCGGACGCCCGAGCGACAGCAGCCCCGCGTTGACCGGGCGTCAGGCCGTCGACGTCCTTGTCCGGGCTGATCATCGCCGTGAGCGCGGGCCCGTCGAGATGCTCGGGCACCGGCAGCTGCAGCAGCACGCCGCTCACGGCCGCTGTCGGCGTTCAGGCGCTCGAGCTCCTCGGCCACCTCCTCGAAGGACGCCTCGGCTCCGCAGCCGCCGGTCGAACGGCACCATCCCCACCTCCGAGCAGGCGCGCTGCTTGCCGCCGACGTACACCGCCGACGCCGGATCCT
The DNA here is from genome assembly GCA_963711985.1 of uncultured Solirubrobacteraceae bacterium. Lineage (GTDB taxonomy): Bacteria > Actinomycetota > Thermoleophilia > Solirubrobacterales > Solirubrobacteraceae > Palsa-744. Next base: position 614,678 of record CAVQGG010000008.1, on the reverse strand, counting down.
CGCCGACGAGCACCGTCGCCAGCCCCGGCGCGCGACCGACCTTCGCGCTCGAAGCGCCTCGACGTCGCGCGCCACGCCGGCGCGCACGCGCGCAGCGATCGCCTTGCCGTCGATGATCGTTGCGCTCATGCAGCAGATGCTATGCGTTTGGAGCGGGCAGAGAACGGGCTGCGTCAGCGCCGGCTGACCGGGGCGTACTCGGCCATGAGCTTGCGCTCGGAGCCGTCATCGGCGAAGCGCACCACGATCACCCCGCCCGGCTCCACGCCGGTCACCACGCCCTCGCCGAAAGCCGCGTGGACGACGTCCTCGCCCAGGCGGAACTGGCTGGCGACCGAGACAGCCTCGCGGCCTCCTCCCCCACCGCCGGGCGATCCCCGGGCAGATGGCCCGCCCCAGCTGTCGTGTGCGGAGCCGCGGCGCGCCGTCACGGCGGCGCCCGGAGTGCCCGACCAGCGTCGCGCCCGGGCGAAATGCCGTCTCCTGGTGCTCCTCGAGGAGGTCGGGCGGGATCTCGTCGAGGAAGCGGCTGCGCATGCCATAGCTCTGCGCGCCGAACACCGCCCGCCGGCGCGCGTAGGTGAGGTACAGCTGGCGCATCGCGCGGGTAATCCCCACATAGAACAGGCGGCGCTCCTCCTCCAGGCCGCCCTCGTCGATCGCGCGCGAGTGCGGGAAGACGCCGTCCTCGCAGCCGGCGATGAACACGATCGGGTACTCGAGCCCCTTGGCGTTGTGCAGCGTCATCAGCGTCACCAGGCCCTCATCGTCACTGCGGGTGTCGGCGTCGGCGACGAGCGCGATCTGCTGCAGGAACACGTCGAGCGTGCCCTCGCCCTCCGCGGCGCCGGCGTCGAACTCGCGCCCCACCTCGACGAGCTGCTCGAGGTTCTCGATCCGCCCCTGCGCCTCGATCGTCCGCTCCGCCTCCAGCGCCTCCATGTAGCCGCTCTGCGAGAGCACCGCCTCGACCAGCTCCGCGACCGGACCCCCCCGCTCCACCATCGCGCGCAGCTCCTGCATCGTGTCCATGAACCGCCGCAGCGCCTTGACCGCCGCGGCGCCCAGCGCGGGCATCTGCTCGGGCTGCGGCCGCGGCCTCCCACACGGATACGCCGAGCGACGTCGGAGCACGCGGTGATCCGCGACAGCGACGTCTGGCCGATGCCGCGCCTGGGCGAGTTGACCACCCGGCTGAAGCTGACCACGTCGAAGGGATTGGCCAGCAGCGACAGGTAGGCGATCGCGTCCTTGATCTCCGCGCGCTCGTAGAACTTCGTCCCGCCGATCACCTGGTAGGCGATCTCGCGGCGCACGAGCGTGTCCTCGATCACCCGCGACATCGCGTTGGTGCGGTACAGGACCGCGATCTCCGCACGCGAGGCGCCCTCGTCGACCAGCCGCTCGATCTCACCGACCACGAACCGCGCCTCCGCGTGCTCGTCATCCAGCGCGCGCAGCTGGATCTGCTCGCCCTGCCCCAGCTCGCTCCACAGCCGCTTGGCGATCCCGCCGCGGTTGTTGGCGATCACCGCGTTGGCCGCCCCGAGGATCGTCTCGGTCGAGCGGTAGTTCTGCTCGAGCTTGACCACGCGCGCGTCGGGGAAGTCCTCCTGGAAGTCAAGGATGTTCCTAATGTCAGCCCCTCTGAACGAATAGATTGACTGAGAGTCGTCCCCCACCACCGCCAGGTTGCGATGGCCGACCGGGCCCGCGTAGGTGGGACGATCGCCCGGCTCGGCGCCGCCGCGTGCGACGGCATCCCCGCCGGCGCGCCCGCCGCCGACGAGCAGCTGCAAGCAGCCGGTACTGGGCGTGGTTGGTGTCCTGGTACTCGTCCACCAGCACGTGGCGGAACGCGCTCGTGTAGCGCTCGCGCACCTCCTCGAACAGCTCCAGCAGGTTGACCGTCCGGAACAGCAGGTCGTCGAAGTCCATGGCGTTCATGCGGTGCAGGTCGCGCTCGTAGATGTCGTACACGTCCGCCACCATCTCCTCGAACTGCGAGCCCACCGCCTGGCGATAGGCGCCAGCGTCGATCAGGCGGTTCTTGGCGCCGAGATCTGGTTGTTGATCGCCGCCGGGGTGAAGCGCTTGGGGTCGACGCCCACCGCGTCGGCCGAGCGCTTGGTCAGCCGGCGCGCGTCGGCCTGGTCGTAGATCGTGAACTGGCGCGTGTAGCCGAGGCGCTCGGCCTCGGCGCGCAGGATGCGCGCGCAGGCCGCGTGGAAGGTCATCAGCCACATGCCGCGCGTGCCGTGTCCGAGCAGCTGCTCGACCCGCTCGCGCATCTCGGTGGCGGCCTTGTTGGTGAACGTGATCGCCAGGATCTCCCCCGCCTGGGCCTGGTCGGTGTAGATCAGGAAGGCGATCCGGTGCGCGAGCACGCGCGTCTTGCCGCTGCCCGCCCCGGCCAGTATCAGCAGCGGCCCCTCGCCGTGCGTGACCGCCTCGCGCTGGGGCTCGTTGAGGTCCTCCAGCAGCTCCTGGAGGTGCTCGGCGTGGGGATTCTCGGGCATCCGATCCCCAGCATAGATGCGCGCTCGGAGCCTCGACCGCGCCGCACGCGCACCGGTGGGGCGCCTATCCCCCGGCCGGGTTGGGGCCCTTGACGGTCCGCAGCGGCCTGACCTCGGCCACCGGCTGGGGCTCGGCGTCGGAGAGCTCGCGGCCACCGCGGCCAAGCGGCGGTCAGCCGTTCCAGCGTTGCGATGCGGCTGGAGAGCGCCTGGATCGCCTCGGCGATCGGGTCGGGCAGGTGGATCCAGTCGGCGTCGGGGCCCTCCACGCGCTGCCCGTCGACGCGCACCGGGTGGCCGGGGTTGCCGACGACCGTCGAGTTCGCGGGCACGTCGGTGATCACGACGCTGTTGGCCCCGATCTTCGCGCCGTGTCCGATCGTGATCGGCCCCAGCAGCTTCGCTCCCGAGCCGATCGTCACGTTGTCCTGCACGGTCGGGTGGCGCTTGCCGGTGGCGAAGCCCGTGCCCCCGAGCGTGACCCCCTGGTAGAGGGTCACGTTGTTGCCGATGTCGGCCGTCTCGCCGATCACCACGCCGGCGCCGTGATCGATGAACAGCCCTCCGCCGATTCGCGCGGCGGGGTGGATCTCGATGCCGGTGAGCGCGCGCGTGACCATCGCGATCAGGCGCGGCAGCAGCGGCACGCCGGCGAGATGCAGCGCGTGCGCGACCCGGTAGGCCAGCAGCGCGTGGATACCGGGCCACGTGGCGAGGATCTCCGCCGGCGCCACGCCGCGCGCGGCCGGATCGCGATCGCGCGCGGCGAGCACGTCGCGGCGGACCTCGCTGGCCACCCGCGCGAACGCGTCGAAACCGGGCATGGCAACAGCGTAGCGGGCAACTTCGCGAATGTTGACCACGCAACCGGTTCGCCTCAGCCCGCCACCCCGCGAGCGCCCCGGAGGGGCGCCCCTAAAAACGATCTACGGCGCGAAGAAGGCCTGCGAGACGTAGCGCTCGCCGGAGTCGGGCATGATCACGACGATCCGCTTGCCCCTGGATTCCGGGCGGGCGGCGACCTGCAGGCCGGCCCACAGCGCAGCTCCGCAGGAGATCCCCGCGAGCAGCCCGACGCGTTTGGCGCAGCTCCAGGCAGTCTGGATCGCGTCGTCGTCGCTGACCGCGATCACCTCGTCGATCAGCTCGCGGTTGAGCACCGGCGGCACGAACCCGGCGCCGATGCCCTGGATGCGGTGCGGCCCGGGTGGGCCTCCGGAAAGAACCGCCGAGCCGCGCGGCTCGACCGCCACCACGCGCAAGCGCGGGTTGGCGTGCTCGCGCAGGTACTCGCCCACGCCGGTGATCGTGCCGCCGGTGCCGACCCCCGCCACGAGCACGTCCACGCGGCCCTCGAGCGCCCGCTCGATCTCCGGGCCGGTCGTGCGCCGGTGGACCTCGGGGTTGGCGGGGTTGGAGAACTGGTCGGGCAGGAACACGTCCTCCTCGCGCGCCATCGCGCGGGCAGCCGCGACCGCCTCGCCCATCCCCCCGAGCGACTCGGTGATGTCCACGCGCGCCCCGTACAGGCGCAGCAGGCTCTCGCGCTCGCGGCTCATGCCCTGCGGCAACGTCAGCACCAGCTCATAGCCCTTGGCCGCGCACACGAACGCGAGCGCGATCCCCGTGTTGCCACTCGTGGCCTCCACGATCGTCGTGCGTCCCGGCTCGATCCGGCCTTCGGACTCGGCGGCCTCGATCATCGCGACGCCGATGCGGTCCTTGACGCTCCCGCCCGGGTTGAACGCCTCGAGCTTGGCGAACAGCTCGACCCCGTTGTCCGCCGCCGCCGTGCCCTCGAGCATGCGCGGCAGCCCGACCAGAGGGGTGCTTCCGACCAGCTCGGCAATGTTGATCGGGATTGGGGCCATAAGCGCCACGACAATAGTGGGCGCAGGGCGCCGGCGCGGCCCGGTGGCGCTGTAGTGTCCGCACGGTTGACAGTTGAGCGGGCGACGCTCAGGTTCGTCCGCGCGCTAGAAGGGTGGAGGCGGCGTCATGAGGACGTTCGGGGCGCTCCGGGGCGTGGCCGTGGCGTTTTCAATCTTGCCGAAGGCGAATGGGCCGCCGTGGTCGGCGGTTACAGGAACAAAGCGAAAGCGAACTACACAGGAATCCTTGCCAACAAAGAAAAGGAAGCCCTCATCGAATTCGAAGGCATCATCTAGCCAGCAGCAGGAGTTAGCGGCGGTGGCCTGTGCGTCACAGTGCAGGCCACCGCAGTACATTGGGGGTTGCCGCCCCTCGGTGAAATGTGGTACGTCTTCGTGACGTACGGGAGACCAGCGCTCGGCCGGTTGTATGTTAACTACACCCTGCCCTTCTAGATGAACTAGGTCCATGTCCGGTCGGGCTGAAACCCGAGGACAAGCTCCACGTTCTGCTGCGACATCGGCTACCCCTCCAGCCCTGCGGCTTCGAGGGCCTCCGAGCGATCTCGGTACACGCGGCTCTCCGTCATGCGACCGTGGCGGACGGTCACGACTTGCGTGCTGGTCAGCTCGATCGGTGCTCCGCTCGCCCTGCCCGTGGCGACCACGCGCTGGAACACCACCACCCGGTCACCCGCGTCGATGAAGCGCTCGGGCTCGAAGCGCCACTCGGACCAGGCGTCGCGAAGCATCGCCGCGTATCGGGCCAGGCCCTCTCGTCCCCTGAAGACGGGCTCGCCCTCCGGGTAGTCGTCCGGGAGCCGAGTTTCGAACTCCTCGTCCAGGTAGTCGCGAAAGGCCAGGTCGAGGGTTGCGCGATCCTCGGTGGGGTCTACATCCCGCAAACTCGGGAGCCACTCATAAAAGCCTCGGACCACTTCCACGTCCTCCTGCGACATCGCCTACCCCCGCTCCTCGGCGAGGCGTTCGGCGGCAGCACGGGCCTCGTCGATGTCACGGTAGTTCGTGGACTGCACGATCACGCGATCTTCCCAAACGTTGACGGCGGCATGTCGAAGTCGAAGGTGAACGTCGCTGCCAGCCGGACGGGCATCTTGACGAGCCACCGCAAATACGACTCCGTTGCCGAGGTCGAGAATCTCCTCGACCTCCATCTCAAACTGCTCGCAAGCCCCGATCCAGTCTTTAAGGAAGGCACGTATCCTCACCTGACCCGCGTGGCTGCCCAGCCCCCAGAGTGAAATGTCGAAGACCGCATCGGGAGCGTAGAAGCTCACCATCGCGTCGTAGTCACCGCCGTTGGCAGATTCGAAGGCGCGGCGCGTAAGCTCAACCAGGTCGGGGGTAGTGGACTCGTCAGCCATGCCAGGGAGTATCCCGCAGACGAGCAGGACGCATGCGCCGCGTGACACCGTGGAGGCCGTGAGAGGCGCCCCTCGCACCCTCTAGGGGGGCTCAGGGCGTCTCGTCGTGCAGCGGGGCCGTTTGCTCCCCCGCCACGAGCCGCTCGCCCACAGCGCGGCCGATCTCACGCCATAGGAGCCGCTCCTCATACCGATCGGCTGCCACCCGCTTCCTAAATGTGGTACATGCTGGCGCCGGCGTCGCGCATCTCGCGCTCGATGACGTCGGCGATCGTCGTCTGCCCCAGCACCTTGCGCGCAGCGTCGGCGGCGTCGGCGAACACGCCGTGAGCGTCGCGCCCGAGCGGGCCGTCGAGCAGCTCGACGACCTCGAGGACGGTGATCGTGGAGGGCTCCCGCGCAAAGCGGTAGCCGCCCTTGACGCCGCGCTGCGAGCTGACGATCCCCCCACGACGGAGCACGGCGAACAGCTGCTCGAGAAACTGCACGGGCACCTCCCGCCTGCGCGCAAGCTCGCCGATCGGCACCGGCTCGGAGCCCGCGCTGCGCGCGAGCTCGGCGAGGGCGAGCACGGCGTAAGGGGACTTGCTCGTGATCGAGATCATGTTTCGCTTGGGCGCCGCGGGCACGGCCGCGGGATCGTGCGATCTTATTGGCCGAGGCCGCAGCTCCGCCTGCCCCGCCCGGGCTGGCGTTGCGACAGACCGGGCGTGGCGGTCCGCAGCACGGAAGCTGGGTCTATCGGTGCCAACCGCTACTCCGCTCCGGCCTGGTGGATGACGTGCTGTTCGGCGACCCGCAGCAGACCAAGGACTCTGTACGGGTCTGGGACGTTGTAGCGAATCCTGACGTTGGACCCGTACTCGTCCTCGCCTTGTTTTTTCAGGACCTCGACGATGGTGATCACAGACCCGATCGAGACGTCCTCGTCGTCGCCGTGGTCGCGTTCGATGGCTTCCATCTGCCCCGTGATTACCTGGCCGATGATCGCTTGATCGAGGGGCATGTCTCTGTCCTCCTCCTGACGGGAATGAGAGATGAATCATGGCAGCCCCCGCGGGGCTACTCGATTAGGATCATGGCGATGCGCGAGCGTCCGAACTACCTGCCGAGGATGTGGGGCACTCGGTGGCCGCTAGTTGACGTGCCTACGTACGTTGTGAACGGTTGAGGAGGCATCCGGGCCTCATCCCAGGCTGTGGGTCTACGAGAACTCACTTCCTAGGAGGACCCGGATGCAGATCCACGGTAGAGCGAAGCTCGGACCAGCTGGTCGACTGGCGTTGTGCCAGGCGATCGAGAGCGGGGTGACGCTCAGAGGGGCAGCGCGGAGGTTTGGCGTCTCGCCAGCGACGGCGCACCGTTGGTGGCATCGATATGCCGACGCTTTGCCGGCAGAGCGACACTCTCTGGCGTGGGCAGCTGATCGTTCCAGTCGTCCTCGTCGCTCTCCCGGCCTGCTGGACGCTGGCGCCCAGGAGCGGATCTGCGAGGCCCGACGGCACACTGGCTGGGGGCCGCGGTTGATCGCGGGGAAGACCGGCCATCCGCACTCGACGGTCTGGAAGGTGCTGCACCGCCACGGCCTCTCCAGACGGCCGAGAGCTCCCCGTGATGCTGTTCGTCGCTACGAGTGGCCGTGCCCCGGGGATCTGCTGCATATGGACACCGCCCGCTATGCACGCTTCCAGCGGCCTGGGCATCGCGTCACCGGCCGTCGAAGCACCACCTACGCCAGGATGCTCGAGCAACCGGGCTATGACTTCGCGCACGTGATCGTCGACGATCACTCACGGCTGGCTTACGTCGAGCTGCACAGCGACGAGCGCGCCCAGACCGTCACAGCATTCGTGGCTAGAGCCCTAGACTGGTTCGCAGCCCAAGGGATCAACACCAGGCGGCTGATGAGCGACAACGCCTGGAGCTACGCCCGCAACCGCTCCCTGCACGAACTCCTCGCCGCCCGGCAGGTCAAGCATCTACGCACCCAGCCCTACCGGCCACAGACCAATGGCAAGGTTGAGCGCTTCCACCAGACGATGGCCAGAGAGTGGGCCTACGGGCTCAGCTACCGCTCACACCATCACCGCAGCCAAGCCCTGCCACACTGGCTCGAGCACTACAACACGCGCAGACCACACAGCGGCATCGAGAACCGGCCACCCATCAGCCGCGTTCACAACCTACGTGGGCAGGACAGCTAGTCGCTCGTTGGGTCAAGGACAAACCGGACCGCGTGATCGCCTATTTCGGCGGATCGGCACTGGTGACGGCGGGCATGCTCGCGATCGGCGTTGCGACGAGCCAAACGGCCCTCCTCGTCGGCGGGATGATCGCGGGCGCGATCGTCGCGATCGAGGCTTGCATCTATGTGCCACGCGCCTGCCGAGCGATGCGAGACAGTCGCTCAAACTGAGGCGCCACCCCGCGGCAGATGATGCTCGACCCCCCAGGTGGAAGGCCGCCGGGCGCGATGCCATGCAACCGCCCTACAGCCAGCCGCGCTCCGTGGCGATCAGCACCGCCTGGGCGCGATCGACCGCGCCGAGCTTGCCGTAGATGTTGTGCAGATGCGTGCGCACGGTGCTAGTCGACAGCGTCAGCTCGTGGGCGATCTGCTTGTAGACCTTGCCCTCGGCCAGCCGCTGCAGGACGCCCAGCTCCCGCCCGGACAGCGGGCACGGGTCGACGTGGCGCTGGCGCTGGCTGGTGGGGCTCGGCAGTTCGTACATCACCCGCCTGAGCTCCTCGGGCCCGAGCCCGACGCTGCGCGCGGTTTGGAGCATCTCCGTCGGGGACACGCGCGCGCCCTGCTCGTAGTGGGCGAGCATGTCGGCCAGGCGGATGAACGCCGCCTCGCCTTCTACGTCAGGGTTGTGGTGGCGCTCGATCGGCGAGGCCAGTGTGGTGGGCAGCCCCCAGCGGCGGATGAGGACGCCGCCGACCAGCGCGTGGTCGACGCCCAGCTCGCGCCGCTCCTGGTGGATGCGCTCCTCGGGAGTCCGCGCGCCGCGGTGGACCTGGGAAGGGTAGCCGGGGTAGGCGTGGAGCAGCACCAGCTTGCCGACGTCGTGCAGCAGGCTCGTGACGGTCAGGCGGTCGCGATTCTCGTAGCCCACCTCCGTCGCGACGCGGTCGGCGGCGTGCTGGGTTGCGAGCGCATGCAGCCGAAAGCGCTCTGGCGCGGCGTCCCACACGCTGGCCCGCTCGAAGAAGTCGAACGTGCGCACGCGGCTGGCCACGGCCTGCACCGTGTGGGAGCTGAGGATCTCCACGGCCTCCACAGCGGTGTCCACGCGCGCGCGGCCCTGCTGCGCCTGGGCGCGGTTGGCGAGGCGCAGGACGGCGATGATCAGCGCGACGTCGGACTCGACCGCGGACACCACGTCGGCGGTGGCCACGTGGTCTTTGGAGACCACCGAGAGCAGGCGGTCGCGTGACTCCGCGAGCGCGGGAAACGCCTCGAGCGCTTCGAAGGCCATCGTCAGGCGCCGGCCATGGCCCTCGTTCTGGTGGCGCTCTCCGGGCGCGGCACCAGACGCGTTCGCACGCCGCTGGATCTGCGACGGTCGGCGCACCTTCGCGCTCGTCAAACTCTTTGCTGCTGTCAGCCTCTTGGCGACTGTCGGCTTCCTTGCTGCTGCCGGCTTCTTTGCTGCGGTCAGCTTCTTTGCTGCGACGCTTGCCTGCATGCCTTCCCTGCCCCTTCCTTGGGTTCGCCGGCCATCCGAGCCGGTGATTCCAGCGTTGGGGTCCTATCGGCATCCGCTAGCAAAAATTAAGGGGTGATTTGCGATCGCCCAGCGCCGAGCGCGCGGGCGATGCGCCGCAGCGTCTCCTCACGGCCGAGCAGGGCGACGCTCTCGAAGATCCCCGGCGAGACAGTTCCGCCCGAGATGGCCACGCGCAGCGGCTGGTAGACCTCGCGTGGCTTGGCAGCACGGCGCTCGACCACAGCGGCGAGCGCCTCCCCCACGGACGCCTCGTCGAAGCTCGCGGTGCCGGCGAGCGCCGCCTGCACGTCGGCGAGCGCCGCGCGGCCGTCATCGTCCAGCCAGCGCTCCCGCGCCTTCGGGTCGTCGGCGGGGCCTTCGAGCAGCGATCCCGCCAACGGCCAGAAGTCGGCGAGCGTGTGGATCTTCTCCTGACTGATCCGCACCGCATCTTCGAGACCCTCGCGCCCGGTGAACGCTTCCACGCGGCGCGTGAGCTCGGCGAGGGGCAGCTTGCGGATGTAGACGCCGTTCAGCCACTTCAGCTTGACCTCGTCGAATCGCGCCGGGTTGCGGCTGACCCGCTCGAGCGTGAAGCGCTCGATCAGCTCGTCGGTCGACAGCACCGTCTCATCGTCGCCGGCGCCCCAGCCGAGCAGCGCCAGGTAGTTGCGCACGGCCTCGGGCAGGTAGCCCGCGTCTCGCAGCTCCTGCACGGAGGCGGCGCCGTGGCGCTTGGAGAGCTTCTTGCCGTCCGGTCCGTGCAGCAGCGGCAGGTGCGCGTACACGGGCAGCGGCGTCTGTCCTGCAAAGCCGGCCGCCCTCGCGGCCTCGAGCACGAGCAGCTGCTTGGGGGTGTTCGACAGGTGATCCTCGCCGCGGACGACGTGCGTGATGCCGGCGTCCAGGTCGTCGATCGCGACGGCGAAGTTGTACAGGACCGACCCGTCGGCGCGCGCGATCACCGGGTCGTCGAGATGGATGTGCTCGAAGCGCGTGTCGCCGCGGATGACGTCGTGGACGACCGTGGCGCCCTCGGCGGGCACGCGCAGGCGCACCGCTCCGTCTTTCTGATTCCCCGCCCGCCCCTCGCCGCGGAACCCGCGCTCGGCGCCGTGCAGCTGCTTGTACGCCTTGACGTCCTCGGCGGTGGCGTTCGAGCGGTAGGCGTGGCCCGACTCGAGCAGCGCCTCGAGCGCCTCTCCGTGGCGCTCCGAGCGCGCGGTCTGGAGGATCGGACCCTCGTCCCAGTCGAGCTCCAGCCAGTTCAGCGCGTCGAGGATCTGCTCGATGTGCTCCGGCGTCGAGCGCTCGCGATCGGTGTCCTCGATGCGCAGCACCAGCTCGCCGCCGGTGTGGCGGGCGAGCAGCCAGTTGAACAGCGCCGTGCGCGCGCCGCCGATGTGCAGCTCACCCGTGGGAGATGGCGCGAAGCGAACCCTCATAATCCGCTCGCATGCTAATCGGAGCGCACGTCTCGCCCGCGGGCGGCCTGCCGAAGGCGATCGAACGCGGCGTGGAGCGCGGCTGCCGCTCGATCCAGATCTTCAACCAGTCGCCGCGGATATGGAAGCCCACGGTCTACCGCGACGACGACGTGGCGGCGTTCAGGGAGGCGATGGACGCCAGCCCGATCGACGCGGTCCTGATCCACGCGGTGTACCTGCTCAACTGCGCCAGCGATGACCCCGACATCCGGGCGAAATCGCTGATGTCGCTGGTCCAATCCCTGCGCGCCGGCGCCGCCATCGGCGCCCGCGGCGTGGTCCTGCATCCGGGCTCGGCGAAGACCGGGGACGCGCGCAGCGCGGTCGCTCGCGCAGGCGAGACGATCCGCGAGGCGCTGGACGAGACCGAGGACTGTCCCCTGCATCTCGAGGACACCGCCGGGGCGGGCGGAACCCTGGGCCGCTCGATCGACGAGCTCGCGGCGCTGCTCGAGGCTGCCGGCGCAGGCGAGCGCCTCGGGCTGTGCCTGGACTCCTGCCACATGTTCGCCTCCGGCTACGACATCCGCACGAACGCAGGCATGGACGCGGCGATGCAGGAGATCTCGGTCAAGATCGGCCTGGACCGGGTGGGCTCGCTGCACCTCAACGACTCCCACGCGCCGCTCGGATCCAACCGCGACCGCCATGCCAACATCGGCCAGGGTGAGCTCGGCGAGGAGGGGTGCGCCGCCTTCCTGTCGGCACCGGCCCTGGCGAGGCTTCCGTGCGTGCTGGAGACCCCCGGCGAGAATCGCGGCGGGGCCTCGGCCGAGGAAGTGGCGCTGGCGGTGGCGCTGCGCGAGCGTGGCATCGCCGCGCGGGTTTGATTCTCGCAGCCGCTCAGCCGGTCGCAGCGGAGGCGACGGGCGCGAGCGCGTGTTCGAGCTCGGCGCGCAGCGTCGGGGTGTGCTGCACACGGTAGTCCTCGCCCAGGCGCACGCGGCGGGTGGTGCCATCGCTGCGATCGATCTCGACGAAAACCTCGGCCGTTCCCCGGCAATCCTCGATCAGCTGCCTGAGATCTTCGATCGTGTTCTCCGACAGATCCGCGGCGATTATCCGCAGGTGCATGGGCTGCGCGAGCGCGGTGGCGGTGCGGGCGGTCGCGCTGGCCTGCGCCCGAGCGTGCTCGATCTCCTCCGGCGACGGCGCGAAGGCTACGACCGCCTGCGCCACCAGGCAGGTCTTGCCGGCTTCCTTGTGGTCGACGCGACCCTTCACGAGCACAACCTCGTCGACCGCCAGCGCCACCTCGTGCTCGGCCAGCGCCTTGCCGAACACGAGCAGCTCCACGGACCCGGCGAGATCGTCGAGGGTCGCGAACATCATGTGATCGCCGTTGCGGGTGCGGATGCGCTTGCTCTCGGTGATGATCCCGCCGACCGTGACCCAGTCCTTGTCGCGCCGGTCCTCGAGTGCCGAGATGGGGCAGTCGACCCGCGCGCGCATGGCGTCGCGCAGCGGCTTGAGCGGGTGCGCGGAGACGAACAGCCCGATCGCCTCCTTCTCAGCGGCCAGCAGCTCGGGCTGCTCGTACTCCTCCGTGGGGATCGGCGGATGGACGGGGCGAGCCAGCCCCGCGCCGGCGAGGGCCCCGCCCGCGGACGCCGAGGGCCCGGTCGATGCGCCGCCGTCGGGGCCCGGGAGACCGTCCTGGAGGTCGAAGATCGACGCCTGCCCGATGAGCGCGTCCTGCTGGATCTTCTGGCCGTTGGCCTGCGCCTGCTCGAGCACCGACGAGCATGCCCTTGCGGCTGGCGCCGGTCGAACCGAAGGCGCCGCACTTGACGAGCGCCTCGATCGCCTTCTTGTTGACCGTGCGGCTGTCCACGCGCTCGCAGAAGTCCCACAGCGAGCTGAACTCCCCACCGTGGACGCGTGCCTGCTTGATCGCCTCGACCGCCTGGTAGCCGACCCCCTTGACGGCGTCCAGGCCGAAGCGGATGTTGCGCTCGACGACCGTGAACTCGTGGTCTGAGAGGTTGACGTCCGGAGGCAGGATCTCGATGCCCATCTCCTCGCAGCGGGCGACGAAGAAGGCACCTTGTCCTTGGTCGACATCACCGAGGAGATCAGCGCGGCCATGTACTCGGCGGGATGGTTGGCCTTCAGCCAGGCGGTGCGGTAGGCGATCAGCGCGTAGCAGGCGGCGTGGGACTTGTTGAACGAGTAGTCGGCCGACTTTTCGTTGGTCTGCCACAGGAACTCGATCACCTGAGGGCTCGTGCCCGAGGCGCGGCAGCCCTCGACGAACTCCGGCTTGAGCGCGGCCATCGCCGCGCGGTTCTTCTTCCCGATCGCCTTGCGCAGATCGTCGGCCTTGGCCCCGGAGAAGCCGGCGAGCTCCTTGGAGATCTGCATCGCCTGCTCCTGGTAGAGGATCACGCCCTTGGAGGACTCGAGGATCGCGCGCAGGCGCTCGTCCGCGTAGGAGATCGCCTCCGGGTTGTGCTTGCCCCTGGCATACACCGGGATCTGGTCTATGGCGCCGGGACGGTAGAGCGCGTTGAGCGCGACGAGGTCGTTGAACTCGTCCGGGCGCACCTTCTTGAGCGCCTCGCGCATGCCCTCGGACTCGAACTGGAAGACCCCCGTGGAGTCCCCGCGCGCGAGCATCTCATAGGTGCACTGATCATCGAGCGGGACCTCGGTCCAGTCGGGGCGCGCGCCGGTCGAGCGCTCGATGATGTCCAGCGCGTCCTCGATCACGTCGAGGTTGCGCAGCCCGAGGAAGTCCATCTTCAGGATGCCGATCTCCTCGATCGGCTTCATCGAGAACTGCGTGACCGTGCGGAACACCCGCTCGCCGCTCTCGTCGGTGCCCGCGTCGGCGAGCTGCAGCGGCACGATGTCCGTCAGCGGGCGGTCGGCGATCACGACGGCGGCTGCGTGGATCGAGGAGTTGCGCACGATCCCCTCCAGACCCTGCGCGACGTCGACTATGCGCCGCGCATCGGCGTCCTCGTCGCAGGCCTTGCGCAACGGCTGGCCGTCCTTCAGGCATTCCTCGAATGACGGCGCGCGGCCCATGATCGGATCGGGGATCAGCTTCGCCAGCCGGTCGCCGGCGCCGTAGTCGAAGCCCAGCACCCGCGCCGCGTCGCGGGTGGCAGCGCGCGGGAACATCTTGCCGAAGGTGACGATCTGGGCCACGGACTCGCGCCCGTACTTGTCGGTCACGTAGCGCATCACGCGCTCGCGTCCGCGCACCGAGAAGTCGATGTCGATGTCCGGCATGGACACGCGCTCGGGGTTGAGGAAGCGCTCGAACAGCAGGTCGTAGCGCAGCGGATCGATGTCGGTGATGGTCAGGCAATAGGAGACGATCGAGCCCGCCGCCGAGCCTCGGCCGGGCCCGACCGCGATGCCGTTGTCCTTGGCGAAGGCGACGAAGTCCCAGACGATCAGGAAATAGGCGTTGAAGCCCATGCGGTCGATCACGTCGAGCTCCATCTCCACGCGCTCGAGCGCCGCCGCGGGCGGCGGATCGCCGTAGCGCACGCGCAGTCCCTCCTGGACGCGCGCGCGCAGGAACTCGCGCTCGCCGCTGCCGTCGGGCGTCGGATAGCGCGGGATCAGCTGCTTGCCGAGCTCGATCTCGACCGAGCAGCGCTCGGCGATCTCGAGCGTGCTGGCGATCGCCTCGGGCAAGTCGGCGAACGCGCGGGACATCTCCTCGCTGTCGCGCAGGTAGAACTCGTTGGTGTCGAACGTCAGCTTCGGCTCCACGATCGTGCTCTTGGTCTGCACGCACAGCAGCGCCGTGTGGTGCTCGTAGTCCTCGCGGCCCAGGTAGTGCACGTCGCCGGTGCCCACCAGACTGCCGCCGACTTCCCTGGCGATCCGAACGATGCCCTCGTTGCACTTGTCCTGCGGCGCGAGGCCGTTCTTCTGGACCTCGAAGTAAACGTTCTCGGGCCCGAACACGCGCAGCAGATCGTCGGCGTGGGCGCGGGCCTCCTGATCGCGATCCTCGAGCAGGCGCTGGCAGAAGCGCGAGGCCAGGCAACCCGTGAGCGCGATCACGCCTTCGGAGTAGCGCTCGACCTGGGCGAGGTCGACGGTCGGCTTGCCGCGCTGCAGGCCCTCCAGGAAGCCGGCCGAGGAGAGCTTGACGAGGTTGCGGTAGCCGGCGTCATCGGCGGCGAGCAGCGTCAGGTGGTTGCGCTCCGTCCGGGTGGGTGAGCTCTTCGTCGCCGCGGTGTGGTCGTCGACCAGATAGATCTCACAGCCGACGATCGGCTTGACGCCGTTCTTCCTGCACGCCTTGTAGAGCTCCACCGCGCCGTTCATCACGCCGTGGTCGGTGAGGCCGAGCGCCGGCTGACCGAACCGTGCCGCGCGCTCGGCCAGCGCGTCGATCTTGCAGGCGCCGTCGAGCAGCGAGTACTCGGAGTGGACGTGGAGGTGGGCGCAGGAGGTGCTGCTCACTGTGAGGGCATGCTAGGCGGCCCGGAGGCGGAGCTTCGGCGTTCCCGCCGCTGTTTGCGCTTGATACGCCGGCGCGCGACCCAGGACAGGCTGTGCTTGTGAGCGGGAAGCTGCGCGGCCGCTGCACGGCGCTCGACGCGGGCTCCCTGAGCGGCCTCCTCGCCAGCCGGCGCGGCGGCCTCCTCGCCAGCCGGTGCAGCGGCCTCCTCGGGCGCCGGGGAAGCAGATTCCGCGTCGGAGACCGGCGCAGCGGCCTCGGCACGCGCGCGCAGGCGCTCGACGGCGGACGCCAGGGCGTCGGCCATCTCGGCGCCTCGCGCCTCGGATGGGACAGCAGGGGCGGGCTGCTGCTGGCCGATCTCCGATCGGTCGATCTCCGATCGGGCGGCGGCGAGCGCGGCGGTCACCCGGGCGACGATTCCCTTCATCTCGCCGAGCAGGGACTCCATCCGGCGGTGGCCCTGGCGCATGCTCTCCAGCAGCCGCTCGGAGTGCTCGCGCGCGGCCCGCTCGGCGTCGAGCCCGCGCTGGATCTCCAGGGCGCGATGCTCCAGGTCGGTCAGCCGCGCCTGCAGGTCCTGCTCGGCCGCCGAGCGAAGGTCGGCCAGCACCCCGGCGCGCTCGGCGGCCTCCTGCGCGGCCTCGGCGAGCTGGCGCTGAACGCCCTCCAGCCGCCGCCCGAGCTCGTGCGCGTCAGCCTCGCTCTCGCTCAGGCGGGTGCTCAGCCGCTCGATCTCCACGCGGCTCTCGTGGTCGAGCATCAGCAGCCGCTCCTCGGCCTCGACCCGCAGCTGCTGCTCGGCGTACTCGCGCTGCTTGACGCGCCGCAGCTCGTGCTCGCGCTCGAGCGCGGCGCCCCGCTCGGCGTCGAGGAGCTCGTCCATCCGCAGACGTTCGTCCTCGGCCTCGCGCAGACGCTGCTGCAGGCTGGCCACGTGGCGTTCGAGCGTCTGCACGGTGGCTTCCGCGGCCTCGGCGCGCCGGGTGAGCGCGATCTCGCCGCTCTCGGCCGCGCGGCGGGCGCGGCGTTCGGCCAGCAGGTCGCCCTCGCTCCTGACCCCCGCCTGCGGCGGCGGCGCCCCCGCTCTCGGACGATCGGTCCGACCCTCGGGCCCGGTGCCCTCCCCGTTCGGCGTCTCGCTTCCCTCTGCCATCACGTTGACAGGCACGGTAAGGGCAGCGCCGGACGGCCCGCGCCCGCCCGCGCGCGGCGGCTCTCAGCCCCTCACTCGTTGCGCAGGCGCCAGGCCAGGCGCGACTGCAGCGACCACAGCTCGATGAACCCCGGCGAGGCGGACTGCGAGAAGAGTCCTCCCGACTCGGCGAACGACGCCAGCCGCGCGTCGTAGACGGCGTTTGCAGAGGCGCGCGTCACCACACGCGCGTGGCCCTTGTACAGCTTCAGGCCGATCGTCCCGCTGACGCGCTCGTTGACCCGCTCCATGTACGCGTCCAGATCGCCCCGCAGCGGCTCCCACCACAGGCCGGCGTAGACGAGGTAGGACCACTGCCGGTCGAGCTCGGGCTTGAACTGGTTCTGGTGGATCGTGCACACGAGACGCTCGAGCTCCTGGTGGGCCGGCAGCACGATCGCCGCGGCGGGGACCTCGTAGATGTCGCGCACCTTCAGCCCGACGATGCGATCCTCGACGTGGTCGACGATGCCGACGCCGTGGCGCGCGCCGATCTCGGCGGTCCGTTCGATCAGCTCGACCAGCTCCAGCCGCTCCCCGTTGAGCGCCACGGGCGTGCCGCGCTCGAAGCCCAGCTCGACGTGCTCGGGCTCGTCGGGCGCATCCTCGGGCCGGGTGACGAGCTGGAAGACGTCGTCCTCGGGCGCGTGGTCGAGCTCCTCGATCCAGCGCCCCTCCGAGGAGCGTCCCCACAGATTGTCGTCGATCGAGTAGGGCGGCCCAGCCTCGGTGCCTTGGGTTGGGTGGGTCTTGATCGGGATGCCGTGCTCGCGCGCGTAGGCGATCTCCTCCTCGCGGCCCATCTGCCAGGAGCGCACCGGCGCTATCACCTTCAGCTCTGGCGCGAGCGTGGCGATGGTCGCCTCGATCCGCACCTGGTCGTTGCCCTTGCCCGTGCAGCCGTGGGCGATCGTGTCGCAGCCCCTGCGGCGCGCGTACTCGACCGCCAGCTTGGCGATGAGCGGGCGCCCGAGCGCCGTGAACAGCGGGTAGCCGCCGCCGTACAGCGCGTTGGCCCTGATCGCCGGCACGAGATATTCGCGCGCGAACTGCTCCCTGGCGTCCGCCACGTGACACTCCAGCGCGCCCAGCTGCATGGCCTTGCCCCTGACGACCTCGTAGTCCTCGCCCGGCTGCCCGAGGTTGACCGTCAGGCACACGACCTCGGCGCCGTAGGAGTCCTGGATCCACTTGAGCATCACGCTCGTGTCGAGCCCGCCCGAGTACAGCAGCAGGACGCGGTGCACGTGCTCGGGGTCGGCCTCGTAGGAGGCGGTGCGCACCAATGGGATCTCGTTCTCGCGGCTCACGGTCGGCGAAGGCTACCCGGGCAGCGTTCGGGTCGCACGGTCGACCGGACCCGGGCCGCGTGCGCGTTCCATCAACGGGTAGGTCGGCGGGTGGGCGGGGCTTTCGACAAAGCCGAGCCTGGCGTACAGCCCCTGGGCGTCGGCCGTGTGCAGCAGCCAGCGCACGTTCGACGAGAGCTCGCCCACCCCGCCGTCGACGATCTCGCGCACCAGCTCCAGCCCGAGCCCGCGACCGCGAAAGGCGGGCAGCACGTAGACGTCGGCCAGGTAGGCGACGGTCGCGCCGTCGGAGACCGCGCGCGCGAAGCCCACCTGCTCGGCGCCGCGGTAGAGCCCGACCACCCGCTCCGATCCGCGGATCGCGCGCTCGACGCGCTCCCGCGGGCGTCCCCGACCCCAGTAGGACTCGCAGCTGATGAACGCGTGCACGGCATCGACGTCGATGCGACCCGGGTCGTCGTCGAGCTCGAAGCCGCCGGCAAGCTCCCGCCGCACCCGCTCAGCCCTCCAGGGCGCGCGCCAGCCGCGCCAGCGCCTCGTCCACCTCGGCCTCACCGATCGTCAGCGGCGGCAGCAGGCGCAGGGTGTCCGGACCGGTCGCGTTGACGACCAGCCGCCGATCGAGCAGGGCGCGGCGGGCCACCGCGGGCGCCTGCACATCCAGCTCGCACGCGAGCATCAGCCCGCGCCCGCGCACGCTGCAGACGTGCGGCAGGCGCTCCAGGCCGGCGGCGAGCCGTTGTCCGAGCTCGTGCACGCGGCCCAACAGCGCCGGGTCGTCGGTCACGTCCAGCGCGGCCAGCGCGGCGCTGGCGGTCACGGGCCCTCCCGCGAAGGTCGAGGCGTGGTCGCCCGGCTGCAGGACGTCGGCCAGGCGCTCGCCGGTGACGAGCGCGCCGATCGGAAGGCCGCCGCCGAGAGCCTTGGCGAGCGTGATCGCGTCGGGGACCACGCCGGTCTGCTCGTATGCCCACAGGGTGCCCGTGCGGCCCATCCCGCACTGGATCTCGTCGAACACGAGCGCCGCGCCGTGCTCGTCGCAGGCCGCGCGCGCCGCCTGCAGCAGCTCCTTTGAGAGGACGTGCACCCCGCTCTCGCCCTGGATCGGCTCGAGCATGACCGCGGCCGTGCGCGCGTCGACTGCGTCCGCCAGCGCGCGCGGCTCAGGGACGACGGCACGAAAGCCGGGCACCAGCGGCGCGAACGGAGCCTGCTTGGCCTCCTGGGGGGTGGCCGACAGGGCGCCGTAGGTGCGGCCGTGGAAGGCGCCGAGGACGACCACCACATCGCCCTCCCGCCGGGCCTTGCGCGTGAGCTTGATCGCGGCCTCGGTGGCCTCGGCGCCGGAGTTGCAGAAGAACACCTTGCCGCCGAGGCTGGCGGCGGACAGGCGTCCGGCCAGGCGCATGGCGGGCTCGGTGTAAAAGAGGTTGCTGACGTGCATCAGCCGCCCGACCTGCTCGCGCACGGCCTCCACCACGCGCGGATGGCAGTGCCCGAGGTTCGTGACCGAGATGCCGCACAGGAAGTCCAGGTACTCGTTGCCGTCGACGTCCCACAGGCGGGCGCCCTCCCCGCGCACGAACTCCACGGGCAGGCGCGCGTAGGAGGGCACGACGCTCGTGCGCTCAAGCTCCTGCAGCTCGGCAAGGCTCATGGCGCGGCCTCGATCTTGGTGCCTATGCCTTCATCCGTGAACAGCTCCAGCAGCAAGGAGTGCGCGATCCGCCCGTCGAGGATGTGCGCGGCGCTGACGCCGTCCTTGATCGCCTCCACGCACGCCTCCAGCTTGGGACGCATGCCCCCCTCCAGCCGCGGCAGCGCCTCCAGCACCCGCTCGGCGCTCGCCTGCCCGATCAGGCTCGCCGGATCGGAGGGATCGCCCAGCCAGCCGGGGACGTCGGTGAGGAAGATGACCTTGTAGGCGCCGAGCGCGCCCGCGACCGCGCCCGCGGCCTCGTCCGCGTTGACGTTGTAGGAGTGTCCCTCGCGGTCGGCGCCGACCGAGGCGATCACGGGGATGTAGTCGCTGGCGACGTGCTGGATCACGCCGATGTTGACCCGCTCGATGCGTCCGACGAACCCGATGTCCTCGCCTCCGGGCGCGGCGCGGCGCGCGACGCGGAAGAGCGAGCCGTCGTCGCCGCACAGACCGACCGCCGGCTGGCCGTGGCGGTTCAGGCGCAGGACGATCTCCTTGTTCACCTTCCCCACGAGCACCATCTTGGCCACCTCGACGGTGCTCTCGTCCGAGACCCGCAGGCCGCCCACGAACTCCACCGGGAGACCCAGTCGCTCCATGTAGCCGGTTATCTCCGGCCCGCCGCCGTGCACCACGATCGGGTTCAGCCCGACGTACTTGAGCAGCACGACGTCGCGCGCGAACTCCTCGCGCAGATCGGGATCCTCCATGGCGGCGCCCCCGTACTTGATGACCACGGTCTTGCCGTGGAACTCCCTGATGTACGGAAGCGCCTCCAGCAGGGTGCCTACGTCGCGCATCGTGCCCCCCTCATGTCGTGTAATCGGCGTTGACGCTGACGTACGCATGCGAGAGGTCGGAGAAGAACACCTCTGTCTCGGCGCCCTCGCCGGGCAGTCCGACCTCGTACTCGATCTCCTCGCCCTGCACCGCCCGCGCGAGCGCGTCCTCGTCGTAGTCGATCGCGGTGCCGGCCGAGCACACCCGAATCCCCTCGATCGCGACATCCACGGCGAGCGGCGCGGTGCCGATCAGGACACCGCCGACGGCCTGGACGATCCGCCCCCAGTTGGGGTCGCCGCCGTGGAGCGCCGTCTTGACGAGGGGCGAGTTGGCCACGGCGCGCGCGGCCGCCTCGGCGCCCTCGAGATCGCCGCCGCGCACGACCACGCGAGCCATCCGCCCAGCGCCCTCGCCGTCGGCGACCATCATGATCGCCAGCGTCCGCAGCAACGCGTCGAGCGCCTCGCCAAAGCGCAGCTCGTCCTCGCTCTCGGGGGCGATGCTCACGCCGCCGGCCCCGGAGCACATCAGAATGGCGGTGTCGTTGGTCGAGAGCTGCCCGTCGACGGAGGCGCGGTCGAAGGAGCGCTTGACGCAGACGCCGAGCAGCAGGTCGGCCGTCTCGGGCGCGAGCGCGGCGTCCGTCTCGACGAAGCACAGCATCGTCGCGAAGCGCGGCGAGATCATGCCGGCGCCCTTGCACTGGGCGTTCAGGCGGACAGTGCCCGACGGCAGCTCGGCCTGGAGGTTGGCGCGCTTCTCGAACGCGTCGGTGGTCTGGATCGCCTGCTGGAAGTCCGCGTCGCCGTCGCGGCGCAGCCGCTTTTGCGCGGCGAGGATGCCCTGCAGGACGGCGTCCACCGGCAGGTGGTGGCTGATCGCGCCGGTGGACGCAAGCGCGACCTCCGCCGGATCGACGCCCGTCGCGAGGGCCGCCGCTCCCTGCGTCTTGGCGGCGTCGTCGAGCCCGCGCTTGCCGGTGGCGGCGTTCGCGCACCCGGCGTTGGCGAGCACCGCGCGCAGCCGATCCAGCCGGCAGCGCTCCCGGCTGAGGAGGACCGGCGCCGCCGGCGTGCCCGTGGCGGTGAAGCGCGCGGCGCTGACGGCGGTCTCGGCGTCGCACACGAGCAGGCCGACGTCCGGCCTCCCGCTCGCCTTGATGCCGGCGGCCACGCCGGCGGCGCGGAACCCGGCGGGCAGGCCCGAGTCGGGCTCGAGCTCGCGCACGTGCGCCGGGGCGGGCACCCAGCGCGAGCGGAAGAACGGCCGCGACGGGCTCACGTCAGCCCCCTGATCTCCGGGTAGCCGAACATGACGTTCAGGTTCTGCACGGCCTGCGAGGAGGTCCCCTTCCAGAGGTTGTCTATCGCTCCGAACGCGATCACCTTGCCCGTGTGCCCGTCGCTGGCGGCGAAGATCCGGCAGTAGTTGGTCTCGCGCACCTCCAGCACCCCCGGGGGGACGTCGACGACCTCCACGAACGGCTCATTCGCGTACGCCGCTGCGAACATCTCGCGCAGCTCCTCCGCCGCGACCGGGCGCGTCGGGGTGACGTAGCAGCTGGCCATCTCGCCCTGGTCCAGCGGGACGAGGTGAGCCTGGAACTGGACCCTCAGCTCGGGGTGGGCGGGATCCAGATCACCCAGCTGCTCCTCGATCTCCGGCGTGTGCCTGTGCGCGGCGACCTTGTAGGGAACGATGTTCTCGCCGGCCATCGACAGGTGGGTGGTCGCGTCGAACACCCGCCCGGCACCGGAGATGCCCTGCTTGGCGTCGATCACGACGTCGGCGATCAGCCCGGCGCGGGCGAGCGGGGCGAGCGCGAGCAGCGACGCTGTCGGATAGCAGCCCGGGTTGGCGACGATCGCCGCGCTCGAGATCTCCCGGCGGTGCAGCTCGGTCAACCCGTACACCGCCTCGCCGAGCAGGTCCGGCCGCGGGTGCTCGCCGTACCAGCGCTCGTACGTCGCCGGCGAGGCAAGCCGGAAGTCCGCGCTGAGGTCGACCACGCGGGCGCCGCGCTCGCGCAACGCCCCCACGGCGGGCGCGGCGGCGGCATGCGGGTAGGCGATCACGGCGGCGTCGATCCGATCGAGCCCGTCCAGATCCAGCTGTTCGATGCTCATCGGCACGCGGTAGCGCGGGTAGAGCTCGTCCAGGCGCCTGCCGACCTCGGAGCGTCCGGTCACCGCGGTCAGCTCGAAGTCGGGATGGCGCCACAGCAGGTGCGCGGCGAGCGCGCCTGCGAAGCCGGTCGCCCCGGCGACGATCACCCGCGGCCCGTCGGGCGCGTGGGGCTGGCGCAGGGCCTCCCTATCCACGCAGCTCACCCCCGATCTCGCCGAGAGCGAGCACGATCCGATCGCGCACGGGCGCGATGTCGGCGTCGGTGAGCGTGCGCTCCCGCGCGCGGAAGGAGAGCGCGAGCGCGAGCGAGCGCCGGCGCTCCCCCACCTGATCGCCGGTGTACACGTCGAACACGCTCACCTCGTCCAGCATCTCGCCGCCTGCGGCGCGTACGCGCGCCAGCGCGTCGGCCGCGGAGATCGACTCGGGCAGCGTCACAGCCAGGTCCTGGCGCAGCGGCGGATACGGCCCGAACGCCCTGAAGGCGGCCAGCGGCGGGGCGACGGCCGCCAGCGCGCCGAGGTCGATCGCGAACGCCGCCGTGCGCTGCAGGTCCCACGCGCCGGCCACCAGCGGATGCAGCTCGCCGACGAACCCCAGCTGGACGGTCTTTCCCCGGTCGGCTCCCGCGATCACCGCGGCGCTGCGGCCGGGGTGCAGGAACGGCCAGGCGCCCGGCTCGACCGACCATTCGACGTGGAAGCGGTCGAGCAGCGCGCCGAGCAGCGCCTTGGCGGCGAAGAAATCCGCCTCGCGCGGTTCTCCGCGCCAGGAACGGGGCGCGAGGCCGCCGCTCAGCAGGACGCCGAGGGCGTGGTGCTCGTCTGCGGGCCGCTCATCGCTCGCGCGATACACCGTGCCGGACTCGAAGATCGCGATGTCCGGGCCGTTGCGCGAGACGTTGTGGCGCGCCGCGTCCAGCAGCGAGCCGAGCAGCGTCGGGCGCATGATCGACTGCCCCTCCGACAGGGGGTTCGCGAGCGTGAGCACGTGGCGCATATCGTGGTCGGGGGGCAGCCGCAGCCGGTCGAGCAGCTCGGGGTCGGCGAAGCTCCAGCCGACGATCTCGTGCAGGCCGCGGCCGACCATCGTGTCCTCCGCGGCGCGCCGAAGGCGCTGGGCGTGCGTGAGCCTGCCGGCCGCCCCGCGACGCGCGGGCAGCGTCGCCGGCAGTCGCTCCAGGCCGTCCATGCGCGCGACCTCCTCGATCAGGTCGACCTCGCGCGTGACGTCGTCGCGGCGCAGCGCCGGCACGCTGACCTCGAGTCCGTCCTCGCGCGGCTCGGTGCGGAAGTCGAGGGCGCTCAGGATCTCAGCCTGGCGCTCCACGGCCACCGCCACGCCCAGGATCGCCCGCACGCGCGCCTCGCGCAGCCGGATCGTCTGGGACCCCGCCCAACCCGGCAGCCGCTCGCCCCCCACGTCGATCGTGCCGGGCGCGACCGTCGCGCCGCACAGCTCGATCATCAGGCCGGTGGCCAGCGCCTGCGCGTGCATGCACTGCTCGGGCTGCAGCCCCTTCTCGAAGCGATTGGAGGCCTCGCTGCGAAGCCCGAGGGCCCACGAGCTGCGATGGATGTTCGGGCCGCTCCAGGTGGCGACCTCCAGCAGCACGCGCGTGGTGTCCGGCTGGACCTCCGAGCGCGCGCCGCCCATCAGCCCCGCGATCGACGTGGGGCCGTCGGCGTCGTCGATGACGACCATCTGCTCATCGAGCGTGCGCGTCTGCCCGTCGAGCGTCTGCACGCGCTCGCCGTCGTGCGCGCGGCGCACCGTCAGCCGCGCGCCGGCGACGCGGTCGAGGTCGAACGCGTGCAGCGGCTGGCCGGTCGCCAACATCGTGTAGTTGGTGATGTCGACGACGTTGTTGATCGTCCGCTGCCCCGCCGCCGCCAGCCTCGCCTTCAGCCACGGCGGGGAGGGTGCGATCGTGACGTCCTCGAACACGCGCGCGGTGAAGCGCGGGCACAGCTCGGGGCACTCGACCGTCACCTGCGCGCCCGCGAGCGCGCCGGGCGAGCCGGGGTCCTCGCTCCACGGCGCGGCAACCAGCGGCGCGCCCGTGGCGGCGTGCAGCTCGCGCGCCACCCCGTACACGCTGAGGCAGTCCGGCCGGTTAGGCGTGATCTCGAGCTCGAGCACATCCATCGAGATCGGCAGCACGTCCGCGAGCGGCGTGCCGGGTGCGAGGCTCCGCGTCACCCTTACGGGCACACCCCCTGCGGGGGCGCGGGCAGGCGAGCATCTGGCCGCCTGCCTGTCCTCCGAGAAGGAGGGTGCCCCCAGAGGGGGTATCCAGCACGAGGATGCCCGCGATCCGATCCCCACCCGCCGCGGGTTGGCCCGAATCAATCTGCAGCTCGCTCTCGGACAGGATCATCCCCTCGGAGACCACGCCGCGCAGCTTCGCCTGCTTCAAGGCGGCGCCGTCGGGCATCACCGCTCCCGGGCGCGCCACCGCCACCGTCTGCCCGGCCGCCACGTTCGGCGCACCGCAGACGATCGTCGCGGGCGCCTTCCCGTCATCGCCGAGGTCGACCGTGCACACCTGCAGACGATCCGCGTCCGGGTGGGACTCGACGGCGAGCACACGCCCGACGACGAAGCCCTCGGTCGAGGGAACCCCGTGGTGGTGGATCGCCTCGACCTTCGTGCCGGTCATCGTCAACCGCTCCTCGATCCCGTGCACGTCGAGCGCCGGATCGCAGTATTCGCGCAGCCACGGCAGCGGCACCCTCATCAGAACTGCTCCAGGAAGCGCAGGTCGTTGTCGTAGTACAGGCGCAGGTCGGGAATCCCGTGCTTGAGCATCGCGATCCGCTCGACGCCCAGGCCCCACGCGAACCCCTGGACCCTCTCGGGGTCATAGCCGGGGGCGTTGCGCTCGCTGGTGGGCACGTGGGCGTACACGTTGGGGTCCACCTCGCCCGCGCCGAGCACCTCCAGCCAGCCCTCGCCCTTGCACAGGTAACAGCGGGCGCCGTCCTTCAAGAAGCCTTTCCCGTCACAGTGAAAGCAGGAGACGTCGACCTCGACGCTCGGCTCGGTGAAGGGAAAGAAGTGGGGGCGCAGCCTGACGTCGCGCTCGGCGCCCCCAGGGGTGGCGCCGAACACGGCCCGCGCGAACTCCAGCAGCGTTCCCTTCAGATCGGCCAGCGTGATGTCCTCGTCGACGGCCAGCCCCTCGATCTGATGGAACTGCGGCGTGTGCGTGGCGTCGGAGTCCGGTCGATAGACGCGCCCGGGGATCACCACGTACAGCGGCGGCGGGTGGGCCTCCATCGCCCGCACCTGCATCGGCGAGGTGTGAGTCCGCAGCACCAGATCGGAGTCCCCGCGCGGGTTGTCTATGTAGAAGGTGTCCGTGCGCGCGCGCGCGGGATGCGTGGGGCTGTGGTTGAGGGCGTCGAAGTTGTAGTGAACCGTCTCCACCTCGGGCCCCTCCATCACGGTGAAGCCGAGGCCGAGGAAGATGTCTTCGAGCTCCCTGCGCGTGGCGCTGAGCACGTGCAGGCGACCGACCGGCTGCGGCGGCGCGCCGGGCAGCGTCACGTCGACGCGGTCGGCCTGCAGGCGCCCGTCGAGCTCTCCGGCCGACAGCTCGCCCGTGCGCGCTCCGATCAGCGCCTCGAGCGCCTGGCGCGCCTGGTTGGCGGCCTTGCCCACCTGCGCCCGCTGCTCGGGACCCAGCTCGGCGACAGCCCGCAGCAGTTGCGGCAGCTCGGCCTTGCGCCCGAGGTAGCGCACGCGCAGCTGCTCGAGCGCCTCGCTGGAGGCTGCGGCCGAGATCGCGCTCTCGGCCTCGCTGCGCAGCTGCTCGATTCGATCGATCATGACGTCGGGACGGTATCGTTGTCCCGCCCACCCCGGCGGGTCATCTCGTACAGCGCCACGGTCGCGGCCATCGCGGCGTTCAGCGAGTCCGTGCAGATCGGTATACGCGCGGTCCGCTCGCACGCGGCCACCACCTCCGCGGGCAGCCCCTCGCGCTCGGCGCCGACCAGCAACGTGACCGCACCCGCGCCCGGGCCCGGGCCCGGGCCCGCAGCGTCCTCGCCCCCTCCCCGCAGAGGCTCGCTCGCGTCGGCCACCAGCGCGATCCGTTCCCCGGGCAGTTCTGCCACGTCACGCACACGCGCCAGCTCGACGGTGAAGATCGCGCCCATGCTCGCTCGCACCGCCTTCGGCCCATGCGGGTCGGCGCAACCGGGGCCAAGCGCGACGCAACGGGCGCCGAACGCCTCGGCGCAGCGGAGCACCGTGCCCACGTTCCCGGGATCCCCGACACGGTGAAGGTAGACGCACAGCCCTCCCCGCGGAGCTCCCCACCGCTGCTCGTACACGGCCATCACGCGCGTGCCCGATCCGAGCGTCGAAACGGCCGCGAGCGCGGAGCGCTCGACATCATGAAAATCGTCGTTGCCCAGACCCGAGCCGGCCAGCCGATAACCCTCCACGACCGGGCGCCCGGCGCGCTCGGCCGCCGCGATCAGGTCCTCGCCCTCGGCCAGGAACCTGCCGCTGCGTGCCCGCTCACGCTTGCTGTGCAGGCGGCGCACGGCCTTCAGGCGGGGATTGTGTGGGGATGCGATCTGGCTCATGTTGTCGGTTCTCGTGATCTCACTGGCAGCATTGAAAGCAAAAAGGGCGCCGTCCTTTTCAGGAGCGACGCCCGGGAGGCTGTCTGTCGGTGTGCCGGGTCCCCGGCTCCTCCGGGGTCAGGCGCTCGACGCCTCGCGGGCGACTTCGGCGAAACGTCGGAACGTGTCGGCGTCGCGCACGGCGATGTCGGCCAGCACCTTGCGGTCCAGCTCGACACCGGCCAGCGCCAGGCCGTGCATGAACTGCGAATAGCTCATGCCGTTGATCCGCGCGGCGGCGTTGATGCGGGTGATCCACAGCCTTCTGAAGTCGCGCTTGCGGTTGCGCCTGTCGCGGTAGGCGTAGGCGTCCGCCTTCAGCAGCGCCTCCTTGGCGCGCCTGTAGTTGGAGTGCGCCTCGCCGCGGAAGCCCTTGGTCCGCTCGAGCGTCGCCCGGCGCTTCTTGCGCGCGCTCACGGAGCGCTTGACCCTGGTCATGAGTCACCCCCCGGGGGCATCCCGCCCCCAGTCTTGGTGACGGAGCGCGAGCGCAGCGAGGCGGCCCTCCGGGCGCCCTTCCCGGTCCCCAGCATCCGCCTGATCCGCGGAACGTCGTCGTCCGAGACCATCGCCGGCTGGCCGAGCTGGCGCTTGTGTTTGGGCGACTTCTTCTCGAGGATGTGGCTCGTGAAGGCGTGCCGTCCGCGCACCTTGCCGCCGGCGGTCACCTTGAAGCGCTTCTTGGCGCCGGAGTGTGTCTTCATCTTGGGCATCGCGAGTGCAGCGATTATGGCACGGCCGTGTCCGCGGCCGCGGCGCCGCCGTCGTCGACGGACGCCTGCGCATCGTCGACGGACGCCTGCGCATCGGCGACGGCGCCATTGTTGAGGACCGGCGCCGCGGCGGCCTCGCCCCCGACCCGCCCGGCAAGGACGGCCTTGGACGGGGCCATCATCATGGTCATGTTGCGTCCTTCCTGCATCGGGCGCTGCTCGACCACGCCCAGGTCGGCGAGCTCCTCTGCGAGCCGGTCGAGGATCGCGGTGCCGCGCTCGGGATGGGTGACCTCGCGCCCGCGGAACATGATGGTCACCTTGACCTTGTCCTTGTGGCGCAGGAAGCGCTCGACGTGGTGCTTCTTGGTGTCGTAGTCGTGCTCGGCGATCTTCGGGCGGAACTTGATCTCGCGAACGGTGATCTGCTGCTGGTGCTTGCGCGCCTGCTTGACCTTCTGGGCCTGCTCGTACTTGTACTTGGAGTAGTCCAGCACGCGGCACACCGGCGGGCGCGCCTCGGGGGCGACCTCCACGAGGTCGAGTTCGCGTTCGGAGGCGAAGGCCAGCGCGTCGGCGGTCTTGAGCACCCCTATCTGCGTGCCCTGATCGTCGATCAGCCGCACCTCGGGCACGCGAATCCGCTCGTTGATCCTCGTCGTGTCCCGCTCGGGCGGGCGCCGGTCGAACCTGCGGGGAACCGGCACTAGCTGTCGTGGCCGCGCGTCAAGCTGATGCTAGGCGTGGCGCTCTGAGGATTTGTCGGGCTTCAATGGCGGGGATTATAGCTCTCCCAGCAGCCGCCGCGCGAACTCTGCGGTCGGCGTGCTGCCGAGGTCCCCACCGCGATGCTCGCCTGCCCGCGCCCCCGCAGGGGGTGTGCCCGCATGGATGCGGGTGCGTACGGACACGGCCCCCTCTCGCTGCTCGCGCTCGCCGACGACCAGCATGTACGGGACCTTGCGCAGCTCCGCGTCGCGGATCTTGCGCCCGATCGACTCGCTGCGCTCGTCGAGCTCCACCCGCAGCTCGTGGCCGCGCAGACTGTCTCTGACCGAGGCGCCGTAGTCGTTGAAGCGATCGGACACCGGCAGCACGATCGCCTGCACCGGCGCCAGCCACAGCGGCAGCTCGCCGGCGTAGTGCTCGATCATGATCCCGATGAAGCGCTCGTAGGAGCCGAACAGCGCGCGGTGGATCATCACGGGCGTGTGCTCCTGATTGTCGGCGCCGGTGTAGCGCAGCTGGAATCGATCGGGCATCGAGTAGTCGAGCTGCACGGTCCCAAGTTGCCAGGAGCGCCCGAGCGAGTCGGTCATGTGCATGTCGATCTTCGGCCCGTAGAACGCGCCGTCGCCGGGGTTCAGCTCGTACTGAAGGCCGAGCTCGTCGAGCGTGCGCATCAGCTTCTCCTCGGCGCGATCCCACATCTCGTCGGTGCCCACGCGCTGCTCGGGACGCGTGGAGAGCTCGATGCGCAGGTCGAGGTCGAACAGCGAATAGGTGGCGAAGGCCATCTCCAGGCAGCCCCGGACCTCCGCCTGCACCTGCTCCTCGGTGCAGAAGATGTGCGCGTCGTCCTGGGCGAAATGGCGCACCCGAAGCAGGCCGTGCAGCACCCCCGAGGGCTCGTTGCGGTGCAGGAGGCCCGGCTCGAAGTAGCGCACGGGCAGGTCCCTGTAGGAGTGCCGGCGGCTGGCGAACAGGTGGGCGTGACCAGGACAGTTCATCGGCTTGACGCCCATCTGGCGGCCCTCGACGTCGACGGTGAACATGTTCTCCCGATACTTGCCCCAGTGCCCGGAGGTCTTCCACAGCTCGGAGTCGTAGATCTGCGGCGTCTTGACCTCGCTGTAGCCGCGCTGCTCGCCCATCCGCCGCGAGAGCCCCACCAGCGTGTTGAACACGCCGGTGCCCGCCGGCAGCCAGAAGGCTGCGCCGGGCGAGACGTCGGAGAAGGTGAACAGCCCGAGCTCGCGCCCGAGCTTGCGGTGATCGCGCGCCCTGGCCTGCTCGATCCGCTCCAGGTGCTCGTCCAGATCGGCCTTGGAGAAGAACGCGGTTCCGTAGATCCGCGTCAGCATCGTCCTGCTGGAGTCTCCGCGCCAGTAGGCGCCGGCGACGGAGTTGAGCTTGAAGGCGCCGACGCTCTTCGTGCTCGGCGCGTGCGGACCGCGACAGAGGTCGGTGAACGGGCCGTTGGTGTACAGCGAGACCGTGCGCAACGGCTCGCGGTGCATGCTCTGCTCGGCCGCGGTGACGAGGTCGTCGATCAGCTCGACCTTGTAGTCCTGGCGCTCGGCCAGGAAGCGCTCGCGCGCCTGCGCTACGGGCACGTCCTGGCGCTCGAACGGCTCGGCCGCCTTGACGTGGGCGCGCATCCGCTCTTCGATCCTGGGGAAGTCGGCCTCGGATACCGCGACTCCGTCGGGGAACTCGAAGTCGTAGTAGAAGCCGTCCTCGATCGGCGGCCCGATCGAGATCTTGACGCCGTCGTAGAGCTCCATCACCGCCGCGGCGAGCACGTGGGCGGCGTCGTGGCGGATCAGCTGCAGGGCCTTCGGCCCGCTCTTTTGAGTGAGGATGGCGACGTGCGCGCCGTCGGGCAGCGCCCGCGCCAGGTCGCGTACATCCGAACCCCCGCCGTCGATCGGATCCCCACCCACCCCTCCACCCGCGCTGACCTCGACGGCCAGCGCGGCCCGCGCCAGGCCCGGCCCGATCGCGGCGGCGACGTCGGCGCCGGTGGCGCCGTCCGGCAGCTGCAGCGTGTTTCCGTCGGGGAGTGTGACCGTGACCGGCATCGCAGCGCTGGAGGCTACCCGGGGCGGGCGGGTGACGATTCTCGCCGCCGTCAGGCGATCTGCCAGAGCGCGTCGTCTGCCAGCGCGATGCGCCGCACGCCGCCGTCGGCGAGCCGCTCGATCAGCGCGGCCTCGGCGGCGGTGCGATCGGGCGCCACGTTGTTGGGCGCCATGATCGCGGCGACCTCCTGGGTGACGAGCCCCCCCGGAGAACGGCGCAGCGCCTCGAGCGGGTCCGCGGGAGGCGCCTGGCGCTCGAGCGCGGGGTCGAGGTTGGCGATCAGCACGTCGTAGGCCTCCACGGGCTGGAAGCCCCCGGCCTCCAGACGCCGCCCGTCCGCGCTCGCGAACACGAGCGACGGGGCCGAATAGCGCACCGGGCCATCGGTCTGGCGCGCCTTGCCCTGGAAGTGCGTCGGCCCGCCCTCGGCCGTGCGGGTCTCCAGCTTGTCGGCCTCGTAGGCGGCGATCGTGCGCTCGTCGTCGATCGCCGCGAGCACCGCCTCCACGTCGAGCCCGTCGACGCGCTCCAGCGCCGTGGCGATGTCGGGGTCCCGGTCGAGCAGCAGCGTCGTGGTGAACCAGCCGAGCTGGAGGGCGCGGAGCGCCGCGTGCGCCAGCGACGGGTCGAGCAGGCGCGTGGCGACTATCGCCCGGCATGCTCGGGAGGTGGCGGCCACGCGCGCGCGGGGCTCTGCGGAGAACGGCATGCCGTAGCGACGAAAGCGCAGGTTGCCGACGGTCATGCGCGTCGGCGTGTAGCCGGCGTCCACGTAGCGCTGGGGATCCTCGGCCAACCCGATCGTCACCAGCCGCCAGTCCAGCTGCTCGCGGTAGCGCCAGCGCAGCACCGCCATGGCGGGGCTCGCGGAGTACGCCCACGGACAGCCGGGGTCGGTGAAGTGCGTCACCGCGATCTTGCTCACGAGGCAATGATTGCACGCGCAAGCATTTGGTCGTCGACTGAGAAACAGGGCGATGTGTTCGCAGACAAACCCAACTCAGGAGGTCAGATATGACCGAGCACGATCAGACGGTCGATGTCTGGGCCGTCTGGGGGCACGAAAGTCCCGACGAGGACTACGAGACGTGGGCGTCAACTGAGAGCTACCGCGAGGCGTGGGAGGTTGAGCAGCGAGCCGAAGACGAAGTGCGCGCGCTCTCCGAGGACTACGCGACGTAGGGGATCACGCTCACCTCGCTGGCGCGAGGGCCGGTGCGCGAGACGTTGGCTCGCTTGTTCTCAGGTTGCTTGGCCTTTATCGGCGCCTGCTCGTCTCGGGACTTCGTGCTGTCGGGGACTGCGAGCACGTCTTGCACGCGGAACTCGCCCACGCTGACGGCGCTGCCGCCATCGTCGGTGCGGCGCACTACGGGTTGGCCGAGCGCTAGCTTGCCGAACTCCATGACCATCGTTAGGACATCGATAAGGCGATCTGTCGTGGCGTCAAGCTCCTCGATCTTCACGTCCCGTATCTGATATGGACCGTCCTTGCGGTGCGGGGTGATCCGGATCATGCGAGGCGGCAGAACCTTGACCGGACCGCCCGTTGGGAGTATGAAGTTCCCGACTTCCCAATCCCCGTGGGCGATGTCGTTGCGCATGGGGATGATCTCCTCCTCGATCTCCCTTCGTAGCTGGCCTTCGATCTCAGTCTCAGCCGCCGAGAAGTTGGCTGCATCGCGGCAGAGCGCAAAGAAGGCGTGCGAGAGTTGCGCAGCCATAGTCTCGCCGAGTGCGATGTCCACGAGCACCCATTTCTCGTTACGGCCGATGTATTCGGCGATCATCCTTCGCAGTCCGTGCGTCAGTTGCGAGAACGCCGCGATATAGCGGCCGATCGCGCGGTAGGCGTCATCGATGTCGGCCTGATACTGCTCGCCCTCGTCCATCGGCTGGTGCAGCGTATCCCGCCGCTATCGTCATGGGCATGACAGATGAGCCCGACAAGGCGCTGGCTGAGGACGACGAGGACAGGCTGGTGATCCCGCTCGACCCCGAGGTCGCGCTGGAAGCGCTGTTGAAGGTCGATCCTGTCGAGATGCCGCCCGACGAGAACACGCCCACGCCAGAAAAGAAGTCGTCAAGCTAGGTCGTTATTCTCAGCGGTGAGGCTTTCAAGGTCTGCCGATTGCCGCCGATGATCCAGGGGGTAGACAGGGGCTAGGTGTGGAGGCAGCCGGACTCAAACCGGCATCGACGTGCGTTCGCGGACCGTCGCTTGGGGCTTGGGTCGCTTAGGCACACACGGCTTAAAAGGCACGCCGCTCTGTCAATTGAGCTATGCCCCCACGATTGGGGCAGAAAACGTTAGCCACGGCGGCGGTCGTAATCGTTTGCGCGATCAGCCACGAGTGGGCGAGCGATACGGCAACCTCCGTCCAGCGACTTTCCCGAGCAGCACGTGCATGCGCTCGGTGTCGCTGAGGTGGCAGGTGCTGTATCTGTAGTCGAACTCGCTCAAATAGCGATGCAGGTGCTCGCGGCTGACGTGGTGATGTGTCCCGTCGATGCTGCGCTTCAACTGCGAGAAGTAGCACTCCACGTGGTTGGTCGTTACGTCGCCCCGTGCATACTCGCGGATCGTGTGATCGACCATGGAATGGCTGGCGAACGCCTTGCCGACCGGCGCGTATCCGAAGCCGGAGTCCGTGTGCAGGTCAGTCCTTGTGCGATCGGTGTGCGCGAATAGCACGGAGCGCAGCGTGGACGCCTTCACGTTCGGGACCACCTGCGAGCGAACCTCGCCCGTCTCGCGCGACACCAGCGACATCACCGTCGTCTTGTCGGTCGAGCGCGCCAGGTCCGGCTTGAAACCGTGTCGATTGCTCGGCTTGCCGCCGATCCAAGTCTCGTCTGCGACGACGCGGCCGGACAGCAGTCTGGCTATGGGTTCGAGTTTCATGGCCTCGCGTACGCGGTGCATCAGGTGCCAGGCCGTCCTCGGCGTCACGCCGTACTTGCGCTCGATCTCGCGGGCGCTGATGCCGTTCTTGGCGGTGCTGGCGTCGAAGATCACCAGCAGCCACGTCCTGATCGGGATCTTCGTCCCGTGGAAGATCGTGTCCGTGAGCACCGAGAACTGCTTGCGGCAGTCGCGGCACTTCCACACGCGCCTTGCCGACGCGGCTCCGGTGCGCGTCTTGCGCGAGCTGCCGTTGGCCGGCGTCAGGAAATAGTGCTCGCCGACGCTCCCACAGTGCGGGCAGAGCGGGCGACCGTGCCATCGCAGCTCCTCAAGCATGAGGTAGGCGTCTGCCTCAGTGCGGAGCCGGTCGGCAAGTGCAAGGACGTTCATCGACATACGCCTACTGTAGCACATCTTGACAAATCTGTCAAGGGCTGCTACGGTCGATCCATGACCGACATACCCCCCAACATCCAACGTCGCCGGGAACTAGAGGATCGAGCCATAACCCTCGGCGCGGAACGATTGGACCTTGAACGCAAGCGGGACGGGAATCTCGGAGCGATCGTCGGGCTGCTCCACGACGCCGAGGGAATCCTCCCCTTGGAGGAGATCGCGAAGCTTGTCGGCGTCAGCAGACAGACGCTCTACCGCTGGCAGGACACGGCACGCGATTCAAGCGGCTTTAGACCGATCGACGGCACCCCCGATGTCGGCAAAGGAGACGACCCCTTGATGCGGCCGACCTAGCCCTTCACGCCCGTATCAACGCGGAAAGCAGATTTCGCAGCGTCTCGCCTTCTTGATGGGCGCATCGTGGAGGATCGGTTCAAGCGCCTCACGAGCGGCGGCTCGGGTGCGATCAACGTTCCCCGCTTCCCGGTGGACGGCCTTCGCCTCGGCCGAGTCGGCGATCTCAGTCACCCAGCTAAGCAGATGCCCCTTGGCCTCATCCACGGCACCGGAGGGCGCGTCGGGGACATCCCAGATGACCATCGACGGCCAGCTAAGCGTGTCGCCCTTGCTGGGGCTATCGAGCCTCATCTCCTCCCTGGCGAGAATTGCCTCAAGGTGGGTCCTAGCGCAGTCAGCCACGCTCCAGGGTTTCCATCCCTCGTCCTGGGGGAAGCGCGAGACAGCCGCCTCTGTCGTTACAAGGCCCCGTAGGGTGTTTCGAGCCTCAAACGCACGAAGTGTTGCCTTGCGGGAACGATCGATCAATGTGGCAGCGTCTCGGTAGTGCGCCTCGAACATTCGTTTGAGGATCGGATCCCCGCTGATTCCATCGGTGTAGCGCGGCTCGTTCCCAGCCTCGTTGTCTGCTTTCAACCCCCTAGCGATGTCCCGCAGGCGCTGCTCGTGGCTCCCTTCGACTGGATCGACCCACATGCTGCGCCATAGGAAGAACTGGGCGATGCTGAGACAGCCCAACGCGATCAGCCCCCACGTTGCGGCTGGGAGTGCGATCTGTTCGCTCGCTGACCGCTGCGTGTTGACGATGGCCAAGACCGTGAAGCCGACGGTGAAGACCAAGAATGGCCACTGAGGCCGCAGGCGCTTCGTGTAGGCCGCCAGTACCCGCCAGCAGCTAGCGACGAACGCTCCCAGCGCGTTGAGCTTCGCACCCACGCCCACAGCCTACGGGGACCGCTGGGGGGCTGGTTAGTGCGCATCAGCACATGGTTTGTCTGCGAACACATCGCCAGAAACAGGGGGTGCAGACAGCCGTCTACATGTGCGAAAATCGCGCAATGACCAATGACCAGCAGCCGCCCATCTCCATCACCCTCTCTCCCGCCCAGATCGACGCGGTGGTGCGCGCCGCCACGCACAGCCGCGCGCCGAGCGTCTCCACGCTGATCGGCGGTTACATGCCCGTGGACGCCGCAGACCCGCGCCTGTCGCGATCGCTGTTGCGTGGCCTGTCGATCCTCACCTGCTTCGGCTCCGACGGCGGCGCCCGTGGAATCGTCGAACTCGCGGGCGACCTCGGCATGAGCCCGAGCACAGCCCACCGCTACGCCTTCACCCTGGTGGAGCTGGGGCTGCTCGAGCGCTGCCCCAGGACGCGCAAGTACCGCCTGCCGGGCACCTAGCAGCTGCCGCTGCCGGACACAGCTACCGCCGCCGGACACGCAGGTAAATGGTCGGCATCGGCACGCAGGGAGCGCCGGTGCCGACCTGGCCAGCGCCGTCTGTGGGGATGGCTTGGCGGCAGCACGATACCAGCAGTTGGCTGTCTGGATCTTGCTACTGGCGACATGCGATGTTTCTGATTGTGTCGGCACCTACGCAGGCAGATCTTGCGCTCGCGGCGACGCTCCGGCGCCTGCGCGTCGAGCGGGGCGACACGCAGGAGGACCTGGCGCACAGGGCCGGCCTGACGGTGGCCGCGTTCGCGCGCATCGAGCGCGGCCACGCCAACCCGACGTGGACGACCGTCAGGCGCATCGCCGTGGCCCTGGATGTCAGCCTGGCTGGTCTGGCGGAGGCCGTCGAACGCTGCAAGCCGCGGCCCTGAGCCGAGGCGGTCCTCTTCGGCGTTCCCCCTGCGCACGTCCGCCGGCGGCGGTGCATTGCGGACGCGCGATCCGTAGTCGGCCGCCTCGACATGTGGGCTTCCGCGGTGGCGCGCGTGCGCGGTGGGTCCTACCGTCGGCTCGAACACTGATCCCGATTGATCACAGCAAATGCTCCTTTTCCTGATCCCCACCGCCTGGCTGACCATCGTGGCGCTCGTGCTCGCGCTGTGTCAGTCGGCGGCGCGGGAGGATGTCGGCTGCGGGAGCTTGGAGCGGCCCGAGCTCGGCCCGATGCTCAGGCCGGTTCCGGCGCCTCCAGCGCGACCAGGTGCTCGTCCACGCGCCGCACCCATTCCTCGGAGACCTCGTCGGCCTGAACCGACAGGCGCGGCGCCTCGACGCTCAGGCCTTCGGGCGCGGGGATTCCAAGGTGTGCGAGTACGCGGCGGATGACCGCGTCGGTGCTCTCGGCGAGCTCCTCGTAGGTGACCTTCAGCGGCTCGTAGCCGAGACCGAGGAAGTAGGCGTCCCAGGAGGCGTCGTGCGCGGTCAGCAGGCGCACCAGGTAGTTGATCGCCCGGAAGGAGAACACGAGCTCGACCGAGCGCTCCACCTCCTCCCCGGGCTCGCGCTTCCAGGCCTGCGTCTGGACCGCCTTCCACAGCGAGACCGCCTGGCGAACCTTGTTCTGGCGTGTGATCTGGATGTAGCGCAGGCCCGGGAAGGCGCGACCGAGCAGCTCGGGCAGAGGCCGGCCGGCCATCCCCTCGATCCCGCGCAGCAGCTGCGCGAAGTCGCCGAGGTACCCCCACATGAGCTTGGCCCCGAAGACCCCGTTGGGGGTGGTTCCCCGCTCGAGCGCCCAGGCCAGGCACTGATCGTAGGTGTCCGGGTGCCACAGCGGGTTCGGTTCGGCCCTGCGATCCGGCATCTCCCGGAACGCCAGGCGCTCGACGATGTTGGCGTGGCGGTCGGGGTCGAAGTACTCATGCGGGCGCCGCGGCAGCCCGGACATGCGCAACGCCTCGAAGTACTCCTCGGGGTGCCCGGCCACGCCCGTCTGGTCGAGTGCGTGGCACAGTAGAGTGCTGCCGCTTCGCGGCGTCGCGCACACCAGGTAGGAGAGCATCGGCGTCATCGTCGGAAGATCCGATCAAGCACACTGACTTGGTGGACAATACCGTGACCAACCGGCCGAACATCCTCTACCT
Organism: uncultured Solirubrobacteraceae bacterium; assembly: GCA_963711985.1. Taxonomy (GTDB): domain Bacteria; phylum Actinomycetota; class Thermoleophilia; order Solirubrobacterales; family Solirubrobacteraceae; genus Palsa-744. The sequence continues at coordinate 577,355 of CAVQGG010000008.1, read as the reverse complement.
GCACTCGCACGACACCGGTCGCTACGTCCAGCCCTACGGCGAGCCCGTGCCGATGCCCAACGTCCAGGCGCTGGCCGACCAGGGGGTGCTCTTCCGCCAGGCCTTCTGCGCCGCTCCCACGTGTTCGGCCAGCCGCGCGTGCCTGCTGACCGGCCAGTACGGGCAGACCAACGGGATGCTCGGACTGGCCCACCGCGGCTGGTCGCTGCGCGACTACCGCCACCACATCGTCAACGTGCTGCGCGGCGCCGGCTACACCTCGACGTTGATCGGCGAGCAGCACATCTCCAAGGAGCCGGAGGTGATCGGCTACGACGAGGTGATGAAGATCCCGACCACCCGCGTCGAGACGGTAGCGCCGCTGGCGATGGAGGTGCTGCGCCGGCCGCGCGATCGCCCGCTGTTCCTGTCGGTCGGCTTCTTCGAGACCCACCGCGAATTCCTCGGCCCGGGCTCGCTGCGCGACGTCCACTACTCGAAGCCGCCGAACAACCTGCCCGACACGCCCGAGGTGCGCGCGGACGTGGCGGCGTTCAAGGCCAGCGCGCGCTCGCTCGACCACGGCGTCGGCATGGTGCTCAACCAGCTCGACGCGTGCGGGCTGGCCGAGGACACGCTGATCATCTTCACCACCGATCACGGCATGCCGTTCCCGGGGGCCAAGGCGACGCTGTACGACCGCGGCCTGGGCGTGATGCTGATCCTGCGCGGGCCCGAGCCCTTCCACGGCGGGCGCGTGCACGACGCGCTGGTCTCGCACATCGACGTCTACCCGACCGTCTGCGAGCACCTGGGGATCGAGCGCCCGCCGTTCATCGAAGGGGTCTCGCTGCTGGGAATGCTGCGCGGCGAGGTGACGAGCGCGCGCGAGGAGATCTTCGCGGGCTCGACCTGGCACGCCGCGTATGAGCCCCAGCGCGCCATCCGCACCGAGCGGCACAAGTACATCCGGCGCTGGGGCGAGCGCCTGACGCCGGTCCTGCCGAACACCGACGACGGCCCCAGCAAGGACCTGCTGATCCGCAACGGGTGGGCCGAGCGGGAGATCCCCAAGGAACAGCTGTACGACCTCCTGTTCGACCCAAACGAGGCGAACAACCTCGCGCCCGACCCTGCCCACGCACCGGTGCTGGCGGACCTGCGCGGCCGCCTGGAGGCGTGGATGCGCGACACCGCCGATCCGCTGCTGGCCGGCCACGTCGATCCCCCACCGGGCGTGGAGATCAACCTCCCCGACCAGCTCTCGGCCACCGACCCGACCATCCGGATCGAGTGATCCCGCCCCCCAAGCGGGCCTCGCCCGCGTGGGCGCCCGCTCAGCGGGCGCGCCGTCTCAGGAAGTCCACCAGCGCGCGGGTGGCGCGCTCGGGCTGATCGTCCCACACGAAGTGCCCGGCGCCCTCGAACACCGCCAGCTCCGAGCCCGCCAGCTCCTCGTGGAAGCGGTGCGCCATCGCCACCCCCGCGAAGCGGTCATCCTCCCCCCACACGATCAGTGCCGGCACCTCCAGCGCGGCGACGCGGCCCTCGTAGGGGGCGAGCTTGTCGAAGTCGCCCGAGCGGTAGAGCTCGAGCTGCCCGAGGCGGCGCGTGTCGTCGGCGAACGCCTTCCAGTACTCCTCGATCGCCTCCTCGCTCATGTCGCTGGAGATCGAGCGCATCGCGGCGGCGAAGCCCTCGCGCGTGTAGGAGCGGATCAGCCTCTCGCCCTCTCCGGGGGTCCGCATCACGTTGGCCAGGTCATGCCAGCGCCGATCGGCGAAGAAGCCGCCGTCGGAGATCACCAGGGCGCTCGCCGCGCCGGGATGGTCGCACGCCCAGCGAAGCCCGATCGGCACGCCCCAGTCGTGCGTGACCAGCGCCACCGGGCCGAGCTCCAGCTCGCGCACGAAGCGATGCAGCGCCTCGACGTGGCGCTCCCACGTGGCCGGCGGGTCCGGCTCGGAGTCACCGTATCCGGGCAGGTCGGGCGCGAGCGCCCGCCAGCCCGCGCCGGCCAGCGCGGGCAGCGCCGGCTGCCACATGTACGAGGACTCCGGGTAGCCGTGCACGAGCACCACGGCGCGGCCCGCCGGCGCGCCGGCCTCCCGGTAGGCCAGTCCCCCTGCACGCGCGAGGCCGCTCACCCGCCCAGTCTAGGGAGCGGGCGTCTGCGGTAGCCGACCGATTCCTCCGTGCCAGCGCTGTGCGCTGATCACATCCCTAGCTGCGCGCACACTACGATCCGCTCGGTGAACCGGCCGCGGCCCGAGACGCCTGTGGCGAGGCTGTGCTTCGCGATCGCACTCGCGATCGCTGGTGTGATCCCCAGCCCGGCGCTGGCCACGGAGTCATCGATCCCCCAACCGTTCGCGGGCACCGCGCTGTGGGTCACTCGAATCGCCCCGCCGCAGACCGGCCAGGAACTGGTCGCCGAGGCGGCCCAGGCGGGCGTGCGGACCCTGTACGTCAAGGCGGCCGAAGGCTCAAGTCCCGAACCGCAGTTCTCGACAGCTCTGGTGAGCGAAATGCGCGGTGCCGGCGCGACGGTCTGCGCGTGGACGTTCGTGTACGGCCAGGACCCGCTGGCCGAGGCGGCGGCCGCGGCGGCGGCGGCACACGACGGGGCGCAGTGCCTGGTCATCGACGCCGAGGGTCAGTACGACAAGTTGTACGGCGCCGCGCAGTTGTTCGTGCGGACGCTTCGCTCCCAGCTCGGCGCCGGGTTCCCGATCGGGCTGGCCGACCAGGCGGAGGCCTCCGAGCACCCGACATTCCCGTACTCGGTGTTCCTGGGGCCGGGCGGCTTCAACGTCGTCCTTCCCCAGATCTACTGGCTCGACTTGGGAGTGAGCCTCGACGCCGCGTACGCCGCCACGATCGGGGGCAACTCCATCTACGGTCGCCCGATTCTGCCGGTGGGGCAGCTCTACGGCTCACCCACGCCGGCAGAACTGACGCGATTTCGTGCCCTGGCTCGCGCCTACGGTGCTCCCGGGTCGAGCTTCTTCGATCTCGACGTCGCGCAACCGGAAGAGCTCCTCGCCCTCCGCGCAGCGCCGCCCACACTCGCTCGAAGAGCGATCGTCGCGCCCACGCTCCACGCCGGCGCCGACGGCGATGAGATCGTGCAGGCGCAGGAGCTGCTCAACGCGGCAGGAGCGCACCTGCCCGTCGGGGGGTTCTTCGGCGCCGAGACCGCCCGCGCGGTGGCCTCGTTCCAGGCACGTCACCGCCTGCAGCCAAACGGGGTGCTCGGTCCCGCCACGTGGAAGGCCCTGCTGCATTTCCATCCGCGCGAGCCCTCCTGGGCGAGCGGGCCGCCTGACAGCGCGCAATGACCGGCGCGTGCCCGGCGGACGGCTCGACGGGTTCTTCGAGGCCCACGACCTGCTCAGAATGCCTGCTCGGCGAGGAGCGCCGATCGCTCGCGCCGCCGCGCGAACAGGAAGCGTTGGACGGCGACGAGCCCGGCAACATCGCTGACGTCGCGGTCCAGCTGCGGTACCAGGATCGGGTGCTCGTCGTCGAGCTCGACGGCCAGGCGCCGCACGCTGGTGGCGTCGCGCCGCGCCAGCGCACGCAGGTCTCGCAGCGCCTGCATCGACCTCGCGGCCAGGTCGGCGTCACCGCCGAAGTCCGCCGCGAGGGCAGCCTCGCCGGCTGTCGGCGCGGTGTGCGCCAGCATCCGCACCCGGTTGACGACCAGGCCGCCGAACGGCATTCCGGCGTCTCGCAGGCGCCGGCGAAAGAAGATGGCCTCCTCGACGGGTGCGGGCTCGGGCGAGGTGACGATCAGGAAGGTCGTGGCGGGATCGCCGAGCAGCCGGTTGACAGCGCTCGCGCGCTCTGCGAACCCGTCGACGACATCGCCCAGCACGCCGAAGAACGTGCTCAGGTCGGTGAGCAGGTCGATGCCGGTTATGCGGCGCAGGGCGCTGAAGACCAGGGCGCTGCCGCGCGCGGCGATGGCGGCGCCGGCGCCGGTCGGGGCGGTGAGGAGCTTGAGCGCGCGACCTTCCAGGAAGCCGGTCAGCCGTTGGGGTGCGTCGAGGAAGTCGAGCGCGCTGCGCGATGGTGGCGTGTCGAGGACGATGGCGTCGAAGCGACCGGAGGCGTCGAGCTCGTAGAGCTTGGCCACGGCAGTGAACTCCTGCGAGCCGGCGACTGCGCTGGAGAGCTCCTGGTAGATCCTGTTGGCGAGGATCTCCTCCCGGGTGGCCGTATCGGGCGCGAGCAGGTCGATGAGCTCGTCGAAGGTGCGCTTGGCGTCGAGCATCATCGCCCACAGCTCGCCGCGCAGTTCGATTCCCTGGCCGGCGAAGTGGGCGGGCTCGATCAGACGGGGCTCGTTGCCCAGCTCCTGGAGCCCCAACGAGCTGGCGAGCCGGCGCGCCGGATCGATCGTCACCACGGCGACGCGCTGGCCGCGCGCCGCAAGCCCCATCGCGACGGCGGCGGCCGTCGTCGTCTTGCCTACACCGCCCGAACCCGTGCAGATACAGATCCGCTTGCCGGCCATGCGCTCGGCGACGCTCACCGCTCGAGCTCCCGCGACAGCAGCTCGAGCGCCGCGGGATCGAGCGCGGACTGGAACACGAACGGGAGCGTGACGAGCGCCACATCCTCAAGGTCCTGTCGCAGCCGTGCGATCTGCATGCGCTGACGGTGCGCCCAGCCGGCCAGGAACAGCGCGGCGTGCTGTGCGGGCGACTGCGGCGCCACCCGTAGCGTGCGCTGGTCACGCTCGGAGAATCGGTGCGGCACGACGGCGTTGACGACGACCAGCGCCAGGTCCATGCCCAGATCCTCCCGCAGGCGCGAGCGCAGCTCGAGCGTCTCGCCGACCGGCATCTCTTCGGCGCTCGACACCGCCACCACTGCCGTACGTCGCGGGTCGCCGAGGAAGCTCGCCACGGCGCGGCCCTCCTTGGCGACCGGGCCCACGCGCGCGACCGACGCGAACGTGCGCGGCGCCTGCAGCAGCGCCAGACCCTGCCCCGTCGCCGGAGCGTCGAGCACGACCAGATCGTAGGACTCCGCGCCGCGGGTGCGTCGCTCGCGCTGGGCGAGCTCCCAGACCTTGCCGATCGTCAGCAGCTCGCGCATCCCCGGCGTCGCGGCGGTCAGCCCCGTGAAGATGCGGCTGCGCGAGAGCAGCCCGGCCAGCGCGCCCACCGGGAGCCGCTCGCTCAGGTACTCCTCCATCGCGCGCTGCGGGTCGATCGAGATGTGGTGCAGGCGTTCGGAGACCGACAGCTCGGTGTACACACTCGTCTGCTTCGACGCGAGCGCGCGCGAGACATCCTCACGCGCGCTCACCTCGACCACGATCGTGCGAAGCCCGCGGCGACTCGCGGCCAGACCCAGCGCAGCCGCCACGGTGGACTTGCCCACGCCACCCTTGCCGGTCACGACGAGCAGCGAGTGGGCGAATAGACCGTCCATCGAAGTAGGACCCTAGTTTGCCGCGGCCCAAGGAGACCTCGTCCGGCGGTGTCCGACGTCGCGCCATCGCACTTGCCGCCAACGCACCTCCGCGGTCTGAGGCGTGGCGCGAGCGGCTATTCGGGCTCGGTGACCTCGACTGCGCCAAAGCCCGCGAGGGGGCCGTCGATGAAGAAGATCTCCATGGTGATGTCGGGCTCGACATGGGCTTGGCTGAGGAACGCGAGGACCTTGCGGGCGGTGAGCTCTTCGATCGTCTGCTTGTACCGCTTGGCCATGACCTGTTGGAAGTCCTCGCGCATCGCGATGACGCGGTCGGGCTGGCCGCTGTCCATGATCGTCTGCTCGAGCGGGGTGAAGCCGCTCCCGCGCATGACGACGACGATGATGTCGTCGAGCGCGTAGGTCTTTGCCTTCATCGGGCCGCGACCGTAGTGCTCGCGCAGGATGCCGACGATGCTGGTCGAGATCGCCGCCAGCAGGTGCCCGCCCGCAAGCGGGGCTGGGATGCCTTCGGCCATCGGCGCTTCTACGTGTCCTGCTCTCGAATCCGGCAAGGCCCGCGAGACCTCTTCCGTCCGTCGCTTTGCGCTTGTCGGCTTGGTCGTTGGGGTTGCTCAGACCCTCAAGACCCTGCCGTCGAAAGCGTAGCGCAGGGTCGGCAACCGGTCAATCGCGCGCGCTGGCGGACTCTGTTGTCAGCTCCGGCTCGAGCACGAACACCTCGACCGAGGACTCGGCGAGCGTGCTGATGCCGCTCAGGAACGTGCGGACCTTGCGTCCGGTGAGCCGCTCCACGGCCGCGACGAGCTGGGGTTCCATCGCGCGCTGCAGCTCGTCGCGGGTGAGGCGCACGAGCTCGGCCTTCCCGGCGGCAACGAGGTTGACCTCGGTCTTGGTCGCAGCTTCCTCGAGCAGGCACACGAGGATGTCCTGGTCGATGAACGCGCGCGATTTGGCGGCGCCTCGGCCGGTGAAGTCGGCCACGAGCTTGCCGATCTCGTTCGCGATCGCCGCGTTCAGCGGCCCCTTCGCCAATCTGGCATCTGACGTCATGTCAAGCCTCCGCCTCCGTCTCTCTGTGGGAGAACGCCGTCTGGGCTGAGAGAGGGAGAAGGCCCCGACGAAGGCGCGCGGCATGATCAAGCGTAGCTGTTTGCTCACAGGTGCGCTAGGATTCCAGCTACAGCGATCCACATGCGCGGCCACCGGCCGCGCGCGGGATTGCGCCTCATAACAGCGGAGCGAGTTTCGCGGTCACACGTTGGCCGCCATGTTCTGGTCCGTGCAGCCACTCGTTGAAGGGGATGCGAGATGCTATACACGACCGGGCCTGGCAAAGGCTTGCGACCATGGCATGGAGGCACCTGATCCCTCAGATCACGTGCTCTTTGTCCTGATCGCAACCGCTTGGCTGGCCGTCATGACGTTGTGCATGGCCGTGTGTCGCGCGGCGTCGCGCGGGGATCGTGTCCCCGCTGCTCGCCGAGCCGGGTCACCTGGGTATGCGTGCGAGGCGCGGCTGGACGCCCCGCCCCCGCTGGACACGTATTCCCGAAGAGCTTGGACGGTCGGCCATCTCTCCGGTCGCCGTTCAGGTAGCGCGGAGGTTGAGCTCCTTCCTCCCAGCGCGCTGAAGCGGGCGCGGGGGCATCCGTACCCCGGGATGTCCTCGCGCCTGCGCCTGCCGCGGCGTCCATGACCAGGTTCGACGACAGCACCAACCGCGAGCTTTTCCCCGGCCGATGAGCGTCGACGCCGAGGACCCCCGCAATCGCCGCCTGCTGGATGTGGGTCGGGCCCTCACGTCGGAGCTCGACCAGGCTGTGGTGCTGAACCGAGTGCTGGAGACGGCGCGGGAGATCACCGGTGCGCGCTATGCCGCGCTGGGGATCCTGAACGAGCGGCAAACCGAGCTCGAGCGGTTCCTGACATCGGGCGTTGACGAGGAGACCCACCGCGCGATCGGGGACCTGCCACGCGGACGAGGAGTGCTCGGGGCGTTGATCACCAGCCCGCAGCCGTTGCGCCTCTGCGATGTCGGCCAGCACCCGACCAGCTACGGGTTTCCCGCCGGACACCCCCCGATGCGAAGCTTCCTCGGCGTACCGATCGTGATCCGCGGACAGGTGTGGGGCAACCTGTACCTGACCGAGGGGGCCGACGGCGAGTTCACCGAGAGCGACGAGGAGGCCGCCGTGATCCTCGCGGAGTGGGCGGGGATCGCGATCGAGAACGCGCGGCTGTACGAGACCAGCGAGCGTCGCCGCCAACAGCTGGAGAAAGCGGTTCGGGGCTTGGAGGCCACCCGCGACGTGGCGGTCGCGATCGGCGGTGAGATCTCGCTCGAGCACGTGCTCGAGCTGATCGCCAAGCGTGGACGTGCGCTCGTGAGCGCCAGGAGCCTTGTGATCCTGCTGCGCGACGGCGAGGAGCTCGTCGTTCACACGAGCGTCGGGCACGCGCGCCAGATGCGCGGCGTGCGCCTGCCGATAGCGGGCTCCACGTCCGGACAGGTGTTGGAGCGCCGGTGGCCCGAGCGGATCATCGATGTCGCCACGAGGCTGCGGATCGACGCGGGCGAGCTCGGCGTGACCGACCCCCGGACCGCCCTGCTGGTTCCGATGGTCTACCGCGGTGACGCCGTGGGGATCCTGGCGGCGTTTGACCACGACCGGGAGAGCGAGGCGTTCGCCGAGGATGACGAGCACACGCTGCGCATGTTCGCGGCGAGCGCCGCCGTCGCTGTGGCGCTGGCCCACAGCGTGCAGGCCGATCGCCTGCGCAGCTCGATCTCCGCAGCCGACGCCGAGCGGCGGCGCTGGGCTCGCGAGCTTCACGACGAGACGCTGCAGGCCCTCGGTGCGCTACGGGTGCTGCTCACCGCGGCGCTGCGACGAGGAGATCCGCAAGGCGCTCAGCACGCGATGCACGAGGCCATCGAGCAGATCGGACGGGAGATCGAGAACCTGAGGGCGATCATCACCGAGCTCCGTCCGGCCGCCCTGGACGAGCTCGGGTTGCGTGCAGCGATCGAGTCGCTGCTCGATCACCACCGAGATCGCAACGGGTTGGACATCGAAGGCGAGCTCGCGCTGCCGGGCGCATCGGCAGAGGAGGAACGTATCGATGGGGATCTCGAAACCACCGTCTACCGGCTCGTTGAGGAGGCGCTCACGAACGTCGCCAAGCACGCACGCGCGAACCGCGTGCGCGTAGCTGTCAGCGAGTCCGACGGTGAGCTGTTGGTCGAGGTGGGGGACGACGGCGCTGGCTTCGACACAGACGCAGCCAGTCAAGGGTTCGGGCTGGCCGGCATGCGCGAGCGCGTGGGCCTGATCGGCGGTTCGCTGAAGATCCACTCAGGCGAGCACGGCACCCTGCTCATCGTCTCGCTGCCGTCAGGCCGTCCCGGCCAGGTCGGGCGCTCGGGCGCTGAGCGGGTCGCGTCCTGACGCATCAGCCGGAACGACACGGATGGGCGGCCGACGATTTCCTCGCAAGCTGCGGAAAACGCGCGGGACAGACCCTTGCAATCGAGAGGCGATGCTCCTAGGTTGGCAGCAGACGCGGTTCCGAGCCGTAAAGAGCGAGGCCACTGAGGTGTGAGGCCGCGCCACCCGAGCTGGAAGGCCCCCGGGCCGGAAGGGGAAGGTTCCTCGAGCGGCTCAGGGCCGCGTCGCTTTCGTGGCTCGGTCACTGGCGCCGAGCGAGCCTAGAAGCAGGGTTCGAAGCGCTTCCCGTTGAGGGCGAGGTTGTAGCGCGCGCCCATGATCCCGGCTGCGTTGTCCGCGGCGCAGAACTTGGCCTTGGAGAGACTGTACTCGGCGTTGAGGACCGGCTTGCCCGCGGCCAGATACGGCTGGAAATCGCCGCATTCCTTGTACTGGTTGCACTGCTCGGTCAGCGCCCCGTCGAAATATGGCAGCAGTTCAGGCGTCTGTTCGCCGTCGTTCTTCTGCAGGACGGCCATCCCCAGCGAATGGACCTCGTCGGCGACCCACTCGTTGTAGGTCAACTGCTCCTGGGCGCTCAGCGGGAACCCTGTGCTGTTCGCGTAGCCTTCCATGTTGTCCGGCTCGACGGCATCGAAGCCCTTTTCCCTGCACATCTGGAAGCGCGCAGTCATGATCGGCTCGAGCACCGAGAGCTGGCGTATGTCGAGCCATCGCTCGCCCGGCCAGCCGTTGCGGCGCCCCAGCACCGACTTCGGGAACTTCGAGTAGTCGGGACGGAAGTTCTCGGCCGTTCCCACATCGATGTAGCAGATCACATGCTTGCCCTGGGCGTGCAGTCTCGCGACCTCGGCGGCGCTGTTTTCGAACCCGTCGATGTCGTAGGCGGCCACCCCCCTTTGGTTGTTGACGTTCCCCGTCAGCTGCCAGTACCAGGTCAGCTGCTGTGGCGGGATCCACCAGCCGCCGTCCGCTGGCGCCTCGCCGGCGCCGACGGCGAGCGCGACGCCGGCCAGCGCGGCCATCACCGCGACTGCGATCCCTGCCGTTCGGAGCGAACTTTTCGTCAGGATCATCTGGCTGGATGCTAGACCAGACCCGCCGGGCAGGTCGCGGCTGGGGAGGCTCCGGTTCGCCGCCAGCCCCCTTACCATGTCCTTACTCGCGGGTTACTGACGCTTCAGCGGCGCTCGGCAGGGTACGAACATGCTCGCCACCGCCGTCGGCCCGCATCTCTACTGGCTAACCAGCCGCGCCGCGGGCATCGCGGCATTGCTCCTCTCAAGCCTCTCGGTCTGCGTCGGTCTGCTGATGGGAGGACGCATCCTGAGAGGACACCGGCCGGACCTGCGGGTCGCTCACGAGGCCCTCTCGCTCGCAACGCTCGCGGCACTCGTGGTCCACGGCCTGACTCTGCTCGGTGACAGCTATCTCCATCCAAGCCTCGGCGATGTCGCGATCCCGTTTCTCGGCGGTTACAGGACGCTCTGGACGAGCACGGGGATCGTCGCGTTCTGGGCGATGCTCACGCTCGGCCTCGCCTACTACGCGCGTACCCGCATCGGCGTGCAGCGCTGGCGCAGGCTTCACCGCTTCGCCGCGCTCGCCTGGATCCTCGGGCTGGCGCACTCGCTCGGTGAGGGCACCGACGCGGGCCAGACATGGTTCCTGGCGATGACCGCGCTCGTCGTCGTGCCCGCGATCGTCCTGCTTCTCGTTCGCCTGCTGAGCTCCGTGACCGCGCCACAAACGAGAACCGCGCAGTGAGATCGTCCGAGCGCACGACCGAGCAGCTCAGCGCCAGGGCGCTTGCGAGAAGCCGCCGCGACGCGATGCGCCGGCGCGGGCGTCGCATCCGGCGATCGGTCGCGGGCCTTGCCGTGGCGCTCTTCAGCGCCGCGTTCCTGGTGGTCTATGTGCAGCTCGCCTCGGGACGCGATCCCGCCCTGGTGGGCGCCGCCAGGCGACGCGCCGCGGCGACGAGCACCATGACCGCCGCCAGCCGCGGATCGGCTTCAGCCGACACTTCGACCTCCTCGTCGAGGGGAACGCAATCCGAAGAATCGAGCAACAGCGCCTCCACGGTGACCACGTCCCAGTCATGAGCGCAGCCACCGAGATCATCGAGGAGTTCGACTGCTTCGGCTCCTCCTGTGCGGCGCTCGTGATCGGCTCCGGGCAGGCGGGTTCGGCACGCGATGCCGCGTCCCTGGTCAGGCGCACGCTGCTGGCCTGGCATGGGCGCTTCTCCCGCTTCCTGCCAGCCAGCGAGCTCGCGCTCTTGAACAGCGACCCGCGGCAGGCGGTGCCGGTGCGTCCCCTGATGGCACGCTTCGCGCAGGCCATGCGGGCCGCCGGGTCGCTGACCGGCGGACTGGTGGACGCCACGCTCGTCGAGGACATCGAGCGCGCGGGCTATGCCCACGATCTGCAGCACCCGCTTGCGCTCGCCGTGGCGCTCGAGCTCGCTCCCGCCCGCACGCCCGCGGCCGGCGCCGCCTCACGGCGGTGGCAGCGGGTCGAGGTGAACCTCGCCACGCGCACCGTCACGCGCCCGCCTGGCGTCAGGCTGGACAGCGGCGGTTTGGCGAAGGGACTGTTCGCGGACGTGCTGGCCGAGACCCTCGCCAGCCATCCGAGCTTCGCCGTGAACTGCGCCGGCGATCTCGTCGTCGGCGGAGCCGCGGAGATGACGCGCCCGATCGGGGTCGAAAGCCCGTTCGACGGGCGCACGCTACACACATTCAACCTCCGCCAGACAGGCGTCGCCACCAGCGGGATCGGCCGACGCAGCTGGCTGGAGCGCAGCGGACAGCCCGCCCACCACCTGCTCGACCCCTCGACCGGCAGGCCGGCCTTCACCGGCGTCGTGCAGGTGACGGCGCTCGCGCCGAGCGCGCTGATGGCTGAGATTCGGGCGAAGGCGGCGATCCTCAGCGGTCCGCGCACGGCGCCGGCTTGGCTGCCACACGGCGGTGTGATCGTGTTCGACGACGGCTCCCACCAGGTCGTGCAGCCGCCACCGGTTGTGACGCTCAGCCAGCTCTGCAAGGCGACGCGGCCCGGGACCGCCCAGGCTCAGGAAGCTGAGCGCGCGACTGCCAGCTGCGAGTGAATGTCATACTCGAGCGCCGATGCGCGCGCTCGTGCAGAGGGTGAGCCGGGCCGCCGTGCGGGTGGATGACCGGGTGATCGCCGAGATCGGTCCCGGACTGCTCGTGCTCCTGGGCGTCGCTCGCGACGACGACGACGCCGGCGCCGACCGCCTGGCCGAGAAGGTACGCGCGCTGCGCGTCTTCCCCGACCCGGAGAGACAGATGAACGAGGCGCTGGGCGAGCGCGAGATCCTGTGCGTGAGCCAGTTCACGCTGTACGGCGATACCCGGCGGGGCAATCGGCCGAGCTTCATCGCGGCCGCTCCCTCCGAGCAGGCCGAGACGCTGTACGAGCGCTTCTGCGCGCGGTCGGGCGCACGTCGCGGCGTCTTCGGCGCACACATGGAGGTCGAGCTGGTCAACGACGGGCCGGTGACGCTGCTGCTCGAGGTGTAGATCGGCGGCCACCGGCCACCGCCGCTCGCAAGCAGGCCCTGGCCGACATCTCTCCGGGTCCTGTCCTGCACTCCCGCCGATCGGCCGGCGAAGATCTGGGCATGCAGCAGCCGAGCGCCGCGTCCGCCCGCCGCGACCGGCTGCTGCCGTGGATCGCGGCCGAGCGCGCCTTCAGGACGCTCGTGCTGCTCGGCGTGGGGATCGTGCTGGTGAGCCACCCACACGCCAACTGGGCCGCCGACATCTCCCATCTGGCCCAGCGACTCGGACTCGACCCCAACGACAACTGGATCCAGCGGATCATGAAGAAAGTCAGCAAGATCCACGCCCACCAGGACATCGTCTTCGGGGTGGCGGCGCTCGCCTACGGCGCCCTGGAGGGCGCGGAGGCCTACGGCCTGTTCAGACGCCGCCGTTGGGGGGAGTGGCTGACGGTCGTGGCGACCTCTCTGCTGTTCGTTCCAGAGATCTGGGAGCTCACCAGGAGCGCGACGCTGCTGAAGCTCGGCGCGGTGCTCGTCAACGTGCTGGTCGTCGCCTATCTGCTGTGGCGGCTGCGCCGGAGCTAGGCTTCGACGCGCACGCCCTTCCAGAAGGCGAAGCGGTCCTCGATCTCGGCTGCGGCGTTCTTGGGGTTCGGGTAGTACCACGCCGCATCCGGATTGACCTGGCCGTCGACCTGGACGGTCTTGTAGCTCGCCTCGCCCTTCCACGGGCATGTCGTGTGGGTGTCGCTGTCCGCGAAGTACTCCCCGTGGATGCTCGCGGCCGGAAAGTAGCGGTTGCCCTCGACCACCACCGTGTCATCGCTCTCGGCCAGCGTCGCTCCGTTCCAGATCGCCCTCATGGATGCTCCTTTGCCGGGGCTTTCCTGCAGCCAGCCTAGAACGTTGAGCGCCCCGCGTCAGCTAGGCTGAGAGACGAGCGATGAGGCTCGCTCTACGGTCGGTGACAGAGCCGAGAAACCCGCAACCGCGGCGACGCCGCTGATGGCCTCTACGACAACGTCCAACGACGCATCGTGGAGGTCCTTAGATGACGCCCGTCCAACTAGCAGCGATTCTCGCCGGCGCCGTTCTGCTCGCCAGCATGGTCTCGGTCCAGATCGGCATCTCGGTCGCGCTCATCGAGCTGGCGCTCGGCGTCGCGCTCGGCAACACCTTCAACCTCGATCCAAACGCCAGCTGGCTGGTGTTCATCGCCAGCTTCGCCTCGGTCGTGCTCACGTTCCTCGCCGGCGCGGAGGTCGACCCCGACGACTTCCGCGAGCGCTTCGGCGCCTCGATCACGATCGGCGTCGTCTCATTCCTCGGCCCGTTCGTGGCGGCCACGCTGGTCGCCCTCGGACCGCTCGGCTGGACGACGAAAGCCTCGCTGATCGCCGGCACCGCCCTGTCGACGACCAGTCTCGCCGTCGTCTATGCGGTGCTGGTCGAGACCGGGCTCAACACGGTCAGGGTCGGCAAGCTGATCATGAGCGCCTGTTTCGTGACCGACATGTGCACGGTGACCGCGCTGTCGGTGATCTTCATCAAGCCGACCATCTGGTTCCCGGTCTTTCTGGTCGTGTCGGTGGCGCTGATCGTGCTGCTGCCGAAGCTCTCGCCCTGGTTCTTCGGACGCTACGGCGATCGCGTGATCGAGCCCGAGATCAAGCTCGTCTTTATGATCCTCCTCGCCCTGATGGTCCTGGGCGACGAGGCCAACAGCCAGGCGGTGCTGCCGGCGTTTGTGCTCGGCCTGGTGATGTCGCGCCACTACCAGCGCCACCAGGAAGAGCAGCGGCGGCTGCGCGTCGTGGCGTTCGCGTTCCTCACGCCGTTCTTCTTCCTGCGCGGCGGGCTGAACGTCTCGCTCGCGGCGGTGTTCGCCAACCTCGGCGTGCTCGGCGTGCTGGTGGCGGCGAAGATGATCCCCAAGCTCGGCATGATCTACCCGCTCGCCCGCCGACACACCGGCCCGAACGCAACGTTCACGACCCTGTTGATGAGCACAGGGTTGACGTTCGGCACGATCAGCGCGCTCTACGGACTGACCGCGCACATCATCGACCGCACCCAGTTCTCGCTGCTGATCACCGTCGTCGTGCTGTCCGCGATCATCCCGACGGCGATCGCCCAGCGCTGGTTCTCGCCGCAGGGCGCCGGCGACCATGCCCATCTCCCCGTTCCGCCCGAGCCGTCGGAGATCCTGATCGGCGAAGCCAGCCAGCGCGCCCCAGCGAGACTTGGCGCCCACAGCGTGACCTGATAGACCCCGCCGCATGGTTGCACCGGAGAACGCGCCGGTCCGATCGCGTGGGCCCACGCGCAGGCGCCTGGGCATCGTGCTCGTGGTGATCCTGCTCGCCGGGCTGGTCGCGTTTGCGCTCTCGCGCCTGGAACTCCGGCGCGTCGGCCATGCCCTGATCACGGCGACGCCGGGGTGGATCGCGCTGGCGCTCCTGCTGATGTCGCTGGCGATGCTGATGCGCTCGGTCTCCTGGCACCAGACACTGCGCGCGGCGCTGCCCGACACGCCCATGCCCTGGGCTCCTGTCGTGCGTGCGCTGATGATCGGCGTGATGGCCTCGGCCCTGGTCCCGGGACGGATCGGCGAGCCCTCGCGCGTGCTCGTGCTGACGCGCAGGCTCGACGGCCGCGCGAGCCGTCTGCTGCCGGTGGTGGCAGGGACGGTGTTCTCCCAGACGCTGATCAACATGCTCGCGCTGGCGATCCTGCTCGCGGTGACGTTCACGAGCGTGCCGCTGCTGGACGGTCACCTGAATGGAATCGCGACCGCCCTGCTCGTCCCGCTGGTCGTGTGCGTACTGGTGCTCGCCGGGCCGCGCGTGCTGGCGCTGGCGCGGCGCTCGCGCTCGCGGCGTGTCGTCCTGGCGGCGACCGCGGTCGGCCGGATGCTGCAGCTCGCCCGGCGCGGCCTGGTCGTGTTCGCCCGCCCGCGCTATGGGGTCTCGGCGGTCGCCAGCCAGCTGCTGGCATGGGCGCTGCAGTGGCTCGCCTGCTACATGGTCCTGCTGGCGCTCGGGCTCCAATCCCAGGCGGGCCCGGCGGGGGCCGCCGCGATCCTGCTCGCGGTCAACCTCAGCGCGATCCTGCCGCCCACGCCGTCGAACGTCGGGGTCTTCCAGGCCGCCTGCCTCGTCGTGCTCGCCGCCTACGGCGTGGGCGCCGGAAAGGGCCTCGCCTACGGCATCATCCTGCAGGCGGTCGAGGTGCTGACCGCGCTCGCGCTGGGCGTGCCCGCGCTGCTCAAGGAGGGGCTGTCCTGGCGGGACCTCCGGCGCAGCGAGATCCGCTCAGCCGGCGAGAGCGCGCAGTGACTGCCGCAGCGAGCGCGTGGTCTGCAGCACCGCCGTCGGCTCGTAGCCGCAGTGGGCCATGCAGTTCTCGCAGCGCGGATCCCTGCCGCGACCGTACCTGCTCCAGTCGGTCGTCTCGATCAGCTCCCGGTAGGTCTCGGCATAGCCATCGGACATCAGGTAGCAGGGACGCTGCCAGCCGAACAGCGAGTAGCTGGGGATCCCCCAGGCGGTGCAGTCGAATTCGGCCTTGCCCTCGAGGAAGTCCAGGAACAGCGGGCTGTGGTTCAGCCGCCAGCGCTTGCGCCGTCCGCCGGCGAACGCCTCGCGGAAGAGCGCGCGGGTCTGCGCCACCCCGAGGAAGTGCTCCTGGTCGGGCGCTTTCTCGTATGCGTAGGCGGGCGAGATCATCATCTCGTCGACCTGCAGGTCGTCGTTGAGGAAGTCGAGCACTTCGCGGACCGTCTTGGGCGAGTCGTGGGTGAAGAAGGTCGTGTTGGTCGTGACGCGGAAGCCGGCGGCTTTGGCCACCCTGATCGCCGACACGGCCTTGTCGAAGACGCCCTCGCGCTCGACCGACGCGTCGTGGCGCTCGCGCAGGCCGTCCATGTGGATGGCCCAGGCGAAGTACGGGCTCGGCTTGAAGTTCTGGAGCTTCTTCTCCAGCAGCAGGGCGTTGGTGCAGAGGTAGACGAACCGCTTGCGCTTGATCAGCTCCGCCGCGATCACGTGGATCTCGGGATGGATCAGCGGCTCGCCACCGGCGATCGAGACCATCGGCGTGCCGCTCTCCTCGATCGCGGCGATCGCCTGGGCGACCGGCATCCGCCGGCGCAGCTCGTGCTCGGGGTGCTGGATCTTGCCGCAGCCCGAGCAGGCCAGGTTGCACTGGAACAGGGGCTCCAGCTCGACGATCAACGGGAACTTGTCGCGTTTGGCCAGCCGCTGGCGCATCAGATACCAGCCCATGCGCGTGCTCTGCCTGATGCGGACCGCCATGGCGCCTACCTTAGACCCCGGGTGCCCACTCGTGCAGGGCGCCGGCCACGCGCCGCAGCGCGAGCGCCGCACGCAGGGCTCCGGCGGCCGCCCGCGGGCGCAGCAGCTCGTGCTCGGGGCTGTCCAGCACGACCCGAACGACACCGAACGGGCGCCCGGCGGCGGCCGGCGCGAGCCATACCGACTCCATGTCCACCGCGATCGCCCCGCCCGCGTGCAGCTCGGCACGCCGCTCCCCGAGCGCCAGGCGCGACACGCAGACCACGTCCCCGGTGCGTACCTTCATCCCCCTCCCCGTGAGCCGCTGAACGAGCTCGTGGGTCAGATCGCAACGGACGCGCTCCTCGGCGTGCCCTTCGTCGCCCGCCGCGTACACCTCCTCGGCGACGATCACTTCCGCCGGCACCGACGTAGCATCGAGCCCTCCACAGAAGCCGAGCACGAGCATCGCGCTCCCGGCGTGGCCAGCCAGCTCGCCGGCGGCGGCCTTGGCGCGCTCGGGCCCCATGCCGGTCTTGCGCACCAGCGCCCGCGGCGTGGCGGAGGCGATCAGCGCGGCCTCGATGCGCAGGGGCGCCGCTACCAGCAGCTCACCTGCCCGCCCCCCGCCATGGGGGGTGCCCTTCAGGGTACTCACCGCGCCGCCGCCCCCGGTACCCCGCCGGCAGCGAGCGCCACCCCCGTTGCCGCCTTCCTCGACATGCGCTCCCCGTCCGCGCCGATGCCCACTGCCGCAAGCGCGCTGCTGGCGGCCGCGTGCCCGCTCAGGACCGCGCCCTCGAGCGTCGCCGGCCAGCCGGTGGCCGTCCAGGCGCCCGCCAGAACGAGACCGGGAACCGCCGTCCGCGGACCGGGACGCAGCGCGGCGACGCCGGGGGCGGCGCGGAAGGTGGCGGCGTGCTCGCGCGTGACCAGGAAGCGCTCGACCTTCGCCTCCCGCGCGCGCGGGAGCAGCTCGCGCAGCGCGGGCAGGTAGCGCTCGCGCAGCCCATCCACGCTCATCCCCATCTCGCGCTCGGCGGCCGACAACGACACAGCCAGATACTGGCAGCCGGCGGGCGCTCCGGCGGCCGCGGTGCGGTCGAACACGTACTGCACCGGCGTGCCGACGCCGGCCGCGAAGGGCTCCCCGCAGACCGGCCGGTCGTAGACGATGTGCAGATTGACGATCGGCGAGCTCCCGCAGGCCGCGCAGCGCGCGCGCGGACTGCCCCAGCAACGGCTCGAGCAGCGTCGCGGCGCGGGCGTGCGGCACCGCCAGGACGGTCGCCTCCGCGCTCAACCCCTCGAGCGCCTCTCCCGCGTCGCCGCGAGCTCCCCGGCCGTGGACCTCCACGCCGTTCGCGGTCCTCGCCAAGCGCTCCGCGCGCCAGCCCAGCCTCACCTCGACGCCGGCGTCGCGCAGGGCCCGCTCCGCCGGCATCGCCGATCGTCTCGCCGAGCGTCGCCTGGTGAAAGCCGATGTCGCCCGCGTCCGCCCCGGACAGCAGCCCTGTGCGGAAGACGAACGCCGCAAGCGCCAGCGAGGCCTGCGCGGCCGGCAGGTTGAGCGTCGGCAGCGCGATCAGGTCCCACAGCGCGCTGACCGCCGGCGGGCCCTGGCCGTGACGGGCCGAGCCAGTCGCCGAAGGTCACCCGTTCGAGCGCCTCATCGCCTGGGTCCAGGCGCATCAGGCCAAGCGCCGCCCGTGCCGCGCCGAGGCGCTGGAGCAGCGTCAGGTGCGGGTAGCGGGCGAGCGCGCCCGCCAGGTGCAGCGGCGCCGGGCAAGCAGAGCCGCGCCGCAGCGTCACCGGCCTGCAGCCGGGCTTCAGCACGGGGATCTCCAGCCGCGGCTGAACCGAGCGTCAGATGCTCGCTGCCCAGGCGGCGCAGCAGCGCGCGGTAGGCGACGCAGCAGCGCAGGAAGACGTGCTGGCCGTTGTCCATCTGCAGGCCGTCGCGCTCGAAGGTGTAGGCCGCGCCTCCGAGCCGGCGCCTGACCTCGACCAGCGTCACGCTCGCGCCGGCGGCGGCGCAGTCGAGCGCTGCGGCGATGCCGGCGAGCCCGCCGCCGACGACCACGACGCGGCGAGGAAGCGAAGATCGGCCAGCGCTCACGCGCCCGCTCCGAGCATGCCGCGTGCGGCGACCCACGCCTTCTCGCGTGCCGGGAGCGACATGCGCCGGCGCACGGCCTCCTCGGGGTGGGCGTCGATGCGCTCGAGCAGCCGTTTGTAGATGCCGGCCATCGCCAGCACGCACGCGGCGCTGCGCCTGTCCAGCAGCCCCGCCAGCGCGATCCCGCGGTCGAACCATTGCTGTGCGCGCTCGGACTCGAAGCGCACGAGCGCGGACAGCCGCTCGAGCTGCTCTGCGTCGCCGGCCGATCCACCCGCGGAGGCGCCGGCTGCGCGCACGAGGGCGGCGAGCGCCTCGGTGGCGGCGGCGCTGGCCGACCTTGGATTCCTCGCCCTCGGCGATCAGGCCGAAGCGCCGCAGGTCCTGCGCGGCAGGTAGACGCGGCCGTTCTCCGCGTCCTCGCGCAGGTCGCGCAGGATGTTGGTCAGCTGCAGAGCCACGCCGAGATCGTCGGCGAGCCGTTCCGCGCGGCCGCCGTCGCCGCCGGCGTCCTCGCGCAGGCCGAAGATCGCCAGGCACACCCGCCCGATCGCGCCGGCGACCCGGCGGCAGTACACGACGAGATCCTCGAAGCCCTCGTAGGTGACGCCCGCGACGTCCATGCGCACCCCCTCGATCAGCTCGCCCAGGGCGCCCGCCGGCAGCGGGAAGCGCCGCTGCGCGTCCGCGAGCGCCACCATCACGGGATCATCGCCGTCCACGGCGCCGCCGCCGGCGCCCTCAGGGCACCCCCCGTGGCGGGGGGCACCCTGGAGGGCGCACCCCCTCCGGGGGCGCACCCCGGGGGGCACAGGCAGGCAGGCAGGCAGGCGAGCGCCCGGGCCTGGTCGTCGAGCCGCCGCAGCTTCTCCGCCCGCTCGAGCGTCCCGTCACCGATGTCGTCGACGCGACGGGCGAACGCGTACACCGCGCACATCGCGCGGCGTCGGTCGCCGAGGCAGCAGGCGGATCCCGTAGAAGAAGTTGGCGGCCTGCCTGCGCGTCACGGATTCGCAGTGGCTGTAGGCGTCGGCGATCTCGCCCGGCCGCGCTCACGACGCCGCGCTCCGCCGGAGACCTCCGGCCAGCGCGCAGCGTCGCCGCCAGCGCCAGGGCGCGTCGAGCGCGCCCCGCGCGCGGCGGGCCGGCCAGCACGTCGTAGCGCGCGCGCTCGATCGCGTCCAGCGCGGCGCGCCCGCCGGCCACGAACGCTGCGACCGCGAGCCTGGGGCGACCCCGCAACTGGCCGATCAGCGGCGCGCCGTCGGCCAGCAGCCCGCGCGCGCGGGCGACCTCGAAGGCGAGCACGTCGCGCAGCGGCCCGCTCGCGTGGTCGGCCGCCAGGTCCGCGTCCGCGCAGCCGAACCGCCTGAGGTCCTCGAGCGGCAGGTAGACGCGACCGCGGGCCAGGTCCTCGGCCACGTCCTGGCAGTGCTCGGTGAGCTGCAGGGCCGTGCAGATCGAGTTCGACAGCGCGATCCGCGCGGGGGTGGCGACGCCGAACACACCGAGCACGAGCTCGCCCACCGGATCGGCCGACAGCGCGCAGTAGCCCCGCAGCTGCGCCCAGGTCTGATAGCGGCTGACGCGCTGGTCGACGCGGTTGGCCTCGATCAGGCGCGCGAACGGCTCGCGCGCCAGCGCGCACTCGCGCACGGTCGACTGCAGGCGCACGAGCAGCGGGTGCGAGGCCTCGCCGCGCAAGGCCAGGTCGAGCTCGCCCTTCCAGCCAATCCAGCGCGGCAAGCCGGTCGGCGGGCGGGAGCCTGATCCGAGTCGCCCAGCTCGTCCACCAGCCGCGCGAAGCCGTAGACGGCCAGCAGGTGAGAGCGCACGCGCCGCGGCAGCACCCGGCTGGCGACGGGGAAGTTCTCCGTCGCGGCCCGCGCCATCACCGCCTCCGCGGTGGGGGCGTCGATCGGCGCGTCGGCTATGAGCATCACCCCTGTCGCTCGGCGCCGCCGCCGCCGGAGGCGTCCTGCTGGCCGTCCGCGGCAAGGCAGCGGCCGAGGGCCATGACCGGGAACGTGAGCCGGTAGAGGTGGTAGTTGATGTAGTAGTCGCACGGGAAGCCCGTGCCGGTGTACTGCGGCTCGTCCCAGCCGCCGTCGGCCCGCTGGGTTGACACCAGCCAGGCCACGCCGCGCGCGAGCGCCTGCGAGCGCTCCCCGGCGGCGTGCAGCGCGAGCAGCGCCCAGGCGGTCTGCGAGGCGGTGCTCGGGCCGCGACCGATCCACTCGGGGTCGTCGTAGGAGCGCGGGTCCTCGCCCCACCCTCCGTCTTCGTTCTGGTGGCGCTCCAGCCAGTGCACGGCCCGCCGGATGCACGCTCGCGACGGGTCGACCCCGGCGGCGATCAGCCCGGGCACGACCGCTCCGGTGCCGTAGACGTGGTTGATGCCCCAGCGCCCGAACCACGACCCGTCGGCCTCCTGATGCTCGATCAGCCACTGCACCCCGCGCCGGGCCGCGGGCGTCTCGCCGAGCCCGAGCAGGCCGAGCATCTCGACCGTGTGGGCGGTCACGTCGGCGCTCGGCTCGTCGATCACCTCGCCGAAGTCCAGGAACGGCAGCTCGCGCACGAGCGCGCGCGTGTTGTCGGCGTCGAACGCGCCCCAGCCGCCGTCGGCGCTCTGCATCCCCTCGACCCAGCGCAGCGCGCGCCCGATCGCGCCGTCGATCCGCGCCCCGACGGCTGCCCGGCCTGCGAGGCGGCGCAGCGCGAGCACGACCTCGACCGTGTCGTCGACGTCGGGGTAGTTGACGTTCGCGAACTCGAACGCCCAGCCGCCGGGCGGCAGATCCGGCCTGCGCACCGACCAGTCGCCCCGCTCGGTCACCTCCTCGCCGAGCAGCCACTCCGCGGCGGCGACCATCGCCGGATGGTCCTCCGGCAGGCCGGCGTCGCCGAGGGCGACCATCGCCAGCGCCGTGTCCCACACCGGCGACTGGCACGCTTCCAGGCGCCGGCTCGCGCCCGCCGGCGCGCCCACGCCGCGGGAGTCGTCGCGGTCCTCGACCATGAACCGGTCGAGTCCCTCCAGGCCGCGCCTCATCACGGGATGCTCGAGCGGATAGCCGGCCAGGTGCAGCGCCATCAGCGAGTAGACCCACGGCGGCTGGATCCCGCCCCAGGAGCCGTCGGCCTCCTGGCGGCGCACGATCCAGCGCTCGGCCCGGGCGAGCGCCAGCCGGCGCAGCGGCGCCAGCGGCCGGCGCTCGTAGGCGCGCAGGAGACGATCGAGGCGCGCCGAGCCACGCGCCGCGGCGGGAGAGCGCTCGGCCGGAGCGCCGCCCGGGCTCCTCCTCGGCCCGCGCGCGGTCGTCTGCGCGCAGCTCGTCCAGGTCGAACGGGAGCGGGCGCACCGGGCGGTGGGCTTTGACGATCGACAGCGCCACGATCGTCTGGCGCGCCCAGCAGGCGAAGTCGTAGACGTTCAGCGGGACCGACGCGGGCAGCAGGATGATCTCGGGCGGCAGCGCCGGCACCCGCTCCCACGACCACAGGCCGAACAGCGCAAGCCACACGTGGGTGAACACGCGAGCACGCTCCAGGCCGCCCTCCTGGCGGATGAACTCGGCCGCGGCGCGCATGTGCTCGGCCTCGGCCGGATCGCCGGCGAGCCGCAGCGCCCAGTAGGCCTCGATCGTGGTCGACAGCTCGCCGGGGCCGCCGTGGAAGTTCGCCCAGGTGCCGTCGGCGCGCTGCTGGGAGCGGATCCACGCCGCCGAGCGCTCGGTCTCATCGGCCCGGCGAATCCCCAGGAACTCGCGCAGGAGCATGTCCTCCGCGTCCATCGTGACGTTCGTCTGCAGCTCGCCCCGCCACCAGCCCGCGTCGTCCTGCAGGGACAGCAGGTGCTCGCGGGCCAGCTCCAGCGCCACCTTCGCCTCGCTGCGAGCCTCCAAGGTCAACTGCGGCATGCGGAAACCTAAATCTTTTCGTTCCGCAAACGACAGTCGCGCACGCTCGGTCTCATCCAGCGCAGCCGTCACGATGACACCTGCGAGCCGGCCGGCACGAGCACGTCGGGGCTGGCGAGCGTGATCACGTGACGGCGCAGCGTCGCCTCGCTGACCATCCGCGGGACCGGCGAGACGAAGCGGTAGACGATCAGCCCGTCGATGTCCAGGCGCGCCAGCAGGCGAAAGCCGGGCGCGGGCGGCTCGCCGGCCGACGCGCGCAGCGGCGCGTAGCCGGTCTCGTCGATCTCGCTCACCAGCACCGAGCTGCCCTGCGCGCAGGTTGTGCAGCCCGGGCAGGTAGTACTCGAGCGGCGCGGAGCCCAGCTCGACGGTCGTGATCGCGCGCGCGGCGCGCGGCGCGCCGCGCAGAGCCTTCGCGACGTCGCGCCAGTTCCCGCGCTGCAGGCGCGGGCTCAGATCGACGTCGAGCGAGATCGCCAGGAACGCCAGCGCGATCGTCGCGGCGAGCGCGATCGCCGGCGCGGCCCGGTGCCCGGCCAGACCACCAGCACGGCGATCAGCGGCCGTGACCGGGATCATCGCCGCGACGAGGTTGCGCGGCGCCAGGTAGTCGGCGCCGAAGGCCACCAGCACGATCGGGATCAGGACCCCGCAGGCGGCGATCGCCAGGGCGATCAGCGCGCCACGCAGAGCGGCCGCCGGCCGACGCGTCCGCTCGCGGCGCGTCGCGCCGGCCCGGGGCTCGGTCATGCGCCACAGCCCGAGCGCGAGGCCGGCGAGGATCGGCAGCGCCACCAGCAGCTCGACGCCGTGCCCGAGCGGCGCGCCGGAGTAGCCGGTGAGGTAGTACTGGGGGATCGCCTGCAGCCGTTCGGACGAGCGGCCAGCGGCCGATCCACTGCGTTCCGTGACCGCCCTGGGCGGAGATCAGCGGCAGCAGCGCCGCCCCGACGAGCGACCAGCACGGCGATCGCCGGCAAGCCGCGCGCCGGACGCGCCGCATCGCACGCCAGCCACAGCGCCATCGGGATCAGCAGGAAGACGGCGAAGTAGTGGGTCAGCAGCGCCAGCGAGCCGGTCAGGGCGAAGGCCGCCATGCCGGCGCCGGCGTGGGCTCGCGCTCGGCGCGCAGGAAGCAGAGCATCGCCAGCGCCGCCATCAGCACGAACAGCCCGTACGCGCGCGCCTCCTGCGAGTACCACACGAACAGCGGGTTGACGGCGACGAGCGCCGCGCAGACGGCCGCCGCACGCCGGGTGGGCGGGCCTTCGAGCTCCGTGCCGATCGCCCAGGCGACGGGCACGGTCGCGATCCCGGCGAGCGCCGAGGGCAGGCGCAGCGCGACCTCGCCGGTGCCGAGCACGCGCGAGTCCGCCCACGCGAGCACGTACCACAGCGGCGGCGTGTTCTCGGTGTGCACGACCGAGCGCAGCGTCGCCCACAGGCTGGGGTGCAGGACGTGGACGGGCGTGAACGCCTCGTCGTACCAGAAGCTCTGCAGGTCGAGCGTCGAGAGGCGCAGCACGGCGGCCAGGAGGGTCAGGGCGGCCAGCGGCCACCACCGCGGCAGCCGGGTCCCCGCGCGCGCCGCGGGCACCGTGGATAGGGTCCCCTCGCGTCCGATGGCCGTGCTCATCGCGGACATCGTCCCTGGCCGGCCGGTCCGAAGCAGCCGTAGCGGTCGGCGCGCACGTCGTATTCGACGTTCGCCGGCAGGTACCAGCCGCCGTGGACCGTGCGCCTTCCGTTCACCACCGGCCCCCAGATCGCCAGGCAGATCTGCGTCCTGGCTTTCGGCGGGCCGGGGCTGGTGTTGCCGCACACGACCTCTCGCTCGGTGTCCATGCCGAGCAGTTCCTGATCGATCGAGAGGTCGTGGTAGTCGTGGCCGGTGTAGTGGCGCCACGTCTTCAGGTCGGCGATCAGGCGCTGGTTGACGCCGACCTGGCGGGCGACGTCGTTGACCGTGGCGGTCGCGAGCAGCACGCCGACGAGCACGAGCAGCGTCGTCTCGATCAGCCGCATGCGCCCCGTGTCGGACCCGCCCACCCCGCCCACCGGCTCGACCGCGCGCGGGCGCAGCCACGCCGGCAGGCGCGCCCAGCGGTCTTCCTCGGCGGGCATCGCTGCGTGGCTCATTGCACCGGCGCCAGCAGCGGCGAGGTCTGGTGGACGACGAACAGCGCCTGCACGGCGAGCGTGGCGGCGAGCAGGCGCCGGTCGCGGGTGACGACCGCGAGCGGCAGCGGCCACAGGATGTACCACGCCAGCAGCCAGGTGCTGGTGACGGAGATCGCGAGCAGCGCCCAGCCCGAGGCGGCGACCCAGTCATAGCCGCGCCACGTCCGCCACAGCAGGTGCGCCAGGATCAGCACGAGCGCCGCCTTGAGCAGGTCGTGGTCGATCGGGAACACCCCCGGCTTGCCGAACAGGTGGGCGATCTCGGTGGCGAAGCTGTCGGTCGAGACGAACGCGGCGTCGCGGTTGAGCGCCGCGACGACGTCGATCCCGTGGATGCCGAACGCCGCGTAGCCGACCAGCGCGCCGAGCGCGATCGCGGCCAGGGCCCCGAGGACCGGCGCCAGACGGCGCCGCGAGACGATCATGAACGGCAGCAGCACCGCGACGGTGGCCTTGATGAGCGCGCCGGCCACGACCCAGGCCGCGGCCCCGGCTTCGCGCGCCCGGCGGATGGCCTGGGCGTGATCGATGAGGCTCACGGCGGCCATCATCGCGAGCATCATGATCAGGTCGTTGTGGGCGCCGCCGAGCCCGTAGATCACGTACAGCGGGTTGGCTCCGACCACGAGGATCGCGGCCACCGGATCGAAACCACGCGCACGCGCGCAGCGCCAGGTGAGCGCGAGCGTTCCGGCGCTGGCGAGCAGCGCCTCGAGCTTCATCCCCCACAGCGCGCCCACCACGCCGAGCGGGGCCAGCGGATAGGAGAGCAGCGTGTACAGCGGCCCGTAGGCGGTGGCGACGTGTATCCAGTCCTCGCCGACGTACGGGAACACGGGGTCGCCGACGATCGCCACCGGACCGTGCAGGTAGGGGTTCAGGCCGTGCTCGACCCCCATGCGCGCGTAGGCGATGTAGCTGAAGACGTCTGTGGAGAGCAGGATCGGCCCGGCGAACACGATCGCGTGGAGCGCCGCGATGAGCACGACCGCCCACCGCTTGGAGATCGGGTTGACGGTGCAGCGGCGGGCGAGCGCGACCACCCCCGCGTAGGCGCAGGTCGAGACGAGCAGCGCGATCAGGAAGACGCGGTAGCCGAGGCGCTCGCCGATGCCCTCCAGCCAGCCGGCGATCTCCGGCGATTTCGGGATCAGCGGCGAGTGGCCGAGCGCGCCGTCGAGGACGATCTCCGCGGCGGCGGCCACGAGCGCCAGCGCCAGCAGCGTGGCGAGCGCGGGCGCCCACCGCTCGGAGCGGACACGGGCAACGCCACGCGCGCTCTGGACGGCGACGCTCACGAAGCGACGAGGCTCACAACGCCGTTCACACGGTCCTGGTCAGTGCTCATCAGAGGGAGCCTACCTCGCGCGGGCGCGGCGAACGCCTATGCTGCGCCGATGGCAGAGCCCTCCAAGGCGGTGCTGATAACGGGATGCTCCTCCGGTATCGGCCATGCGACCGCGCTGCGGCTCGCGCGCTCCGGTTGGAGGGTCTACGCGACCGCGCGCCGGCCCGAGTCGATCGCCGACCTGGGCGACGCCGGCTGCCGGACGCTGGCGCTCGATGTGACCGACGAGGACTCGATGCGCGCGGCCGTCGACGCCGTCGAGCAGGCCGAGGGCGCGGTCGGGGTGCTGATCAACAATGCCGGCTACAGCCAGAGCGGCGCGATCGAGACGGTCCCGATGGAGGCCGTGCGGCGCCAGTTCGAGACGAACGTCTTCGGGCTCGTGCGCCTCACCCAGCTCGTCCTGCCGAAGATGCGCGCGCAGCGCTGGGGCAGGATCGTCAACGTGGGCTCGATGGGCGGCCGCCTCACGTTCCCGGGCGCGGGTCACTACCACGCCACCAAGCACGCGCTGGAGGCGATCTCGGACGCGTTGCGCTTCGAGCTGCGCGGCTTCGGCATCGACGTGGTCCTGCTCGAGCCGGGGCTGATCACAACCGAGTTCGGCGAGGCCGCGACCGCCAGCATGGCCGGCGTGGGCGGCTCCAAGGACGACCCATACGCGCACTTCAACGCGACCGTCGGCGCGCTCACCACAGGCGCCTACGACGGCCCGATGCGTCGGCTCGGCGCGGGGCCCGACCGCGTGGCCAAGGTCATCGAGCGCGCGATCACCCGCCGCCACCCGCCGGCTCGGATCACGATCACGGCCTCCGCCAAGCTCTCGATCGCCGCGCGCCGCCTGCTGAGCGACCGCGCGTGGGACGCGACGATGCGCGGTCAGTTCCCGCAGCCGAAGTAGGGAGGGCGACCTGCGTGGCGCGCGATCAGAGATCGGCCGGCAGCATCGGCTGCGGGCGCCCGACCTCGAACCCCTGCGCGTAGTCCACGCCGTAGCTTCGCAGCATGCTCATCGTCGTCTCGTCGCCGACGAACTCGGCGATCGTCTGCCTGCCCATTCCACGAACGACCCCGGCAAGCGCCCTGACGACGAGCTGATCGGTCCGCGAGACGGGCAGGCGACGGATGAAGTCGCCGTCGATCTTCAGGTAGCTGAAGGGAAGGTGCTTGAGGTACTGAAACGAGCCGAAGCCGGCGCCGAAGTCGTCCAGCGCGACCGCGCAGCCGAGCGCCAGCACGCCGGCGCAGAAGGCCCTGGCGCTCTCCATGTTGGAGATCGCGGCGGTCTCGGTGACCTCGATCACGAGCCGCGACGGGTCGACCCCGTGCCACTCCAGGCAGCGCTCGAGGTACGCGAGCAGCGTGCCGTCGGTGACCGACAGGGCTGACACGTTCACCGCGATCCTCGCCGGCCCACCACCGCCTGCCACGGCGGCGGCGCCGATTCCTCGCCCCCGCTCACCCCCGAGCAGCGCGGCGACCTCGTCGAGGACCATCCGGTCGATGTCGCTGATCAGCCCGTAGCGCTCGGCCGCCGGCAGGAAGCGCCCGGGCGCGACCAGGCGCCCGTCCGGTTCGTCGGCGAGACGCAGCAGCGCCTCGTGGTGGGAGACCCGCCCATAGCTGAGCGAGACGATCGGCTGGAAATGCAGCACGAACAGTTCGCGCTGCAGCGCACGGCGCAGGCGCGCCAGCCACGGGCGCCTGTGCAGCCCCGCCGGCGAGCAGAACCCTTCGGCCAGCGCCCGGGCGTCGACGAGGCCCCGGACGCCGCTTCCAGCCGAGGCCGGCGTCCCCAGGAACAGGCGAGGGGTGGCATCGGGCGTGGTCGAGGTCAACATCTCCGCGAGTGTGTTCGACGGCGCCGCGGGCTCACCTGCGACGAGGGACCCTCGAGCGGGCCCGCCGAACGCCTCGGCAGGGCGCACCACCCGCCGGGGAGCCGCCCGTCAGGAACGCCTGGGGGCGACGTACGGGCGGCGCGCGCGGTCGGAGACCACGAGCAGCAGCGCCACGAGCACGAAGTTCATCACCACCGAGGAACCCC
The DNA here is from genome assembly GCA_963711985.1 of uncultured Solirubrobacteraceae bacterium. Taxonomy (GTDB): domain Bacteria; phylum Actinomycetota; class Thermoleophilia; order Solirubrobacterales; family Solirubrobacteraceae; genus Palsa-744. The sequence goes on along the minus strand of CAVQGG010000008.1, from coordinate 549,022 downwards.
CGTAGGCGACGAACGGCAGCGTCACACCGGTGAGCGGGATCACGCGCGTGACCCCGCCGACGATCACGAACACCTGCATGGCGATCACGAACGACAGCCCGGTCGCGAGCAGCTTGGAGAAGGAGTCGCGTGCGAGCACCGCCGTCTTCAGCCCGCGCGCCACGAGCAGCAGGTACACGCCCAGCAGCGCAGCGGCCCCGACCAGGCCGAGCTCGTTGACGATGACCGCGTAGATCATGTCGCTTTCGGGGACCGGCAGGATCGAGGGCCCGTGATTGGCGGCGCGCAGCAGCGAGCGGTCGAAGCCGGTGCCAAGCAGCCCGCCGTCGGCCTGGGCGAACAGCGACTGCGCGAGCTGGTAGCTGCCTCCCATTCGACTTGTTCGTACAGGGCCGGCTCGAAGGGGTGTTCCCAGGCGAGCACGCGCGCCTGGACGTGGCTGACGTGACCCGCGAGGTACCAGGCCCCGACGGCGAACAGCACGAGCCCGATCAGCGGGAAGGACAGGCGCCCGGTGGCCACGTACAGCAGCGCCAGGAACGCGCCGTAGAACATCAGCGAGGTGCCCAGCTCGCGCGTGAGCAGCAGCGTCGCCATCGCCGCCCCCCAGACGATCAGCATCGGGCCGAACTGCTTCATCGGCGGGATCGTCAACCCCAGGAAGCGCCGCCCCGCCGTCACCAGGATCTGGCGGTTGTCGCGCAGGTAGCTGGCGAGGAAGATCACGATCGCGACCTTCGCGAGCTCGGCCGGCTGGAAGGAGACGCCGCCGACGTGGATGTCGAGGTAGGCGCCGTTGACCTGCTCGCCGATCCCGGGCAGCCGCGGCAGCACCGTCATCCCGATGCCGACCGCCGCGATCGTGTAGCGATAGCGCTCGAGCACGCCCACGCCGCGCTTGCGCAGCGCGAGGATCGTCGCGGCGAACAGCACCAGCCCGAGCACCATCCACTGCGCCTGCTGGCGGGCCAGCACGGGTTCGATGCGGTAGACCATCACGATCCCCACGCTCGCGAGCACGGCCACCAGCGGGAACAGGTAGGGGTCGGCGTGGGGCAGCGCGAAGCGGATCACCAGGTGCGCCGGCCAGGCACAGCCCGAGGAACAGCGCGCCGTAGGTGAGCGACACGCTCGAGGCGTGGTTGAGCGTCAGGTTGGTCGACGCGCCCGGCGAGTTGTTCTGCGGCCTGGATGAAGATCGCCGTGAAGCCCGCCGTCACCAGCAGCGCGGAGGGCACGAGCCCCAGCAGCTCGCGGTTGCGGGGGCTCAGCACGCGATCGAGCGTACCCGTCATCCCGGCGCGGGCGCTCCGATGCGGCCCGCTACCCTTGGCGATTGCGTGCCGCCGCTGGGGGACGGCGCGAGCTCGCGTTCGGCTCTATGAGCCGCCACCTGCCGATACCCCATGGATGACGAGCGCCCGCCCTCGCTGTGGTGGGGCATGTGGAAGCGCTTCCTGCTCGCCGGCGTGCTGATCGTCGGCGCTCAGCGGCGCGCGCGACCGCGACGGTCGCGCTGAACAAGATCAGCGGCGATCGCCGACGAGGTCTTCCCGACGCTCAACCACATCAACGCCCCCAAGGGCCTGGTGACGCCCGAATACAACGGCGGCCCGCAGACCTTCCTGATCCTCGGCTCCGATCGCAGGGAAAGCTCCAAGGACGCCTACGACCGCGAAGATCCCGCCCCACAGCGACACGATCCTGCTGGTGCGCTTCGACCCCGAACAGGGCCAGACCTCGGTGCTGTCGATCCCCCGCGACCTGATGGTCAACATCAGCACGCCGAACGGGCCAGCTCTACGCCAACGAAAAGATCAACGCCGCCTACACGATCGGCAGCAAGCTCGGCGGCACCAACGGCGCGAGCCGTGCTGGCGGCCGAAACGATCAAGCGCGAAGTCTTCCCGCGAGCTGCAGCTCAACGGCATCGTCGACGTGAACTTCGCCGGCTTCATCAAAGTCGTCGACACGCTCGGCTGCGCGTACGTCAACGTCGATCACCGCTACTACAACGAGAACGTCGGCACGACCGAAACCGACTACACGAGCATCAACCTGCAGCCCGGCTACCAGAAGCTCTGCTACGAAAACGCGCTCGACTACGTGCGCTACCGCCACACCGACTCGGACTTCGTGCGCGTCGCGCGCCAGCAGGACTTCCTGCGCGACCTGCGCGAGCAGATCGATCCGTCGGACGAGCTCGGGCAGATCGACAACGTCGCCAAAGCGGTCGGGCACGCGATCAGCTCCACCTTCCCCGCGTCGGCGAGCGAGCTGATCGAGCTGACCAAGCTGATCGCCTTCTCGCAGGCCAAGCCGCTGCGCCAGGTCAAGTTCCTGACCACCAACGTCGACGCCCAGTTCAACGGCGGCGACTACGTGACCTCGACCCCCGAACTCGAGAGCGCAGACGCTCGACGACTTCCTCAACGGCCGACGAACAGCTGCAGCTGCCCGCCGCCCCGCCACCAGCCGGACACAGCTCGAGCCACAGCCGCCACAGCCCGAGCAGACGCGCAGGCTTCTCGCCGGCGCCCTGGACCTGTACCCGAGCCCGTCCGCCGGCGAGAGCGAAGTGGTGAAGGCGGCCGTCTGCCGTCCCCTTCCGCGTCCTCTACCCGACGCTGCAGACCGGCCAGGCCGAACAGCAGAGGTGCGCGCCTACACGCTCAAGGACCAGCAGGGCAAACTCCATCACGCCTACGTCGTGGTCTGGCAGCAGAACCCGATCGGCGGCTACTACGACTTCGAGGGCACCGACTGGCTGAACCCGCCGCTGTTCGCCCACGCCCGCACGCAGGTCATCGGCGGACGCACCTACGAGCTCGTCGACGACGGCGCCCACATCCACGTCGTCGGCTGGCGCTCGGGCAACGTCCTGTACTGGCTGACCAACACGCTGCTCGAGGAACTGTCGAACCCGCAGATGCTCGCGATCGCCAAATCGGCGCAGCCGCTGCACTGAGCGCCGCTCGGCGATGCTCGGGGCATCGCGCGCCGAGCCGTCCAGCGCCGCGTTGACGAGCGCGTCGGCATCGGCGTTCTGCGCGCGCGGCACCGTGCGGATCGACCAGCGCTCGAAAGCCGCGCGAGCGCCTCCATCGCCTCCAGGTACAGCGGGCGCATCGCCTGGCGTGCTTGACCTTGTAGATGCCCTGCACCTGCTTGGCGATCAGCTCGGAGTCGCCGACCACCTCGACCTCGCTGCGCCCCGAGCTCGCGCGCGCGCGCGCAGGCCGAGCAGCAGCGCGCGGTACTCGGCGACGTTGTTCGTCGCCGCGCCCAGCAGCTGCGCGTGCTCGTCGATCAGCTCGCCGGCCGGCGAGCTGATCACGCACGCGGCGGCCGCCGGACCGGGGTTGCCGCGGGCGCCGCCGTCGACGTGGACGATCACCTTCATCGCGGCGGGATTATGCAGCTCGCCGGGGACGAAGCGGTCGACGGGAAGGGCGCCTAGGAGACGCGCGCGAGCGGCAGCAGATCGCCGGCCACGCGCGCCCGGCGGCGGTCGCGCACGATGCGCCGCTGCTGTGCCTCATCGCCGGAGGGGGCGCCCGCGCGGGCGTAGCGCGCGCGCCGGTCGAACTCGCGCCGATCGACGATCACCGTGACGTTCTCGTCGTCGCTGTAGTGCTCGACGAGCTTCGGGTACAGCTCCTCGGCGAGCGGCCTGGGTACCACGCAGTAGATCATCTCGCCCCCGATGTTACTCTCCGCGCGCCAATACGCAAGCGAACGCGCCGGCCGCTAGATGGCGGCCAGCGCCAGCGTCCCGACTCGCCGGCGGCGGCGTTCGCGAGCCGATCCTCGCGCGCGAGCTCGCCGAGCTCGGTTCCCTGGCCGATCAACTGCGCCTCGGCGACAGGTTCGCTGAGATCGACCTCGTAGCGGTACCAGCACAGCTCCCAGGCGACCACGATCGACACCACGCTGCTGAGGTGTTCGGCCGAGCGGACGGTCACCACCGGGGCGCCCAGCGAGCGCGTGAGGCCGGCCACGCGGCGCGGGAACTCGCTCGCGTTGAACACGACGATCGCCTGCTCGACATACGACGAGGGCTGCTCGAGCGCGGCGCCTGTCTCCGACCCGACCTCGACGAGCGCCGCGGCGTCGTGCGACGGCGCCGGTTCGGCCGGCTCCGATCGTGCTGGCCTCGCCGGCACCGGGTCGGCAGCGCCTGCCTGCCTGCCTGCCTGTGCCCTTCAGGGTTCGCCCCGGAGGGGGTGCGTCCTTCAGGGTGTGCCCTTCAGCGTGCGTGGAGCCGCCGAACAGGTCGTACGGCTCCTGCCCTTGCTCGTCCGACGGGCCCGCGGGCGGCGCACCGTCGGCGTCGCCCGCCGGCCTGGGTGTGCCCGCCTGCCTGCCCCCCTCAGGGGGGCGCACCCTGAAGGGCACAGGCAGACGGTCGAACAGGCTGCGCCCCCGCCGCGGGCGCAGCGGCGGCAGGCTCATCGGCTGGCTTTCGGTCTCGCGCAGCCAGCCCTCGTGCGCGGCACGCGGCGCGCACAGCTCGCACACGATCCGCCGCCGTCCGGCGACCACGAAGACGTCCGGCTGCTCGCCGCGCAGCAGCCGGCGCTCACACACGTCGCAGGCGACATCCGGCTGGGAGGTGACGATCGTGCGCTCGGCCATCGGCCCATCAGCTTATCCGGACCCGCCCCACACCGGGCGACGGCGCGGCGCGGCTCGCTTAGGCGTGGACTGCCGCGCGCTCCTCGCCAGCCTGCTCGACGACCTTCTGCGCGAGGTGGCCGGGGATCTCCTCGTAGCGCAGGAACTCGAGCGTGTAGTCGCCCTGCCCCTGCGTGATCGAGCGCAGGTCGGGGGCGTAGGTGAGCATCTCGGCCATCGGCACCTCGGCCCTGATCTCGGTCATCGCGCCCACGGGCTCCATTCCCTGGGGCCGGCCGCGGCGGCTGTTGAGGTCGCCGATGACGTCTCCCACGCTGGCCTCGGGGACGGACAGGGTGACCTGCATGATCGGCTCCAGCAGGACCGGATCGGCCAGTTGCAGCGCCTGCTTCATGGCCTGGATGCCGGCCAGCTTGAAGGCGATCTCGGAGGAGTCGACGGAGTGGTATGCGCCGTCGAACAGGCGCACGCGCACGCCCTTCACCGGGATAGCCGGCGAGCACGCCGGCCTGCATCGCCTCGCGCACGCCCTTCTCGACGGCGGGGATGAACGAGCTGGGGATCACGCCGCCCTTGATCTGGTCCACGAACTCGAAGCCGTCCGCGCCGACCCCGTCCGCCAGCGGCTCGATCTCGATGTGGCAGTCGCCGAACTGGCCGCGGCCGCCGGACTGCTTCTTGTGCCGGCCGTGCGCGGCGGCGGTCCCGCGGATGGTCTCCTGGTAGGGCACGCGCGGCGGCTTGAGCGTGACCTCGACCCCGAAGCGATCGCGCAGGCGGTCGACGATCACTTCGACGTGCACCTGCGAGAGCCCGGCGACGATCTGCTCGCCGGTCTGCTGGTCGCGGTGCAGGTCGATCGTGGGGTCCTCCTCCTGCAGCCGGCGCAGCGAGGCGACCACCTTCTCCTCGTCGCCCCTGCTCTTGGGCGCCACCGCGAACGCCATCACCGGGGCGGGCAGCTTCAGCGCTGGCATGTCGATCGGCTCGTCCTGCGCGGCCAGCCAGTCCCCGGCGCGTGTCTCCTTGAGCTTGGCGACCGCACCGATGTCCCCCGGCCCGAACTCCTGCACGTGCTGGACATCCTTGCCGGCGAACAACACCAGCTGGCCGATCCGCTCCTTGACGTGCGCGCGCGTGTTGAGCACCTGGCTGTCGGCGCGCAGGACCCCCTGGTAGACCCGCAGCAGGTTGATGCGGCCGGCGAACGGGTCGGCCCGGGTCTTGAACACGTACGCGAACAGCTGCCCGTCCTCGGTGGGGCTGAGCTCCACGTCGCCGACCGTCAGCGACCCGTGCTTGACGGGCGAGGGCAGATCCTCGACGATCGCGTCCAGCAGGCGCGCGGTGCCGAGGTTGCGCGTGGCCACGCCGCACACGACGGGGAAGATCTTGCCGTGGTTGGTGCCCTCCTTGAGCGCGTCCACGATCTCCTCGTGGGAGATCTCCTCGCCCTCCAGGTAGCGCTCCATCAGCGAGTCCGAGACTTCGCAGACCTCGTCCATCAGCTTCTCGCGGTACTCCCGCGCACGCTCGGCCACCGCATCCGGCATCGGGATCTCGCTCCAGCCACCGCGCTCGGGGGAGTCCTGGCGAAAGGCCTTCATGTCCACGAGATCGACCACCCCCTCGACGTCCTGCTCGGAGCCGATCGGGATCTCGGTGGCCACCACGTGCGGCCCGAAGGCTCGCTTGAGCTGCTCCAGCGTGCGGAAGAAGTCGGCGCGCTCGCGGTCGAGCATGTTCACGAACAGCATGCGCGCGATGTCGAGCTCGGCCGCGCGCGCCCACAGCCGCGTCGTGGACACCTCGACTCCCATGACCGCGTTGACCACGAACACGGCCGACTCGCACACGCGCAGCGCGCCCAGCGCATCAGCCACGAAGCTCGGCTCGCCGGGCGTGTCGAGCAGGTTGATCTTGCGCTCCTGCCACTGAAACGAGCTGAGCGTCGCCGATATGGACATCTGGCGGGCCTGCTCGTCGGAGTCGGAGTCCGACACGGTGCTGCGGTCGGGGACCGAGCCCAGGCGGCTGGTCACACCCGCCTCGAACAGCAGCGCCTCGTGCAGCGCGGTCTTCCCGGACCCTCGATGGCCAACCAGGGCGACGTTGCGAATGCGGTCCGCTGCGTGGTGCATGACTATCTCCTTCCGCCGGGTATGGCCACCATATCGCTGGGCCTCAGCGAGCGCTAGCCTCGATTCGTCGGTAGTGGCGGGCGAGGAGGCGGTGGTTGGGGGCTGAGTCGTCCGCCTGGGCGGGGAGGATTGCGGTTGTCGAGACCTGCAATCCCCCCGCTCAGGAGGTCACCTTGAAGGTGATGGGACGTTCAACGGTTCGGACGGTAGATGTGGTGGCGGACGGCACGGGTTTGTGCTCGCGTGCGGGCACGGCGCTGTTGCCGTTGGTGGCCGCCCGGCTGGGCCTGGTGGACGGCGTGTGCGCGGCGCTTGCGGGCACGCGGGAGCGGCGCTCGGCGCACGAGCCGGGGCGGGTGTTCTGCGATCTGGCGGTGATGCTCGCGGATGGCGGGCGCTGCGTCTCAGACGTTGCTGCGCTGGCGGGCCAGCCGTCGCTGTTCGGGCAGGTCGCGTCGGTCTCGACCGCTAGGCGGGTGCTGCTGTCGATCGGAGAGGACGAGCTTGACGGCGTCCGTCAGGCGCGCGCCCGGGCGCGGGAGCGTGCGTGGGCCGCCGGCGCGGCTCCTGACCGGGTGGTCCTGGACTTCGACGCGACGCCGATCAGCGTGCATTCCGAGAAGGAGATGGCGGCCGGGCACTACAAGGGCGGGTTCGGCTTCAACCCGCTGCTGGTGACGTGTGGCCGAGAGGTGCTGGCGGGGATCCTGCGGCCCGGGAACGCCGCCGCGGGCAACGCCGCCGACCACCTCCAAGCGCTGGAGCTGGCGCTCGAGCAGCTGCCGCAGACGGCGCTTGACGGGGAGATCCTCGCGCGCTCGGACTCGGCCGGCGCCAGCCACGAGTTCGCGTTCGCGTGCCGCGAGACACGCATCCGCTTCTCGCTGGGCTACGCGATCGGGCAGCCGGTCCGGGAGGCGATCCTCGCGCTGCCTGAGAGCGCCTGGCGGCCAGCGGTCAACGGCGATGGCCAGCAGCGCGAGGGGGCCTGGGTCGCCGAGCTCACCGGCCAGGTCAACCTGGAGGGCTGGCCCGAGGGGACCCGGCTGATCTGCCGGCGCGAGCGTCCGCACCCCGGCGCGCAGCTGACCTTTACCGACCTCGACGGCCACCGCTTCCAGTGCTTCATCACCGACCAGCAAGACGACGACATCACCGCGCTGGAGGCCACCCACCGCCAGCACGCCCAGGTCGAGGATCGCGTCAAGACGCTGAAGGCGACCGGCGCCGCGCACCTGCCGTTCACCGCGTTCACCGCGAACGCGGCATGGCTGGAACTCGCGCTCACGGGCCACGACCTGCTCACCTGGACCCAACAGCTCACGCTCGACGGTGAACACGCCGTCTGCGAACCAAGGCGGCTTCGCTACCGCATCCTGCACGTCGCCGGGCAGCTCACCCGCCACGCCCGCCGCACCACACTGCACCTGCCCGCCGACTGGCCCTGGGCCGCAGCGATCATCCGCGCCTTCAAGCGGCTGGACGCGCTGCCAGCCTACGGCTGAGACCCAGCCGCCGCCCGGCCCGACGACAGCGCGCAGCCACCCGGCGCTCATCGCTGCCCGGGAACACCACCCGGACACGTGCACCAGCCCGCCACGCCCCGCCCCCGCGCCGACACCACCCCCGCGGCCGAGCACACCAACGCAAATCGCCCACAGACACCACCCCGCACGGTTACTGACGAATCGAGGCTAGTGCTGTAGACACTCGTCGGGCACGAGTCGCGCGTGGGCGCCCCGACGCGGCACGGCCGATGTCGGCTGCATGTACGGCGGTCACCAGTCCATCAGTGCTGCGTCAGGCAACGACGGCGATGCGGACCCCAGGAGGATGGAGCGATCGCACGTAGCGCAGAAAGGTCAGGAACTCGGTCCTGCCCTTCTTCACCTTGATGCGCCCATAGAGCGTGTTGATGGAGAGGTCGTAGGCGGCAAGGAGGTGACGCACCCCGTGGGGCCACTTGTAGGGGCCGCTCGGCGTCGGAGTGCGTGAGGCTCGCCAATAGGGCGGCCTCGACGGCGTGGTCGGTGGCTAGGTGTAAGACCCGAGGAGGTTGTTCCCGCCGATGCGGCTGATGGGCGGATGGCGGCCGAGGGCGCCGTGTGGTCGTCTGTGATTGTAGAAGTCGAGCCAGGCGGCGAGGGCAGCGGTGCGTTCATGGCTGGAGCCATAGATGCGTCCGTAAGCCCAGCCGCCGAGTAGCGTGCGGATGAAGCGCTCGGCCTTCCCGTTGGTCTGTGGACGGCGGGGACGTGTGCGCAGGTGGCGGATGCCCAGAGCGCGACAGTCGATCGCGTGCGCGATCGAGATATAGGCGCCGCCGTTATCGGTAAGGACGCGCTCCACAGTGACGCCATGCTCAGCGTAGAAGCGCAGCGCGCGGCGCAGGAAGGCCACGGCCGTGGCGGTCTTCTCGTCGCCAAGGACCTCGACGTATGCCAGGCGGCTGAAGTCATCGATCGCGACATGGCAGAACTCCCAACCCACGGTCCTGCGTTCAGCGCCGCGCCCTCCCCGGCGAGGGTTGTAGTGCTTGCGCCCAGTGACCCGATGACCAGCGCCGCGCTCGATGCGGCCGAGCTTCTTGACGTCGACGTGGACGAGCTCGCCCGGTCGCGATCGCTCATAGCGCACGGCTTGCTCCTGGTCCAGACGCGAGAGCTTGCCAAGCCCGATGCGCGTCAGGATCCCCTGCACGGTGGTGATCGGCATCTGAAGCGTCTCGGCGATCTCGGCGCCGGTCATCCTCGTAGAGCGGCGCAACAGCGCGATCAGCGCGACGCGCTGCTCGGGCGTGGCGTTGGGAGAGCGCTTCGGCCGGCTCGAGCGGTCAAGCAGACCAAGCTCGCCCTCGGTCCGATAGCGGCGCACCCACTTGCGCGCCGTGCGGACGCTGACTTCGGCGGCCTCGGCCGCCCTCCTCAGCGTCCAGCCCCCCTCTTCGACTCGTATCGCCAGACGACGGCGCTTGTTCAGGCTGAGCTCGGCGTTACCGTGCAACCTCATCCGGTGTCCTCCTTGGTCTGAGTGGCTTCGACACCCCTCAGCCTCCAAGGAGGCCCGGATGAACAACGTGCTCAGGTTCTACAGCTAGGGGTCCCCACTTGATGCCGGAGCGGGTGTGCACGCGGCGAATGATGTGTTGAGGACAACCAAGTCCGCGCCGAGCTGACCCGACCCTTCGCGATTCTGCTCGACCCCGACGTCCACGAACGCGCTCCGACCTGGGCCGACAACGCCGCCGGCTACGCAGGCAGTATCACCACACGCGAACCCATATCGCATGTTGAGTGGGACGAGTCGAAACAGATGAGAGAACTCATCTCACGGTGTCCGCGAGGGCCTCGGTCAGGTGCCGACGTAGGCCGCGAGGTGCTCGCCGGTGAGGGATGAGATTCCCTCCCACCCGGCGACGAGGTCGGCGGGTGTGCCCTCGAAGACGATCCGGCCGCCGTCGTGGCCGGCACCGGGGCCGAGGTCGATGATCCAGTCGGCGTGCGCCATCACCGCCTGGTGGTGCTCGACGACGATGACCGACTTGCCGGAGTCGACGAGCCGGTCGAGCAGGCCGAGCAGCTGCTCGACGTCGGCGAGGTGCAGGCCGGTGGTCGGCTCGTCGAGGACGTACAGTCCGGCCCGCCCGGACCGTTTTTCCGCCATGTGGGTGGCCAGCTTGAGCCGCTGGCGCTCGCCGCCGGACAGCGTGGGGAGCGGCTGGCCGAGGCTGAGGTAGCCGAGCCCGACGTCGGCGAGCCGGTCGAGGATGCTGTGCGCGGCCGGCGTGGGCGCCTCGCCGGCAGCAAAGAACTCCTCGGCCTCGGTCACCGACATCGAGAGCACCTCGCTGATGTCCTTGCCGCCGAGCTTGTACTCCAGCACGTCAGCCTGGAACCGCTTCCCCTCGCACACCTCGCAGGGGGCGACGACACCGGCCATCATCGCCAGGTCGGTGTAGATCACGCCGGCGCCGTTACAGTTGGGGCAGGCGCCCTCGGAGTTGGCGCTGAACAGCGCCGGCTTCACGCCGTTCTCCTTCGCGAACGCCTTGCGGATCGGGTCGAGCGCTCCGGAGTAGGTCGCCGGGTTGCTACGTCGCGAGCCTCGGATCGCGTCCTGGTCGATCGCCACCACACCCGCGCCGGCAGGGATCGACCCGTGCACGAGCGAGCTCTTGCCGGAGCCCGAGACGCCGGTGACGACGACGAGCATCCCGAGCGGGATGTCGACGTCGACGTCGCGCAGGTTGTGCGTGCTCGCGCCGCGGATCTCCAGCGTGCCGATGCGCGTCCGCACCGTCTCCTTGAGGGCGGCCCGGTCGTCGAGGTGGCGGCCGGTGATCGTGTCGCTCCCCCTCAATCCGTCGACGGTCCCCTCGAAGACCACCTCGCCGCCCACAGTACCGGCGCCGGGGCCGAGATCCACAACGTGGTCGGCGATCGCGATCGCCTCCGGCTTGTGCTCGACGACGAGCACGGTGTTGCCCTTGTCACGCAGCTGCAGCAGCAGGTCGTTCATCCGCTCGATGTCGTGGGGGTGGAGCCCGATCGTCGGCTCGTCGAACACGTAGGTGACGTCGGTGAGCGACGACCCGAGGTGGCGGACCATCTTGACGCGCTGCGCCTCGCCGCCCGCGAGCGTGCCCGACGGCCGGTCGAGCGAGAGGTAGCCCAGCCCGATGTCCACGAACGAGTCGAGGGTCGCCCCAAGCGCCTCGAAGGAGCTGCGCGACCGACGGCTCGTCGAGCTCGCTTAGCCACGCGGCGAGGTCGCTGATCTGCATCGCGCAGGCATCGGCGATGTTGATCCCCCTGATCTTCGACGACCGGGGCTCCGCGCTGAGCCGGGTTCCGTCGCACTCGGGACAGGTGGTGAAAGTGACCGCCCGCTCCACGAAGGCGCGGACGTGCGGCTGCAGCGAGTCGACGTCCTTGGAGAGCATCGACTTGTGCATCCGCGGGATCAGGCCCTCATAGGTCAGGTTGACGCCGTCGACCTTGATCCTGGTCGGCTCCTTGTAGAGGAGGTCGCCCAGCTCTTTCTTGGTGAACTTGCGGATCGGCTTGTCCGGGTCGAAGAAGCCGCAGCCTGTGAAGATCCGGCCGTACCAGCCGTCCATGCTGTAACCGGGGATCGTGAGCGCACCCTCGCGCAGCGACTTGCTGTCGTCGTACAGCTGAGTGAGGTCGATGTCGTTGACCGAGCCCCGGCCCTCGCAGCGCGAGCACATGCCGCCGAGGATGCTGAAGCTTCGCCTCTCTTTCGTCGTGCGGCCACCGCGTTCGATCGTGACCGCCCCGGCGCCCGAGATCGAGCGGACATTGAAGGAGAACGCCTGGGGCGAGCCGATGTGCGGCTTCCCGAGCCGGCTGAAGAGGATGCGCAGCATCGCGCCCGAGTCGGTGGCGGTGCCGACCGTAGAGCGCGCGTCGGCACCCATCCGCTCCTGGTCGACGATGACCGCGGTCGTTAGCCCCTCGAGTACATCGACCTCTGGCCGCGCCAGCGTCGGCATGAACCCCTGCACGAACGCGCTGTAGGTCTCGTTGATCAGCCGCTGCGACTCCGCGGCGATCGTGCTGAACACCAGCGAGCTCTTGCCCGAGCCGGAGACGCCGGTGATCGCCGTCAGCCGGCGCTTCGGGATCTCGACGCTGATGTCCTTGAGGTTGTTGACGCGGGCGCCATGCACGCGGATCAAATCGTGGCTGTCGGCAACATGCAGCGCAGGCGACTGCGTGTCTGTCCTGGCCATGCTCAGCGTGTCCCCACCTGCTGGGCGGGACCGCTCACCGGTCCTGAAGCAGCCCGAGGACGTTGCCATCGGGGTCGGTGACGGTGGCCACCAAGCGCCCGCCACCTACGTCGCGCACGGGCTCGTTCACGGTGGCACCGGCGGCGGTCACCTCGGCCAGCTTCGCCTCGATGTCAGGCACGTGCCAGTAGGCCACCGGCGAGGTCATGCCCTGCGGTCCACCGCCCGGCACCAGGCCGATGTGCTGGCCCTCGGCCTCGAAGCCGACGTAGTAGGACCCGTCGGTCTGCGGCGGCACGCCGAGCAGGGCGGTGTACACCGCCTTGGCCGCCGCCAGGTCGGACACGGGATGCAGCACGGTCTTGATTCCCTGGGTGGAAGAGCCGGTCATGTTCATTCCTAAAGTCGTGGTGGTGATGTCGATGGCGGTCACTCTAGTTGCGGCTCGTGACCGGCGCTTCTCGATTCCTGATCGGTCTGGTCACCTGTTTCGCCACGCACGACGGCAGCCGGTCTGCTCCGCTTACGTCCTCGACCTGCTCAGGCCTGAGGTATCCGCCACTCCGCCACTACGCCAGCTGGCTCAACCGCATCGAGGCCCAGTTCACCGCGCTGCGCCACTTCTTTCTCGACGGCACGGACCACGAGAGCCACGAGACCCAGGCCTTCTTGATCCAGCGCTACGTCGCCTGGCGCAACCGGCACGTGCAGGATCGAATGCTGGGTGAGGTGGTCAAGCGCGCAACGTTGCCCGACGCGGCACTACAACTAGGTCAGCTGTCCAGCGATGGAGGACGCCGACCGATCGAAGATCGGCCAGCGCCGGCTATCGAACGCCAGGTCAGTCGTCGAAGGACTCCTCCTGCATGCGCGAGCGCAGGCGCAGGACGGCCTTGGTGTGCATCTGGGAGACCCGCGACTCGGTCACGCCCAGGACCTCGCCGATCTCGCGCAGGGTCAGGTTCTCGTAGTAGTAGAGGGCGATCACCAGCTTCTCGCGCTCGGGCAGCTTGGCGATGGACTCGGCGATCCTGTCCTTGAGGTCGCCGACGTCGAGCGCCTTGGCCGGGTCGGGCGCCCCGAGGTCCTCGATCGTGTCCATCAGGGAGACCTGGTCGCCGCTGGCGTCGGAGACGCTCCACAGCTCGTCCAGGGCGATGATCGAGGAGTGCGAGATCGCCAGCAGCGACTCGTTCAGCTCGTCCACCGTGATGCCAAGCTCGGCCGCGAGCTTCGTGGTCGGTCGGCGCGCGCTGCAGCGTGTGCTCGAGCTTCGCGTTCGCCCGCTCCACCTCGCGTGCGCGGGCGCGCACGCTGCGCGGCACCCAATCGAGCGCGCGCAGCTCGTCGATGATGGCGCCCTTGATGCGCATGATCGCGTAGGTCTCGAACTTGATGTCCCGCGAGAGGTCGAAGCGCTCGATCGCGGAGATCAGCCCGACGAGCCCGTAGGAGATCAGGTCGGCCTCCTCCACGTGCGGAGGCAGGCCCGCGGCGGTGCGACCGGCCACGTACTTGACCAGCGGCGAGTACGCCACGACCAGGCGCTCGCGAACGCGGCTGTCGCCTTCGGCCTTGTAGCGCCGCCACAGTTCGCGCAGCTCGATCGGTTTGACGTTCGTCTCCAGGGCCATCTCCCCCTGATCAGGCGCGAGGGTGACTGCGCGCATAGGCGCTTCTGAGCCTGGCGGACTCTACCCGAGTGTAAATCTGGGTGCTGGACACGCTCGCATGCCCAAGCAGCTCCTGGATGCTGCGCAGGTCCGCCCCGCCGTCCAGCAGATGCGTGGCGAAGCTGTGGCGCAGCGCATGCGGCGAAGAGCCCTCGCCGACGCCGATGCGCGCGGTCCATGTGCGCAGCCGCCGGCGCACGTCGCTGGTGCCCAGCGACCGCCCGGTCTTGCTCAGGAACAGCACATCCGCCGGATCGGGCCCTGCAGTGCTCGCGAGCGCCGGACGAGCCCGCTCCAGGTAGAGCCTCACCGCCGCCATCGCCGGCTCTCCCACCGGCACCAACCGCGTCTTGCGCCCCTTTCCCTCCACCCGCAGCTGCTCTCCGTCGTGGTCCACGTCCGCCCGGCTCAGCGACACGATCTCCTCGGCTCGCAGCCCGCACGAATATGCCAGCTCGAACATCGCGCGGTCGCGCAGGTCCAGTGGACTCGACGCCGGGATGCCTTCGAGCAGCCGGGCGGCCTCACGCGCACTCAGCACACGCGGAAGATGGGCGGTTCGTCGCGGCGTGGACACCAGGTCGGCCGGGTTCTGGGAGATCCGCCCGTGCTCGCGCTGGCTTGCGAACAGCGCGCGCAGCGCCGCCAGCTTGCGGGCCGAGGTGCTCGGGGCGGCGGGCCGGCCGTTCGCCGAGCGTTCGGAGAGGTGGGCGATGTAACGGCGCACGTCCTTTGGGCCCAGCTCCTGCGGCGACAGGCCACGGCCGATGGCCCACCGCGCGAACTGTCCGAGATCGACCGCGTACGCGCGGCGCGTGCGCTCGGCGGCGTCGCGCCTTCGCAGGTCCTCGCCCAGCAGCGCGATCGCCTCCGCCCAGGCGCCGCACAGCGGCGTTCCCCCTTCGGTCGCGAGCTCATCCGCTTGGACTCTCATCTGGAGCTGTACTTCGCCGCCGCCGGTGCTCCGCCTTCCTGGCTGGGATTCAAACGAGCGGCGAGGAGAACCGGCGTCCGCCACCGCCCGCTACCCAACCGCCGCCTCGTGTGCACGGCACGTTCGACAGCAGAGAGAGGAGGGTGTAGCGAAACGAGTAGCGAAACTCGCTAGGCCCCGAGCACCTTGGCCTTCGCGGCGGCGAACTCCGCATCGCTCAACGCACCGCTGTTGTGCAGCTCTGCGAGATGCTGAAGCTCGGCAGATATGCTCTGGCCGTCCGCTGCGGGCGATTCCGACCCTTCGCCTGGCTGCCGCCGCTCGGCGAGGATTTCTGCGATAGCGCCGTCGGGGCGTACCAAAGGGCTCGATGGCTGGGTATTGCTCTCGCCCAGCGTTGCGTGTGTGGCGTAGACGTGGCGGAAGCCTTCGCGCCCGACTGTCAGGCGCGCCCGGCAGTGGGGGCAGCCGATGTTGGGGCTCAACGGTGACAGGAACTCCTGTTTGCACTCCGGGCAAGCCACCTTCCATCGCCGTTCTGTCGAGGTCCGAGTGGTCGGGCTGGACCTCTGCTTCGTGAGCCGCACTTGCTTTTCGGTCGCTTTGGCCGTGCGCTCCTTCTTCGAGTTGGCCCGGACCCCCGCCATCCCGGACAGTCCGCCCGTCCCGAGGAACAGCGCCTTGCGCATGAATCCCATGGCACGATTCTACGCTCGCAGGGCTGGGCGTGGCGCTCACTGCTTGTCCTTCAAGTCCACCACACGAACCTTTTGTTCGTGGATTCTTTCGCCCCCGTACAGGTCATCCGCGTCGTACTGGACCCGTATCGAGAACTCGTTCCCGAGAGCGCGTGCGTCCGGGAAAGACAGGCGGTAATGGAGCAGACGCGCATCTTTGGGGATGGACACCTCATCGGCCCAGAACCTCATGGGTTTGCCGTCCACCACCGTCCGGGGCATCGCCTTGCCGCGCGGGACCGTCGTATCCCCTTGGTAGTCGGAGGCCACGATCTCAATCCTCGCGTCCACAAGGACGTTGACCAGCGCCTCACGTACGCGCCCCGGCCCCCTGTTCACGAGTCCCACCCGCAGCACTCTGGGCGCGGCGACGCCGCCCACACGGCTCACAACAAGGTCCTCTGAGCCGCCCTCCTCCACGGCCTCGAAACTCAGCACCACCGATACACGCGGCGCGCCTACCTTTGGCAGCGCGTGCAGAATCGGGAGCTTCGGCGCAAAGGTCCCAAGAAAGACCAGGGCAGCGAGCGACAGGAACACGATCTCCCTCATCGAGACCTTCCCTGGCGCAAACGCGACAGCAACCAAAACCGCCATGCCGGTGAGGCCGACAACCGCGCGATCGGCTCGCATGTGCGGAGCCTACGCGCAGCCGCTCCAAGGACACGCGCGGTCGCCCTATTTGCGCCGTTTTTCCGTCCGACGCGACCTGTAGTTTTTCTTTTACTAGAGCCAAAATTGACCCCCGCACGGTTAGCGCCGCCGGGGGTCTGGATCAAGGAGTTGTAGCCTCCATGACCTCGCAAAACGTAGCACGGCGATCCGTCGCCGCAGACCTCTCGGCCATCCTCGACTCGCCGGAGGTCGCCCGGCTCGTTGACGAGCTTCAAGCGACCCGCGAAACGGGCCGTCCCGGCTACCCGCTCCGAGCGATGATCGGCATGGCGCTGGCGAAGTCGCTGTACGCGATCCCGACGTGGACGCGCACCGTAGCGCTCGTCAGAGAGCACGCAGCGCTCGCGGCCGTGATCGCCCCGGACGGGGACGTGCCCTCGAAGTACGCCTGCTACCGCTTCACAGCGAAGCTCCGCGACTATGCGCCCCTCTTGGAGCGCTGCATCGCTGACGTGATCCGTGCGCTCAAGAAGGCCAACCCGGTGCTCGGGTGGGACGTGTCGATCGACGCCTCCGACATGCCCGCCTACGCGAAAGGCAGGAAAGCAGACGAACCGGAGCGGGGACCGTCCTCGGACCCCGATGCGTCGTGGGGGCATCGCTCCGCAGTCTCGACGCGCGGCGCTGGCGGCTTTTTCGGCTTCAAGCTGCACATGGCGGTCTGCTCCAAGACGGACCTCCCGCTCGCATGGCGCATCGAGACGGCGCGCACGAACGAGACGAAGGCCGTCGCCCCGCTGCTGGACAAGCTCCACGCGCTCGGGATCGACCCCGAAACATGCGCGATGGACAAGGGCTACGACCACGCGGTCAGCCACTTTGAGTGCGCGGTGCGGGACATCGCCCCGGTGATCCCGCTGCGCGAAACGCCCGATGTCAAGCGCGGTGAGGACGGGCCGCCCGACTGCGAGCACGGCCTCTGGAAGTTCGCGGGGGCCGACCGCAAGCGCGGCGCTACCAAGTGGCGCTGCCCTACAGGCGAGTGCAAGCCCGCGTCGATATGGCTCAAGGCGAACCGGCTGAAACCGCTGATCCCGCGCGAGACGCTGCGCTGGCAGGGCCTCTACCGGCACCGTGGCTCCGTCGAGCGCGCGTTCGGACGCTTGAAGCACGAATGGGGCCTCGGGCCGCTTCGCGTCCGGCGGATCGAGCGCGTCCAGCTTCACGCGAACCTCACGATCCTCTCTCAGTTGACGAGTGCGCTGAATCAGGAACGGACGTTGGCGCTCGCGGCGTGACGGAGATACGCTCGCCCGTGTGGCTGCCAACCTTCACGGGGTCTGGGCGAAGTGGGAGCGCGCTGTAGAGCAACTGACAGCCCTGGACGGAGAAGTCAACGCCTTCTGTCGCCAGCCGCACCCCTACACCATTCGCTCGTACGACCACAGTAAAGACGGCCGCTACCGCTTTGAGATCAACCCCCGGTGGGCACCCAACATCCCCTACCGATGGGGAACGATCTTCGGTGAGATCGTCCACGATTTCCGCTCCGCCCTGGACAACCTCGTCTGGCAACTCGTCATCCTCGATGGTGGGAAGACCTACAGCAGCCATACCTTCCCGATCTGTACGAAAAAGCCAAAGAAAGGGTTCGCGGCGCAGATGCGGCGGGAGTGGATCGACAAGGGCGGGAAGACGCGCTACGGCCCGCTGTTTGGCCTCAGCGATCAGGCGGTGGCAATCATCGAGAGTTGCCAGCCGTACAAGAGAGCGAACGGCGTTCTCCTGCAACGGCTCCACGCCCTCTGGAACCTCGACAAGCACCGGCACCTGGCCCCAATAACAGTTCAGGCTGCCCCTGCCCGACTGATACCCGACGGGGTGGAAATCCTGTCCCGAGACGATCGCCTCGAAGGCGGCACATACGTCGTGGAGATCACCGTCGCGCCCGACACGTACGTGGACGTGGAGCCTCAGCCGCCCACCGACGTAACGCTCGGCGATGGTGCCCCGATAGTCCTTGAGTTGAAGGCCGTCGGACAGCTCATCATCCTCGGGCTGCTCATCCCAGCAGGCGAGCTTTTCCCCGGCATGCTCGGGGTCGGCATGCCCGGACCCAAACACGGCGCTCATCGCGTGGGGTAACGACGATCGTAGAATGGGGTACCGTCGCTAAGCTGCCCTCCGCGATCCCGCTCTGTGAGCGGGATGCAGAGTTTCGCTACTGCCTCAGAGAGGCTGTAGTGCCATGGTTGCACAGACTTTTAGGAGAGAGCTTGCCTGCGCCTGGAGTACATTCAATGGGTGAGCGTCGATTCGCGCACCCCGATCGCCACGCGCATCCCCGCCGGTGAGGCCGCCGCGTACGGACCGGTCGGGCATTCCCCCTGGCGTGACGTCGACTGGCGCGCGCATCAGCGCTGGATGGTTCTCGACGGCCAGCCGGTGAACACGATCGAGCTCGGCGCCGACCGCTCCTCGACCGGTCCTCCGCTGGTGTTCGTCCACGGCCTGTCCGGCTGCTGGGCCAACTGGCTCGAGCAGTTGCCCATGCTGGCGAGACGCCACCGCGTGCTCACGCTCGACCTGCCCGGCTTCGGCTACTCGCCGATGCCCGCCGAGCAGATCTCGATCTCCGGCTACGCGCGCCTGCTGGATCGTCTGCTGGGCGAGCTCGAGATCGACGCCGCGACGCTCGTCGGCAACTCGATGGGCGGCTTCGTGGCCGCCGAGCTCGCCATCGCGTTCCCCCAGCGGGTCGAGCGCCTGGTGCTGATCTCCGCGGCCGGGATCTCCACCACGGCTCACCCCGGCACCGTACGCGCCGTGCCGACCCTGCGCCGGCTGGAGAGGATCCTCGCCGCAAGCGGCGCGTGGGTTGCCTCCAAATCCGATGCCGTGGCGAATCGCGCCCGCCTGCGCGAGGCGACGCTGAACGTCGTCGTGCGCCACCCGCGCCGCCTGCCGGCGGCGCTCGCCGCCGAGCAGCTACGGGGCGCGGGCAAGCCCGGCTTCATGCAGGCCCTGCAGGCCGTGCTCGACTACGACATCCGCGATCGCCTCCCCGAGGTCGCGTGCCCGACCCTGATCGTGTGGGGGGACGGCGACCGGCTGATCGACGTCCGCGACGCGGACGTGTTCGCCGAACTGATCCCCAACTCGCGCAAGGTCATCTTCGAGGACACCGGCCACATGGCGATGCTCGAGCGCCCGGCGGCGTTCAACGCGCTGCTCGAAGACTTCCTGAACGAGTAGCGCCAGGCGCTCGCGGACCGAGGGCCGCGTGGCACGCGCCGCCGTGGCCGGTCGCGGCGTGCGAGCGGATCAGCGCGTGATGGCGCCCTCGGCGGCGCTGCCGACGAGCTTGGCGTACTTCTGGATGGCCACGTCCACATGCTGGTCGGCGCGCGGCGGCTGACGGTAGGCGCTCACGCGCGCGGCTATCTCCTCGTCGGACAGCGCGACGTCGAGCCCGCGCGTGTCCGCGTCGATCGTCAGCTGATCCCCATCCCTGAGCGCCGCGATCGGGCCGCCCCGGACGGCCTCCGGCGCGACGTGCGCGGCCATGAAGCCGTGCGTGGCGCCCGAGAAGCGCCCATCGGTGATCAGCGCGACGTCCTCGCCGAGCCCCTCCCCGACGATCGCAGCGGTGACCGACAGCATCTCCCTCATGCCGGGACCGCCCGCGGGTCCCTCGCCGCGGATGACGACCACGTCCCCAGCCTGGATCTCGTGGGCGAGCACAGCGGCCATCGCGGCCTCCTCGCCGTCGAACACGCGAGCCGGTCCGGCATATTTGCGGCGCTCGTGACCGGCGAGCTTGACCACGCAGCCGTCGGGCGCGACGTTGCCGCGCAGGATCGCGAAGCCGCCGGTCGCTTTGATCGGCTCGGCGAGCGGCCGCACGACGCGCTGGCCGTCGGTCTCGACGGCGTCGGCCGCGTGTTCCCCGATCGTCCTGCCGGTGACCGTCTGCGCGTCCGCGTTGAGGATTCCCGCCTCCCGCAGGCGCGCGAGCACCAGCGGCACGCCACCGGCCTCGTACAGCTCGGTCGCCACGTACCGCCCGCCCGGCTGCAGGTCGCACAGCAGCGGCGTGCGCTCGGAGATCGCCTCGAACTCGTCCAGCTCGAGTGCCACCCCCATTTCGCGCGCCACCGCGAGCAGGTGCAGCACCCCGTTGGTCGAGCCGCCGCTGGTGGCGACCGCCGCGATCGCGTTTTCGAGCGCCGGCTTGGTGATGACGTCGCTCGGGCGCTGGCCCCTGCGCAGCACGTCCATCACCAGCTCACCGCAGCTCTTGGCCACCTCCAGCTTGCGCCCGTCCTCGGCCGGAACCATCGAGGAGCCGGCGGGCGAGATCCCGAGCGCCTCGAAGGCCATCGCCATCGTGTTGGCGGTGAACTGCCCTCCGCACGCGCCCGCGCCCGGCGAGGCGACCTCCTCGAGCTCGTGCAGCTCCTGCTCGGTGATCTTGCCCGAGGCATACTCTCCCACCGCCTCGAACACCTGCTGGATCGTCACCTCGGCGCCCTTGTAGCGGCCGGGCCTGATCGAGCCGCCGTAGAGCATCAGCGCGGGCACGTCCAGCCGCGCGAGCGCCATCACGGTGCCCGGGATCGTCTTGTCGCAGCCGGAGATCGCGACCACGGCGTCGAAGTGGTGGGCGGATGCGACGAGCTCGATCGAGTCGGCGATCAGCTCGCGCGAGACGAGCGACGCGCGCATGCCCGCGGTGCCCATCGTGATCCCATCGGAGATCGCGATCGTGTTGAGCTCCATCGGGGTGCCGCCGGCAGCGCGAATGCCCTCCTTGACCTTGGCGGCGAGCACCCTGTTGTTGAAGTTGCAGGGCATCGTCTCGATCCACGAGTGCGCGACGCCGACGATCGGCTTTTCCAGGTCCTCGGCCGCGTAGCCGATGCCGTGCAGGTACGCGCGCGCCGCTGCCCGCTCGGGTCCCTCGGTGAGAGCACGGCTCTTGTGCTTGACGTCGAAGGCGCCGGTGGTGCTCACGCGGCGCGCATACTATCGACGCGACGGCCGGCCCGCTCCTGCTCCCACCGCCGCAGGCGAACCAGGTCGCGGCGGACCCGGTCCGGGTCGACCTGGCGGCCCGGGAGGTGCATGTTGGCCTCGCCGACCAGCCGCCGCTCGTCGGCCGTGAGTGCCATCCACTTCGCCAGCACGTCGTCCGAGTCCGGCAGCCGCGCGCTGCCGTAGGGCTTGGAGTGGTCCGGGAAGGCCACGCAGTACTCGTTGAGCAGCTTCCCCGTCTCGGGCACGTAGGCGACGATCGGCTTGTGCGGGTAGATCAGGTACGCATAGGAGGCGTGCTCGCCGCGCCCGCGATCGCCCAGCCCACCCCACACGCGCAGGAACCCGAGATCGCGGTACATCGCCCAGTCGTGCTCTTCCACGCACGAGCGCAGCAGAGAGAGAGCGCGCTGCTCGGCGCGACGCTCGCGTCCGGGGTCATAGCGCACCGGCGCACTCCCGCGCCAGCGCGCCGAATAGAACTGGCGGGCGCGCCCCAGTGCGCGTTTGAGCGTGGGCCGCGCGAGCTCCCAGAGCAGCACGACGAGGACGACCGCAGCGGTGCCCAGCGCCAGCCCCATGGCGCTTACAGCGTCGCCGGGGGCGCACCGCCGGCGGCCCGCGGGAAGAAGATGACGCGCTCGGCGTCCCGAGGCACTTCGGCAAAGCTCTTGACGAGCTCTGCCTCGCGGCGACCGCCGGGCGCCGCGGTGGGCACGGCCGCCCACATGCCGGCGTCGAGCTCGCGGCGGAATGCCTCGATCAGCTCCCGCTCCTGCTCTGGCACCGCGACGTCGCCCTCGGCGAGCACAACCTCACCATGACCAGGCTTCATACGCAGGAGCTTCATCGAACACCGGGCTTCATGCGCAGGAGCTTCATCGTCCCCCGATTATGGCAAACGGACGGGGCGTGCGAGCTTCAACTCGCGCGCATGCGGGCGAGGTCCAGGACGTCGACCGGGCCGGCGCCCTGCCCGACGTCGCGTAGCCCGTTCGCAACCGCCGCTCCGGCGAGGGCGCGGGCGGTGCGCGCGGCGTCCAGCGGCGCGCGGCCGAGGGCCAGCTGGGCGGCGAGGACCGCCGAGTGCGTGCAGCCGGAGCCGTGTGCGGCGCCGTCGGGGTGGCGCTGGCCCTCGATGCTCACCGCGGGGCCCGCGCCCGCGGAGTCCAGGAAGAGATCGACCGCGCGCGCGCGATGGCCGCCCGTGAGCACGACCACACGCGGACCGAGCGCCAGCACCGCCCTGGCCAGGGCCTCGGCTTCGACGTCCTCGTCGGCCGCGGGCGCAAGCTCGCGGCCGACGAGCGCACGCGCCTCAGGCAGGTTCGGCGTGAGCACGCCCGCCCGTGGCAGGATCTCCTGTACGAGCGCGAGCTGGGCGTCGGGCTCGAGCAGTCGCGCGCCCGACTCGGCCACCATCACCGGGTCGACGACCACGGGCGTGCCGGCGGGCAGCTCGTCGATCGCCGCCGCTACCGCCAGCGTGATCTCGGCCGTGCCGAGCATCCCCACCTTGACCGCATCGACGCCGATGTCGCACAGCACGGCCCGCACCTGGGCGAGGACGATCTCCGGCGGCACCCGGTGGATGGCGGAGACGCCGACCGTGTTCTGGGCTGTGATTGCCGTGATCGCGCTCGTGCCGTGCACGCCGCAGCGCGCGAACGCCTTCAGGTCGGCCTGGATGCCAGCCCCGCCGCCGGAGTCCGAGCCGGCGATCGTGAGCGCCGTGGGCGTCAGCGCTCTGCCGAGATCGCGGGCCGGTGGCGCACCGGGAAGATCGTGTAGCTGCCGATCGCCGTCACCAGCAGGCGCCCATCCTCATGGCGCACCTCGCTGCGCAGCACGGCGGTCGTGCGGTTGCGACGATCGAGCGTCGTGCGGCACACGATCTCCCCCTCTGTGGCCGTCTGGATGTAGTTGATCGCGATGCTGATCGTCGCGATCCGCTCCTGCTCGGTGGTCTGTGCCCACAGGGTCGAGCCCATGCAGTAGTCGACCATCGCGTACGTGGCCACGCCGGAGAGCAGCCCGCCGCGGTTGATCAGCTCCGGCCGGATCTCCAGGCTGACCGTCTGGGCATCCTCCCAGCGGATGCCCATGAAGCCGGTGATCCCGTCCAGCGAGGGCCCTTCAGGGTGCGAGCGCTGCCCTCCAGACCTGGCTTTCTCGCCGGAGCCGCCACCAGCGCCGCGCCCCGTCCCGCTCCGGAGCGCTGCCGGCTTGGAGTTCGTCGAATCGTCGCTCACCGGACGCAGGCTACGCGAGCACGAGCCCGCGTGCCCGGTCCCCGCCCGCCGATTCTGGTTGCCCTTGATCTTTTTCATTATCTCGATATACTTAGTGGACAAATGCCCTGGTCCCACGTCTCCCAACCGAGCGCCCAGCAGGATGCCGGGGCTCCGCTCCGGGCGTGCGTCCAACCGACGCCGGTCGACGTGACCGGGCGATGTCCACGTATCTGACGTTTCGTGTCCAGCTCCCGTCCGGAAGGGCGAAGTCGCCCTCCCCGGATGACCCCTCCGGATGCGCCGGCTCCCTCCCCGCCGACACGTCCGCAATCCATCACCGCCAAACCTTCCAGCAAAGGAATCCCATGCCCAGAATCATCGTTACGGCCGATCCAGTCTCATCCCAGCTGACGGACGCGACTCCCGTGCTGCTCGACGAGCAGGTGCACTCGGTTCATCTGAGCACCGGTCACGCCGCGGCGCAGCTCGTCGAGCGGCTCGCGTGGGCGATCAGCGACGCCGAGGGCGCGCGCTCCGATCGCCCGACACGGGCAGATCGACAGGTCGGGAGCGGCGGCTCCGCGCCGTGCTCGCGCACTCCCCGCGCAGTTCGCGCGTGACGCTTGTCGCGTACGAGGACGCAACGTCGACACGACCGGCACGCTGAATCGGCACAGATCGATCGATCGCGTCACATCGATCGGCCTAGCGTGCCGGCCGGGGCTTATTTGAGTTTGCCGAGCACTTCTGTGGCTTTTCCGGCCACTTCTTCGACTTTGCCGCGCACTTCTTTGACTATTTCTTTGACGCCACCCTGGGCTTCTTCACTTTTTGCGTGGGCTTCTTCGCTTTTGCCTTTGCCGGCGCTTTCTTCGCTTTTGGCGGGAGCTTCTTCACTTTTTGCGTGGGCTTCTTCGCTTTTGGCGGGAGCTTCTTCGTTTTTGCCTTTGCTCGGGCTTTCGGTGTTACCTTTGTCGGGGGCTTCTTCGGTCTTGCCCCTGGGGCTTTCGGCCTTGCCCTTGGGGCTTTCGCTCTTGCCTGCCACCACCCCTTCGCGCCCTTCGGGCACGGTGCCTTGGCTGGAACGCGCGGCAGCCGTGCCGGGGGCGGAGGGTTGCGCCACGGTGGCACCAGCAGCCGGCGCTCCGTCGCGCACCGCCCGGGTGACCGCGGCGTGTTGCACGCGCCTGGAATGTCGACTCCTCCCCGTCACGGCCGCGCTTGGGACGATGGGCGCTTTCACCGACGCCGAGTCAGCGATTGGAGCCCGTGGCCCGATCGTCGAGTGTGAGGGGGTCTTGGTCGGATGGTCCTTGGCGACCGGCAACCCAAGCGTCGACGACGTCATCGCGGCGCCGCCGATGAGCGCCGCAACCGCCACCACATTGGCCGTCGAGGCGACACTCGCGACGCTACCGCCGAACCATGAGACCACTCGCTCGGGCAGACCTGCGACGAATGCCCACAGGGCGAGCGGGCGTCGACCGGCATAGTGGCCGCAGAACGCACGCACGACCGCTGGGTCAAGCCTCGTGCCTGCTTCGTCCTTGAGGATATCGATCGCCTTCTTGTGCGGACTCGCAGGCCGGTAAGGACGCTCGGAGGTAATGGCGTCAAAGGTGTCAGCGACGGCGATGATCCGTGCCCCGAGTGGGATCTCCTCCCCGGATAGGCGGTTCGGATACCCGGTGCCGTCGAGGCGCTCGTGATGGTGCTCGACCATCGATGTCAGCTCTGGATCGCGGAGCGCGGCAGCCATCAGCGCCCCGTCGCCTGGATGTTGCTTGATCACCTCGTACTCCTCGTCAGTCAGCGGGCCGGCCTTGTGAAGGATCGCCATCGGCGTCTCGATCTTCCCGACATCGTGGATGGCGGCCGCGGTGCGGATCCGGGCAACCTCGGCGCGTGGGAGGCCCATCCGTCTGGCGATCATCCACGCATGCCTGGCCACCCGGCGGGAGTGACCATGGAGGTAAGGGTCGCGCGTCTCGATCCCCGCGACCAGCCGTTCCAGACGCTTGCCGCGCTCATCGGTGCTCAGGCCGTCTACGTCGCGACGCTGCGTTTCGCTCATCGGCCCGAGCATGTCCAGCGCGGACGCCAGCCGATGCTGGGTGCGCAAGCGATGCAGGTACCCCCAGATCATCAACTCACTGAACAGCAGGTCTTCAGAACCAGGCCGCTTCTCCCACAGCACGCAACCCAATTGCGAGGCACAGAGCGAAAGCCCCATCCCGAGGAGCACGCACAGGACTGCCGACGATATCGTCCCCGACGCGCGCAGCCACCAGACGATCGCGATCGGAGCACCGGCGACGAACAGTGTCGCGATGGCGACCTGCGCGAACTGCTTGACGGATGGAGCCAGACGCTGGCTTCTCAGGATCGGCCCCCCAGCCTCCGCCGTGCTGCTCGGGTTTTGAGCAGCAGCTCGACACCGAGCGCGCTCCCGGCGCCTGGCCACGGTGCTCAGGGCCTGCCGAGGGCGAGCTATATGGGGCATCTCAGGATCTCCATCTGCCACGGGGACCGGCCGAATCTGTAGGGTCGGCAACCGGGCGGTCTCGGAGAGATCCCTGGCTTTGCGTCCCCGTCTCACGACGGGTTTGCCCTGAGCGACGTTCGTGGCCGCAGCTTCGACCGGCTGTTTGGCGGACTTGAGCCTCCGCTTCCGAATTGGACAAAATGATCGACACGGCGTCGCTCGCGTGCACACCGCAGAGCGGAGCAGCGTAAACGCCTTCAGGGCAACCTGGATGCTGACCCAGCCCCCAAGTCGGAGCCCGCGATCGACAGCATCCTCGGGGTTTGTGCGTGAGGCGTCACAGTCCAGCCACAGTATTGGCACGAATTGCACTCGCAGGACACGATCGACGGCCTAGCCTTGCCGATCGTGCAGGTCGCCTCTCCCACCCCATCCCAACCGTCCCCCCGGGACGCCCCGCACGAGGACCCCCGCCGCACGCTCGGGCGCCTCGGCGAGGACCTGGCCGCCGCGCACCTCACCCGGCTGGGCTTCGCGACGCTCGCGCGCAACGTGCGCACCCGCGCCGGCGAGATCGACGTGATCGCCTTCGACGGGAGCACGCTCGTGTTCGCGGAGGTGAAGACTCGCCGCGCCGGCGGGCGGCGCATCCGCCCAGAGCAGGAGCCGTTGCCGTGGCTGCGCCCGCGCCAGCGCGCACGCCTGCGAGGACTGGCGATCGCGTGGCTGAGCGATGAGCGACACGATCGACCCACAGCAGGCAGCATCCGCTTCGACGCGGTGGGCGTGATCGTCGACGAGCGGGGCCGGCTGTTGCGCCTCGACCACGTCGAGGCTGCCTGGTAGCCACGCACCAGCCCACGCCTGGCGCGAAGCAGCTACAGCGCCAGCTGCTGGTAGGCGAGCGACTGGAAGGACATCCGGTGCAGGGGCGAGACGCCGTGGCGGAGGATCGCATCGCGGTGCGAGGGCGTGGAGTAGCCGACGTGCTCGGCGAAGCTCCACCCGGGGTGCTGGACGTCTGCGAGGCGCATGAAGCGATCGCGGGTGACCTTTGCGACGATCGACGCCGCGGCGATCGCCGCGCTCGTGGCATCACCGTCGACGATCGCCCGCTGGGGATGCTCGAACTCCGCCACCGAGAAGCCGTCCACCAGGCACAGCACCTCCCCCGCGATCCCCGCCGTGACCCCGCGCATGGCATCGCGCAGGGCGGCCAGGTTCGTCTTGTGCAGGCCGCGGGCGTCGATCCCACGCACGCACCGGGACACCACGGCGACCCTCGCGGCGCTGCGCAGAACCAGGGGGTAGAGCTCCTCGCGCGCCTCCGCGGTGTGCTGCTTGGAGTCGTTCAGCGCCCCGAGCGCACGCAGCTCGCGTGTGGTGAGCGCCTCGTAGTCGAACAGCACGCCCGCCGCGACCAGCGGTCCGGCGAGGCAGCCTCGCCCAGCCTCATCCGCGCCGGCCACCAGGCGGAAGCCCAGGCGGCGGTCGAACGCGAACAGCCGCCTGCCGCTGCCGGCGCGATGGGCGCGGCGCCTGGCGCGTGCCGAGGAGCCGGAGCGGGGTTCGGGCGAGGCGCCCGCTCCCCCCGCGCTGACGGCAGAGTCGCTAGAAGATCCCGATGCGGTCGGGGGGCCAGTAGGTGGCGATGGCCTGCCCGATGATCCATCCCGTGGGGACAGGTCCCCAGAACCTGCTGTCGTCGGATTCGCCACGGTTGTCCCCCATCATGAACCAGTGACCGGCCGGAATCTTGATCGGGATCGGAAAGTTGCACTCCGGGCTCGCGCCGCATTCCCGTATGTAGGAATCCTGCTCGTGGACGAACTGGCTGGTGCCGGCGGCCTTGCGAAAGACGTGGCCTCCCTTGATGTAGATTTCATCGCCCGGGCCGGCGACGACCCGCTTGATGAAGTTGATGCTCGACTTCTGGGGCACCGGCGCCGAGCACGCTGCGCCGCCGAGCTTGATCACGTGAGGCGTGGGCCCGCACTGCTCCTGCTCGGCGCCTTCGGGAGGGTGGAACACGGCGATCTCGCCGACGTGCGGTTCACCGAAGTCCATGCCGATGCGGTTGACCAGCACGCGCTGGCCGACTGCCAGCGTCGGCTCCATCGAGCCGCTGGGAATGCGGTAGGGCTTGACGATGAACGCCTGGATGCCAAGCGCCAGGCCGAGCGCGACGGCGATGATCACGACCAGCTCGACGATCGAGCCGACGGCCGATTTCGAGCGCTTCTTACCGGTCTTCGCGCTGGTGCTCACGCCGGGGCATCGCCGGCGGGAGCGCCTCCCTGGGCGTCGCCGGCGTCGGAGGAGGTATCGGTGGCGTCTGCGGTCGAGGCGGAATCGTCGGGGGCCATCTCGGCCTCCGACTCGGCGCCCGCGACGGACTCAGCGACCGCCTCCTCCGCGGTCATGCCGTCCGCGTCGGTCGCCTCGGAAGGCTCGACCGGTGCAAGCTCGGTCAGCAGGCCCGGCTCGACCGCCATCTCGGGACCCGTGTAGCGGCGCTCGCGCACACGCGCGCGCTTGCCGACCCGGTCCCGCAGGTAGTAGAGCTTCGCGCGCCGAACGTCGCCGCGCGCGGCCAGCTCGATCCGCTCGATCTTGGGCGAGTGCAGCGGGAACGTGCGCTCGACGCCGACGCCGAAAGACTGCTTGCGCACCGTGAACGTCTCGCGCGCGCCGTGACCCTGGCGCTTGATGACCACGCCCTCGAAGACCTGCACGCGCCTGCGAGCGCCCTCGATCACCTGGAAGTGAACCTTCACGCGGTCGCCCGGCGCGAAGTCGGGGACGCGGCGCAGCTGCGCGCGCTCGATGGTTGCGATGACGCTGCTCATGACGGTGAAGGAGGGAGCGCCTTGGTGGACCGTGCGGCGGTCCCGAGACGGAGGTCTCGGAAAGCGCGAGCAGCAATGGTAGCGGACAGTCGACCCGCTCCGCCTCACCAGGCAGCCGGCGGGCGGGTGGCTGTCAACGGCCGACGCGGCCCGACGGGCCCGCGCCGCGTTCGCGGCTGCGCTCGCGCCGCCAGCGCTCGATCCGCTCGTGGTGGCCCGACAGCAGGACCTCGGGCACGCGCCAGCCGCGATACTCGGCCGGGCGGGTGTATTGGGGATACTCCGGGTGCCCCTCCAGCGCAGCACTGAAGGACTCCTCGGCCGCCGAGCGTTCGTGCCCGAGAGCGCCCGGGAGCTTGCGCAGCACAGCGTCGCAGAGGACCATCGCGGCCAGCTCGCCGCCGCTGAGGACGTATCGCCCGATCGACACGACGTCGCCCGCGAAGTGCTCCAGGATGCGCTCGTCGAAGCCCTCGTAGCGGCCGCACAGCAGCGTCAACGCCGGCTCACCGGCCAGCTCCCGCACGAGCTCCTCGTCGAGCAGCCGCCCGCCCGGCGCCAGCGCGATCACGCGGCGCCGGCGGCGCAGCGCCACCGGATCGACACCGTAGTGGGCGCGCAGCGCGCTGTCCAGCACGTCCACCCGCAGCACCATCCCGGCGCCGCCGCCGAACGGCGTGTCGTCGACCTGGCCGCCGCTCAGCGGCGTGTGATCGCGCGGGTTCACGCACTCCAGGCGCGAGCCGGCCGCCAGCACGTTGGCAACGTGGCGCTGGGAGCCAAACCACTCAAACCACTCCGGGAACAGAGTGAACACGTCGATGTTCACGCCCCTGCCCCTCCTTGGCTGCCCTCGCGCCGCTCGGGCACCCGGCGTCCTCGCCCGCGCAGGTCCAGGAAGTCCAGGTCCACCTCGATGCGCTTCTGCGCCGGCGCCACCCGGCGGACCGCGTCTTTGACCATCGGCACCAGCACCGCCTCGCCGCCCTCCTGCGGGCGCACCTCCAGCGCCTCGCACGAGGGCAGCTCGATCAGCCGGCTGACGGTCCCGAGCAGCTCCTCGCCGTCCACGACCGCGCAGCCCTCCAGTTCGTGCGCCCACCACTCGTCCTCGCCGAGGGCGGGCGCCTCGCCGCCGTCGACGGCCAGCTCCATGCCCCGCAGCGCCTCAGCCGCCGCGCGGTCCTCGACGCCCTCCAGGCGCACGATCGGACGCTGCTCGGTTCCGGCACGGCGCACGATCGCCGCGCTCCGGCCCGCCACGCTGACAGCCGCGCCAATCCTCAGCAACCGCGGCCGCGGGCGCGTGACATAGAAGCTCCCGTCCAGCCCGTGCGGCCGGCCGATCCGGCCCGCCGGCAGGCTCCCCGGCGCGCTGGCCGGCGGACCGGCCGGCGGACCGGCCGGCGCCTCCTCCGTCCGCGGTTCGCCGCCCTGGCGCGTCAATCGACGATGTCGACGAGCACGTGGCAGCCCTCGCCTGTCGCCGCGGCTTTGACGACGGTGCGCAGGGCGTGGGCGGTCCGCCCGCCCCGGCCGATCACCCTGCCGTAATCGTCCGCCGCGACGCACAGCTCGAGCACGATCGTGCCGTCGTCCTCCTCGAACTGCTCGACCGCAACAGCGTCCGGCTCGTCGACCAGGCCTTCGGCGAGGTACTCCAAAAGCCGCCTGGGGTTCTCGCTGGCCATCCTCCGCGCCGCCCAGCGGGCCCCTAGCCGGTCCGAGTCTCGATGCCCTGGATGCGCAGCAGCTTGCGGACCGTGTCCGACGGCTGCGCGCCCCGCGCCAGCCAGCTGCGCGCACGCTCCTCGTCGATCACGATCGTCGAGGGGTCGGTCTGCGCGTTGTAGTGGCCGATCGTCTCGATCACGCGACCGTCGCGGGGGGAGCGTTGGTCGGCGACGACCACGCGCCAAATCGGGTCCTTCTTGCCGCCCACTCGCGTGAGCCTGAGCCTGACTGCCACGTTTTCCTCTCTGTTGCCTGAAGCTGTCGCACGCCTGGATACTCGCGGCAGAGCTTAGACGGTGCAGTCGGCCGAGGCGGACCCGTCGGGCGTGAGCGTCGACGCGCGCGCCGCATCAGCGCGTCGCCCGGACGGGGGTGGAGGTTACAGCTCGCCCGTGAGGCTGGAGACGGACTGGAGCGAATTCGAGGCGGACGGCGCCCGCATGCGCGGCTACGTGGCCCGGCCGGCAACCAGCACCGAGCCGCTCCCGGTCGCGATCGTGATCCAGGAGGCGTGGGGGGTGGACGACCACATCCGCGACCTGGCCGACCGGCTCGCGTGCGCCGGCCACCTCGCGTTTGCGCCCGATCTGTACTCGCGCGAGCGCCGCTCCGAGCTCGCGCCGGAGCGAATCGAGGCGGCGAAGGCGTTCCTCGACACCCTGCCGCCGAGGGCGTGGGGCGACGAGAGCGCCCGTGCCGAGGCACTCTCGCGCCACCCGCAAGGCGCGGCCATCGGCGAGACGCTCGGCTCGATCTTCGCCGGCCTGCAGCGCGAGCACCACGTGCCCGATCTCGAGGCAGCCGTGACCCACGCGCGTGGACGCGAGGACGCGGCCGCGCCGGTCGTCTCGATCGGCTTCTGCAGGGGCGGCGGTCTCTCCGCGAGGCTCGCCGCGAGCGGCGCGGGCCTGGCCGCGGCTGCATGCTTCTACGGGATGCCCCCCGGACGCGAGGAGGCGCAGCGAATCTCGTGTCCGCTGCTCGGGCTCTACGGCGGCGAGGACGAGCGGATCACGAGCCAGGTGCCGGCCTCCGTCGAGACCATGCGCGAGCTGGGCAAGCCGTTCGAGCACCACGTCTACGATGGGGCGCCGCACGCCTTCTTCAACGACACGCGCCCCTCCTACCGTGCCGCGGCGGCTCGGGACGCGTGGGCGCGGACGCTCACGCTCTTCGCCCAGCACGTCTGAGCCGGACGCGCTAGGAGGCTGCCGCCTCGCTGCGCGCCTGCCGAGGCGCAGGCAATGCGACCTCGAGCAGATAGCCCGCCTCGGCGGCGATGGGCGTCAGTCTCGCCCCGACGCAGGGCAGCTCTTCGCGCTGCGCCGCGGCATCCACGACCTGGCTGTACGTGACGTGGCGTCCACGACCTGGCTGTACGTGACGTGGCGTCCTCGTCGAGCCAACCGACGCGCCGGTCGCCGAGGTGTACCTCCAGCAGGTCACCATCCCCCCTGCCGGGCGTGAGCTCAACGCGCGCCCCGCATCAGCGCAGCTATGTCCGGCATCTTGCCGCGCCCGACCTGGCGCATCACCTTGCGCATCTGGCCGAACTGCTTGACCAGCCGGTTGACCTGCTGGACGTTCGTCCCCGAGCCCCGCGCGATCCGCAGCCTGCGCGAGCCCTTGATCAGCTCGGGCCTGCGCCGCTCCTCGGGGGTCATCGACAGGATGATCGCCTGGATCCGGTCGAGCTCGCGTTCGTCCACCTTCATGCCCTGCAGCTGGTGGCCGGCGAACCCCGGGATCATGCCGAGGATGCTCGTCAGCGGACCCATCTTGCGCACCATCTTCAGCTGGTCGAGGAAGTCGTCCAACCCGAACTCGTTGCGGCGCAGCTTGCGCTCGAGCGCGAGCGCGTCACTCTCGTCGAACTGCCGCTCGGCCTTCTCGACCAGGCTCAGCACATCGCCCATGCCGAGGATCCGCTGCGCCATCCGGTCCGGATGGAAGCGCTCGAACTGGTCGAGCTTCTCCCCTGTGGAGGCGAACAGGATCGGCTTGCCGGTGACCGCCTTGACCGACAGGGCCGCGCCACCGCGGGCGTCCCCGTCGAGCTTGCTCATGACCACGCCGTCGAACTGCACCGCCTCGGCGAACTTCTCAGCGACGTTCACCGCGTCCTGACCGGTCATAGCGTCGACGACGAGCAGGATGGTGTGGGGTTTGACCGCGTCGCGGATCCGCACCAGCTCGGCCATCAGGTCCTCGTCCACATGCAGGCGCCCGCTGGTGTCGACGATCAGCACGTCCTTGCCCTCGTGCCTGGCGCGCTGCAGCGCCCACGCGGCGATCTCCACGGGGTCGCGGTCGGTGCCCTGCTCGTAGACGTCCGCGCCCGCCTGGGCACCGACCTTCAGCAGTTGCTCCACGGCCGCCGGGCGGTAGACGTCGCAGGCCGCCACCGCCACCGTCGAGGAGTGCTCCTCGCGCAGATAGGAGGCGAGCTTCGCCGTGGCGGTCGTCTTGCCAGAGCCCTGCAGCCCCGCCATCAGGATCACCGTAGGCGGCCTGGGCGAGAAGCGCACGCCGGCCGAGGCCCCGCCCATCAGCGCGGTGAGCTCCTCGGCGACGATCTTCACGACCTGGTGGCCGGGGTTCAGCCCGCCGATCACATCCGCCCCGAGACAGCGCTCCTTCAGGTGGGAGGTGAACTGCCTCACCACCTTGAAGTTGACGTCCGCCTCCAGCAGCGCCAAGCGGATCTCGCGCATCGCCGCGT
The DNA here is from genome assembly GCA_963711985.1 of uncultured Solirubrobacteraceae bacterium. Taxonomy (GTDB): domain Bacteria; phylum Actinomycetota; class Thermoleophilia; order Solirubrobacterales; family Solirubrobacteraceae; genus Palsa-744. The sequence goes on along the minus strand of CAVQGG010000008.1, from coordinate 515,468 downwards.
CGACGTCCTGCTCGGTCAGGGTCCCGCGCTGGCGCACATCCGCCAGCGTTGCCTGGAGCTTCTCGGCGAGGGAGTCGAACATGACCGCCTGATTCTCGCAGCCGCCGCGCCCGCCTCACGGCACGGCGGGCCCGCGTGCTATTTCCACGCCACCCCAACGACGAGGGGTAGCAACACCGTGATGAGAAACAGGGGGAGGCTAGCCACCAGCAGCGGACGAGCGCTGCGGCGCCGAACGCTGAGGACCCCCGGCCACGCTGCGAGGACGACAGGCGCGAGGATCAAGCACAGCTCTTCGATCGGAAATTTTCCTTCGGAGATACGAGCGCAATAGGTGCCTTCCTTTGAATCGAAGCCGCATAGCGTACTCACGACTCCCGTGCTCAAGACGCCGACGACGAAGATCAGCACCATCACGATTACCGTCGCCGCGATCAGGGCCCGCTGCTTTTGCTCGCTATCCGCACACACGGTGGGCGGGGCCTTCTATCCGCAAACAGAGTGGGCGGGACCTTGCTACCCGTCGTGACCGGGCGCAGGCGCCGGCGGACGGCGCGGCGCGGGAGCGGCGGGCGGGGCGGGTGGGCTCCCATCGAGTCGGCCCTTCAACGCCTCGCCGATGCCGCCGAACGCCTCGGCGAACTCGGACGGCACGATGAACACCTTGTTGGCTTCGCCTTCGGCCAGCTGGGGGAGCATCTGCAGGTATTCGTAGCTGAGCAGCGCCCGGTCGGGTTTGCCCTCGTGGATCGCCGTGAAGACCGTGTCGATGGCCTTGGCTTCGCCCTCCGCGCGCAGGATCGCAGCCTGGCGCTCGCCCTCGGCGTCGAGAACGGCGGCCTGCTGGGCGCCCTCGGCGGTGAGGACTGCGGCCTGCTTGGCGCCCTCGGCGGTGAGGATCTGTGCCTGCTTTTCGCCTTCGGCAGTGAGGATCGCGGCGCGGCGGTCGCGCTCGGCGCGCATCTGCTTCTCCATCGCCGTCCTGATGTCCGCCGGCGGGTCGACCGACTTGATCTCCACGCGGTTGATCCTGATGCCCCACTTGCCCGTCGCCTCGTCCAGGACCACGCGCAGCTCGGTGTTGACGTTCTCGCGGGCGGTCAGCGTCGCCTCGAGCGTCAGCCCGCCGATCACGTTTCGCAGCGTCGTCACGGTCAGCTGCTCGATCGCCTGCAGCGGATTGGCGATTTCATAGGTCGCCGAGCGCGGGTCGGTGATCGTGAAGTACAGCACCGTCTCGATCCCCACCACGACATTGTCTTCGGTGATGACCGACTGCGGCGAGAAGTTGACCACCTGCTCGCGCAGGTCGACCAGCGGCCTCACGCGGTCGATGAACGGCGTGACCAGCGTCAGCCCGGGCTCGAGCGTGCGGCTGTAGCGGCCCAGGCGCTCAACCACTCCCGCCCGCGCCTGCGGGATGACGCGAATCGTGCGCGCGGCCACAACAAGCACGAACACGACGACCACTACGACGACGATGAGAACGGCCATGGGTGGGTTCCTTTCGTTTTACCTTCCGCAGAGAGCGTATCTCGATAGTCAGCGGGCGGCCGAGGCTGTCGAGGGTCGAGCCTGCACCGACGGCTCAGTGCATCACGAGCGCGGTCGCGCCCTTTATCTCGACGACCTCCACGCGCTCGCCGACGTCGATCACCTCGTCCTCGTCGTAGCTGCGCGCGGTCCACACCTCGCCGCCGTCGATCTTCACGCAGCCGACGCCCTCGTTGTTGGCGATCCGCTCGAGCACCATCGCGCGCCGACCGACGAGCGCCGCGGCACCGGTTCGGATCGCCGGAGGCAGCCGGCGGTGGCGGCGGGCAACCGGGCGCAGCGCACCAAACACGATCATCGAGGCGAGGACGAACACGATCACCGCGAGCAGCGAGCCGACGCCGAGCACGCTCACCGCGGCCGCCAGTCCCGCCCCGACGGCGAACGGGAGCAGGTACAGGCCGCCCGTATGCATCTCGCCGATGCCGAGAATGCACGCCGCCACGACCCACAAGATCCACATACCCCTCAGATTACCTCGCTCGGGAGCAGCGCCCGCTGATCACTCCTCGGCGATCAGCGCGCGCGCGAAGTCCTCGGGGTCGAACGGGCGCAGGTCCTCGACGGACTCGCCGACGCCGATCAGCTTGACCGGCAGGCCCAGCTCGCGGGCGATCGCCAGCGCGATGCCCCCGCGCGCGGTGCCGTCGAGCTTGGTCATCACCACGCCGCTGACCTCGGCCGCCTCGGCGAACAGCCTGGCCTGGCGCAGCCCGTTCTGGCCGGTGGTCGCGTCGAGCGTGAGCAGCGTCTCGTGGGGGGCGCCCTCGAGCTGCCTGGCGATGACGCGCCGCACCTTCCCCAGCTCACCCATCAGATCGTCCTGAGTGTGCAGCCGCCCGGCCGTATCGACGATCACCACGTCGATGCCCCTCGCGCGCGCCTGTGCGATCGCGTCGAAGGCCACCGCGCCGGGGTCCGAGCCCTCGGGTCCGGTCACGATCTCGCAGCCGGCCCGCTGCGCCCAGCCCGCGAGCTGCTCGCCGGCCGCGGCCCTGAACGTATCCGCGGCTCCCAGCAGCACGCTCCGCCCCAGCTCCTCTCGCAGGTGCCAGGCGAGCTTGCCGATCGTCGTCGTCTTGCCCGTGCCGTTGACGCCCACCGCCATGATCACCGTGGGCTTGGCCCGGATGTCGATCCGGGCCTCCCCCACGCTGGCGGTCTGTGCAAGCAGCTCGATCAGCCGCTCGCTGAGCGCCTGGCCGCCCTCGATCTTTCCCGCGGACGCCTCCGCCTCGAGCGTCTCCACAACCGACGCGGTTGTACCGGCGCCGACGTCGGCCATGATCAGCGCCTCCTCCAGACGTTCCCAGGTCTGCTCGTCGAGCACCCCGAACAGCGTCGCCTGGATCTCGCTGCCAAGCGCCTGACGCGTCTTGGCCATGCTCTCGCGCAGGCGGCGAAACAGCCCACCCTGTTTGCGTGCCCGCCCGCCCGCCCCGCGGTCGCGCCCGCCGCTCGCCCCGTGCTCCGCGCCGCCGGAGCCGGCGGTCTGGCCGTTGTCGCCGGTTATGAACAGTTCGCTCCAGTCGCGGGCCACGGGGCGCGCGACGATAGCAGCGCCGCCGTCAGGCGACCCCGGCGACATCGGCGACGTCGGCTGAGGAGGCCTCGTCGGAGGGCAGGCGCCGCGAGAGCACCTTGGAGACCCCGTCTTCGCCCATCGACACGCCGTACAGCCAGTCCGCGGCCTCCATCGTGCGTCTCTGATGCGTGATCACGATGAACTGAGCGCGGTCGGAGTAGCGTCGCAGCAGGGTCAGGAAGCGATCGAGGTTGAGATCGTCGAGCGCCGCCTCGACCTCGTCGAGGATGTAGAAGGGGCACGGACGCGCGAGGAAGACAGCGAACAGGAACGCCAGCGCCGTCATCGACTTCTCCCCGCCGGACAGCAGCGTCAGGCGCTTGGTCGACTTGCCGGCGGGCGTGATCTCGATCTCCACGCCGGGAAGTTGCTCCTCCTCGCGCCCCCACTCGCCGATGTTCGATCGGTCGGCTTCGCTCTCCGCCTCCGCGGCAGCCTCGATCGCGTCGGCGTCGGCGCCGTCGCCCTCGGGCAGCGGCTGGCCGCCGAGCACGGGCCTCGGCGCCTGCTCGTCGGCCACCAGCCGCAGACGCCCGGTGCCGCCTGGGAACACGTCGCCCACCAGCTCCTCGAAGTTGCGCGCCGCGGCTGCAAAGGTCTCCTCGAAGGTCTCCTGTATCTGACGGTCGGTTTCGCGGATCACCGACCGCAGCTCGCGCAGCGCGCTGTCCAGATCGCTCCGCCGGCGCTCGAGCTCCTCGACGTGCTCGAGCGCCTCCGCGTACTCCTCCTGGGCAAGAGGGTTGACGGGGCCGAGCTGCTCGCGCCGGCGCGTCAGCCGCTCCACCCGCGCCTGCAGGGCCCGCACCTGCTCCGCGTCCAGCCGATCGTGCTCGGCGGCGCCCTCGCCCGCCGTGGGTTCGCCCTCCGGGCCGCCCTCGCCCTCCGCTGCCTCACCGGTTCGGGGGGCCGGCAGGCCCAACCGCTCGGCCACGCTCCTCAGCTCCAGCTCGGCCTCGCCGGCCTGGTCGCGCAGACGCTGCGCGGCGACCTCGGCATCGGTCACGACCTCACCCGATGCGCGCAGCGCCGCCTGGATCTCCGCCTCCTGAGCGGCGCACGCGCGCAGCGCCGCGGCCATCTCCTCGCCGACCCGGCGATCGGCCGCCAACTCTCCGTCGAGCGCCGTCACGCGTGACTGCACCGCCTCGGCGGCGACCTCGAGCGCCGCCGAGAGGCGCTGCGCCCGCGGCGTGGCGGCCGTATCGGCGGCGTGCTGGGCGCGCAGGCGCTCGATCCGCCCCAGCCGCTCGCTGCGCTCGCGTTCGCGGCGCTCGCCCTGCCGGCGCTCGGCCGCCAGCTCCCCCTCCAGCTCCGCCTTTCTGACCGCCACCGCCCCCTGCGCGGGCGCCGCCCGGCGCTGCTCGATCAACCACTCCGTTCGCCGCCGCGCCTCCCCCGCCTCGGCCTGCCGGCGCTCGGCCTCGCGCAGCGCGCCGTCGGCGCTCACGCGGGCCTCGTCGGCAGCCCGCACCTGCTCGAGCGACCGCTCGCAGGAGCCGCGGGCGGTGTGCTCGGCCTGGGCCGCCCGCTCGGCGGTCGCGAGGAGCCGATCGCGTTCGTTGCGGCGCGCCAGCGCGCGCTCGGTGCCCCCCTCGCTCAGCTGGCGTACCTCTCCCCTGGAGGCGAACCACACGCGCCCCTGGCGCGTGGCGGCGATGCCGGTGAAGTCCTTCGGGAGATCCTCCAGGCGCTCGACCACCCACGCGTCCGCCAGCAGCCGCTCGGCCAGCTCGAGCACCGCCGGCGGACCGCTGAGCAGGTCGAGCAGCCTGCGGGCGCCGGCGATCGGCTCCGCCTGGGCGCGCGCCGGCGCCCGCGAGCCCGCCGACGGGCCGGGCGACTCGAGATCGGCCAGCAGCGCCGTGCCGCCGTCGGGACCGGCCCGGTCCAGCAGCGTCTGCGCCCCGACCACGTCCTTCACGAGCGCCGCGTCCAGTCGACCGCCCAGGGCGGCCGCCAAAGCGAGCTCGTATCCGTCCTGCACGCGCAACTCCTCGCTGAGCGCCTTCTCGCCGCCGACACGCACGTGACCGCGCAGGAACTGGTTCGCGGCCGCGAGCTCCGCGCCGACGCGGGCGGCCTCGCGCCGCGTGTCCTGCGCCCCATGCTCCGCCGCCGTCAACCGCTCGCGCGCCTGCTCGGCCTGCTCGTCCGCCTGCTCTCGTGCGGCGCGGGCGGCCGCCACCTCGGCCTCCGTCTGCTCCACGCGCGCCACCTGCTGCGCGCGCGCCGCCTGCAGCTCGGCTATCTCGCGCTCGATCTCCTGCTCGCGGCTCGCCTGGATCTCGGCCAGCTCCGCTTCGAGCGCCCCGATGCGATCATCGCTCACCGCCGTCTCCGGGTCCTCGCCGTCCCGCCTGTGCCCTTCAGGGTGCGCGCTCGCCCGTGAGAGCGCCTGCAGCTCCAGCTCTATGCGCTCGATCCTACGCGCCAGCGCCTGCGCGCTCGCGCCGACCTGCTCGGCGCGCAGCGCCAGCCGCTCGCGCGCCGAACGGGCGTCGTAGAGGAGCCGCGAGCAGGCGTCGAGGCGCTCGGCCCGCCCGGCCAGCGCACGCTCGGCAGCTCCCCGTTCCTCGATCGTCTCCTGCAGCCTGTGCTCGATCTCCGCACGTGCCGCGCGCGCCTGCCCGACGCGCGCCTCGGCGCCCTCCAGCTCGACGCGGCGGGCGCGCACCGTGTCGCCGGCCAGCTCCCAACGCGCCTGCAGGATCTGACGCTCCAAGCGCTCGTGCAGCTCCGCCGCTTCGGCCTGGCGCTTGAGCGGCCGCAGGCGGCTGCGCGCCTCGCGCTCGACGTCCAGCGCGCGGTCGAGGTTCTCCTGCGTGCGCTCGAGCTTCAGCTGCGCGCGCCGGCGGCGCTTGCGGTGCTTTCCGAGCCCGGCCGCCTCCTCGATCAGCAGCCGCCGATCGCGCGGCTTGGAGGTCACGATCGCAGTCCACCCGCCCCTGCGAGATGACCGAGTGGGTCTCCTTGCCCAATCCCGTGTCCGAGAGCACCTCGATCACGTCCGTCAGGCGGCAGCGGGCGCCGTTGAGGCGGTATCCGCCCTCGCCGTTGCGGTCCAGCCGCCGCACGATCGAGATCTCGCTCAGCGGAACCTCCACGCTGCCGTCGGAGTTGTCGAGCACGATCTCCACCTCCGCCGCGCTGCGCGGCTGCACGCCCCGGCCGCCGCCGAAGATCACGTCCTGCATCGACTGGCCGCGGACCGCCAGCGGCGACTGCTCGCCCATCGCCCACAGCACCGCGTCGGTGACGTTGGACTTGCCCGAGCCGTTCGGTCCCACCACGACGCTCACCCCGGGACCGAAGTCCAGGCGGGTGCGGTCGGGGAACGACTTGAAGCCGTTCAGCGTGAGCGACTTCAGCTGCATCCGCATACCCATCCAGCGCCGTCATGCGTGCTCATGACTCGTCCGCCAGGCGCTCGACCGCCATGCGCGCGGCCTGCTGCTCGGCGTGCTTCTTGCTCCTGCCGCTGCCGCTGCCCAGCTCCAGGCCGTCGACCCGCGCAACGACCGCGTACGTGCGCTCGTGCGGCGGCCCCTCCTCGCTCGTGATCTCGTAGCTCACCTCCGAGCCGCGCCGGGCGAGCAGCTCCTGCAGCGCCGACTTGAAGTCCACGGGGTGCTCCAGCGCCCCCTCTATCTCCGGGCCGAACGCCTCCACCACCGCCTCGGCGGTGCGCTCGTAGCCGGCGTGCAGGTAGCAGGCGCCGATCACCGCCTCGATCACCGAGGCCAGCACGCGCTCGGTCTCCACCAGCGCAGCCGCGCTCTCGCGCACGCCCGCCGGCGCCGCCGCGCGCAGTCGCGCGGGCAGCGCCAGCCGCTCGGCCACCGCCCGGCAGGACACCCCGGAGACCGCCTGCGCGCGGATCTTGGTGAGCCTTCCCGCACCGAAGCGCTCTGCCTCCAGGCGCGGATACAGGTACGCGGTCACCGCCAGCGCCAGCACGCTGTCCCCCAGGAACGCCAGCCGCGTGTAGGAGTCGCTCGGGCGCTCGCTCCAGGACGCGTGCGTGAACACCTGGCGCACGAGATCCTCGGGCAGCTCGTCCAGCAACTCGCCCAGCAGCATCATCGCTCCGCATGCGCGGTCCCGTCATGGGCCAGCACGAAGTCCACCGCGGCTCCCACCGTCAGGATCTGCGCGGCCTGCTCGTCGGACATGCGCACCCCGTAGGTGTCCTCGAGCTCCTGCACGAGCGTGTACAGATCCAGCGAGTCGGCCTCCAGGTCCTCCTTGAAGCGGGTGCCCTCGACGATCGCCTCCGGATCGACGTCGAGCTCGTCGGCCAGGTGGGTCCGGATCAGGGTCAGCACTTGCTCGCGGGTCATTGCGCCTGCGGCAGGCTAGCGGCCGACGCGGACACCGGCGGGCGCTTGAGCGCGCCCGCCTGCTCGAGCGCTGCGTGCGTCTGCGCAACGATGTCCTCGCGTGCTCCGCGCTCGGCCCGCAGGATCGCCTGGGCGAAGCCCGCGCGCGTGAAGCGCCCGTGAGGCACGACGCCGAGCTGGCGCAGCCCGAGCAGGTAGGCGCCGCCGCTGGCCTCAGGATCGATCTCGTCGCGGAAGCCCCTCGAGCGCCCCCCGCAGCAGGACGCCGCCGAGCTTCGCGCGCGTCGAGGACATCGCCGCCTCCCGGATGGCGCCGAGCATCGTCTGCGAGACGCCCTCCATCAGCTTCAACGCGATGTTCCCCGTGAAGCCGTCTGTCACGATCACGTCCGCCCGGCCGGACACGACGTCGCCCCCCTCGACGTTGCCGACGAACTCGAACGCATCGATGCCGCGCGCTCGTGCGCTCGGCGAGCTCGGCGTGAGCCTCCACCACCAGCGCGCTGCCGCGCGCTGCCTCCTCGCCGTTGGACAGCAGCCCGACGCGGGGCTGGTGCACCCCGAGCACGGTCCGCGCGAGCGCGGCGCCCATGAACGCGAACTGCACGATGTGCTCGCGCCTGGCCTCGGCGCTCGCCCCGACGTCCAGCAGCGTCACCGGCCGGTGCGGGACCGGCAGCGGGATCGCGAGCGCCGGCCGGTAGATGCCGCGGGCGCGCTTGATGTTGAAGGTCCCCGCGGCCAGCGCCGCGCCCGTGCCGCCGGCGCACACCAGCGCCTGCGCCCGGCCCTGCGCGACCGCCCTCGCGGCCTTGCACGATCGAGGCCTCGGGCGTCGTGCGAGCGGCCAGCACGGGGTCCTCGGCCTTGGCGATCGAAACCGGCGCGTCGACACCTCCACGCCGGTGGGCAGCTCGCCCAGCTCGGCGGCCGGACCGAACAGGATCACGCGCACGCCCTCACCCGCCGCGATCGCGGCGCCCGCCGCCACCTCCGCGGGTCCGAGGTCGGCACCGTTGCAGTCGACCGCGACCACCGGCGGGCGTCGCTGCACCGGGGGCGCCGGTGACCGGGAGGACGAAGCCCCTGGCGTCACTGCCCGTTAGGCGTGGTCGTGCTCGTGATCGTGCGCCCCCGGCGTCACGATCTCGCGGCCCGCGTAGGTGCCGCACACCGGGCACACCCGATGCGGCCGGCGCGGGCTGTGGCACTGCGGGCATGCGTTCAGCGCGGGCGTGCCGATCTTGTGCTGGGCGCGCCGCTTGGCGGTGCGGCTGTGCGACTGCTTTTTCTTGGGGACGGCCATCGGCGTGAGAAGGCTAGCAAGCCCGCCCAGCAGGCCATCTCCGGGCGGCTGGGGAGCCATCACTCGAGCTTCAGCTCCCGCAGCTTCGCCCAGCGAGGATCGGGCGCCGGCTCGTGGTGGTGCTCGGGAGGAGCCTCGTTCAGGTCGGCCGCGCATACCGGGCACAGCCCCGCGCAGTCCTCGCGGCAGAGCATCTTCGCCGGCATCGCCAGCGCGAACGCGTCGCGCGCCCAACCTGCCAGGTCGAGCGTCTCATCGTCGCACGTACGGGCTGTCGAGCTCCTCGCCCCCGCCCGGCCGGTCGACCTCGCGCGCCTCCACCTCGACGCGCGGCCGGGCCTGGTTCAGGCAGCGCATGCACGGCCCGAGCACCGCCGCTGAGAAGCGCAGGCGCAGCGCGTAGCCACCGCCGGTCATCCGCGAGACGCTCAGCTCCACGGGCACCCGTGCCGGCTCGGCGGTGTAGCGCTCGCCGCCGAGCAGCAGCGGCTCGATCGGCGTCTGGAGCGCCAGCCGCCGGCCCTCCCCCGGGCTCAGCCGCAGGCCTGCGAGATCGAAGTCGTGGGTCACGCCAGCCATTGCCTGCTCCAGGCTAGCGAGACCGCCGCGGTGCGCTAGGAGTGTGTTTTCAGCTCCCGCTTGAGGACCTTGCCGGTCGCGTTGCGCGGCAGCTCCGCCACGAACACCACCTCGCGCGGAACCTTGTAGCGGGCGAGGTTCTCCTTCACGTAGTCCTGCACCGCCTCCGCCGTCAGCTCGGCGCCCTCGCGCACCACGACGAACGCCTTCAGCCGCTGGCCGAACTCCTCGTCCTCCACTCCCACGACCGCCACCTCCTCGATCTCGCCGTGGTCGGCGAGCAGGTCCTCGACCTCGCGCGGGAACACGTTCTCGCCGCCGCTGACGATCATTTCGTCGTCGCGCCCGTCGACGAACAGTCGCCCGTCCGCGTCGAAGCGGCCGACGTCGCCGGTGCTCATCAGCCCGCGCACGATCTCCTTGCCGCCGCCGTCGGTGTACCCCTCGAACATCATCTCGTTGGCGACGAAGATCCGCCCGCCCTCCCCTGGCCGCACCTCGCGGCCCTCCGCGTCGAGCAGCTTCACGACGGTCCCCATCGGCGGCCGTCCGGCGGTCCCCGGCGCCGCGCGCAGATCCTCGGGGGTGGCGATCGTCGCCCACGCCACCTCGGTCGAGCCGTAGAGGTTGTAGAGGACGTCCCCGAACGTGTCCATCGCGCGCGTGGCGAGCTCGCCCGGCAGCGCCGAGCCGCTGACGGCGATCACCCTCAGGCAGCGCACGTCGTAGCGCGCGATCGTCTCGGGCGGGAGATCGAGGATCCGCTGCAGCATCACCGGCACGACGACCAGCGCGCTCGCGCCGGTGCTGCGCGACCGCCCTGAGCGTCTCCTCGGGGTCGAACCTCCGCCGCAGCACGAGCGTCGAGCCCAGCGGCAGACCGAGTCATGAAGTGGGCGAACCCCCAGGAGTGGAACATCGGCGCGGCGATCATCGTCGTCTCGCGGCGCCCTCAGCGGGATCTTCGAGAACAGCGCGGCCGCCGGGCTCGAGCGAGTCGGCTCTGGCTGCGCGCGGCGCCCTTCGGCGTGCCGGTGGTTCCCGAGGTCAGGATCACCACGCGCCCTTTCTCCGCGGGCGGCTCGCAGATCCGAGTCATCTCCCCGCGCGATCAGCTCCTCGAGCAGCGGGCTCGGCCGGACCGCGGGCGTGTGCACGGATGGCCCCGCCGGTTCTCTCCAGGCGATGAACCGGATCCTGCGCGCCGCCCCGTCGCTCACCAGCCCGCTGAACTCCTCGTCGTAGATCACGGCCACGGGGTCCTCGCGCTCGAGCACGTCGGTGATCTGCGGGCCCGCGAACGCCGTGTTCAGGTACAGCGCGCCGGCACCCAGCTTCGAGCACGCGACCGTCGCCTCGATGAAGCCGCGGTGGTTGCGGCACATGATCGCCACCCCGTCCCCTTCCGATATCCCGGCCCTGCGCAGCTCGCGGGCGAGCGCGTTGGTGCGCCGGTGCACCTCCTGCGAAGGTCAGCGCTCCCGCGCTCGTCGACGAGCGCCGGCCGTCCGGGGTAGCGAGCCGCCGCGCCCGCGTACGCCGCCGCCGGCGTCGGCCCCCAGCGACGCAGCGCCGCCAGCGAGCGCAGCACCCTGTCCGGGCGCGTCGGCTCGAACATGCCGGTGTCGAGCAGCGTCCTTGCCACCTGCAGCTTGTACTTGGCCGTGCGCGTGAGCGTGTGCGCGTTCACGTGTCGACACTACCCAAAATAGACACTCTGCGTGCCGGCCTGCGCGGCCGCTTCCTAGCCGACTTCGGCCGGTTCGTCCTTGCCCTGCAGACGCTCGCGCCCGCGCTGGACGGCGGCGATGAACTTCGACAGGTTGACCTCGAGCGTGTTCAGGATCTCGTCCGCGTAGTCCTCGGCGCCGAGCCTGATCTCGCGCTCGCGGGCGCGGGCGTCCTCGACGATGTCCTCCGCCGCGCGCTCGGCCTGCTTGGTGACCTCCTCCTCGCCCACCAGCCGCTCCTGGCGCTCGCGCGCGTCCTTGATGATCCGCTCGGCCTCCTTCTTGGCCTCGGCGAGCATCTCCTGGCGCTCCTTGACGATCCAGCGCGCCTGCTTGATCTCCTCGGGGATCGTCGCGCGCATCTGGTCGAGGATGTCGTAGATCTCCTCCTTGTCGACGCGCACCTGGTCGGTCAGGGGCACCGGCTTGGCGTTGTGCACCAGGTCGTCGAGCTTGTCTATGAGTACGAGGACATCCATGTTGGCGGTACCTTCGTCAGCGTCTCAGCTCTTCCTGCAATCGCAGGGCCACCTCGTCGGGGACGAGATCGTCGATCCTCCCGCCGAACGTCGCGAGCTCCTTGACGCCGCTCGATGACAGGAAACTGTACTGCGGACTGGCCATCAGGTACACGGACTCGATCTCCGGATCCTGGCGGCGGTTGAGCTGGTTCATCTCCAGCTCGTACTCGAAGTCCGAGATCGCGCGCAGCCCCTTGACGATCGCCTTGGCCCCGATGCTCCTGGCGAAGTCGACGACCAGCGTCCAGAACGGCTCGGCGCGCACGTTCGTCCAGGTCGGCGATCGCGTGCTCGATGAACCCCACGCGCTCCTCGATGCCGAACAGCGCGTCGCTCTTGCGCACCGAGCGGTTGACGACCGCGACCACGACTTCGTCGTACAGGTCCGCGGCGCGGCGGATCACGTCGAGATGGCCGTTGGTGATCGGGTCATAGGAGCCCGGGCACACCGCTATCGATTTCTGAGGTGGGGTCATTGATGGCGGTGGATTGTGATCGAAGTGTCGCCGTAGCGCCTCCGCCGCTCGACCGCCAGCTCGAGCTCGAGCGGCGCTCGCCGGTCGCTCTCGACGACGACGCGCGCGCCGGGGCCCAGCAGCGACGGCAGGACCGCCGACAGCTCGGGCCCCCACCGATCGGCGCCAGGCCGGCGCCGAAGGTGTTGGTCGCGCCCGCCCGTAGGGAGGTCGATGAAGACGAGATCGTATGTCTCTTTGCGGGCCCGTGCGCTCCGCAGCGCCTCCAGCGCGTCCGCGCGGCGCACCTGCCGCGGCCTCCGAGTCGATGCCGAGCGCCGCCAGATTGCCCTTCAGCGCCCTCACCGCGCTCGCGTCGCGCTCGACGAACACCGCCCTCTCCGCGCCCCGCGACAGCGCCTCGATGCCGAGCGCGCCGGTGCCCGCGAACAGGTCGAGCACGCTCGCCCCCTCGACGCTGCCGAGCATCGCGAACACCGCCTCCCTGACGCGGTCGGAGGTCGGCCGCGTCGCCCTGCCCGTCGGCGCCTTCAGCCGCCTGCCGCCGAGACGTCCCGCTATCACGCGCATGCGACAACCGTAACGACGGTGAGCGCGTCAGGCCGGGATCGGCGCGAGCGCCTCGCCGCCGAGCTCGCGCTCGAGCGCCACGCCCAGCAGCGCGTGCTCGGGCGCGCGCAGCTCGGGGTCGCCCGCGACGATCGCCTCGGCGCGGGCCCGCGCGCGCTCGAGCAGCTGGGCGTCCTCGGGCAGGCGCGCCACGCGGAACTGGCCGACGCCCGACTGGCGCGTGCCCACCAGCTCGCCCTCCTTGCGCAGCGCGAGGTCGATCTCGGCCAGGCGAAAGCCGTCGGCGTGCTCGCACAGCGCGCGCAGCCTGCCCGAGCCGGAGCCGCGGCCCGACCAGCAAGCAGCTGCGCGCGGTGCTCGCCCCGCCCGACCCGCCCGCGCAGCTGGTGCAGCTGGGAGATCCCGAAGCGCTCCGCGTTCTCGATCAGCATGACCGTCGCGTTGGGCACGTCGATCCCGACCTCGATCACGGTCGTCGCCACGAGCACGTCGGCCCTGCCGGATGCGAAGGCCGCCATCGCCTCCTGCTTCTCGCGCGGGCGCATGCCGCCGTGCAGCAGCGCCAGCTCGATAGCCCGCGCAGCTCGCCCTCGCGCAGTCGCACGAGCTCGGCGCTCGCCGCGCGCAGCCCGGCTCCGCGCCGACCCGCTCGCCTCGGGGCGCACGGCGCCCGGCTCGGCCTCGTCGGCCTCGTTACCCCGTTCGGGGCCTCCTCGATCAGCGGACAGACCACGTAGGCCTGCCGGCCGGCCGCGAGCTCCGCGCGCAGCTCCTCGTACGCCCGCGCCCGCTCGCTGCTCACCGAGACCAGCGTGTCTCGATCGGCTGGCGTCCGTGCGGCAGCTCGCGCAGCGTGCTCGTGTCGAGGTCGCCGTAGCGCGCCAGCGCGAGCGTGCGCGGGATCGGCGTCGCGGTCATGTGCAGCGTGTGCGGCGGCCCCCGCGCGCTCGCCTCGGTGCCGTCGCGCTCCCCAGCGCCGCGCGCTGGCGCACGCCGAAGCGGTGCTGCTCGTCGACCACCGCCACCGCCAGCGCGCGAAGCCGACGTCCGGCTCGATCAGCGCGTGGGTGCCGACGACCAGCGACAGCTCGCCGCTTGCGAGCTTGCCGAGAGATGTCCCGGCGCCGGCGCGCGGGGGTGGAGCCGGTGAGCAGCGCGGCGCTCACCGGCTCGGCGCCGATCAGCCGCTGGATCGTCGCGAAGTGCTGCTCGGCGAGCGTCTCGGTGGGCGCCATCAGCGCCGCCTGGTGGCCGTGCTCGACCGCGCGCAGCATCGCGTACAGCGCGACCACCGTCTTGCCGCTGCCGACCTCGCCCATCAGCAGCCGCTGCATCGGCGCCGGCCGCTGCGAGGTCGTCGGCGATCGCCTCGATCGCCCTGCGCTGGTCGCCGGTCAGCGCGAACGGCAGCCCGCCGCTCCAGCCAGCGCGCGCCGAGCGCGGCGCGATCCGCGAGCACCGCGGCGCCCGTGCGCGCCCTGCGCCGGGCGCGCCGGCGCAGGAACACCAGCTGCGTCAGCAGCAGCTCCTCGAAGGCCAGCCGCCGGCGCCCCGCCTCGAGGTCCTCGGCTGCGCGCGGGAAGTGCATCGCCGCGAGCGCGCCCGCGCGGTCGGGCAGCCGCTCCGCTCGACCCGCGTCGCCGCCGGCAGCGCCTCGACGACGTCGCCCAGCGCGTCCCTGACGCCGCGCACGAGCGTCAGGATCTGCGTCGAGCTGACGCCCTCGCGGCGGGGTAGTGGGCGACGGCATCGCTCTCGCCGGCCCCACCCGCAGCTGCGGATCCGGCGATCTCGCTGGCCGCGTCCGCGCCGAGCGCGTGATGGGAGACGCGGAAGCCCCCGCGCGCGTCGGCCTTGCCGTGCAGCAGCAGCCGCGTGCCCGGCGGATAGCGCGCGACCAGCCACGGCTGGTTGAAGAACGTCGCGCGCATGCTCCCGCTCGCGTCGAACACCGTCGCCTCCACCAGCGGGCGCATGCCCCGCCGGCGCACCGGCCGCGCGCCGATCGCGCGCACCTCCACCGCCACGGTCGCCTGCTCGCCCGCCCGCAGCGCCGCGACCGTGCGCGCCTCGCGGCTGTCCCTCGGCAGGTGCTCGAGCAGGTCGCCGACCGTGCGCAGCCCCAGCGCCGCATGCCGGCGGCCATCTTCTTGGCGGGGAGCTCGAGCGGGGCCCGCAGGCGCGAGGGCCGCGGCCAGCGCACCGGCGCCGCGATCAGCTCGTCCCGGCTGAGCCCACGCGTCGATGCGAACGCATGCGCCGGCGGCCGGATGCGCTCCGAGCCCATGACGGCAGCTGCTTCCGGCGTATCGGTCTTCGTCGCCGGCATTCGGCCCCCATCATGATCGCGGCGGCGGTCGTACTCGCGTGCTACCGGCACACCCTGTCCGCTGGCGTCACTCCGCCGCGAGCAGCCACCAGTAGGCGGGCTGACCGCCGTGGCGCAGCTCGAGCTCGACCCCGCCGTTGACCATCCGCTCGACCTCCTCGAGGCCGAGCGGAGCGTCCTCGCCGTCGAGGACGCTGATCAGCTCGGGCGGGCCCTCGCCGTTGCCTCCCCTCGCGAGCGCGTGCAGCACCGCCTGGAGCGTCTCGCGCGGCTCGCCCCAGGCGAGCACCTCGTCCTGGACGAAGCCGACCGCGTCCCCGCGCTTGAAGCGTCCCTGGGCGTCGTCGCGGGCGGCCGGCGCGACGGCGCCCGTGCGCACGCGCGCGAGCGCCTCCGTCAGCGCCTGGGCGTTCTCCTCGACCGAGCGATCCTGCGCGAGCGCGACGGCCGCGGCGAGACCGGCCTGCTGGCTGGTGGTGCGCGCGACGTGCACCTGCTTGTCCGACAGCCGGGCGGCGTGCTCGGCGGCCATGATCACGTTGGCGCTGTTGGTGAGCACCACGACCTCCTCGGTCGGCACGTCGTGAATGCCGGCCAGCAGGTCGTAGGTCGAGGGGTTGAGCGTCGGGCCGCCGTCGATCGTGTGCACGCCGAGCTCGCGGAACAGCTGGCGCAGGCCCTCGCCGCTGACCACCGCCACGGCGGCGCAGCGCACCTCGCCCCCGCGCGAGCGATCGCCGGGCGGCGGCGAGGAGACGCCGTCCGCGTCCTCGCCGGGCGCCGGGTGGCCGGTCAGGCGCGCGTCCCGCTCGGCCACCTGCGCGCGCATGTCCGCGACGTCCAGATGGGAGACCTCGCCGACGTCCGCGAAGACCGCGGTGGCCAGCTCGGGCTGATCGGTGTGCAGGTGCACCTTCAGCGTCGTCGCGTCCCCCACCACGAGCACCGAGTCGCCGAGCCCTTCCAGCGGCGCGATGAAGCGGGTCGGGCTCAGGCCGCTGCCGGTCACGGCGAAGTTCGTGCAGAAGCGGTAGGTGCCCGAGCTGTGCTCGGGGTGGGTGATGCGCGCCGGCGCGTGATGGTCCAGCGGCGGAGGCGCATCGCCGCGCAGCGCAGCCACCACGCCGGCGAAGATGATCGTCAGCCCGTAGCCGCCCGCGTCCACCACGCCTGCCTCGCGCAGCGCGGCCAGCAGCTCGGGACCTCGCTTGACCGAGTCCTGGCCGGCCTGGACCGCGCGTTCGAGCGCGGCGGCGATCGCCTTGTCCTGCTCGCGCGGCTCTGTCGCCGGCCCGAGGCGCGGGTTCTCCGGGCCGTGGGCGAGGTCCGCGACGATCTTGTGCGCCATCTCGCGCGCCACCGTCAGGATCGTCCCCTCGGCAGGATCGCGCACCGAGGAGTACGCGCGGTCGGCCGCGTTCGCGAGCGCCGCGCCGATCAGCGTCGCGTCGATCAGCTGCCCCGGCCGGCTGACGAGCTCCTCCGCCGCGCCGCGGATCAGCTGGGAGAGGATCACACCGGAGTTGCCGCGCGCCCCCAGCAGCGCCGCGCGCGCGACCGACTGGACGATCTCCTCGCGGCCGATCTCGTCGATCGTGCGGTGCTCGTCGGTGCCCTGGAGGCGGTCGAGCTCGGCCAGCACCGCGCGCAGTGTGAGCGCCATGTTGTCGCCCGTGTCCCCGTCGGCGACCGGGAACACGTTGAGGTCGTTGACCTCCTGACGGCGCGATTCCAGATGGGCGAGCGCGCCCGCTACGGCGGCGCGAAAGCGGACCAGATTGGTATCGGTCACGGCGACAGGTCTATCACCTTCGCCGGGCTGTGCGCCCGGTCGTCCCGGGCTCAGAGGGCCTTCGTGACCTTGCCGGCTTTGAGGCAGCGCGTGCAAACGTACACGCGCCTGGGCGCCCTGCCCACCATGATCCTCACCTTCTGCAGGTTCGGATCGAAGCGCCGCTTGGTGGCGACCATCGAGTGGCTGCGGCTCTGGCCGAACGCCGGCCCCTTCCCGCAGCTGTGACACACCTTGGCCATCTGGCGCAGTCTAGCGATGTGGGATCGGGGGCACCGCTGCCGAGGGCAGTGGTCTCGCAAGCTCCCGCCGCAGCGCCGCCATCCTCATCACGGCCTCGGCGGCATTGCGGCCCTGGTCGCGCTTGCCGCCCCCCGCCCGCGCCAGCGCCTGCTCCATCGTCTGGCACGTGAGCACCCCGAAGGCGCACGGCACCCCCGTGTCCAGCTGGACCCGCATCACCCCCCGCGCGGCCTCCGCGCATACGTAGTCGTAGTGGTCGGTCTCGCCGCGGATCACCGCCCCGAGGCACGCCACGCCGGCGAAGCGACCCGTTCGCGCCGCGTAGCTGGCCGCGAGCGGCAGCTCGAACGCGCCGGGGACCTCGAGCACCTCGACGTCGGGGTGACCCTCCCGCACGAACGCCGCCATCGCGCCGGCCACCAGCCGCTCGGCGAGCTCCTCATAGAAGCGCCCGACCGCGATCGCGAAGCAGGGAGTGCTCGCGCTCATCGCTTGCGGCGCTCTCCGTGCAGCAGCTCCTCGTCGAGGTTCAGGCCCTGGTGGTGCAGTGTGTGTCCCATCCGCTTTGCCTTTGTGCGCAGATAGGCCTCGTTGTGCTCGTTCGGCGCGTGCTCGATCGGGATCTGGGCGCTGACCGACAACCCGTAGCCCTCGAGCCCCCTGATCTTCTTGGGGTTGTTGGTCAGGATTCGGATCGAGCTGAGCCCGAGGTCGACCAGGATCTGGGCGCCGATGCCGTAGTCGCGCAGATCCGCCGGGAGCCCCAGGCGCTCGTTGGCTTCGACCGTGTCGAGGCCGTCCTCCTGCAGGCGGTAGGCGCGCAGCTTGTTCAGAAGCCCGATCCCGCGGCCCTCCTGGGAGAGGTACAGAAGCACGCCCTGACCCTCGCGCTCGATCATCGAGAGGGCCGATTCCAGCTGCTCGCCGCAGTCGCAGCGCAGCGAATGGAACACGTCGCCGGTGAGGCACTCCGAATGCACCCGCACGAGCACATCCGGCTGACCGGCCACCTCGCCCTTGACCAGCGCCACGTGGTGCTTGTCGTCGATGAGGGAGCGATATCCGACCGCCTCGAAGTCCCCGAAGGCGGTCGGCAGCCGCGTGGAGACGACCCGTTCGACCAGCTTGTCGTGGCGTCTGCGGTAGGCGATCAGATCGGCGACCGTGATCATGCTCAACTGGTGGCGGGCGCAGTACTCGACGAGTTCGGGGACGCGCGCCATCGTGCCGTCGTCGTTCATCACCTCGCAGATCACGCCGGCGGGGTTCAGACCGGCCAGCCGCGCGAGGTCCACCGCCGCCTCTGTCTGGCCAGCCCGCTCGAGCACGCCACCGGCGCGGCTCTTGAGCGGGAAGACGTGGCCGGGCTGCACGAGATCCGACGGCCGGCTCTCCGGATCGATGGCCACCTGGATGGTGTGGGCGCGATCGTGCGCGGATATGCCGGTGGTGACGCCTTCGCGCGCCTCCACCGAGACCGTGAAGGGGGTTTCGAACGGCGACTCGTTCTTGGCCGCCATCAGATCGAGCCCCAGCTCGTCGCAGCGTTCGGCCGTCAGCGACAGGCAGATCAGCCCCCGACCCTCCTTGGCCATGAAGTTGATCGCCTCCGGGGTCGCGAACTGGGCCGCGAGCGTCAGATCGCCCTCGTTCTCGCGGTCCTCGTCGTCGCACACCACGACCATCTTGCCCTGGCGGATCTCTTCGATCGCCTGCTCGATCGTCGCGAAGGCGGTGGTGGTGCTGAGAGCCGCTCATGCGCGTGCCTGCAGCAGTCGCTCGACGTGCTTGGCGAGGATGTCCACCTCGATGTTCACGCGGGAACCCTCGCCGATCGCGCCGAGATTCGTCCGCTGGAGCGTCTCAGGTATCAGCGACACCGAGAAGCCGCCTTCGCGCAGCGCGCTGACGGTCAGGCTCACGCCGTCGAGCGCCACCGAGCCCTTCTCCACCAGATAGCGCGTCAGCCGCGGATCGGCGTCGATTTCGAGCACCCGTGCGAAGCCCTCCCGACGGGCCGCGCGGATGGTGCCGGTCCCGTCGACGTGGCCCTGCACGACGTGCCCGCCGAGGCGATCCTGCGCGCGCACCGGCAGCTCGAGGTTCACGCGCGCTCCCGGCCGCAGCTCTGCGAGCGAGGAGCGCTCGAGCGTCTCGATCATCGCCTGCGCCTGGAAGCTGTCCCTGTCGACATCGGTCGCGGTCACGCAGACGCCGTTGACGGCGATCGAGTCGCCCTCCTGGAGCTGCGCGGCGAGCCGGCTGGCGATCCTCAGCGTCGCGCCCGCACCGTCCAGATCGACTCCCGCGACGCTCCCCACCTCGGCGATCAGCCCCGTGAACATCGGATGACCCTCGATCGCGTCACTCGCGAGCTCACCACTCGCGCAGGCGCGCTGAGACCAGCAGGTCCTCGCCGACGCTCTCGCAACCGCACGTGAGCGCGCGCAGCGCCTCGGAGATGCGCCCGACCCCTTCCCCCTCGAGTGGGTCGCGGGCGGCGCTCCCGCCGAGCAGCAGCGGCGCCAGGAACAGGCGGATTTCGTCGATCTCCTCGGCGTCGAGGAACGCGCCAGCGAGATGTGGGCCGCCCTCGAGCAGCACGGATGCCACGCCCATCGTCCCCAGCTGGTCCAGCGCCGAGCGAACGCGCGCGGGCTCGTTTTCGCCCGTGGCCACGATCACCTGGATTCCGGCCGCTTCGAGCGCGTCGGTGTCGGCCCGCGCGGCTGCGCGCGAGACGACGATCGTGAGCGGGATCTCGGCGGCGGCGGCCACGAGCTGGGAGCTGGGCGGCAGGCGCGCCAGCGAGTCGAACACCACGCGCCGCGGCTGCGCGAACGGCTCGGCGAGCAGCCCATCGGGGCGGGCGGTCAGCTGCGGATCGTCGGCGAGCGCCGTGCCGATGCCCACGACCACCGCGTCGACCGAGGCCCGCCAGCGGTGGGCCAGCTCGCGGCTCTCCTCACCGCTGATCCACTTGGAGTCCCCGGTGCGGGTCGCCACCTTGCCGTCCAGCGTCATCGCCGACTTGAACAGCACCCACGGGCGCCCCACCCGAGCGTGCTTGCGGAAGGCCTGGTTGAGCAGCCGCGCGCTCGCCGCCAGCTCGCCGCCGGCGAGCACCACCTCGACGCCCTCGTCGCGCAGGATCCCCAGACCGCGACCTGACGCCTTCTCGGTGGGATCGTCCGAGCCCACGACCACCCGCCTGATCCCCGACTGCAGGATCGCGCCCGTGCACGGTGGCGTCTTGCCCTCGTGGCAGCACGGCTCGAGCGAGACGTACAGCGTGGCGCCGGTCAGGTCAGCAAGGCCGCACGCCTCGATCGCGTTGACCTCCGCGTGCGCTCCGCCGTATTCCCGGTGCCAGCCCTCCCCCAGGATCTCGCCGTCGCGGGCCACCACGGCACCCACGACCGGGTTGGGCTTCACCCTCCAGGTTCCGTTGCTTGCGAGCTCGATCGCCCGCGCCAGGCACGCCGTGTCGGTTTCGGTGGATGCGTGCATGTCCCCGTCAAGGATAACCCGGCCACACCGCCGGTCCGGCTCAGGTCCTGCACCGCCCCCCGTGCAGCCGGTAGATCGTCATCTCGGGCCCGGGCCGGTGGTAGGCCAGCGGGTAGTAGTCGAAGCTCCAGTCGAAGTTGAACGCTACGGATTCCCGCCCACCCTGGCCGCGCCCGTATGGCGAGGCGCGGTAGACGACTTCGCCCTGCTCGGCCAGCGCCCTGTAGTAGGCGATCGCCTCTGGCACCGCCCGCGGATCGGCGAACGCGCGCCCGGACTCGGTCGAGCCGGTGATCACCCAGCAGTAGCGTTCGCGCTCGTAGAAGTCGATCAGGGCCGGGTACAGCGTCGTCTCGTAGTCCTCGAGTCCGACTTCGTGGATGAAGGCCGGTGCGATGGAGCCGCCGGCAGTGATGCGCAGGTACAGAGCCGGATACAGCTGCCAACGGTAGGGGTTGGACACCGTCGCGCTCCCGGGCTCGAGTTCGCGCGCCCATTCCTCCGGCTCGACGGGCTCGGCGACGATCTTGGCGCCGGCCGGAACGTGGGCCAGCATCCACGTGCGCGTCAGCGTGCGCGTGTCGGTGCGCGAGAGCACCAGGCCCGAGTGGACGCTGTAGATGACGCCCTGCGCGAGCAGCACCGCGACGAGCAGGGCCGCGAGCCCCACGCGTAGCGCTCGCCCGCCGGCCAGGCGAGCGGCCACGCCGGCGAGCTGCACGACGAAGTACCCCGCCAGCAGGCATAGGATCGGAAAGATCGGCAGCAGCCAGCGCCCGAAGTAGCGCCCCTGCAGACCCATGAACGCGAGGAACAGCAGCGAAGCCGGGACGAGCAGCCACCAGAGCCTGCGTTCGGCGCGCCACACCGTCAGCGCTCCGCCGAGCGCGGCCAGCGTCGGCACCCAGCCGAGGCCCCAGGTGAGCGACCACAGGTAGTATGCGACGCCGCCGTCCTTGGGGGCGCCGAGCTTGCCCTGGGCTTCGGCGGAGAGCGTCGACTGGTGGACGAGTTCGACGTGGAAGGCGCTGTAGTCGAGCAGCGAGTACGGGTTCGCGATCAGGAACGCGAGCAGCGCGGAGGAGCCCGCGAGAGCCAGCCCGCCGAGCGCGCGCCTGCCCGCGCCCGGCGGGCGGGCGGGCCTCGAATCGAGGTAGCGGGCGACGACGGCCGCGGCGAGCGGCACGATCACGATCCCGGCCGTGTACTTGCTCGCGCAGGCGAGCCCCAGACCGACCCCCGCGAGCAGGTGATCGCGCGCGCGCCCTTTGCGCAGCACCCCCGCTGTCCCCAGCAGCGAGAGCGTCAGCGGCGCGAGCGTGGGCGCGTCGTTGAGCGCGAGGTGGGCGTAGAAGACCGGCAGGAACGCCACCGCCTCGATCGCCGCCGCGAGCAGGCCGACCGCGCGGTTGAACAGCCGCGCGCCGGTCGCGTACAGCAGCCACAGCGCCGCGGTGCCGAGCACGGCGGCGGCGACGCGCGCCAGCGTGTACACCGCGGCGGGGTGCCGCGCGAACGCGCGCACCACGCCGCTCGCGCCGCCGTAGGAGAGGGCGAACAGGAAGTGCAGCACGTACGTGAACGCGGGCGGGTTGGCGAAGTAGTGCGGGTTGAGCGTCCCCTTCTGGAACATTTCGAGGGCGTGCGGCACGAAATGGTCGGCCTCGTCGACGTTGTAGACGTAGGGCAGCCCCTGCCGCACACCCCACAGGCGCAGCCCCAGGCCGCCGAGCAGCACGACCGCGAGCCCGGCCCACGCCCACCGCCGAGCGCGGTCGGACCCGCCCTCGGCACGCTGGCCGATCTTCGACTCCTCAGCAGTTGGCATACACCGCGTAGAAGCGACTGGTGTAGATGCGCCTGAAGCCCGCGAGCGGAACCTGGTCGAGCGGGTCGTCGCCGACGTCGACGATCGCGTCGACGAACACCGCGCTGCCGAGCGGGTAGACCGCCACGCTGCCCGAGCGGATGCGGTCCTCCAGCTCGTGCGAGTGGTGCTCGACGTCGGCGCGCGCCTGGCTGCGGGCGACGATGTCCTGCTGTCCGACGCTGCCCAGGATCCAGCGAGCGTCGGGGATCAGCTTGTTGTCCGGCAGCGACAGCAGCGGGCAGCGCCGCAACTGCGCCTTCACCGGCGCGCTCTCCAGCGCGACCGCCAGCCCCTCGTGGAAGTCCTCGTGCTCGGCGAGCGTCGTGCGCAGGCTGGTCAGGCTCAGCGTGTTGGCGGCGGAGGCTGCTCCGTAGGCCACGAGCACCACCGCCCCGGCGATCCACGCCCGCCGCAGCTTGGACCCTGGCTCCAGCATCGCCCAGCCCCCCAACGACACCGCGCAGAACGGCAGCAGCGCGGTCGCAGCGCCCAGCAGGTAGCGGTCGACCACCGACGCCCCCACGGCGCCCTCAGCCACGTACACGCCGATCAGCAGGATCAGCGCCGCCAGCGGCACGAGTGCTCGTCGCGGCGCCATCCACACCGCCAGCGGCACGCCGACGAGCCCGCCAAGCAGCACCGCCAGCTTGTCGATCCGTACCCCGTAGCTCCATACGGACCCCAACACGCTCGCGAATCCCTGCGTGCGTTCAAGTTCAGAGGCCAGGCCGGCGGTGGCGGTCAACGAGTACAGAGGGTCGCCCGTTACGATCGCGTCCAATCCCGCCCACACGACCGGCGCGATCGCGGCCAGTGCCAGGTACCTCAGCCTGGTGCGGTTCTCGGCACGCCACGAGCACCACAGCCAGTAGGCGCCGCTGAGCACCCAGGCGTCGGGGCGCAGCAGTCCGGCGGCGGCGAGCGTCAGGAAGACAGGCGTGCCCCGGCGAGGACGTTCGAGCCTCCAGCACGATCGCCCACACGACCAGCGCCACGTAGGAGATGTCCAGGTAGCCCTGAGCCGCCAGGTTCTCGACGAAGAAGCGGCTCAGCAGCAGCAGCGCGGCGAGGACCCCGACCACGGGGCCGAAACAGAGGCGTCCCAGCCTGTACATCCCGGCGACGGCGACCACGAAGGAGACGATCGAGCCGAACACCATCAGCCGCGCTCCACCCTGGCCGAAGATCGAGCAGAACATCCCGAAGGCGATCGCCAGCGGGTGCTCGGTCGGAGCGCGATACACGCTGAAGTCGGGCAGGTGCAAATGGAGCAGGTCGCGGCCCCACAACAACGCGTAGAAGGAGTCGTAGGTGGGATAGGTGGGGAAGGCGAAATAGCCGATCAGCGCCCCCACGCACATCGCCGCGAAACCGATCCGCGCCCACGTCCCGGGTGGCATGGCTGCCGGCCCCGCCGGCCGGATCGAGCCCGGACTGCGCCGGGTGAGCATCGCGCTTTCCATCTAGCCTTGGTTCATAGGGACCCACGGGGCGGGTGGGTTCGATACGGCGCCGGGTGGGTGGGCTCGATCCTTGGCGCCAAGACCGTGACCTACGCTTTGGGATACTGCCGGAGGCCAAGTCTAGGCAATCGAAGGCCATGAAGCTCATCATCCAGATCCCCTGCTTCAACGAGGCAGAGCAGCTGCCGCAGACCCTCGCGGACCTGCCACGCGAGGTGGAGGGCTTCGACGTGGTCGAGTGGCTGGTCATCGACGACGGCTCGACCGACGAGACGGTCGCGACGGCGCGCACGCACGGTGTCGATCATCTGGTTCGCCTGACCAACAACAAGGGCCTCGCCGCCGCCTTCCAGGCCGGCATCGACACCGCTCTGAAGCTCGGCGCCGACGTGATCGTGAACACCGACGCGGACAACCAGTACTACGGCGCCGACGTGGCCAGGCTCGTGGGTCCGATCCTCGAGGGGCGGGCCGACATGGTCATCGGCGATCGGGAGGTGGTCGACATCGCCCACTTCTCACCGCTGAAGAAGACCCTCCAGCGGCTCGGCTCGTGGGTGGTGCGCCAGGCCTCCTCCACCTCGGTGCCGGACACGACCTCGGGTTTCCGCGCCTACAACCGCGAGGCCGCCATCCAGATGATGGTGGTCTCGAAGTTCACCTACACGCTCGAGACGATCATCCAGGCCGGCAAGCTGCTGGTGGCGATCGACCACGTCCCGGTGCGCACCAACCCGACGACGCGCGAGTCGCGCCTGTTCCCGTCGATGGGCGCCTACGTGCGGCGCAACGCGGTCTCGATCTTCCGCATCTACGCCCAGTACGAGCCGCTGCGCGTGTTCTGGAGCCTCGCCCTGCTGATCGGCGTGGTCGCGATCGGGGTGTGGATTCGCTTCACGGTCGCCTACGCGGAAGGCAACGGCAAAGGCCACGTCCAGTCGCTGATCCTCGGGGCGGTCCTGTTCATCGCGGCGGTCGTGCTGTGGGCGCTGGGCGTGATCGGCGATTTGCTGGCCGCCCAGCGGGTGATGACGCAGAGGACCTACGAGCGGGTGCGGCGGATCGAGCTGCAGCTGGGCGTGGAGCCGTCGCACTACGAGCCGAACGAGCAGGCCCAAGATCAACAGGAGCGCGAGGCGGTGCGCTTGTGAGCGGCGTCACCGTCTCCGAGCACGGCGTAGTCACCGGCAACACCTACGACAAGTACGGCTCGAGCAACCCGGTGGTGCGCCGTCTGATGGCCGGCTTCGAGCGCGACCTGGACGAGCTGTTCGACCTGGCCGCGCCGAGCTCGCTGCTGGACGTCGGCTGCGGGGAGGGCGTGCTCGTGCACCGCTGGGCGCAGCGGCTCGGCCAGGGCCGCGTGGTCGGCATCGACCTGGAGGAGGAGTCGATCCAGTCCGGCTGGGCCGAGCGTCAGGCGCCCAACCTCGAGTACCGCGTGATGGAGGCCGAGAACCTGCCGTTCGCCGAGAACGAGTTCGACCTGGCGAGCGCGATCGAGGTGCTCGAGCACGTGCCCGATCCGGAGCACACCGTGAGCGAGATGGCCCGTTGCGCGGAGCGCCACCTGCTCGTGTCCGTTCCCCGCGAGCCGCTCTGGCGGATGCTCAACATGGCACGCGGGGCCTACTGGCCGGCGTTGGGCAACACGCCGGGCCACCTCAACCACTGGTCCAGGCGATCGTTCATCGGGCTCCTCTCGCGCCACGGCGAGATCGTCGAGGTCCGTTCGCCGTTCCCCTGGACGATGTTGCTTGTCCGCCTCTAGCACGACGCGCTCCTACGGCAGCGGCGCGCGCATCCTCTCGGTGGGGATCGCCTCGACCGGCCTCCTGACGCTGGCGTACTTCTCGATCTCCAGCCACGTGCTGAGCGAAGCCGCGGCGTCGCGCGTCGCCCTTTTGTGGTCGGTCATGTTCGTGATCATCTCGGTGATCTACCGGCCGAGCGAACAGCTGCTCTCGCGCACGATCGCCGAGCGCCGGGCGTACGGCCACGCCGAGCACGCGCTGCGTGTGCCACTGCTGATCCAGGCGAGCTTCGCGCTGGCGTTCCTGGTGGCCGCGCTCGCCCTGCACGAGGAGCTCGTGGACCACGTCTTCCACCACTACCGGGCCCTCTACGACGTGCTCGTCGTCGGTACGCTCGCCTACGCCGCCAGCTACTTCGCGCGCGGCTGGCTGGCGGGGCACGAGTACTTCGCGCTGTACGGCGGTCTGGTGCTGATGGAGTCCGTCTCGCGTCTGTGCTTCGCGCTGGCGGTGGCGCTCGGCATCTCCAGCGGCCAGACCGCCCTGGCTCTGGGCATCGCCGCGGCGCCGCTGCTGTCGCTCGTCGTCGTGCCCGCCGCCTTCGCGCGACGCGGCGAGGAGCGACGCGAGGCGCTCGGTGAAGGGCCGACCGTCGTGCACGGGGCCGATGCGGCACTGGCGGGTCCGATCACGGCGGACGAGGCGGACGCCGCGCTGGCGGGACCCGGCACGGAGGGCGTCCAGGAGGCGGCCGCCCACGACGAGCTCTCGCTGCGTCGCGGCACGGGCTTCGCGGCATGGGTGTCGAGCATCATGCTCTCCGAGCAGACGCTGCTGAACGCCGCGGTGCTCACCGTGGCGGCCACCTCCAGCAACGACAAGCTGGCGGGCATCGTCTTCGACGTGCTGCTGATCGCGCGCGCGCCGCTGCAGCTGTTCCAGGCGATCCAGACGTCGCTGCTGCCCCATCTCACGGGCCTGGAGGCGACAGCCGGCCACCGGGCGTTCGCGCGCGCAATCCGCATCACCGTGATCGCGATCGCGACCTTCGCTGCGGCTGTCGCGCTGGGGCTGCTTGCGATCGGGCCATTCGTGATGGGACACGTGTTCGGGCAGCACTACCACTACAACCGGCTCGGCCTCGCGCTCGTTGGAGTCGGCATGGGCCTGCACCTGACCTCCGGCGCCCTCAACCAGGCGGCGCTCGCCCGCGACCGCGCCCGCGCCGCAGCGGGGTGCTGGCTGCTCGCGGCCGCTGTGTTTCTCGCGTGGATGTTGACGCCGGCCGTGAGCGACCAGTTGCTGCGCGCGGAGATCGGCTACGCGGGCGCCACCGCGCTGCTCGCGGCGGCGCTGGGCGCGCTGTACCGGCGCGGCAGCCCGGCTCAGGTCGCGTCGACCGACACGGCGATCGCGCGGTAGGCCTCGCCGGGGTCCGGTGCGGAGAAGATCGCCGAGCCGGCCACAAACACGTTCGCGCCGGCCTCCAGGCAAGCGGGCGCGGTGAGCGGCTCGATCCCGCCGTCGACCTCGACCGCCACGCCGTCGCCGACGAGCGCACGCACACGCGGCAGCTTCTGCAGCGAGTGGGGGATGAACGCCTGCCCGCCCCAGCCCGGGTTCACCGTCATGCACAGGGCCACGTCGAGAACTTCGGCCACCTCGGCGAGCGCCCCGACCGCCGTGCCGGGATTGATGGCCAGGCCGACGCAAGCGCCGCTCTCGCGGATGAGGTCGGCGGCGTAGGCGACGTGAGGGGTGGCCTCGGCGTGGAAGGTGATCGAGTCGGCGCCGGCCTTCACGAACTCGCCCGCGTAGCGCTCGGGACGCTCGATCATCAGGTGCGCCTCGAGCATCCCGCCGGCGTCGCGCACCGTGTCCGCGAGCGCTGCCACGATCAGCGGCCCGACGGTGATCGGCGGGACGAAGTGACCGTCCATGACGTCCACGTGGATGACGCGCGCGCCCGCCTGCAGCACTTCCACGACCTGCTCGCGCAGGCGGCCGAAGTCGGCAGAGAGGATCGACGGCGCGACGCGCACCGCGCGCAGCACCTCGCGTGGCTGGGCGCTCATACGGCTTGAAGCATCGAGTCGCCGCAGTTGTTGCACTTGAGGATCGCGGTCGAGGACATCCTCACGATCGTGGAGTGCTCACCGCAGTTCGGGCACACGGAGGTGAGCTCGAAAGCGGTGCAGGCAGTACACGCAGCGATACCGGCCGGGCAGGTTCGTCGGGCGCAGCCACGGCTCGCCGCAGTGCGGGCACTGCGGCCCGAGGTCGATCCCGGTCTTGGCCGGCGCCCGTGGCTCGCCCTCCATCTGTCAGCTCCGTCGCAGGCGAGCGATGAAGAAACCGGCCGTGCGGTCGCGGTGGGGCAGCGTCTGCAGCAGATCGTCGAGTCCGAACTCGGGGTGGGAGTCGATGAAGGCAGCGATCAGGCGCTCATTCTCGGTAGGAGAGATCGTGCACGTAGAGTAGACAAGCACGCCCCCCGGACGGACGGCGGCGGCTCCGGCGGCGAGGATCCTCGCCTGTGCGCGCGCCATCTGCGCGATCGCGTCCGGCGTCACGCGCCAGCGCAGATCGGCCCGCGCCTGCAGCGTGCCGAGCCCCGAGCAGGGCGGATCGACGAGCACGCGATCGAAAACCGGCCCGTCCGGGCGCTCGAGCTGGGCGTCCGCGACCTCCACGCGGACGTTGGCCGCATGCATCCGCCGCGCGGTGCGCGCCAGGGCGCCGGCCCTGCGCGGATTGCGCTCGACCGCGAGCACCTCTCCGCGGCCCTGCATGAGCGCGGCGAGATGGGTGCTCTTGCCACCGGGAGCCGCACACAGGTCGAGCACCCGCTCGCCCGGGGCAGGAGCGAGCGCCCGGGAGACGAGCATCGCCGCCCGCGACTGCGCCAGGAACGCGCCCCGCTGCCACAGTGGCGAGCCGTGCACGTCGAACGGCTCATCCAGCACGAGCGCCTCCGGGAGTCCGGGGTCGGGGTGCGTGCGCACGGGCAGCTCTCCGGCCAGCGTGGCGGCGTCGGTGACGAGCGTGTTCGCCCGCAGCGCCAGCTCCCCCGGCTCGTTGTCGGCGGCCATCAGCGCGCGCGCCTGCTCGGCGCCGAGCGCCTCCCACCACAGGCGGGCGATCCACTCGGGGTGGGAGTGCTTGACGGCGGCCTGTCGCGGCGTGTCGTCGGCGAGCGCCCCCAGCAGCGCGCCGGGCCCCTCGCGCGCGGCGCGCCGCAGCACCGCGTTGACCAGGCCGTGACCGGAGCGGGTGGATGGGATCCTGGTCTTGGCGAGCTCGACCGCATCCGCCACGACGGCATAGTCGGGAGAGCCGCCCAGGTAGAGCAGCTCGTAAAGCCCCAGCCTCAGCGCTGCCAGCACCGGCGGGTCGAGTGCTCCGGTCGGGCGCTCGGCCAGCCGCGCGATCAGGTGATCGAGCGTGCCCCTGCGCTGGACGGCGCCGTAGGCGAGGCGCATCGCGAGCGCGCGGTCGCGCGCATCCAGCTCCGAGGCCTCGGCCTGGAGCGCGCGATCGGCGTAGGCGCCGCGCTCGAAAACCCGGCGCAGGACGGTATATGCGCAGCGGCGCGCGGGAGCGACCGACGCGGTGGGCGGGCTGGACACACGAGGCATGATCGGCTATCCGCTGCGGCTGAAGCCGCTCGGCGCGAGGACCTCGGCCAGATCGGCCGCCAGCCGTCCGGCCTCGGGCTCGGTGAGCGTCGCCGTCGTCACGCGGATCGCGGGCGGGCGGCCCGCCAGGCGGTAGGGCGCACCCGCCGCCACCACCCAGCCCCGTTGCATCAGCGCTCCCACGGTGCCTGCCTCGTCCTGCACCGGGACCCACACGTTCAGCCCGGACGCGCCGTGCGCCTGCACGCCCGCGCGAGCGAGGCACGCCAACAGCCGCTCGCGTCGCTCTGCGTAGGTGGCGCTGGCACGGGCGACGAGCGCCTGAACCGCGGGATCGGTCCACAGCCCGAGCACGATGGTCTGCAGGATGTGGCTCACCCAGCCGGGCCCGCACTGCTGGCGCCCCTGCACGCGGGCCACGGTCTGTGCGTCGCCGGCCAGCACCGCGAGGCGCAGGTCCGGCCCGAGCGCCTTGGCCACCGAGCGGGTGGCCGCCCAGTGCTCGCGGCCAGCGACGGTAGTGTGCAGCTCGCTGCCCGCGACCGGCCCGAGGTGGTCGTCCTCGATCACCAGCGCGTGGGGAAAGTCGGCGAGCAGAGCGCTCAGCTCGCGCGCCCGCCCGGCGTCGAGCGCCGCGCCCGTCGGGTTCTGCCCGCGAGGCGTGAGGACCACGGCTACGGCGCCCCGCGTGAGCGCGGCGTGCAGATCGCCGGCGAGCATGCCGCGGTCGTCCACCGCGGACCGGCTCCAGCGACAGCCCCTGGGCACGGAGCAGGTCGTAGAGCGCCGCGTAGCCGGGGTTCTCGACCGCGACCCGGTCGCCCGGGCGCAGGTGGGCCTGCAGGACCCGCTCGATCGCGTCCAGCGCGCCGCTGACGATGCACAGCTCCTGGCCCGGGATGCCGTCCGCGCGCAGTTGCTCGCGCGCGAGCTCCAGCAGCTCGGGCAGCGCCCGGGGCTCCCCGTACAGGCGCACGGGCAGCTCGGAGCGGCGCAGCGCGCGCCCGAGATCCGGCAGCAGCGCCGGGTCGGGGTTGCCGCGCGAGAGGTCGCGGGCGCCGGGCGGCACCGGCAGCGGCGTGCGCTGGGAGCCGATCGGCGGGCCCTGGCCGATGCGCGTGCCGCGCCGCGGCTCGGTGAGCACGACCCCGCGCCGGCGCAGCTCCGCAAGGCCGGCTGCGACGGTGACCGGGCTGAGGCCCACCTCCGCCGCGAGGCGCCGTACGGAGGGCAACCGCTGTCCGGGAGCAAGCGCGCCGCTGGCCACACCCGCCTCGATGTCACGGACGAGCTCCGCTGCGCTGCCAGCTCTGATCCGATACTGTTTCAGCTCAGTCATCATTCTGTACTATTACAGATTAGAGAGAGGAAGCGCCGTGCCCGCCCAGCCGCCAGGCCAAGCCACCCCAGCCCCGCCCCCTTCCGATCGCGTGCGGCTGCGTCGCAAGCGCGAACGCGGCAGCTACGACCGCGGCGTGATCGACGCGATCCTCGACGAGGCGCTGATCGCCCACCTCGGCATCGTCGACGCGGAGGGTCAGCCGTTCGTGATCCCCACGCTGCACGCTCGCAGCGGCGACCTCGTCTACTGCCACGGCTCGACCGCCAGCCGCACGCTGCGCGCGCTCGCGGCGGGCGCGCCGGCGTGCCTGACGGTGTCGCTGATCGACGGGCTCGTGCTCGCCCGCTCGGCGATGCACCACTCGGCCAACTACCGCTCGGCGATGCTCGTCGGGCGGGCCGAGCAGCGTGGAGGATCTCGACGAGAAGCGCGCGGCGCTGCGCGCGATCGTCGAGCACATCGTGCCCGGGCGCTGGCGATGACGTTCGCGCGCCGAGCGACAACGAGCTGAAGGCGACCTCGGTCCTCGCGATCCCGATCGAGGAGGCCTCGGCGAAGGTCCGCACGAAGGTCCGCAGCGGAGGACCGCTCGATGACGAGGAGGACTACGCGCTGCCGGCGTGGGCGGGCGTGATCCCGCTGGCCACCGAGGCGCGCGCCCCCGAGCCCGACCCGCGGCTGCGCGCCGGCATCGCGCCCCCGGCCTACGTGACCGCCTACCGGCGCCCCGGCGGTCCGCCTGCGCCCCCGAAGGGGGTGTGACCGCGTAGATAGGCGGAGGCGTCCATCGCGCGTCCGCCCGGCGGCTGCACGACCAGCAGCTCGAGCACGCCGGGGGCGCAGTCGAGCAGCAGGCGACCGTCGCGCACGGTCGGACCGGGCGCGCCCGCCCTGGCGCCCGCCGTGGCGCCCGCCGGATGCCCGCCCGGCGACGCCCCGTCCGCGAGCGCCGCGCGGTGCACCCCGAGCAGGGTCCCGTCGGCCAGCGCCACGCGCGCCCCGATGTGCGGGTGCAGCGCCCGCACGACGCGCTCCAGCTCGATCGCCGGCCTGGCGGGATCGAGCAGGCGGTCGCCGGGAGCCGATCTTCTCGGCGTAGGTGACGCCTTCCTCCGGCTGCTCGACGAACGGCGGGGACTCTTCGAGAGCGCGCACGAGCAGCTCCCCGCCGAGCTCCTGCAGTCGCGCGGCGAGCGAGCCGTAGCTGTCGTCGGGCGCGATCGGCTCGACGCCCGCCAGGCACACGGGACCGCTGTCCAGGCCGGCGGTGAGGCGCATGATCGAGACCCCCGTCTGCGCGTCGCCGGCCATGATCGCCCGCTCGATCGGCGCGGCGCCCCGCCAGCGCGGCAGCAGCGAGGGATGGACGTTCAGGATGTCGTGCTCGGAGAGCAGCGGCTCCTTGATCAGCGCCCCGAACGCGCACACGACGACCGTCTGACGCGAGCCGTCGACGTCGGCGCGCCCGGCGGCGCGACCGGCTGCGTGCGGCCGGCCCGCGCGATCAGCGCCCTGGCCTGCGGGTCGTTCACGCTCTGCGGCTGCTCGACCGGGATCCCGAGCGCGCGCGCCCGCTCTGCGACCGGTGGAGGGGTCAACCGCCTGCCGCGGCCGCTGGGGCGGTCGGGGCGCGTGAGCACGAGCGCGGGGCGATGGGCGCCGCTGCGCGCCAGTCGCTCGAGGATGGCCGCGGCGAACTCGGAGGTGCCGAGGAAGACCGTGCTCAACGACCCTGCCCGGCGCGGGCGCCGCTAGGCGGCGTCCGGGGTCGCCTGCCCTGCGTTGCCCTTCGGGCGTGCGCCTCGCGCATCGCGCGCATCGCCTCCTTGCGCGCCTCGCGCGAGATGCGATCGAGGATCAGGACGCCGTTGAGATGGTCGATCTCGTGCTGGATCACCCGCGCCTCCAGCCCCTCGGCCTCGATCTCGAGAGCCTTGCCGGTCTCATCCTGTCCGCGAACCCGCACCTGCGCGGGGCGCTCCACCTCCACGTGCACGCCGGGCAGGCTGAGACACCCCTCCTCGGCCGTCTCGAGCTCCTCGCTCATCCACTCCAGGATCGGGTTGACCAGCGCGGTGACCGGGTCATCGACGTAGGCCTTGTAGACGAGCACGCGGTGCAGCACCCCCAGCTGTGTGGCCGCCAGCCCGACGCCCAGCGCGTCGTGCATCAGCTCGCCCATCCGCTCGACCTCGGCCCTCAGATCCTCGTCGAAGCGCTCGACCGGCAGCGCCGTCGCGCGCAGCACCGGATCGCCGAACTTG
Source organism: uncultured Solirubrobacteraceae bacterium (assembly GCA_963711985.1). Lineage (GTDB taxonomy): Bacteria > Actinomycetota > Thermoleophilia > Solirubrobacterales > Solirubrobacteraceae > Palsa-744. The sequence goes on along the minus strand of CAVQGG010000008.1, from coordinate 482,599 downwards.
CGCACGTGGCGCAGCGCCGCGTCGCGGCGGGCTCGCGTCTCAGGGTCGAGCTCGGCAGGCTCGGGCGCGTCCTGCTCGCGCTCGACCTCGACGTCGGCCTCCTCGGACGTCGGCGTCGGCAGCTCGAGCGACGAGTCCTGTTCGGCTGTGCTGTCCTCTGCGGCCATCGTCAGTTGAGTGTATGAGGAGCGGCGACCGTCCGCCTTGGGCACGCGCGCGGCCGACGGGCCTGCGGCTCTCAGCCTTTGCCGTGTTTGACCTTGGGCGCGCGCAGCGTCGCGATCGTCTGCCAGGTGTGCGTTGCGCCGGCGGAATCGTGGGCGACGATCGTCGTCCGCACGCGCAGAACGTGCCAGCGCGCGAGCAGCGTGCGCGCCGTGCGCGACAGACGCAGCGTCACCGTCTTGACCTCGCCGCCGGCAACGGCGAACGAGCCCGTGGTGAGCGTCAGCACGCTTGCCTTCTTCTGCCGGCACCACCGACGCTGGCGCTGATGGCATTGAGGGTGCGCAGGGTCACCGTGCCCTCACAGCTGCTCTCCCCGGCCGGGCAAGTGATCTTCAAGCTCACAGCGCCCGCCGCGCTCGCCTGCAAGTACGTGCCCGCCAATTGAGCGTAGGGAACCGGCGGAGTGACCGCGTCATCGAAGCCCGCGACTTCCCCAAGGCTCGCCGTCAGCGGTGATTTTTCTTCTTCGCGTTTCTTCGTCGCAGCGGCTTCCTGTTCGTCTTCGTGTTTGTCCATCTTGACCGTCAGCGTCGCGGGGTTGCTGTCGGCTTTCGCCGCCATGTTCGTGAACGCCGCGCGGTACTCGTCACCGCTTTCCGAGGCTTTCACGCTCGACACGTTCAGCGTGTCCGACGTCGCGTCGGTGACCGTGCTCCACGAGACACCTTTGTCCGTCGAGAGTTCCCACTGCACCGTCGGCGCCGGCACCCCCGACGCGGCCGCTTCCAACGTCGCTTCTTCGCCTTCCAGGAGTTCCACGCTCAACGGCTGCTTCGAGACTTCGGGGGCCACGGCCTCTTTCCCGACCGTCAGCGTCGCGGCGTTGCTGTCGGCTTTCCCCGCCTTGTTTGTGAACACCGCCCGGTACTCATCACCACTTTCAGAGGTTTTCACGCCCGACACGTTCAGCGTGTCCGACGTCGCGCCGGTGACCGTGCTCCACGAGACACCTTTGTCCGTCGAGAGTTCCCACTGCACCGTCGGCGCCGGCACCCCCGACGCAGCCGCTTCCAACGTCGCTTCTTCGCCTTCCAGGAGTTCCACGCTCAACGGCTGCTTCGAGACTTCGGGGGCCACGGCCTCTTTCCCGACCGTCAGCGTCGCGGCGTTGCTGTCGGCTTTCCCCGCCTTGTTTGTGAACACCGCCCGGTACTCATCACCACTTTCAGAGGTTTTCACGCCCGACACCTTCAGCGTGTCCGAGATCGCACCGGTGACCGCGCTCCACGAGACACCTTTGTCCGTCGAGACTTCCCACTGCACCGTCGGCGCCGGCACCCCCGACGCAGCCGCTTCCAACGTCGCTTCTTCGCCTTCCAGGAGTTCCACGCTCAACGGCTGCTTCGTGACCCTCGGCACCGCGTTGACGGTCAACGTCGCGGCGTTGCTGTCGGCTTTCCCCGCCTTGTTCGTGAACACCGCCCGGTACTCATCACCACTTTCAGAGGTTTTCACGCCCGACACCTTCAGCGTGTCCGAGATCGCACCGGTGACCGCGCTCCACGAGACACCTTTGTCCGTCGAGACTTCCCACTGCACCGTCGGCGCCGGCACCCCCGACGCAGCCGCTTCCAACGTCGCTTCTTCGCCTTCCAGGAGTTCCACGCTCAACGGCTGCTTCGAGACCTTCGGCACCGCGTTGACGGTCAACGTCGCGGCGTTGCTGTCGGCTTTCCCCGCCTTGTTCGTGAACACCGCCCGGTACTCATCACCACTTTCAGAGGTTTTCACGCCCGACACCTTCAGCGTGTCCGAGATCGCACCGGTGACCGCGCTCCACGAGACACCTTTGTCCGTCGAGACTTCCCACTGCACCGTCGGCGCCGGCACCCCCGACGCAGCCGCTTCCAACGTCGCTTCTTCACCTTCCAGGAGTTCCACGCTCAACGGCTGCTTCGAGACCTTCGGCACCGCGTTGACGGTCAACGTCGCGGCGTTGCTGTCGGCTTTCCCCGCCTTGTTCGTGAACACCGCCCGGTACTCATCACCACTTTCAGAGGTTTTCACGCCCACCACCTTCAGCGTGTCCGAGATCGCACCGGTGACCGCGCTCCACGACACACCTTTGTCCGTCGAGACTTCCCACTGCACCGTCGGCGCCGGCACCCCCGACGCAGCCGCTTCCAACGTCGCTTCCCCACCTTCCACGAGTTCCACATTCGCCGGCTGTTTCGTGACCGTCGGAATTTTGGCCACTTCTCCGCTCACTTCGGTCGATTGCGTCGTCGGCGCACTGCTCAGCCCGTAGTTGTCGGTGACGGTGAGGGTCACGTTGTAGGTGCCGGGCGCCGTGAACGTGTGCGTCGGCGAAACCCCGCTGCTGTCGGCGCTGCCATCACCCCACTTCCACGAGTAGCTCACGATCGAGCCACCGGGGTAAGGGTCGCTCGACTTGCTGGCGCTGAAGCTCGCGGCGACCCCGGCTTTGACCGAGCTCGGGACGGTGATCACGGCCGTGGGGAACAGCGGCTTGAACGCACCCAGCCCGTTTGGCGTGCCGACCCCCGACGGGCCGTCGAAGCCGGTGGCGGCATTGCACGCTGTGGTGCCTTCACAGTCGACCGGTCCGTAGCGCAGGTTCGGATGGTCGCATTTGGACAACGCCTCGTCATCGCAGAAGCCGTTGCCGCCTTCGGTCACGTCGAAGAGCGAGGAGGGGTCGTCGACGAGATGGCCGTAGAGCGTGAGCGCCGTATAGGGCACGCCGCCGCCGCCACCGGCCAGGCCGTAGAGCGCGCTGATGAGCGGCGTCGCGACCGAGGTGCCGCCGATCGTCAGCCAGCCTGTCCCGTTGCCGACCCCGTAGAGTTCGCATTCCCGGCCGCAGTCGTAAGTGTCGTAGATGTCAAAGCCGGTGTATGGGTCGGCGACCGCGGAGATGTCCGCCGTGAGGCGTTTCGTCCCGCATCCCGTAGACGCGAAGCCCGGCACGCTCTGCTGCCAAAGCGGCGCCGTGAACAACGTGCTGCAGCCGCCACCCGTCGCGCCCTCGGCGAATTCTTCAGAAAGGCCGATTTCGTCACCCGGACCGTTGTTGTTCCAGACCGTCTCCTTGGCGCGCGTGCCGTTTGAGTTGAGGTGGAGCGAGGTGCCGCCCACCGCCACAACGGATGGGAGCGACGCCGGGACGTTGGGCATTCCGACGGCTTCATAGCCTTCGTTGACCAGGTCCCAGTCGTAGTAGCCGTCATCGCCCGTGGCGGCCGCGATCGCTACTCCCGGATGGTTGTACGCCGCCTGTTCGGTTGCTCCCAGCCCGATCTCGGGGCCGGCATATGAGTTGGAGACCTCGGTGGCCCCCAGGCTGACCGCCTCGTTGACCGCTTCCGCAAGATCCTTGTAGCTCGGTTCGTTGGCCTCGACCAGCAGGATCTTGCACTTCTGGCAGACCGAATGCACGGTCTCGACGTCGAGGGAGATCTCGACGGACCAGCCGGTCGTGTCCGCTTTGGGCAGCGATTTCGGGCTTCCTGTCTGACCGACCTTCTCGAGGCAGCCGTTGGCCGTCGTGCAGGCCGCAAGTCCGTAGTTGCTGTCGAACGTTGCGAGGTCTGCTTCGATGTCCGGGTCGTTGTAGGCATCGACGATCCCGACTGTCTGCCCGGTTCCCCCTGCCGTCGGTTCGTACCCGTACGCGCTGGCGAGCTGCGCGGGAGTGAGTCCTCCGGCCGGCCCGGAGGAGGATGCTCCGTCGTTGAGCGTGTACGCGCTGACGCCCACGCTGGCGGCGGCGCTTGACGCCACGGGAACACGCAGCAGCGCAGTGCACGACGCGTCTCCCGGCGCGGGCGGCGGGCAGATTGCGCGGATGCGCGCGTAGCCCGTCCGCGCGGGAGAGGCGGGCTGGCTTGCCCAGGCCGCGGGGACGGCGATCAGGTCCAAGGCAAGCACGGCGCACACGGCAAGCGACCTGATCGCGATGGAGCGCGCTCGGCATGCGCGCGTCTCCCTCGCGCCGGACGTCCTCGTCAGCGCCCTCGAGGGGCGGCGTCGGGGCTCTTCGACTGCGCTCTTGCGTGCGGACATCGTGGATTGAGTGTACGAGCGGCGCCCGCGCCTGGCTAGCGGGAACGTGCGCCCAGGCTAGCTCCACCGTATGCCGGTCCCCTACTGCGGATCGACATCCACGCTGAAGTTCACCCCGGCGTGCGCCCGCGTACCGGCCACGCGCCGCACGGCCTCCCCCACCGCCCGCACCGCGGGCCGGCGCTGTGCCGCCTTCACCACGAGCACCTGGCGCTCACGCCCGCGCAGACGGAACAGGGTGGCGGGACCGAGTACGGCCGGGCGGTCGCCGAGGCCGACGTCGACGCGTCGCAGGGAGTCCGCGAGAGATTCGCGCAGCGCGCCCGCGGCGGCGCACGCCCGCTGGGACTCCACGGCCGAGCAGACGATCCTGATCAGGTGTGAGAACGGCGGGTAGCTCAGCGCGCGGCGGCGCTCGAGCTCCCCGGCGATGAAGCCTTGGCTGTCGTGGCGGGCGGCGTACACGATCGCCCGCGCGTCGGGCGCGATCGTCTGCACCAGCACGCGTCCGTGGCCGCCGCGCCCGGCGCGCCCGGCGAGCTGGGCGATCAGCGCGAACGTCCGCTCCTCGGCGCGGAAGTCGGGGAAGCGCAGCGTGGCGTCCGCGTCGAGCACGACCCCCAGGCTCACGTCTGGGAAGTCGTGGCCCTTGGCGACCATCTGGGTGCCGATCAGCACCCCGCACTCGGCCGCCTCGAAGCGGCGCAGGAGAGCGCCCACGCCATGCTCCTCGCTGTCGGCGACGACGTCTGCGTCGAGGCGAAACACGGGGCAGCGGCCGTCGTCGAAGACGCTCGCCAGATCGTGCTGCAGGCGCTCGGTGCCCGCGCCGTGGCGGGCGACGGAGGTGGAGGAGCACTGGCGGCAGCGCGCGGGCACCGGCTCGCGGTGGCCACAGTGGTGGCACGCGAGGTAGCCGCCGGCGCGGTGCAGAACGAGCGCCACGTCACAGTCCGGACAGCTCCACACGTGTCCGCAGGAGCGGCAGGAGAGGAAGTTGGACCAGCCGCGCCGGTTGAGCAGCACGATCGCCTTTCCACCGGCGGCGCGCACGTCGGCGAGGGCCTGGGCGGTGAGCGGATGCAACCCGTGGGTCTCTCCCCGCATGTCCAGCACGTGCACGGCGGGCAGCGGCCGGCCGTCCACCCGGCGGGGCAGGACGCAGGCGGGCAGCCGCTGGACGCTCTCCGGGCGCGGGGTGGCGCTGCCCAGCAGCAGCACCGCGCCGCAGCGCTCTGCGCGCTCGGCGGCGACGTCGCGCGCGTCGTAGCGGGGGTCGCCCTCGTGCTTGTAGGAGGCGTCGTGCTCCTCGTCGACGACGATCAGCCCGAGATCCTCGATCGGGGCGAACACGGCCGAGCGCGGTCCCACGCACACCCTCGCCTCTCCCTCGCGCAGGCGGCGCCACTCGGCGTAGCGCTGGCCGGGAGTCAGCCGCGAGTGCAGCACGGCGACCGTGTCGCCGAAGCGTTCGATGAAGCGCCCGACGATCTGCGGGGTGAGCGCGATCTCGGGAACGAGCACGATCGCGCCGCGACGCTGCTCCAGCGCGACGTGGGCGGCACGCAGGTAGATCTCCGTCTTGCCCGAGCCGGTCACGCCGTGCAGCAGGCGCTGCTCGCCCCGGCGCTCCCTCAGCGCCTGCAGGAGCGGCGCGAGCGCGGCCTGCTGGTCGAGCGTGAGCTCGGGTGGATTGGGGCTGCGCGCCCCGACCGCCTGGTGGCGCGGGCGGGCCACCGCACGGCGCTTGCGCCCACTCAGCCTGCCCGCGGCCCCCGGCGGCAGCACCAGGGTGAGCGCGCGGGCGATCGTCGAGCAGTACTCGGCGGCGATCCACTCGGCCAGCGCGACCAGGTCCGCCGGCAGGGCGGGCGGGCCTTCATCCAGCGCCCGCAGCGGCGCCAGCAGCTTCTCCTCGGCGACCTCGCTGCTGTCGGCCAGGCCGACGACCACACCGAGCACCTGCCGGTGGCCGAACGGCACGACCAGCATCGAGCCGACGTCCACGCCGGCGCGGAGCTCTTCGGGCAGCCGGTAGTCGAACGGCCCACGCAGGGCACGGGCCGTCGTCATCGGCTCGACCTGGGCGATCGTCGATGCCGCGCCGACCTCGGCCACCTGGCCGTCAACCTGGGCGATGTTCGACACCGCCCTGACCCTAGACGACCGGCAGGCGGCGCCAGGCGGCGTCCTTACCGATCGGAGATCGATGGGATCTCCGATCGGCCAGCACGTGTGCAAAGCACACGTCGCGGGCGGGCGGGCATCGATTTTGGCCTGGCTTTCCTCTCGGCCGTCTTCGAGCCCGCGCCGGTCAGAGGCTGGCGGCGGCGCGCAGGGCGGCGGCCTTGTCGGTCTTCTCCCAGGTGAAGTCGTGGTCGTCGCGCCCGAAGTGGCCGTAGGCGGCGGTCTTCTGGTAGATCGGGCGATGCAGTTTGAGCTCCTCGCGGAAGGATCCGGGACGCAGGTCGAAGACCTCGTCAACCGCCCGCGCGATCTGCCCGCGGGTGACGCCGTCCCGCTCGGTGCCGAACGTGTCGACCATCACCGACACCGGGTGCGCCACCCCGATGGCGTAGGCGACCTGCACCTCGGCCCGGTCGGCCAGGCCCGCGGCGACGATGTTCTTGGCGACCCAGCGCACGGCGTAGGCGGCCGAGCGGTCCACCTTGGAGGGATCCTTGCCCGAGAAGGCGCCGCCGCCGTGGCGGGCCATGCCGCCGTAGCTGTCGACGATGATCTTGCGCCCGGTCAGACCGCAATCGCCCATCGGACCGCCGATCACGAAGCGGCCGGTCGGGTTGACGAGGAAGTTCCTGGCGAGCTTCTTCTCGTCGTAGAGGTCGGCGGGCAGCACCGGGCGCAGCACGTGCTCCATCAGGTCCGGCTTGATCAGCGTCTCGGCGTCGATGCCATCGTGGTGCTGGGTGGAGATCAGGATCTTTTCGATCTCCACCGGCTTGCCGTCCTGGTAGCGGACCGTCACCTGGGTCTTGCCGTCGGGGCGAAGATAGGGGATCACCTCGCCCTTGCGCACCTCCGACAGGCGCTTGGCGAGCTTGTGCGCCAGCAGGATCGGCAGCGGCATCAGCTCATCGGTCTCGTTGCTCGCGTAGCCGAACATCATCCCCTGGTCACCGGCGCCGGCGAGGTCGAGCTCATCGTCGTCGGAGGGGTCGTGGCGGGTCTCGTAGGCGACGTCGACGCCCTGGGCGATGTCCGGAGACTGTTTGTCGATCGCGTTGATCACCGCGCAGGTGTCGCAGTCGAAGCCGTAGGCGGCATTGTCGTAGCCGATCCTGCGCACGGTCTCGCGCGCGACTTTCTGGATGTCCACGTAGGTCTCGGTCGAGATCTCTCCCGACACGACGACCAGGCCGGTGTTGACCAGCGTCTCGCAGGCCACGCGGCCGTAGGGATCGTCGGCCAGGACGGCGTCAAGAACCCCGTCGGAGATCTGGTCGGCGATCTTGTCGGGGTGGCCCTCCGTGACCGACTCGGAGGTGAACAGGAACTCGTTGTCAGAAAGCTCAGTCATGTCTTTTGGGGATCAGCTCCGGGATGTCATGGGCGGCGGCGTTGGGGCTCCGCGGCCACGGGTTGGCAAAAGTCGCAGCAGTCTATGCGGCGCGGGCTCTCCCGCGCTGGCCACGCTCGACGAAGTCGATTATCACGGGCACGCCGTCCATCCCGTAGCGGGCGCGCAGGCGGTTCTCCAGGAAGTAGGCGTAGTCGCGGGTGACGCGCGCGCGCGAGTTGACCTGGATGGCGAAGCGGGGCGGTCGCTCGCCGATCTGGGCCATGTAGATCAACTTCAGGCGATGCTGGCCTGAGCCGCGGCGCGTGCCGACGGGCGGCTGGCGGGCCTGGACGGCCGCGGACAGGAAGCGGTTGAGCTCGGGGGTGGGGATGCGCCCGGCCATGCGGTCGCCGAGCGCGATCGCCTCGGTGAGCAGCCGCGAGACGTGGCGGCCGGTCTTGGCGCTGACGGTGAGCACCCGCGGGCGCAGGCGCAGCTTTTCGGCCACGCGCGCTCGCTCGTGCTCGAGAGCCTCCTCGCCGGCCGTGTGGACGTCCCACTTGTTCAGCACGATCGCGGTCGCGCAGCCGGCCTTCATCGCCAGCTCGGCGATGCGCAGGTCCTGAGCGGTGACCCCGTCGGTGGCGTCACAGACGACGAGCGCGACGTCGGCTCGCTCGGCGGCGCGCTGGGAGCGAAGGGCGGTGTAGTACTCGACCGAGTCTGCGACCTTCGACTGACGGCGCATCCCGGCCGTGTCGACGAGGATCAGCCTGCGATCGCCGACGATCAGCGGCATGTCGATCGCGTCGCGCGTGGTCCCGGCGTTCTCGGAGACGATCACCCGCTCCTCGCCCAGGAAGCGGTTGACCAGCGAGGACTTGCCGACGTTGGGCCTGCCGATAACGGCCAGCCGGACCGTGTCGTCCTCGGGCTCGGAGTCCCCAGGCGGCAGCAGCTCGACGATGCGGTCGAGCAGGTCGCCCGAGCCTAGGCCCTGGGCGGCAGAGACGGCCATCGGCTCGCCCAGGCCGAGGCGATGGAAGTCGGCGGCGAGGGGCAGCTCGGCGACGCCGTCGCACTTGTTCGCCGCGACGATGCTCGGCAGCGAAGCGCGGCGCAGCAGGTCCGCCAGCTCTTCGTCGCCGGGCCGCACGCCGGCGCGGGCGTCCACCACCAGCACCGCCACCTGGGCGTCCGCGAGGCCGGCGCGCGCCTGCTCGCGGATCGAGCCGGCGAGCGGATCCCGGTCCTGGAAGTCCACGCCGCCGGTGTCGATCAGCTTGAACTGGCGTCCGTTCCACTCGCAGTCGAGCTCCTTACGATCACGCGTGACCCCGGGGCGCTCGTGCACGACCGCCTCGCGCGTGCCCGTGAGACGGTTGATCAGCGAGGACTTGCCCACGTTCGGATAGCCGACGATCGCGACCTTCATGGGAGCAGTATGACCGGGGCACCCAGGCCGCCCGGAACGCGGGCACGCCAGGCCGCCTTGGAGAGCGCAGGAGTTCTACTGAGCGGAACGAAATACCCAGCACATGCCTGCCACAAGCCACCGCTGGCGCTCGCCTCGTGGACCCCGCTCGCGCAAGACTGCAGAGTCTCACGAGAGGGGGGTGCTCTCGGCTGGCAGGATCCAACGTCTCGTTGAGCAAGACAAGACGCTGATCGTCGCCGGCTACAGCCGCACGAGCCTGCAGCCCGCCTCCTACAACGTGACAATCGCCGAGACCGGCCTGATCACCCCACACGGCAAGAGGATACCCCCGCCCACGCAACCGGCGAAGGGCAAGGACGCGAAGAACGGACAGGGCGTGCTCGAGCGGAGACAGAAGGGCGAGCCGGCCGCTAACCCGCAGGGAGGTGCCGGCGACGAGCCGGCCATGGTCGACGCCGCAGAGGCCGACGCTCAGGGTCGACTGGCAAGGCTCATAGAGGAGCGTCCGAGGTTGACGCCGCCTCCGGTGCTGCTCGAACCGGGCGACACGGCTGTTTTCTCATCCCGCGAGCGTTTTGAGCTGCCCGCCGGCATCGCGGGCAACGTGACCGTCAAGAACAGCTATGCGACTCGGGGCCTGATGCTGCTATCTGGAATGCTCGTCGATCCCGGCTACGGAACGAAAGACGCCCACGGCGATGGACGTCCGGGATGCCCTCTCTACCTTCACGTAGCGAACATCGGCCGTGAGCGGATGACGCTGATTCCCGGCTACCACGACATCGCGCGGATTCAGTTCCTTCACGTCGACAGCGTGCCGGACGAAAAACAAAAGGCCGTACCGGGCTCGCGTTGGGACGAACAGAAGCTCGTCTCGCTCGGGTTCCTTTCGGACCTGAAGGAGCTCAAGGAAAACGTCGAACGGACGGACAACCGCACGCAGCTCGTGCTCGGGGGCGGCGTGGCCGTCATCCTCGTCGCGCTGATCGGAGCGGCCCTCAGCTCGATCCTGTCGATCGCCACGGACAAGGAACTGACTGGGGACCTTCACAGCACGTGGGGCTCGCTCTCCCTGGCCCACTCGGTGATATGGGCAGCGTTGATCGTCGGCATCCCGATTCTCTGCGTGGCGATCGTCCTGGGATACTCCAAACTCGCCGCATGGCGCCAGCGGCTCAGACGTCTGAAGAAACCCCCCACGTAAGCGCCCGCGGCGGCGCTCAAGCGCGCCTCTAGCCTCCGCCGGGCTGCGGTACGGCGCCTCGCCGCATGCGCCGCGGCGGCGCGACGCCCGCGGGCCCGACGGCGAACAGCGCGGGCCGCACGCTGTACCCGGGCGGGACCAGGTCGACGATGGCAGCGACCACCCCGTCGAGCGTCATGCCCGTGGTGTCGATCTTGGTCGCGTCCGCTGCAGCGTGCAGCGGCCCATGCTCCCGTTCGCGGTCCATCCTGTCGCGCTCGACGAGCGCTCGACGGACATCCTCGACGTCCAGTCCATGCTCCAGCGCGCGGCGCCGCGCCCGCTCCTCGACCGAGGCGGTGAGGAACACCTTGACCTCGGCGTCGGGGACGACCACGGTGCCGAGGTCTCGCCCCTCGGCGACCCAGTCTCCATGGGACATCAGCGCGATCTGCTTTTCCGTGAGCGCCGCGCGGAGCGTCGGGCGAGCGGCTGCGGTTGGCGTCAACGCGCTGATCTCAGGAGCGCGGATCGCGGCGGTGACGTCCTCGCCGTCGAGCAGTATGCGTTCGCCGAGCTCGATGTCCAGGCCGGCCACGATCTCCTCCGGTGCGGCGTCGCGCCGCACGCCGGCCAGCACGGCAGTGCGGTACAGCGCACCCGTGTCCAGAAAGGCGAAGCCGAGCCGTGCCGCGACGGACCGCGCAACTGTCGACTTCCCCGCCCCACCCGGCCCGTCGATTGCGATGATCATCCGTCGGGCACTATGGCAGACAGGACCAACGGACCGGCTCGCCGCCGCTGCCGCGGCATCTACCTGCTCGACCCCAGCCCCTGGCGACCACGCTCAGTGGCAGAGAGCTCGCCCGCGAGTACAGGAGTGGCGACGGCGATGCTCAAGACGAGCAGCTGCCCGAGCCTGTCGCCGACGTTGACGGTGAACGTGTCGTGCTTGTCGGAGTTGTACAGGATGAAGTGCAGTTCTCCCCGGTATTCCGAGTCGATCACGCCTGGCGCGTCGAGGTGAGTGACGCCGTATCTGGCTGCGTGCCCGGAGCGCGGCACGATCAGGCCGACATACCCGGGCGGGATTTCCACGCGCAAGCCCGTGGCGATGACGCAGCGTTCGCCCGGCGCGATCTTCGCCCCTCTGGCGGCCTGCAGATCGAGTCCTGCGTCGCCGGGGAAGACGCGGGACGGCATGCCGACGCCCTCCCGCTCGATGATCACTGGGAGGCTTATCTCGTCGGCATCGGTCATGGCAGCAGCTCCAGGATCTCGTGGCTCGCTAGCCGAAAGCCCTCATCGTGGCGGACGTCCACGCGAGTCGTGTCGAGACGGTACACGCGAGACAGGCGCCAGCCGTCTATCAGCTCGTCGTAGAGCTCGGCGAGCAGCGACAGATAGCCCGAGTCGATCAGTTGCTCACCCGGACGACCGCGCGCCGTGATGCGCGCAGCGATGGCGGCGAGGTCAGCCTCGGCGTAGACGAGCAGGTCGGGCGGCCTCAGACCCTCGTACAGCAGCTGCGCCAGCTGCTCGAGCAGCTGAAGCTCATCGGCGCCGAGCCAGCCGCATCGTGCGCGTGCGCGTGCGAACACTGGAATGTGGTCGTATGCCGAGCGCTCCTGCACCCCTCCTCGCCCTTCGCGCTGGATCGTGCGGTGGATCGCGACGGAGTCGGCCAGGAACCACATCTCGGACTCCAGCGCGCGGTGCTGCGGAGAGCCGAAGAACGGATTCTCCTGGATGCGCTCGGGATGGGCCGCCAGCCCCAGCTCCGCGGCCAGGCGCTGCACCAGCGTCGACTTACCCGCGGCGATGTTTCCTGTGACGACGATGAACGGAGCGGACGCTGTCATGAGCGAGGAAGGTTGCCAGGATCAACGCTGCCCTGGCTCTCCTGTCACGCCAGCCGCGCCAGATCCTCGACGAAGGACGGGTAGGACACGGCGGCGGCGTCCATCCCCAGCACCTCGACGCCCTCGCGGGAGGCGAGGCCCGCCACGGCCCCCATCATCGCCAGACGGTGATCGCCGCGGGCGTCGATGCTGCCGCCGCGCAGGCCGCCGCTGCCGCTCACCGCGAAGCCGTCGGCTGTGGCCTCGATGTCGGCGCCCAGGCCGCGCAGGCCGTCGACGACGCCGGCGATGCGGTCGGACTCCTTCACGCGCAGCTCCTGCGCGCCGCGCACGACCGTCTCGCCCTCGGCGAAGCACCCGAGCAGCGCCACCAGCGGCAGCTCGTCGATCGCGAGCGGCACCTCGTCGGGCTCGACGACCGTGCCCTCGAGCGCGCCGTGGGCGACGTCGAGATCGCTTACGGGCTCCTCGAGCGCGAGCTCTCCGGTCTCGTCCTCGAGGTCGCCCAGCACGATTCCCCGCATGCGGCGCAGGATGCGCAGGAAGCCGGTGCGCGTCCAGTTGACCCCGACGTCGCCGATCAGCAGGCGCGAGCCGGGCACGAGCACGCAGGCGGCGATCAGGAACGCCGCCGAGCTCGGGTCGCCGGGGACCCGCACGCGCTCGAGCGCCAGCTCGTCGGCGTTGACGACGGTGACGTGGCGGCCGTTGCGGTGGATGGCCACGCCGGCGCGCAGCAGCATCCGCTCGGTGTGATCGCGGCTGCGCGCGGGCTCGCCGACGGTGGTCGCCCCGTCGGCGGCGAGCGCGGCGAGCAGGATGCACGACTTGACCTGGGCGCTTGCGACCTCCAGCTCGTAGGAGATGGCGCGCAGCCTCGCGCCGCGCACGTGCAGCGGCGGGAAGCGCCCGTCGCGCGCCTGCAAATCGGCGCCCATCTGGCGCAGGGGCTCGGCGATCCGATCCACCGGGCGGCGGCGGATCGACTCGTCGCCGTCGAGCGTGAACGACCGCCCCTCCTGCGCGGCCAACCAGCCGGGCAGCAGCCGCAGCAGCGTGCCGGCGTTGCCCACGTCGATCGGCCCGTCGGGCTCGTGCGCATCGCGCAGGCCGCTGCCGCGCACGACGAGATCCTCGCCGTGGACCTCGACGAGCGCCCCGAGCGCGCGCACGGCGTCGAGCGTCGAGGTGGTGTCGGCGGCGTGCAGGTAGCGCTCGATGCGCACGGGCTCGGAGGCCATCGCGCCGAGCAGGGCGGCGCGGTGCGAGATCGACTTGTCGGCCGGCGCCGTCAGCTCGCCGGAGAGTCCGCGCGAGGGCTCGAAGCGCATGTTCATCGGCTCGCTCTCATGCTTGCACGACCGGGAAGCCGAGGTTCGCGATCAGCTCCCTGGCGCGCCCCGCGTGCTCCTCGCCGGCGATCCACAGCGCGACCACCCCCTGCCGGTTGTCCTGCGAGGGAGAGAGCACCATGTCGGCGATGTTCACTCCGGCCCCCCCGAGCGCGAGGGCGATCTCGGCGATCACCCCCGGGCGGTTGGGCACGGACGCGCGCAGCTCGAGCACCGGCTCCCCACCCACACCGCCGACCAGGCCGGCGCCGAGCAGCGCCTCGCGGTCGGCGCGCGCCTGCTCGTTCCAGGCCGTGACGGCGGCCGCGTCCGCGGCCTGCAGTGCCGAGCGAATCTCCCCCAGACGCGCCGCGAACTCGTCGATCCCGGCGATCAGGGCGTCGCGGTTGGACATGTAGATGTCGGTCCAGATCGCGCTGTTGGCGCCGGCGACGCGGGTGGCGTCGCGGAAGCTCGGTCCGACCGAGGGCAGGCGCTGGGACTCCTCGCCGAGCCCCCCGTCGCGGGGGGCACCCCGACGGCGCGCGGCAGGCAGGCCGGCGGCCTGGGCGACGAGCAGGTTGGCGAGCACGTGCGGGAGCTGCGACACGCATGCCATCAGGCGGTCGTGGGTGTCGGCGTCGATGGCCGTCGGCCGGGCGCCAAAGCTCGTGAGCAGGCGGTGCAGGCGCTCGTAGAGGACGCCGGCGGTACTGCTTTTGGCGGGGGTGAGGTACCAGGTGGCGCCGTCGAACAGATCCTCGCGCGCGTGCTCCACGCCGGCGGTCTCGGCTCCCGCGAGCGGATGTCCGCCCACGAAGCGCTCGTCGGAGGCGGCGTCGGCGAGTAGGCGCTTGGTCGAGCCGACGTCGCTGACGACGCAGTCGGGGCCGGCGCTTGCCAGCGCTAGGCGCACGGTCTCGCCGAGCGCCCCGACGGGTGCGGCGGCGAACACGACGTCGGCGCCGGCGACGGCGCCGGCCACGTCGGCGGCCTGCGCGTCGATCGCGCCGAGCGCCAGCGCCTTGGCGCGCACGCGCTCGTCTGGGTCGTACCCGCACACGTCGGCGTCTGCGCGCCCGCGCGCGGCCAGGCCGATCGAGCCCCCGATCAGCCCCAGGCCGAGGACGGCGACCCTCAAGGAGCGTGCCCCGCGGCGCGGCCCATCAGACGGCGCTGAGCGCCTTGCCCGCGAGCGCGGCGGCCCGCTCCACGGCGCTGACGTAGTCCGCGAACCCGTCCGCACGCAGGGCCTGAGGCCCGTCGCAGACGGCCTCCTCCGGGTTGGGGTGCGTCTCGACGATGATGCCGTCCGCGCCCGCCGCGGCTGCGGCCAGCGACAGCGGCAGCACCAGCTCGCGACGGCCGGCTGCGTGGCTGGGGTCGACGATTACCGGCAGATGCGAGAGCTCCTTCAGTATCGGCACTGCCATCAGGTCGAGTGTGACGCGGCGGTGGTCGGTCTCGAATGTGCGGATGCCGCGCTCGCAGAGCATCACCGACGGATTGCCTTCCTTGAGGATGTACTCGGCCGCCATCAACAGCTCGTCGAGCGGAGCGGACAGACCGCGCTTGAGCAGCGCCGGGCGGCCGGAGCGGCCGATCTCGGCCAGGAGGGGGTAGTTCTGCATGTTGCGCGCACCGATCTGAATCACATCAGCGACTTCCAAGACGGCATCGAGGTCACGGATGTCCATCAGCTCGGTGACGATCGGCAGGCCGGTCTCGGCCTTCGCCTCGGCCAACAGCTTCAAGCCCTCCTGGCCCAGGCCCTGGAACGCGTACGGGGAGGTGCGCGGCTTGTAGGCGCCGCCGCGGAACAGAGTGGCGCCGGCGTCGCGCACCACGCGCGCGGTCTGGAGGGTCAGGTCACGCGATTCAACCGTGCAGGGCCCGGCGATCAGCGCAAAGTTCTCCCCCCGACCTTGCGCCCGTCGATGTCGAGCACGGTTCGCTCGCCGTGTGTGATCTGGATAGAGGCAAGCTTGTAGGGCTTGAGGATCGGCACGACGCGATCCACGCCCGGCTGGCCTTCGAGGCCGAGGCTCTCGACGCTGACGTCCTGCTCGACGTCGCCGATCGCTCCGATCACGGTCACGCGCGCGCCGCGGCTGCGATGGGCGAGCGCGCCGGCACGCTCGATCTTCTTGACGACCGCCTCGACCTCCTCGTCGGTGGCGGTCTCCTTCATGACGATCATCATCTGCTCATCCTTTCACTGACGCCTGGGCATGTTAGAGGTGCTGGCTGGGGGGACGGAATCCCACCCACCGGGGCCGCGAGGAGGGCGCTGAGGGCACCCGGGTGGGTGGCGCTCGGTCCCCCGGCTGGGGGACCCGGTGCGGCCGCGGGCACCCGCTCACGGACGGGTGCAGGCCGAAGCGCCTAGCTAAATCGCCAGGCGGGATACGCGCGAGAGGACGGCCACGTGGCGTCTACGGGGGAGGTGCGACCGGATGTGCTGATCGACGCGGTCATGGCTATCTCATGTGTTTGTAGCAGACAGCCGGCCCGTGGTCGAGGGGTGGGAGACAATTTGGCGAGGGCCCGTCGGATTGCGCTTCCTGTCGCCGGTCTCGACGCGCGGCGTCGCTCAGCGCGTCGCGGCGGGCGCCAGCACCTCGGCGAGCGCGTCCAGGAAGCGCCTGTTCTCCTCGGGCAGGCCGTAGGTGACGCGCAGCGCGGGGACCTCGCTGCCGAGCGCGCTGCCGCCGCGCACGAGCACGCCGCGCTGCGCCAGCCCGCGCATGACCTCCTGCTCGTCGCGGTCCTCGCCGAGCGCGAACCAGCAGAAGTTCGCCTGCGAGTCCGCCGGCTCGATGCCGAGCGCGCGCAGGCGCTCGTCCACCGAGACCCGCTCGGCGACGGTGCGGATGACGCGTTCCTCGACCGCGTCCTGATGGGCGAGGGCCTCGACGGCGGCGGCCTGGGCGAGCGCGTTGCAGAAGAACGGCTGGCGCACCTGGTCGAGCGCGCGCGGCAGCTCCTCCGAGCCGCACAGGGCAAAGCCGACGCGCAGCCCGCACAGTCCGTGGACCTTGGAGAAGGTGCGCAGCAGCGCCAGGTTCGGGTGGGCGTCGAGCAGCTCCAGTGAGGCGTCGGCGTCGTCGACGGTGTTGAACTCGCAGTAGGCCTCGTCGACGATCACGCACACGTACCGCGGCACCTCGGCGAGGAAGCCGGCGATGTCCGCGAGCGGGATGGCGGTGCTGGTCGGGTTGTTGGGGTTGCACACGAGCACCAGCCGGGTGGCGACGGTGATCTCGCGCAGCATCGCCTGCAGGTCGTGGCGCTCGTCCCGGTCGAGCGCGACCGTCACCGCGCGCGCACCGGAGGCGGCGCTGAGGTGGGGATAGACGGAGAAGGACGGCCATGCGTACACGAGCTCGGCCCCCGGCTCCAGCAGCGCCTCGCCGGCCGCCAGCAGGATGTCGCACGAGCCGTTGCCGATGGCGATGCGCGAGTCGGGCACCCCGTAGCGATCGCTGAGCCGGCTGCGCAGCAGCGAGCTGGACGGATCGGGGTAGCGGTTGAGCCCCTCCAGCGCGCGCTCGATCGCCTCGCGCACGGCCGGCAATGGCGGGTAGGGCGACTCGTTGCTGGCGAGGCGCACGAGCGGCTCCTGCTGCGCGTAGCCGCCGGCGGCCGGGTAGACGGGGATGCGCGCGATGCGCTGCGAGAACTCGATCGCCACGTGGCCATTGTACGTGGTCGCCGCGTGGCCCGATCCGCGGCAATGGAGCCAAATCAGCCCGGTTTGCAGGGAGAACGTCGCTCCCCTGTCACCTCTGCCTGGGCCTGGCGCCTTCGAGCGACACCGTGGCGCTCGTCTTCTCCGAGGTCGAGCCGGACGGTACCGTGGCCGTGACCGTGGCTTTCAGGCGGTACCCGCCTCGCTTGAGCAGCCTCAGCCCGCTGCGGCCGACTGTCAGCGAGACGGCGTCGCCCTTTGCGACCGCAAGGCCCGTGAAGCTTGCGGTTCCGATGGTCATGGTCGTCCGCTTGATCTTCTTGCGCCTGCCTGTCCCGGTAGCCCTGCTGATGGCCGTCGTCAGCGTCAGCGTGCCGCTGCACGGCGAGTACTGACAGCGCAAGTCGATCCTGACGCGGCCGCTGCGCGCGAGCTTCACGCCTTCGTTGAATTCGGATTCGATCGTCACGGCCTCGCAGGCGGGGGCCGGCGGGCCGGTCGGCGCACTGGCGGGGACACTGCCGGCGTAGATGCAGCCGTCCGTCCAGGCGACGTTGGTGCCGTCGAACGCGAGCCCTGAGATGCCTTCGGCGCCGCCCTCCACGGGGAAGCTGATCGGCCGTGCGTTCCCACTCAGATCGGTGAGCGCGAGCTGCGCGCCCATCGCCCCTGCCGGTGTCACGTAGACGATTTCGTCGTTGGCGATCGCGACGAGCGGACTGGCGAGGTCGACCGCGATCGGGTGCAGCTGCGGTTGCGCCGGGGAGGCCCAGTAGAGGCCCCCGGGCCCGCCCGTCGCGATCGCCAGCGTCGCGTCGGCGTCGAGAGCGTAGCCGCAGGATTCGCCGGGTTCTCCTTCGTGGTCCCTCCCCACGCCGTTGGAGTCAGACGTGCATCCCTCGGTCCCGGCAGGCAACAGCACGCTGTACACCGGCGTCCCGGCGAGAGTCGTCACGGCGATCTCGTTCGCGATCGAGCTCGCGACATAGGTGCCGGCGACAGACAGACCGGAGCTGGCGACCGGTCCGAGCTCCCGTGCGGGCGTCCCGGTCGCGAGATCCTCGACGTACGCCGTCTCGCCACCGGTACCCCCGTGCACCGGCTCGGCGAGCACCACTTCGTCGCCCGAGAGCCCGATGGCCCCGTTCTTGAGCGAGGGCCCGCCGAACCGGCGAAACGGTCCTGCCGGCGGACCGCCGAACGCCGCGACGGATCGCACTTCTGGTAGATCCGGTTGGCCGCACGCGAGTGACGCAGCGCCGCATTGGGGGGCTTCGAGTTGGTATGCGAACGCGAGCAGTGTCGGTGAGGCGACGAGACCGAGCGGCTTGGTTGATTCTTCAACCGACGCTGGGGCCGGCGCGGAGAACAGCGTCGAGCCGTGCGCTCCCGGGACAGCCGCCAGGACCGAGAACTCAGAGCGTGGCGTGCCCGCCGAGGCGCCGGGAAGGCTCCGCTCACCCCAAACGACCTCGGACGCGGCGAAGGCGGGACCGACGAGCGCCTGGTACTGGGTCGTCGCCCCGAGCGTCGCGAATTCTGCGTCGGCCGATCCGGGCACGATCGCCAGCGCCACGGTGACAAGCAGCGCCCCGAGCAGGAAACGCCGCGGACGTAGGACGCGGTGGGCAGGCACTACTGGGCCGCTTCGAGGTCCGCGCGCAGCGCGCGGGCGTCGCCCAGGTAGACGTGCGCGGGCACGTGCGCGTCGTCCGCGTGGTAGTGGATCAGCACCCTGATCACGCGCGGCATCGACCTCGGGACGGGGATCTCCTGCGCGCACAGCAGCGGCACGCGGTCGAAGCCGAGCGCGCGCGCGGCCACGGCGGGGAACTCGGCGTTGAGGTCCCTGGTGGCGGTGAAGATGCAGCTGACGACGCTCTCCGGCTCCAGCGCGTTGCGCTGCATGATCTCCCGCATCAGCTCGGTCGTGGCGTCCAGGATGTCCTGGGCGTTGTTGAGCTCGACGCTGACGGCCCCGCGCAGGGCGAACAGTCGCATGGCGGGCGATTGTGTCAGAGCGTACCCCCTTCAGGGGCACCCCCTGGCGGGGGCAGGCAGGTGAGCGCACGCAGGCGCTCGACCTCCGCCTCTCCCAGCTGGCGGTGGGACCCGGGCGCCAGGCCGTCCAGCGCCAGCGGGCCGAAGCGGGTGCGCACCAGCTCGAGCACCGGATGGCCGACCGCCTGGCACATCCTGCGCACCTGGCGGTTGCGACCCTCGTGGATGGTCAGCTCGATCAGATTCGAGCCGGCTCCCCCGACGCGGCGCACGCGGGCGGGCGCGGTGCGGCCGTCCTCGAGCTCCACCCCGGCGCGCAGGGCGCTCAGGGCGTCCGCCCGGATGGGGGCACCGCCGAGCTTGGCGCGGTAGGTCTTGGGCACCTGGAAGCGCGGGTGGGTCAGCCGGTCGGCGAGCTCGCCGTCGTTGGTGAGCAGGATCAGGCCGGAGCTGTCGATGTCCAGTCGTCCGACCGGGTACAGGCGCAGCCCGCGCGCGGGCACCAGCTCGAGGACGGTGGGCCGGCCGTGGGTGTCGCGCGCCGTGGACACCACGCCCGCGGGCTTGTTGAGGGCGTACAGCACGCGCGGCTCCGGTCCCGCCAGCGGCCGTCCGTCGACGCTCACGCGGCTGTCCTCGCGAACGTCGCGGGCGGGGTCGGTGACGATCTCCCCGCCGACGGTGACGCGCCCGTCTGCGATCAGCGCCTCGGCGGAGCGCCTAGAGGCGACGCCGGCGTGGGCGAGGTACTTGGCTAGGCGCATCGCCGCTTCTCGGTGGACCGGCTCATCTGCTGCAACCATAGGACGGGACTCGGCCTCGGAGGCGACTCGGCCGGCAGTGGGCCGTCATGCCTCGGGACCGGCAACGACGAACATGGACCTTCAGCTACTCGACCAGACGCTCGCCGACCGCGGGGAGCCGCGCTTTCGCGCCCGCCAGGTGTGGGCGTGGGCGGCGCGCGGTGCGGGAGGGTATGAGGAGATGACCGACCTTCCCGCCTCCCTGCGCGACACGCTCGCCTGCGAGCTGCCCTTCTCGAGCCTCACGGTCAGGGAAGAGGCCCGCTCGAGCGACGGCACGGTCAAGGCCCTGTTCCAGACCGCGGACGGCAGGCCGCTCGAGGCGGTGCTGATGCGCTACCGAAACCCTCCGGGAGGTGCAAGCCGTCCGGGAGGTGGCGACGGCCGGCGCTCGATCTGCCTGTCCTCGCAGTCGGGCTGCCCGCTCACGTGCACGTTCTGCGCGACCGGCGCCATGAGGTTCGCGCGCAACCTGAGCGCCTCGGAGATCCTCGACCAGGCGCTTCACTTCCGCCGCATCGAAGCGATCGACCACTGCGTGTTCATGGGCATGGGCGAGCCGATGCTGAACCTCGATGCGGTGCTGGGCGCATGCGAGCGCCTGCCCGACATCGGCGTCACGCACCGGCGCACGACGATCTCGACGGTCGGCTGGATACCCGGCATCGAACGGCTGGCCGAGTGCGAGATGCCGCTGCGCCTGGCGCTGTCGCTGCACGCCGCCGACGAAGCGCTGCGCTCGCAGCTGATGCCCGTCAACGAGCGCTATCCGCTGAGCGAGGTGATCGAGGCCTGCCGC
This sequence comes from uncultured Solirubrobacteraceae bacterium, assembly GCA_963711985.1. Classification (GTDB taxonomy): domain Bacteria; phylum Actinomycetota; class Thermoleophilia; order Solirubrobacterales; family Solirubrobacteraceae; genus Palsa-744. The sequence continues at coordinate 461,717 of CAVQGG010000008.1, read as the reverse complement.
GCGTTCCACGCGCGCAAGCGCAGACGCGTGTTCGTCGAGTACGTGATGCTGGCGGGCGTCAACGACCGCTACGAGCAGGCGCTCGCGCTGGCGAGGGCGCTGGCGGGCGGGCGCGAGGGCGCGCCGGCGATCTTCAAGGTCAACCTGATCCCCTACAACCCCAACGCGGCCGGGGCCTACCGGGGGTCCAGCCGCGAGTCGATCGCCGCGTTCCGCGCCGCGCTCGAGTCGCGGGGCGTGCCGGTGACCGTCCGTCTCACGCGCGGGCGCGACATCGACGCCGCGTGCGGCCAGCTGGCGGCGCGCGCGGCCTAGGGTCCGCCGCCGGCGCGCGCCTCGCCGGCGCGCAGCAGGCGCTCACGCAGCTCGGCCTGCTCCTCGGGGGTCGGGTCCCAGCGGGCGATGTCGGGCAGCTCGTCGAGGCTGCGCAAGCCGAACAGCTTCAGGAACTGGATGGTGGTGCGGTAGAGAACCGCCCCGAACTGGGAATGGCCGGCCTCCTCGATGAGACCGCGGTCGAGCAGCGTCGCGGTGGCCGAGTCGGCGCTGACGCCGCGGATACGGGTGATCTCCGGACGCGATATCGGCTGCAGGTAGGCGACGATCGCGAGCGTCTCGGCCTGCGCCGGGCTGAGCGTGGAGGCGCGCGGACGGCTGAACAGCCGTCGCGCCGCGTCCTCGGCGGCGGGATCGCTGGCGAGCGTCCAGCCGCCGCCCAGCTCGCGCAGCGTGATCCCGCGCCGCCCCGGGGCGTACTGCTCGGCGAGGATCGCCAGCGCCGCAAGCACGGCGCCCTCGCCGGCCTCGCTCGCGTCGGCCAGCTCGGCGGGGCTGAGGGGGTCGGAGGACAGGAACAGCAGCGCCTCGACGGTGCGAGCCAGCTCTGGCTCCGCGGCGCTCATCCGGCGAGCACCTCGGCGGGCGCCTCGCCGACTCGGCCGTGGATGGCGATCTCGCCGAAGCTCTCCTGCTGCTCCCAGTCGGCCTCCCCGCGTTTGTAGAGCTCCAGCAGCGCGAACAGGGTGACGGCCACGGTCATCCGGTCGGCTCCGCGCACCGCCTCGTCGAAGCTGAAGCTGCCGCGGCGCAGCAGGGCGCGCAGGTGCGCCAGGCGCTCGGCGACCGTGACCCGCTGGACCGAGATGTGGCGGACGCTGATCGCGGGCGGCGTCAGCAGCAGCCGCCCGATCGCCTCGCCCAGCAGCTGCGGGTCGTGGGAGCCGTCGGCCGCATGGACGATCGCGCGGCGCACGCTCGCGGGCGGCGGGGCGGCGCGGAAGCGCACGCCGTGCTCGCCGGCCAGCAGCTCGCGCAGATGGGTCGCGGCCGCGCGATAGCGGCGGGCGTCGAGCATCCGTGCGAGCAGCTCCTCGGCGGCCTGTTCGGGCTCGATGTCCAGCAGCTCCTGCTCCTCGCCGCTCAGCATCAGACGCGACTTCAGCTCCAGCAGCGCCGCCACCAGCACGATGAACTCGGTGGCGGTCTCGAGGTCGAGCTCTCCGCGCTGCTCGAGGTGGTCGAGGTAGGCGAGCACCACGTCGGCGAGCTGCAGCTCGAGCAGATCGACCTCTTCGCGCAGCACGAGTGTCAGCAGCAGGTCGAACGGCCCGCTGAAGACGTCCAGGTCGAGCTCGAGCGCGGCCAGGCTCACGCCTTCACCGTGGCCCCGTGGCCGGACCGATCGTTGCGATCCTCATGCGCTCACCGTACCGGCCGTCGATGACGTGCTGCCCGCCCGCCCGCCGCCGTCGGCCCGCCGGGGCGGGCCGACGCCCATGCGCTCGCGCACGTCGGCGAGCGTCTGCGCGGCCATCGCGTGCGCGCGCCCGGCGCCACCCTGGAGGATCGACTCGAGCGCGGCCTCGTCGGCGCGCAGCTGCTGGTAGCGCTCGCGCACCGGGGCCAGGTAGTCGATGACGGCCGCGGCGACGGCCGCCTTGAGCTCGCCGTAGCGCGCCTGCGCGAGCTCGGACTCGACCGCCGCGGGGTCGACCCCGCGCACCGCGGCCAGGATCTCGATCAGGTTGCTCACGCCCGGCTTGTCCGGGCCGCGGCGCACCTCGCTGCCGGAGTCGGTGACCGCGCCCTTCAGCTTCTTCTCGATCGCCTGCGGCTCGTCCAGCACGTACACGGTGCTGTGCTCGCTGGCGCCGGTCGTGGACATCTTGCGCGTCGGGTCCTGCAGGTCCATGATCCGCGCGCCGACCTCGGGGATGCGGTGCTCGGGCACCGCCAGCACCTCCTGGCCGTCGCCGAAGCGGGCGTTGAAGCGCCGCGCCACGTCGCGCATCAGCTCCAGGTGCTCGCGCTGGTCCTCCCCGACCGGCACCTCCTCGGCGCGGTATGCGAGCACGTCGGCGGCCTGCAGGACCGGGTAGAGCAGCAGGCCGGCCGAGACCAGCTCGCGCTGCGCGACCGACTTGTCGCGGAACTGGTGCATCCGCTGCAGCCGTCCGAGCTCGGTGACGCTGGAGAGCAGCCACGTCAGCTCGGTGTGCTGGGGCACGTCGCTCTGGCGAAAGAGGACGCAGCGTTGCGGGTCCAGGCCGGCGGCGAGCAGGATCGCGGTGGTGTCGTAGAGGCGCTCGCGCAGTTCGGCCGGGTCGTAGGCGACGGTGATCGCGTGCAGGTCGACGATGCAGAAGATGCCCTCGCCGCGCTCCTGGCTGGAGACGTACTGGGCGATCGCGCCGATGTAGTTGCCGAGGTGCTTGCGCCCGGTCGGCTGGATTCCGGAGAAGATGCGCATTGGTCGATCGGCTGTGCTCGCCTCGAGGTGACTCGGCGCTAGCGACGCCGCAGCGAGCTGTCGGTGAGCCAGGGCGCGTCCCAGCCCGTGTCGTTCTGGTTGACGTTCGTGCCGGGTGCGACGATCTCGTCGATGCGGTCGAGCACGTCCGCACTCAGCGTCCGCTCGAGCGCCGGCAACTGACTCTCGAGCTGCTCCATCGTGCGCGGGCCGATGATCGCGGCGGTCACGGCCGGGTGGTTGGTGACGAATGCGAGCGCCATCTCGATCAGCGGCATCCCGGCCTCCCCGGCGAGCTCGCCGAGCGCCTGGGCCGCCTCGAGCTTGTGCTGGTTGGCGGGAATCGACATGTCGTAGCGCGAGGGAATCATCTGCGCGCGTCTGCTGTCCCCCGGCGAGTCGCCGCCCACGCGATACCTGCCCGACAGCCAGCCCCCGGCGAGGGGACTCCACGGGATCACGCCCATCCCGTGCCTCTGGCACACGGGCAGCACGTCGGCCTCGATTCGCCGGATGAGCATCGAGTAGGGCGGCTGCTCGCACACGAAGCGCTCGCGGCCGCGCCGCTCGGCCACCCACTGAGCCTCGACGATCTGGTGGGCGGGAAACGTCGAGCTGCCGACGTAGCGGACCTTGCCGGCGTGCACGAGGTCGCTGAGCGCAGCGAGCGTCTCGTCGATGTCGGTGTCCGGCTCGGGTCGGTGGATCTGGTAGAGGTCGACCCAATCGGTGCCCAGGCGCCGCAGGCTGCTCTCGAGCTCTTTGACGATCCAGCGGCGCGAGTTTCCGGATTGATTCGGATCCTCGCCCATCGTGCCGTGGACCTTGGTGGCGAGCACCACCGAGTCGCGCCGGCCGCCCGCGAGCGCCTTGCCGACGATTTCCTCGGACTCCCCGCGCGAGTACACGTCGGCTGTGTCGATGAAGTTGATCCCGGCGTCGAGCGCTCGGTGAACGATGCGGATCGAGTCCTCGTGATCGGTGTTGCCCCAGGCGCCGAACATCATCGCGCCAAGGCACAGCGGGCTCACGCTGACGCCCGTGCTGCCGAGTTTTCGGTGCTCGATCGCCATCCTCGCGCCGCCTAGGCCAGGACCTCTCGAATGACGGGGCGCTTGGCGGCCGCAACCTCGTCGAGGCGGCGCACCGGCGTGCTGTACGGCGCCCCCCGCGCGACCTCGGGGTCCTCGGCGGCCTCGCGCAGGATCGCCGCGATCGCGTCGGCGAACGCGTCGAGCGTCTCCTTCGTCTCGGTCTCGGTCGGCTCGACCATCAGCGCCTCGTCCACCAGCAGCGGGAAGTACACGGTCGGGGGATGGAAGCCGAAGTCCAGCAGGCGCTTGGCGAGGTCGAGCGTCTTGATCTGAAGCTCGCGCTTCATCGGCCCGCCGGAGAGCACGAACTCGTGCATGCACAGATCGCCGTAGGCGAGCGGCAAATAGTCATGCACTCCCCGCTCACCCCCGACGCCGTGCTGCCTCAGTCGCGCAAGCAGATAGTTGGCGTTCAGCACCGCGGCCTGCGAGGCGTCCTTCAGCCCGTCGCCGCCGAGCGAGCAGATGTAGGCGTAGGCACGCACGAAGCAGCCGTAGTTACCGTGAAAGCCGCGCAGGCGCCCGATCGACTTCGGCCGGTCATGGTCGAGGTCGAACGTGCCATCGTCGCGGCGGACGACCACCGGCACCGGCAGGTACGGGGCGACGCGGTCTGAGACCGCGATCGGCCCCGAGCCGGGCCCGCCTCCGCCGTGAGGCTGGGTGAAGGACTTGTGCAGGTTGAAGTGAACGATGTCGAACCCCATGTCGCCCGGGCGCGAGATCCCCATGACGGCGTTGAGGTTGGCGCCGTCGTAGTACAGCGTCGCGCCCACGCCGTGCACAATCTCGGCGATCTCCTCGATGTTGCGGTCGAACAGGCCGAGCGTGTTCGGGTTGGTGAGCATCAGGCACGCCACGTCCGTATCGGCCTGCGCACGCAGGTCGTCGATGTCGACGCCACCGTCGGCGTTGGTGGCGAGCTTGACGACCTCGAAGCCCGCCATCGTGACGGTCGCCGGGTTCGTTCCGTGCGCTGTGTCGGGCGTGAGCACCTTGTGGCGGGACTCACCGCGATCCTCGTGAAAGGCGCGCGTCAGCAGCACGCCGGCGAGCTCCCCGTGGGAGCCCGCGGATGGTTGCAGCGAGACGTGCGCCAGGCCGGAGAGCTCCGACAGCGCGCCCTGCAGGTTCCACATCAGCTCGAGCGCGCCCTGCGCACGCGCGGGGTCCTGCAGCGGGTGCAGGCGCGCGTGGCCCGGGAGCGCCGCGACGCGCTCGTGCAGGCGCGGGTTGTGCTTCATCGTGCACGAGCCCAGCGGGTAGAAGCCCGAGTCGAGGTCGAAGTTGCGCTTGGAGATGCCGACGTAGTGGCGCACGATCTCCGGCTCGGAGACCTCGGGCAGTCGCGGTGGCTCAGACCGGCGAAAGCGCTCGGGCAGGAGCTCGCCGACATCCACCGCCGGGACGTCCACGTCAGGGCACACGAACGCACGCCGCCCGGGGGCGCCCTTCTGGAAGATCGTCCTCGCCCGGTCGCGCTGCATCGGGTTCTCGTCGATCGGGCTCACACCGCCACCGCTGCCTGACGCTCGGACGCGACCGCAGCTCCGAGGACCTCCACCAGCCGGTCGATGTCGGCGCGCGTGCGCCGCTCGGTGATCGCCACCAGCAGCACCCCGCGATCCTCCGCGCGGTCGCTCAGCTCGTGCACGTCGACGCCCGGGTTGACGCCCTGCTGAGCGCATCTGCGCCTGACCGCGGCGACGTCGGCGTCCAGGCGCAGCGCGAACTCGCGGATGACCGGCTGCTCGTGGAGCTTCTCGACTCCGTCCAGCCGCGCGAGCCTCTCGCGCGCGTAGTGCGTGCGTGCCAGCAGCAGCTCGCCGAGCTCGACGATCCCCCGCCGACCCAGCCAGCTCAGGTAGACGACCCCCGCGAGCGCGTTGAGCGCCTGCGAGGTGCAGATGTTCGAGGTGGCCTTCTCGCGGCGGATGTGCTGCTCACGCGTCTGCAGGGTCAGCACGAACCCGCGCCGCCCGTCCACGTCGACGGTCTCCCCGGCGATGCGCCCGGGCATGCGCCGCAGGTACTCCTCGCGGGCGGCGAACAGGCCGAAGGACGGCCCGCCGAAGTCCAGGCGGTTGCCGAGCGGCTGGCCCTCGCCGACGGCCACATCGACGCCGCACTCACCCGGCGCTCTGAGGATGCCGAGCGTGATCGGATCGACCTGGGCGACGACCACCGGCGAGCGCCCCGTGGGACCATCGCCGCCGCCGGCGGATGCCTTCGCGGCGGCGCTCAGGACCGCGGCGTCCTCGACCGCGCCGTAGAAGTTGGGTTGGGCGAAGATCGCCGCGCTGGTGTCCGCGTCGATCGCAGGCGCCCACGCCTCCGCGTCGGTGACGCCGTCGCGCAGGGGCACCTCGACGACCTCCATGCCGTAGCCGTGGGCGTAGGTGCGAAGCGTCTGGATCGAGTGGGGGTGCAGGCCGGCGCTCGCGACGATCCGCCGCCCGCCGTTGTGCAGCTTCGCCAGATAGGCGGCCGCCGCGACCGCCGAGGGCCCCTCGTAGACGGACGCGTTGGAGACCGGCAGGCCGGTCAGCTCCGAGATCGCGGTCTGATACTCGAACATCACCTGCAGGCCTCCCTGGGAGACCTCGGGCTGGTAGGGCGTGTAGGGCGTGAGGAACTCCGAGCGCTCGGTGAGCATGTCGATCAGCGCGGGGACGTAGTGGTCGTACATCCCGGCCCCGAGGAAGCTCAGCTCATCCTCGGCGCTGGTGTTGCGCGCGGCCAGCGAGCGCAGGTGCTCGTAGACGTCCTGCTCGGGCAGCCCGGCCGGCAGCTCCAGCCTGCGGCGCAGCCGTACGGCCTCCGGTATCTGGCGGTCGAAGATCTCCTGCAGGGAGCCGACCCCGATCGCCGCGAGCATCGCGTCCAGATCCTCGGGGGTGATGGCGGTGTAGCGACTCAACTGTCAAGCAGCCTAGCCGGCCAGCGTGGCCTTGTAGGAGGCGGCGTCCAGCAGCGCCTCGCGCTCGGAGGGGTCGGACAGGCGCACCTTGACCAGCCAGCCCTCCCCGTAGGGGTCCTCGTTGATCATCGCCGGGTTCTCCGCCAGGTTCTCGTTGACCTCGACGATCTCCCCGGACAGCGGGGCGACGACGTCCGAGACGGCCTTCACCGACTCGACCTCGGCGTAGGGCGCGTCCTTGGCCAGCGTGGTGCCGGTCGAGGGCGCCTCGAAGAAGACGACCTCCCCGAGCGCGTCCTGCGCGTACCAGGTTATGCCCAGGGTGGCATACGGGTGGGCGGGATCCGATCCATCGTCCTCGATGCGAGCCCAGTCGTGTTCGGGGTGGTACAGCAACTCGGCGGGGTAGCTGGCCTGTGCCATTCACGAGCCCTTTCTGTAGAGCGGCTTGTCCTTGACCACGGCGGGGCGCATCTTGCCACGAACGTCTATCTCCAGGCGGGTGCCCGCGGCCGCCCGCGCGGCGGGCACGTAGGCCAACCCGATGCCCGTGTGCAGGCACGGGGAGAGCGTGCCGCTGGTGACCTCTCCGCCGCCCAGCACGGGGTTGCCCTGACGGGCGATCCCGGGTCCGTCGATGGCGAACGCGACGAGCTTCTCGGCCGGGGGGGCGGGCTTTCCTTCCCGCACCGCGCGGACGGCGTCCGCGCCGATGAAGTGAGTGTCCTCCTTGCAGCACCACCCCAGCCCGGCCTCGATCGGCCCGCGATCGACGCTAAGGTCGTTGCCGTACAGGTGGAAGCACACCTCCAGGCGCAGCGTGTCGCGCGCGCCGAGCCCGGCGGGCACGGCGCCGCGGCGGACGATCTCATCCCACAGTGCGGGGGCGTCCTGCGGAGCGCACAGCAGCTCGACGCCGTCCTCGCCCGTGTAGCCGGTGCCGCACACGAGCACATCGACGCCGGCCAGGCGCCGCGTCTCGGCCCTCATGCGCGCAGGCAGCGGGGCGTCGGAGATCGCCTGGACGATCTCCCTGGCCAGCGGCCCCTGGACGGCGAGCATCGCCCAGTCCTCGATCCCGTCCGTCACCCGGACCTCGGGGAAGTCCTGCGCGTGGGCAGCGAACCAGGCCAGATCGCGCTCGTGGTTGGCGGCGTTGGTGACGGTCAGGTAGCGCTCGACGTCCAGGCGGTAGGTGAACAGGTCGTCGAGCACGCCGCCGTCCTCGCGGCAGAGCACGCTGTATTGCGCGCCGTCGGGCGGGATTCTGGAGACGTCGTTGGAGAGCAGACGCTGGAGCAGACCCAGCGCACCGGGGCCGCTGGTTTCGATCTCGCCCATGTGCGAGACGTCGAAGATCCCGCACGTCTCGCGCACCGCCATGTGCTCCTGGATGACGCCCTGATATTGGACCGGCATCTCCCAGCCGGCGAACTCGACGAGCCTGGCTCCGGCGGCCCGGTGGCACTCGAACAGAGGCGTGCGGCGGAGCAGCGGCGGCGCATGCGAGGACATCGTCCCAGGCTAGCGAAGGGGCGGGCGAGCCCTCTAGGAGGGTTTGGCGAAAGTATTGGAGAAAGGTAGCGGCGGATGGATCGGAGGGCGACATCAGCCCGGCGGCCCGAACGCCTCGGGGCCGAACTCCGAGAAGTAGTAGTGGATGCTGCGCTGGGCGACCTTGTACATCCGGTCGGCCATCTCCCTTACCGTCCATGGGTTCTCGCGGAAGAAGAAGCTGCCACGGTTGAACCGGCCTCCGTCGCCCTCGTTTTGGAGCGCGATCCGGTTCAACGGACCGAACATGGCGATCGTGACGACGCGGTCGAGAATGTAGCTGCCGGGTTTGAAGTCCCAGCCGTCCCCGAAGCACACGAAGGGCATGATCGACTCGCTCAGCATCGCCGTTCGGAACCCGATCATGTTCTTGCCCAAGCGCTCGATCGCGTTGCCCATTGCCTGTTTCGACTTCCCTTCCCTCTCGCGCGCATCGTTGGTGCCCTGGCTCTTGACCTCTGAGATGAGGATCACGTGGCGCATCCCTTCTCGATCCACGATCGACAGAACGCCCCCGTCGGGCTCCATCCACCGCCTCTCGCCGACTCTTGCGAAGGGTACGCCCGGGAAGTCGCGCTTGAGAGACGCGACGATCTCGTGTAGCCGCCACTGCGAGTCGTGCCGTAGCTCGACGTCGAACGACTTCTGCAGGCGCGCGACGACGTCCACGAGCGCGTCACCGAGCGCGGTCTCTTGTACCTCCGACTTCAGGTTGAGGACCGTTTCGGCTCGAAGCTTGCGCAGTCGGGCGCTGCGATCCCCTGTGGGCATGGTTCCGCCGCTTAGGCCTTTTCGACCAGGTAGACGTGTTCGGTCACGCTGTTGCTCCGGTTACGGAGGTTGCGGCAGCCTCGAAAGGTCGTGTACGCCTGCCGGTGCTCCGTCACACTCCCTACTTCGTCGAGGCAGCGACGAATCTCGGGGGGCGACACGAAGCCCTCGTCGTTGAAAGATAGGATCACGAACTTCGCATCGACCTTGTGGATGAGTTCGCGTAGCCGCGGGAGCGCTTGGCTGCGGACGTTGTAGTAGGAGCGCCGCCACGATGTCGGGATGCCGGACACGCGACTCATATCGACAGGCTCCTGATAGCTGACGAGCAGGTTGAGCATGAAGTAGTTCGAGCCGTAGGGGTGCTGGTTGTACGGCGGGTCGAAGTAGGCGACGTCCAGACCGTGCAGATCGCGGACTAGAGCGTTCGCGTCGGCCTGGTGCACTGCGTAGTCGCACTCGAAGTTGCTCAGGATCGGCGGCTCCAGCACGATCGGCGCCGTTATACGGTCGAGGGCGTCGGCACCGCTCCCGCCGAACTTCCCGATACCTGTATGGCGGTCCTTGTAGAAGCCCTTGAACACGCCGGCCGTGTTGGCGTGGATCGAGGCCTCCGAGAGAAGCGGACCCATCAGCAGCGTTTTGACCTGAGCGTCCTCAGCCTCCAAGAGCTGCCGGTACGCGTCCAGCCGATAGGCGTTCTCGGGCGTGTAGAATGCGCGGTCCTCAACAGTGATCGCGCGCGGATCACGCGGCGAGTAGAGGCGCCGGAAGAAGCCAGCAGGAGCGCGCTCTGCACTCACGGCACGATTGAGGGCCTCAGCGCGCGCCGCCAGCACCTCATCGGAGACCTCGCTGCGGTTCGTGAGATAGCACTCGCTCACGCACCGCGCGTAGTCCTCGAAGTCGTTGACGATCAGCTCGGAGGCGTACTGCTTGAACATGCGCGCCACGACGCCCGAGCCTGAGAAGGCGTCCAGGATGCGGAGCTTGCTGCGACCGGTACGCCGCTGAACGGCCTCGACGGCGCTTCTGATCGGCTCCAGCATTGCGCGCTTGTTGCCGATGTACGTAACCAGTTGCGAGGTGAGGTACTCGGGGGCCTCACCGGTCAGCCCGAGCGGTAGCTGCGTTTGGTAGGCGGTGCCACCAGCCATGCGGGGCAGGCTAACGGCCGCTTCGGCGGCCGTGCTACACCGCGAGGGCGAGCGCCCGCTCAGCAGCCAACCGGCAGGCGAGTTTCGCCAAGATGGTCAGGTCGACGTGCAGTCGCACGCGTTCGATGCGCCGGACCCGCAGCGGGAGCATCGCCCATTCGTTCTTGAGGCGTCCGAACTCCCGCTCGACGGCTCCGCGTGAGCGGTAGAGGTCGCGGCTGCGCTTGCTCTCGCGCGGGATCAACGGGGGCAGGCGCGACACCTTGACCCATACGGATGCGGGGCTGCAGAGTCCGGCCGGGCAGGCTAGCGCAGGAACGGCGGTACGTCGATGTCCTCGTCGGAGATCTCGAGCGTCGAGCGCTGGCGCTCGCTGATGCGGGGACCCCTGTCGCGAGAGGCCGCGCGAGAGTCGCGGCGGGCGCTGCGGCCGGGACGATGGTCGAAGCCGGTGCCGATCACGGTCACGCGCACATCGTCGGACATGCTCTCGTCGATGACCGCGCCGAAGATGATGTTCGCGTTCGGGTCGGCCTCGTTCTGGATGATCTCGGCGGCGTCGTTGACCTCGAACAGACCGAGGTCCTTGCCGCCGGTGATGTTCAGCAGGATCCCGGTGGCGCCGTCGACGGACTCTTCCAGCAGCGGCGAGGAGATGGCCGCTCTGGCGGCATCGGCGCAGCGGCTCTCGCCACTGCCGGTGCCGATCCCCATCAGCGCCGAGCCGGCGTCCTGCATGATCGTGCGCACATCGGCGAAGTCGAGGTTGATCAGGCCGGGGATCGTGATCAGGTCGGTGATCCCCTGCACGCCCTGGCGCAGCACGTTGTCGGCCTCCCGGAAGGCGTCGAGCATCGACGTGCGCCGCTCGACGACCGAGAGCAGCTTCTCGTTGGGGATCACGATCAGCGTGTCCACGACCTCGCGCAGGCGCTCGATCCCTTCTGTGGCCTGGCGGCCGCGCTGGGAGCCCTCGAAGTCGAACGGGCGCGTGACCACGCCGACGGTGAGCGCGCCGATCTCATTCTTGGCGATCTCGGCGATCACCGGCGCCGCCCCTGTTCCCGTGCCGCCGCCCTCGCCCGCGGTCACGAACACCATGTCGGCGCCCTTGAGCGCCTCCTTGATGTCGTCGCGCGACTCCGAGGCGGCGGCGAGACCGATGTCCGGGTTGGCGCCCGCGCCCAGCCCCTTGGTCGACTCGTGGCCGATGTTCAGCTTGATGTCGGCGTCGCACATGGCGAGCGCCTGGGCGTCCGTGTTGGCGGCGATGAACTCGACGCCGCGCAGGCCCGCATCGACCATGCGGCTGACCGCGTTGGTGCCGCCGCCGCCGACGCCCACGACCTTGATGACCGCCAGATAGCTTCCGCTGCTCTCCATGATGGTTCTGTCCGAAGCCTTCAGTAAGAAGTTAGGGTTCGCAGCATACTGGTCGCGGAACCGCAGGGTTGTGCACGTTATGCAGGGAACTTCGCCCTGTCAACGATGTCGTCCAGTCTCGCAACAATCGTTGCAGATCGCCGGACCCTCGACCACTGCCTGAGAATCGCCTTTGCGATGGCATCAACCTCCAGTAGAGGTTGAGTCTTGCGGACCTTCAGGCGTCGCGCCGGCCTGCGCCGCTTCGGCTTCAGTGCCGGGAGCCGTTTGTCCGGCGGCGCCCGCGGGCGGTTCCGAAGATGAGGCGGACGGGGAGGTCCCAGCCGAGGAGGTGCTCGCCGGCGCCCCGGTGGCCTGGGACGCTTCGCCGTTGCCGGCGGCCAGGCCCGCGGCCAGCGAGGCGACCGTCGATTCGGAGCTGCCGCCCGGCTGTTCGCTCGAGCCGGGCGCCGCCGAGGTGCTCGCAGCCGGTGGGAGGACTCCCGCGGGGAACCCGGCGGCGGGACGCGCGGGCAGGCGCACGTCGACGTAGGAGGCGCCGGCGGAGCTCGGATCGGCCAGCACCTGCGCGAGCGACAGCCACTTCGCGTGGGGGCGGCTGGCGTCGCCGAAGTACGCGAGCAGGCCGTTGCGCATCGCCACGGTGAGGCCCTTCGGCCCCGTGAACACCCGTTCGACGAGCCGCGCCAGCGGCGCGGGGGCGGCTCCCAACACGGTCAGGGCAGCGAGCAGGCTGGGGCTGCTCAGGCGCATGCCGGCGGCGGGCTCGAAGGCGCCGCTGACGCTCGGCAGCGAGCTGGACAGCAGCGCCGGGCCGAGCACGACCCCGTCGGCGGCCACCGCCGTCCGCGAGCCTCCGACCGTGAGGGCGGCGACCGGGAGCTGCTCGATCACCTCGATGCGAAGCCCGTGTGGAAAGCTCGGGATCGCGCGCACCTCGCGCACGACTCGAAGCGGCGCGACCGCGGCGCGCAGCGCGCCGGCGCTCACGTCGAGCGTGCTCATGCGCCGCGCGGCGTCCACCAGCGCCGCCTGCACCGCGTCGGCCTCCCGGCCGTGCACGCCGGTGATCTGCACCTGCTGCACGGACACGAACGGGGATTGGCGAAACCACAGCCAGCCGCCACCGAGTAGCGGCAGCGCGATCAGCACCGCCAGCAGCGCGAACCGCAGCCGCCGTCGCCGCCAGGCGAAGGCAACCCCGGCGCGCGTCATGCTGGCAGCGCCGCCCAGCGGGCGCAGCACGCCTAACGCGGGATGCGCCGGCCTACGAGCGATGCGACGCGGGCCGGGCGCGGCGAGCGAGCGATTCATTCACGAGGTCTTCGACCCCACGCCGGGAACCCCTACCAACTCAGCAACGCCCCGCCAGCGCTGAAGGGGATTCGTCACAGGGAGGCGAGCCCACTGGCGGATTCGAGGGCTGCCACGCCCAGGGCTGGCAGGGCCTTCTAAAGCTGGCGTGAACGGTGTCTACTCGGAGAGCCCCGCAGCTCGTAACCCCTCGGCGCGATCGAGGTACACACGGCAGCGCCAGATCCTGTCGCCGCGAAAATCGAGGATGTTCGCAAACGGCTGATCGACCGGGACGCCGCTGCCCTTCCCGCGTCCCTTGAGCCTTCCAAACACGAGCACCCGGTCGCCGATATCGCGGAACTCCTGAGGGACGATCTGGAGCTCCTCCCAGTTCTCGTGGGTATCCGCGGCGAACTTTTCGACGCCCTCGCGTCCGCGGTAGCCGCCCCCGTCGAGGGCCCTGACGATTCCCGGGTACCACTCGAAGTCGGGGGTCGCGAGCTCGGCGAACAAGCCATCGACATCACGGCGGTTGTAGGCATCAACCATTCGCTTGGCAACGTCCACTTTGTCTCGCGACATCTCCACGCGAGTATCGCGCAGCCACGATGCGGCCGCCGTTCGGGGCCGAGCCCGGCGCTGGACACGCGCAATCCGCAGCCCGGGCCACTTGACAACAATTAGTCGCTTTGCCCAGGGCTGGCAGGGCCTCCAACCGACACGCCGCGCCCGGGGCGCTTTGCTCGCCGCTGATGCCTGTGCGAGAATGCCGAGTCCGATGGACGAGTCTCGCTTGAAGCAAATCCGACCATTCACGGGCCTGTCGACCGCGGAACGAAAGATGCTCGCGCGGATCATCGACGAGTTCACTGCGCCGGCGGGCACCACGCTGGTGAGCGAGGGCGACTATGGCTATGAGTTCATGGTCATCGAGGAGGGCACCGTTGATGCCATCCGACACGGTGAGCGGATCGACACGATGGGCCCGGGCGACTTCTTCGGAGAGTTGGCGGTGCTTGGCGACGGCATCCCGCGCAACGCGAGCATCGTGGCGACCTCGCCTGTGTGCATCCTCAGGCTCTCCGCGCACGACATGCGGGTCGTGCGCGAGCGTATGCCGCTGGTCGGCAAGCAGATCGACAGCGTGATCGCGGATCGCACGCACTGAAGAGACGCCGAGGCCCGCTAGACGCGCGGTATCCGCAGCTCCGGGAAGCTGATGCAAAACTCGCCCTACGCCCAGGCCAGGCAAGGCCTCGAGCCCGCCACGTAGACCAGCAATACTTGGTCCATGTCCTCGGCCAACCTGGATCTCGTGCGCTCGATCCTCGCGGACTGGGAACGCGGCGACTTCAGCTCGGTCGACTGGGCGGACGCCAACATCGTGTTCGAAGGCTCGACGGCCGACCTGGCCACTCGGGTGACTGGGGTGGCCGCGATGGCCAAAGCGTGGGGCGAATTCTTGGGAGCGTGGAACGACTTCAGCGTTGCAGTGGTGGAGGAATACCGCGAGCTCGATCACGAGCGAGTGCTCGTGCTCCATCGCTTCACCGGACGCGGCAAGGTAAGCGGGCTGGAGGTGGGGCAACTCTGCCCAGGGGTGCGATGCTCTTCCACATCCGCGACGCCCACGTTGCGCGCCTCAGGCTCTTCTCGTATGAGCGTGACCGCGAGCTCGCTGAACTCGGTCTCACCTCGGAAGGCGACGCTCCATGACGGATTCCCCCAACCTCGACCTCGTGCGCTCGATCTACGCCGACCGGGAACGGGGCGACTTCAGCTCGGTCGAGTGGGCCGATCCCGAGATCGAGTACGTGACCGTCGACGGTCCCTCGCCTGGCGCCTGGACCGGGCTCGTCGGGATGGTGGAAGGGTTCGGTGACGTCCTGAGCGCTTGGGAGGAGCTGCGGGTCGGGGCGAGGGGAATGCTCTCGCGCTGCGATAGGTACTCGTCGAGCGCCTTGCTGGCCTGCGTGTCCTCATAGACCTCGTACTCGCGGAGCAGGCCCCAGGCCACGCGGCCCCACATGACGTAGCGGTTTTCGTAGACCCGGCCGTCCTCCGTGTCGAGGTGGCTGGTGCCGCGCACACAGAGCGTCATGTTCCAGGGCGGCCCCTGAGCGATGATCTCGTCTGCGTCGAGCTTGAGGCCGGCGTCCACAAAGCGCTGCAGCCAGCGCCCGTGGTCGTCGCGGTTGTCGATCTCCGTCGCCCACGAGCTGTCGCCCGGGAAGCGGAACCGAATGTCCTTGGCGTCCATCCTCAATACCGACCGGTAGTCGCCCTCGCGCAGCCGCGCCATGTTGCGTTCCAGCATCGCCTTCGCGAGCCACGAGAACATTGGTCCGTCCCTTCTTCTACTCGGCGCGTCAAGCATACAGCCGGATACGCCCATGCGAGGCAGTCCTCCAAAACGCCCATGGACGCCAACCCAATGGGACAGTGATCGAGACTGTCGACGCCCAGGGACCACACCCCTACCACGGGAAGTGCACCTCGCCCAGCGTCTGCACCTCGGGCTCGAGCGCCACGCCGAATCGCTCCAGCACGCGGCGGCGGCCCTCGGCCATGACCGCGATCACGTCCGCGGTGGTGGCCGTGCCGGTGTTCTCGATGAAGTTGGCGTGCTTGGGCGCGAAGCGGGCGCCGCCGACCGCCAGTCCGTTGCAGCCGGCCTCGGCCAGCAGCAGCCCCGCGCTGCGACCCTCCGCGCGCGGGTCCTCGGGGTTCTTGAACGTCGAGCCGAACGTCCTGATCCCCTGCGGCTGGGCCTCGTGGCGGCGGCGGCGCATCTCCTCGAGCGTCGCCTTGACCGCGGTGACCTCCGCCGGCACGAGCTGCAGGCAGGCTCGCACCACGATCTCGCCGTCGGCGAGGCTCGAGCGGCGGTAGCCGAGGCCCAGCTGATGCGGCTCGCGACGCTGCAGTCCGACGGCGGTGGCGATCTGCACCCAGTCCAGCACGCGCTCGAGCTCGCCGCCGTACGCGTTGGCGTTCATCCGCACCGCTCCTCCGACCGTCCCCGGGATGTTGACGCCGAACTCGATCCCCGACAGGCCCGCCCGCGCCGCGCGGGCAGCCACCGCGGGCAGGCGCGCGCCGCCGCCGCAGAGGATCTGGCGCCCCTCCACGGCGATGGCGGCCAGATCGCGGTCGAGCTTTACGACCAGGCCGGGCACGCCGTCGTCGGAGACCAGCAGGTTGGACCCCGAGCCCACGACGCCGACCGCCACGCCGGCCGCGGCGGCCCACGCGAGCAGCTCCAGCAGCTGCGCCTCGCTGCCCGCTCGCGCGAAGAACTCCCCCGCGCCGCCCGTGCGCACGGTCGTCAGGCGACTCAGCGGAAAGTCGCGCTGGACGCCCGCGGGCGCGCTCATCGCCCATCCTCCCGCTGTCTCGGCGCCACCAGCGCACGCCCCAGGGCGTCGACGTCGCCGGCGCCCATCATGACGCACAGATCGTCCGCCTCCAGCAGATCGCGCAACACCGGCTCGGCGGCCGCGAACGTCGGCAGCCAGTACACGGGCCCGCCGGCGGCGGCGTCGGCCGTCGCCTCGGCGATCATCAGCCCGCTCACACCCGGGTGATCCTCAGCGCGCTCGCGCGCGGGGTAAACGTCCAGCACGACCACCTCGTCGGCGCGCGCCAGCGAGACGCCGAACTCGTGCGCCAGCAGGGCCGTGCGCGAGTAAAGATGCGGCTGGAACACGGCCACCAGGCGCCCGTGGGGCAACGTTCGCGCCGCCTGCAGCGTCGCCGCGATCTCGGTCGGGTGGTGGGCGTAGTCGTCGTAGACGAGCGCGCCGCGCGGGCTCACGCCGAGCGGCTGGAAACGCCGGTCGGCGCCGTGGAAGCCCGCCAGCCCCGCGATCGCGAGCGCAGCGTCGGCGCCTGCGATGCTGGCGGCCTCGAGCGCGCCCGTGGCATTGAGCGCGTTGTGGGCGCCGGGCACCGCCAGGGAGACCTCCCGGTCGCGCCAGTCAAAGCGCGAGCCGCCCGCGGTGAGCGTCAGCTCGCGCACGTCGTAGGCAGCGACCGGCCCCTCGCGCAGCTCCAGCAGCTCGGGCCGGTCCCAGACCACGGCGCATCGTGGCCCGGCGAGGAACGCGCGGAAGGCCTCCCGCAGCTGCGCCAGCGACGCGAACGTCGCGTGGTGGTCGAGCTCGACGTTGGTGAGCACCGCGATCTCGACGCTCAGGCTGAGCATCGAGCGGTCGGACTCGTCCGCCTCCACCACCAGCCACTCGCCCTCCCCCCATTCCGCGTTGGCCAGGCCGCCCCCGATCGGCGCCCCCACCAGCCAGCCCGGCCGCATGCCGGCCGCGCGCAGCGCGTGCGCGAGCATCGAGGCGGTCGTCGTCTTGCCGTGGGTGCCCGCCACCGCGATCGTGCGTCTCATCGCCGTCAGCTCGCCCAGCAGCTCCGCGCGGGGCCGCTCTGGGATGCCCCGCTCGCGCGCCGCGCGCCGCTCGACGTTCTCCGCCCCCACCGCCGAGGAGTAGACGAGCTCCACGCCCTCCCCCGCCGGCAGGTTCTCGGCGCGATGACCGATCCGCGCCTGCAGGACGCCGTCGGCGGCGAGGCGCTCCAGGTAGGGGCCGCCGGTAGCGTCGGAGCCGCTGACCTCGGCGCCCAGCGCGTGCGCAGCCCGCGCATAGCCGCTCATGCCGGCGCCGCCCACGCCGACGAAGTGCAGGCGCCGCCCGCTCCACGGCCGCTCCGGCGCGCTCATCCTCCGGCGGCCTCGAGCAGCTCCCGCGCGATGTCGCGCGCGGCGTCGGGTCGGGCGAGGCTCCTGGCCGCGCGCGGACATCGCCGCCAGGCGGTCGCGATCGGACAGCAGCGCCGCGACCTCGCCGCCGAGGCGCGCGGCGCTCAGCTCGGCGTCGGGGATCACCACCGCGGCGCCCGCGTCGGACATCCAGCGCGCGTTCGCGCTCTGGTGGTCGGCGGAGGCATGCGGGTAGGGCACGAGGATCGCCGGCAGCCCGTGCGCGGCGATCTCGAACACCGACCCCCCGGCCCGCGCGACCACCAGGTCGGCGGCCTGCAGCGCGTCGGCGAAGTCGCCGAGGTCGAGGTACTCGCGCAGGTCATACCCCGCGCGAAGCTCGCCTGTGCCCTTCAGGGTGCGCGCGGCGAGCTCCGGGTGATCGCGCCGGCCGCACATGTGCAGCACGCGAAAGGGCGCGCCCGCGAACGCGTCGAGGGCCGCCAGGTTGATCGAGCGGGCCCCCAGCGAACCGCCGAACACCAGCACGCACGTCTCGTCCGGTTCGATCCCGAATCGCCGGCGCGCCTGCGAGCGGTCGTGCGCGGACGCCAGCGATCGGCCGGCCGGTGACGCGGTAGCGGCTGCCGTCGCGGCCCGGCAGGGCAAACGCCAGACAGACCCGGCGGGCGAACGGGGCGAGCACCCGGTTGGTCAGTCCGAGATGGCTGTCGGCCTCGGTCAGCACCAGCGGGATGCGCATGCTCAGCGCGGCCACTCCCACCGGCCCGGCCACGTAGCCCCCACCGCCCATCACCGCGTCCGGGGCGAGCTGCTCGAGCAGCGCTCGCGCGCGGGGGATGGCCGCGGCGGCCAGCGCGAGCGCACGCACAGCTCCCAGCGGGTTGCCGCGACTGACGCCCTCCACGTGGATCGTGTGCAGCGGAAAGCCCGCCGCGGGCACGAGCTGCGCCTCCGCGCGCCCGCCGCCGATGAACGCGACCTCGGCGCCCTCAGCCCGCAGCGCGTCCGCCACCGCGAGCGCCGGCACCACGTGCCCAGCGGTCCCGCCGGCGGCGATCACGATCCTCCTCGGCGCTCCCATCACCGCTCCATCGTGCCGGTTCGCGCGAGCGGGCGTCGCCGGACCGCCCCGGCGCCGCGCGCGGCGCCACCGCGCGCACGTGGCCGGTCGCGCCGGCGGCGACGTTCAGCAGCAGGCCCATCGCCGCCAGCATCACGATCAGGCTGCTCGCGCCGTAGGACACGAACGGCAGCGGAACGCCGGTCAGCGGCGCCAGCCCGAGCACCGCGAACGCGTTGAGGATCGCCTGGGAGAGGATCAGCGCGGTCACCCCGACGGCGATCAGGGCGCTGTACAGGCTGCGCGCCGCCTTCGCCGCCCGCAGGCCGGCGTAGGCGATCAACCCGTACAGGAACAGCAGCGCGAACACCCCGACCACGCCCAGCTCCTCGGCGATCACCGCGAGGATGAAGTCGGTCGGCGCCTCGGGCAGGTAGAAGATCTTCTGCACCGACTGGCCCGGGCCGACGCCGAACAGCCCGCCCGAGCCGATCGCGATCTGGCCCTGAACCGCCTGGAAGCCGCTGCCGGAGGCGTGCGCCCAGGGATCGATGAACGACGTCAGCCTGGCCCGCGCGTAGGGGCGCACGAGGGCATAGAGGAAGACCAGCCCCAGCACCGACCCGCCGATCAGCCCGAGCTTGCGCAGCGGGATCCCGGCCGCGATCAGCATCGCGCCGACCGTGAACGCGATCACCATCGCGGTGCCCAGGTCCGGCTGCGTGAACACGAGCAGGCAGGCCGCACCCACGACCAGCAGCAGCGGTCTCGCCAGCTCGCGCAGATCGTGCACCTGCTGGGGACGCCTGGCGAGCAGCGTCGCCGCGTAGAGCACCAGCGCGAGCTTCATCAGCTCCGAGGGCTCGAACTGGAAGGCACCCGGCCCGATCCAGCGGCGGGCGCCGTTGACGCTCACGCCGACGTGCGGGATGTGCACCGCGAGCACGAGCACGAACGACGCGGCCAGCAGCGGCGCGGTGATGCTGTGCACTTTCGCGACCCCGTCGCGCGCCAGCACTCGCATCAGGACCAGGCCGATGGCCCCGTAGATGACGAACTTGACCAGATCGCTGTCGCCGTAGCCTTCCCCCTGCAGCAGCGTGGTGGCCGAGGAGGCGCTGTAGACCATCACCGCGCCGAACGCCAGCAGGCACATCGTGGCGGTCAACAGGATGCGGTGCTCGAGCGACTGGCCGCCGGCCTTGGACCGGGTGGGCGGGCGACCGTTTCCCGGCGCTGCTGGCATCCACGCTCACTTCGACACCGGCTCCTGGAAGCCTCCAGCGCGTAGGGGATCGATGGCCAAGCGACGCGCGAACGCAGGGAGCGTGGCGTGCTTGGCACGCGAGCGACCGAGGACAAAGCGTCGCGCCGGCCAGCGGTCCCCTACACGCCCCTGCTCTGGCGGTAGATCGTGAATCCGATCGCCCCGCAGATCGAGGCCACTATCCAGAAGCGCAGGATGATCTTCGTCTCAGACCACCCCTTCAGCTCGAAGTGGTGGTGGATCGGCGCCATCAGGAACACGCGCCGGCGGGTCATCTGGAAGGAGATGACCTGGATCACGACCGAAAGCGCCTCGATCACGAAGATGCCGCCGAGCAGGATCAGCAGCAGCTCGGTCTTCGTCATCACCGCCAGGCCGGCGATCGCCCCGCCGAGCCCGAGCGAGCCCGTGTCGCCCATGAAGATCGTCGCCGGGAAGGCGTTGAACCACAGAAAGCCGATGCACGCGCCCACCAGGCAGCCGGCGAGCATCGCCAGGTCGTAGTCGCCGGCGAGGAACGTGATGCCGACGTAGGCGAGCAGCACGATCGCGGCGCAGCCGGCGGCCAGGCCGTCGAGACCGTCGGTCAGGTTGACCGCGCTCGTCGTACCGGCCACGACCAGGTAGATCAGCAGCGGGAACAGCGGGCCGAGGTCGATGTGGTAGTCGACGAAGTTCAGCTCCAGCGTAGGGCGCAAGATGGGCCTCGTGCACCGGCCACGAACCACAGCCCCAGCGAGATCGCGATCGTGATCCCCAGCTTCGTGCGCGCGCGCAGTCCCAGCGAGCGGCGCCTGACCAGCTTGGTGTAGTCGTCGGCGAAGCCGAGCAGCGCGCACGCGATCGCCGCTCCGAACACCCCCACCGAGCGCCATTCGTATTCGGTGAGGATCAGGAACGCGACGGCGACCGCCAGGAAGATGATCATCGCCGCCCATCGTCGGCGTCCCCGCCTTCTGGTGGTGTCCCTCGGGGCCGTCCTCGCGGATGTGCTGGCCGAACTCGCGCTTGCGCAGGAACTCGATGAACTTGGGGCTGAGGAAGATGCAGATCAGCAGCGCGGCCGTGCCACCGAACAGAACCCGGCCCATTCAGCGCTGCTCCGGAGCAGCGTCAGACGGCAGGCGCACGCTCCTCGCGCTCCAGCCCGCGTGCGCGGGGGGCTTCCCGGCGAAGGCGCTCCCCCGACCCGCTCCAGGCCCACCCCGCGCGAGCCCTTCACGAGCACCGTGTCGCCCTCGCGCAGCAGCGCTCCGAGCAGCTCGGCAGCCGCCCGCGCGTCGGGCGCCGCAGTGGCTCTCGCCGGCGAATCCCCGCCGCATCTCGGCCGCCAGCGGGCCGACCGTGACGAGCAGCTCGACGCCCCTGGCGGCGGCGTGCTCGCCGATCTCGCGATGCAGGCGCGCCGCGTCGGGCCCGAGCTCGAGCATGTCGCCGAGCACCGCCACGCGCCTGGCGGGAGCCGTCTCGGCCAGGTCGTCGATCGCCGCGCGCATGGACATCGGGTTGGCGTTGTAGCAGTCGCTCGATCAGCGCCACGCCGCCGGGCAGCTCCTCGCGCTGCCCGCGCATCGCCGAGAAGCGCACGTCGACGCGTCCTCGCGGCGTGTAGCCGAGCGCACGCGCTGCAGCCACGGCCGCGAGCAGGTTGCGCAGGTTGTACGCCTGTGCGAACGACGGCCACAGCTCGATCTCCGCCTCGCCGTCGCGGATGAGCACCGCCCCGTCCGCGCGACGCTCGGCCAGCCAGACCTCACCGCCGTCGCCGAAGGTGACGACGTGCACGTCCGCACGCAGGTGCGGCGCGAGCAGCGGCTCCCCCGCGGGCACCACCACGCTCGCGCCGGGCGCCAGGCCCGCGATCAGCTCGGCCTTGGCGGCCGCGATCGCCTCCAGCGAGCCCAGCAGCTCAAGGTGGGCGGGCCCGACGTTGACGATCACGCCGACGTCCGGCTCGGCGATCGCCGTCAGCTGCGCGATCTGTCCCGGACCGCGCATCGCCATCTCGAGCACGAGCAGCTCGGTCTCGCCCAGGTGCGCCCAGCAGGGCAAGCGGCAGCCCGATCTCGGTGTTGAAGTTCGCCGGGCTGGCCGCCACGCGCAGGCGGCCGCCGAGCAGCGCCGCGAGGATGTCCTTCGTCGAGGTCTTGCCCGTCGAGCCGGTGATCGCGACCACCATCGCCCCGCGTGCCCGCAGCTCCCGCCGCCACGCCCGCGCGAGCGTGTGCAGAGCCGCCAGCGGGTCATCGTGCGCGAGCACCGCGCCGCCGCGGCGCCGTCTCGGCGGCGGCGCGCGCGTGCTCGGGTGCCACCAGCACGCCCCAGGCGCCGGCCGCCAGCGCCTGCGCGGCGTAGCCTCCGCCGTCGGCCCGCTCGCCGCGCAGGCCCACGAACAGCTCGCCCGGCGAGAGCACGCGGGAGTCGACGCTCACGCGCTCCGGCCCCGGCCTTCCCGCAGCGCCAGACGGCCGCCGCACGAGCGTCGCACCCGCGGCCGCCGCCAGGTGCCGGGCGTCCCAGTCCCTCATCGCATGCCCGCCTGCCTGCCTGCCTGCGCCCCCGGAGGGGGTGTGCCCTTCAGGGTGCGCCCTTCAGGGTGTGCCCCGCCACGGGGTGCCCTCACCGCGTGCTGCGCGCGGGCGCCCAGCGCCGCCCGCGCGACGGCGACGTCGTCGAAGGGCACCTTGCGGCCGTCGGCGAACTCCTGCCCCTGCTCGTGGCCCTTGCCCGCGATCACCACCACGTCCCCCCGCCGAGCGCAGGAGATCGCCTCGGCGATCGCGGCGCGGCGATCGGCCAGCGAGCGCACGTGCGCCCCGCCACGGGGTGCGCCAGGGTACGCGCCCGCTTCGCCCGCGGTCACCGCGGCGCCATCCATGATCTCCTCGATGATCCGCTCCGGGTCCTCCGAGCGCGGGTTGTCGGAGGTGACGATCGCCACGTCGGCCAGCCGCGCGGCGATCTCGCCCATCAGCGGGCGCTTGCCGCGATCGCGGTCGCCCCCGGCCCCGAACACGCACAGCACCCGTCCCTCCCCGCCCGTGCCGTGCTCGACCAGCTCGCGCGCGGCGCGCAGCACGTTCTCGAGCGAATCCGGCGTGTGGGCGTAGTCGACCAGCACGGCGAACTCCTGGCCCTCGTCGACCGGCTCGAAGCGGCCGGGGACGCGCACGCCGCGCTCGAGCGCGGCGAGGATCAGGTCGAGCTCGCCCCCGAGCGCGTGCGCCGCTGCGAGCGCGCCCAGCGCGTTGGCGACGTTGAAGCGCCCGGGCATCGGCAGCGCCACCTCGCGCCGACCGTCGGGCGTCTCCAGCGTGAAGCGGCAGCCGTCGAACCCGCAATGCAGGTCCGTGGCGCTGTAGTCGGCGGGCGCGTCCACCGCGAACGTGAGCACGCCGTCGATCTCCGCCGCCAGGCGCCGTCCATACGGGTCGCCCACGTTGACCACGCTGACGTCGGGCGCCCCGGCGAGCGGCCCGGACGAGCCGTCCTCGCCGCCGGCGGGCACGAACAGCCGGCGCTTGGCCTGGAAGTAGTCCTCCATGCTCGCGTGGAAGTCGAGGTGGTCCCTGCTGATGTTGGTGAACACCGCGGCCGCGAAGTGGATCGCGTCGGTGCGCCCCAGCTCCAGCGCGTGCGAGGAGACCTCCATCGCGCACGCGCGGTCGCCGCCGTCGAGCATCGCCCGCAGATCCGCCTGCAGGTCGATCGCCTCCGGGGTGGTGTGTGCCACCGGGCGCTCGCCTGCGTGCCTGCCTGCACCCCCGGAGGGGGTGTGCCCCTCGGGGTGCGCCCCCGGGGGTGTGCCCTCCAGGGTGCGACCGCCGATCACCGACTTCACCGTGCCCAGCAGACCGCACTGCTCGCCGGTCGCCTCCAGCAGGGCGCGCACCAGGTAGGTCGTCGTCGTCTTGCCGTTGGTCCCCGTCACGCCCACCACGCGCAGCTCGCGCGCGGGATCGCCGTAGAAGCGCGCGGCCACCGGCCCCATCGCGGCGCGCGCCGACTCGACCACCACCTCGGGCACACCGAGGCGCAGCGGCCGCTCCACGACCAGCGCCGCGGCGCCCGCCCGCACGGCCTGGGCGGCGAACTCGTGCCCGTCGGTGCGAAAGCCGCTCACGCAGAAGAACAGCGTGCCGGGGCCGACGTTGCGACTGTCGTAGGCCAGGCCCGTGATCTCTGCAGAGGCCGCCTCGCCGGCCAGCTCGGCAGCGATCAAGTGGTCCAGTCGCATGTGTTGATGCTACTCAAGGGGTAGGAGGCCGCCGGGGCGTGAGCGCCTCCTGCCGGGCGCATGTGCTACCCAGGGGCGATCCCCAGGTATGGCAGCGCGAAGCTCATGATCTGCCCGAACGCCGGGGCGGCGACGGCCCCACCGTAGATCGAGCCCGAGCTCGGTTCGTCCACCACCACCGCGCACAGCAGCTTCGGGTCGCTGGCCGGCGCGAAGCCGATGAACGAGGCCACGTATTTGCTCTGGGAGTATTCGCCCGTTTCCGGGTCCACCTTGCTGGCGGTGCCGGTCTTGCCGGCAAGCTGGTAACCGGGGATCGACACCTGGCTGGCGGTGCCTTCCGGGCCGAGCACGCCTTCGAGCATGTGCCGCAGCTCGGCGGCGGTGGTGCTCGAGATGATGCGATGACCGGCCGGCTCGCGCTGCGGGCGCCCCCCGATCGCGCGCACGATGTGTGGCGGGCGCAGGATCCCGCCGTTGGCGATCGCGGCGTATGCGGTGGCCATCTGCATCGGCGTCACCAGCTCGCCCTGGCCGATCGGCAGGTTGCCCATCGAGGAGCCCGAGTACTGGTCCAGCGGCAGCGTCACGCCCGCTTCCTCGCCGGGAAGGTCAACGCCTGTCGGCGCGCCGAAGCCGAAGCGGTGCACCCAGTCGTTGAAGCGTTCCGCGCCCTCGAGTTCGCCGATCTTGATCGCGCCGACGTTGCTCGAGCGCGCCAGGATCTGGGCCGTGGTGAGGGTTTCTTCGGGGTGTTCGGTGTCGTCGTGGATCGTCTTTTCGGCGACCTGGATCTGATCGGGGATGTTGAAGGGCGTGCTCGGGGTGATCAGCCCAACTTCGAGCGCGCCGGACACCGCCACCACCTTGAACGTGGAGCCCGGTTCGTAGTCGAAGCCGACCGCCCGGTCCTCCATCGCTTCGGCCTCGCCTCGGGCGAGTAGGCGCCCGGATCGTCGGCGTCCACCTGCGGCCAGTTGGCCAGCGCGAGGATCGCGCCGCTGCGCGGATCCATCACGATCGCGGTGGCGTCCTTCGGGTCGAACGCCCGCGCCACGGCCCCGAGCACGTCTTCGGCGCGCTGCTGGATGTTGGCGTCGAGCGTCAGCGACACCGACTCGCCGGGCACCTCCTGGCGGGTTTCGGTGATCGACACCGGCTGGCCGAGCGCGTCGCTGACCACGCGCCGCCGGCCGGAGCGGCCGGCGAGGAGCTTGTTGCGCGAGTACTCGATGCCCGCCAGCCCACTGCCTTCGGCCCCGACCACGCCCAGCACCTGCGCGGCGAGCGTCCCGCGCGGATACACGCGGCGCATCACCGGCGTGCCCGCGACGCCGGTGATCTTCAGGGCGAGCACCGCCTGCGCCGTGCGCGCCGGGAGCGCGCGCGCCAGGTAGACGAAGCCGGCGCGTTCGGAGAGCTTGCTCAGCACGCTCGCCTGCGTCTGGCCGAGCAGCGGCGCCAGTCGCCGCGCCGCGTCCAGCGGGTCGGTGATCAGATAGGGATCGGCCGAGATGTCCTGCGGCCGGCTCCGAGACCGCCAGGTCGACCCCGTTGCGGTCGGTGATCGTGCCCCGCGGCGCGATCACCGTTTCGTAGGTCAGCTGCTGGTTGCTGGCCGCCTTGCGCAGCGTCCCGCCGCGCAGCACGCCGAGATAGGCGGCGCGTCCGGCCGCGAGCACGAGCAGCATGAAGAACAGCCCGAAGATCGCCCCTATGCGGTGCTGGACGACCGCCACCCGCTTATCCCGCGCCGTTTGCTTGGGTCCCGCCGCGCCGCGCCCGCGGGCGGGGCTTCGGTGACGGGCGCGGCTTCGGCGGCGCCGCTGGCGGCGGCTCCCGTGGCTCGCGCCGGCGGGCTCGCCGTGGCTTCGCCCGGCGGCGCGGTCGCGGTCGAGCCAGCGGCCTGTTCGGCGGACGCTGCCGTCGCGGTGGCGCTCGCGGTGGCGCTCGATGCACCAGCGCCCGCTTCCCCGGAGCCCGGCGCGGCACCGCCGCCCGCTTCGCCGGAGCCGGGCGCGGCACCGCCGCCCGGCGTGCGCACCGGCGTGCTCAGCGCAGCCGCCGCGCGGGCGATATCGGCAGCGGGGATCGACCGCGAGGAAGCGCAGCGCGCCCACCGGCACGAGTTCCATCCCCAGGCGCGCCGCCTGGGACTCGACGCGTTCGCCGGCTGCCAGTTCGGAGCTTTCGATGCTGAGCGCCGCGTTCTCGCGCTGGAGCTGCGCCTCGCGCACGAGCGCGCGACCGATGCTCGCGTTCAGCTGGAGCACGAGCAGCTGCAGCGTGACGATCCCGATCAACGCGAACGTGATCAGCGCGATCCAGATCCGCCCGCGAATCAGCCGGTCGAGGGCTCGGTGGCGCGAGAGCCTGCTTAGCAGCCGCCAGGAGGCCGAGCACGAGGCCGCGCTCGGCCTGAGCCGGCCGCTGGACCGGGCGGGCGGGACGCCGGGCCGGCGGGCGGGCGGGACCCGATATACGCCTGGGCCTGCGCGGGGCGACGGCGGGACGAGGAGGGGCGGCGCTGCGCCCGCGGCGGACGGCCGGCGCCGCAGCGGCCGCCGGCGGGGTCACGGGGCCACCTCTCCGTTCTCGACCAGCTTCCTGGCGCCACGCAGCCGCGCCGAGGCCGCGCGCGGGTTGCAGGCCACCTCCTCGGCGGAGGGCACGATCGAGCGGCGCGTGAGCAGCGCCGCCTGGGGCTCGCGACCGCACACGCACACGGGCAGCTCGGGCGGGCAGATGCAACCGCGGGCGCGCTCGCCGAGGAAGCGCTTGACGCGCCGATCCTCGAGCGAGTGGAAGGCGATGCCCGCGAGCACTCCCCCCTCGCGCAACAGCCCCCAGGCGAGCGGAAGGGCACGATCGAGCTGTCCCAGCTCGTCGTTGACGGCGATCCGCAGCGCCTGGAAGGAGCGCTTGGCGGGGTGACCGCCGCCGAAGCGCGCGGGCGCGGGGATGGCGGAGCTGATCGTGTCGACCAGTTCGAGCGTGGTCTCGATCGGAGCCTGTTCGCGGCGGCGCACGATCGCGCGGGCGATCGCGCCGGAGTGGCGCTCCTCGCCGAAGTCGCGCAGCGCGTGGGCCAGACGGCGCTCGTCCCACTCGGCGACGATCTGGCGCGCGTTGAGCTGCTGCGCGGGGTCCATGCGCATGTCCAGCGGCGCCTCGTAGGAGTAGGAGAACCCGCGCTCGCGCGTGTCCACCTGCATCGAGGACATGCCCAGGTCGAAGTAGACCATGTCTGCTCGTACGCCCTCGCCTGCCAGCAGCTCCAGCGCCTCGGCGTAACCCGAGCGGATGAACCGCAGAGAGCAGGCCGTCTCGGCGGCCAGCGCAGCGAACCGCTGCTCGGCCAGCGGATCGCGGTCGATCGCCACCAGCGTTCCGGAGGAGCCGAGCCGCTCGGCGAGGAGCCTGGCGTGCCCGCCGTCGCCGAAGGTGCAGTCGATCGCGAGCTGGCCCGGTTGAGGATCGAGCAGCTCGAGCAGCTCGGTGGCCAGGACGGGCGTGTGCGCAGCCTGCGGGCCGGCGCAGGTGCCATGCGGGGACGCGGGGCCGGCCCGCCGACCCCGCGGGGGCCGGCTCGACTCGCCCGGGCCGCGGCGGCGCCTGGCGAGCTCTGGTGCCCGGTTCTCGCGCTCCCGGCCGTCTCTGCTGTCAAGCAGCGTCGTCGACACGCGCCGTGACCTCCGCGACGCCGCTCAGCAGCGTCGATCGATGTTCGTTCCAGGCGCCCTTCGCCCACAGCTCCAGGCGGTCGCCCACGCCGACCACCACGACCTCCTTGGCCAAGGACGCGTGCTCACCGAGGAAGCCGGGGACCATGATGCGCCCGGCGGCGTCGAGCTCGGCGTCGGCGGAGCTGCCGTAGAAGAAGCGCTCGAGCTCGGCCAGCCGCGGAGACAGCGGCGGAAGC
This sequence comes from uncultured Solirubrobacteraceae bacterium, assembly GCA_963711985.1. Lineage (GTDB taxonomy): Bacteria > Actinomycetota > Thermoleophilia > Solirubrobacterales > Solirubrobacteraceae > Palsa-744. The sequence continues at coordinate 433,572 of CAVQGG010000008.1, read as the reverse complement.
TCTGCGAGCGCGCGCCTGGTGTAGCGCTCGTACTCCTCCGGACGCCATACGCCCACGCACGGCTTCAGGTCCACGGGCATCGCCAGCACCACGCCCTCGGCCAGCGCCGCTCGGTAGCGGGCCGGCACCGTGAGCCGGTTCTTCGCGTCGAGCGTATGGTCGAAGGTGCCGCGAAAGGGGACCACTGGAGAGCTCCCGAGCTTGTTTACCGAGCCGGAGTGGAGGAGTGGGAGGAGCCCCTCCACCCCGGCTCGCTGCCGCGAACATACCCCACTTTCTCCCACAATGCAACCCTATTTGCACATCTTCTCCCACTATTCCCTTCCGTTGCCTCCCATTCCGGCAAAACCCCTGCTAACAGGCCATTTCCGCAGTCGCACGCGGCGCCGGTCGGAGGTGCCAGGCGGTGCAACACGGCGTGCAACCGCTCGCGATGAAACGGCGCTTGCAGATCCGCACGCCCGCGCCGGGATTCGCCGACCGTTGTACGATCGCACTCCCCGCCGCCCGGCTGCCCACAGAAAGGAACGACGCCCTGCCCTCAGCCTCCGCCACCTCGCTACGCGCACGTCGCGTCGCGCGCGTACGCGCCACGTTCGCGTGCGCGGCGCTGCTCGCGTTCGGCGTCGCGCTCGCGGGGTGCGGCTCGAGCAACACCGGCGGCACCGCGGCCGACCCGGCGGACGCGGTGCCCGCCTCGGCCGCGCTGTACGCAGGCGCGACCGTGCGACCCGCGGGCGCGGAGAAGACGAGCGCGCTGGCGGCCGGGAAGGCTCTCACCCACCAGGCCGACCCATACCTGCGGCTGCTCGGAGCGCTGCAGACGCCCGGCTCGGCCCAGCTGAACTACGGTCGCGACGTGGCGCCCTGGCTGGGTCCCCACGCCGGGATCTTCCTCACCTCGCTGGCCTCCTCTAGCGCGCTGAGCTCGCTGTTCGAGCAGGGACTGCTCGGCAGCTCGACGTCGAGCGCGTTCGCGTTCGGCGCCGGCGGCGCGCAGGGCGCGATCGTGCTGGACACGAGCAACAGCGCCAAGGCGCGCTCCTTCCTGGACACCCAGGCTCGACAGGCCGGCGCGCACGCGACGAGCTACCGCGGAGTCTCCTACGAGCTCACCTCGGGCGGGGTGGCCTTCGGGCTGGTGGACCGCTTCGCGGTCATCGGCAGCGAATCGGGGCTGCGCGCCGTGATCGAAACCGCCCTCGGCGGGCGGCTCGCTGGCGCACGCGAGCGGCTACTCGAAGCTGCTCGCCGTGGCGCCGTCGGATGCCCTCGCCCACATCTACTCCAACCCGGCGAGCTCGACCGCCGACCGCCAAGCGCGGAAGGGATATCGGGGCTGCTGCAAGCGCTCACCGGCGCACGCGAGGCGAACATCTCGGTCGTGCCCTCCGCCAGCTCGCTGAGCATCGACGCCGACACCCTCGCCTCGGGTTCGGCCGGCGAAGCCGGAGGGCTGCTGGCCGCCGATCCGCAAGCCGCGCAGGCGCTCGGCGAACTGCCGGGCGAATCCTGGCTGGCGATCGGCCTGGGCCACGTCGGCGCGACGCTCAGCCAGGACGCCCAGGATCTCCAGGCGCTTGCCTCGCTCGGCAGCACGCTCGGAGGCGGCCGCACCGGAAAGCACGAGCCGGCCTCAGCCTCAGCGGGCTGCTGCAGGGGCTGCTCACGCCGCTGCGGCGAGCTCGGCGCGAACAGCGCGCAGGCGAGGCACGACTTCGCCAGCTGGATGGGCTCGGCCGGGATCTTCGCCAGCGGCAGCAGCCTGCTCGAACTGAGGGGGGCGGTGGTGATCGCCTCCAAGAACCCGGCGCTCTCCCGCGCGGCGGTCGCCGAGCTCGCCGAACAGCTGCGCAAGGCGGGCGGGTCGGTCGCACCGGTGTCGATCCGCGGCACCGAAGCGGCAGTGGGCGCGACGGCTGAGCGGCCTGCCGGTCGTGCTCGACATCGCCGACGGACGCGACTCGGCCGGCCAGACGAAGTTCGTGCTCGGCATCGGCGAAGCCTCCGTGGCAGACCGCCCTGAACCCCCCGAGCACGCTGTCGGCCGCCGCGCCACACGCCGCGGCGGCCGCCGCTCTCGGCGAAGGCATCCAGCCCAGCCTGATCGTCGACTTCCCGACGCTCCTCAGCCTGCTCGAAGGGGTCGGGCTCACCGAAGACCCGACCGATCTCCAGGTTCGTCCCGTACCTGCGCTCCGCCACGACGCTCGCCGGCGGCGGACACGACCTCGGCGGCGAAGTGCGAGCGCTTCCGCCTGGTGCTCGGCCTGCAGCAGCCGTCCGGCTGAGCAGGCCGGCTCGCGCTCGGCGAGGCGCTACGGAGCCGTCTGCTCGACGTTGATCGCGCGGTAGAAGACCGGGCGACCGCCGAGGACGCGATCGACACCGTAGGGCGACAGCGTGGTTTCGCCGTCGGCTTCGATCGAGTAGCGGCCGATCACCGAATTGCGGTTCTTCGTGGCGAACACGCGGTCGATCACCGTCTGGCGGTCGTTCCCGCGCGCGCCCGCGCCGCGGATCGCGTCGAGCACCAGCGTCATCGCCTCGTAGCCGTAGAGCGCGTACGGGCCCCCTTCGGCGCCGAATACCTTGCGGTAGTCGCTCAGCACCTTCTGCGCCGCCGGCGGGTACAGCCGCGGGCGGAAGCACCGGCGTCGTCAGGTAGGTGTTCGCGGCCGCCGCGCCGATCTGCGAGGTGAACGATTCGCCGGCCATCGAGCTGGACCCCAGCAGCAGCAGGTTCGGGGCGGCCTCGTACAGGTCCCGCCACAGCGCCGACCGTGCCCGCCCCTTCCCCGCCCGCGAGGAACACGGCCTGCGCGTTGGCTGTTCCACGATTTTTTCGACCTCGCCGGTGAACACGGCGATCCGGCGACCGTCGACAGGCTGTCGTGCGCGAGCACGGTGATCCCCGCACGTTCGGCGTCGCCCGCGACGATGTCCGCCAGCGGCACCTCGAACGGGTCCTGGTCGTCGAGCACGTACAGCGCGGTGCACGCCCAGCGACTTCATCAGCTGCGACCTGCGCCTGCGCCTGCGCGATGTCGCCCGGCTGCAGGCGGACGAACGTGCGCTTGCCGCTCGGGATAGAAGCGTTCGGGCTCGTCCTGCCCGGCGTCGAACGAGGAGGTGAGCCCCACGTAGGGGCTGGCCGGGCTGACCTGCAGGATGCCGGCGGCGTTGATCAGCGGCAGCGAGATCGCGGTGGCGGCCGAGTCGTAGTCGCCGAGGTAGGCGATCGTGCTGGTGTCCTGCGGCGGCCGTCTTGGCGTTGGTGGCGGTGACGCCGGGGTTCCATTCGCCGCTCGTCGGGCTCGCGTCGTCGAGCGACACGTAGCCGATCTTGAACGGCCCCGCGCGTCCTCCGGCGTCCGACAGCGCGAGCTTCTCGCCGTCGACGATCTGCTCGGAGATCGTCGCCGAGGGCCCCTGCAGCGGCTCGCTCGAGTAGATCGTCAGCTGGCCGCCGGTCGCTTCGGCCACGTCGGAGACCGCCGACGCCGCCGCAGCCCACCACTCCCAGCAAGCACTGGCGGCAAGAGCGAGCAGGCCCAGCCAGCGCGCGAGCACCGGGCGCTAGCTGCGACGGCCGGGCAGGTAGCCGGAGAGGATCTTCAGCGTGCTCCCACGAGGATGATCGCTGCGGCCAGCAGGAACGCGTCGATGCCCTTGGCGCCGAGCGCCCACAGCACGATCCAGACGACCAGGCCGGCGGTGACGGTGAGGACGAATCCCATGCGGCGGAATCCTAGCTGGCCGATCGCGATCGGTCGGAGCCAGACCCGCCGCCAGTTCGCCCACCACCGCGCCCACGGCGCCTGGCCGGGTCCTCCGCCTCGCCCGCCGCGCGCACCAGGCGCGTGCCGACGATCACGCCGTCGGCGCCCGCCTCGGCCGCCTGGCGAGCCTGCTCGGGCGTGCCGATGCCGAAGCCGATCGCCACCGGCACCTGCGTGCTCGCCTTCGCGCGCGCGAGATCGTCGCGCTGAGCCCCTCGCCGAGCGCGCGCCGCTCGCCGGTGGTGCCCACGACCGAGACGGTGTACAGGAAGCCCCGCGCGCGTCGCGCCGATCGCGGCCAGACGCTCGGGCGTGGTGGTGGGCGCGACCAGCGGGACCAGCGCGAGGCCACGCGCGTCGCACGCCTCCAGCACCTCCGGGGCCTCGCCGTGGGGCAGGTCGGGCACGATCAGCCCGCACGCGCCGGTCCGCGCCAGGCGCTCCACGAACGCGTCCACGCCGGGGGCGAACACCATGTTCGCGTAGCACATCAGCACCACCGGAACGCTCGCCGCAAGCGCGCGCGCCACCTCCAGCACGCCCGCCACGTTCGCGCCGGCGGCCAGCGCCCGCGTGCCGGCCGCGTGGATCACCGGGCCGTCCGCCAGCGGGTCCGAGTAGGGCAGCCCGAGCTCGATCACGTCCGCGCCCGCCTGCACGCACGCCTGCGCCGATCCGCAGCGACTGCTCGAGCGTCGGGAAGCCCGCCCATCACGTAGGGCATCAGCGCCGCGCGCTTGGTCGCTGCGCGCGAACGCCTCGGCGATGCGCTCGATCCCAGTCGTCTCGACGGCGCTCACGCCTCGGCGGCGGCCTCAACACCTCGGCCAGGTCCTTGTCCCCGCGACCGGACAGGCACACGAGATCCAGCTCGCCGTCGGGCTCCGCGAGCATCCACGCGAGCGCGTGCGCGGTCTCGAGCGCCGGGATGATCCCCTCCAGGCGGGCCAGCTCGCGGAACGCAGCGAGCGCCTCGCGGTCGGTCACCGCCACGTAGCGCGCGCGCCCGCTGTCCCGAGGTGGGCGTGCTGGGGCCCGGCCCCCGGGTAGTCCAGGCCGGCCGAGACCGAGTGCGCCTGCACGATCTGCCCCTCCTCGTCCTGCATCACCGCCGAGCGCGAGCCGTGCAGGATCCCGGGGCGCCCGCCGACGGTCAGCGGCGCCCCGTGCCGGCTTGTGTCGATGCCCTCGCCGCCCGCCTCCACGCCCACCAGCTCGACCTGCTCGTCGGGAATGAACGCCGCGAAGATGCCCATCGCGTTGGAGCCGCCTCCCACGCACGCGACCACGCGCGCCGGCAGCCTGCCCTCGCGCTCGAGCATCTGCGCGCGCGCCTCGTCGCCGATCACCCGCTGCAGGTCGCGCACCAGCGCCGGATAGGGCGCCGGGCCGACGACCGAGCCGATCACGTAGTGGGTGCTCTGCACGTTGGTCACCCAGTCGCGGATCGCCGCCGAGGTGGCCTCCTTCAGCGTCCGCGCCCCCGCGTCCACCGGCTGCACGCTCGCCCCGAGCAGCTCCATCCGCTGCACGTTCGGTCGCTGCCTGCGCATGTCCTCCACGCCCATGTACACGACGCACTCCATCCCCAACAGCGCGCACACGGTGGCCGTCGCCACGCCGTGCTGGCCGGCGCCGGTCTCGGCGATGATCCGCCGCTTGCCCATCCGCCTGGCCAGCAGCACCTGGCCGAGCGCGTTGTTGAGCTTGTGCGAGCCGGTGTGGTTGAGATCCTCGCGCTTGAGGTACACCGTCCGCCCCACCCGCTCGGAGAGCCTGCGCGCGCGGTACAGCGGCGTCGGGCGACCGCCGAAGTCGCGCAGCAGCCCGTTCAGCTCCGCCCCGTACTCAGGGTCCTCGCGCGCCGCCTTCCATGCGTGCTCCAGCTCCGCCAGGGCCGGCATGAGCGTCTCGGGCACGAACTGCCCGCCGTAGGGCCCGAAGCGATGCTCGACCGGCCGCCCGTCCGTAGTCGCGCTCACGCCGGACCGCCGCCGTTGGCGGCGGTGCCCCCGATCGCCGCGCGCTCGCGCCGCGCCTGTCCGACGGCCTGGAAGAACGCCCGCAGCCTCTCCGGGTCCTTGTGCCCCGGGGCGGCCTCCGTGCCGCTGGCGCTGTCCACCGCATACGGCCGCGCCATGGTCATCGCCTCGGCGACGTTCTCGGCGCTCAGCCCGCCGCTGAGGATCAGGGGGACCTTCGATCGCCGCGCCCGCACGAGCCCCCAGTCGAATGTCTCCCCCGTCCCCCCGCGCATGCCCTGCCGGGCCACGGCCCTGGAGCGAGCGTCGAGCAGATGGAAGTCGACGTGGAAGCGCTCGAGATCCCTCACGTCGCCGGAGCCCGACACCTGAGCCGCCTTGATCACGCGCGCGCCCGTCCTGCGGCGCACCTCGGCGCAGAAGGCCGGGCCCTCGTCCCCGTGGAGTTGGATCATGCTCAAACCGAGCTGCTCGCTGTCGCGGACGATCCCCTCCAGCGGTGCGTTTACGAACACCCCGCACAGCTCCACGCGGCGGCGCAGCGTCGCGGCGATCACCTGTGCTTCGGCGAGCGAGCAGCGGCGGGGAGAGCCCTCGTAGAAGATCATCCCGAGCGCCCACGCCCCCAGGCCCACCGCCAGCTCGGCGTCCGCGAGGCTGGTGATGCCGCAGATCTTCACCCGCGGGGGCGCCGACTCACCCGTGGAGCGCTCGAACCCGCCGACGGGGTCGGGGATCTTCTCGGCCCGATCGGGAATCGCTGACATGCCCCAACGGTAGCGGGACCTCGTCCATCGGCCACATCCAGACGTGCGGGCCTGGCGGGATCGGTCCTCAGCCTTCGGGCGTGCTGGGGTTGGGCACCGAGTTCGGCCGTTCGCCGAGGGTGGCGGTCACGGTCTTGCGTTCGTATTTCCCGGTGCCTGTCGCGCGTTCCAGTTCGATGGTCACCTTGTCGCCCGGCTTCTTTTCCTCGATGTCGTTGGCGAGATCTTCAGAGCTGGCCACTTCTTTGCCGTCGATCTTGACGATGATGTCACCGCCCACCTCGACCTGGCCGCTTTCGGTGTTCGTGCTGACCGATCCACCGCGGATGCCCGCCTTGGCGGCGGCCGTGCGCGGCTCGACGCTCTCGACGAGCGCTCCACTCTTCACAGGCAGGTTGAGCGCCGACAGCGATCCGTCGATCGTGAGCGAGGTCAGGCCGAGGTAGGCGCCGCGCACCGTCCCGCCCTTCTCCAGCTCGGGGAGCTCGGACTTGGCCGTGTTGATCGGGACGGCGAAGCCGATGCCGACGCTGCCGTCGCCGCTGCCGCCGGTCTCGATCTGCGAGTTGATGCCGATCACTTCTCCGGCCGTGTTGAGCAGCGGGCCGCCGGAGTTGCCGGGATTGATCGGCGCGTCCGTCTGCAGCACGTTGTCGATCGTGAAGCCGTTGGGCGCCGTGATCTCTCGCTGCAGCGCCGAGATCACGCCGGTCGTCAGCGTGCGTTCGAGATCGAACGGGTTACCGATCGCATACACGGGATCGCCGACCTGCACGGTGCTGGAGTCGCCGAGCGTGAGCGGGTGCAGCGTCAGACCATCGGTCGAGATGCGCAGCACGGCGAGGTCGTCGGAGGGGTCCGTGCCGACCACTTTGGCTTCGACCGACTTGCCTTTTTCGAAGCTCACCGTGACCTTGATGGCGTTCTCCACGACGTGATAGTTGGTCAGGATCGTGCCGTCGCCGTTGACCACGATGCCCGAGCCGGTGTCCTCATCCTGGCCTTGGCTTTCCTGTCCGAAGAGGAACGGCGATTCGGTTTTCTCCACAACCGTCGAGGTCACGAACGCCACTCCTGGGGCGTCCCGGACATAGGCTTCGTGCGGCGTCAGCCCGCCGGCGCTCCGCTGCGAGGCGTTGGACGGGGTCGCGGGAAGGGCCTGAGCCTGGACGGTGGTCACGATCGTCTTGGTGCTTTCGCCCAGCCCCCCGGCCGCAGCGATCACCGCGACGACCACGCCGCCGCCCACCAGGGCGGAGACGAACGGGATGAGGAAGCGTACGTCTCATTGCAGAAAAGGATGATCGGCGGCCATCAACGCCATCTAAAGCTGTGCGCCAGCGTGTCTAAATGTTGGCAGGACCGCTCTGACGTCAGCGCTCTCAAGGCCGCCGCGGGATCGGCCGATCGCATCAGCCACTCCCCAACCAGCACCGCCTGCACGCCGCACTTGCGCATCCGCCGCAGCTGCTCGGCGCCCGCGATCCCCGACTCGGAGACCACGCTCACCCCGGGCGGGACGTCGTCCATCAACCGTTCCGTGCGCTCGAGGTCCACGCTGAAGTCCCTCAGGTCGCGGTTGTTGATCCCCACGATGTCGGCCCCAGCTCCAGCGCGCTGTGCAGCTCCCCGCGGTCGTGGACCTCGACCAGCACGTCCAGCGCGAGCGCCCGCGCCGAGTCGTGGAGTGACGCCAGCTCCCCCGGCGCCAGCGCCGCAACGATCAGGAGCACCGCGTCGGCGCCCGCCGCGATCGCCTCATGCAGCTGGTAGGGGTCGACGATGAAGTCCTTGCGCAGCAGCGGCAGCTCGCAGACGGCGCGCGCGGCGCGCAGGTCCTCAAGCGCGCCTTCGAAGTTGGGGCCCTCGGTGAGAATCGACACGGCAACGGCCCCGCCGCGCTCATAGGCGCCCACGATCTCAGCCAGGTCCGGCTTCTCGCGCAACGCGCCGGCCGAGGGCGAGCGGCGCTTGAACTCGGCGATGATGCCGACATCCTCGCCGCTCAGCGCATCGCGAAAGCGGCGCTCGCCCGCCGTCCGCCGCCCGTCCCCGGGCGGCGCCGGGCGCAACGGCAGCTCGCGCTTGCGACGCGCGACCTCAGCGCGCGTTTCGGCCAGGATGCGCTCGAGCACGTTGGTGGCGCGCGAGCTCATGTGGCCGCCTCGCTGGGCGCGTGCCTGTGGCTCGCCTCCACGTAGCGCTCGAGCGCGCTCGCCGCGCGTCCCTCGGCGAGCGCCGCACGGGCGGCCTCCACGCCCTCGGCGATCGAGTCCGCCCCGCCGGCCGCGTAGATCGCGGCGCCGGCGTTGATCAGCGCCAGCCCCTCGCCCGCGGGAGCGCCCGCGCGCTCGCGCTGCAGGATCGCCCGCGTGACCGCTGCGTTCTCGTCGGGCGTTCCCCCGCCCGGGCCCTGGGCGGATTCCGAGCCGGAGGCAGCCTCGATGCCGACCTCGCGCGGGACGAGCACATAGCGCCTGATCTCCTCGCCGTTGACCTCGACCACTTTCGTGGCCGCGCTCGCCGAGATCTCGTCCAGCCCGTCCTCGCTGGCCACCACCAGCGCGCGATCGACGCCCAGCTTCGCCAGCGCTCCCGCCATCGTCTCCAGGAACGCCGCGTCCGAGACGCCGATCAGCTGGCGGCGGGCCCCGGCCGGGTTCGTCAGCGGCCCGAGCAGGTTGAAGATCGTCCGCACCGCCAGCTCGCGCCGCACGGGCACGACGAAGCGGGTGGCCTGGTGGTGCGCGGGCGCGAACATGAAGCCGAAGCCGGCCTCGTCGATGCAGCCCGCCACCGCCTCCGGGCCGAGGTCGATCCTGGCGCCCAGGGCCTCGAGCAGATCGGCCGACCCCGACCTGCTGGTGGCCGAGCGGTTGCCGTGCTTGGCCACCGCGCAGCCGGCGCCGGCGGCGATCAGGGCGGCCGTGGTGGAGACGTTGAACGTGCTCCTGCCGCCGCCCGTGCCCGCGGTGTCCAGCAGGTTCTCGCGATCACTGGCGACGTGCGCGGCAAGCGCGCGCATCGTGCGCGCCAGCCCTGCCAGCTCCTGCACCGTCTCCCCCTTGGTCCGCAGGGCGATCAGGAAGCCCGCTATCTGCGTCTCGGAGACCTCGCCGTGCATGATCTCCGCGAGCACCTCGGCGGTCTCATCCGCGCTGAGGTCCCGCCTGGAGGCGAGCGCGTCGATCGCGCGGGTCAGGATCGGGTTGGGCATTCGCTCGACTCCAGGAAGTTGCGCAGCAGCTCCAGGCCCTGCTCGGTGAGCACGGACTCGGGGTGGAACTGGACGCCCTCGGCGGGCAGCTCACGGTGGCGCAGCGCCATCAGCACACCTCCGCCGCGCGCGGACTCCTCCAGGCAATCCGGCAGATCGGGGTCGACCACGAGCGAGTGGTAGCGCCCGACCGTCAGCGGCGACGAGAGGCCACGGAAGATCGTGCGCCCGTCGTGCTCGATCTCCGTCGCCTTGCCGTGCACGGGCGAGTGCAGCTTCCAACGCCCTCCGAATGCCTGCGCGAGCGCCTGATGACCCAAGCACACTCCGAGCGTGGGAATGCCCGCCTCGGGCATCCGCCGGACGACCTCGAGCGAAATGCCGGCCTGCTCGGGCGTGCACGGTCCCGGCGAGACCACGCAGCGCTCGTAGCAGCCGCCGAGCAACTCATCCACGGTGGCGCGGTCGTTGCGCACGACATGCACCTCGGCCCCCAGCTCGCCCAGGTACTGGACGAGGTTGTAGGTGAACGAGTCGTAGTTGTCGACGACCAGGACTTTCATCGGAAAGCAGCCCTCCATGAGTGCGTAGGGCAAGCTGGGCAAGGAATTGAAACCCACCCCCCCACGCGTGGCGTACCGATCGTCGATCGACGAGATCGCCGATCGGGGGCACACAGCCCGGAGGGCTGGGTCACGCGAGCGACCGCGAAGTGCCCCGAACGGGGCAAGGACGCAGATCCAGCGTAGCCATACGCGCTCATGGCCTCATGACCAGTCGGGCTGTTCGCAGGCGAGCTCGACGGCGCGCATCACCGCTCGCGTCTTCGCCACCGACTCCTCGTACTCGAACTCCGGCTTGGCATCGGCCACCGTGCCGCCGCCCGCCTGCACGTGGGCGACACCGTCCTTGACGACGACCGTGCGGATGTGGATCGCGGTGTCGAGATCGCCCGCGTAGCTCAGATAGCCGATCGCGCCGCCGTAGCCGCCGCGCTTGACCGGCTCCAGCTCGTCGATGATCTGCATCGCTCTCACCTTCGGCGCACCCGAGAGGGTCCCGGCGGGCAGCACCGAGCGCAGCGCATCCATCGCCCCCACGTCCGCGCGCAGCGTTCCCGACACCGAGGAGACGATGTGCATGACGTGGCTGTAGAACTCGATCTCCATCAGCTCGTCCACCTGGACGCTCCCGTACTCGCACACCCGGCCGAGGTCGTTGCGCCCGAGATCGACGAGCATCACGTGCTCGGCGCGCTCCTTCTCGTCGGCCAGCAGCTCATGCGCGATCCGGCGGTCCTCCTCCGGGGTGGCTCCCCGTGGGCGGGTGCCGGCAATCGGCTTGGTGCTCACGTGGCGGCCGCTCACGGTCAGCAGCGGCTCGGGGCTGGCGCCGGCCACCTGGAAGTCGCCGAAGTCCAGGAAGTACATGTACGGGCTCGGGTTGACCGCCCGCAGGCCGCGGTAGATCGAGAACGCCTCGACCGGCACCGGCGCCGACCAGCGCTGCGAGGGCACCACCTGGAAGGCGTCGCCCGCGTAGATGTACTCGACGATGCGCGCCACCATCGCTTCGAAGCGCTCGCGCGGCATGTTCGACTCGAAGGCGGGCATCTGGCGTGTGGGTGGGTGGGGCCCGGTCGCGGGCTCACCGCGCGGGACCGGACCCGCGAGCACGCAGCGCACCTCGCCGATCGTGCGCGCGGCCTGCTCGTATGCTCGCTCGATGTCGGGCTCGGCCTGGAGGTCGGCGTTCGCGATGATCGTGACGGTGTGCTTGAGATGGTCGAAGACGACCAGCGCGTCGGAGAGCATCAACGCCATGTCCGGCAGCCCCAGGGGATCCGCGCCCGGAAGATCCGGAGCCCGCCCGCCCAACGGATCGCCGAGCGGCTCGACCGTCCGCACGAGGTCATAGCCGAAGAAGCCGACCGCGCCGCCGATGAACGGAGGCGCATCCGCCCCGGTGTCGTCCATCGGCGCCTGCTCGAAACGGGCGACGCGCTCGGCCGCCAGCGCGTACGGGTCGCCCCCGTCTGACAGCGACCAGCGCAGCACCGAGCGCGGACGGAAGCCGATGAACGACCAGCGTCCGACCCGCTGTCCCTGATCGGCGGACTCCAGCAGGAATGCCGGCTCTCCCGGCGCCAGCGCGCGCAGCTTCAGGAACGCCGACACGGGCGTCTCGCAGTCCTCGATGAAGCTGTACCTGAGCGGTATCAGGTCGTGGCTGCGCGCGAGCGCGCGCGCCTGCTCGAGGCTCGGCGCGAGGCGCAGCGCGGTCGCCCCGGGGGCGCTAGGAGCGACGGCCATCGAGCACCCGCGCAGCGTCCGCGAGCGAGCGTCCCCGGCTGCGCACGAGCACGAGCAGGTGGTAAAGGACGTCAGCCGCCTCTTCGTCCACGCGCTCATCGGACTCCTCGCGGGCGGCGCGCGCCACCTCCTCGGCCTCCTCCATCACCTTCTCGCCGATCCGTCCGGGATCGTTCAGCAGCTCGACCGTGTAGGAGCCCTGCGGGCGCTCCCGGGCACGCTCGTCGACCGTGCGCTCGAGCGTCGGCAGCGTCTCGTACGGCGCCCCCGGGTCGAGCTGGCCGCGGTGAAAGCACGTCCGCTCGCCGGTGTGGCAGGCAGGGCCCGCCGGCTCCACGAGCGCGAGCAGCGCGTCGCCGTCGCAGTCCACTCGCAGCGCGCGCACGCTCTGCACGTTGCCGCTGGTGGCGCCCTTGTGCCACTGCTCGCCGCGTGAGCGGCTCCACAGGTGCAGCTCGCCCGTGTCGCGCGTGCGCGCCAGCGCCTGCTCGTTCATGTACGCGAGCGTGAGCACCTCGCCGGTGCGCCAGTCCTGCACGACGCACGGCACCAGGCCATCCCGGTCATACTCGAGCTGCTCGTCGATGGGGCGGGCATCGGATGTCATCATCCGCACGATTGTAGGTCCCGCCGCCCGGCCTCCGGTTTGAGACACACTCCCAGGCGATGCAATCGGTGCTCGACCGCAAGCTGCTCGTGATCACCGGCAAGGGTGGCGTGGGCAAGACGACCATCGCCACGGCCATCGGCCTGCTGGCGGTGCGCAGCGGGCGGCGCGCGATCGTGGTCGAGGTGGGAGAGGAGAGCCGGCTGCCGGGCCTGTTCGGGATGGCGGCGCCACGGCCGGGTGTCGAGAGGAGGCTCGAGAAGCGCCTGTCGAGCATCTCGATCGACCCCGACCGTGCACTGCTGGAGTGGCTGCAGGCGCTCGGCGGCCGCGTCTCGGGCCGCGTGCTCGCCTCCAGCGGGACCTTCCAGTACTTCGCCGCCGCCGCGCCCGGAGCAAAGGAGCTCGTCGCCATGATGAAGGTCTGGCAGCTGACCCGGGACGGGGGCCGCCGAACCGGCTCGGGCGGTTATGACCTGGTCGTGCTCGACGCGCCGGCGACCGGCCACGCGCTTGGCATGCTGGGCTCACCCCAGACCTTCGGCGCGATCGCCCGCGTCGGTCCCATCGCGGGACAGACGCGGCAGGTGCAGGAGCTGCTGGAGAACCCCTCGCACACCGCCTACCTGGCGGTGGCGCTGGGGACGGAGATGGCGGTCACCGAGGCGCTCGAGCTTCCAGGACGGCCTGCGCCGGCAGCTCCGCCGCAGCCTCGCAGCGGTCATCGTCAACGCGCTGCTGCCGCGACGCTTCACAGCCGCCGAGCTTCGCCGCATCGTGTCGCTGAGCGAGGACGCGGCGCGCAGCGGCGACGATCGCCGCAGCATCGGGGAGATGGGAGCGGCTCAGACGGCGCAGCAGGCCGTGACCGACTCGGCCGTGCGGGCAGCCCGGGCCGTTCACGACCGGGCGCGCTTCCAGCACAACCAGCTCGCGCGTCTGCGTCGCAGCAGCTTCGATGTGGTGGGCGTCCCGTTCGTGTGGGGGGGCCAGCTGGACCTGGCAGCGGTGAGGGGCATCGCCAAGCGGCTCGAGCGCAAGCTGTGAGACCGGCGGCCGGTCAGGGCGCGGCGAGCCGGTACCTGCGCGTGGCGGAGTCGCGCTCGAGCAGGCCGACAGCCAGCAGCGTGGTCACGTAGCGGTGCGTGGTGCTCGTGTTCATGTCCAGCATGCGCGCCAGCTCTGCGATTCCCAGATAGCCCCCGTCGGCAGGAAAGCAGGACAGCACCAGCAGCCCTGACAGCAGCGAGCGCGACAGGCGCCTGTCCTCCATCTGCGCGGGGAATGCCCACTCGTCCGAGTCGAGGGCCAGCGTCCAGCTCGGGTCTTTCAGCGCGGAGAGCAGGACGGACATCGTGCCCCCCTGGCCGGCGGCGCGGATGACCTGATCGACCTGAGCCTTGGAGAGCTCGATGTTGACCGTCTCGAGACCGACCGGCGCATTCGAACGGGCCGAACGCCGCCGAGGGCGTCCGGCCCGCTGCCACTGGCGAGACGACGCGGCTTTGGATGAACTGGAACCGCCCGTTTTCGCGCGCCGAGGACGACGCCCGTTGTCTCTTGCAGCGGGCAGGACTCCAGTCGTGTTCTTATCCGTCATCGCGTGCACGCAATCATGCCGTCGTCCTCGACGCTCGCAAAGGCGGCGCTGAATATTCAGTTCTGACTACGTGTAGCGCCGAGCGTACGCGGCGCGCCATAGCCGCAGGATCGGCAGCAGCAGCCTGGTGAGCGAGCCACCCGCCTCGGCCAGGCGATCCGTGCTCGCGGGCATCGACGGCTCGCGCACACGGTCGTTGGAAAGGTACATCGCGACCATGCACGCAGCGATCACCGCATGCCGGTGGCCACCGGGCAGGCTGCGTGCCTCGTGCGCGGCGCGGCGGATCAGCTCTGACAGGCGCCGGACGGCGATCTCAGGGCTGGGGTAGTAGGCGATGTAGCTGTGCTCGCTGCCGGCCATGTCCCTCACCTCGTCGACATAGCTGTCGAGCATCGTGCTCACCGCGCAGATCCAGGGAACGTAGGCCGCGTTCACCCTCGCCCAGTCGTGACGATGGGAAGCTGCGACCGCGAGCAGCGCGTGGACTCCCAGCGAGCTGCTTGCCGCGGCCGTCAGCTCCCACCAGCTCGCCTCAAGCTCGCCGGGGAACTCCCTCTCGGAGAACTTGCGCAGCACGGCGCCACGCCGGCCCGAGTCGGTCTCGTGGTTGAGGCTCTGCACGCCGCCGCACCTGCTGGCCCCCTGCAGCAGCAGCCGGCGCACGTCCGCGTAGAAGGGCAGCGAGACACAGCCCTCGCGGCAGGCTTCCACGAGCGCGCGCAGGTAGCCGCCGTCGTCCTTCCACGGGTGATGCAGGTAGTAGTCGGAGATGGGCGTCGACGGGTCCAGCGCCTCGACGAGCGCGCGGTGAAGCTGATGACCGTTCACCTGCTCGGCGGCGCGCTCGTGCGCGTTGTCGAGGAACTCGAGGATGATCTCGTAGGCCACGAGCACGCGCAGCAGGCGAGGGTCGCGGCGTCCGGGCAGGATCGAGAACAGCCCGGCGCCGACGATGTGGGTGCGCTTGCGCTCGAGCGTCTCCAGCGCATCCTCGCGAATGGGGCCGTCGGGGATCATGTGCGCGCGCCTGCGCCAGCCGCGCATCTCGCGCGATGCCGCCCTCAAGCCCCAGCTCAGCTCGCGCATCGTGGCAGCCATCAGCGCCCGAAGCTGCCCGCGGGACAGCGGAAGGGGGTCGGACATTGACCCAAGGATCGGGACTTGTCCACAGAGTAGTCAGTTGCGACGCCATACCCTGGACGCCTTTGGACGCTCTCCGGCGCCCGCCGATTCACTCCTGGAGACTGATCGCCGGCCGCGCGCGAGCCGCCAAATGACCCGGTACGGCGACGATGGCCACCGCCACCGCGGTGACGATGAGAAGGCTCCACAGCGCGGTCGACACATCGGCCGAGAAGACCACGGGGAAACCGGTGACCGTGGCGAGCGCGTGGCTCAGTAGGATCTGGCCGTAGATCCCGCACACCGCGCCGAGGGAGCAGCCCGTCCCCAGCAGCAAGGCGCTCTCGAGCAGCAGCGAGCGCCACAGTTCGCCTCGCCCGAAGCCGTCGACCTTCAGGTCCGCGAGCTGCCTGCGCCGCTGCCAGATCATCGAGCCCATCGCGGCGCCCATCGCCAGGACGGCGGCGATCAGCACCAGCCACGAGATCTGGGTCAGCCGCGCCAGGCCCTGCCGGCTGGCCGAGCGCTGGCGAAGCTCGCGCTGGCGGGACGTTTCCACCCCCAGGCCCGACCTACGCCCAAGCGCCCGCACGAGCTCCGCGCGCGCACGCTGCACCCCGACCCCGGGAGCCAGCTTGACGTAATAGGCGCTCGGATCGGCGCTGCCCCACGCGCGAGCGTAATCGGCCGCGCTCAGGATGACCGCGCCCGGCGGCCAGCCAAGGTTGGTGATCAGAGCGGCCACACGAAACGCCGCCGGGTGGGGCGAGGGAAGCACGAACCGCCCCCCGATGTGGAGATGGTGTTCGTCGGCCAGAGCCTGGGACACGACGGCCCATCCGCCCGCCCGGACCAGCGTCGCCGCCGTCGCGAGATCGCCGCTGAGGAGCTGGCCCGGGGGAATCGGCTCGGCGGCGCCGGGCGGAGCGCCGAGCACCCACACCCGCCGGTCTTCGTAGTCCAGCATGCCACCGGGCACCGGTTCGACCGCGCTCACGCCTGGCAGGCGGCTCAGCGCGGCGGTGTCGATGCCGGGAAACGGAGTGGTCGCGAGCAGGTTCTCTTCCCCTGGCGGGATCACCCACAGCTGGGAGTTGGTGTTCAGCTGGTGAACCAGCCGATCGAGTCCCTGTTGGAGATTGCCGTGGGCTCCCTGGATGGCCACGCTGCCGAACACCGCAATCGCCCCGGTGGCGCCGATCGCAAGCGCGCGAGCGCGGTTGGCGCGGGACTGCAGCTCGATGACCGCGAGGTAGGGGGAGACGCCGGAGAAGAACCGCCGCAGCCCGGCGAGACCCGCCACGACGCCCGTGAGCGCCACCGGCATGAGCAGCAGCAGCGCGGCGATCAAGCTCGACGATGCCCACGATCGCGGCCTGCGGAGCCGCGAGCAGGATCGCCGTCGTCGCCGCCAGGCAGGCCAGGCCGGCCACGAGCGCCCCGGCGGCGCTCCCCGCCGAGCGCCGCGGGCGCGCAGAAGGCGCTCGACAGGGGCGAGAAGATCTCCCGTCGCAGCGGCGCGAGCACTCCCACCACGGCGGCCGCCATGCCGCCGGCGAGCGCGGCCGCGACGCTCTGCCCGGTAACTATCCGCTGGGAGCCGACGGGAAAGCCCAGCGACAGGTAGCCGGGATTGGCGCTGAACAGCTCCACGGACAGCAGCTCCCCGAGCGCCAGCCCGGCGAGCGAGCCCAGGAGGCCAAGCACGAGCGCGTCGAACAGCAGGACCCTGACGATCATCGCGCCGGTGTACCCGTCGAGCCGAAGGTCCTCGACGAGATTGCGTCGCTGTGGAACGGTGAGCAGCATCGCGTTGAAGGCGAACAGGAAGCCGACCAGCGCGCTGATCGCCGAGAACAGCAGCGTCGACTGGTTGGTCGGACCGGCGGCCTGGCTGAACAGCGTCGCCTCGAAGTCGGCCGGGCGGAGGTTCAGCCCGCCCGCCGCGGCCAGACGGGCGAGACCCGCCCTCACCTCGCGATCATCGCCCGGCCTCGAGCGGACGAAGATGCTCGTCACGCGCCCGATCATGCCGGTCAGTCGCTGTACGTAGCGCAGCGGGCCGAGCGCGATCGGGCTGTCCACAAGCGGGCCGATGTCCTGCGCGGTCAACGTGGTGCCCACGAAAGCCCTCGGCGCCCTGCTCCCGATCTGCAGCTTGACCGGCCGCAGCGAGGCCACGCCGACGGCCCGGGCGATCGGCACGGGCACCGCGAGGGCCTGCAGGCCGACCAGGCGCGCATAGCTGAAGCGGCGCACCAGCGGACCGGCCAGGTAGGCGAGGCGCGGGTCGGCGCCGAGCAGGTCCACCGTCCGCGCTCCGCCTGGGCCGACCATGTTCACCCGGTCCTCCAGCACCGGCATCGCGGCGCTCACGCCGGGCAGACGCTGAACCTGTACGAGCAGCCCCTGGTCGAACCCCTGGGGAGCGCGCGCGGCGAGCTGGAAGCGCATCTGCCCGACGATCCCGTCGGTGATCTGCCTGACCGAGCCGTTGAGGCTCGTGCTGGCCACCTGAGAGGCGAACAGCAGCGCGACCCCGACCGCGATTCCCGACAGGGCGAACGCCTCCTGGACCAGTCGGCTGCGCAGCCGCACACGGTAGAGCCGAACGATGTTCGACAGCCTCATCGCCGGGCTCCGCCTACTCGGTGGCGATGGAGACGGCCAGCCGGTCCGGGTCGTACTCGACGAGCCTGCCGTCCCGCAGCGCGTGCACGCGGTCGGCGTGCGCGGCGGCCCTCGGGTCGTGCGTCACCAGCAGCACAGCCGTCCGGCGCTCGCGGCAGATGTCGGTGAGCAGGCCGAGCACTTCCTGGCCGCGGGAGCTGTCCAGATTGCTCGTGGGCTCGTCCGCGAGCACGAGCTTGGGATCGGTCGAGAGAGCGCGCGCGATCATCACCCGCTGGCGCTCGCCCATCGACAGCTGCTCGGCGCGATGCTCGAGTCGCTCGCACAGACCCAGGCGCTCGAGCAACGGCGCCACCCGGCGGTGCGCCGCGCCGACGCCGAGACCGGTTCCCATCAGCTTCAGCGCGGCGTTGTCGAGCGTGCTCGCGCTCTGCAGCAGGTGCAGGGACTGACGCACGAAGCCGAGCTCCGACAGCCTGAAGCGTGCGGCCTGGCGCTCGGAGAGCAGGGACACGTCTCGCCCGTCCAGGATCACGGCGCCGCTGTCGGGGCGCAGCAACGCTGCGATCATCATCAGCAGCGTCGTCTTGCCCGAGCCGCTCGGCCCGTACAGCGCCACGAGCTCGCCCGGGCCGACCGCCAGCGAGACGCCGTCGACCGCGCGCACGGACTCTCGGTCGCCGACCGGATAGTGCTTAACGACATCTCGCAGCTCCAGCACCTATGCAGAGCGCTCCGTGCCAGTGCGCTCCGTGCCCGGAAAGTCGATCACGTTGCCGGAGCGCTCGGGTGGATCCGGCGGCGCAAGGATCCGGCCCGCGCTGAGCGCAAGTATCTGATGCGCGCCCATCATCTCGGGGATGTCAGGCACGGCCGTCAGCACGCCGATGCCCCCCTCGTCGGCCAGGCGGCGCAGCAACCCGATGCAGCTCCTCCCGCTCGCGCACGCCGAGGTTCGCCGTGGGGTCGTCCACGAGCAGCAGACTCGGCGCCCGCGCGAGCCCGCGGGCGATCCCGACCAAAGCGCGCTCGCCGTCGGACAGGCTCTCCCAAGCCTGCGCGGCACACTCGGCGACCCCCACATGGACGAGAGCCTCCCGAGCCCGCGAGTACGCGCCACGGTGCCCGTGCGAGGGGAGCAGCGGCAGCGCAACGTAGTCGAGCATCCGCAGGTCGCTGCGCGGTCCGGTCCGCCGAACCCACCCGATCCGCTCGCGCATCAACTTCGCGTGCTGTGTCTCCGACATGCACGCCAGATCCCCATCTTCGAAACGCACACTGCCGCGATCTGAGGACTCCAGACCGGCTGCGATCTTCAACAGGGTCGTCTTGCCCGCGCCGCGCTTGCCCCACACGACCACGAACTCGCCGGGATGAACTTCCAGCGAGAGGCCCGTCAGCACCCTCAGCTCGTGGGGGCCGCGCCAGTAGCTCTTGCTCACCGCCTCCAGCGTGAGCAGCGCGCCCGCCATCACAGTGCCCGCAGCCGACCCAACCGCCCGCTGGCCGATCTTCGATCGGTCGATCTCTGATCGCGCGATCTCCGATCCGTCGCGACGCCGGCGCGTTCGGCGGGCGATCGCTCGGACTCCTCGAGCAGCCGCTCGAGCAGCTCCCGGGCACTCTGAAGCCACTCGACCCGCGCCTTCCACGAAGCGATCTCGGCGTCTCTGGAGAGCACCCGCATCAGCCTCGACCACTCCGGCCGATCGCCCGCGGCTTCCCCATCGGAGAGCTGTTTGAGATCGCGCAGACGGCCCATGCACGCCAGTTCCTGACCGTAGACCATGTCGATCAGCCGTGGCAGGTTGCGAGGGCGGCACAGGGCGATCTTCATGTGCAGCTCGTCGCGCAGCGGCGGCGCGGGAGAGGAGCCCAGCATCCAGGATTCGAAGTGCTCGATGCCCTCGTCGGTCGCCTCGTAGATCATTCGCGGCGCGGCCCGCCTGGCGGGGCCGGGCCCCATCTCGCGGGCGGCCCGCACGAACTCGTCGCGGCTGAGTTGATCGAGGGCCGAGTAGACACCGGACGGCGCGAAGCCGGATGCGCCGAAGCGTTCCTCCAGGCGCTGTGCCAGCTGGTATCCGTAGCCGGGGCGCTCGATCACGAGGCCCAATACCGCGTACTTCGCCGACAATCTAGACCTTTCCTCGCGAACCAACTCAGAGCGCAGAAGGTATCCCAAAAGGCGGCGGCACGCATACCAAAGGTGAGATGAATCAGATGGGCTGGAATTCCCCGGGAGTGGACCGCTTGCGGCTATCGGAATGATCTAGGTAATGCCGAGGCGGTCGAGCAGCGCCTCGTCGGCGCGCCAGTCGCGCCTGACCCGCACTGAGAGCTCGAGATGCACATGGCAGCCAAGCACCCGCTGCAGCTCGCGGCGCGCGGCCGTGCCGATCGCCTTGATCATCCGTCCGCGAGCGCCGATCAGGATTCCCTTCTGGGAGTCGCTCTCCACCCAGATCAGCGCCCTCACGCGCGCGAGTCCATCGCGGGGAGCCTCGATCTCCTCGACCACCACCTCGACCGCGTGCGGCAGCTCCTGAAACGTGCGCCTGATGACGGCCTCGCGGATCAGCTCCGCCAGCAGCAGCTCGCGCGGCTGATCGGTCCTCGCGTCCGGGGCGAACATGTGCGGCCCCTCGGGCATCAGCGCCGCCAGGTGCTCGACGAGCTCGCGCACCCCCGACCCCCTGCGCGCCGAGATCGGAAACACCTCGGCGCGCGGCTCCAGCTCGGCTGCCTGCTGGAGCACCGCCACGAGCGAAGCCCGGGAGAGCCGGTCGACCTTGTTGACGGCGATCGTCACCGGCTTCTCCGCGCTGGCGAGCACCCTGGCGATGAAGCGGTCGCCAGGCCCCACGCCCTGCTCTGCGTTGAGCATCAGCAGCGTTGCGTCCGAGCCCTCGAGCTCCTGCTGCACGCGTCGCGCCATGCGTGCCGTCAGCGCGTCGAGCGGGCGCTGAACACCCGGCAGGTCCACCAGGACGATCTGGCAGTCCCCGCTCTGGTGCACGCCCCGGATCGCGCGCCGGGTGGTCTGGGGCCGGTCGGAGACGATCGCCACCTTCTCGCCGACCACCGCGTTGACGAACGTCGACTTGCCGACGTTGGGCCTTCCGGCCAGTGCGACGAAGCCGCCGCGCGTCACCCGCCCGCTCCAGCGAGCAGCTCACGCTGGAGCGCCAGCATGTCACCGTCGTCGGTCTCGTGGTCCATGCCCAGCAGGTGCAGCATCCCGTGGACGATCGCCTCGCGCAGATCGGCCGTGCGCTGCGGGCAGATGATGATGTCTCCGAGCTCGCGCGGGACCATCTGCGCGGACGGGTCGTGCGGCCCGCGGTCGGGGAGCGCCGCCGCGCCGCCCGCCGGCCCGACGCCGTCGATCGGGAACGACAGCACGTCGGTGGGACCCGGCCTGCTGCGGTGCTCGGCGTTCAGCTGCGCCATCCGCCCGACGTCGACGAACTCGATCGCCACATGCGCCTCGTGGATTCCCATGCGGGCGGCCGCCAGCGTGCACAGGCGCCGCAGCTCATCCGGCGGCGGCGCCTCAGGGGCAAGGCTCGCGCCGAACACCTCGACCTCGATCATCGAAGATCAGGCGCTGCGGACCGCCGGACGCGCCCCGATCCCGGCGCGCGCGGGCACCTCGCGCTGGGAGTGCACGTCGTAGGCCTCGACTATCCGCTGCACGAGCTTGTGGCGCACCACGTCCTCGCCTCCGAAGCGAACGAACGCGATCCCCTCGACCGCGTCAAGGACCTCGCCCACCGCGATCAGGCCCGACTGCTGCTCGCGCGGGAGATCCACCTGGGTGACGTCGCCCGTCACCACCATCCTGGACCCGAAGCCCAGACGTGTGAGGAACATCTTCATCTGCTCGGGCGTCGTGTTCTGCGCCTCGTCCAGGATCACAAACGAGTCGTTCAGGGTTCGTCCGCGCATGAACGCCAGCGGAGCGATCTCGATCACGCCGCGCTCGATGTGCTGGGAGACCTTCTCGGGGTCGAGCATGTCGTGGAGCGCGTCGAACAGCGGGCGCAGGTACGGGTCGACCTTCGCCATCAGATCGCCCGGCAGGAAGCCCAGACGCTCACCCGCCTCGACCGCGGGACGCGTGAGGATGATGCGGTTGACCTCGTGGCGCGACAGCGCGGCAGCGGCCAACGCCACCGCCAGGAAGGTCTTGCCCGTGCCGGCCGGCCCCACGGCGAAGGTGATCGTGTTGTCGCGGATCGAGTCCACGTAGCGCTTCTGGTTGACCGTCTTGGGCGCCACCCGCAACCCGCGGTGGCGCCAGACGACGTCCTCGAGCACCCGCGCGGGCGATTCGTGCGCGTCCAGCGCGCCGGTCACCGCCGCGATCGTCCCCGGGCCGATCTGGTGGCCGCCCGCGATCAGGTCCGCGAGCTCGCGCACCACACGCTCGCCCACGTTCGTCTCGGTCTCCTCCCCGTCGAAGGTGAGCAGGTTGCCGCGCAGGAACACCTTGCAGTCCAGATGCGCCTCCAGCGCGCGCAGCACCACGTCCTGGCTGCCCGCAAGCTCGGCCGCGACAACGTTTGAGAGCTCGATCTGCGTCCTCATCCTTGAAGTGCCGCTCGCACGAGCCCGGATACGCGCTTGCCGTCGGCGCGACCGTCGACCACCGCCATCGCCCACTTCATGGCCATCCCCATGTCCCTGGCCGACTCGGCTCCGCTGTCGCGCACCGCCTGCTTGACGATCCCCACCAGCTCCTCCTCCGACAGCTCCGCCGGCAGGTAGGAGCCGATCAGCTCCGCCTCGGACTCCTCGCCGCCGGCGAGATCCTCCCGCCCGGCCTCGCGGTAGGCCCTGGCGGCCTCCAGCCGGCGCTTGCGCTCGCGGCGCAGCACCGCCAGCTCGTCGTCCGCGCCCTCCTTGGCGGCCTTCTGAAGCTCGGACAGCACGAGCCTGAGCGCGCCGACCCGGTCCTTTTCGCCCGCACGCATCGCCCCCTGAAGGTCGAGTTTGATCTGCTCGAGTATCGCCACCTACAGACCAGGATACGCCGGTCTGGCGATAGCGCAGGCAACTCAATCGCGCTCGAGCGGCGTCGGGCTGCCCAGGCGCCCCGGCGAGGAGACGTCGCGACCGAACACGAGCGCGACGTTCCAGTCCACCAGCAGGCGCAGCCGGCGTCCCAGGCCGGGCATCAGCAGCAGGTGATAGGTGCGTGCGATGAGCCACGCTGGTAGGCCGCGCCAGCGGATGCCCAGGGTGATCGCGACGGCCTCCTTGCGCCCGAGCTCGGCCACCACGCCCTTGGTCCGGTAGCGGAACGGCCGCGCGCGACCGCCAGCGAGCGTCGCGGCGACGTTGCGCGCGACGAGCCGTCCCTGGCGGATCGCGTGCTGGGCCGTGGGTGGACACGGCTGTCCAGGTCTGGAAGCGTCGGGGACCGCGGCGCAGTCGCCGATCGCCCACACATGCGCCTCGCCCTGCGAGCGCGGCGTCGGCAGCGCGCGGTCGGCCACTCGCATGGTCCTATCCACCACCACCCGCCCCTCCCGATCGAGGGGCAGGCCGAGGCGGGCGACGACCGGGCTGGGCTTGACCCCGGCCGTCCACACGACCGTCCGTGCCGCGATCGTCTCGCCGTCGGAGAGGATCGCTCGGCGCGCGGAGAGCTCGCGCAGCGTGGTGGCGGTGCGCACCTCGATCCCCCGCCCGCGCAGCTCGCGTTCGGCGAACTCGGACAGGCTCTCGGGAACCTCCTGCATGATCCGCGCGCTGCCCTCGGCCAGGAGCCAGCGCATCCCCTGCGCGCGGCAACGGGGATACAGCTCGATGGCCTGCGCGGCGAAGTCCTGCAGCTCGGCCAGTCCCTCCACTCCGGCGTAGCCGGCGCCCACGAACACGAACCCCAGGTACTCGGCGCGCAGCGCCGGGTCCTCCACGGACTCGGCGATGTCCAGGCAGCTCAGCACCTGGTTGCGCAGGGCGGTGGCGTCCGACAGGGACTTCAGCCCGATCGCATGCTCGGCCAGGCCGGGGATCGGCAGCGTCCGAGATACGGATCCGAGGGCGACGACGAGCTGGTCATAGCCGAGATCGAGGCGCTCGCCGTCCAGCCGGCACACCCCCAGCGTCCGTCGCGCCGGGTCGGCGCCGGTCACCTGCCCGATCACGAGCTCGGTCCGCCGCAGCTGCGATCGCAGCGGCACCACCACGTGGCGCGGCTCCAGCGTGGCTCCGGCGGCGCCGGGAAGCAGCGGGGTGTAGAGCAGGAAGTTGGCCTCGTTCACGAGCGTCACCCGCGCGCTCTGGGCAGGCAGCCGACGCTCCAGGGCGCGCGCGGCGTAGAAGCCCCCGAAGCCGCCGCCCGCAATCACGACCTGCCAGGTCACGGCTACAGAATAGGGTGCCGGTTAGTGAACGACTCCCTGTATGCCAACGCGCTTGCCCCGTTCCTAGCCGAAGCGCAGCGCCTGCGCCCGGCGCACGCCGAAGTGATCGACGCCCACACCCACCTGGGGCTGGACGAGGACGGACGCTCGCTCACACTGGCGCAGCTGCTCTCGCAGCTCGACCGCGCCGGCGCCCGCCGCGCGTGCGTGTTTCCGCTGCACGACCCGGAGCGCAAGCCTGCCTACCGGGTGCCCAACGATCGCGTGCTCGCGTGGGCGGCAGAGAGCGAGGGCAGGCTGGTCCCGTTTTGCCGGCTGGACCCGGCCGAAGAGCCGCTCGCCGAGGCCGAACGCTGCCTCGCGACCGGCGCGCGCGGCATCAAGCTCCACCCGCGGGCGCAGGACTTCGACTTCGACGGTCAGGAGATGGACGACGTCTTCAAACTGGCCCAGGGGGCCGGTGTGCCGATCCTGATTCACGCCGGTCGCGGGCTGCCGCCGCTCGCCGGGGGGCTCGTCGAGCTCGCCCTGCGCCACCCGGAAGCCGTTCTCATCCTGGCGCACGGAGCGATCTGCGACCAGGGCATCCTCACCTCGCGCCTGGCCGAGCACCCGGGCGTGCTCTATGACATCTCGTGCTTCTTCCCGCTCGACGTCGTCGAGCTGTTCGCGCGCGTGCCTGCCGAGCGGATCGTGTTCGCGTCCGATCCACCGTACGGCATGCCCGCCACCACCCTCTACATGGCGCTGCGCGTGACCTCGCAGGCGGGCCTCGATCAGGCGAGCGTCAAGGCGGTGCTCGGCGGGACGATGGCGGCGCTCCTCGACGGC
Source organism: uncultured Solirubrobacteraceae bacterium (assembly GCA_963711985.1). Classification (GTDB taxonomy): domain Bacteria; phylum Actinomycetota; class Thermoleophilia; order Solirubrobacterales; family Solirubrobacteraceae; genus Palsa-744. The sequence goes on along the minus strand of CAVQGG010000008.1, from coordinate 408,341 downwards.
CACGCGCTGCCGGGCGTCACGCCTCCACGACGGGGACCGTCGATCAGGCTGTCCGGACGCCTCGCGCGCGTGTACGGCTATGCGAGCCTCGTCGGCCCCGCCCTGTTCGGTGGGGGCGTCGAGCAGGCACGCGCGATGCTCGACCTGGCGATCGCCGCCTGCCGCGACCCGGAGCCGGAGTCGGTCGGCGACGCGCTGGAGACGATCGGCTCTGCGTTGAGCGCCGCCGGCACCCTGCTGGAGGAGGAGGACGGGGTGCGCCCGGCGATCGACCTGGTGTATCGCTCGATTGTCCGTGCCGCCACGGAGATACCGGACAGCGCCTGATCAGCGGGCAGTAAGCCACGCGGCCGCCCACTCGCCGCTCTCCCGCCGCTCGTGCTCGCGCAGACCCAACCGGTCGGCGAACACGCTCGCAACCTGATCGACCTCCTCCTTCAACAGCCCTCCAGCCAGCAGGTGCGCCGGCGCGCGGGGCGTCGTGGCCGCCAGCTCGAGCAGCAGCGGACGCAGCAGGTTGGCCACAACCACCATCGGGCCTGGCGGCCGATTCTCGGCGTTCATCCAGGGCAACGCCTGTGAGCGCAGGTCGAAGCGGCGAACCTCGACCGCGACGCGGTTGACGATCGCGTTCTCGCGGGCCGCCGCCACGCTCTCACGCTCGTGGTCGAGCCCGAGCACGGGCCGGAAGCCCAGTCGCGCGGCCGCGATCGCGAGCACGCCCGAGCCCGTGCCCACATCCAGCAGCGGTCCGATCGGCTCGCTTGCCGCCAGCTCGAGCAGCAGCTCCAGGCACAGGCGCGTACTGGCGTGAGCACCCGTGCCGAACGCCTGGCCGGGATCGATCACGATCTCCTGCACCGCGCGCCGGCGAGGCGCGCTTGGAGCCTCCCACGGCGGCCGCACGTGCAGGTCGGGCACGCGCCGAGCCTCGCCGGGGCGCTGGCGCGGCGCCTGGATCAGGACAGGTCGATGGAACTGCTTCCAGCGCTCGTGCCAGTCGTCGGGTATCTCGCTGGTGGAGATCTCGACGAGCGTGTCGCCGACGGCGGCGTGCAGGTCGGGAAGGCCGGGCAGCTCCCCCGGCGCGCCGTAGACCGCGTACTCGACCGTCCCCGCGTCGCCCTGCACCTCCTCCACCCCGGTGGGCGCGAGCTCCAGGAGCTCAGCCAGCACCAGCTCGGACTGCCCGCGTCTGACGCGAACCGCGAGCCTGATCACGCCGCCTGGCTGCCCAGCACGCGCCGCAGCTTCGCGAACACCGACTCCTGGGAGCGCAGGTTCTCCTCACCGAGGCTGTCGTTCAGGCGCTCCATCAGCTCGCGCTGCTCCTGGTTCAGACGGCGCGGGACGACGACGTTGACAACGACGCGCAGGTCCCCGCGCCGGCCCCGTCTCAGCGCAGGCATTCCCTGTCCGCGCAGTGTGAGCACCTCGCCCGGCTGCGCGCCGGCGGGGAGCTCGATCGACGCGCTGCCCTCGAGCGTCGGGAACCTCGAGCGTCCCGCCGAGCGCGGCCAGCGGCGCCGCGACGTCCAGCGCCGTAATCAGGTCGTCGCCCTCCCGCACGAAGCGGTCGTCCTGGCGCACGCGCACGAGCACATACAGGTCCCCCGCCGGTGTGGGCTGGCCGATCTCCGATCGGCCGCCGGCGTGGCCACGGCCCTCGAGCCGGATGCGCTGCCCGTCGGAGATGCCCGCCGGCACCTCCACCTCGAGCGTGCGCTCCTTCGCCAGGCGCCCCCGGCCGCGGCACTGGCGGCAGGGCTGCTTGGGCACGCGCCCGTCACCGTCGCATACGTCGCAGACCATCGTCCGCACCATCTGTCCGAGCATCGTGCGCGTCACAGCCTGCAGCTGCCCGGCGCCGCCGCAGCGCTCGCATGTCTCGATCGGCGTGCCCGGCTCGGCGCCGTTGCCGTGACAGTGCTCGCAGCGGTCGATCGCCTCGAAGGCGACCTCGACCTTGGCACCCTCGGCCGCTTCGCGCAGATCGAGCTCGATCGCCACGGCGACATCGGCGCCCTGCCTGTGCGCTTCGGGGTAAGCCGGGCCGGTGCGCGCGGCGGAGGGAGAGCCGCCGAAGAACGCGTTGAACAGGTCCGCGATCGACGCAAAGCCGTCGAAGTTGGGAGCGTAGCCTCCGGATCTCAGCCCGTCGTGGCCGTAGCGATCGTAGGTCGCCCGCCGCTCGGGGTCCGACAGGATCTCGTTCGCCTCGGCCGCCTCCTTGAACTTCTCCTCGGCGTCCGGGTCGTGCGCGTTGACGTCGGGATGCAGCTCCATGGCGAGCTGGCGAAATGCCTTCTTGATGTCCTGCTCGGAGGCGTCGCGTCCGACGCCCAGCACCTGATAGGGGTCGCGGGGCATGCCGGTCCGGTCAGTTCTCGGCGTAGGCGTCTTCGACGAAGCGCGACAGCTCGTGTGCGGCCTCGCGCACCGTCGCGATCGCGCCTGCGTAGTCCATGCGCACGGGTCCGATCAACGACACGGTCCCCAGCTTGCGCCGGGCCATCCCATAGCCGGTCGCGACGAGGGCAAGGGAGTGCATCGCGGGGAGCTCGTTCTCGTGGCCGATGCGCACGTACACGCCCGGCTCGGACAGTGCCGCGCGCAGCACGCGCAGCAGCGCCACGCGCCGCTCGAGCAGGTCGATCAGCTCGTTCACCCGCGTGGTGTCCTCGATCTGACCGGCTTCGAACAGCCGCGCGGTTCCATCTACGAAGAGCGAGTCCTCACCCTCGGAGGCAAGGTCGCCGAACGCCGGTGCGAAGCGCTCGAGGAATGCCAGCTCCGTCGGCGAGAGGCTCGGCTCCACCAGGCGCTGTTGGAGCATCCGGGCACCCAGGCCCAGGCCGACAAGCCGCTCGTTCAGATACTCCCCAGCCCAGGCCACGAGGCCCGGATCGACCGCGCGCTCGAAGGACGCGAACATCTTGGACACGTTCCCGGCGGAGGTGATGATCACAACCAGCACCACCTGCGGCTGCAGCGCCAGAACCTCGATGTGCCGGACGGTCGCCGTGTTCATCGACGGGGCCGACACGACCGCGAGCAGGTTGGTCATCTGCGAGAGCGTCTCGGTGGTCGCACGCATCGCCTCGTCCACCTCGCGGCGGATCAGCGAGAGCTCCAGTCGTCGCGGCGGTGCCTGGAGCGCGTGCTCGGAGCTGAGCAGGCGATCGACGACATAACGCTGACCGGCGTCGGTGGGCACGCGACCGGCCGACACATGCGGGTGCGCGAGCAGGCCGTACTCCTCGAGCAGGGCGAGTTCGTTGCGCACGGTCGACGGGCCGCAGCCGAGATCGGGACCGGCGGCGATCGAGCGCGACGCGACCGGCTGCCCGGTCCGCAGGTATCCCTCGACCACCTTGCGCAGAATGCGCTCCTGGCGAAGGCTCAGCATGGATTTGATTGTAGGCGGCGTGCTGATGCCCGGAGGGGGCTCGGCCCCGCTACAGCTCGAGCTCGGCCTCCGCGTTGCGGATGACCTGCTTGCCGGCCTGCTCGGCGACCGTATCGACGACCACGCGCCCGTCTCTCAGCTCGCGCACCGTACCGGTCACGACGACCTCCTGCTCGGGGACGCCCATTCCGCGGAACTGGACCGACAGGCGCTTGAGGTGCTCCGGGCCGCCCGCCGCCTCGGTCTGGGCCCGGGCCACCTGGGCCATCGTCCACAGCCCATGCAGGATCCGCCCCGGCAGCCCGACCGCGCGGGCGAACTCCTCGTCGATGTGGATCGGGTTGAAGTCACCCGAAGCGCCCGCGTAGCGCGCCGTGAGATACCTGTCGGGCGTGACCCGCACCTCGGGGATCTGCTCTCCCACCTTGAGCTCGGCCATCCGGATCACACTCCTCGGACGATGTTCGTCCACGTTCCGCGGCAGACCTGCTCCCCGCGCTGGTTGGTGGAGATCGACTCGAACACGTAGTAGCCGCGACCGTCCCGTTCTGAGATGTCCTTGACGCTCGTCGTCGTGGTGATCTCATCGCCGGCCACGACCGGCGGGCCCCATACGAACTCCTGCCCGCCGTGGACCATCATCGCGAAGTTGAGCTCGATCTCGGGATCGAAGATCGGCGGCCCCACCGACGGTGCGCTGTAGACGACGGCGAACATGGGCGGCGCCACCACGTCGGCGTAGCCCGCCGCGCGGGCAGCCTCCACGTCGAGGTGCACCGGGTTGGTCTCGCCGACGGCGCGGGCGTACTCCCTGATCTTCTCCCGGCCCACCGCGTACAGCAGGGGCTCGTAGGTCTTGCCGATCGCTGTCGTGTTGACTGGCATCGGAGGAGGACTCCTTGCAGGGCGAAGCTGGTCTGGGGTTACGCTGCGGCGCGCCAGTTTACGCGGCGCGCGCCGCTCGATGCCTCCAGGCTCGTAGCCACAACCGCGAACAGCCCCTTAAACACGAAAAGGACCTCCGGGCAAACGGTGGGGACGCCGCGTCGAGCGCCCCCACCGTCGGTCCTCACCGGACGCGATCGCGTTGAGCCCGCGGCGCCGCGAGCCCTAGAAGACGAGATCGTCCTCCTCCGCGCCGGCACCGACGCCGACCAGCTCGCGGCGATCCTCGCCGACCGCCACGGCGTCGTCGCCGCCTGAGCGCTCCTCGTCTGGAGCGCCGATGTGCGAGCGCTCACCCGGGCTGTCCAGGAACTGGACGGTGTCGGCGACGATGCTCACGGCCTGGCGCCGCTCCTGCTCGGCGGTCTCCCACTCGCGCCACTCCAGCCGGCCGTCGATGGCCACGCGGCTGCCCCGGCGCATGTAGTTGCTCACGCTCTCACCCGACGCGCCGTAGACGCTCACGTCGAAGAAGTTCGGCCGCTCCGTGAACTCTCCGTCGGCGTCCCGGCGACTGGAGTTGCAGGCGATGCGCAGGCCGCAGACGCTCGTTCCCGAAGGGAGCGCGCGCAGCTCGGGGTCACGGGTGAGGCGTCCAACCAGGACGACGCGGTTGATGCTCGAGTAGGACATGATCGGTCTCCATTGCTAGATGGTTGACCCCCCACCGGCAAGCTACGCATCGGCGGGGACGGTACTCGCCGCCGGCGCCTGCGCGGGCTCATCGGCGCCGACGAGCGCGTCGAGTGAGACGACCACGATCCGCTCGCCGGCCTGCGCCCTGTCGATCGCTCGCGCGAGCGGGCGCCGGACCTCCGGGGCCACGAGGTAGAGCGTGCCCGCGACGCAGCGGCAGCGCGCCCACGCCCGGCAGATCTCCGCCAGCCGCCGCGGAGCCTTGACCGTCAGCTCGACCTCGACCGCGACCGGCAGCTGCTCCGGCGGGCCATCCGGCCAGAGCACGAGGTCGGGCCGGTGCAGCAGCGGGGCGCCGTCGGGCCCGTGGCCCAGATATGCGCTCGCCAGCGGAGTACCGGATTCGCGCTCCTCGCGGCGCAGCTCGCGCTCGCCCATGACCAGGTGATCGGGGTAGGCGCGCTCGAGCGCCGCCGCGACGCCGGCGCAGGCGATCGCATGCGGGGCGTTGGCGACGCTCACGCGACACGGCTCGAACCCGCGCAGGCCAGAGGCGCGCAGGCCCGCGCGCGTGACCGTGTACAGCGCCGGTTCGCCGGCCAGCAGCCGCCGGCTGCAGAGCAGACCGGCGCGTTCGGCGGCTAGCAGGCGGGCGCGCGCCGAGGCGAGCGCCCGACCCTCACGCCGCGCCAGGGCCTCGGCCGTGACGGCGCCGAGGCGGACCGTCCAGCGCAGCATCGCCAGCCGTTCGGGTGAATGTGTCCTGCTTGCTCGGACCATCGTTGCTCCTTGCTGTCGTTGTTGAAAAGGTGATCGGGCGCGCAGGCACGGCCGGTGACGGCCGGGCCGTGCCTGCGAGGGTCCGATCGAGACGGGCTGGGCGGTGCGGTCAACGTCGCCGCGCCGGCGAGAGCATGCGCGCGACACGCACGCTTGCACCGTCGCCGAGCACGAGCACCGCTGCCCAGCCGCGCCCGAGGCTCATCACCCGGTTCGGATCGAGCACCGGCTCGCGGGTTCTTGCGCGCGTGGTCCTCCCGTCGCTGTGCCGCGAGAGCCTCCACGCGCCCCGCGCGCCGGCCACGCTCGAGATCAGCTCGGCCGAGCTGGGGACCACCTGACGGTGGGCGACCAGCACGGAGAGGTTGCCCAGCACCTGCTCGAGCAGCCTCTCCCGTCCGGGCGGTCTGAGATCCGAGAGCTCCTGCGTGCCCAGCAGCAGGCTGAACCCGGCCGAGCGGGCGCGGCCGAACAGCCTTACCACCTGCTCGGCGGCGACCGCGGAGAACTCGTCGATCACGACCAGCGTCGACACCGGCCTTCCCTGCAATGCCGCCACGGCCGTCTGCAGGTCCTGCACGATCGCCGCGCCGAGCATCTGTGTGAGCAGGGGCCGGCTGTCGGACTCGAGGCTGAAGTAGACGACCGCCCGCTCGCTCACCGCCGTGAGCAGGTCGAACCGGTCCGCGCCGGCCGTCTGCGGATCCAGCCATGGCCCGACGTCGGACTCCGCCAGGATCGCCAGCCGATCCCGCACTCCCGCCAGCTCGCTCTGCTGGCGGTTCGACAGGGAATCCAGATAGGCGAACGTCGTGCGGGCCTCGGCCTCGGGCAGGGCGCGGGCGAGCATCTCCAGCCGCCCGGGGTCGAGGTGCTCCACGATCGCTCGCAGGCTGACCTCGGTTCCGGCCCCGCGCAGCGCCCGCACCACGTGGCCGAGATAGCGCTGGGCCTGGCGCAGGTAGTGCGGCTCGGTGAAGCGCTCGCCGGCCAGCGCCTTGTCGGCGATCTCGCTCGCCCCTCCCCGCGCAAACGGGTTGTAGACGCTGTCACCCTCGGGCGTCCATTCGAGGAAGGACCTTCCGGCGGCCAACGCGGCACGGCGCACCTCCTGGCGCATGCCGCCGTCGCCCTTGGGGTCGACGACGATCGCACCCATCCCGTGCTCGATCGCGTGCATGGCGATCCAGGTCTGGGTGACCGTCTTGCCCGAGCCGGTGGCGCCGACCACGAGCGTGTGCCTTCCGTCGCGCCCGCCGCCGAACGGGATCGACACCGCGCGGTGGCTCTCGTCCAGGCCCAGCAGCAGCCCTTGGCCACGGAGCCATCTCGCGACACCCGGGGCCTGGCGAAGGTGCAGCCCCGCGGTTCGGGCGAGCGAGCGCAGCAGATCCAGCGGTCCTCGCCGGCGGGCCGCGAGATCGGCCAGGTCAGCACCGGCTTCGAGGTCTTCGCGGTGCCAGCGCCGGCCGCGCACGGTTGCGAACAGAGCCGCGACCGCCAGCGTGAACGCGGAGCCTCCGAGATCCGGCGTTGCGAGCACGAGGAGCACTAGTCCGCCTGCCGCCCAGCTCCAGTGCAGGTGCCTGCTGCGCATCACCCGGGCCGCGAGCATGCCGAGCGCCAGCCCGAGGGCGCAGTGGACGGCCGCTCCCAGCAGCCAGTGGGTGAATTGCCCGATGACCGCCCGGGGATCGATTTCGCCTTCGGGAATTGTGTTCGATGAGGGCATTGCGCCACTCCCTTCCCGGACCGGCCGGCAGGGCCAGTCCGCTCGGACCGGCGCCAGCCGGCCATGGATGGTTTAACGGGCGACGGCGGGCCCGGGGGCTCGCCGTCGGGGTGTTGCCTGTTGTGCATGCCGGGCTGCTCGAGCCCGCCAAGATCTGGTGCGCCGCGGCGATCGGTCCGCCGCCCGCGTCGGCCGTGCCGCTCAGATCAGCCGGTAGCCGACCCCCCAGACGTTGATCACCCACCGCCGGGCGCCGTCTGGGGCGAGCTTGCGACGCAGCCGGCTCGCGTGGCTGTCGACCGTCCGGGTGGACCCGCCGGACCTGTATTCCCAGACGGCGCGCAGGAGCTCGTCCTTGGCGAACACGCGCTCGGGTTCGCGGGCCAGGTGCACGAGCAGCTCGAACTCCATCCGGCGAAGACCCACGTCCTGGCCGTCGACGGCGACCGTGTGAGCGCCCGTGTCGATCGCCAGCGGCCCCACCTCGATCAGTCGTTCGCGCCCCGGCACGCTCGCGGTGCGGCGCAGGATCGCCCGCAGGCGAGCCCTCAACTCGAGGTAGGTGGCCGGCCTGGCCAGGAAATCGTCCGCTCCGGCTTCGAAGGCCCGCAGCATGTCGAGCTCGCGTGCTCGGGAGCCCACGACGATCGCGGGCAGCGCCCGGTCCCAGGGCGTGCCGGCATGACCGGACTGGCGTATCTCGTCAAGCAGCGCCAGCGCTCCGCGTGGCGAGTCGAGCCAGCCAAGCACCGCGAGCTTCGGAGCGCTCGCTCCCGCCAGGATCCGGGCGTGCTCGGCGGTGCGCGCAAGCTCGACGTTGAAGCCGTCCGCGACGAGCTGCTCGGCAATCGCGTGACCGAGGTGCCGATCGGACTCGACCACGAGAATCGGTCCCGCGGGATCGGGGCTCATAGCTCCACCTCGCGCGGGCTGACTCCCAGACCGCAGCGCGCGATCAACCCGAGCACATCGCTGTGGATCCACGGAGTGGGCGTGCTCCGTCCCCCCTCGGGAAGCAGCCCGAGCCGGCGGGCCAGCCAGCTCGTCTCGCCACTCTCGTTGCCCCTGCGGTCGCGCTTGACGCGCCCGCAGCGGATCGCGATCTCGCTCATGCTCAGCTCCTGGCGCTCGATCGTTGCGAGCACGACCTCCCGCAACCGTCGGTTGAGCACGATCGGGCTTTCCTGCACCCGCGCGAGCTCTGCGCGCAGCACCGTCGTCGAGACCTCGCCGGCGCCGCCATAAAGCGCAAGCGCCCGGATCGTGAGCGCGCACACCGGCTCGTAGCTCTCCAGCGCGGCGACCGCCTCGCGTACGCTCACCGGCTCGCAGTCGGCGGGCGCCCGCCCCGGGCGGCGCCGGCACCAACGCAGCTCCGGTATCGACATCCCCGTGTGCACGAGCTCGAGTCGATAGCAGCAGCGGAGGCGATCGACAGGCTGCCCATCGCTCGGGGCCGGCTCCGCGTTCACCGCCGCCTCCTGCTGACCGGCGAACGGCGCGCTCCGGGCATCCTCGGCCGTCAGAAGCCGGCAGAGGCACCGACCTGCGGCGGGGGCATCCTCCAGGTAGCGACTGCAGACCAGAGCCGCGTTCTCTGCGGGCTCATCGGCCGCGAGATGCGCCACCAGGCGGCGATCGCCGCGGGTGGTGCAGTCACGATCGACGACCAGCACGCTTCCCGCCGCACCGGGCCGGGCGACCACTTCGCGAGCGCGGCCCTGGCGGTCGGTGTATCGGCCGAGCAGCCGGCGATCGCCGCTCGTGCCGCGCTCACGTCGCGCGCGGGCTCGGCGACGGCGCGGGGATGCCCCGGTTTCGCGGGCGGCGGTTCGGCGTTGGACGGGGGATGTGGACGAACGAGTGGGCGTCATGGCTGTCTCCTGCCGGTCTGGTCGGCTACGCCCCGAAGGGGAGCGCAAGGGGTCGTTCGGCCGGCTTGTAGGAGCCGAGCGGGCGGTCGTCAAGCGGCCTGGATCGGCGCCGGTCGACTCTGGGCAGGGCTCCGAGAACCCCCTAGGGGTTCTCGGAAATCTCGATCCGGGCAGCCGTGTGGAGGCGAAACTTGGCGCGAACGCGCTCATCGCCGCTGCGCCGGGGGATGGCGGGCGCGCCGGGCATGGCCGAATGGCGAAGCCTCGCCGGAGGGCGGGCTGGGTCTGCTCGATCGCTCGCCGTCGCGAGCTGTGGAGAGGCGTCGGCGGAGGCCGGGGGGCTCAGGGAGAGGAGAGGTGAAGAGCCGCCAGGGTAGCGGGCGATCGCGACGCGGATCGCAGCGCCCGGCGGTCGAGGTTCCGCCAGGCGCCGTCGCCTTCGCCGCGCTCGCCGCCGCTTGGCTCCGTGATGCCGAACTGCGGGATCATCCGGCGCAGTCGCGCACCCTGCACGGGCGAGGGCGACTGCAGCCCAAGAGCCCGACGACGGGCGGCGACTGCAGCAATCGTGGGCGCGACGGCGTTCTCCCGCCCGCAACTGCATGGGCGCTCGCGCGCCAGATCGCTGCCCCGAGCGGGGACGCTCGAGGGCGATGGTTCACTCGCGCGCACCGGCCCCCCCGCGGCGGGAACTACTCGCGCGAATGACCCATGCCGCCGAGGATCTCCCGCGGCTCCGCCGCTGCCTCGCCGGCACGGGGGTCGCCGTGAGCCGCGCTCACGCGAACGTCGGGTGGCAGGCGAGGGACACCGTAGGCACGCAGGAGACCCTCGTGCACGTCGCGCTCCGCGACGAACAGGATCCGCTCCCTTCCCGGGTACTCCCAGTCGAGCGGGTACTCCCCCGCGTAGGCGCGACACGCGCGCAGCACCGCGTCGGCGCCTCTGGCGCACTCGCGCGCCCGCGCCCGGTCGCGGCACACGAACACGACCACCGGCACCGCCTCCGCGCGCCGCCCGTAGCGATGGGTGTGCATCGACCAGCCGGCCAGGAAGTGGTCGTAGCGTGCGAGCTTGCCCATCGCCCGTCCAACGGCCAGCCGGTCGTCGCGCTCAACCACTACGTCTATCGCCGGCGGGCGCTGCCCGGTCGCACCCACCTCGATGATCGCGTCCGGACGCACCGTCTCGAAGCGCTCCACCTCGACCCGCTGACCTGTGGCATCGGCTTGCAGGAAGTCGTGGGGCGTTCGTCCGCCCGGCAGTCGCAGATCGCCTGGCGCGAGTGCCACCCGCCCATCTGCGCTCGAGCGCGTGGGTGGCGAGAGCACCGATTCTCCGGGTCCGCGCAACGCCGAGCAGGACCCGCCGAGGACCACCGCCAGCGCGAGCGCCCAGCCGGCGACATGGACATCGTGGCGAGCCTGTCCCAGCGTGTCCTCGCGCGCACCGACGGACGCTCGCGCGGGGGCACGAGCGGCGCCTGACCCGGCGCCCACCGCGGCCTGCGGGTGGGCGTGGGCCTCCAGCGCCCGCAGGCCGGCGGCGGCGATCACGTAGCACATGGGTATCCCTCCGCCGTCGCGGCGATGAAACTGGAAGCGCTCCACCAGGGCCGCGTCGGACAGCCGCTTGAGTCGGCGCTGCGTGGTCGTCGCGGCGCGCCCGGGGTTGAAGCGCCGGTGCAGCTGGCTGGTGAGCACGTGCCTCATGGCCGCGATCAGCGCGAGCATGTCCAGGTCGAGCCGGTCGGGCTCGAGCACGCGCGGGGACTCGATCCGCCTGGCCCAGCGAACGCTGTGGGCGCCGTCCAGATCCACCAGCTCGCGGTAGCTCTCGACGGGAGCCTGCGGAAGGCTCGGGCCCGACGCGTCGGTCGTGCCCGCACCGTTCGACCCCATACCGCTCGCACGGGCGCCGCCGGTCGCCGAATCCGCCGTCTGACCGTCCTGGCCTCCACGCCGCTGGCGATCCCAGTGCGGTTGACGCAGATCCGCAAGATGGCGGCCGCCGCGCTCGCGCTGGCGGGCGGCGTGCCGTGCGAGGCGCTCACGATCCACCGCCAGCGGCATCGTCTCGGCGACGAACGGAGGCTGCCGTCCCTGCGGGGTGGCCCAGCTGGCGATCGCGTGGTGCTTGGGCAGGTGCAGGCGGACGTCGGGACGGCCGAGCGTCGACAGCCGCTCTATGCCCGGCCGGACCGTGTCCGAGAACTCGGCCATCGTCAGCGAGACGGCATCGCGCGCATCGCGCGCTGAGGCGGTCGCGAAGTACACGCGGTGGGCAAACAGCGCGTCCAGCTGATCGCGAACCTCCCGCTCGGTCCACTGGGCATCGGCCTGCCAGCAGGCGACGGTCTCAAGACCAGCCGAGCGCTTCAGCGCCATCGTCTCGGCGAACCCGCGGTTGATCACCAGCGGCGCCTCGTCGACCTTCAGCGCGACGGCCACTCTCCGCTCGGCGGGAACGAGATCCTGTTGACGCGCCAGAGCCGCGTCGAGCATCCCAACCAGCAACTGCATCAGCACAGAGGTGTTTCCCGCTCCCATCGCGCCGAGCGCGCCCTTGACGACCAGCACCTCTTCGCCGGCGATCACGCGGTCGAAGTCGAGTCTCAGCGAGTCGTTGAGGAGAACTCGCTTGATCGAGGGAGAGTTGAGCAGCCGCGCGAGCTTGTTCACCGGGGCGTCGAGCTTGGCTGTCGTCGTGCTGCGAGCGTCGGCCAGCTGTGCGGTGAGCTCGGCGGTGAAAAACTCGGAGATCTCCTTGAACTCAGGCAGCGCCCGCACGCGGGCCCCCACGCTGCTGCGATATGCGTATCCCTCCTCTCCCACCGACAGCAGACGGGCGGCGTCCCACAGGGTGCAGTCGCGGTCGTATGCGAGCACCGCGATGATCGAGTTGCGCAGGTAGCGGTCAGAGGAAGCGCGGATGTCGGCGTCCGTGAACAGGTTCTTGAGCGCCGCCACGGCATAGTCGGCGATGACGTCGGCCGGGGCGTCCACTGCCAGCGGATTGAAACCGCAGGTCGGTGCAGCGAGGTCCAGCAACGTGCACGTCCGCTCGACCGGCACGACGCTCACGGCGGCCTCCGCGGCATCGCCCTTGGGATCCAGCACGATCACCGCGCACCGCTCGCGGCGAAGGTCCTCGGCGACGCTGGCCACCAGGTAACTGGACTTGCCCTGCTCGACGGTTCCCGGCACGGCGGTGTTCTGCTTGCGCAGCTCCACGTGGATGGAGACCGCTCCGAGGGCATCGCGCAGCGTGCCGTGGCCGTCTCCCGGTCGGAAGATGCCAGGCGGCGCTGGCGCCAGCGGCAGGCCGGTGCGCGCGAAGGGGACCGTCAGGTAGTCGATGGACGGCAGCTGCCAGATGGGAGCCAGCTCGGCCGACGCGAAGACCCCCCTGTGGAACGAGGGCAGCGGATTGCCCTCTCCGCGCTGGACGCGGCGCGCGTAGAGCCCGAGCAGGCCGTGGCGCACCGCGGTTCCGCGCTCTATGAGACGGTTCTCGGCCCCCTCGGCCCGCAGCTCGGCTGCGATCCGCTCGCAGACCGCGCGATGCGGGGCGATGACGCGCAGATCCACGAAGAAGAGGGGTTTGTGCTGGACCTCGAGCGCGCCCCGGAGCTCGAGCGTCCTCGACCATAGAGCGATCGCGCACCAGCAGGTGCTCTCTGCGCTCACGTGACAGGCGTGCCTCGTGGCGCTTGTACAGGTGCTTGGCGAAGGCCTCGAACAGCGCAGGCGTCGGCGTCATCGCAAGCTGCACGAAAGCCGGCTCGCCGCAGGCGCCCATGACGGTCAGCAGCCGGTTGACCGACGGCTCTCGGTCGCGCTCGAAGCGGTCCAGCGTCTTGACCCGCTTGATGAACTCGGCGTGCTTCTTCAAGCGCAGCACCACCGGCGGCACGCCGACCGGCTGTGCGGCCGGACTTAGGCGGCAGTTCGGATAGGTGGCCTGCAGGACGGCCTCGACCATCCGCTCCTGCCCCTGAGGGCATGTGATCGCCAGCCACACCGAGTGCGGCGAGCCGCCCGTGTGGTGCACCTCCAGAGACAGCGAGGGCTGGCCGAGCAGCAGCCGCCGCCACCAGCGCCGCAACAGGCGCTTGTGCAGCGCGCCGAACATTGTCACGACCGCCTCGGCGCTCGCCTGATCGGCGCGGTAGGCCTCGACCCGCAGACGCACGTAGCGACGGCGGCGGCGGGCGCGCACGCGTGCGATCGCGATCGCCGGGACCAGCGCCGACACGAGCGCGAGGAGGAGCTTCGCGGGCGCGACGCCGGGCGCGGGCGCCCAGCTCCAGATCGCTTGCAGCCAGCGATCGAGGGTGCCCGCAAGAGCGCTCACGGCGGCGTGGAAGACGCCGGCGGCGCTGCGGCCTCGCAGCACCTTCCCCGGCCCACCGTCGATGAACCATGCGATCAGCGCAAGGCCCGCGAGGACAGCGAGCAGGCCCAACAGCCGCCACATCAGGAAGCGAAGCACCTGCCCCCTCCTCCGACGGGGAGCGGCGAGCGAGACGGTCGCGTCGGGACGAGCGCTCCGATGCGACCGGCGGGTTCGGCCCGAGCAAGCTCGCGTTGACCCGCGCGGCGCGCCCTGGGCAGCCGTGTCTATGCGCTCAGCGCGGGCGAGTCGCTCGCTCCACCTGCGCGCCGCGCGCCGTCAGGTGCCATGCGTTCGCGGCTCCCTTCTCCTGGCCCTCGCCAAGGTTCTCCACCAGATTCAGCCGTGCAAGCCGGTTCAGCAGCTTGGAAATCTGACCCTGATCGACGATGCCCGACCCTTCGGCGATCTCGCGATTGCTCGCCCCCGGGTGCTCGGCGATGACCATCAGGACCCTCACGGTCCTGTAGGTGAGGCGCATGTTCAGGCCTTCCAGCGGGTCCCTGTGCCGAGCCAGCGCCCGCGACCGCCCGTCGCCCAGGGGCTCGAGCGGCGGCCTGCTCAGCTCTCTGCCCGCCGCCCTTGCTCCCAGATACGGGAGCACGATCATGCTCATCAGGGAACCGAGGAGATCCGTCAGCGGCTCCTCGCCGCGCTCGAGCACGCGCGTGTGCAACACCGCGAAGATTGCGCCGACCACGCCTTCGGCCGTGACCTCCGGCGGTTCGCGGGTCCCATTCGTGACCATACGTCCCTGATCGATGACCGCCGCCAGTTCATCGAGCACCTTGGCGCGGCGGTCCAGGACCCTCTCGCCAGCTCCGAGCGCCTCGACGACGCAAAGCTTGGCGAGTCCGGGCTCTTCGTCCATGAACATCAGCAGCCTCGCCAGTGCCGCGCGGATGCCATCGCGCCAGCTGGACTCGCCGCCGTATGCCTCTTGCGCGATGAGCCTCGCCTGGCTGAGCGCCTGCTCGAATGCAGCCAGGAAGCAGTCCTCGCGGTCCGTGAAGACGTCGTAGAAGGTCTTCCGCGACACCCTCGCACGGCTGATGACCTGCGCGACGGTCATCCGCGCGTAGCCGACGTCCTCGACCGCCTCCACAGCCGCCGCGAGCATGCGACTGCGCTGAATCTGCGTCACCTGCCCGCGTGGCAGCCCCCCGGGGCCCGGGCGCAACCGCGGTGTCGCGGTACGTGCCTTGTACATAAGAGTCATGTCTTCCCGCCTAGTCGTCTGTTTCGCCAGTAATAGTGAACACTCGAGTCCGCTCAAGCCAGGGCGCCCGGTAGGACTCCGCTCACGAGCAGGCACTATGCCCACTCATGCGTATACAGGAGATTCACCGGTCTAGACGCTTAAGTCGAGACGCGTCTCCGACTTTTTCCCGCTGGTTCGAATGTCCTTCCGTAGATTCGACCGGGGTTGACCTCCGCCATGCGACTCCGGCCCGGCCCGGAGGCTGCTGCGAAGTCCATTATCCAGAAATTTGCCGACTTCGGACCAACGCCGCCAGCCTCGCCCGGTCTCTGCCGCTCACGACTCTTCTGGCCCGGGCGCCCCGTGCCAGTCCGCTCACGGCAGACGATGGGCCGCCCAAGCCTCGCGCGCGCCGCTGACCCGCCGATCCGCGTGCGAGGGTCCGATCGGGCGGCCATCCACACTCCCACCAGGCCCAGGATCAGTCGCTGACCTCGTACTTGAAGGAGATCGCAAGCCGAATGCGGTAGTGCTTGATCGCTCCGTTCTCGATCGCCACGTCCTGCCTGATGACCTCGGCGATACGCAGGTCACGCACGGTTTTCGCCGCAGTCTCAACCGCGCTGCGCGCGGCGGCCTCCCAGGACTCGCCGCTCACGCCAATCACTTCGGTAACTCGATAGACCCCGTCAGCCATCACAACCGTCCTCTTCCTCGACGTTGGAGGCTTGACTCTCGCATATTCCACGATCCATCGGCATCGCGGCAGGCAGGCGCCGCTCCAAGGCAGCGACTTGCACCCGGGCTTGCGCGCAGGTCCACCGAGAACACGAAGGCCCCGATTCTCCGGGCCTCGAGGAGTACCGCTACGGGGATTCGAACCCCGGTTTCCGCCATGAGAGGGCGGCGTCCTAGTCCCCTGGACGATAGCGGCGCGAAATCGCTTGGCCCCGAGGCTAGCAAAGCGCTCAGAACTCGTCGCTCGGGCGGACACCGTCCACGGCGTGGGCCAGCAGGCAGCGCGCATCCGGCCCGCACATGGCGACTGCGGTATCTTCGCATCCGCGCGCGGATGTGGCGGAATTGGTAGACGCGCACGGTTCAGGTCCGTGTCTGGGTAACCAGGTGGAGGTTCGAGTCCTCTCATCCGCATTCTCAAAAGGCGTTCCTTGGCGACCTGCAGCCACTTCAGAGGGGTGAGCGATGGGGCTCGAACCACGACCGCCTGGACTGCCGCGCAGGGCGTGCCGATG
Source organism: uncultured Solirubrobacteraceae bacterium (assembly GCA_963711985.1). Lineage (GTDB taxonomy): Bacteria > Actinomycetota > Thermoleophilia > Solirubrobacterales > Solirubrobacteraceae > Palsa-744. The sequence goes on along the minus strand of CAVQGG010000008.1, from coordinate 392,116 downwards.
CACGCGCTGCAGGAGATGCTGCGCCGTCGCAATGCGCGGCAAGGAGCAGCGTTGCGTCGGGTGGTTTGCTCAGAGGACTGGCCCTCGCCGATGCTCGGCAAAGAGCGTAAGCGCGTAGCGCCCAGCGGGGTGCTCGCGTGCGCGTTCGACAAGCGCCGCGGTATCGGGCGGCAGGATGTCGGGTTGTGGAAGCGGCACGCCGTATACGGGTGGCACGAGGACCGAGGCACACAGCGCCGCGAAGGTCAGGTCAGCCGCACCGAAACGCTCGCCGCACAGGTACGGACGGCCGTCTGCGAGGAGCTCTGCCACGTAGTCGAGCTCGCGCCAGACCGCAGCCTCGTCTTCAGCCTCGATCCCCTGACGGATATCGAGCTCGCGCTGGAGGAAGCGCACGATGAGCGGCCATCCGTAGCGGACGGTGCGGTCCTCCCAGGCGGGCACTCCCTTGTTGTTGAAACGCAGGACGAGTTTGCGCTGGGCGAGCATGTGGATGTACATCAGCCGCCGCCCCTTCGGCCCCAGCTCCTCGTCGAAACGCCGGCAGAGGCACTCGACCTCGTGGCGCGCCTCGGACTCCCCGGGAAACAGCCGGTGCTCCGGGGGCGTGCGCTCATCGACCCAGGCGAGGATCTCCTGCGACTCACCGATTGCACCCTCGGGCGTTACGAGCACGGGAACCGTGGCCCCACCACCTGCGCGCCTGGCGGCGAACCGATGGATGCCCTGGACATGGCGCTCCTCGCGATAGGGCATGTCCACCCGCTCGAGAGCCCACCGCGCCTTTTCACAGTAGTGACTGATCGGGATCGTGATGAGCCGCAACACTGGCGGGAAGTATGCCTTCGCCGCTCGCCAAGCCGCTCATCCCACCGCTCTGGACGGCACCGCGCATGGTCGTCCGCTCCGGTCGACGCCGGCACGTGACATCAGGGTCGTGCGGCTCATCGGGCACGCCGCAAGCCGAGCCAGATCAAAAAGTTTGGTACCCCATTGGTACCCTGGCCCTCGATCGGCCACCCTGCCTCCAAACCAAAACCGGTCGATTTGCAGGCCCTTCAAGAGGGGTGAGCGATGGGGCTCGAACCCACGACCGCCTGGACCACAACCAGGAGCTCTACCAACTGAGCTACGCCCACCACGGGATGCAACGACGATGCGACAACGCAGTTTAGCGTCGAGTCAGCCCTGACTTGCACCTGCGGCTCTGACCGCGTGTTCGGCCAGCGCGAGGCTCTCGCTGGGCGTCAGGCCTGGAGAGCTCGCGGCGGCGGCCCGCCAGGCGTCGAGCAGCGCTACTGGGTCGGGCCCGAGCAGCGCGGCGACCGATCGGGGATCGTCCAGCACCCCGTGCGCGAGCGGATCGCTCAGCGGACCGCCGCCGGTAGAGCCGTCGTGCACAGCCGTCCCGACCCCCGCCCCCCCGCCAGCGGCGGCCTTCCCAGCCGCCCTGGCAGCGGCGAGCACCCGCTCGGTGACGTCCTGGCTCTGGCGCTGGGCGGCGCGCCAGCCGCGCCCCATGGTCAGCTGCTGGAGGGGTATCTCCGGACCCTCGAGGATCGTGAGCCTGGCCTGATGGGGACTCCACTTTCGTTCTCCGAAGTCGACCAACTGTTCGCGCGCCCACGGCTCGACGATGGCGCGGAGCTCCTCGTCGGTCAGGTTGAAGCGGCAGACGTTGTGGGGAAACTGGCGCAGCTCGATGTGGTACATCGGCCATAGGCTCGCACGTCGCCGCCCGCGGCGACCCATACCGCCCGCGGCGCCCACACCGCCCGCGGCGTTCCCGCTCTACTCCGCGGACCGAGCGGTCGCCGGGGCGTCGGCGGCGGGGCGCAGCTCGCGCAGGCGCGCGCGCATGATCTGGACGGCCTCGGGGTTGGAGTCGATGAGCACGTAGTGGCGGCCGAGCTGCGCAGCGACGGCGCCGAGCGTGCCGCTGCCGGCGAAGCAGTCCAGGCACCAGTCGCCGGGGCGGGTGGACGCGTGCACCATGCGCCGCACGATGCCCTCGGGCTTCTGGGTGGGGTAGCCGGTCTTCTCGTGCCCGCCGGTTGGCACGATCGTGTGCCACCACACGTCCGTGGGGAGCTTGCCCCTGGCGGCCTTCTCGGGGGTGACCAGGCCGGGCGCCATGTAGGGCTCGCGGTCGACCTCGTGGGAGTCGAAGAAGTAGGCGGCGGGGTCCTTGACGTAGACGAGGATCGTGTCGTGCTTGGCCGGCCAGCGGCGCTTGGTGCGGGCGCCGTAGTCGTAGGCCCAGATGATCTCGTTGAGGAAGCAGTCGCGCCCGAAGACCTCGTCGAGCAGCAGCTTGCAGTGGTGGGCCTCGCGGTAGTCGATGTGGAAGTACAGGGTGCCCTCGCGCGCGAGCAGCCTGCGGGCCTCCTCCAGGCGCGGCGCGAGAAACGCGAGGTAGTCATCGAAGCGGTCGCGGTAGCTGGACTGGGCGAGCAGCCGCGTGCTGTAGCGCCGGCCCTGGAACCCCGTGCGCTGGCCGTCCGCGTCGCGGAGGACCTGCAGCGTCCTGCGCGCCTGCACCTTGCCGGTATTGAACGGCGGGTCGACGTACACCAGCTGGAAGGACTCGGCTGCGAACGCGGGCAGCAGCTGCAGGTTGTCGCCGAGGAGGATCTGGTCGATCCCCGGGGCTTCGCTCGGGCGGCTCACCCTCCGGAGACTACGTTGGCGCCCCGATGGAGATGAATTGGGATGCAATCGCGCGCGGCCCCCGCAGAACGCTGGTGCCACCGGCTGCGACGGCCGCGGCGACGAGCCAGCGCGAGGGGCGCGCGGCGCACAGCCCTACGCGCGGGTGATCTCGATCCACCGGTACTGGCGTCCGCACAGCGTCCGCCAGCGCGCGGGTGCGGCCACGCGAAGCGGGCCCTGCGGGTCGGTGCGGGCGGGCGTGAGGACGATGGCGTCGAGCACAGCCGAGCCGCCGTCGCCGGGGGCCAGGCTGAAGCCAGCGCGCGTGACCGACACGCGGTGGCGCCCTGCGGCGAGCTGGACGGGGACCGGCGGGACGGTGTCGGGCACGAGCGAGTTGCCGTCGAGCTGCCCGGCGATCGAGGCGATCCGGTGCCCGTCGACGCTCAGCTCGATCGTGGGCATGATCTGCCCCTGGACCCACACGTCCCAGACGCCGGGCGCGGGGAGCGCGAAGGCGGCGGACAGCCGCCCGGGCGTGCTCATTACCAGGCCCTGGCGCTGATGGCCCCAGCGGGTGGGATGCGCGGCGCGTGCCAGCGAGATGCCGATCAGCTCGGGCGATTCGGCGCCGATCAGCTGCGCACCGTCGCGACCGGCCTGCCGGGCCAGGCTGCCGATGCGCGCGCACTGAGCCGACGGCGAGCCGGCGAGGGCGACGTGGGCGAGGGCGACGGGGGCGCCCGGCCGCCGTTTCCACACCTGGTAGTAGGCGCCCTGCCGGACCAGCGTGTAGGCGGACGGCGGACGGCTGGCGGCGGGATCGCGACGGGTGACGATCAGCGGGTAGGCGGCCAGGGCCGCCGGCGGCGCGCGATCGAGCTCGACCGGGTCGCCGTAGCCCCCCGCGAGTCGGGCGAGGGCGGCGGGCGGGTAGGCGAAGTCGGGACCTCCCACGTCCAGGTCGCGCAGCTCGTACATCGCGTATTCGTCGAAGTCGGTGAACAGCGTCGGGCCCTCCCCGGCGAAGCGGGAGTTCAGCGAGGCGAGCTCTTCATAGCGCGCGGTCGGCGCGAGCTCGGAGCTGTGGTACTGCAGCGCGTCGGAGGCCAGCACCGCGCCGGCGAGGGCGAGGGCGAGCAGCGCGGCGACCGGGCGCCATACGAGCCCGCGCGGCGAGGCCAGCAGCGCGGCCACCCCTCCCCACGCCAGCAGCACGGCGAGCGGCGATGTGAGCACGAGCGTCTTGGCGTCGGCCCACGTGGTGACGGACTCGCTGACCGCGAGCGATGCCAGCAGCATCAGCGCGAGCCAGCCGGCGAGCGCGTGGGCGCGAAGACGCAGCAGGTGCACTGCGCCGAGCAACGCGGAGGCGAGCGCGAGGGCGATCAGGACGTGCGTGGCCGCCAGAGCCGCGCCGGCGGGCGCCAGCTTGTAGCTGCCGTGCAGCCACACGCCGAGCACCTGGATGGCCCGCAGCGGCGCGTGCAGGTTGCCTGGGTTGCTGGTCGAGGCGATGGCCTCGGCGACGCGCAGGGCTCCCGATAGGTTGGCCCAGGTGGGCCAGGCGGCGATCAGGAGCGTGAGCGCCGCGACCCCGACCAGGAGCAGCGAGCTCGGCGCGCGCTGGCGCCGCGCGCGCAGCTCGCCGACGAGCACGACCGCGAGCACCGCGACCGCGGCGAGCGCCCAGGCGCCGAACGCCAGCCCGAGCGCGGAGACCCCGGCGGCGAGCACGAGCGCGAAGGGGATCGCGCGAGCTGGAGGCTCCGCCCAGCCAGCGACGATGCAGGACGACGAGCGCGCCGAGCGTGAGGAGCATCGGCAGCGCGGTGATTTCCTTGACCGAACCGAGCAGCTCGTAGGCGTATACGAGCGCGGGCAGGATGGCGGTGAGGACGGCCAGCGCGGCCCACGGGCCCTCGAGCCGCATCCGCCGCGCGAGCAGCCACGCGGGCCCGGCGGCGGCGGCGAGCATGAAGGCGTTGAACGGCTGGAAGGCCCAGATCAGGGGCAATCGGAGGAGGAGGGCGCTGCCGCCGAACAGCGTGTCCGCACCTGACGGGTAGCTGGTGTTGTAGTAGTCGTTGATGAACTGGCCGTAGGAGTTGCGCAGGTCCAGGTGCGCGTAGTCCTGACCGTGGCGGATCAGGAAGTCGGCGCCCAGCATGTGCACGGCCGAGTCCGCGAGCGCCATGTACGAGGAGAAGCTCGGTCGCCCGGCGAGCAGCACGGGAGCCATGGCGATCGCGTAGCCGAGCACCGACACGGCCGGCAGCCAGGGGCGCTCCCGGCAGCGCCGCGCGAGGCTCCCCACCCTCCCCCACGCGAGCGCGAACCCGGCGACGGCGACCGCGGCCATCAGATAGGGCGTGGCCGGAGCGACGGCGGACAGGTAGGTGCTCAGCTGGGATAGCGCGATCAGCCCTGCGGCCCCGACGGTCAGCAGCAGGGGCGCGGGCAGGAAGCCGCCGCTGCAACGGTCCACCAGCAGCCCGGCGCCCGCACACAGCGCCGCGAGCAAGCACGGATAGAGCAGCGCGGTGGCGACGAACATCGGCGCGATGGTAGAGCGCCGCTGCGCAGGCGGCGAGCCGGCGGCAGGTGGGGCGCGGCTGGCTGACCTTCCCTTCGGCCGATGAACGAGGCGGGCACCTCGATGTCGCTGGCTGTCACACCGCCGTGCGCGCGAGCGGGAGGGTGCTATCGAGCCATCCGCTGGCGAGTTGAATGTGGGTGGGATCGATGCGATGGGAGACGTCTGACTCGTGGTACTCGACCGCAAGCCCAGCGTCCTTCAGCAATCCATATGCGCGCCGGGCGAACTCGACCTCGATAACCGGGTCGTTGCGGCCGTGGGCGACGAAGGCGCGCAGCTGCTGGCGGTCTGCCAGCGACGCCTGCCAGCCTTCAACGACGGGGATGAACCCCGAGAAGGCGAGGATCCCCGCCGGCGCGGGGCGCTCACCGGAAAGTCCGAGGGAGTAGCTCATCACCGCGCCCATCGAGAACCCTCCGAGAACGGTTTGCTTCGGTCCGATGCCGGTTCGTAGCCAGAGCTCGTCGTGCAATTCCCCGAGCTGCAGGTAGGCGGAGGCGAACGTCTGCTGCTCGGGGTATCCCACACGCGGCACCACATACCAGTGGTGGCCGCCGCCGAGCTTCAGTGGTGCGCGTGGGGTGATCACGTGGAGGCGATGATGCGGGTCGAGGACATCGGCCAGCGGGAGAAGGTCGTTCTCGTCGGCCCCGCGTCCGTGGTGCAGTATCAGCAGCCCCTCGGCGTCGCCCGCGGCGGGTCGCTCGCGATAGATCAGTGCTCCCACGTGATGGCCTTCGAGTCGAGGCGCAGATGCGAGTACATGGTCATTCCAACGCGGTCGCGCCGCGAGGCTCGCTCATGCGGAGCCCTCGAGCTCGAACGTCGGCCTACGACGCTGTCGTGGATGATTGCAACCTGTATGCGACTGCCGTCGGCTCGCTGACCTGTGCCGGAGCGCCGATCCATCGGGAGAGAGCACGCTGGTTCGTCGTCGGCTTGCCGAGCAGGTATCCCTGCGCCGCCTGGAGCCCCAGATCAGCAACGGTGGAAAGGTCGGCCGGACGTTCGACTCCCTCGGCCACGACGGTCGATCCGAGATCAAGGGCGAGCGAGAGAAAGGCGCTGACTGCGACGCGCTGGGCGTGATCGTCAGCGATCCCGTGGATCAGTGACCGGTCCACCTTGATGAAGTCGGGCCGCAGCTCGAGCACGTGGCGCAATGATGCGTACCCGGCGCCTGCGTCGTCGACGGCGATGCGCAAGCCTTGCCGGCGCAGGGGCGCAATCTCGCTGTGCAGGGGGGCGTAGCTTGCGACCGCCGCGTGCTCGGTGATCTCCACGACGAGCTGGCTCAGGGGGAGATCGTCGCGGAGATTCGCCCGGCGCGCGAGCTCGACCAGTGCATCCGGGGATACGTTCAGCGCCAGGAACTGCTCCGGAGCGAGGGCCGGGAGTATCTTCCAGGCCTCGCGGATCGCCAGCCGTTCGAGTTCGAGACCGAGGCCCACGGTCTTCGCGGCGGCGAGCGTCAGGTCGGGCGGGCCGAACGGCTTCGGGAAGCGCGCGAGCGCCTCGATGCCCAGGCATCGCTGTGCACGGACGTCCATGATCGGCTGGTATGCGACAGCGACGCTGTCGCGCTCGACGAGTCGCATGATGTCTGCGTGCAGTTGTTCTTGGGCGCGCTGCTCGTCCAGGTCCTGCACGATTAGCTCGCCGAGCATCGTCATGAACCGCACGTCGCGCTCGTCAAGGGTGTGGTCCGGTGCGTGGCCGAGGCCGCACAGCGCTCCATACGGCGTCCCGTCCGAGAGCCGCACGGGAACGCCGATGAAGGAGCCGATACGTGCCTGTCGGGTTATCGGAAGCTCAGCCACTCGCACGTCGGCGGACGCGTCGCGGATCAGGTTCGGGATCTCTCCTGCCACGAGCCGCCGACAGTAGGCTGCGTCGCTTGGCGGGCCGTTATCGAGAGCTACCGTGAATGACGCGATGTCTCCGGCGACCGCGCGATGCATGGGGCCGGCAGCGGTCAGCTCGGCGAGGACGACCGCATCGAGTCCTAGATGGCAGTGGGCGAGCGCAACGACACGGTCGAGTCCAAGCGGACCGTTCTCGGGGTCAAGCAGGCCTTTCATGGCGTGGGCATCTCTTCATTGCCTCTCTTGCAGTCCGCAACGCGACACGGGCTGTGCCGCGGTCCGCTCTGACGTGGGCGATCGCTTGATCATCGGCTGCCCCGCGTTTCGCCTTGATGCGAGCGGCGTCCTGCTGGCCGGCCACCGCTCGCACGAGCCTCGCCGGAAGCAAAACCCTTCATTTAGAGCCATTTTCTATGCCCCCGGCGTGATTCGAACACGCGACCGTCGGATTAGAAGTCCGATGCTCTATCCAGCTGAGCTACGGGGGCAGGACGACGCCTGCAACAGTCTGCCCGCAACGAGCGAGCGCCGCTCGGATGGCTCCATCGTGGCACGTCCCGAGGACCGATCCCGGCGGCGCTGACGGTGGCCCGCGAGCATGCTGGCACGGTACTTAGGCGCGCTTGAGCAGAAATCTGTAAAAGTTTCGCCTGTGAGTCCGGTGGACAACGACGAGGAGGACCTGACGCGCAAGCAGCGCCGCGAGCAGGCGCGGGCGCAGCGCAAGGCGATGGAGGAGGCCGAGGCGGCCAGCGCGGTGCGGCGCACGCGCCTGACGCAGCTCGGGATCGTGGTGTCGATCGTCGTGGTGGCGATCGTCGTCGTCCTGATCGCGACCGGGGGCAGCGGCGGCTCGAGTCCTCCCAAGCTCGGCAGCAAGGCGGCGAACGCAACGGTCACCGAAATCTCCAAGCTGATCGGCGGCATCCCCCAGAGCGGCAACGTCCTGGGGTCGCCGACGGCCCCCGTGACGCTTCAGTACTTCGGCGACCTGGAGTGCCCGATCTGCAGGGAGTTCACGCTCGAATCGCTGCAGTCGATCATCCCGACGTGGGTGCGCACGGGCAAGCTGCGGATCGAATACCGCTCGATGGAGACAGCGACACGCGAAAAAGAAGTGTTCGATGCGCAGCAGATCGCCGCTTATGCGGCGGGCAAGCAGAACAAGGCGTGGAACTTCATCGAGACCTTCTACCACGAGCAGGGAGAAGAGGACTCGGGCTACGTGACCGAAAAATACCTCCAGGGCATCGCCAGCCAGGTCCCGGGGTTGAACCTCGCGCTGTGGACCACCGACCGCAGCGACGCGGAACTGGGCAACGAGCTCGCCACCGACGCCCAGGCAGTCAACAACAATGGCTTCACGGGCACGCCGTCGTTCCTGATCGGCCACAGCGGCGGCGCCATGACGAAGCTCGAATACACCAGCTCGCCGGGCAACCCGACGTTCATCGACGAAGCCGTCGAAAAGCTCCTGAAGGCGTAGCACCGCGATGAGCGTCCGGAAGCTGAGGATCACGCTGATCGTGCTCACGCTCCTGGGTCTCGCCGTGGCCAGCTACGTGACCTACGTGCATTACGCAGGGATCAAGCCCGCGTGCACGGCCGGCGAAAGCTGCACCAAGGTGCAGACCTCGCGTTACTCCGAGCTTGCCGGCGTGCCCGTTGCCCTGATCGGGCTGATCGGGTACGTTGCGATCCTCGCCTCGCTGCTGGCTCCGGAAGGCGAGAGGACCAGGTTTGCGACGACCGCGCTGACGCTCGGCGGCTTCGCCTTCAGCGTCTACCTGACCTATCGCGAGGTGTTCTCGATCCACGCCATCTGCGAGGAGTGCGTCTCGAGCGCCGTGATCATGACGATCATGATGTGCCTGTCGATCTGGAGGTTCCTGCGCGGCGACGTGAGCGCGGGCGCGGGCGCGAGAGCCACACCGGCCGTACACAGCGGTGAGGCCGAGCCGGCCTCACCGGTCGGCAGCGCCTCCTGAATCTGTCGGCGTCGCGGCGCCGGCCACCGGGCTCGGGCCACCGCCGTCCGGAGTGGAGGGACCACTCGCAGTGCGCGAGCGCTCGGAAGGCGTGTGGTCTATCCGTCCAGTGACGCGAGGCCGGCCCGAGCAAGCGCCGGGGGGAGCCGACGTGGTCAGCAGAAATGGGTTCCCAGGCAAGGAGCACACAGGTCCCCGCGAGCATCGAGTCGATGCTCGACGGCAAGGCGCGCATCGCGCGGCTGTTCGAGATGACCAGCGATCTGCTGGCGACCATCTCGCTCGACGGCCGCTTCACGCTATTGAACCCCGCATGGGAGCAGTTGCTGGGCTGGACGTGCGAGGAGCTGCAGGAACGGCCGATCCGCGCCTTCATGCACCCCGACGACGCCGAGCAGACGCTGGGGCCGATGCTCGACGGCGATGACCGTGCGACCCATCTCGAGAACGTCACCACCCGCTATCGCCACCGGGACGGCTCCTGGCGATGGCTGTTGTGGAGCGCGCGCCGCGACGGGGACAGCTGGTACACGGCGGCCAAGGACGTGACCGATCGCATGTGGCTGGAGCGCCAGGCGCTGCACGACCCGCTGACCCACCTGCCCAATCGGCTGCTTCTGATGGACCGCGCCCGCCAGGCGCTGGCGCGACTGCATCGCAGCCGCGGCGTGGTCGCGCTGCTGTTCATCGATCTGGACAAGTTCAAGGCGGTCAACGACAACCTGGGACACGGCGTCGGCGACCGCCTGCTGGTCTCCGTTTCCGAGCGACTGGCCGAGCTGATGCGCGACAGCGACACGGTGGCGCGCCTCGGGGGCGACGAGTTCGTGATCTTGGCCGAGGACATCGACAGCGACGGCGAGGCGCTGGCGCTGGCCGAACGGGTGCTGGACGCGCTGGAGAGGCCGTTCCCGCTGGGCTCGGCCGAGGTGGCGATACTCGCGAGCGTGGGGATCTCGGTCTCGCACCGCCCCGACGCCGACCCCGAGACCATGCTGCGCGAGGCCGACGTGGCGATGTACCGGGCCAAGGGCACCGACGGTCGCCGCCTGGAGCTGTTCGACGAGCGGCTGCGCCGTGAGCTCAGCGCGCACCTGGAGATCGAAAGCCGCCTGCGCGACGCGCTGCCCCAGCACGAGCTGCTGCTCGCCTACCAACCGATCCTGCGACTCGCCGGCGGCCAGGCGATCGGCTGCGAGGCCCTCGTGCGGTGGCGTCCCAGGGGTGCCGGACGCTCGGCGAGCGCGATGGTGCTCCCGTCGACGTTCCTCCCACCGGCCGAGGAGAGCGAGCTGATAGTGCAGATCGGCAACTGGGTGCTCCACGCGGCCTGCGCGCAGGCGGAGATCTGGCGCCGCAACGGCATCACGATCCCGGTATCCGTGAACATCTCCGCGCGCGAGCTGACCGAGCTGGATCTCGCCGAGCGGGTGCGCGAGGAGCTCGCCTACTGTCGTCTTCCCGGGCGGGCGCTGTGCCTGGAGATCAGCGAGGAGGCCGTGCTGCGCGACCCCGACCGAGCCCGCTCGGCGCTGAAGGACCTCAAGCGCCTGGGAGTCTTGATCGCGCTCGACAAATTCGGCTTCGGCCAGCTCGCACTCGGCCTGCCGCGCAACCTGCCGCTCGACGTGGTCAAGCTCGACCGCGCGCTGACCGGGAGCTTCCACCAGGACAAGGAAAGGCGCGCGATGTTCGCTGCGACGATCGCGCTCGCCAAAGAGGCGGGCCTGACCGCGGTCGCCGTGGGGATCGAGACCAACCGCCAGCTCGCGCTGGCGCGTGAGCTCGACTGCGCGGTCGGGCAGGGATTCCTGCTGCACGGACCGGCCTCGCCCGACCGTGTGCGTCTCAGGGGCGCCGCCGGGTCGGTAACGTCCGCGCCATGGCGTCCTCTCGTGCGACTGCGCGGCAGCGACGATCGCCTCTGAGCGACGACGCAGCGGTGTCTCGCCAGAAGCGCGCGGCGGCGAGCGCGGCGGCTGAGCTGATCGAGGACGGCATGCGCGTGGGCCTGGGATCGGGGTCCACGGTCGCGCATCTGCTGCCGGCGATCGCCGATCGCGGGTGCAAGGCGTTGCGCTGCGTGGCCACCTCGCCGGCAACCGAGGTTGCGGCGCGCGCGCTCGGCCTGCGCGTGGAAGCGCTCGACGACGTCGGCGAGCTGGACATCGCGATCGACGGCGCCGACCAGATAGACGCGCGCGGATGGCTGGTGAAGGGCGGCGGCGGCGCGCACACGCGCGAGAAGATCGTCGTGGCGTCGGCAAGGCAATTCGTGGTGATCGCCTCGGCGGAGAAGGCGGTGGCGGAGCTGGCGCCGCCGGTGCCGCTCGAGCTGGTGCCCTTCGGCGTGCGGCGCACGCTCCTGGCCCTCGACCCCGCGCGCCTGCGCGGCGTCGAGGCGAGCCCCGACGGAGGCCTGATCGCCGACTATCTCGGCCCGGTCAGGGATCCCGGTGAGCTCGCCACCAGGCTGAGCGCCACCCCGGGAGTGGTCGAGCACGGCCTGTTCGCGCCGGAGCTGGTCAGCCTGATCCTGATCGCCGGCGAAGGCGTCCTGGAGCGTCGCGCGGGCGCCAAGCGGGACAGCAGCTAGCCAGCCTGAGCGAGCGGACGCAGCTCCTCCAGGTGGGGACATCGGGTGGCGGGCCGGGATGCCGTCGTCGCCTATGACGTAGGCGCCCATGCGCAGCAGCGGCGGCGAGTCCACGTGGATGCTGACCGCGGGGTCGCAGCCCGCGTGGCGCACGCGGTGGACGCCCCCGCGAGGGCCGTGCTGAGCTCGAACATCCGTCCATGCGTCTTAGATCTGGCTCGATGGACCGAGATACCCCGCATTTGCGGGGCATCCGAGCAGCGGGGGACCCAGGAATCGAACCTGGCGTTGCGGTTTTGGAGACCACCGTGTTACCGATACACCAGTCCCCCGGGACACCCGATTCTACGTCCTCACCGCTGTCGCGCCGGCCCAGCCCGGGCCTGGCCCAGGACCTCGCCGTCGCACCCATGCCGACCGGCTCCCCTGGCACTAAAGCAGCGGACGGCGCGTGCCGAAGGGAACGTAGCTTTGTGGCTTCTTGTAACAATGCGCACTTTCTCTTACAAGCTCGGACCAGAGCGCAGGCGTGCGCGCGCTGCCGCGCTCGCGGGCCCCGCCCACCCGCGCCAGAGGCCGATCGACTCGTCGCAGCGCCACCACGACGACCACGCGCTCGCCCGTCGTCAGGACGGATTCATGCTGATCGAAGTCATGATCAGCGCGCTGGTGCTCGGGCTCGTGGCCGTGGCGACGATCACCGGCGTGACGGCGATCAACGTCAACAGCGCCAACCAGCGCTTCCACAACGAGGCCACCCTGCTTGCCGCCCAGTCACAGGAGCAGCTGCGAAGCGACCCGATCAACCTGCTCGAACAGCTCGTGCGTCAGTCACACACCTACTCCACCAAGGTCGACGGCACCACCTACAAGGTCACCCAGCAGGCCTCGCAGCTGAACGGGTCCGGCAAAAGCACCGCCTGCACGGCGATCGAACACACCACGACCACGGCCCCGAACTTCCGCATAACCTCCTCAGTCACGTGGAACGACCTCCTCGGAGGCCATCCGGTCACCGAGTCGAGCATCATCACCCCGCCGACCGGTTCCTCGCTGCAGGTCAACGTCGAGAACGCCGAACCAGGGACCGCCGGCGTCGCCGGCGTGACCGCGATCGTCAGCTACGACTCCGCCGAAACCGGCTCGCCCGTGACGCTCGAAGGCACCACCGGAGCCACAGGGTGCGTTCTCTTCACCGGCATCCGCGCCACGACCGCCACCGCGGAACTCCGCGAAAAGATCGGCTACGTCACGCCGAGCGGCGCGCTCAAGCCAACCCCTGCGTCCGTCTCGATCGCGCCGAACATCACCACCTATCACGAATTCGTCTACGACGAGGGCGGCCAGATCGCGGCGACGTACACCTACAACGGCGCCACCGAATACGCCGGCAAACGGGTCACCGGCAACACCTTCGTTGTTGCCAACGAAGAAATGAACCTCAACCCCAAGCTGGAGCTTGGCAGCACCGCGTTCGCAGCACCGGAATCCGGCGGCGAAGAACTCTACAACGCCACGACCAACAACTCCTACGCCCAGACCGCCCTGAGCGCCACCGCCCCGAAGTATCCCTACGGCGACCTCTTCCCGTTTCCCTCGCACTGGACGGTGTACGCGGGCGACTGCGCGGAAAACAACCCCGCGCTCGTCGTCACCAAAGAAACCGTGACCCCCGGATCCGTGATCGTCTCGCCGGGCGGACCGACCGAAGCCGTCTCGGTGCCTGAGACCTACGTCAATCTCAAAGTGTACGGCGGAACCAAGAAGGCGCCCACGGCGCCCGCGCAGCAATTCGAAGTCAAGATAACGAACGCATCCTGCAGCGCGTCGCCGCCAGCCTCGCCCAACCACGCCAAGAGCGTCAGCTACGCGCATACACAGCTGACGAGCCTGGCCGGCGAACTCGAAGCGCCGTTCCAGCCCTTCGGCACGCTCGAAATCTGCCTGAAAGCCTCCGCGACACGCCACGATCTGCTCACCTACCAAGCGACCAGCCTCTCCGGCTCGTCCCTGAGTCTGTACACCGAAGAACTCTCGGCCAGCGAAAAAGCCACAATTCGCGAAGGCGAAGAAACGACGGCGAAGACGAACCGCGAAAAAGAAGAAGCGCCAGCAAGGGAAAACCGCGCAAAAGAAGAAGAAGCCGAGAAAACGAAGAAGGAAACCGAAGCATCGAGCAAGGCCACCCGCCTAGCCACCGAAGAATCCGAACGCAACACCTGGAAAACGGAAGAATCGCGACGCAGAATCAGCAGAGCAGAACGCGAAGCCGACGAAAAAAAACAGGAAACAAAGCGCAAGGAAGACGAAACCGCGGAAACCACCGCCGCTGAAAAACGCACAAAAGAAGAAGAAGCAACGACGAAAACGCGCGAAAAAGAAGAAGCCACCCGCGGAACCAAGGTCAAAGCAGAAGAAGCGCTCAAGAAGACGCGCGTCGAAGAAGAAGCCAAAGAAATCAGCGAACTGCAGTTCACGATCGAAACGGTCAGCTCGGGGAAGTCATGCTAATCGAGATCGACATGCCCTCCGGCTTCCACGGCGAAGCGGGCTTCACGCTGATCGAAATGCTCGTCTCGATGGTGACCGCTCTGCTGATAACGCTCGCCGCCTTCGCCCTGCTGCAGGTCGTCGTCGATCAGTCCTCCCGCGAGACCGACTATCTCCAGGCCAGCCAGCTGGGGGACACCGCGATCGCGCATATCACCGACGAGCTCCACTCGGGGTGCTTCGCCACCGGGCTCAAGCCGATCTTCGCAAACAGCAGCGGGACCGACCTGATCTTCGCGACCGCGTACAGCGAAAAGACCGAACCGACCGCCGCTCAGGCGCAGAAGCACGAAATCAAGTGGGAAGCCGAACCCAAAGCAGCAGGCAAAGTGCTCGAAACAGGAAAGCTCGTCGACTACATGTACGCGGGCAAAGGCACCTACCCATCATTCACGTTCGCTGCATCGCCAAGCTATACCAAGAAGACGATCCTCGCCCAACACGTCGCCACGAACAGCGCGGCCGGTGAATCGACCATCTTCAAATATTACAAGTACAGCGCGGAAGCACAGCAATCCTCGGAATCCACCGTGGGCTCCTTCACGCCGCTGGCAGCCACGCCCACGCTCACCGCCGCAGAAGCCGAACAGACGGCATCGGTCGTCGTCAGCTTCCGCCAGCTGCCAAGCGACGGCAGCGAAAAGCCCGGCCGCAGCCTGGACCTGAAGAGCCAGGTGACGTTCGCCTTCGGCGCGCCGATCGCGGAACCCAAAATCGTGGACAAGCCATGCGAGTAGCCGCCAACACTCACATCTTGGAGCGCGCCCGCTCCCGCGACGGCTTCTCGATCGTGCTCGTCCTCAGCGTGATGCTCGTCACCGGCTTGCTGCTGGCAGCCGGTTTCAGCGCCCTCATCGGCGATGTCGGCCTCACGCAGACAAGCACGAACCACACGCAGGCCTACTACGGCGCGCTCGCCGGGGTGCAGGAGTATGACTACAAGCTCGAGGCCAATCCGGACTACTGGGAGACGTGCGAAGCACCCTCCGGAGAAGCGGAAGGGGTCCACTACGAAGTGAAGGTGCTCGCGGCGGAAAGCTCCAAAGAATCCACGTGCAATCCCGCCAATCCGTTCGCCAGCGCGATCGAGGCCAAGGGCTCTCTCGCGAACACCTTCCGAATCGAGTCGACCGCGTGCGCGGCGCCGGCGCATCTCACGAGCTGCGCGGGAGAACCGTCGGCCAAGATGCGCAAGAGCTCGATCGTCGCGACCTTCCAGGTGACGGGCTTCCTCGACTATGCGTACTTCACCCAGTACGAGGACGCCGACCCCGTCCTCTACGACAACGACGCGCATCAGGCAGAATGCGAAAAATACTACCCACGCGGCGGCAATTGCGTCACGATCGAGTTCGCGCCGGAAGACAGCGTCAAAGGACCGATGCACACCGACGACGCCGCCGACATCTGCGGCGCCGTCGAATTCGGTCGCAAAGGCCACGAACCGCCCGACGTGATCCAGATGTACGGCGGCACCTACTCCACCTGCGGGGACGACGGGGCGACGTTCTACGACGCGACCGGTAAAGAAGAAAAGGGCGAAATCATCGAAGCGCCGGAAAGCGATCGAAGTCTGAAGCTGTATGTGGAAAAAGAAAACCTGCTCTCGGGGGACACGCACCTCATCCTGAACCAGCCCGAAGGCAAAATAACCGTGGAAAATCATGAAGGGAAAAAAACCATTCCGTGGCCATCGAACGGGCTGCTCTACGTGCAGAAACTGGAAGGCGCGGCCTGCAGCTACGAATACGAACAGATGGGGTCGGATCTCGCGAACGAGGCGACCGAAGAAGCCGGCTGCGGGACCGTCTACGTCAGTGGCACCTACAGCAAATCGTTGACGGTCGCGGCCGAACGGGAACTGATCATCGACGGCAACATCATGCCCGCTGGCGTCGCCGAAACCTCGCCGATGACCGCACCGACCGGCACCGCCGCGCTCGGACTGATCGCCACCGACTTCGTGCGCATCTACCACCCCGTCGCAGAAAGGTACAAGAAGCCGTGCCAAAATGGTGACAAGGAAGTGAGCGGCGAATGCGAATACACCAACGAAAACAAGTCCAACGGTCAAGCCAACTGCGATGCTCCCGGCGCGAAAAGCGGTGACCTGTCCAACCCCTATGTCTACGCGGCGATCCTCTCCACCGACCACTCCTTCCTCGTCGACAACTACGCGTGCGGCGAAACGCTCAAGGATCTGAACATGTACGGCGCGATCGCCCAGAAGTTCCGCGGGATCGTGGGGCAACCGGGCACGCACGGCTACCTCAAGGACTACAACTACGACGAGCGCCTCGCCACCGACGAGCCCCCCTACTTCCTCGCGCCGCTGAAGTCCGGCTGGTCGATCATCCGCGAGACCGCGACGACCGAAGGCTAGTAGGAGGCCCGCCGCGCTGCGCTGCGGGCCTGTGGCCGGCAGCCGCCGTGACTGCGACGCCGACGATCAGCGAGGCGAGCGACGGCGTTCTGAAGCGGGAGTGCGGGCGAAGGGACTCGAACCCCCAAGGGCTAGCGCCCACCGGCTCCTAAGGCCGGCGTGTCTACCAATTCCACCACGCCCGCGTGGGTCGCCAGAGCCTACATCGCCCGCGTGAGCTTGTATCGTCATGCACGCGATGTCCTCGGCGCCCGCCCCGGAGGGAAAGCAAGGCGTGATCATCACGCACCCCAACCGCGACAAGCCCGTCGTGCAGGCCACGCGCGCGACGGTCGTCGTGCTGCTGCTGGTCAGCGCCGGGCTGGTGCTGATCGTCACGGTCGGCGGCTGGAGCGTGCTCGAGGGCGCCGTCCCGATCCAGATCGGCTACATCGCCGTGTATCTGACGTTCGCGTTCTACGCGGCCCGCTGGAACCGGGGCGTGCTGCCGATCTCCGCCGTGCTGGCCGTGTTCCTGACGATCTTCGCGCTGGTCGCCGGGCCGGGCTGGTTCGACCGCGACAAATCGGGCTTCGCCCAGCCGACCCTCGACGCCGGCCTGCTCGGGCTGCTCACCCTGCTGATCGTCCCAGTGCAGATACTGCTGGTCGCATTCGCCCTGCGCGGCTTCTCCCAGGGATGGAACGTCGAGCTCGAGCGCCGCGACCCGGCGGCCGGCAAGGACGTGTACAGCGACGCGCCGCCGCACCCCGCCTGACGGGCGCAGATATCCTCGCTTGTGGTCGACCACATTGCGGCGGTGGCGGAACGGTAGACGCGGGGCCCTCAAAAGGCCCTGTCCGAAAGGGCGTGTGGGTTCAAGTCCCACCCGCCGCATCGATCGGCCGAGCGTCCTGCGCCGGCCTTAGGGTGGGCTGTCTCTGAGTGCTCCCGACAGTCGGGGGCTCGATAGGTCTTTGAGGTCAGACGGGTCCCGCCGATCGGCGGGACCCGTCTGCACCGCGGCTCAAGCTGCCTCCTTCACCGGCAAAGTGAAGAGGAGCAGAGCCTGATGACTAAGGATGACGTGCTGTTCGGCTACCGCCAGCAGCTTTTCGCAGAGGCCGCGAGGACGAGTGTCTCGGCGGCGTGCCGGACGTTCGGTGTGCACCGTTCCACCTACTACCACTGGAAGCGCCAGGTCGACCGGCATGGCCTTGAGATGCTCCGTCCCCGCGAGCGTCGCCGGCCGCAGATGCCCAACCAGCTGCCGAAGATGATCGAGGAGCGCATCGTCTCTTTCTCGATCGCCCATCCCGGGCTCGGGCCCCGGCGTGTCGCTTCGAGAGCTCGCCCGCGAGAAGTGGGGCGGGATCATCGTCTCGGCGAATGGCGTATGGAAGGTCCTCTGCCGCCACGGACTGAACACCCGCGCCAAGCGCCTCGGGCTGATCGCGGGCTACGCAGCCCCCTATGAGCCGCCCAGGGATCCTGGGCCCGAGCGGCACATCGACGTCGATCGGCCCGGCGAGCTCGTCGGGATCGACTGCTTCTATGTCGGGCGGCTGAAGGGCACCAAGGGCGCGATCTGGCAGCTCACCGCGATCGACGTGTGCTCCTCATATGCCTGGGCGGAGCTCGTGATCGCCAAACAGCGCAACCCCACAGCCCGGCAGACAAGCAAGTTCGCCCATCGCGTCGCCAGCGAGCTGAAGGCCGCCGGCTGGCGCCTTGAACGGATGCTCTCAGACAACGGCAACGAGTTCCGTGGGCCCGAGTTCGCTGGTGTTCTCGAGACGCTACAGATCAAGCACACCCGCATTCACGCAGGACGCCCTCAGACCAACGGTCACGTCGAGGCACTGCACAAGACGATTCTCGAGGAGTGCTGGCGACCAGCGTTCGCCCGCTACATCTACCCCGCCTACACCGGTCTAAGGCGAGAAGCTCGACACATACCTGCGCTACTACAACACCGACCGCGTTCATCACGGACGCCTCACCCAAGGACGCATCCCCGCAGACATCGTCTACGGTGCCCGAAAGATGGAGGCAAGATGAGCCGCACCTGTCGGCACATCCCGGAGGCCGCCCACCTTAGGGTCCGCCGACCAGCTCCAGCAACGGCTCCGCCAGCGCCGGCCGTGCCACGAGGATCCCCCACGGCAGGTGCTCGTGCACGGGCAGCTCCAGCACGCGCAGGCCCGCCCGTTCGCAGATCAGCGCCCCGGCGGCGATGTCCCACTGCTTGACCGACCGCTCGAAGTACGCGTCGTAGCGGCCGGCCGCGGTCCACGTCAGATCCAGGGCGGCGCTGCCGAAGCGACGGATGTCGCGCACCCGCGGGAGCAGGCGGGCGAGCACCCTCGCCTGCGCCGCGCGCACGTCCGCGTCGTAGGCAAACCCCGTGGCCACCATCGCCGTCGCCAGGTCCGCGCCGTGGGAGCTCGCCGACCCTCCCCCTCCTCTTTCGCCCTGCGATCCCGCCGGTCCGGCCGGCCCGGGCTCCCCGAGCTCGATCGTCCCGTGCCGCCCCGCCAGCGTCGGGCGAGCGTCCCTGGTCGCGCCGAACAGCTCGTCGCGGTTGGGATCGTAGACCGCCCCCGCGACCGTTCCCTCGCCGTCGCGCACGGCCACGCTCACGGACCACTGCGGTATCCCGAACAGGAAGTTGATGGTCCCGTCGAGCGGGTCCACCACCCAGCTGAGCCCGCTGCTGCTCCCCTCGCGGCCGCCCTCCTCGCCCACGAAGCCGTCATCCGGCCGCCGTCTGGCGAGCAGCTCGCGTATCGCCCGCTCGGCGACCAGATCGGCCTCGCTCACCAGATCGGTGGGCGTGCTCTTGCTGTTCACGTGCCGCTCGGCGCCGTGACGGACGCGCTCTGCCAGCAGCGCACCCGCCGTCGTGGCCGCATCGACGGCCACCTCCAGCAGCGCGTCCGCTTCGCTCACGAGAACTCGGCCGGGCGACGCTGGGCCCACGGGCGCTCGGCCTCTAGCTGCCCGGCCAGCGACAGGATCGTCGCCTCGTCGTCCGCTCGCCCCACGAGCTGCACCCCCCGCGGCAGCCCGTCCGCCCCGAACAGGGCCGGCACTGACGCCGCCGGCTGGCCGGTTGCGTTCCAGACGCCGTTGTACGGGACCATGCCGGCGACCGCGTTGAGCGTCCACAGCCCACCGCGGCCCTGCAGCTGGCCGATGCGCGGGGGCGGCGTGGCCGTCGACGGCGTCAGCAGCACGTCGTGATCGGCGAACACCCTGTTCAGCCTGCGCGCAAGCTCGGCCTCGCCCGCCAGCGAGCGCTCGAGCAGCGCCGGCGGGACCAGGCCACCGAGGCGCGCCATCGCGCGCGTGCGCCTTTCCAGGCGCTCGGGGTGGTCCAGCGCCCCCGCGTCGTCGTGCGCGCCGCGCAGATAACGCACGGTCACCGCAAGCATCGCATCCGGTCCATAGTCAGGGTCGCGCTCTGAGAGTCGTGCCCGAGCGAGCGCAGCAGCTCCACCGTCTCCTGCAGGGCGCGGCGCGCGTCCCCCTCCAGGCTCGAGATAACGCCGAGCGGGACGCGCGTCGAGTAGGCGATCCTCAGCGGCCCGGGCGCCGCGGCCGCCGCGGTCGAGAACGGGACCACGGGCGCCGGCGCGCGGTCATGGTCGGTCTCGATCGCACCGGAGGCGACGTCGTAGAACAGCGCGCTGTCGGCCACGCTGCGCGTCAGCACGCCGTTCACCGACAGGCCGTACCAGGGGCGTCGGCGTGGCGCCATCGACACCCGCCCGCGCTGGGGCTTCAGGCCGAACAGCCCGCACCACGCGGCCGGGATGCGGATCGAGCCCGCGCCGTCGGAGCCCAGCGCGGCCCCCACGAGACCCGCGGCGACCGCCGCGGCGCTGCCCCCGGAGGAGCCGCCGGGCGCGCGCTGGAGGTCCCAGGGGTTGCGGGTCGCGCCGAACGTCGCCGTCTCGGTGAACGGCCACAGCGTCAGCTCGGGCACGTTCGTCTTGCCGATGATCACCGCGCCCGCCTCGCGCAGACGGCGCACCACCTCGGCGTCCGCGCGCGCGGGAGCGTCCTGCGCGTTGGTGCCGAACGCGGTGATCTCGCCGGCCACGTCGAGGTCGTCCTTGACCGCGATCGGCACGCCCAGCAGCGGGCGCCTACCTGAGTCCCCACCCGCCCCGCGGCGGGCGTCCGCCTGGTCGGCCTCCAGCCGGGCGCGCTCGGCGAACACCACGCGGAAGGCGTTCAGCCGCGGGTTCAGCCGCGCGATCCGCTCGAGGTACAGGTCGACCAGCTCGCCGGAGGAGACCTCCCCGGAGGCGATCAGCTCGGCCTGGCGGGCGATCCCGGCGTAGGCGAGGTCGGTGGAATCCATCGCAGCCGCAATCTATTGAAAAATCGCCACGACTCCGCCGCGAACTCTTAGAGTGGGGCTCCGGTGTCATATCCAGTCAGCTTCGAGGCCGACTACGTCCAGCGACGCAGCAGGCTGACGGCCTTCTTCCGCCTGATCCTCGCAATCCCGCTTGTGATCTGGTTTTACGTGTACGCGCTCGTCGCGTCGATCGCGCTGGTGATCGCCTGGCTGGCGATCGTCTTCACCGCCCGCTACCCGAAGGGCCTGTACGACTTCGTCGCCGGCTTCACGCGCTTCCTGGCGCGCTTCACCGCCTACGTCGCCCTGCTGTGCGACCCGTACCCGCCGTTCGGGGGCTCGGACGACGGCGCCTACCCGGTGCGCATGCACTTCGCCGGGCCGCTCGAGCGCTACAGCCGCCTGAAGACGTTCTTCCGCATCATCCTCGCCATCCCGATCGCGATCCTGCGCTACGTCATGAACCTGCTGCTGGAGATCGGCGCAGTGGCCGCCTGGATCGTGATCGTGATCACCGGCAACATGCCGCGGGGCCTGTTCGACCTGATGGTCCTCGCCAACTCCTACATGGCACGCTCGGACGCCTACCTCTACCTGCTGACCGAGACCTACCCCCCGTTCCAGGACGAGCACACCCGCGCCGCCGGAGCCGCCGAGACGAGCTAGACCGGGTTCACGGGATTGCGCTTGGCGGGCTGGCCGACCCAGCTCCCCTGGCTGTGTGCCCCCGATCGGTCTCGCTGCTTGGACGCGGCGTGGGCGAAGCGGCGCACCAGCTCCGCGCGCAGCTGATCGGGCTCGACCACGGCGTCGATGACCAGCTCGGAGGCGAGGTGCAGGATGTCGATGTCCTGCGCGTACTGCCTGCGCAGCTCCTCGGTCCTGGCGGCGCGTTCGGCGTCGTTCTCGATCACCTGCAGCTGGTTGTAGTAGACGGCGTTGATGGCCGCCTCCGGGCCCATCACGGCGATCGACGCGCTCGGCAGCGCGATGCAGCAGTCCGGCTCGAACGCCGGCCCGGCCATCGCGTACAGGCCCGCGCCGTATGCCTTGCGCACGATCACCGAGATCTTCGGCACGGTCGCCTCGCTGACCGCGCTGATCATCTTCGCTCCGTGCCTGATGATGCCCTCGCGCTCGACCTGCGTGCCGATCATGAAGCCGGGCACGTCCGCCAGGAACAGCAGCGGCACGTTGAACGCGTTGCACGTCCAGATGAAGCGAGCGGCCTTGTCGGCCGAGTCGGTGAACAGGACGCCGCCCTTGTGCTTGGGCTGGTTGGCCACGATCCCCACGGCCATGCCCTCCAGGCGCGCGTAGCCGACCACGAGCTCCTTCGCCCAGCGCGGCTGGACCTCCAGCAGCGAGCCTTCGTCGATCAGCGCGTCGATCAGCATCTTCATGTCGAATGGCTTGTTCTCGTCGGCCGGGATCAGCTCGGCGATGCCCCGCCCATCCGGCCCGGCATGCGGGGGCGCGGGCACCGTCGCCGGCGCCTGGAGCCTCCAGTTGCTCGGAAGATATGAGAGGTAGCGGCGTGCGGCGTGGATTCCCTCGGCGTCGCTCGCCACGAGCTGGTGGGCGCACCCGGAGACCCCGGTGTGCATGCGCGCGCCCCCCATCTCCTCCAGGCTCACCTTCTCGCCGATCACCATCTCGGCCATCCGCGGCGAGCCGAGGTACATCGAGGCGTTTCCGTCGCGCATGATCACGATGTCGCAGAAGGCCGGTATGTACGCGCCGCCGGCGGCGCTCGGGCCGAACAGCACGCACACCTGCGGAACCGCCCCCGACAGCTTGACCTGGTTGTGGAAGATCCTGCCCGCTCCCCTCCTGCCGGGGAACATCTGCACCTGCTCGGTGATCCGCGCTCCGGCCGAGTCCACGAGGTAGACCATCGGGATATCGAGCGTGAGCGCGCGTTCCTGGATGCGCAGGATCTTCTCCACCGTCTTCGGACCCCACGAACCGGCCTTGACGGTGGGGTCGTTGGCCATCAACGCGACCGCCCGCCCGTCGATCGTGCCCACGCCCGTCACCACGCCGTCGGCGCCCAGGCCCTGCTCCTGCCAGTTGGCCAGCAGCGCCTCCTCGGCGAACGAGCCCTCGTCGAGGAGCAGCGCCACGCGCTCGCGCACGGGCAGCTTGCCCTGCTCTCGCGCCTTCTCCCGGTGGCGCTCGGGACCGCCACCGAGCGCGCGCTCGGCGGCGTCGCTCAGCGCGCTCACGGCCGTGGCAGCCCTCGATACCGGTGGCGGCCGCGCCCGCCGCGAGCCAGATGGCGTTCGTGGCGCGATTGCAGCCGGGCTTCGACCGTGTCGAGATCCGAAGCGGGTCCGAGCAGGCGCCAGGCATCGCGCACCACCGGCAGGAGGGTGACGCCGATCACCCAGCCCGGCCAGAAGCTGCCGCTGGGTCCGCTGGCGAGCCAGATGCCCACGCTGAGCAGCGAGACCCCCAGCGACCCGCCGGCCTCCTGGAGCAGGCGGCGGCGCAGCCGCCCCTTGCGCTTGACCAGCGCGAGCTTCACCGAGGTGGAGCTGACCGGGAGGTCGGCGCGGAGCGCGTCGAGCTCGCCGCGCGTGGACGCGCCGTAGGCCCCGCCGATGCGCTCCTCCAGCTCGTCCGAGGTGAGCCTGCCGGCGACGGCGTGCTCGCGCAGCTCGTCAATCAACTGCTCGCGGTCGGCGTCGGCGACGCGCAGGCTCGACAACTCGCTCATCCCCTGAATGTAGTCCACACGAGCGTCGCCCGCCCGCTCGGTGGTCCAGACGAGCCTCGCCCGCCCGCTCGGCCTATATGCCCGGGTTCTCGACCGGCGCGTCCCCTGAATAGTCGTAGAAGCCCATCCCCGACTTGCGCCCGAACCAGCCGGCGCTCAGCATCTTGCGCAGGAGCGGGGGCGGGGCGAAGCGGCGCTCGCGGAACTCGTCGAACAGCACGTCGCAGATCGATCCGAGCGTGTCCAGGCCGACGAAGTCGGAGAGCGTGAACGGTCCCATCGGGTAGCCGGCGCCGGCCTTCATCGCCTCGTCGATCTCGGCCAGCGAGCCCACGCCCTCTTCATAGGCGCGAATCGCGTCCAGGCTGTAGGGCACGAGCAGGCGATTGACGATGAAGCCCGCTTTGTCCTTGGTGGAGATCGCCAGCTTGCCCTCGGAGCGTACGAACTCCAGGGCGGTCGCGAATGCCTCGTCGGACGTGGTCACGCAGCGGATCACCTCGACCAGCCTCATGACCTGGGCCGGGTTGAAGTAGTGCATACCGACGAACTGGCCCGGGCGGCCCGTGACCGCCGCCTGGTCGATCACCGCCAGCGAGGACGTGTTCGTCGCGAACACCGCCTCCGGCTTGACGATCTCGTCGACCTCCCGCCACATCTCGAGCTTCAGCGGCAGGCTCTCCGTGATCGCCTCGATCACCAGGTCGCAGTCGGCCAGCTCGCGGTAGTGGACGCTCCCGCGGATGCGCTCGCGGGCCGCGTCGGCGTCCTCCTGCGAGGACTTGCCTTTCTGCACAGCGCGCGCCAGCTGCTTCTCGATCTTGTCGATCCCCTGTGCCAGGGTCGCCTCGTCGACCTCCCGCACCATCACCTCATAGCCCGCCTGGGCGGCCACCTGGGCGATGCCGTGACCCATCAGCCCGGCCCCGAGCACTCCCACCTTGTCGATCTGCTGCGCCATTGGACCTCCACTCGAATTCCTCGTCTTGGACACAGGAGCCTATTACGGCGCCGCTCCTCGCCGCAGCGCCGGGGAAGGCAGCGCGCGTTGCGGCGCCTGGCACTCGAACGCCGTCAATCGAATGGAGACCCCGTCATGTTCAACCCTGCCCGAGCGCGCGGAGGGGCTGGTCGCACTCGCGCTGCGGCCAGGCCCTCCGACTACCGGTAGCCTCCAATGGGTGAGCGATACCCAAGAAGGCGCACCCCATGACGGGGCGCACACCGCAGGGCAGACCCCGAGGGGCGCACCCCGAGAGGCGCACCCCGAGGGGCACACCCCGAGGGGCACAGGCAGGCAGGCAGGCGAGGAGACCTTCGACCTGGCGGCAGCCGGCCTGCGTGGCGACGGCGCCGAGCTGGCGGTCTCGGTCGAGGTGCTCGCGGCCAAGCTCGAGCAGGCATTGCCCGGGCAAGCGCGCGTGGAGCGCCGCGGCGCCGGCCTGCTCGGCCGCGGCGCGAAGCGCGTGCGCCAGGTGCGGGTCGAGCTCGGCGGGGCGGGCGGGATCTGTTACCAGCTGGCGGTGGAGGGCACGCGCGTCGAGGGCTTCCGCGAACGCCAGTCCGGAGGCATCGCCATCAAGCGCGAGCCGCTTGACCCGAACGAATGGATAGCTGCCCTGACCGCCGACCTGCGCACCGAGGCCGAGCGCAGCGCGCAGGCGAGAGCGGCGCTCGAGGACTTGCTGCGCTGAGATGAGCGACCCCGGGCAGCAACAGCAGCTGGAGCAGGAGGAGTCGCTTGCGCGGATCGAACAGGGAGGCATCCCCCTGTCGGCCGAGCGGCGCCTGAGCGAGTTGCGCGAGCGCGGCGGGTCGTTCACCTCCGATCTGTCTGTGAACGGGTTCGCCCTGTGCCACCAGCTGGGCCTGAAGCCGCTCTCCCAGGTGATGGGCAGCTCGATCTACCAGATGGGCTACCAGTCCGCCTGGGGCTCGACAGGGCTCGGCAGCGCGATCCTCGTCGAGCTCGACTCGCTCTCGGGGGCGCTGAACGAGGTCAGGGGAAAAGCGCTGAGCCGACTCGGCGAGGAGGCTCGCCACGTGGGCGCCGACGCCGTCGTGGGAGTCCAGACGCGCGCGGGTGAGAGCGAGCTGGAAACCGGCTCGCTGGCGCTCGAGCACGTCGTGGTCGGCACCGCGGTGCGCCGAGAGGGCTCGCGCGCCAAGCACCCCGTCCTGACCGAGCTGTCGGTCGCCGAGTACGCCATGCTGCTGCGGGGCGGGTTCGAGCCGCTCGGGATCGTGGCGTGGAGCTCGGTGTTCTTCACCAGCTATGTCTTCGGCGGGATGCTCGGCGGCGGGATGCTCGGCGGCGGATCGCTGGCGATGGGCGCCCAGAACTTCGAGCTGCGCGAGTTCACCCAGGCCGTCTACAGCGCGCGGGAGGCGGTCATGCAGCAGATCGCCGCCCAGGCCTCCGCGCTCGGCGCCTCCGGCGTCATCGGCGTGAGAATCGGGCACAGCGTGCAGCCGCGGACGCTCGGCGGCGGTGTCGGCATGCGCGAGCTCAGAGGGTTGATGGTGACCTTCAACGTGATCGGCACGGCGATCCACCAGCGCGAGAACGCCACCGTCCAGCCCCCCAAACCCACACTCGACCTGTTCAGCTGACAAGGAGCGCGAAATGAGCGATAGCGAGACCGCATACGACCCGACCTCCCTGGAGGGCGTGCCCGAGGCGGGTCGCGCCCGCCTCGCGCAGAACCGCCAGGGCCTGTTCACCTCGGACCTGTCGGTCAACGAGTTCCTGCTGGTCAAGCAGGCCGGCTTCGAGCCGCTGGGGCTGGTGGTGGGCAGCTCGATCTACCACATCGGCATCCAGATGTCCGGCTGGAAGAAAAGCCAGGAGATGACGGTCCTGTCGGAGGCCATGTACGGGGCGCGCCAGCTGGCGATGACGCGCATGGAGGAGGAGGCCGACCAGCTCGGCGCGGATGGCGTGGTGGGCGTGCGACTGGACATCGGTCGCTACGAGTGGGGCCAGGACATGGCCGAGTTCATCGCGATCGGCACGGCGGTCAAGCACCGCGACGGCGTGCTGCACCGTGCCCCCAGCGGCAGGCCGTTCACGAGCGACCTCTCAGGGCAGGACTTCTGGACGCTGCTGCGCACCGGTCACCGCCCGGTCGGGATGGTGATGGGCAGCTGCGTCTACCACGTCGCCCACCGCGGCATGTTCCAGTCGATGGCCCAGACGGGGCGCAACGTCGAGCTGGCCAACTTCACCCAGGCCCTCTACGATGCGCGCGAGCTGGCGATGGAGCGGATGCAGAGCGAGGCGCAGGAGATCAGCGCCGAGGGAATCGTGGGCGTGCAACTGCAGGAGAAGAGCCACGGCTGGGGCAGCCACACGATCGAGTTCTTCGCCATCGGCACCGCGATCGTGCCGCGCGAGGGGCACGACGAGGAGATCGAAGCGCCGACCACCGTGTTGGACTTGAGCTAGGGAAGCAGTTCCAGCGCCTCGACGTGCCTGGGGCGCATGACGGAGAAGTGACGGTGATCGAGCGTGGCGAGCTTCGGCTCGCGCAGACGCTCGACCACGGCAAGCACGGCGGCGTCGACGAAGCCGACGCGCAGATCGGCGTAGGTGATGAGCAGCGTGGCTGTGCGGCGATAGTCCTCGGGCAGCAGATCCTCGACGATGAGCGCTCCGCTATCGATCTGCTCAAGCAGCGGCTCAAAGCGGCCGGCCGGCGCATACGAGCACAGCGAGTCCACCTCCACCAACGTGGGCGCCGGCACAACACGAGGCTCGCGCGCGTTTGCCAGCAGTGCCGTGCAGGTCGCGTGATGGCGATCGCCCACGTCGAGTGCGGCGTACAGGACGCCGGCGTCGATGACTAGCGCCACGAGCGAGGCATGAAGATGTGCTCGCTCGCGAGCTCAGACAAATCGCTGCGCCCCGAGTTGAACGCACCGATGCACGTCAGTGGGGGCGGGATCTGCTGCTCGGGCGAGGTCAGCTCATGCTCCATCGCTTCGCGCACGAGCTGCGCCATCGATACGCCACGCTCGGCCGCGCGGCGCTTGGCGCGCTCGACGAGCTCTGGCTCAGCCTGGATCATCAGCCTCTGCATCATTGGTGCAATCATGCTAGCAGTCGCCTCTTCCGTAGGCTGATGGGCACGATGTCCTGCATGAAGCTCATCCGACGGAAAGACGCTTTGCGGGACGCTCACCCACACAGGAGGATCGCGCCATGAGCGTCGTCATCACCGAGGACCACGGCCCGGTCAGGCACGTGGTGCTGAACCGGCCCGACAAGCGCAACGCGATGAGCCAGGAGCTGCTGCTCACGCTCGGAGAGGCGCTGCGCGAGGCGGCCGCCGAGCCGTCGGTGCACTGCGTGGTGCTGCGAGGCGAGGGAAAGGTCTTCTCCGCCGGCGTCGACCTCGTCGAGCTCGCCGACTCCGCCAGCCGGCCCGGCATGCTGCGTCCGTTTCGCACGGTCTTCCTGGAGTGCGCCAACCTCTGCGAAGAGATGGCCAAGCCGGTCGTCTGCCAGATCCACCGCACGTGCGTCGGAGGCGCGCTCGAGGTGGCGCTCGGCTGCGACCTGCGCATCGCCTCCAGCGACGCGAGCTTCGGCCTGCCGGAGGTCAAGTTCGGGATCATCCCCGACGTCGGCGGCTCCACGCGCCTGCCCGCCGTCGTCGGCCTCGGCCGCGCCAAGGAGCTGATCATGACCGCGCGCACGATCGATGCCGCCGAGGCCGAGCGCATCGGCCTGGTCAACCGCGTGGTGGCGCCCGAGCAGCTCGAGCAGGCCACGCAGGCGCTGGTGGACGAGCTGCTCGCCAACTCGCACGTCGCGGTCGGCCGCGCCAAGCGCGTGATCGACGCATCCGCCCGCCCGGCGCTCGCGCAGACGCTGGAGATGGAGGTCGCCGTGCAGGAGTACTGCGTGGCGGCCGCCCGCGAGAGCGCCGGCGCAGAGCATTCGCAGCAGGCGCAGCCGGAGCCGCAGGAGGTCCTGGCGAGCTAGGACCCGAGCCGCTCGCGCGATCCACTAGCTTTCGCGCGGGCTGTCAAGGGTGTTGGGGTGCGTGGTGACTCGCCGTGGTGAGTGACCGCGGTATTTGCGAAGAAGCAGGGCCTGGCTCCCGGCAGCCGCTCGGGTCGGCTGGCTGATTAGGCGCCGTCGGGGCGGCAGGCTTTCGTGTGCGCCGTTAGGAGTGGCTGCGCGGGCGGGCGGCAAGCTAGGTTGCGCCGTCGTGCGGCATAGCTGTCAGGCCGTCACCGCCCACGCCGCCGGGAGCGAGCGTAGCGCTGATCGTCGTATGGATGTTGGGATTGAAGTAGTCGCCAGCACAGGCGGCAGGCGTGGCGTGCGAGAGCGACGCGTGCCTGCATCGGGCGGAAGCCGCGGGCGCGGAGCTCGCTGTCACGGACACGAAACGCCTGGCTGCTTCCGCTCAGGCCCCAGGCGATGCCCATGAGGGCGTTGCGGTGCTCGGCAAGGCCCTGACGGCTGATCCGTCCACGGCGAGTGATCGTCGAGGACTGGTAGCTCGCGGGAGCAAGCCCAGTAGCGGAATACAGGTGTTCGGGTGTCGGCCAGCGGTCGATTGGCAGGGTGTATGCGCTGAACTCGCCAGCCCTGACAACGGCGACCCCGGGAAGGCTCGTGAGGATCTGTCCGTCACTTTCCGCCAGAAGCCCGGCGAGCTGGCTCTCGGCGAGCGCGATGTCGGATTGAAGCTGCTGCCAGCGCCGCAGATCCTGGCCCAGACGGGCCGCACGCAGCTCTGCGTCCGCCGGCGGGCCGAGCAGGTGCTTCCAGCGCCCTGCCCAGAACGCGGCGGTCGCGGCGGTCATCCGCCCCGGAGCCCTGGCGATCAGGGACCTCTTGCTCGCGGCCCGTCCTCCAAATGCGGCGGCGCACTCAAGGACCGCCTGGCCGGTGGGAGACTCGAGCTTCAGTGCCCGGCCGTGGCCCGGCGGAGCCGAGAGGCCGGGACAGAGCATGTTCAGCTGGTCATGCAGACGCTGCTGGAGCACCCTGCGCGCGTCGACGAGCTGAGAGCGGTAGCGAACCGTGCCCAGCATCGCCTCCACCACTTCGCCCTCGGCTGGCCGCCCGGCGCCCTGGCGCACAAGCCAGACCAGCGCCGCGCAGTCGCGGTCATCCGTCTTGAAACGCCGAGAGCCGAGCTGCGCCCGGGCGGCTGTGGTCTCTGACGGCGCGAACAACCGCAACGAACCCGGCCAGCGCCGCTCGATCTCCACCGCCCACGCCCGGTGAAGCGCGCCCGTCGCCTCCAGTCCGATCACCGGCGACCCGGGAACACCGCTCGCCCCGATCAATCGATCGAGCTCCTCGATGCCGTCCCGCAACACCGGCAGCGAGACTGGCTCGCCGATCAACCCGCGCTCCCCACTGGTCAACCACACCCGATTGAACGCCTTGCCCGGATCGATCGCTACGACCAACGACGATGCCGGCACCTCTCTGCGCAGCAAATCCAAGATACACCTCCCAAACGAGCAAAAGAAAGACCCTCCCGGCCAGCGCCGAAAGGGTCAATCCCCAGCCGGAGTCAAAGATCTATCAGCTGTAAGACCCGAGGAGGTTGTTCCCGCCGATGCGGCTGATGGGCGGATGGTGGCCGAGGGCGCCGTGTGGTCGTCTGTGATTGTAGAAGTCGAGCCAGGCGGCGAGGGCAGCGGTGCGTTCATGGCTGGAGCCATAGATGCGTCCGTAAGCCCAGCCGCCGAGTAGCGTGCGGATGAAGCGCTCGGCCTTCCCGTTGGTCTGTGGACGGCGGGGACGTGTGCGCAGGTGGCGGATGCCCAGAGCGCGACAGGCGATCGCGTGCGCGATCGAGATATAGGCGCCGCCGTTATCGGTAAGGACGCGCTCCACAGTGACGCCATGCTCAGCGTAGAAGCGCAGCGCGCGGCGCAGGAAGGCCACGGCCGTGGCGGTCTTCTCGTCGCCAAGGACCTCGACGTATGCCAGGCGGCTGAAGTCATCGATCGCGACATGGCAGAACTCCCAACCCACGGTCCTGCGTTCAGCGCCGCGCCCTCCCCGGCGAGGGTTGTAGTGCTTGCGCCCAGTGACCCGATGACCAGCGCCGCGCTCGATGCGGCCGAGCTTCTTGACGTCGACGTGGACGAGCTCGCCCGGTCGCGATCGCTCATAGCGCACGGCTTGCTCCTGGTCCAGACGCGAGAGCTTGCCAAGCCCGATGCGCGTCAGGATCCCCTGCACGGTGGTGATCGGCATCTGAAGCGTCTCGGCGATCTCGGCGCCGGTCATCCTCGTAGAGCGGCGCAACAGCGCGATCAGCGCGACGCGCTGCTCGGGCGTGGCGTTGGGAGAGCGCTTCGGCCGGCTCGAGCGGTCAAGCAGACCAAGCTCGCCCTCGGTCCGATAGCGGCGCACCCACTTGCGCGCCGTGCGGACGCTGACTTCGGCGGCCTCGGCCGCCCTCCTCAGCGTCCAGCCCCCCTCTTCGACTCGTATCGCCAGACGACGGCGCTTGTTCAGGCTGAGCTCGGCGTTACCGTGCAACCTCATCCGGTGTCCTCCTTGGTCTGAGTGGCTTCGACACCCCTCAGCCTCCAAGGAGGCCCGGATGAACAACGTGCTCAGGTTCTACAACTAGCGTCTGCCGGCGAGATGCCCTGGGCTCGACGGCTGCGCCTCGGCGGGGGGAGCGACCTCGCGATCGACCTCGGCACGGCGAACACGCTCGTGTACGTCCGCGGTCGCGGGATCGCGGTGTCCGAGCCCTCGGTCGTGGCGCAGCACACGGAGAGCGGCCGCGTGCTGGCGGTGGGCGACGACGCCAAGCGCATGATCGGCCGCACGCCCGCCACGATCACGGCCAGCCGGCCGCTGCGCCACGGCGTGATCGCCGACCTGGAGGTCACCGACGAGATGCTGCGCCAGTTCATCGCGCGTGTGCACCGGGGACGCCTGACGCATCCGCGCGTGATCATGTGCGTGCCCTCCGGCCTGACCGGGGTCGAGCTGAGCGCCGTGCAGGAGGCGTGCCTGTCGGCGGGCGCGCTCGAGGTGCACCTGATCGACGAGCCGATCGCGGCCGCCGTCGGCGCGGGCCTGGACGTGTCCGAGCCGACCGGGCGGATGGTCGTCGACGTCGGCGGCGGCACGAGCGAGGTTGCGGTCATCTCGATGGGCGCGATGGTCGTCCAGCGCTCGCTGCGCATCGCCGGGTATGACTTCGACGACGCGCTGGTCGGCTGGATGCGCAAGGAGCACGGGCTGATCGTGGGCCAGCCGACCGCCGAGGCGCTCAAGCTCGAGATCGGCTCGGCCGCGCCGCAAGGGGAGGAGCGGCAGGAGGAGGTCCGTGGCCGCGATGCTGCCTCCGGCCTGCCGCGCGCGCTCAGCATCGACAGCGAGGAGGTGCGGGAGGCGCTGCGCGAGGCCGTCCAGGCGATCGTCGACGCGGTGCGCGCGGCGCTCGCGCAGACGCCTCCGGAGCTGGCGGGCGACGTGGCCGACAGCGGCATCCTGCTCGCCGGCGGCAGCTCGCTGCTGGCGGGCTTTCCCGAGCACCTGGCAGAGCAGACCGGGATGTCCGCCAGGCTGGCCGACTCTCCGCTGACGTGCGTCGCGGAGGGCGCCGGCGGTTCGCTCGAGGGGCTGCGCGGCCTGACGCGCAGGGCGCGCATCTCGCGACGCTACGGCACCACCGCCCCCTACCGCCGGGAGATGACCGCCGCCGACCGCTATCTGAGCTAGGAGCCGCACGACCGCTCCGGCCACCAGCGTGCGGTCTCCGAGCAGTCCCAGGATCTAGCTGCGCCAGTCGACCGCTCCGGCCAGCAGCGTGTGGCTTCCGAGCGGTCGTCCCAGGATCTCCTGCACGCGCCGCGCGCACGCGAGCAGCGCATCGAGGTCGATCCCGGTGTGGATGCCCATCTCGTGCAGCATCGACACGAGGTCCTCGGTGGCGATGTTGCCGGTGGCCCCCGCCGGCACCGGGCAGCCGCCCAGCTCGCCGAAGCTCGACTCGAAGCTATCCACCCCCGCCTCCAGCGCCGCCAGCACGTTCGCCAGCCCCTGCCCGCGCGTGTTGTGGAAGTGGGCGGTCAGCTCCAGCTCCTCGCCCAGCGATGCCCGGGCCGCGGCGAAGAACTCCCGCACCTGGCGCGGGTTGGCCATGCCGGTCGTGTCGCCGAAGCCGATCTCCCGCGCGCCCGCGTCGCGCAGGCGCCCGGCGATCTCCAGCACCCGCTCGGGCGGCACGTGGCCCTCGTACGGACAGCCGAACGAGGTCGAGATGACGCCCTCGCAGCGCAGGCCGGCCTCGCGCGCCCGTCCGAGGACGACCTCCAGGCCGGCCAGCGACTCGGCGATCGAGCGGTTGACGTTCTTGCGGTTATGGGTCTCCGACGCGGACATGAAGACGTTGATCTCGTCGAACGCCGGCCGCTCGCCGCCGGCGCCCGAGCCATGCGCCTGCGCGCCGGTGCTCCGGCGGGCGCTCGCGCGCAGCTCCAGCGCCGCGTCCAGCCCCCGCTCGTTGGGGATCAGGACCGACACGCTGACCTGCGCCGGCACGTCGATCCGCGCCAGCACCTCGGCGGCGTCGGCCAGCTGGGGGATGACGTCCGGGCGCACGAAGCTCGTCGCCTCCAGCCGTCGCAGGCCGGTGCGCGCGAGCGCGTCGATCAGCTCTATCTTGCGCTCGGTGGGGATGACCTCCGGCTCGTTCTGAAAGCCGTCGCGCGGGCCGACCTCCCTGATGCTCACGGCGTCCGGCAGCTCGTCCATGGCGCTGTGCCTACCTCGAGCCTCATCGACCTGAAGCCTATACTCGGCCGCCGTGGCACCGTCCAGCCCCGACCCGGTTGCAGTCATCGGCGCCTCAGGGGCACTCGGCTTCGGCCTCGCGCTGCGCCTCGGGCGCGCCGGGGTGCCGGTCGCGATCGGCTCGCGCGACACCGCCCGCGCCGCGGACACCGCCGAGCGCGCGCGCGCCATCGTCCCCGAGGGCTCCTTCTCGGCTCACGACAACGCCGGCGCGGTGCGTGCGGCGGGCGCAGTGATCCTGAGCGTGCCCTTCCGCAACCAGTCCGAGACGCTCACGAACCTGAAGGACGCGCTCGCCCCAGGCCAGCTGCTGATCGACGCGACCGTTCCGCTGGCCGCCGCCGTCAGCGGCAAGGCCACGCGCATGCTCGGCGTGTGGCAGGGCTCCGCCGCCCAGCAGACACTCGAGATGGCGCCGGACGGCGTGCGCGTGGTCTCCGCGCTGCACACCGTCAGCGCGGCCTCGCTGAGCGACCTCGAGCACCCGCTGGCGCAGGACGTGCTCGTGTGCGGAGACTCCCGCGCGGACAAGCGCGAGGCGGCGGGCCTGATCGAGCGGATCGACGGCCTGCGCTGCGTCGACTGCGGACTGCTTGAGATGGCGCGTACGACCGAGGCGCTCACCGCCCTGCTGATCTCGGTCAACGCCCGCTACAAGGCCCACGCGGGCATCCGTCTGACGAACCTCCCCGAGCAGCCGTGGCAGTGAGCGACCCCGACATCGTGATCGTGACGGGCGGCAGCGGCGGCGCCAAGCTCGCGCGGGGGATCGCCGACGTGGCCGGCCCCGAGCGTCTCGCCGCGATCGTCAACACCGGGGATGACATCGAGATCTACGGCGCGCACGTCTCGCCCGACCCCGACCTCGTGTCCTTCTGGCTGGCCGACGCGATCGACGAGCGCGGCTGGGGCCTGCGCGGCGACACCTTCGCGGTGATGGACGCCCTGCGCGAGCTCGGCGTGGAGGTGTGGTTCAACCTCGGCGACCGCGACCTGGCCTGGTGCGTGGAGCGCGCGAGGATGCTCGCCGAGGGACTTTCCCCGACCGCGGCGCTCGCGCGCCTGAACGAGGCGATCGGCCTCCGCACGCGGGTGCTGCCGATGAGCGACGATCCCGTGCGCACCTGGGTCCGCACGGGCTCCGCCGGCTGGTGCGCCTTCCAGGAGTTCATGATCCGCGAGCGCGCCGCCGGGCTGATCGAGGGGCTGGAGTACCGCGGCGCCGAGCAGGCGCGAGCGAGCGAGGAGGTGCTCGCCGCGATCGCGGGCGCCAGCGCGATTGTGATCGGGCCGTCCAACCCGCTCGCCTCGATCGCCCCCATCCTCGCCGTGCCGGGGATCCACGAGGCGCTCCTGGCCGCCGCGGCGCCCGTCGTCGCCGTCAGCCCGATCGTCGGCGGCGAGGTGCTGAAGGGCCCCACGGCGTCGTTCATGGCCTTCGGCGCGCTCGACGTGAATGCCGACGGCGTGGCCGACTTCTACGGCGAGCTGCTCGACGGGATCGTCGCCGACGAAGACGTCGGCCGCCTGACGACCCTGCAGACCGAGACGCGCATGGACGACGCCGCCGCCCGCGCGCGGCTGGCCGAGCAGACCCTGTCCTTCGCGCAGGCCCTCGCCGGGTAGCCGGCGCGCCTCAGCCCGCCACCGGAACGCCGCTCTCGCGCCACGACCCGAGCGCGCCCAGGGCCCCGTCGACGACACGTTCCAGGAACGTGTCGCGGTCGTTCGCATGCGGCAGCGGCCCGTCGGGGACGCCCACCTCGAGGAACTCGCACAGCGGCCCCCATCCGTCGGCGACCTCCCACACGAGCAGTCGCTCCGCGGGGACGACGCGCTTGACCGCCTCGTTGTGGCTGATCATCTGCACGATCAGCTGCGCCGGCTCGGCGTGCCCGGCGGCGAACGTGCCCTGCGGGCCCCAGAACATGCGGTCGACGAGCGCCAGGTAGCGCTGCCAGCGGGGATCGACCTGCGCGCGGGCGCGCGAGAGCAGGGGCATCACCGTCTCGCCATGGCACATCGTCCAAATGGTGTCCCTGAAGCTGCGCTCCCACGACTCCGGCTCGCGCACGCTCAAAAGGACCTTGGCGTCCGGATAGAAGTCCATCAGCTCGCGGTAGAAGTAGCCCCCGGGCCAGTCGGCCGTCGAGCGATGGTCGGCGAAGATCTCCTCCCACGGCGCCTCTCCGTCCAGCGCCCGATCCCACAGCTCGACCTGGTCGAGATCGGCGATCACGTTGACCCAGTGGTAGCACGGCCCCAGGCCGAGCTCCTCCAGCGCCAGCTTCTGCGTCAGCGTGCCCGTGCGCGGCAGGCCCGCCCCTATCAACTCGATGCTCATCCGCGATCTCTCCCAAGACGCCTGTATTGCATGTAACCTACCGCTCTCGCTCTGCCCAGGGCTGCTGTAATGAGCGCCAATCGACCTGCGGACACGCGAAGAAGTCGATAAGAACGTGCATCCATACCGGCGTTATGGGGTTGTTGCCCATATCGTCGGACTCCTAGCCGAACGGCTCGACCGGACGCCCACCCTCAAACCAAGGACTCCCAAACAGTGCAGAACGGCTCCTATCGCACCCGCGGACGTTCGCTTCTTCTCAAGCCGGAGGCGGCCAGCCGTGCGAGGCCGGTCACGCGCCACCCGATCGGACGCGCCGGTGCGCGGATCGCAGCACTCGCGATCTCCCACTCCGATGAGGTCCTCTCGCAGGCGCAGGTCCTGGAGCGTCTGGGGCTGACGGGCGACGAGTTCGCCGAGGGCATCTTCGCGCGCTGCGGGGTCGAGCACCGCCATCTGGAGCTGAGCGAGGACTTCCTCGCGCGCACGCTGCAGGGACGCACCCCGCAGATCGAGCAGGAACTGCTGGCGCACTCGATCCGAGCGGTCGAGCAGCTGGAGCTCGACCCGCGCCAGGTTGGGACGGTGCTCAGTGCGAGCCTGTACTCGCTCGGCTGTCCCAGCCTCGCCCACGGTCTGGTCGAGCACTTCCAGATGGACCCATCAACCGACAAGTACCACGTGAGCGGCGTCGGCTGCGCGGGCGCGGTGCCGCTGATGAGGCTCGCGGCCCAGTCACTGCGCGAGCACCCGGAGAAGCATGCGCTGGTCGTCGCGGCGGACAGCATGAGCGGCCTGCTGACGAGCGCGACGTCAGATGACCCGAAGGCGAAGACCGTCGGCTCGGCGATCTTCGGCGACGGCTGCGCAGCTGCCCTGCTCTCCAGCGACCCGCGCGCCGAGGGGCCACTGATCCTCGCCTCCAAGGTCCACCAGATCAGCGGCACGCTCGGGGCGGTCAGCCTCGCGGTGAACGGCGAGGACGGCTATCTGCACCTTGCGCGCGAGCTGCCGGAGCTCGCCGGCGCGGGACTGCCGGATCTCGTCGGCGGCTTCCTTGCTCGCAACGGGCTGGATCGCTCCGACATCGACCACTGGATGGTGCATCCCGGCGGCAGGCGCATCATCGGGAACGTACAGAGCGCACTCGAGCTCTCCCGCGAGGATCTCGCCACGAGCTGGGACGCGTTGGCCGATCACGGCAACGTCGGCACCCCCTCGATCCTGTACGTGCTCAACGGCACGATCGAGCGCTACCAGCCCGAGCCGGGCGAGCGCGGCATGATGGTCACGATCGGCCCGGGGGTCACGCTCGGAATGATGCTGCTCGGCTGGTGAGCGAGCCACGGCCCTGCCGGGGCGACGCGCTGGTCTGAGCAGGCCACACCGCGATCATCGATCGGCGCCATACCAACGCGCGCGCCCTGCCGCGAAGCGTGATCGTGCTGCGCCGGCCCGCTCGGGCGCACAGGGATACGCTCTTGCCGTGCGCACCGCAGCCGTCCTTCCGGTCAAGCGCTTCGCCCGCTCCAAGCAGCGCCTCGGCGCGAGCGTCGCCGACGCGCTGCGGCGCGAGCTCGCCGGCGCGATGGTCGCCGACGTGCTCGCGGTGCTTGCGCAGACGGAGGCCATCGAGCGCACGATCGTCGTCACGCGTGAGCAGGCCGTCGCGCGCCAGGCGCACGAGCAGGGAGCGATCGTCGTCAAGGACCAGGCCGAGGCGGGCCAGTCGGCCGCCGCGACCCTGGGCGTGCGGCGCGCGCTGCAGGAGGGAATCGAGCGGGTGCTGTGCATCCCCGGCGACTGCCCGGCGCTCGACCCGACGGAGCTCGATGCGCTGCTCGGCGCTCGCAGCAGCGCCGACGGCCAGCCGCACGTGCTGATCGTGCCCGACCGGCACGGCACCGGCACCAACGGCCTGCTGCTGACGCCGCCGGACGCGATCTCCCCCAGCTTCGGGCCGGACAGCTGCGAACGGCACCGCGCGCTCGCGCACGCCGCCGGCGTGGCCTGTCGCGTGGAGCGCGTGCCGTCGCTGCTGCTCGACATCGACACCGGCGCGGACCTCGACGCGCTGCGCGCGCGACTCGCGGGACACCCCGCCCGGGCGCCGCGCACGCGTGCCGTGCTCGGCCAGCCCGAACGCACGCACATCCTCTCCATGAAGACCCCCGCCTAACGCCACCGCGACGTGGCGAGCCTCTCCGCACGCGGCCTGCACGGCCTCCCGGAGGTGCGCGACGGCGACGACCTCGCCGCGCTCATCGTCGCCGCGCTCGGCGAGCAGCCGCTGCGGGCGGGCCAGGTCGTGGCGATCGCGCACAAGGTCGTGTCCAAGTCCGAGGGCGCGCTCGTCGCGCTCGCGGACGTGCGCCCGAGCGCGCGCGCGATCGAGCTGGCCGCCGCGCCGCCCGGCGGACAGGCGAAGGACCCGCGCGCCGTGCAGGTCGTGCTCGATCAGTCCGCCGAGGTGCTGCGCGCCGAGCGCGGCGTGCTCGTATGCCGCACGCGGCACGGCTTCGTGTGCGCCAACGCCGGCGTCGACGCCTCCAACACCTCCGGTGAGGGCGCGACCGAGACGCTCGTCCTGCTCCCGCGCGACCCCGACGCCTCCGCCAGGCGCATCCGCGCGCGCCTGCGCGAGCTCACCGGACCCGACGGCGCCGGCCGGCCCGCCCCCGCGGTGCTGATCACCGACAGCTTCGGCCGCGCCTGGCGCCACGGCCAGCTCGACGTGGCGATCGGGCTCGCGGGCATGCAGCCGCTGGACGACTGGCGCGGACGCAGCGATGCCAGCGGACTGCAGCTCACAGCCACCTGGCTCGCCGTCGCCGACGCCGCCGCCGCCGCCGCCGACCTCGCGCGGGCGAAGGACTCGCGTGACCCGGTCGCGATCCTCGACGGCCTGCAGCGGTTCGTCACCGAGGAGGACGGCCCCGGCGCCGCGGCGCTGCTGCGGCCGCTGCAGGAGGATCTGTTTCGCTGACGCGCGACCAGAAGCGGATGAACTCGCGCTCGTGGCCGATTCCGCACTCCAGCGCCAGCAGCCGGCCGCGCGGAGCGTCGGGGATGCTGGCACGCAGCTGCTCGTATGCCTTCAGCCGGCGCCTGTGGGCCTCCAGCTGGGCGGTCGCAAGCTCGGCCGGATCGCCCCCGAAGAACAGCTTGAGCGTGCTCGCGTCGCGGAGTTCGTACAGATCGTCAGTCGGTTCGTCGCGCCAAGCCTTCAGCAGCGCTCGCCCCCGCTTTGTCAGGCGATAGATGCGCCTGCGCCGCCCGCTCTGCTCCTGGCGCTCGTCGAGCAGGCCCTCGCCCGCCAGGCGCGCGCACTCGGTGTACAGCTGGGTGTGGGGAACCGACCAGAAGTTGCTCGTGCTGATCTGCGCCAGCCGCTTGAGGTCGTACGGAGTGGCGGGCCCGGCCTGCTCGAGCAGGCCGAGAACGATGTAGGAGGTCTCGGTCAGGCGAGGACTGGGCTCGCCGGCTCGCGGGCTTGACATACCCGCCAGGGTAGCGTACGGTACGTATGGTACGAGTCGAACCATTCAGGAGGAATCATGATGTCCGCGCCCGCCGCCGCAGTTCCCTCGACCGAGCCCACGCTCGGCTTCTCGACGCTCGAGCAGGAGGTGGTGGTCGACGAGCTGGCGCTCACCGGCGAGCTGCCCGGCTGGCTGGGAGGCTCG
The DNA here is from genome assembly GCA_963711985.1 of uncultured Solirubrobacteraceae bacterium. Classification (GTDB taxonomy): domain Bacteria; phylum Actinomycetota; class Thermoleophilia; order Solirubrobacterales; family Solirubrobacteraceae; genus Palsa-744. Next base: position 352,581 of record CAVQGG010000008.1, on the reverse strand, counting down.
CTGCTGCGCACCGGCCCCGCGAAGTTCGAGGTCGGCGAGCAACGCATGCGCCACTGGTTCGACGGCCTGGCGATGCTGCACCGCTTCACGATCGACGCTGGCCGCGTCTCCTACGGCAACCGCTTCCTGGAGAGCCGCTCCTACCGGGCCGCGCGCGAGCGGGGCCGGATGGTCTTTGGTGAGTTTGCCACCGATCCCTGCCGCTCGCTGTTCAAGCGCGTGCAGACGCTGTTCGCACCCGAGAGCGTCCTGCCTGACAACGCCAACGTCAACGTCGCAAGGCTCGGCGAGCGCTTCATCGCGATGACCGAGACCCCGCTCCCGGTCCAGTTCGACCCCAACACCCTGCAGGCGGCCGGCGTGCGTCCCTTCCAGGTCCCCGGACAGCTCACCACCGCCCACCCGCACCTGGATCGAGCGGGCGGCGGCATGCTCAACTACGCGGCCAAGCTCGGCGTCCGCAGCAGCTACCGGTTCTTCGCCGTCGAGGCGGCACAGAGCGCCGGACGAGCGAGCAAGCCGCGCGTGATCGCCTCGCTGCCGGTGAAGGAGCCCGCCTACATGCACTCGTTCGGGCTCACCCAGCGCTGGCTGGTGCTCGCCGAGTTCCCGCTCGTGGTCAATCCGCTCGCGCTCGCGCTGTCCGGGCGCCCGTACATCGAGAACTACCGCTGGAAGCCCGAGCTGGGGACGCGCTTCACGCTCGTCGATCGCTTCACCGGCGAGGCGCGGGTAGGCTTTCAGACCGACGCCTGCTTCGCCTTCCACCACGTCAACGCCTACGAGGACGCGGGCGAGGTCGTCGTCGACCTGTGCGCGTTCGCCGACGCGGGGGTGATCGAGGACCTGTACCTCGAGCGCCTGCGCGCCGGCAAGCCCGTCGCCTCCGCTGCGCTGACGCGCTTTCGCCTGCGCCTTGCCGATCGCTCCGTCAGCCGCGAGCGCCTGGCGGACGAGGACATCGAGCTGCCGCGCATCAACTACGCTCGCTGCAACGAGCGCCCCTACCGCTACGTGTGGGGCGTCGGCGACGGACCGAGCGGGTGGCTCGAGCGGGTGCTCAAGATCGACACCGCCGATCGCTCCACGCGCTCGTGGTCACAGCCCGGCTGCTACCCGGGCGAGCCGGTGTTCGTAGCGCGCCCGCACGCCGAGGACGAGGATGACGGCGTGCTGCTGTCGGTGGTGCTCGACGCCTCCGCCGGCACGTCCTTCCTGCTCGTGCTCGACGCGTCCGATCTCAGCGAGCTGGCGCGCGCCGACGCGCCCCACCACATTCCCTTCGGCTTTCACGGGCAGTTCGCTCGGAGCTAACGGCGGCCGGCAGGAATCAGCTGAGGTGCTCGGCGAAGAACGCGAGGATGCGCCGCCAGGCGTCCTCCGCCGAGGGATGGTGATAGCCGAGCCCACCGACGTGGAGCAGCGGCGTGAGCAGCGGGCCCGCGTTGAAGCGGTTCAGGAAGCTGTGCCCGGCGTCCGGGTACTCCTTGACGTCGTGCGCGACGCCCGCGGCGCTCAGCGCCTGCTCGAGTCGCTCGGCGCGGCCGCGCAGGCCCCGGTCGCGGGCGCCGTAGCTGGCGACGACCGGGCACGCCCCCACGAGCCGCTCGGCCGCATCCTCGGGGACCTCGCCATAGTTGACCGACGCCGCCCCGAACCCGCCGCGGGGGGCACACAGCAGCGCGAAGCCTCCGCCCATGCAGAAGCCGATGATCCCGATCCGCCCGGTGCAGTCCTCGCGCGCCGTGAGAAAGGCCCGCGCCGCCTCGATGTCCTCGTAGGCGGGTCCGCTCCCCGAGCGCGACGCGCGCATCGTCGCCGCCACACAGCGGATGCCGCGACCCGAGTACAGGTCCGGCGCAAACGCGAGGTAGCCCGCGGCCGCGAGGCGGTCGGCCTGCTCGCGGATGTCGTCCGAGAGCCCGAGCGCGTCCTGGATCACGATCACGCCCGGATGCGGACCCTCGCCGACGGGCAGCGCGAGGTAGCCGCCGAGCTCTCCGGAGTGTGCCGCGAAGCGCAGGTCGGGCATTGCGCTACTTGCCGGTCGTGCGGTGCATCGCCGCACGCGTGTGACCGGCGTTTGCCCGCCCGGCCACCACCCCGCCGCCGGCCACGCCGCGCACGGGTGACGGCGTCCGGCGGATGAGCGCACGCAGCGCTCGGTCGTCGGGACCTTCATCGGTCCGCTCGGTCAACGTCTTCGGATGAACCGTTCGGAACACGGGACCTCGGCCGTGGTCCACAACGGCGACCACGACCTTGGACCTGCTCGGACTGTCGAACACGATCCCGTCGAGCTCGGGGCCGCCACTGGCCACCTTGACGAGCTCGCCGGCGCTTGTGAGTCCTCCATGGACGAAGCGTACGGCATCGCGGCTACACGGCCACCGGGACCCCATTCGGGGCGGGCGGGGATATCAGCGGGTGGCGGCGCCTGATCTCATACAGCGTCGTGCGCTCTGCCGCCGGGCGCCCGGCCTCGTGGGCGGCGGCCACCAGCTGGTCGGGGTCCAGGCGGGTGCCGTGATAGCTGCCCGCCAGGCGGCTGATCGACTCCTCCATCAGCGTCCCACCGAGGTCGTTCACCCCCCAGCGCAGCGACTCGGTCGCCGCGTCCAGCCCCATCTTCACCCAGCTCGCCTGCAGGCTTGGAACCGTGCGCCCGAGCGCCAGCCGGAAGACGGCCGTGTGCTTGAGGTTCTCCTCCCGCGAGATCTCCTGCACGCCGTGCGTGCGCCCGAGCAGCGTCTGGAACGGGATGAACGACAGCGGCACGAACTCGGTGATCCCACCGGTTCGTTCCTGCAGCTCGCGCACGACCCGCATGTGCTCGGCCAGCTCCCACGGCTCCTCGATGTGGCCGAACATGACCGTCGCCGTCGAACGCAGGCCGGCGTCGTGACTGGCCTCGATGATCTGCACCCAGCGAGCCACCGGCAGCTTGTTCGGCGAGATCCGCTCGCGCACGCCGTCGTGCAGCACCTCCGCGGCCGTGCCCGGCGTGGAGCCCAGCCCCGCGTCCTTGAGCCGCGCGAACACCTCCGCGGGCGGGAGCCCGGAGATGTCGCACATGTGGGCGATCTCCATCGGGCTGTAGGCGTGCAGGTGCATATCGACCCCCAACCGCCCCGCCGTGTCCTTGGCCAGGCGCAGCCAGCCCAGGTAGTCCTCGAGCGTCCAGTCAGGGTGGATGCCCGACTGGATGCACAGCTCGGTGGCGCCGAACTCGATTGCCTCGTGGATGCGGCCTATAAAGTCCTTCTCGTCGTGCTCGTAGGCGTCCGGCGAGCGCTTGCCCTGGCCGAAGCCGCAGAAGGCGCACCCCACGGTGCAAACGTTGGAGATGTTGATGTTGCGGTTGACCACGTACGTCACCAGCTCCCCCGCCAGCTCGGCGCGCAGCTCATCCGCCGCCCGGCGCATGTCCTCGATCGCCTCCGGCCTGATCTCCGCGAACATCGCCGTCAGCTCCTGCGGCGTGAGCGCCACCCCGTCGCGGCCGCGCTCGATCGCGCCCGCGACCAGGTCGGGGCGGATCGGCGGGGCACCGCTTGCGGTCGGGTCGGTGCGGCCGGACCCGCGCCGGGGGATGAAGCTCCAGTACTTGACCTTGATCGTGTCCATCACCCCCTGCGCCATCCACTCCCGGTCGATGTAGCGCGGGTACACGCACAGGCGCTCGGTCAGCGCGTAGCCGTCGCGCTGCAGCTCCTTGCGCACCTGGTGCGGCGAGGGGAAGGGGTGCTCGGGGGAGATGTGATCGCCGTTGGCGCTCAGGCCGCCCAGGTCGGTCGCGCCCGCGGCCACCAGCTCGCCCCACCAGTCCGCCAGGTTGGGCGGGATCTGGATCCCCACGTCCGGCATCAGCCGGCGGGTCTCGGCGATCAGCCGCTTCATGTCCTCGATGTTGACCGCACACGCCCACTCGGGCAGGGGCAGCTCCGGCCGCGAGTCCGCCACGCCCGTGCGCCAGTACTCGCGCGCGGCCGCGTCGGCGATCTGCGCGGGCTCCTGTCCGTAGTAGCGCTGGTGCGGCACGAAGTTCTGCAGGATCACCTCCTGGATGTGCCCGTGCTCGGCGTGAAGCTCAGCGAGCGCCTCCAGGGATTCGATGCGCTCCTGCTCGCTCTCGCCGATGCCGACCAGGATCCCGCTCGTGAACGGGATCCGCAGCTCCCCCGCGGCGCGGATCGTCTCCAGGCGCCGCGCCGGGTGCTTGCTCGGCGAGCCCGCGTGCACGGTCTCCATCAGCCGCTCGGACACCGACTCGAGCATCAGCCCCTGCGACGCGGTCACCTCGCGCAGGCGCGCCAGGTCCTCGCGGCAGAGCACGCCGAGGTTGGTGTGCGGCAAGAGGCCCCGCTCGAGCGCCCGTTCGCACGTCCACACCACGTACCCGGTGAAGTCCTCGTGGCCGTACTCGCGCAGCCGCCCGCGCACCTCGAGGTTGACCTCGGGGCGCTCGCCGGTCAGCACCAGCAGCTCCTTGACCTGCCGACGGGCTGCCCGGTCGAGTATCGCCAGGACCTCCTCCGGCGGATGCAGGTGCGCCGTGTGGGTGGCGAACGCGCAGTACTTGCAGTAGCAGCGGCACGTCCGCGACAGCGACAGCGTCAGGTTGCGCGAGAAGGTGACCCTGCGGCGCATTGGCATGAGTCTAAGGGCTACCGGCAGGCGCGCCGAGGCCGCCCGCGTGCGCGGGCGCGACGTCGCCGTGCTGCTGCGCGCCGACCGCGACATCGTCGACTCCATTCGAGATCATTGGGGTTTACGCCTCCGGCCTGCTTGCATGAGTACCCTCGTGCTCGCCGAGGGCGCCAGTCCCTCGACGACGAGCAGCCATCAACCAGGAAGGGACAGGAGCAACACATGACTGAGAGCGTCAGCGAGAGCGAGAACCCGGCGATCGCGAGCCCCACTCCCGCGGCTCACCGTCCGCGGACGAACCACGACTGGTGGCCGGACCAGCTGGACCTGAGCGTTCTGCACCGGCACTCGCCCCTCTCCGATCCGTGGGGCTCGACTTCGACTACGCCAAGGAGTTCGCAACCCTCGACGTCGAGGAGCTGCGGCGCGACCTGATCGCGCTGATGACCGACTCGCAGGAGTGGTGGCCGGCCGACTACGGCCACTACGGACCCGCTGTTCATCCGCATGAGCTGGCACGCCGCCGGCACCTACCGCATCGCCGACGGACGCGGGGGCGGCGGGGAGGGCGCCCAGCGCTTCGCGCCGCTCAACAGCTGGCCCGACAACGCCAGCCTCGACAAGGCGCGGCGGCTGCTGTGGCCGATCAAGCAGAAGTACGGCCGCAAGCTCTCCTGGGCCGACCTGCTCGTCTTCACCGGCAACGTGGCGATGGAATCGATGGGCTTCCAGACGTTCGGCTTCGGCTTCGGGCGCGAGGACATCTGGGAAGCCGAGGAGATCTTCTGGGGCCGCGAGGACACCTGGCTCGGCGACGAGCGCTACAGCGGCGAGCGCGAGCTCGCGAAGCCCCTCGGCGCGGTGCAGATGGGCCTCATCTACGTCAACCCCGAGGGGCCCAACGGCAACCCCGACCCGCTGGCGGCCGCCAGGGACATCCGCGAGACCTTCGCCCGCATGGCGATGAACGACGAAGAGACCGTCGCGCTGATCGTCGGCGGCCACACGTTCGGCAAGACCCACGGCGCCATCGATCCCAGCACGATCGGCCCGGAGCCCGAGGGCGCGCCGCTGGAGGAGCAGGGGCTCGGCTGGAAGGGCAGCTTAGCCGCAACGGGAACGGAGTGCGCATGCTCACCGGCGGCCCGGAGGGCGCCTGGACGAACGAGCCGACGAAGTGGGACAACGGCTTCCTCGAGAACCTGTTCGCGCTACGAGTGGGAGCTGACCGAGAGCCCGGCCGGGGCGAAGCAGTGGACCCCCAAGAATCCCGAGGCCCAGGGCACGGTTCCCGATGCCCACGACCCGTCCAAGCGGCACGCGCCGATGATGCTCACGACGGATCTCGCGTTGAGGGTCGATCCGGTCTACGAGCCGATCGCGAGGCGCTTCCACGAGAACCCGGACCAGCTCGCCGACGCGTTCGCCAAGGCCTGGTACAAGCTGCTGCACCGCGACATGGGACCGCTGTCGCGCTACCTCGGCCCGTGGGTCCGGAGGCGCAGCTGTGGCAGGACCCCGTCCCCGCGGTCGATCACGAGCTGATCGGGCGCGACGACGTCGCGGCCCTGAAGGAGAAGATCCTCGCGTCGGGGCTGTCGATCTCGCGGCTGGTCGCCACCGCCTGGTCGGCGGCGGCGTCGTTCCGCGGCACCGACAAGCGCGGCGGGGCCAACGGGGCGCGCATCCGCCTCGCGCCGCAGAAGGACTGGGAGGCAAACGAACCGGCCGAGCTCGCGAGCGGCGCTGGCGACGCTCGAGCGGATCCAGCGAGGAGTTCAACGAGCTCGCAGTCCGGCGGCGAAGAAGGTCTCGCTGGCCGACGTGATCGTCCTCGGCGGGTGCGCCGCCGTCGAGCAGGCGGCGAAGAACGCCGGCCACGACGTCACCGTCCCGTTCACGCCGGGGCGCACCGACGCCTCCCAGGAGCAGACCGACGTCGAGTCCTTCGCCGTGCTCGAGCCGACCGTCGACGCCTTCCGCAACTATCTTCGGCCCGGGACAGCCGCTCGCCGCTCGAGCATGGGCTGCTCGAGCGGGCCTACATGCTGACGCTGACCGCGCCGGAGATGACGGTGCTGATCGGCTGGCATGCGTGCCCTGAACGCGAACTTCGGGCAGTCCCGGCACGGCGTCTTCACCGACCGACCGGAGACGCTGACGCAACGACTTCTTCGTGAACCTGCTCGACATGGGCACGGAGTGGAAGGCGTCGGGCTCGGCCGAGAACGTCTACGAGGGACGCGACCGCCGCGACCGGCGAGCTTCAGCTGGACCGCAACCTCGGCGGACCTCGTGTTCGGCTCGAACTCGCAGCTGCGGGCCCTCGCCGAGGTGTACGCGAGCGACGACGCGAGCGAGAAGTTCGTGCGCGACTTCGTCGCCGCCTGGGACAAGGTCATGAACCTCGACCGCTTCGACCTGAGCTGAGCAAAGGCTCATGCCGCCGCTCGTGTACCTCGCCCGCCACGGCCAGACCGCCTACAACGCTCGAGGGCGCTTCCAGGGCCATCAGCCGGTGCCGCTCGACGACGCCGGCCGCGAGCAGGCGCGTCGAGCTGGCCGAGCGCGCCGCCGGCTACGGTTTTCGCGCGCTGTGGTGCAGCCCGCTGCTGCGCGCCCGCGAAACGGCCGACGTGGTCGCCGCGAGGATCGGCCTTGCGACCCGATCGAGGACGCGCGGCTGATGGAGACCGACTGCCGGCGACTGGACCGACCGCTGCTTCGCCGATGTCATCGCGAGCGCCCGACGCGTTCGCCGCTTTCGCCAGCCGCCGACGCGAGCTTCGCGTTCCCCGGCGGCGAGTCCTTCGCCCAGCAGGAGGTGCGCGTCGGCGCCGCACTCGACGATGTCGAAGCCGGCGCGCTGCCGGCCCTGGTCGTCTGCCACGGGATGGTCATCCGCGCCGCGCTCGCCCGTCCGCGCCGGGCAGCGCCTCGAGCACTTCAAACGCGTGCCCAACGGCGCGCTGGTTCCGCTCGACCCGCAGACGGCCGAGCACGCCGAGCTGGGCGGCGGCGCGGCTACGCTCGCCAGCTGAGCGCGGGGTCTCGCGCTGCCTACCCAGCGATCTGCGCCACGCCGTTGACGTCCTCGCCGGCGACCAGAAGGAACTCGTTGCGCGAGCCCGCGCCTGCGGGCTTCGCGGTAGGGCCGGTACTCCTCGCTCTCATAGAACGCGTCCGCGGCCTCTTTCGAGGGCCACTCGATGATCAGGAACAGCTGCGGCGCGGGCGCTCGCCCTCGATCTTCTCGATCCTGCCGTGCGCGCCAGATAGCGCCCGCCGTGGCGCTCGACCATGCCGGTGACGTTGGCGACGTAGTCGCGAGCCCAGCCCGGCTCGGTCACGTCCATCTCAGCAACCGCGTAGTACTTCATCGTCCCTCCTTCGATTGCTGACAGTGATTGGGCTTCATCGTCCCTCGGCGCCGACGAACCGCCGCAGCGCTCGCCGGGCCCCCGGCAGCCGCCGGCCCGCCTCCAGCTCGCGGATGGCGATCTCCGAGGTCATCGCGGCGAGCAGCTGCGCGGCCGCTCTGGCATCCGGCCAGCCCATCGCCTTGAAGCTTGGAATCGCGGCGGCGGCGGAGCGCTCGTGCCGAGCGGACATGGACGCCGTGAGCGCTGCATCCGTGCGGGCCTCGAGCGCGAGGGCCTTGATCGCCCGGTCGGCCAGGCACACGTCGAGATAGGCCTCGACGCCCCGCACGATGCGCTGCGCCCCGGGCGAGGTGCCGGCCGTCGCCTCGGCGACCGCATCCCGCACGCGATCGTGGAAGCGGGCGTGGAGCGCGTCCACGAACGCCTCCCTGCCGGCAAAGTGCACGTAGAAGGTCCCCTTCGCGACGCCCGCCTCGGCCACCACGCGGTTGACGCTCAGGCCGGCCAGGCCCTCCCGCTCGGCCACCGCGACGCCGGCGTCGAGCAGCAGCTCGTGTGTGCGATGGGCTCCACGAGGGGGGTCCTTTGCGAGCGTGGCGGGATCTGCGGACACGTCTCAGGAGACTATCTGACCGACCGGTCGGCCAAAATGACCGACCGGTCAGTCATGTGATAGGGTCCGCACCATGCCGCTGCTCGATACACCGACTGGACCGATCGCCTACGACGAACAGGGCGCCGGCGAAACGATCGTTCTCCTTCCCAGCGGGGCGCACGACCGCCACGACTTCGACGAGCTCCGGGCGCTGATCCCGAGGCGACTGCGCACGGTCGCACTCGACTGGCCCGGGCACGGAGAGTCTCCGCTCGGAGACGTACCCGCGAGCGCGATGTGCCTGGCAGACGTGGCCGAGCAGGTGGTCGAGCAGCTCGCGCCCGACGGAGCGGTCGTCCTCGGCAACTCGGTGGGTGGATTCTCGGCCGCGCGCATGGCGATCCGTCGACCCGAGCTGGTGAAGGGGCTTGTGATCGTCGACGGCGGCGGCTTCGCCGGACAGCCGGCGCACGTGCGGGCATTCTGCGCCCTGATGGCGCGACCACGGTTCCTGCGGGCGATCTACCCCGCCTTCTCCTCCCGCTACATGCGAGCGCGCACCGACGCGGACCGTCGGGCGCGGGATACCGGCGTCACCACGACCAGGAAGGATCCGGGACTACGCGCCGTGAGCGAGCTGTGGCGCAGCTTCGCCTCCCCGGAGCATGATCTGCGCCGCCAGGCGCCGTCGATCGCGGCGCCTACCCTGGTGATCTGGGGCCGCCACGATCCGGTCATCGCGCTGAAGGTCGGCACGCGAATCGCGACCACGATTCCCGGCGCGCGTCTGGTCGTGTTCGACAGCGGGCACGTGCCGCACACGACCGAGCCGGAGCGGTTCGCCGCCGAGCTGATCCCTTTCGCCGACACCGCCTTCGCGGGCGCCGGTACTAGGCACGCCGTCGCCTGAGCGCCCTCAGCGCAGGATCACGCAGCCTGTCGTCGCGTGGGCGATCAGAGTCTCGCCGGACTCGGCGAACAGGCGACCCTCGGCGGTCGCAGTGCGCCTGCCCCTGTGCACCACCCGGCCCTCTGCGAGCACGCGGCCGGTCGTGTCGCCCATCGCGCGGATGTAGCGGACCTGCAGATCCGCGGTCGTGTACGCGACACCGGCGCTCCAGCGTCGTGTGCACCGCGCACCCCATGCACGAGTCCAGAAGCGTCGCCGCGATGCCGCCGTGGACCGAGCCGATCGGGTTGTACATCCACTCGGCCGGCTCCATCGCGAACACCGCGCGTCCCTCGTCGACCGCCACGATCGTGAAGTCGAGCAGCCGCGCGATCGGCGGCGGCGGAAGCGTCCCGTCGACGATCGCCCTCATGCACTCCAGGCCCGACAGCTCCAGAGCCGCTGCGGCCGTCGCGGCCGGATCCTCCCAGCTGAAGCTGCGGGTGCGCAGCTGACCGACCGCGTTCATGCCGCTCTCCGCGCGGCTACGGAGGGGGCCACGACAGCCGATGGGTCCGCAGCGACCGGGCTGGCGAGAGCGCCTCGCGCCGGCCGGCCGAGCGCCGCGAGCGCCAGGCCGGCGGCGACTGCGCCGGCGACGGTGATCAGCCATGCAGTGTGGAAGTCAGAGGCGGTGCTCGTCGACGTGCCGAGCACCGCCACGAGCACGGCCACGCCGAGCGCCGCGCCGATCTGGCGGCCCATCGTGAGCACCGCCGCACCGGTGGCGAAGCGCTCGGGAGCAAGCGAGGAGGCGCCGGCGCCCGTGAGCGTCGGGATCACCAGGCCGACGCCGGCGCCGCCGATCGCCATCCCCGGCAGGAACTCGGAGACGTAGGCGGGCCTATCGCCGGTCTGGGTGATGTACCAGATGGAGCCCGCCGCGAACAGCGCCGCGCCGATCACCCCGGGCAGTCGATAGCCGAAGCGTGCCCCGAGGCGAGCCGACGGTACGCTGAACGCGGTCGCCATCGCCGGACCCGGGAACAGCATCAGGCCGGCGCTCAGCACGTCCTCGTGCCATACGCCCGTCAGGAACAGCACGCCGGCGAGCAGCATCGCCCCGAAGCCGGCGAAGAACAGCACCGAGGCTCCCACCGCCAGGCCGAAGCTGCGTACGCGCAGCATCGCCGGCTCCACGACCGGACTGACGTGGCGCTCCGAGCGCCACCAGATCGCCCGCAGCCCGACCACGGTCACGGCGAGCAGGGCGAGGATCGCCGGCGAGGTCCAGCCCCATTCCTGGCCCTTGACGATCGCCACCACCAGCGATCCGATCGCGACGATCAGCGCGGCGGCGCCGAGCACGTCCGGGCGCCCGGAGCCAGCTCGCGCCGCTCCGCGAGCGTGCGCAGGCCGAACCCGAGGCCGAGCAGCCCGATGGGGACGTTCACGAGGAACACCCAGCGCCAGTCGGCCTGGACGAGCAGGCCGCCGAGCGGCGGGCCGGCCGCCGCGGCGATGCCGCCGGTCGCCGCCCACACGCCGATCGCCACGTGGCGCTCGTCGCGGCTCGAACTCCGGCAGCATCAGCCCCAGCGAGGTGGGCAGCATCAGCGCACCGCCCGCGGCCTGGACGACGCGGGCGCCGATCAGAAAGCCGACCGACGGCGCGAGCGCGCACCCGGCGCTTGCGAGCACGAAGATCCCCAGGCCGAGCAGGAAAGCGCGCTTTCGCCCGAACGCGTCCGCCCAACGTCCGGCCGGCACGAGCAGCGCGGCGAATACGATCGCGTAGCCGCTCAGGATCCACGACAGCGAGGCGAGCGACGCCCCGTCGAAGTGCTTGGCGATCGCCGGGAACGCGATGTTGACGATGAACAGGTCGAGGCTCGACATGAACACCCCGACGCACACTATGAGCGAGACGCGCCATTTCCGTTGCATCACGAAACGCACCCTACCACAAGAGTTGCATCATGCAACCCAAGGGGCTATCGTTGTTGTCGACTGATGCTCGGAAACGACTACGACAACCAGGTATGCAGCATCGCCGCCGCGCTGGAGGTGGTGGGCGAGCGCTGGTCGCTGCTGATCGTGCGCGACGTGTTCCTCGGCCTTCGCCGCTTCGACGAGATCCAGGCCGACCTGGGCATCGCGCGCAACGTGCTGCAGGCGCGGTTGACCAGGCTGCTCGATCAGGGCGTGCTGGAACGGCGCCTCTACCGGGAGCGCCCCCCGCGCTACGAATACCGCCTCACCGAGAAGGGCCTGGATCTGTGGCCCACGATGGTCGCGCTGATGAAGTGGGGCGACCGCCACGCCGCCCCCGCCGCCGGGCCGCCCGTGCTGCTCGCACATCGCGGCTGCGGCGGCGCCGTCGACGAGCACCGCGTGTGCGAGACGTGCGGAGCCCGACTGTCCGTACGCGACGTACGGGCGCTGCCCGGGCCGGGCGCGGCGCCGGAGCACCCGCTGCTACGCCGTTCTCAGGGCCAGCCGGCAGCCTGAGGGATCACCCCGGCGCAGGCCGCGGGGCCTCGAGCAGACGCTCCACCAACTCGACGCCTTCGCGGGCCATGCGCGAGCGCGGCACCACCAGGTCGAAGCCGGCCCGCTCGGCGCGTTCGCGGGCGGGAGCGTCCACGTGCGAGTAGAAGCCGAGCGTGCGCGCCCGCCCGAGCTGGCCCCCGTTCGAGAGCGATTGCACGGTCGCCGCGCCGTCGAGATCGCCGTCGGTCAGGTCCACCACCAGCACGTCAGCCTCCGGGCGGGCGGGGTCGGCCAGCCGGTCTCGCAGCCGCCGCTCATCTGCGATCAGCTCCACGTCGTGGCCGGCGAGCGCCAGAGCGCCCTGCACGCGCGAGCCGAACAGCAGGTCGCCGGTGAGCGCCAGCACGCGCGCCATCGCTACTGGGCCCGCAGGCGGCGAAACTCCTCGCGCACGGACTGCGGGCGCCCCCACATCTGCGTGACCTCCACCCGCCCGCTGCGGATCTCCCGCACCGCCAGCTCGCCCTCGATGCCCGCGTCGTCGAGCAGCCCCAGCGATCCGTGCGCGGTCGGCGCCGAGGCGGCGTGCCCGAAGCGGTGGGCGACCAGCAGGCGCCAGTGCCAGTCGTGGTGGGAGTAGGGGCGCGCGTTGCACGTGACCAGATACAGCGCCGCCTCCACGTAGCGCGACTCGTCGGCGATCCTCAGGTCGAGCTCGAGGTCGGTCCAGTCCTCGGGCAGCGAGTCGACGATCCGCTGGAACGTGTCGGCCAGACCCATCAGAGGAGAAGCCTAGCGCGGCTATTCTCGAACCCATGGCAAGCGCACACGCGGACACGCTGGGCAGCGAGTACCGAGCGCTCCTCGACGGCTGCGGCCTGCTGGATCGCTCCGAGCGGGGAAAGCTCGCGCTGACCGGCGCCGGGGCTGTGGAGTTCCTGAACGGCCAGGTCACCAACGAGCTGATGACTCTCCGGCCGGGCGAGGGCCGCTACGCAGCCTTCCTAACTCATAAGGGCAAGATGCTCGGCGACCTGCGCATCCTGGCCGTCGGCGAGGACGAGCGGGGGGCTCCCTCCGAACTGCTGCTCGACACAGAGCGGGTGGCGCTGCAGGGACTGTTCGACATGATCCGCCGCTTCAAGGTCGGCTACGAGGTCGAGCTCCACAAGCGCACGCTCGAGCGCGGGCTGCTGTCGCTGATCGGTCCCGAGGCCGCGGCGATCGCCGGCGCCGAGGAATCGGAGATCGGCCGGCTGGCCGAGGTCGAGCACGCGAACGCCGCCGTGGATCTCGACGGCGTCGCGGCGCTCGCCGTGCGCACCGACGTCGGCGTGGACCTTCTGTGCGACGCCGCCGACACCGAGAGGCTCGCCGGCGCACTGCGAGCACGCGGCGCGCTGCCCTTGTCCGAGCAGGCCGCCGAGTGCTTGCGCGTCGAGCACGGCCGCCCCCGCTACGGGCTCGACCTCGACGACACCGTCATCCCCCAGGAGGCCGGGCTGAACGCGCGCGCGGTGAGCTTCACCAAGGGCTGCTACGTGGGCCAGGAGACGGTCGCGCGCCTGTACTACAAGGGCAAGCCCAACCGCCACCTGCGCGGCCTGCGCCTGTCCGGGCCGGCCGCATCGGGCGAAGAGCTGCTGCTCGGCGCACGGCCGGTGGGCCGCGTGGGCAGCGCGTGCGTCTCCCCCAGGCTCGGTCCGATCGCGCTCGCACTGGTGCGTAGGGAGGCCGAGCCGGGCAGCGTCGTGAGCGTCGGCGAGCGCGGCGCGAGCGCGCAGGTGCTCGAGCTGCCGTTCTCCGCGAGCTGAGCGCGCTGCGCCCGCAAACCTAGTCCTCCGGCGGGTCCTGCCGGGGCTTGCGCTCCTGCAGGTGCTTGCGTATCGCCGCGTCGTGCGCCCTGACAGCGTCCGGGTGCGGAGGCGTGTCGAGCGTGTTGAGCACGTTGGGCCCTTTCAACGGGACCTTCGTCGGCTCCATGTCCTCGGCGCTCCTGAACGGCTCGTCTTCAGTCATCGCGCTCACCTTCGGGCGGAATACCCGATTCCTCAGTGTACGCCTGCCACTGTTCGCCGAGCAGGTCCAGGAGCTGGCTGGCGAGCAGCGGCGAGAACGAGACGCGCGAGACGACCATCCCCTGCTGGCCCTGCGGCCCGATGCGCATGAAGTCGAGCGTGAACTCGTGCGGAGTGCGCGCGATCGCCGCCGCGTTGGCCCACTTGCCGGCGAACTCCTCCGGCGGCATCATGATGTTCGGGCCCTGGTCGGCTGGGCTCTGGTCAGGATCGTCGGGAGGCTCTCGGTCGGGCACTCGAAGACCCACACTAGCGCGATGCCCTTGCACGCCTCCACCCCCTCGCTGGAGTCGACGGTCAACGCCTGCACGGGAGCGCGTCGAGGGCCGCGCCGCGCTGGCGCTCGCTGCGGTCCAGCAGTTGGTTGTAGTAGACGTCGAGTGTCACTTCGGTTTAGGAATGCCACGCGCGGGGTAATGGACACGCCCAGACGTTAAGACGTCGCGACAGGGCCGTAGAGGGACACTCGGAGGCTCGGCACCTGTCGCTCAACTCGGCGCTCCGGGGCGTCAGCACGCCGGGCAATTTCATCACGAACACGGAGAGGAGCTGTGCAGATGAGACTGACGTTCTGGGGGTGGCTTGGTCGCATGGCCGGCTTTCGGATCCGGAGGCTCGCCGTCGCAATGACCCTCGCGGTGCCGCTCGCGACGCTGGCCGCGGCCTCGCCAGCGCAGGCTAGCAAAGCGACCCAGGAAGAAATCAAGGAAGAGCTCGCCCCGTTCCGCGCCTGCCCTGTGGAATCGGCGGCCGTCTGCATCACAGGGACGACGACAAGCGGTGAATTCGTGATGGGAACCAACCACAAGACGGTCCCGATCAACCACACGGTCCTCCTGCAGGGCGGACTGGCCAGCAGCGCGGTCACCGAACAGCCGCTCATCGGGGCGACGAACGGCGAAACGCTGTCGAAGACGGCGCTGACCGTTCCGGGCGGGCTCGCGGGGATAGGGGAATTGGAACTCGGCGGCGAAGTCACGGCGACGGCGGAACTCGTGGGCCCGCCGAGCTCGATCATCGTCAACAGGCTCAACTTCGCTGCCGACAAACCCGCGGTCACGCTGGCGCTGAAGGTCAAACTGAGCAACCCGATCCTCGGCGAAGACTGCTACATCGGCACCGACGCAGAACCGATCGTCCTGCACCTCACCGCCGGGACGACCAGCCCGCCCTCTCCGAACGAGCCGATCACCGGGAGTAAAGGCACGCTCGTGCGCAGGGACAACGGCGAAATCTGGACGTTCGAGGGCACCTCGCTGGTCGACAACAGCTTCGCGGTACCCGGAGCGACGGGCTGCGGCGGCGAAGAGTCTGCCGTGATCGACACGATCCTCGACCTCGACGTGGGCCTACCGGCGCCGGCCGGTTACAACACCGCGATCATGAGCGGGTCGCTCGCCGAAGTCTCGGCCTCGATCACGAAAAAATACATCCACAAGCCAACGGTCGCGACCGGTGCGGCAAGCTCGGTGACGGCGACGTCGGCGGTGTTGAACGCCACGGTGAACCCGAACGGCGAAGCGGTAAGCGCGTGCGCGTTCGAATACGGCACGACCACGGAATACGGGCAGAGCGTGCCGTGCTCGTCGCTGCCGGGGTCCGGGACGGCCCCGGACGCGGTGTCCGCGGCGATCAGCGGCCTGACTGCGAAGACCGCCTATTACTACCGGATCACCGCAACCAGCACGCCGGGAACGAGCACGGGCAAAGACAAGAGGCTCAAAACGTCGTAGTCCGGACACAGGATCAGGGTCTCGCCGCCGCCGATAGCCGGCCGCGGCGAGACCTGCCGGGTCCCGGCTCGCACGTGATGCAACGGATGCGCTGGCCTCCCGCCGCCGCTATCCCGAGCTGGAGCCTCGAGAATGAGCACGAGCCACTTTCCGGGAAGCGAGGGCGGCTTCGGTGCTCAGCTCGCGATAATCGCGGTATAATCGATCGAGACCGGCCCTGAGCCGGCAGTTTCGGTTGCACCGCCTGGATCAGGAAGGAGGCTGCTCGGAGATGCCTTCAGTCGCCACGCACCCACCGTCGAGCTCGGGATCGCGCACCGTTGCGCGTGCGATCGACGACTCGCGTCAACTGTTCCTGCGCTGGCAGCGCGACGGCGACGGTGCCGCACGTGAGCTTCTCGTGCAGCGTTACATGCCGCTGACGCGCAGCCTGGCGCGGCGCTACGGCCGTTCCTCCGAGCCGTTCGAGGATCTGCTCCAGGTCGCGTTACTGGGGCTCCTGAAGGCGCTGGACCGCTTCGACCCGGATCGCGGGCACTCCTTTGCGTCCTTCGCGGTGCCGACGATCCTCGGCGAGATGCGCCGCTACTTCCGCGACTCGGGATGGGCCGTTCACGTCCCGCGGGGAGCGCAGGAATGCGCTCTGAAGGTGCGCGACGCCCAGGAGCGTCTTGCCAACAAGCGTGGCCACGCCCCGACGGTCAACGAGCTTGCCGAGTACCTCGAGCTCGACATCGAGGATGTGATCGATGCGCTGCAGGCCCTGCAGGCCTACGAGACGCTTTCGCTCGACGCGCCGCGGCCCGGGGTCGACGACGACGTCCTCGCCTACGGCGAGGCGATCGGCCGCGAGGACGAGCGCTACGAGCTCGTCGAGCTCGACGCCACCGTCACGGCGGTGCTCGAGCACATCCCGCCCCGCGAGCGGCTCATCCTGCGCATGCGCTTCCTCGACGATCTCACGCAAACGGAGATCGCGGAGCGCGTGGGCATCTCTCAGATGCAGGTCTCGCGCCTGCTGCGCCGCTCACTCGAGCAGTTGCGGACCCTGACGCATGCGAGCTGAGAGCAGCACGGCCGCTCGATGGCCGAGATTCCCAACGTCTGCCTGAGTCTTCGGAACAGACCGGAGAACGTACTGGTGGTGCGCCAGGCGCTGAGCGGCGTGGCCGACAGCCTCGCCCTCGACGCCATCGAGACCAACGACATCAACACGGCTGTCACCGAGGCGTGCAACAACGTCGTGCTGCACGCCTACGGGGGCGAGGAAGGGCCGCTCGAGGTCGATGTATACGCGCTCATCGGCGCGATCGGTGTGGTCGTGCGCGATCGCGGCAGCGGGATGCCTCCGCACGTGCAGGAGGACCAGGAGAATCCCACCGGGATGGGCCTACCGATCATGCGGGCGCTCTCGCGCCACCTCGAGATCACGAGCCTGGCGGGCGGCGGCACCGAGGTGCGCATGGAGTTTCCCGCACCGAAGGTTGCCGCGCTCGAGCCGCTTCACGGCGATGAACCGGTGCCTCGCGGGCCCACGCGGGCCGACCCCGCCCACATCGTCGAAATCAGCCTCGCACCGAAGGCCCTCGCGCGGGTCGTCCTTCCCCGAGTCCTGAGCGCGCTTGCGGCACGAGCCCACTTCTCGACCGACCGCATCTCAGACGTCCAGCTCGTCGCCGACGTGCTCGCGGCAAACGCCGGCGACTCGATCAGCGGAAGTCGCCTCGACGTGGGCGTCACGCTTGCGCCACGCAACCTGGAACTGCGCATAGGGCCGCTGCGGGCAGGCCACGGCGAGAGCCTGATCGCTGCCGCCGGCGACGGCCTCGCGCCGGTGATCGAGCGACTGACCGACGAGAGCCATCGAGTGGCGCGCGCCGACTGCGCGGAGACACTCGAGTTGCGACTCATCGACGATCGACGCTAGCCGCCGCGCGCCCTCCGATCAGGAGCTTGACTGACCGGGAAAGGGGCGGCATGCCGGCAACCAAGCGAGCGCAATCTATGCCGGCATGCCGCCGTCTCAGCCCCGCCGGGGAGGGCCGCAGGGGGCGGCGGCCGACTCCCGGGGGATGACACTGCAATACCTATATGCCCTGCTTGCAGAGGTCTAAACATGCTCTGCGAAACATGTCGCCAGCGCGCACGGCGACAGATCCGCTCGTGATCTGAGCGAGGTTTGAATTTCGGAGGCCTGGGCAATTCGACACCAAGATGGCGCATGAGCTCCGCCGCCCGACTTGGCGATCTCGCTGCATCCCGATCATCACGCCCCCCGCGCGGCCCCAGCTCAGACGAGTTCGTCGAGTTGCGCATCTGGATGCCCAGCGATGTCGTTCGCGTCGAGCTGCGAGGTGCTCGTCAGCTGGTCTGCCCGCCGAACGAGCCCCGTCATCCACAGGATGATCTCCTGCTCGTCGATACGCTCGCCGACCGTTGGTCGATCGACACCGACGAGCGCTGTGCATGCGTCTGGTTTGAGATCGACCGCCAGCAGAAGCCTGGGCAGGAGCGTCACGCGCAGACCCGTGGCCAGCTCGCATCCGCTCAGCTCCCCTGACTCGCTGCCCGTGCATACCGACCGTGTGGAAACTCGGATCTTGGTTTGCCCTACGCCTCGGGGTCGAGGATAATCGGCTCGATGGCCTTCGATCTCACCGAGCTCGTCCTCGATCGCGCACACAGCGCCGTAGTCGCGCTGGACGAGCAGGGTCTGGTCACCTACTGGAATCCACGCGCCGAGCGCGCCTTCGGGCTGACGCGCGAGGAGGCCGTTGGACGCCCGGTGGCCGAGCTGGTCATTCCGGAGCGCCTGCGTGCCGTTGAGGAGCTGCGTGCGGCCCTGCGGTGAAGCGAGCGGCGCTTCGAGGCGATCGTCGGCTCGCTCGCCGACGCCGTGACGATCCGCGATCGCGAACATCGCTTCGTCTATGCCAACCAGGCTGCGCTTGCACAGCTCGGGTTCGAGACCTGGGAGGAGCTGCGCGAGACCGCCCCTGCGGCGATCATGAGCGAATACTTCGTGTGGGGGGAGGATGGGCGCGAGATCGCGATGCAGGACATTCCGTCGGTTCGCATCCTGAGTGGCGAGCCGGCCGAGCCGTTGCTGATAAAGACGGTCAATCGCAACACCGGCGTGCAGCGCTGGAACCTGCTGAAGGCCGCTCCGCTGCTCGACGAGCAAGGCGCCGTCGAGGCCACGATCACGATCATCGAGGACGTCACCGAGCGCAAGCGCTCCGAGTTGCGCAGCGCGTTTCTCGCCCAGGCGAGCGCCGCGCTGGCCTCGTCTCTCGATTATCAGCAGACGCTTCGCAACGTAGCCGAGCTGGCTGTGCCCGACATCGCCGACTGGTGTGCCGTGGACCTCGTCGATGACGACGGGGACCGCACTACGGTCGCCGTCGCGCACGTCGATCGCGATCGGCTCAGCCTGGCCGAAGCGCTGCGTGGCTATATACCGGATCGAATCGATCCCGCAGAGGGCTTGGGCCGGGTTCTGCACACCGGCGAAGCTGCGCTGTATCCCGAGATCACCGGCGAGATGCTCGCGCAGGCCGCGGTCGACGATCGCCACCTGGAGCTGCTGCGCGCCGTGGGATTTCGCTCCGTGCTGATCGTCCCGATGCGGCTCGGCGAGAGGATCCTCGGCGCGATGACGCTCGTGAGCGCCGAGTCGATCCGCACTCTCGACCAGTTCGACCAGGCACTGGCCGAACAGGTCGCCGCTCGGGCCGCAGTCGCGATCGAGAACTCGCGGCTGTACAGCCAGCGTTCCTCGATCGCTCGCACGCTGCAGCGGAGCCTGCTGCCAGAGCAGCTGCCCACGATCCCTGGATACGAGCTCGCGAGCATCTATCTGCCGGCACTCGAGGCGAGCATGGTGGGTGGTGACTTCTATGACGTCTGGGAGGTGCGGGACAGCTGGATGGTGGTCATCGGCGACGTCACCGGAAAGGGGATCGAGGCGGCGGCTCTGACAGCGCTCGTGCGCCATACGTTGCGGACCGCCTCGGAGTTCCACACGAGTCCGGCACAGCTGCTCTCGTTCGTCGACGCCACGCTCAAGAAGCGTCCCGCCCTGTCGGTGTGCACCGCCCTTTGCCTACGGCTCGAGCTCGAGCGTGACAGCGCGAAGTTTGCCGTGGGCGGCCATCCTCTACCGCTGCACGTCACGGCGCGGGGGATCCAGGAGCCGGGCGAGCACGGGCCGCTGCTGGGAGCCTTCCCGGACGCTCAGTGGCAGGACTTCACGCTGCAGCTGCAAGCGGGCGACACCGTGGTGGCGTACACCGACGGGATCACCGACGCGCAGGGCGAGGGAGACGGGCGCTTCGGACTGCGGCGGCTCTGCGACACGCTCGAGCAGCTCGGCGGCAGGCAGGTCGCCGAGCTGGTGTACGGCCTGGCTCGCAAGCTCGAGGAGTTCCAGACCGGCACGCACACCGACGACACCGCTGCCATCGCCCTCCGTCGACTTCCCGATGGCGCCAAATCCGAGCGCCGGCAGGAGACCGACGCAATCCTACGAACAGGCACTATCACCACACCGGCATAGGAGAGCGATGGTAAGACCAATCAGAGTCGAGATCAGAGAGGAGACAGCAGGGGACAGCCCAGCCCTGTCGGTTGACGGTGAACTCGATCTCAGCAGCGTGCCGGTGCTGGCGCAGCACATCGAGGGTCAGCTCGGCGGAGATCGCAAAGCCCTGACCCTGGACTTGAGCGGTGTCAGCTTCATGGACTCCTCCGGGTTGCGATTGCTGATCGAACTCAACGAGCGAGCCCAGCGGGAAGGATGGAGCCTCTCGCTCATACCGCCAAAGCACGAGTCGGCCAACCTGGTGCTCCGAATGACGGGCGCCCACAGCGCGCTGCCGTTCGAGGACCCGTCCCAGTCGTGAGCGCCGTGTCCGACCGCACCGCATACTCCAAGGATGTGCGCACCATGCGAATCAGCCTCGAGCGGGACCCGCAGGCGCCGTCGCTGGCTCGTGCGGCCGTCGCAGGATTCACCGAGAAGAGCGAAATCGCCCCCACCGATCTGGCCACGCTGACGCTGCTCGTCTCAGAGGTCGTGTCGAATGCGGTTCTCCACTCGGATGCGCCGCCGGCGAGCAACATCCTGCTTTGCGCACGGCTGCTGGACCAAGGTGCCGTTCGCATCGAGGTCACCGACCAAGGCAGCGGCTTCACCGCGATTCCTCGCGATCCCGCCTGGCCGAAGGGGGGGTACGGACTCTACCTCGTAGAAAAGCAGGCTACCCGCTGGGGCGTGGACCGCGAGGGTGGCACACGCGTCTGGTTCGAGATAGCAAGCCCTCCGCGAACCGAGGACCGATGAGCGAGCGGGCGCTCCTCGCCCTGCGCACAACCGACCGCGCGCAAGCCGCCTCTGGCTACAATACGTAGCCATGGGGGTTCAGGACCAGCTTCGGATCGAGGTCCGCCACGAGGCGGACAGGGTCATCCTCCGGCTCGGCGGGGAACTCGACATGGCCAACGCGCCGCGCCTTGCAGACGCGATCGAGAACGCCAGCATGGACACGAGGGCGATGGTCGTCCTCGACCTCCAGCAACTGCAGTTCATCGACTCGACCGGCCTGCGCGCCATCCTCTCGGCACGTGCACGCTCGCAGGAGCACGGGCAAGAGCTCGCCATCACGCCCGGCTCGCAGCAGGTCCAGCGCCTTCTCAGCGTGACCGGCGTGTCCGAGCATCTGCGCATCATCGCCGCACCCGACGAAATACTCGTCTAGCTCGCGCCCGGCGAGGCGCGATCCGAGACTCCCGCCTTCCCCCCAGGCGGTGCTTCCGAGCGCGCGCACAGGGCCATGGTCGTGTTCTTTCGGCGATCGAGGTTTGCCGATGACCCACGCGGGCAATGCAGCAGAAAGCGAGTCGCCGGCGTGAGGGCGGCCGACACCCGTCCGGCGTGAGGGCGGGCGACACCCGCGGAGCGCAGCAGAAGGGAGTTGAGGGGCGATGGCACGGGCGATGGCAAAGGCAGGTGGGCAACCCAGCTCGATAAGCACCGACGCGTCTCCACGCCGCGCCCCGCCCCCACATCCCGGGGCGGACGACCTAAGCTCCGGCGGCGTCCTGCTGACGGGCGCGACCGGGTTCGTCGGCATGGAGCTGCTGGCCCGCTACCTTGAGCGCACCGACCGGCGCGTGTACGCGCTCGTGCGCGGCGCCGACGATCGCCAGGTTGCGGCCCGCATGGAGCGGACGCTACGCTCGCTGTTCGGCCGCGATCATCCCTATGGGCAGCGCGTGGTGGCGGTCCGCGGCGACATCACCCGCCCCGGCGTCGGCCTGCGCGGCAAGCGCGACCGGCTGGCCGAGCAGGTCAGCGAGATCGTGCACGGGGCAGCGTCGGTGTCCTTCGAGCTTGGGCTGGAGCCTCTGCGCAGGATCAACGTGGAGGGCACTCGGCGCGTGCTCGAGCTCGCGGAGCGTTGCCACGCGCGGGGCGGCGTGCGGCGGCTGTCCTACATCTCGACCGCCTACGTCGCCGGTGAGCATTCGGGACGGTTCAACGAGGATGACCTCGACGTGGGCCAGAGCTTTCGCAATGCCTACGAGCGATCGAAGTTCGAGGCAGAGCGTCTGGTGGCCGGCTCGCGCACGCAGTTGCCGATCACGGTGCTGCGTCCGAGCATCATCGTCGGCGAGCGCGACAGCGGCTGGACCGCGTCGTTCAACGTGCTCTACTGGCCGCTGCGCGCGTTTGCGCGCGGGGCGTACGTGGCGTTGCCCGCCCGCCGGGACGCGCCGGTCGACGTGGTGCCGGTCGACTACGTAGCCGATGCGATCTTCGCGCTCAGCCAGGCCCCGGAGGCCGAGGGCGGCACCTACCATCTCACCGCGGGAGCCGGCGCCACCAGCGTCGGTGAGCTGATCGAGTTGGCGACGGCGCGCTTCGGGCGCCCGGCACCGCGCCTGATCGCTCCCGGCTTGTACCGCCGTGTCGTGCATCCGCTGCTCCTGCGCCGCAGCCGCGACGAGCGCTACCGCCGAGCGCTCACCCGCAGCGAGGTCTTCTTCCCGTACTTCGCCATGGCGGTGACATACGACGACCGGCGCTCCCGCGTGGCGCTGCGTGGAGCCGGCATCAGGCCCACGCCGCTGCACACCTACTTCGACCGGCTGGTCGAGTTCGCGCTCGCCGCTGACTGGGGACGGCGGCCGATAACGCGCGCCAGCGTCACAACAGCGGACGGGCCCCGATCTCGTGACAGGACGGCGCGAGTCCGGCGAGCTGGGCAGGCTCAGCGGACGCGGCCGGTACGGCCAGCGGCGCGGGTGCGCGCAGCCCAAGCGCGTTCGGTATAGAGATGACCGGTCCCGCCCGCCTGTCGCCGCTCGACGCATCGTTCCTCGCCGTGGAGACGCCCACCGCCCACATGCATGTCGGGTGGGCGGCCATGTTGTCGGCCCCCGCCAAGGGACGGCTGCCTCATTTCTCGCAGCTGCGCGATCACATCGAGCTGCGACTTTCTCGCGCGCCGCGCTACCGCCAGAAGCTCGCACCGATCCCGCTGGGCCTGCACGCACCCGAGTGGGTCGATGACCCGGCCTTCTCAGTCGATCGTCACGTCTACCGGGCACCCGGCCCGCTCACCGACCTCGTCGATGAGGTGATGTCGACACCGCTGCGCCGCGACCGGCCGTTGTGGGAGATCTGGATCTGCGAGGACGCGGAGCATCAGCAGATCAGCCTCGTCGGCAAGGCCCACCACTGCATGGTCGACGGCATCGCGGCCGTCGAGCTCGCCTCGCTGCTGCTCGACCCGACGCCCGAGCCGCTCGCCTACGAGTCGGAGCAGTGGCACGCGGCGCCGCAACCCAGCGCCGAGCGGCTGCTGGCGCGAGGGGCGCGCGACCTGGTCGGCGAACAGCTCGGCCTGCTGCTCGGGCCGCTGCGGGCAGTCACCTCACCCGCACGCGCGGCGCGGCAGACAGCGGCGGGAGTGCAGCGCGTGACGCGGGCGCTGAGCCACTCGCTGCGCGCCGCACCCGCCAGCGCGCTCAACAGGCAGCTCTCGCCGCTGCGCCGGCTGGCGTGGACCCAGCGCCCGCTCGAGGACCTGCAGGCTGTGAAACGCAGGCACGGAACGACGGTCAACGACGTCATGCTCGCCGCGGTCGCGGGAGCCGTTCGCGCCTACCTGATCCGCCGCGGCGAGCACCCGGTCGCGCTCAAGGCGATGGTCCCGGTCAGCGTTCGCAGTCCCGAGGACATCTTCGGCAACCACATCTCCTTCGTGTTCGCCGACCTGCCGTGCGACGAGCCCGATCCGCTTGTGCGCCTGCATCGCGTGCACGACACGATGAGCCAGCGCAAGCGCGACGGCGAGCCCGCGGGAGCCGCCCTGGCGCTGAAGGCAGCCGCGCACACCCTGCCGCCGGTGCAAAACACGCTATCTCGATTCATCGCAAGCCCGCGCACGTTCAACCTCGTCGTGTCGAACATCCCCGGGCCCGCGGAGCCAATGTACATGCTCGGCTGTCCGCTGGAGGCCACCTATCCGGTCGTTCCGCTGACCGACCGCCACGCGCTCTCCATCGGGATGACCACCGTGCGCGACCGGGCCTGCTTCGGCGTCTACAGCGACCGCGCGACGCTCCCGGACGCCGACGGGCTCGCCCGCGACATCGACAACGCGATCACGGAACTGCTCGCGGGCGCCGGCGGTCGGTCGTAGGGCCGATGAGCAGGCCGGCCGGGTCGCCGCCCGCTAAAGCGCCGCACGGCTGTCGCGCCGGAGGAACCCGCGCTGCGACGATCGAGCCTCAGCCATGCCCCGGCGCCGACATCCCCAAGCCGAGTCTCTCGAGCACCTCCTGACGGTCGGTGCCGTGCGCTTGGAGCACATGATCGAAGGCGTCACCGTACACATGCATCACGGCCACCAGGACGTCCGTCGTTGCGAGCGCCGTTGCATCCCGTTCAGCGGCGATGCGAAAAGCGTGCTCGGTGACGCGCTCAACCGCGTCGCGATCGTCTGGATCGAGGACACCCGCCCGGTCACGATCGGGGCGTTCGCCCTGCGCGGCGAGGGGCGCCTCGCTCACACCGAGCGCCTGCAACGCGATCCCGACCTGGCCACGCAGACGCAGAACCCGCAGCCAACGCTCGACCTCGGCCTCGTGGGTGCGGGCGAATGGCATGGCTGTGGAGGCGATGGCCAAGGCCATCGCCGCGTCGGGCGCCAGCGCGGGCCTGGAGCTCACAGAGACACCCCGACGTCGGCGCGCCGCGTGTGCAGATACGCGAGATGGTCGCGCCGAAGCGTGACCTCCGGCCATCCGTCGCGGCGACGTAGCTCGAGCACGACGGTGCCCGCCCGCCCGGCGGTCGCCCATGCCGCCCGCATGACCTCAGCCACCTCGCGTGGCTCGACCCCGCAGGCGAGCAGGAAGCGCTTGGTCCTGGCGCTTGCCGTCTCGTCGCGGTCGAGCTCCAGCTCCTCCACGAGCACCGTGGGCGCATCGTCGCCACCCTCCACGTCCAGCAGGCACGCCGCCATGTCGTCGGGATGCGCGTCTGCGTGCTCGACCACCCGGTCAAGGAGCGCCGACGCCGTGGCTCGGGGCCGAAGCTCGACGAGCGTGCGCACGAGCCGCTCGGTGCCGAACAGCTCGGATCCAACTCGCGCCTCGGTGACGCCATCGGTGTAGAAGCAGACTTGCGAGCGACCTGGCACGAACACCGTGGTTTGGCGAGTACCGGTCGGCATCCCGCTCCGATCGGTGGCGAGGCGCAGATCGTAATCGGCGCGATCGACTCCGAGCCCGCTTGTGAGCCGAGCACGAGCGGCGGTGGATGACCGGCGCACGCGTACACGAGCACGCGCTCGCGTGGGTGATAGGTCGCAGCCACGACCGTCGCGAACAGCCCGCCAAGCTGGCGCTCGAGCACGGCCCCGGCCGTCTGCACCGCCTCGCGCGGTGAAAGTCCGGCCTCGAGGTATGCCCGCAGCGTGAATCGCAGCAGTGCCGTGTGCGGCAGCGCCCGCCGTCCGTGGCCTGAGACGTCCCCCACGAGCACCGCCAGCTGGCCGTCTTCGAGGGCGAACACGTCGTAGAAGTCCCCGCCCGCTCCGGGACCTGCGGCCGGCCGGTAAGCAGCGGAGGTGCCCACCGGACCGATCCGCGCAGGTGCGAGCGGGAGCAGCGCCGCCTGCAGCAGGCCCACGTCCTCGAGCAGCTGTGCCCGCTGGCGCTCGAGACGACTGGAGCGCAGCTCGCCCAGACGCGAGCGCACGGCCAGCGCGAGCGCAAGCGCCAGCAGCCCGGCGATGAGCACACGCACGGCCGCGGGCACGACATCGACGATCCTGGTGATGGTCCTCGCCAGCGGCGAGGGGCGGCTGACGCTCGTCGCGTGGTGGGAGCCGGCGCGCACGCGTCGGGCCCTTCGGGCGGGCGGGCGCGGGCCTGACGCTGCGGCCAGCGGCACGACCCCCCCTGGCGCCCGCGCAAGCGGGCTGCCCCGACGGGAGACGCCGCGACGTCGGGCGCGCGAGGAGCGGCGCACAGCGTGGGGCGAGCGGCCGCCGAGCGCTCCCGTCGAGCCGCCGGCGCTTGGCGGCGGTGCCGCTGGCGTCGATGTCGTCGTGATGGACGCTGCCGGCGCAGGCACGCCGGCCGGTCCGGGGACGCCGGCGCGTGCGGGCACGTCGGCAGGCGGACTCGCCGTGAGCGCCGCCGTGCCCGCGACGCTGCCCGACGTGGCGACTCGGTGCGCGGATCGGGCTCTGCTCTGTGTTCCAGGCTCAAGCGAAGGCCCGGGTTCGGAGGTGACCTGCTTGCGTCGTCTGGCGCCCCCCTTGCGCCCCAAGCCGCGCTGGGGCGAGGAGGACTTCGTGCGCGCCGAGTCCAGGGGTTCCACATCCTGGCCGGCTTGGGCCGAGCCCGGCCGTGGTTGCCCTGAGCCCTGCTGCGGCCTGCTGGGGCGTTCTGCGCGCCGCCCCACGGCCGCTTCCCGGCGAGCAGGGGCGCGACCGGGGGTGCTTGGGCGGCCTTCCGATACGGCGTCGCCCGCGGCCGGCGCCGTATCGGTGCTCGGCGTCTCGGAGGGCGATTGGGTCGATCTGGTCGCCCGCATGGCGCTTGTCGGCCTTGCGTGATCCCACCCGGCCGTGGCGGTTGCGATGAACGCCAGACCGAGCGCACAGCAGACAAGGACGACGGCCGCCAGACGCCCAACCCGGCGAGCGGATGTCAGATGTCCGCTGGTGTCGATCGTCATGGAGCGGGTTCTCTCCGTTCAGCCGGTACCGACGGTGCGGTCGTGGACATGGGTGAGAGCGTCCTCGAGCGTCGGGGAGATCGCAAACACCCCGTCCATCCCCGATAGCTCGAAGATCTTCAGGAGGTTGGCTCGCGTGCACACGATCGCCAGCCGGCCGCCGATGCCGAGGCTCCGGTCGACGCCGACAAGAACGCCGAGCGCCGTGGAGTCCATGAAGGTGGTGAGCGATAGGTCGACGACGAGCTCGCTGTGACCCGCTTCGAGCGAATCGACAAGCATCCACTTCAGTTGCGGGGCCGTCGAAAGATCGAAGCTCACCCTCTACTGAGATCACGCTCGTGCGCTGGTCGAGCTCGCGCCGACCGATTCCAAAGAGCGGGGGAATCGGTAGCGACCGATCCGTCTTGTCAGCTCGGTTGAACATCTCTCCCTCCTGGCTTCGCGCGCGGCTGTCCGCGCGGAACTCGGGTGCGGCCCGAACGACGCCTGCGTCCGGGCATCGTGGCCGCCTTCGACCGATCACGGCCCGTCGATCACCCACACGCTGGATGATCGAACAAACGTCCAGATGCGACGAATGCTTGATGCATCGTTGGAAGGCGCCCGGGCGCAGGGCAGCGGCCGGCCTGCGCATCGACGAGCCCGACGCGGAGCAGACGCTCGAGCTGAGCACGCCCGTGCGGGCGCAGTTGCGCATCGCGGGAGCCGCTCGCCGCGCGGCTCTCGTCGCCACGAGCGCGCTGATCGCGGCGGTCGCGGCGGGAACGGCGCTGGCCCTCATCGCCCAGACGTCGCCACGGCCGGTGAGCGTGGCCAGCGCCCGGGCCCGTGCCGAGCGGCGCATCGTGCTGCACGCTCGCCCACGCTCCCTCCCGCCTCCAATCTCGCCCGTGCCCGGCGCCGGCGCGCGAGCTGCCCGCGACGGCGCGCCGCCCGCGTTCGCGCACGCCTCCGCCGCCATCTCCGCAACCGCGGCGCAGCCTCGCTCCACCGCCGTCCCCTGCTCCTCCGCGACGGAGCTTCAGGCCGATGGCCATCGGCTGCTTGGCGAAGCGCGCTACGCCAACGCCATCGCGGAGCTGCGGGCCGCGCTCCTTGCGAGCGGCGAGTCCACCGCCCGCTGCGGGGTGCCCGTCAGCGAAATGTGCCTGACCTACGCATACGCGCTGTATGACCTCGGGCGCGCATTGCTGCTCGACGGCGACCCCCGTGCGGCGCTGGGCGTTCTCAGCGAACGTCTGCAGATCGACAACCAGCGCGCGACCGTGCAGGAAGAGCTCGACCTCGCGCGGGCGGCCGACGCTGGCGCCACCGCAGCCCCACTCCTGCGGGAGCGCGCACGCGAAACCGCGCCTTTTCCGCGCAAAGTGCGCGATTTCTCCTAGCAAGTCGCCGCTCGCCGGCGCTTGGAGTGCCAGCGAGCGGGTAACCCAATCTGTGGAGCTGGCTTCTGGGCAAGCGGACGCTGGAACCCGCCTCCGCCTCCGGCCATCGCTGGCTCCGCCGGGGAGGGAGGCGAGAGAGGAGTCGGTCATGCCTGACGCTCGGCCACTGACGCAGCGGCAGATCGCCCGGATGGCGAAGCTGGCGAACGCTCACGAGCGGCCCTCAGCACGCGAGGACTCGCCCAGGGTGCGCCGAGGCGGCAGGCAAGCCTCGCGCAGGCGGGACCCGAAGAGGACCCCCCGGATCCAGATGGTGCAATCATACCTGCAGGTCCACGACTAGCGCCCGCCCAGCTCGCCACGGGCGCCGCGGTTTGGACCCGCCCGCGGGCGGGTAACGAAACGGTAAGCCGTTGACTCCGGCGGGTCGTGCGTGTCGTGCGGACGCTCAGTCTGCGGGGCGAGGTTCGAAGCGTTGGCAAGGAGACAGCGATGGCAGGGGCACAAGCCGGCGGACGCCGGACGCGGCGGGCGCAGCGCAATGGGGACGACGGCGCAGAGGTGAGCCGTAGCTCAGGCAATGGGACGCACGGCCGGGACGGGGTCGACGCGGCACTGCTCGAAGAACTGCTCACCGCCCTGCAGGCGGCGCGCGCAGGCGACTTCTCGGCGCGGCTGAGCACGCGCCGCCGCGGGCTGCTCGGCGAGATCGTAGCGGAGTTCAACGAGTTGGCGGCGACGAACGAGCGCATGACCGAGGAGCTCGTGCGCGTGGGGCGCATCATCGGCCGCGAGGGACGCATGACCGAGCGCGCGGCGCTCGGGGGGTCCAGCGGGGAGTGGGCGACGAGCATCGACTCGGTCAACGCGCTCATCGACGACCTCGTGCGCCCGACCACCGAGGTCGCGCGCGTGATCGGCGCGGTCGCCGAGGGCGACCTCTCGCAGAAGATGGCGCTCAAGATCGAGGGACAGCCCGTGAAGGGAGAGTTCCTGCGGATCGGCACGACCGTCAACACGATGGTCGACCAGCTCTCCTCGTTCGCGGACGAGGTGACGCGCGTGGCGCGCGAGGTCGGCACCGAGGGCAAGCTCGGCGGCCAGGCGAAGGTCAAGGGCGTCTCGGGGACATGGAAGGACCTGACCGACTCGGTCAACTTCATGGCCAACAACCTGACCGATCAGGTGCGCAACATCGCACAGGTCACCACCGCCGTCGCGAAGGGCGATCTCACGCAGAAGATCACCGTGGATGTGAAGGGCGAGATCCTGGAGCTGAAGAACACGATCAACACGATGGTCGACCAGCTCTCCTCGTTCGCGGACGAGGTGACGCGCGTGGCACGCGAGGTCGGCACCGAGGGCAAGCTCGGCGGCCAGGCCGCGGTACCGGGCGTCGCCGGGACATGGAAGGACCTGACCGACTCGGTCAACTTCATGGCCTCCAACCTCACAGATCAGGTGCGCAACATCGCACAGGTCACGACCGCCGTCGCGAAGGGCGATCTCACGCAGAAGATCACCGTGGATGTGAAGGGCGAGATCCTGGAGCTGAAGAACACGATCAACACGATGGTCGACCAGCTCTCCTCGTTCGCGGACGAGGTGACGCGCGTGGCACGCGAGGTCGGCACCGACGGCAAGCTCGGCGGCCAGGCCGAGGTCGAGGGCGTGTCGGGCACGTGGCGCGGGCTCACCGAGAGCGTGAACTTCATGGCCAACAACCTGACCGATCAGGTGCGCAACATCGCACAGGTCACGACCGCGGTCGCGCAGGGCGATCTCTCGCAGAAGATCACGGTCGAGGCCAAGGGCGAGGTGGCGGCGCTGGCCGACACGATCAACACGATGGTCGAGCAGCTCCGCTCGTTCGCCGCCGAGGTCACGCGCGTGGCACGCGAGGTCGGCACCGAGGGCAAGCTCGGCGGCCAGGCCGAGGTCGAGGACGTCTCCGGCACGTGGCGCGACCTGACCGAGAACGTCAACCTGATGGCCTCCAACCTGACAGACCAGGTGCGCAACATCGCGCAGGTCGCCACCGCTGTCGCGAAGGGCGACCTCTCGCAGAAGATCACGGTCGAGGCCAAGGGCGAGGTGGCGGCGCTGGCCGACACGATCAACATGATGGTCGAGCAGCTCCGCTCGTTCGCCGCGGAGGTCACGCGCGTGGCACGCGAGGTCGGCACCGACGGCAAGCTCGGCGGCCAGGCCGAGGTCGAGGACGTCTCCGGCACGTGGCGCGGCTTGACCGAGAACGTCAACCTCATGGCCTCCAACCTGACCGATCAGGTGCGCAACATCGCACAGGTCACCACCGCCGTCGCCAGGGGCGACCTCTCGCAGAAGATCACCGTCGACGCCAAGGGCGAGATCCTGGAGCTGAAGAACACGATCAACACGATGGTCGACCAGCTGTCCTCGTTCGCCGACGAGGTCACGCGCGTGGCACGCGAGGTCGGCACCGAGGGCAAGCTCGGCGGCCAGGCCGAGGTCGAGGACGTGTCGGGCACGTGGCGGCGGCTGACCGAGAACGTCAATCAGCTCGCCGGCAACCTCACCACGCAGGTGCGCGCGATCGCCGAGGTCTCCACGGCTGTGACCCAGGGCGATCTCACCCGCTCGATCTCGGTCGAGGCGCAGGGCGAGGTGGCCGAGCTCAAGGACAACATCAACCAGATGATCGCCAACCTGCGCGACACCACCAACCGCAACGAGGAGCAGGACTGGCTGAAGACCAACCTGGCGCGGATCTCCGGGCTGATGCAGGGCCAGCGCGAGCTGCGAACCGTGACGCAGCTGATCATGTCCGAGCTCACGCCCACGGTCTCCGCGCAGCACGGCGCCTTCTTCCTGGCGGAGTCACCCGACGGCGAGGACTCCAAGACGCGCCTGCGTCTGATCGCCAGCTACGGCTATCAACAGCGCAAGAGCGTCTCCAACACGTTCGAGCTGGGCGAGGGCCTGGTCGGCCAGGCGGCGGTCGAGCACAAGAGCATCCTCATCACCGAGGCCCCGCCCGACTACATACAGATCACCTCGGGGCTCGGCGAAGCGGCGCCGGTGAACATCATCGTGATGCCGATCCTGTTCGAGGAGCAGGTGCTCGGCGTGATCGAGCTCGCCTCCCTGAAACCGTACAGCGAGATCCACCGCACGTTCCTCGAACAGCTGATGGAGACGCTCGGCGTGGTCCTCAACACGATCATGGCCAACATGCGCACCGAGGAGCTGCTGCAGCAGTCCCAGTCGCTCACCCAGGAGCTGCAGACGCAGTCGGAGGAGCTCCAGCGCCGCCAGGAGGAGCTCCAGCGCCGCCAGGAGGAGCTCAAACGCTCGAACACCGAGCTCGAGCAGCAGGCCGAATCGCTGAAGGCATCGGAGGAGCTGCTCCAGTCCCAACAGGACAAGCTGCAGCGGGCCAACGAGGAGCTGCAGGAGAAGGCCGCGCTGCTGGAGGAGCGCAACGTCGACATCGAGACCAAGAACCGCGAGATCGAGCTCGCGCGGCTGGGGGTCGAGGAGAAGGCCGCGCAGCTCGCGCTGTCCTCGAAGTACAAGTCCGAGTTCCTGGCCAACATGTCGCACGAGCTGCGCACGCCGCTCAACAGCCTGCTGATCCTCTCCAAGCTGCTGCTGGAGAACGAGCGCGGCAACCTGTCGGAGAAGCAGCTCGAGTTCGCGCGCACGATCCACGCGGCCGGCACCGACCTGCTGCAGCTGATCAGCGACATCCTCGACCTGTCGAAGATCGAGGCCGGCAAGATGGAGATCCTCCCCGACCTCGTGGACCTCGCCGACGTGCAGACCTACGTCACGCGCACGTTCGATCCGATCGCCGCCGACAAGGGCCTGCGCTTCGAGATCGACGCCGACCCCACGCTGCCGGCGACGATCCTCACCGACGAGCAGCGACTCGAGCAGATCCTCAGGAACCTGCTCTCCAACGCCTTCAAGTTCACCGACGCGGGAGGAGTCACGCTCAGCCTCAGGCCGCTGCCCGGCGAGCGAGTCTCCTTCGCCGTCCCCGACACGGGCGTCGGCATCCCCCCGGACAAGCTGCAGGTGATC
Organism: uncultured Solirubrobacteraceae bacterium; assembly: GCA_963711985.1. Taxonomy (GTDB): domain Bacteria; phylum Actinomycetota; class Thermoleophilia; order Solirubrobacterales; family Solirubrobacteraceae; genus Palsa-744. Next base: position 320,044 of record CAVQGG010000008.1, on the reverse strand, counting down.
TTCGAGGCCTTCCAGCAGGCGGACGGCACGACCAGTCGCAAGTACGGCGGCACCGGCCTGGGGCTGTCGATCAGCCGCGAGCTGGCTCGCGCCCTCGGCGGCGAGATCCAGGTCTCGAGCACGGTCGGCGACGGCGCCACCTTCACCCTGATCCTGCCGATGCCCTACTCCCGTCCGCTTGGCCCGTCCTTCGACGCGCCCGCCGATCGGGATCGCCCGTCTATTTCGCTGACCCCGCCGGTGCCAGCCGAGCCGTCGCCCCAGCGCGTGGGAGCGCTCGTGTCAGGTGCTCCCACGGCCGGCCCGAACGCCACGCACGAGGGCGCCGGGCGCTCCGCCAAGCGCCTGCTGGTCGTGGAGCGGGGCAGCGCCGCGATGGAGGCGATCTCGGGCCTTGCCGGACAGGGGGACGGCGTCCTGACGACGAGCGCCTCCTCGATGCCGGAGACCGCGGCGGCGCTCGCGGGCGCTCCGTTCGACTGCATCGTGGTCGGCCCCGGGATCCCGAAGACGGCCGCCTTCGGGCTGCTCGAGCGGCTGAGCGCCGAACCGCGCTTTCACGGGACCGCGTTCATCCTGTGCCCCGATCGAGCGCTGACCGCTCGTCAGCAGGCGCGCCTGCGAGGCTTGGCGCCGGCGATCGTGGCGAAGGTCGTCGACTCGCCCGAGCAACTGACCGCGGAGACCGCCATGGCGCTCCATCGCCAGCCGGCCCGGCCCGCCGGCGGCTGGACCAAGGCCGGCCAGCACGCCACGGAGGAGCTGCCCGGCTCGGAGAGACTGCACGGCAAGAAGGTGCTGCTCGTCGATGACGACGTGCGCAACCTGTTCGCGCTCGCGAGCCTGCTGGAGGATCGCGGCATGGAAGTCCTCTTCGGCGAGACCGGGAAGGAGGCGCTGGCGGCCCTCGAGCGCGATCCTGACACCGACATCGTGCTGATGGACATCATGATGCCGGGCATGGACGGGAACGAGACGATCGCCGCGATCCGCCAGATGCCCCGCCTGCGCGAGTTGCCGATCATTGCGGTCACCGCGAAGGCCATGGAGGGCGATCGCGAGCGCAGCCTGTCGGCCGGAGCCTCCGACTACATCACCAAGCCGGTCGAGCCGGAGCGGCTCCTGTCGCTGATCGGGACGTGGCTGGGAGCCTGATGACACGTGCGCGGGCGGGGCCGGAGGCGGAGCGCCCGCCGCTCGCGATCCCACGGGTACCGCAGCGTCCCGCGCCTGAGCCCGCCCTGACGGGCATCCTGCTGGTCGACGACGACGAAGATGGCCTGCGCGCCTTGCACGCGGTGCTCGAGCCGCTCGGACAGCGACTTGTCGCCGTGCGCTCGGGCGAAGAGGCGCTGCGGCGGCTGCTGCGGGAAGAGTTCGCGGTGATACTCCTCGACGTGCGGATGCCGGGACTCGACGGGCTGGAGACCGCCCGCTACATCACCGCGCGAGCGCGTACGCGTCACATCCCGATCATCTTCCTCACAGCTCACGCCGAGGACGTGGAGCAGGTCTTCCGCGCATACGCCGCCGGTGCGGTCGACTACGTCGTCAAGCCGTACAACCCGGACGTGCTGCGCAGCAAGGCGGCGGTCTTCGTCGAGCTCCAGCGCGAGCGCGGCGAACGCGTGCGCGAGGCACGTGCGCGCGCGGAGGCCGAAGCGATCGCCGGCACGCTGCAGCGTCACCTGCTGCCGGATCGACTTCCCGAGGTGCCCGCGCTCGCGCTGGCCGCGCGCTACCGGCCCAGCGAGCGCGCCGCGCAGGTCGGTGGGGACTGGTACGACGCGATCGTGCTGCCCGGCGGTCACGTGGGCCTCGCGATCGGTGACGTCGTCGGGCACGGTGTGCGCGCGGCCACGCTGATGGGCGAGCTGCGGGCGGCGCTGCGGGCGTACGCGGTGACCGAGCCGGAGCGCCCGGGAGCGGTGCTCACCCTCCTGAACTCGCTCGTCGCCCGTGCGCACGGCGAGGAGATGGTCGCGACGCTGCTCTACATGGTCGTCGACGCAGACGGCAGCCGTGCGTGCTTCGCGAGCGCCGGTCACCTGCCTCCGCTGCTGATGAGCGCCGACCGCGCCACGCGCTTCCTCGAGCACGCCCCACTTCCCCCGCTCGGCGTCGCGGCGCACACCAACTTCGAGAGCTGGGAGACGAAGCTCAGCCCTGGCGCCACCGTGCTGCTTTACACCGACGGGCTCGTCGAGCGCCGCGGCGAGACGATCGACGCCGGCCTGCAGCGGCTGCGCGAGGCGCTGGGCGCCGGGCCGGAAGAGCTGGAGGAGCTGTGCTCCCACATCCTCGCCAGAGCGCCCGGCGACACGGACGTTCAGGACGACGGGGCGCTGCTGGCCGCGCGGCTGGTGCAGGAGCCCGCGGGAGCGCTCGATCTCGATCTCCCGGCCGAGCCCGAGTTCGTGCCCGTGGCCAGGCATCGGCTCGAGCGCTGGCTGCTCGAGACGGGCGAGGGCAGCGACGACGTGTTCGCGATCAAGCTGGCGGTCAACGAGGCCTGCGCCAACGCCGTCGAGCACGCCTACGGCCCCGAGCGCGACCGCACGTTTCGCCTGCGCGCCGAGCGTCGTGCGGGAGCCGTCGTGGTCCAGGTCTCCGACTGCGGCCGCTGGCGGGCTCCGCGCGGTTCTCAGCGCGGCCTTGGTCTGCGTGTGATCGAGCAGCTGATGGACGCGATGGACGTCAAGCGGACATCCGCCGGAACGACGGTGCGCATGCGCAAGGCGCCGCGATGAGCAGTGCCAAGCCCCCGGATGGGAAGCCCACGGAGCCCGTCCCCCTGGCTGAGATCGAGCTTGCCGAGCGGGAGGGCGTGCGCGTCGTGGCGGTCGCCGGCGAGCTCGACATCTCGAACGTCGGCACGCTCGAGGACGTCACGTTCGACCTACCAAACGACGCGCTTGGCATCGTGCTCGACCTCAGCTCGGCGACGTACATCGACAGCGCCACGCTCGGCCTGCTGTTCAGGCTGCACCGCAGCCTCAAACGGCGAGGCCAGGCGCTGCGCGTGGTCTGCCCGCCGGGATCGAGCGCGCGGCGCGTGCTCGAGTTGACCGGCTTCGAGCGCGAGACGCCGCCCGAAGAGGATCGCGACGCCGCGATCGCGGCGATCCGCCGCGAGCTGCCGCTAGCGGAGGGGTAGCGTCAGCGCGGAGGTGTTGCGCCCGGAGCTGGGGACGACAGTCGTGGCTGCTCGCATCCGGCTCGCCGCCGCCTGCTTGCCCATGTCCCGGAGCGGCCCATCGATCAAGGGGCTTGGCCCAGAGGAGGAGCGGTATGCCGGCAGACGAGCGTCGGGGGCGACGGCGAGCCGTGCCGGCATACCGCGGTCTCGCCCGTGCGCGGCGACAGCCAGGGGGACAACGGCCATCGCCGCCGGGGACGACATTGCAAGCTCAATATGCCCCTTTCGCCGAGGTCTAAACGCGGCTCACGAAACACACCCGCCGGCCGGCCCTATCCCGGCACCCCTGGATCGGCTGCCGTGGTCGCGCTTGTCACTGGTTGATCGTGGCCGATCTGGGCGCCGCGCGGTTTGGGGAGCGGCTGATCGGGGAACCCCAAACAGCGAATACCCGAAATGCCGCGTACCAGCAATGGGTTGCTCGGCTTGTGTGAGGACCGCCGGACGAATCGAGGTTTTCAAAAATGATCGCACTCCTGGCCCTTGTCTTGATACTGGCGATCTTTGGAGGCCTGGGATTCGCCGTTCATGTGCTCTGGTACGTGCTCATCTTCGCCGTGCTGTTGTGGCTCGTCGGCTTCTTCGTCGGCGGCGTGGCGAGCGCAGGCGGTCGACGCTGGTATGGCCGTTGGTAACCTGCGCCGGTGAGAGAGCGCTGCGTCATGCGCGGAGCTCGACGGTCGACTCGACGTGTTCGGCTGCCAGCACGCGCTCGCTCCCATCCAGCACCTCGTTTCGCCACGAGATGCTCTTCTATGCCGGTGGCGATCACGGATTCCTGGAGGGCACCCTCGCTCTCGTCAAGCGTGCCCTGGCGCACGAGGCAGCGGTGCTCGTCGCGGTCGGAAGCGCGAGAGCCGTGGCGCTGAAGGAGGCGCTGGACGACGAGGCCGAGCGGGTGCGCTTCGCCAACATGCGCGAGCCTCGGGCGCAACCCCGCCCGGATCATCCCCGGGTGGCAGGAGTTCGTACGCGAGCACGCGCACAGCGACGGCAATGCTCTGGGGATCGGCGAACCGGTCTGGCCGGGACGCGGCCCGGCTGAGCTCAGCGAGTGCGAGCGCCACGAGGCGCTGTTGAACTTCGCCTTCGACGACGGCCCGGGCTGGCATCTGCTGTGCCCGTACGACGTGGACGGGCTCGACGATCAAGTGCTCGAAGCCGCGCAGCACACCCATCCGCTGCTGGCGCGGGAGGGCTCACGTGAGCGCAATGACGACTACGCGTGCGGGCGCGAGCCGCCACGCCCCTTCGCCGGCGCTCTCTCCGCTCCACTGGCGCCGGTCACCGAGCTGGCTTTCGCCAGCAAGAACCTGGCAGGCTCCGGCATCTGCTATCGGTCTGGGCCACCGAGCAGTCGCTCGGCGACGAGCGCACCGAAGAGCTCGTCCTGGCCGTGGACGAGCTGGCCAGCAACAGCATTCGCCATGGCGGCGGCGTGGGGTTGCTCCGCTGTTGGCGGGAGGCCGACACGCTGCTCTGCGAGGTGCACGACGCGGGACAGATCGAGGCGCCGCTCGTGGGGCGTAGCCGTCCAACCCCCGAGGCGCGCTGCGGTCGCGGCGTGTGGCTAGTCAATCAGCTCTGCGATCTGGTGCAGATCCGCTCGGCAGCGGCAGGCACCGTGGTACGCGTGCACAAGTGCCTGTCCTAGCGAGCCTCTTCGCGCATCGCATCCGCCGCGCCCGTGTCGGTGAGCTTAGTCATGACCCGTGCGGAGAGGACCGCGATGTCGTCGCGCACGCTGTCGTCGGGGTCGATCAACGCGAGCAGGGCGTCGATGGCGTCCTTGGCAGATGCGGGCGGTGTCTGCTCGAGTCGCTCGATCAGCTCCCCAACCGAGACCACGCGTGTGGGAGCACGGGCCTCCGTCAGCCCGTCGGTGTAGAGCGCCAGCGAATCACCCGGCTCCAGGATGGTGCTGGCCTCCTCGATGGCCGCATCGGGAAAGACCCCCAGCAGCGCGCCGCAGCCTCCCAGCTCGCTGGCTCGGTGGGCCTCGGCGCGTATCACCAGCGCGGCGGGGTGACCGGCGAGCGCAACCGACACCTCGACACGAGACCCGCGTGAGCGGATGCGAGCAAGGATCGCCGTGGCGAAGCGCCCGTCGAAATCCTGGTCGAGCATCGCCCGATTGACCTGCGAGAGGACATCGCCCGGAGAACGGCCTTCGCGTGCGTACGCGGCGGTGGTGTGGCGCAGGAACCCGGTGAGCGCGGCCGCCTCGGCCCCCTTCCCGCACACGTCGCCGACGACCAGCCAGCAGCTCTCCCGCCCTGCGAAGACGTCGTAGAAGTCGCCGCCGACCTCGCTGCCGGCGCCGCTCGGCCGGAAGTAGCTGGCGAGCTCGAGCCCGGGAATGACCGGCAGCACGGCGGGCATGAGGCTGCGCCGCAGCGTGCGCGCGACCTGGGCGCGCTCGGCGTACAGCCGAGCGTTGTCGAAGGCCATCGCCGCGCGGCCGGCCAGGTCCTCCAGGACGGCCAGCAGGCCGCTGTCCAGACGAGCGTCGCCCTGCAGCTGCAGGAACGAGATGGCACCACGAGTGCGACCGCGGGCGATCATCGGAAACACCGCCGCGCGCGTGTATCCCGCGTCTCGCATGAACCGTTCGTGCTCATCGCTCTGGGCGGCCTGCGCGAGAGCCCCGTCTTCGCTGAGCTCGCGAATGACACGTGGAGCGTTGCCGGCAAGCACCTGCGCCACCGGATGGCCGCTGCGCATGTCCAGCGGGAAGTCTTCGCGCATGCGCTCCACCCCCGCGGCGATCGCCGCGTCGACGGCGGCGGCGACAGTGCTGCCGACCGATCCGCTGTCGTCGAGCAGATCGATCACGCACAGCTCCGCCAGATCCGGAACGGCCATGTGCGCGATCGTGCGCAGCGTCTCCGCCGGATCCAGCGATCTGTCCAGCCTGGCCGTGGCGGCGATCAGGATCTCCAGACGCCGGCGCTGCTCGCGCAGGCGGTTGAGCGCGGAGTGGACCACCATCGAGGCCAGCAGCGCCAGCACGATCCCGACGCAGGCGACCGCACCGAACATGCTCGAAACATGTGGTTCGTAGGCGAGCGGCGCGAGGAACGCGATCAGCGCAGCGACGGACACCAGCACGAACCGGTCACGCGGCTGAAAGGCCGCCGCGTGACCGAGCGCGAAGAAGTAGATCAGCGCAAACGGGCTGCCCGGACCCCCGCTGGACGCGCACAGCACGGCGATCAGCAGGACGCCCCACAGCTCGGCTACGCACGCGAGCCCGAGACCGCCCCAGCCGCGACCGGCGGCGAGCAGCAGCAGGCCGGCGGTCAGCAGCGCATCGAGCCCAACCGCGATCACGCCGGCGGGCGAGCTGACATGCGGAAGCAGCGCGGCGCTCGCGCACAGCAATCCCCCGACGAAGTACAGGCCCCCGGCGATCGCCACGGCCACGCGCGCTTCGCGCTGGACGGCCGGTTCGCCCGACCGCGCCGGCACGAGCACACCGGTGAGACTCATGTCCGCCTCATCATCCGCTCCCCTCAGGGTAGCCTGCAAGGAGTGCTCGCTGCAAGCGTCACCGCTCAGCGGGGCCAGAGACCAGAGAAGAGAAACAGGATGGCCGGCTACTCCGAGACCCCGCTGTGGAAGAAGCTCGGCGTGCGTCCTGGAGACAAGCTCCTGCTCATCGATCCGCCACACGGTTGGAGCGTGCCCGAGCTGCCCGCCGGGGTCACGAGCACCGCCGAGACCGGGGGTCAGCGTCTCGGAGACACGCCGGCCGAGGTCATCGTCGCCTTCTTCCCCGCACTGGCGCAACTGCGCGCGAGCGTCCCGATCCTCGCACGGCGGATCTTCCCCGACGGCGCCCTCTGGGTCGCCTGGCCGCGGCGCGCCGGCGGCCACGACAGCGACATTCGCGACCAGGACGTCCGCTCGGTGGCACTGCCGCTGGGGCTCGTGGACGTGAAGGTCGCGGCGCTCGATGAGGACTGGTCGGGGCTGCGTCTGGTCTGGCGGCGAGAGCGCCGCCAAGCCTCGGAAGCGAGCCGCGGGTAGGATTGGGCTCCCGTTCCCTGATCCCGACAGACGAGGTTCCAGAGCCCGTGGCAATCGATCTCCAACAAGTCTCCGCCGTAGACGTCGAGCCCGGAGCGCTGCCCAAGACGATGGCCGCCTGGGTCATCCGCGAGGAGCGCTTCGGCGAACCGAAGGACGCATTCCAGATCGAGGAGATCGAGGTGCCCGAGCCCGGGGCGTTCGAGGTGATCGTGCGGGTGATGGCCGCCGGGGTCAACTACAACAACGTGTGGGCCGCGCTGGGCAAGCCGGTGTCGGTCATGCGCTACGGCGACCATCCCCAGTACGGCCACCACATTGGGGGCTCGGACGCGTCGGGCATCGTATGGAAGGTCGGCGCCGGCGTCACCCGCTGGAAGCCCGGCGACGAGGTCGTCGTGCACTGCAACCAGGCCTCCTACGAGGACCCGGAGGTGCACGGCCTGGACCCGATGGCCGCGCCGTCGCAGATGATCTGGGGCTACGAGACCACGTGGGGCTCCTTCGCGCAGTTCACCAAAGTGCAGGCCCAGCAGCTGCTGCACAAGCCAGCCGCGCTGACCTGGGAGGAGGCGGCCTCCTACGGCCTGGTCTACTTCACCGCGTACCGCATGCTGATGGACCGCTGCAAGCTGCAGGCGGGTCACAGGGTCCTGATCTGGGGCGCCGCCGGCGGCCTGGGCGTGTTCGCCACCCAGCTGTGCGCAGCCGCCGGAGCACACTGCGTGGGCGTCGTCTCATCGGCCGAGAAGGGCGAGCTGGTCAAGCGCCTGGGGGCGGTCGACTTCATCGACAGGGGCGACTTCGCGGGCATGATGCGCACCGGCAAGGAGACGCCCGAAGAGGAGAAGGCGCGCTTCGGCGTCTCGCGCGAATTCTCAAAGCGCGTCAAGGAGATCCTCGGCGACGCACCCGACATCGTCTTCGAGCACGTCGGGCAGGCGACCTTCCCGACCTCGGTGTTCACCGTCAAGCCGTTCGGCAAGGTCGTCATCTGCGCCGGCACCACCGGCTTCAACCTCGACTTCGACGTCCGCTACCTGTGGATGAAGCAGAAGGAGATCCTCGGCTCGCACTTCGCCAACGCGTACGAGTGCACGAAGGCCAACGAGCTGATCGGCAGCGGCCAGATCCGTCCTGTGCTGTGGCGCACGCTCGGCTTCGAGGGCGTCGCCGAAGCGCACCAGCTGATGCTCGAAAACAAGCACCTCGGCAAGATCTCGATCCTCGTCGGCGCCGACTCCGAGGGTCAGGGCAGGACCGCCGACGGTCCCGGCGCCATCCACGCGGAGGTGGGCGCCTGATGGCCGGCACGGTGATCGTTCCCTGGTACGCCACGGGCTTCCGCGCGGACGGCTTCGAGCAGGCCCTGAACGAGGCCGCGGCCACCGCGCTGCGCTACGGCGCTGGCTCCTACGCCGTCTACCGGGCGCGCGACGACCGCTACCGCTTCCAGCAGCTCGCCGCCTTCGAGGAGCACCTCGACTGGGAACGCTACTGGGAGGGAGAGGAGATGACCTACTTCAGGGCGAGCCACTCGAGCTGGTACCAGGTGCCGGTGCTCTACGGCTGGTGGGACCGCACCGCCAGCGGGGCGGTCGCCGACGCGCCGCTCGCCGGCGGCAACGGCCACGGCAACGGCCACGGCGTCCGCAGCGCCTGAGACGACGCAGTCGGCGTCATCGCGTAACGGAGCGCCCTCTCAGCCCTGCTCGAGGGGGGCCATCGTCAGGCCGGCGCCCTTCAGCTGCTCCCAGTAATGCTCGGCCGTCTCCTGCTGGCCGCTGTAGACGATCGCCCGGCCGGAGGCGTGGATCACGTTGGCGATCTCCAGGCCGCGCTTGAGCGTGACCCCCGGGATGAACCGGGCGAGCGTGCGCGCGACATGGTCGAACGTGTTGTGATCGTCGTTGCGCACGATCACCCTCCACGCGCCCCCCAGGCCGCTTCCCGGCCCGCCAGCGCGCGGTCGCTCGAGCGTCTGATCCATGCTCGCCAGGATAAAGCCCACGGCCCGACCGTACAATTGGCTGCATGAGCGGCGATCACTCCGCGCGGCTGCCCGAGCGCGACCTGCCCTGGATGATGCGCACCTACGCCGGCCATTCCACGGCGGAGGCCTCCAACGAGCTCTACCGGCGCAACCTCCAGAAGGGCCAGACCGGCCTGTCGATCGCCTTCGACCTGCCCACCCAGACCGGATACGACCCCGACGACGAGCTCGCCCGGGGCGAGGTCGGCAAGGTCGGCGTTCCCATCTCCCACCGCGGCGACATGACCGCGCTGATGGACGGCATCCCGCTCGGGGAGATGAACACCTCGATGACCATCAACGCGACCGCCGCGTGGCTGCTGGCGCTGTACATCGTCGCGGCCGAGGAGCAGGGCGTGGGCCAGGAGCAGATCCAGGGCACCACCCAGAACGACATCATCAAGGAGTTCCTGGCGCGCGGCACCTACGCGTTCCCGCCGGCGCCCTCGATGCGCCTGATCGCGGACATGATCGCCTACACGGTCGAGCACGTCCCGAAGTGGAACCCCATCAACATCTGCTCCTACCACCTGCAGGAGGCCGGCGCGACGCCCGTGCAGGAGATCGCCTACGCGATGAGCAACGCGATCGCCGTGCTTGACGCCGCCCGCGAACGGGTGCCGGACGAGCGCATGGAGCAGGTGTTCGGGCGTATCTCCTTCTTCGTCAACGCCGGCGTGCGCTTCGTCGAGGAGCACGCCAAGCTGCGCGCCATGTCGATCCTGTGGGAGGAGCTCGGGCGCGAGCGCTACGGCGTGCAGGACCCCAGCCACCTGCGCTTCCGCTACGGCGTGCAGGTCAACTCGCTCGGCCTGACCGAGGCCCAGCCGGAGAACAACGTGCAGCGGATCGTGCTGGAGGCGCTCGCGGTCACGCTCGGGCGCGACGCGCGCGCGCGCGCCATCCAGCTGCCAGCCTGGAACGAGGCGCTCGGGCTGCCCCGCCCGTGGGACCAGCAGTGGTCGCTGCGCATCCAGCAGGTGCTCGCCTACGAGACCGACATCCTCGAGTACCCCGACATCTTCGAGGGCTCGAAGGTGATGGAGGAGCTCGTGCAGGAGCTGTTGGAGGGTGCGCGCGCGGAGATGGCGGTCGTGGCCGAGCACGGCGGCGCGGTCGAGGGCGTCCCCTACATGAAGGCCGCCCTCGTCGGCTCCCACCGTGAGCGCATTCGCCGGATCGAGGACGGCGAGCAGGTGGTGGTCGGGCAGAACCGCTTCACCGAGACCGAGGACTCGCCGCTGACCGCCGATGCCGAGGGCGGAATCCTCGTGGTGGACCCGGCGTTGGAAGCGCAGCAGATCGAGGCTGTGCGCCGCTGGCGCGCCGAGCGTGACCAGTCCGTCGTAGATGAGGCGCTCGCAGCGCTGACCGCCGCAGCTCGCGACGACACCGCCTCGGAGAACCTGATGGTGCCGACGATCGCGGCCGCACGCGCCGGGGCCACAACCGGAGAGTGGGCGCGGACGCTGCGCGATGTGTTCGGCGGCTACCGCGCGCCCACGGGCGTGGGCGAGGCCGCCGCCATGCTTGGCGACGGGCAGCTGGGGGAGCTGCGCGACGAGGTCTCGCGCCTGCAGGAGAAGCTCGGCCGCAGGCCGAAGATCCTCGTCGGCAAGCCGGGCCTGGACGGTCATTCCAACGGCGCCGAGCAGATCGCGCTGCGCGCCCGCGACTCGGGCATGGACGTCGTCTACGAAGGCATCCGCCTGACCCCCGCGCAGATCGCCGCCTCGGCGCTGCAGGAGGGCGTGCACGTGATCGGCCTGTCGATCCTGTCGGGCTCCCACCGCGAGCTGATCCCGGCCGTGCTCGACGCGCTCCACGACGCGGGCGTGACCGCCCCCGTCGTCGTCGGCGGCATCATCCCCGAGCAGGACGTCGCGGCGCTGGAGCGGGCGGGCGTCGCCGCCGTGTACACGCCCAAGGACTTCGACATCACGCGCATCATGCGCGAGATCCTCGCGCTGGTGGACGCCGGCACCGACTCCTCCCTGCTCGCCGCCGGCGGCACCTCCGCCAACGGCTCCGCGTGAGCGCCGCCGGAGCCGCCCTGGGCGCGCGCCTGCGCGCGCGGGACCTGAGCGCGGCGCCGGCGGCGCTGAACCTGCTCGAGAGCACCGCCCGCGCCGACCGCGAGCAGGCGGCGGAGCTCCTGCGCGAGGTCTCTCCGGCCGCCCTCGGGGGCGAGGCGCCCGCGCACGTGATCGGCGTGACGGGGCCGCCCGGCGCCGGCAAGTCAACGCTGCTCTCGGCCCTGCTGCACCTCTGGCGGGGCGCCGCCCACGAGGTGGGTGCTCACGAGCGCACCGTGGCCGTGCTGGCCGTCGATCCGAGCTCACGCCACTCGGGGGGCTCGCTGCTGGGCGATCGCGCGCGCATCCAGTTCGATCCGGGCGACGACGGCGTGCTGATCCGCTCGAGCGCCGCCGGAGAGCGGCTCGGAGGGCTGGCGCGCGCGACCCGCACCGCGGCCGACGCGCTGGCGGCGGCATTTGACATCGTCGTCATCGAGACGGTCGGCGTCGGGCAGGCGGAGACCGACGTGGCCGACGTGGCCGACACCGTCGTGGTCGTCGTCCAGCCAGGGGGCGGCGACGCGCTCCAGTTCCTGAAGTCGGGGATCATGGAGATCCCCGACGTGCTGGTCGTCACCAAGGCCGACCTCGGCCAGATCGCGATGCGCACCAGACGCGAGCTGAGCGCCGCGCTGCGCTCCCTCGGCTCGAGCCGGGCGCGCGTGCTCGCCGTCTCCGCGCTGCCTCCGCCGAGCGGCATCGAGGAGCTGGCGGCAGCGCTCGACGAGCACCGCGCCGGGCTGGACATCGCCGAGCGGCGGCTGCACTCACGCCGAGCGGGAGCCCTGAGAGACTTCGTCCTCGAGCACGGCGAGCGGGGACTGCGCGCCCTCGGTGGCCGCCGCGCCGCGGAGGCGCTGCTGGCCGAACAGGACCCGGGCATGGACGTGGCGGCGCTCGTGGCGGCGCTCGAGCGGGAAATGGGATGAGACGCGATCTGCTGAGCATGTTCGGAGCGTTCGTGCTCGCCAGCGCCATCGCGGGCGCGCTCGGCGCGGCCAACCTGGGCACGGCGCTCGCGTTCGGGCAGATGGCGTTCGCCGTGACCACCGTGTACGTGATCCTCAAGCGCTGAGCAGAGGGCTGCGCGGGAATCGGCGCCCACCGGTCGGGGCGCTCATTACGCTGTCGTGGGTGGCGTCCGAGGTTGCGCTGTAACAAAAGCGCCTCCCGGAAGTCTGTAGGACAAGAGCACATGATCGTTCTCCTAGGCTTCGCAATCCTCGCCGGCGCGGGCACGGCCCTGTCGCCGTGCGTGCTGCCGGTGCTGCCCGCGCTTCTGTCCGCGGGCGGCGTGGGCGGCCGGCGCCGCCCTCTCGGCATCGTCCTCGGGCTGTCGGTCACCTTCACGGTGACGATCGTCGGGGTGGCGAACGTCGTCGACGGCGTCGGCCTGGGCAGCGATCCGCTGCGCGACGTTGCGATCGCCGTCCTGCTGGCGTTCGGCCTCGCGCTGCTCCTGCCCGACGTGGCCGCGCGCCTGGAGGCGCCGCTGTCGCGGCTGGCCCGCTTCGGGCCGCGCACGGCCGGCGACGGCTTTGCCTCGGGGCTGCTCGTCGGCGGAGCGCTCGGCTTCGTCTACACCCCGTGCGCGAGCCCGATCCTGGCGGCGGTCATCTCGGTCAGCGCCGCCTCGGGCAAAACGATCGCGATCGCCCTCGCCTACGCCGCCGGCTCGGCGGTCGTGCTGCTCGCGCTCGCCCTCGGCGGCAGGCGCCTGTTCGATCGGGTCCGCAGGGCCGGTCGCGGGCCGCTGCTGCAGCGCGCGCTCGGCACGATCATGATCCTCACCGCGGTCGCGATCGTGACCAACCTCGACGTCAACTTCGACCAGTTCGTCGCCGAAAAGATCCCCGACGTCAACCTCACGGCCACGCTGGAGTGCTCGCGGACCGTCACCAGCCGCCTGCACGAGATCACCGGGCACCGGGCGAAGCTCGTCCCCGCGAACGGATCCTCCGCCTGCGGCGGCTCCACCACGACGGTTCATCCCGCGGCGCGCGACGCCAGCCAGGCGACGCTGCTCGCCGACGCGGAAGACCTGCCCGACATCGGGCCCGCACCGGAATTCACGGAAACCGAGGACTGGTTCAACACACCCGGCGATCGTCCGCTGACGCTCGCCTCGCTGCGCGGACGCGTGGTGCTGATCGACTTCTGGACGTACACCTGCATCAACTGCATCCGCACGCTGCCCTACCTGAAGGCGTGGGACGCCGCCTACCGCAAGGACGGCCTGACGATCGTCGGCGTGGAGTCGCCGGAGTTCGCGTTCGAGAAGGAAGCGAGCAACGTCGAGGACGCGATCGGGCAGTTCGGGCTGCGCTATCCGGTCGTCCAGGACAACAACTTGGGCACCTGGGACGCGTACGGCAACGAAGCCTGGCCCGCCGACTACCTGATCGACGCCCACGGCCAGGTCCGCTACGCGGCCTTCGGCGAGGGCGACTACGAACAGACCGAAACGGCGATCAGGGCGCTGCTGGCCGAAGCCGGCTACCAGGTCGGGGGCAAGAGCCACCCGGCCGGCGTGGTCGTGCCCTCCGACCAGGCCACTCCCGAGACCTACCTGGGAACCGACCGCGCGGAGGGCTGGATCAACGGCCCCGAATCGGGACTGCACGACTACGGACCGCCTCCCACCGGCGAACTGGCCGTCAACGACTTCGCCTACAGCGGCACTTGGAACATCGCCGGCCAGCCTGCCGAAGCGGTCGCGGAAGCCGGGATCGACCTGGAGTTCGACGCCAAGAACGTCTACCTCGTGCTCAGCTCACAGGACGAACGCCGGCTGCCCGTGGAGGTGCTGCTCGACGGCCGTCCGATTCCCGCCGCCGACGCGGGCGCCGACGTCCACGGGGGCGTCGTGACCGTGCGCCGCCAGCGCCTGTATTGGCTGGTCTCCCTGCCGCGCGATGAACGCGACCGCCTCTCGCTGCGGTTCGCCAACGGGGTCACCGGCTACGCGTTCACGTTCGGCTAGGCACCGGCAGCCTGTCCGCGGACGCCTACAATGGCCTCATGGAGGGCTCGATGGCCGAGACGAGCGCGCGCAGCTGGCTGCGTTGCTATCGCTGCTGGTCGCAGGACCTGGAGGTCCAGGTCCACTACGAGGGCATCCACAAGATCGACCCCGACACGGGCGAGCGCGCGGAAGTCGTCGACGAGCTCCAGGAGGCGGTCGTGCAGTGCCTGGACTGCATGCACGACCAGCCGCACCTCGGCTTCAACAACGGACGCGTGGAGCCGATCGAGGATCGCTGGGAACGGATGATCGCCGGCACGCCGTGGGTGGCCTCGTGCACCGTGACGGTCGACTCCGAAGACGTCGAGAGCTGCTCTGGGCCGGAGGCCGGGGACGCGCTCTCCTACGCCGCCTTCGGGGAGCACGGCGTGCGCGAGTTCTTCACCCACGTGCGCTTCCACAAGCACGAAGACGACGCCCGCATAATCGTGCACCTGCTGGTCGAGCTGTACGCGCGCTCGCTGGAGGAGGCCACCGAGGTGCTCGAGTCATCCGCGCGCGGCGCGCTCACGATCACCTCGCTGGCCGAGGAGTCGCGTCCGCCGGCTGTCGGCGGCGAGACCCACGGCCACGACTAGGACGACGCTAGGCGGCGCGACGCTCAGCTGAGGCGCTGTTCGAGCGCCCTCAGCTGGGCGTGCAGCTCGCCCGGCAGGTTGTCGAACTTGGCGAAGTGCTCGTGGAACTGGGGGAGCTGGGCTCTCCACTCCTCGGCCTCGACGCGCAGCAGCTCCGCCATGGCCTCTTCGGAGACGTCGAGCCCGCGGGTGTCGATGCCCTCGCCGCCGACCGGCGGGATCAGCCCGATGGGCGTCTCCCGCGCGGCGCCATGTCCGGCGCAGCGGGCGAACACCCACGCCAGCACGCGCGAGTTCTCTCCGTAGCCGGGCCACAGGAAGCGTCCGTCAGGGTCCTTGCGGAACCAGTTGACGTAGAAGATCTTGGGCAGCTTCGCTCCGTGGCGGCGCCCGATCGAGAGCCAGTGGCGGAAGTAGTCGGCCATGTTGTAGCCGCAGAACGGCAGCATCGCGAAGGGGTCGAAGCGCAGCTCGCCCACGGTGCCGGCCGCCGCGGCGGTCTTCTCGGAGCTCATCACCGAGCCGAGGAACACGCCGTGCTCCCAGTCGAGCGCCTCGGTCACCAGCGGCACGACCGTCGAGCGCCGTCCGCCGAACAGCATCGCGTCGATCGGCACGCCCGCCGGGTCCTGCCACTCCGGCGCGATCGCGGGGTCCTGCGCCGCCGGGGTCGTGAAGCGCGCGTTGGGGTGGGCCGCGGGAGCGTCGGACGCGGGCGTCCAGTCGTTGCCGCGCCAGTCGGTCAGGTGCGCGGGCGGCTCGCTGGTCAAGCCCTCCCACCATATGTCGCCGTCGTCGGTCTTTGCGCAGTTCGTGAAGACCGAGTTGCGCTCGATCGTGCGGATCGCGTTCGGATTGGTCTGCTCGCCCGTCCCCGGCGCCACGCCGAAGAAGCCGGCCTCGGGGTTGATCGCGTACAGCCGGCCGTCCTCGCCGAACTTCATCCAGGCGATGTCGTCGCCGATGGTCTCCACCTTCCAGCCCTCGAGCGTCGGGATCAGCATCGCCAGGTTGGTCTTGCCGCACGCGCTCGGGAAGGCGCCGGTGACGTACTTCACCTCGCCCTCCGGAGAGGTGAGCTTGAGGATCAGCATGTGCTCCGCCATCCAGCCCTCCTCGCGCGCCATCACCGAGGCGATCCGCAGCGCGAAGCACTTCTTGCCCAGCAGCGCGTTGCCGCCGTAGCCCGAGCCGTATGACCAGATCTCCCGCGTGTCGGGAAAGTGCACGATGTACTTGTTCTCGGCGTTGCACGGCCACGGCACGTCCTCTTCGCCGGCGCTCAGCGGCATGCCCACCGAGTGCAGGCAGGGGACGAAATCGCCTTCGCTGCCGAGCGCGTCGAGGGCGCCCTGGCCCATGCGCGTCATGATGCGCATGCTCACCGCGACATACGTCGAGTCGGTCAGCTGCACGCCGATGTGGCTCTGGTCGGAGCCGAGCGGCCCCATCGAGAACGGCACCACGTACATCGTGCGCCCCTTCATCGAGCCTTCGAACAGCTCGCGTCAGCGCTTCTCGCATCTCCTCCGGATCGCGCCAGTTGTTGCTCGGGCCCGCTTCCTCCTCGGTGGCCGAGCAGATGAACGTGCGATCCTCCACCCGCGCCACGTCGCCCGGGTCCGACAGCGCCAGGTAGGAGTTGGGCCGCTTGGCGTCCGAGAGCCGCTCGAAGGTCCCCGCGTCGACGAGCTCCTGGCAGAGGCGGTCGTACTCCTCGGCGGACCCGTCGCACCAGTGGATCCGGTCGGGCTCGGTGAGCGTCGCCACCTCCTCGACCCAGGCCAGCAGACGCTCGTTCTTGGTGGGGGCGGGGACGGTGGTGTTCATGGGATGCAAGCAACTCCTCGGTTGGCGGGCAAGATCGGCGCGCGCCGGCCGATCTTCGATCGGTCGGCGCTGCTGCCGGGCCTCGATCGGCTCCGGGAAACAGAAAACGCCCCACTAAGGGCGATAGGGAAAGCCTACCGCACGCCTCGCCGCCCGGCCCCCACGACGCCGGGTGCCCCGGCCAGCCGGGTGCGCCCACAACTGCTAGTCGGTTGCCCTCCGCCTCCTCGGAGCCGGGGCGGTCGGGGTTTGGATTCTTGCGGGGAACGAGCACCAGGCGCTTGAACTCGGCCACCAGCACGCCGTCCTGGTTGAAGGCACCGCGTGTGCACCTTCACGGTGCCGCGGTCGGGCTTGGACTTCGACTCCTTCTTCTCGAGCACCTCGGACTCGCAGAACAGCGTGTCGCCGTGGAACACCGGCGCGGGATGCTTAGTTCCTCGGTCGCGAGATTGGCGATCGCCTTGCCGCTGACGTCGCTCACCGACATGCCGAGCGCCAGCGAGTAGACCAGCGGACCCACCGACGACGTTTCGCCCCTGCTGGGATTTGCCGCATAGACGTCGTTGATGTGCAGCGGGTGGTGGTTCATCGTCAGCAGGCAGAAGATGTGGTCCTCCGCCTCGGTCACCGTCTTGGCGGGCCAGTGCTTGTAGACCGCGCCCGACCTCGAACTCCTCGAGATAGCGGCCGTACGGATGTGCGCCGCTCGCCTCGCGCGCGGCCTGATCGGTCTCGACGGAATGGGTCTCGCTCATGGGTCTCGGGGGTCTCCTTTGGCAGGGGGTTCGGATGGCCGCGGCTTCGGAACTCTAGTGGGCGCCCGCGGGCGCTAGCCTCGCGCCGCCCGCCACCGGCGCCGCGCAGATGCCCGGCTGCGCCCCAGCGGACAGGCATATCCGGGCGGGGGATCGCAGGGCGTACAGCCGGTCGACTGCCTGACGGCCTGCTCGAAGGAGCTCGCGTAGGGCAGCCCGCAGACGACGTCGTAGGCCTGGGCGACCGCACCCGCCGCGTCGAAGCCGGCGAGCGCCGCACCGCGCGAGTGCAGCGGGCGCAGGTCGGACTCGCTCAGGGCGCCGCCATGCAGCGCCAGGTTGCACAGAGCCGGCGTGAGGCCTGTATCGGGATGCGTGAGGGGATCGGCCAGCTTCCAAACGACGGGCGCCCCGAGCGTGCGTCGCGCGGTGAGCCGCAGGTGCACGGACACCGGGTCGAGCAGCGCCGAGGGTCGATTGACGACCAGCACCAGCGCCCGCGGAGCGCCCGGCGTCTGCAGGCGCGCCACGGCAGCGGCCAGGTAGTCATCGCCGAAGGGGCCGCTGACCGACACCTGCAGGGAGCTGGCAGAGATGCTCTGCCCCCGGGCAGCCCGCTGAAAGCTGACCTGCGCCAGCGCCAGGTCGCCCGGCGCCGGGGACAGGGTCAGCGGCCAGATCCGCGCGACGGAGGCCGCAGCAGCCCGGCCGATCCCGGTGCCCGCGCTGTTCGCCACCGGGACGGTGCTCGCCCGGGTCGTGCCGAGGGCGAGCGACCCGCATGCCGCGAGCAACACCAGCGGAGCCAAACGAAGACGCATCATCGATACTTCCTAGCAGCTGTTCAACCGCTGTTCCCCAGCCGACCCAGGAGAGCCCTTGCGCAACCCCCGAGACTTCCTCAAGCCCCTCGCCATCGACGCGCCCGAGCCCGCGTGCGAGATCCCGTTCAAGCCCTCCCGGATGATCCACTTCCTCGACTTCTCCAACGAGAAGATGGTCGCCAAGGTGCCCGACATCGCACCCACCGTCGACATCCTGCTGGGCAACCTCGAGGACGCCGTGCCGCTCGACAAGAAGGAGGCCGCGCGTGCGGGCCTGATCAAGGTGGGCCGCGAGATGGAGCTCGGGGACACGGCGCTGTGGACGCGGGTCAACGAGCTGGCCTCGCCCTACGTGCTCGACGATTTGACCGAACTGGTGGCCGAGATCGGCGACAAGCTCGAGGTCATCATGGTCCCGAAGATCGAGGGCCCGTGGGACATCCACTACGTCGACCGCCTGCTCGCCCAGCTCGAGGCCAAGGCCGGCCTCGATCGGCCGCTGCTCGTGCACGCCGTCCTCGAGACCGCCCAGGGGGTGGCCAACCTGGAGGAGATCGCCTGCGCCTCGCCGCGCATCCAGGGGATGAGCTTCGGCCCCGCCGACCTGGCGGCGTCGCGGCGCATGAAGACCACGCGCGTCGGCGGCGGGCACCCCGGCTACCGCACGATCGCCGATCCCGACCCCGACGATCCGGACGCCCCCCGCCCGAGCTACCAACAGGACCCCTGGCACTATTCGATCGCGCGCATGGTCGACGCGTGCACGTCCGTCGGCGCCCTGCCCTTCTACGGCCCCTACGGCGACATCAAGGACGTCGAGGGCTGCGAGACCCAGTTTCGCGCCTCCTTCCTGCTGGGCTGCGTCGGCGCCTGGTCCCTGCACCCCGTCCAGATCGACATCGCCAAGCGCGTGTTCTCCCCGGACCCCGAGGAGGTCGCGTTCGCCAAAAAGGTCATCGAGGCGATCCCCGATGGGCGCGGCGTGCACATGATCGACGGCAAGATGCAGGACGACGCCACCTGGAAGCAGTGCAAGGTGATGGTCAACCTCGCCGAAATGCTCGCCCGCAAGGACCCCGAGCTGGCCGAGGCCTACGGGTTCGTGCCGGCGGGCGTGTAGGGCGCCGCGGGCGGACGCGTACCGCCGCCAGCAGCAGACCGACGAAGAGCTCGCCGGGCTGGAGGAGGCCACACGCGCCCTGGTCGCAGAGGAACCCTGGTGAACGTCCCCAGACAGGGCGAGATCTGTTGGGCGGAGGCCGAGGACAAGCGCCGGCCCGTTCTGGTCGTGACGCGGTCGGAGGCCGTCGGCGTGCTCGCGGGAATCGTCGTCGCGCCCATCGGCCGCACGGTGCGTGGCATCCCAACCGAGATCCCTCTCGGTCGAGAGGAGGGGCTCGCGGTCACATCTGCAGCGCGCTGAAAGCTCTTGCCGACTGCTGAAGCCCGCAAGCGCCGGTCGCCGACCTCGCCTCACGCGGACTCCCGGTAGGCTTCCGCGCCGCAATGAGATTCTTCGAGTACGAGGCGCGCGAGATCGTCAAGCGCGCCGGCATCCCGGTAACCGACTACGGCTTCACGACCGACCCCGCCGAGGCGCGCGAGATCGCGCAGCGGATCGGCGGGCCGACCGTCATCAAGTCCCAGGTCCTGACCGGCGGGCGCATGAAGGCCGGCGGCGTCAAGTTCGCCGACACGCCCGACGAGGCCGAGGCCCACGCCCGCGACATCCTGGCGCTGGAGATCAACGGCCACATGCCGCGCGGCGTGCTCGTCGACCCCAGGGCGGAGGTCGAGCAGGAGTACTACGCGGGGGTCGTGTGGGATGGGATTCGCAAGCAGCCGGTGATGATCTTCTCGCCGGTGGGCGGCATCGACATCGAGCAGGTGGCCGAGGAGCAGCCCGAGGCGGTCGGCCGGCGGCACTTCTCCAACATCCTGCCCTTCGCCGACTTCCAGGCCAAGGAGGCGATCGCCGCCACCGGCGTCACCGGCTCCGCGCTCAACAAGCTGGTGCCGATCGTGACCCGACTGGCGAAGCTGTTCGTGGAGAACGACATGATCCTCGCCGAGATCAACCCGCTGGGCCGTCTCGCCGACGGCTCGTTCGTGGCGCTCGACGCGCACATGGACATCGAGAACGAGGCCCGCGGGCGCCACGCGAAGCTGCTCGCCGAGCTCGGCGTGGGCGAGGAGGAGACCCGCCAAGCGCGCGAGGCGACCCCGTTCGAGCTCGCCGGCGAGGAGGTGGACGCCATCGACCACCGCGGCGTCGCCGGCAACGTGACCGAGTTCGACGGCAACCTCGGCCTGGTGATCGGAGCCGGCGGCGGCTCGCTGACCCTGTTCGACGCCGTCCGCGCGCACGGCGGCAGGCCGGCCAACTACTGCGAGATCGGCGGCAACCCGTCGGTCGCAAAGGCCTGCGGGCTGGCCAAGCTCGTCCTGGGCAAGCCGGGCGTGGACAAGATCGCCGTGATGATGTCGATCGTCTCCAACACCCGCGTGGACATCGTCGCGCGCGGCGTCATCAAAGCGTGCCTGGAGCTCGGCCACGACCCGGCCGAGAAGATCGCCATCTTCCGCATCCCCGGCGCCTGGGAGGAGGAGGGCTTCAAGATCCTCGAGAAGTACGGCGTCGACTACGCCGACCGCAGCGTGTCGCTGAACGAGGCCGCACGTCGGGCCGTCGAGAAGATCCAGGGGACGAGCGCCTGATGTCGATCCTGATCGACTCGGACACGACGTTCATCGTCCAGGGCATCACCGGCCGCGAGGCCGTGAACCTCACGCGCGAGTGCCTCGACTACGGCGCCGGCGCGAAGGTCGTCGGTGGCGTCACGCCGGGGAGGCTCGGGCGCGAGGTGCACGGCGTGCCGGTGTTCGACACGGTCGCCCAGGCCGTCGCCCACCACGGCGGGCCGATCGACGGCTCGGTCGTGACCGTCCCCCCCGCGTTCACCAAGGACGCCGTGTTCGAGGCGATCGAGAACGGCGTCAAGCTGGTCGTGATCGTGACCGAGCGCATCCCCCGCCGCGACGTCGCCCAGATGGTCGAGTTGGCCAGGCTGCGCGACGCGCGCATCATCGGCCCCAACTGCCTCGGCATCATCGTGCCGGACGTGATCAAGATGGGCGGGATCGGCGGCCCGGCGAAAAACGCCGCGCAGGCCTACATCCCTGGCCCGATCGGCGTGATCTCCCGCTCGGGCGGGATGACCACCGAGATGTCCTCCACGCTCAGCGCCGCCGGCCTCGGCCAGTCGACCGCCGTGTCGATCGGCGGGGACGCGATCATCGGCTCCAGCTACGCCGAGCTGATGCCCCTGTTCGAGGCGGACGAGCAGACCCGTGGCATCGTCATCTACACCGAGCCCGGCGGGCGCATGGAGGCCGAGCTCGCGCGCTGGGTGACCGAGCACCGCTCACGGCTGCCGATCGTGGCGTTCATGGCCGGGCGCTTCATGGACGAGATGCCGGGTATGAGCTTCGGCCACGCGGGCACGATCGTCGAAGGCAAGGAGGACACGGCCTCCGAGAAGATCGCGCGCCTCGCCCAGGCCGGCATCACGGTGGCCGAGCGGATCGAGGACATCCCCGAGATGATCGAGACGAGGATCGCCGAGCGGGCGCAGCGGAGCCCGGCGTGAGGAGGGACGGGATCTTCATCGCGGTCGAAGTCGACGACAGCGTGGCCGCCGACGGGGCGCTCGCGGCGAAGCTCGCTGAGGTCTGCCCGGTGGACATCTTCGCGGCCGCCGACGGCGAGGTCGAGATCGTCGAGAAGAACCTCGACGAGTGCGTGCTCTGCCGGCTGTGTCTGGACGCCGTGCCCAACGGCGTGCGCGTGCTAAGCTCTACGCCGGCGGCGCCGCGCTCTAGCGTGGGTTGAGCGGGCCCATGGCCCTTCCACACGACGGCCACTCCCGTTATCGTGATGCAGGAAGCCGTGAACGAAAACTTCTCCCTGATCGTCATGTGCATCTTCCTGCTCGCCTCGCTGGCGTTCCTGGCCGAGCAGCTCTCCTCCTACCACTGATCGCCCGGCCGCCCGCGGCTATGCGTGCCGGCGCGCCTTCGGGGTGCGTTCGCGCTCCTGCTGGCGCTCGACGACGTTGATGATCAGCCGCAGGATCTGCTCCGGCCCGGACGCCTTGGCCTGCCCGTAGGTGAACGCCTCGATCCAGTCCGCCACCTTCGCTTCGCGGGCCATCACGTTGAAGAACTCCCGGCGCATGTCCACGCGCAGCCGAGCGTCCGCCGCCGGTCCCTTGGTGACCTTCAGGCCGGGCATCTCCAGGCGAAAGTGCTGCACGTCTCCCCTGCCCCGGAGCTCGACGCCGACGACCAGCTTGATCGGCTCCAGCGCCGGCACTTCGCCGACGAACCTGCGGGTCGCAAGCTCGATCAGAGCCTTGGCGTCATCGGCCATGTGGCTGTTGCTCTCCTCCTGGACCGGGTCGCGGTCCGTGGCTGTCCTTCAGATCTTATGACGCTGCAGCAGCTTGCGCCCGATCACCATGCGCTGGATCTCCGACGTGCCCTCTCCGATCAGCAGCAGCGGGGCGTCGCGATAGAGACGCTCGATCTCATACTCCTTGGAGTACCCGTAGCCGCCGTGGATGCGGAACGATTCCTCGACGCAGAAGCGACCCGCCTCCGAGGCGAACAGCTTGGCCATGCCGGCCTCGAGATCCGAGCGCTCGCCCGCGTCCTTCAGGCGGGCGGCGCGCAGCGTCAGCAGGCGCGCGGCCTCCACCTGCGTCGCCATGTCGGCGAGCTTGAACTGGATCGCCTGGTGCTCTGCGATGGGCTTGCCGAAGGTCTTGCGCTCCTGGGAGTAGCGCAGCGCCAGCTCGAGTGCGCGCTGGGCGATGCCGACACCGCGCGCGGCCACGTTCACGCGGCCGACCTCCAGGGCGTCCATCATCTGCGCGAAGCCCTTGTTCAGGCCCCCCTGCTCGCCGCCGAGCACGTTCTCGGCCGGACAGCGGTAGCCGTCGAACACGAGCTCGGTCGACTCGACCCCCTTGTAGCCGAGCTTCTTGATCTTCGGCGGCACGTTCAGCCCCGCGTACGCGCCCGTGTTCTCGCCCACTCCGGGCTCTTTTTCGGCGATGAAGCACGTGAAGCCCTTGTGGCGCGGCTCGGCGTCGGGGTCGGTCTTGACCAGCACGAACACGAGCGTCGAGAGCAGGCCGTTGGTCACCCACATCTTCTGGCCGTTGATCTCATACGAGCCGTCCTGCGCCTTCTTGGCGGAGGTCTTGATCGCCTGCACGTCCGAGCCGAGCTCCGGCTCGGACAGCGAGAACGCCGCCCGGATCTCGCCCGTGGCCATGCGCGGCAGGTACCTCTGCCGCTGCTCGTCGGTGCCGAACTTCATCAGCAGGTAGGAGCCGATGAAGTGCGTGTTGATGACGCCCGAGATCGAGATCCAGCCACGCGAGAGCTCCTCGACAATCATCGCGTAGGTCGTCAGGTCCAGCCCCATCCCGCCGTACTCCTCGGGGATCGTCACGCCGAACAGCCCCAGCTCCTTCATCTGCTCGACGATCGGCTCCGGGAAGCTGTCCTCGTGGTCGTAGTGCTCGGCGTTGGGCAGGATCTGCTCGTCCGCGAACTGGTGCACCATCTCGGTGATCGCCCTCTGCTCGTCGGTCTTCTCGGTGTACTGGGAGGCGGCTACGGCCATCTGATTAGCGCTCCAAGGTCGTTTTGGCGGCTGAATTGAATGAAGAGGGGCCCGGCTTGCCGGGGGCACACAGCCCGCAGGGCTGGGTCGGCCGACCGCGCCACCCTCTAGAGGGAGAATACCGTCGTGAACTTCGCTCGCGACGTCCTCGACCTGCGCGACCCGCGGGAGCTCGCTCTGATCGAGCTGGCGCGCGACGGCACACGGCGCGAGTGGAGCTTTCATGACGTGGGCGAGCGCTCGGCGCGCCTGGCCGGCACGCTGCAGCGGCTGGGCGTGAGCCGGGGCGATGTCGTGATGACGCTGATCGGCAACCGGCCCGAGTGGGTGCTGAGCATGGCTGCCTGCTTCCGGATCGGGGCGGTCGTGCTGCCATGCACCGAGCAGCTGCGCGCCAAGGACCTTCGCCTGCGCATCGACGTGGCCCGTCCGGCGCTGATCCTCGCCGACGAGCGCAACCGCAACGAGCTCGAGGCGGCCGCAGCCGGCGCCACGGCGCCGGTCCCGCTCGCGTACGTGCCCGACGAGAGCCTGTTTGCGGCCGAGCCTGCGCCCGAGGTCGAGCTGGGCGGCGAGGACCCGTGCCTGATCACGTTCACCAGCGGCACCGCCGGCGAGCCGAAGGCGGTCGTGCACGCGCAGCGCTACCTCGACGGCCAGCGCGTGCAGGCCGAGCACTGGCTGGGCGCGCGCGCCGGCGAGCTCGTGTGGTGCACCGCCGCCAGCGGCTGGTCGAAGTCCGCGCGCAACGTATTCATCGCGCCCTGGCTGTCAGGGGCGGCGGCGCTGCTGCACGACGCGCGCTTTGATCCGCATGAGCGCCTGGCGCTGCTCGAGCGCGAGCGCGTGAACGTGCTGTGCATGGCGCCCACCGAGTACCGCGTGATCGCCAAGCGAGCCACGTTGCGTCCAGTGGAGCATCTGCGCGGGATGGTCGCCGCGGGCGAGGCGCTCAACCCCGAGGTGCTGCGCGCCTGGCACGAGGCGACCGGCCTGGAGATCCGCGACGGCTACGGCCAGACCGAGACCGGCCAGTTGACGGGGGCTCCGCTGCACACCGCGGCGAGGCCCGGCTCGATGGGCAAGGCGCTCCCGGGCATGGGGCTGACGGTGCGCGACGGCGAACTTACGGTCGACCCCGCCACGGTTCCGACGTTCTTCCTCGGCTACCTCGGCGAGCACGTTCGGCGCGGCCCGGACGGGGTGTGGAGCATCGAGGACCGTGGATTCGACCCCGCCCACCTGTGGCACACGGGCGACAAGGTCAGCCAGGACGAGGACGGCTGGCTGTACTTCGAGGGACGAAGCGACGACGTGATCGTCTCGGCCGGCTACCGCATCGGGCCGTTCGAGGTCGAGTCCGCGCTCGTCGCCCACCCGGCCGTCGCCGAAGCCGCCGCCGTTGCCGCTCCGGACGAGGAGCGCGGCTCGGTCGTGCGCGCGGTAGTGGTCCTGCGCGACGGCGACTACGCCCCCTCGCCGCAGCTGGTGCGCGAGCTGCAGGAGCACGTCAAGCGCGAGACCGCCCCCTACAAGTACCCGCGCATCATCGACTTCGCCGATAAGCTGCCGAAGACCGCCAGCGGGAAGGTCAAGCGGGCGCAGCTGCGCGGGTAGGCGACGACCCAGCCCGGCGGCGGCCGCGGCGGGCCGTCGGGCTGGGCGAGCGCGAGATCAGGCGGCGAGCAGCTCGCCCTCGGTTCCCTGCTCGACCGCCTCCTCGACCTCCTGCTGCATGGCGGCGGGTGGGCGCAGCACGAGGAAGGCCGCGAGGATGCCCCCGGCCACGCATACCGCGGCGACGATGTAGGCGAGGTCGTATCCGCCGGTCAGAGCGCTGCTCAGCGAGTGCCCGGCGGCGCTCAGCGCCTTGGTGTGGTCGGTGGCGACCGTGCCGAGCGTGGCCAGTCCGATCGCGCCGAACAGCTGCACCGAGACGTTGATGATCCCCGAGGCGAGCCCCGCATCGCGCGCCGGCGCGTCGGACATTCCGATCGTCAGCAGCGGCAGGAAGGAGGCGCCGGCACCGAGGCCGAGCACCAGGAAGGCGAAGAACAGGCCGGGGAAGTAGCTAGCGTGGACGCCCGCGCCCGCGAGCAGCAGGAGCCCGAGGATGATCCCCACCAGCCCGGCCGCCAGCGTCGGAACCGAGCCGAAGCGCTCCATGGCCCGCGCGGATGCGCCCATCGACATGATCGCGATCGCAATCGTCAGCGGCATGAACGCGAGTCCCGTGTCGATCGCGTCGTAGCCGAGCACGCGCTCCAGGTACAGCGCCCCGAGGAAGAACGCCGAGAACATCCCGGTGACGAGCAGGCCGCGAACGAGGCTGGAGCCCATCAGCGTGCGCAGCCGCAGGATCCGCAGCGGCATGAGCGGGTTGGCCACGCGGGCCTCCACTGCGAGGAAGCCGCCCAGCAGTGCCAGCGAGGCGCCGCCCGCGCCGAGCGTGCGCGCCGAGAGCAGGCCGTATTCGCTCGACCTGATGATCGCGAACGCGCCGAACATGGTCGCCAGCGTGATCAGGATCGAGCCGAGCACGTCCACGCCGCCGGCGAGGCCGATGCCCTCGTTCTCCTCGATCAGCATCCACCCGAACACGAGCGCGACCGCTCCGATCGGGACGTTGACGAAGAAGATCCAGTGCCAGCTCAACGACTGCGTGAGCGCGCCCCCGGCGAGCAGGCCGATCGAGCCGCCGCCGGCGGACACGAACGCGTACATGCCCATCGCCTTGGCCTGCTCGACGCGCTCGGGGAACTCCGTGACGATGATCGCCAGGATCACGCTCGAGGCGATCGCGCCGCCGACGCCCTGTAGGAGGCGCGCGCCGATCAGCATCGCCTGGCTGCCCGACACCCCGCACAGGATCGAGGCGGCGACGAACAGGACGAGCCCGCTCAGGAAGACCTTCTTGCGGCCGACGAGGTCGCCGAACCTGCCGGCCAGCAGCAGGAAGCCGCCGAAGGTGATCAGGTAGCCGTCGATCACCCACGTGAGGTTCGCCTGCGTGAAGTGCAATTCGCGCTGGATCGACGGCAGCGCGACGTTCACGATCGTCGCGTCGAGCACCATCATCAGCTGCCCGAGGCACAGCACCCCGAGCGCGATCCAGCGCCGGCGCTCGGAGGCGGCGGTCTGTGTGGGAGTCCTGACTTGGCGAAGCAGAGCGGTCATGGGAGTCCTCCAGGTTGCGGAGAACACACCATAGCACTTATCATCCATATAACAAGGATGATCTATGAAAAAATATCGATCCCTGCTATTGTGATGATTGACGCTTTGATGATGTATACACTTGAGAAGATGGCTGATCAGCGAGACTGTGCCCCTGGTTCGGCGGTGCTGCTGAGCCGTCTGGCAAAGCAGGTGTACCGCCGCAGCGACGAGCAGCGGCTGGGGATGCATCTGCGCCACCTGGTCGCGCTCAGCTACGTCTCAGACCACGACGGATGCCCCCAGCAGGACCTCGCCGACGCCTTCTGCATGGACGCCAACAACGTCGTCCTGCTGCTGAACGAGCTGGAGCAGCTCGCCTACGTCACCCGCCTGCGCGACCCCAGCGACCGGCGCCGGCACCTGGTGCAGATCACGCCATCGGGCCGCGCCGCGCTGAGCGACGCCGAACGCGCCCAGGTGGCGATCGAGGACGAGGTGCTCGGGGCGCTCGACTCCGACGAGCGCGGGACCCTGCGCGAGCTGCTCAATCGCGCCCTGCGCAGCGTAGAGCCGACCGACGGGGACACCTACAGCGCGACGATCGCGTCGATCTCGACGTAGGCGCCGCGCGGCAGCTGCGCGACCCCTACGGTCACGCGCGCCGGCGGATCGTCGCCGAAGAACGTCGCGTACATCTCGTTGACCTCGGCGAACGCCGCCAGGTCGGTCATGTAGATCGTCAGGCGCAGCGCGCGCTCGAGCGCAGTGCCCGCCGAGTCGCACACCGCACGCAGGTTCTCCAGGCAGCGACGAGCCTGCTCCGCGGCGCTGGCGCCGACGAGCTCCCCGCTCTCAGGGTCGAGCGGTATCTGCCCCGAGCAGAACAGAAGGTCCCCGGCGCGCACGGCGTGGCTGTACGGGCCGACCGCGGACGGCGCCCCGGGGGCCTGCACAATTTCGCGCTCGAAGGCCATCGGTTAGCAGACCCTACCGCGCGGACCGCGCGCGACGAATCGGAGCCGCGACGCCGGCACAGGCATTAGATTCCGATGGGTGCAACCCTCGCCAGGGAGGCTCGCGGCAGTGCTCCTGACGGCGTGCGCGTGGATGTGCGCGCCGGCCACATCGGCGCACGCCCAGATCGCGTTCGCACCGTGCGGGAACAGCAACGACTTCGCATGCGGTCATCTCACCGTGCCGCTGGACCCCACGGGCGCCACGCCGGGCACGATCACGCTCGCCATGCGCCGTCACCGCGCCCCGGTGAGCGAAGCGCAAAGCGCGATCATCGCCCTGGCCGGCGGACCGGGACAGCCCGCGTTGCCGTTCGCCGAAGCGTTCACCGAACTGCTCGGCCCGATCGCCGCAACGCGTGACTTGATCGCCTTCGACCAGCGCGGGATCGGCCTGTCCGATCCGCTGTCCTGCCACGCCTTCGAAGTCTCCCGCCTGTATCACTCGCTTGGGGCGCTGATCGAAGCCTGCGGCGATGAGCTGGGGCCAACGCGGACCTTCTACACCACCGCCGACACGGTCGCCGACATCGAGGCGATCCGGCAGGCCGGGGGCTATGAAAAGCTCGTCCTGTACGGCACGAGCTACGGCACCAAGGTCGCCGAGCAGTACGCCCAGAACTACCCCAGCCATGTCGAAGCGCTGGTGCTCGACTCGGTCGTCCCGCCGAACGGACCGGAACCGCTCGATCGCTCCACGTTCGCCGCCGTGCCCCGCATCCTGCGCCAGCTGTGCGCCGCGAAGGCCTGCGCGCACATCACCTCCAACCCTGTCGCCGACCTGGCGCGGGTCGTCAGGCGGATGGACCGCGCGCCGCTGCGAGGGCGGGCAATCGACGAAGAGGGAAAGGCGCATCAGGTGGCGTTGTCCTCGGACGAGCTCGTCGAAATCCTCCTCGCCGGCGACTTCTCTCCGCTCCTG
Organism: uncultured Solirubrobacteraceae bacterium; assembly: GCA_963711985.1. Taxonomy (GTDB): domain Bacteria; phylum Actinomycetota; class Thermoleophilia; order Solirubrobacterales; family Solirubrobacteraceae; genus Palsa-744. Next base: position 290,899 of record CAVQGG010000008.1, on the reverse strand, counting down.
CGCGCCGAATTCCTCACGGCGGTCGCGGCGGCCGCGCGGGACGACACGGCGCCGCTGGCGCGCCTGATCCAGGCGGCCGGACACGCGGTGGGCGAAGGGGAAAACGAAGACTTCGACACGCCGCTGTACTACGCGACGACCTGCGAAGAGCAGGACTTCCCATGGAGCCGCGCGGTCGATCCGAGTGCCCGCATCGCCGAAGCGACCGCCGCCGCAAGGACGCTGCCTGCAAGCGCATTCGCGCCGTTCACGGCAACCAACGCGCTCGACATCAGCGACATTCCGGCATGCGCCTACTGGCCGTTCACCACCCCTGCCACGCTCCCCGACGACGCGCCCCTGCCGGACGTCCCGACGTTGATCCTCAGCGGGGCCGACGACCTGCGCACCCCGACTGCGAACGCGCGCGAAGTGGCGGCCGAGATCCCCGATTCGCACCTGCTGGTCGTGCCCTACACCGGACACTCGGTGCTCACCGAGGAGCAGACCCCGTGTGCCGGCGAAGCACTGCAGGCGCTGTTCTCGGCCAACCCCGTGAAGCCGTGCCCGGCAGCGCCCCCGCCGGCGAGTCTGCAACCCCCGCGGCTGCCGCCGCTGCGGCTCGCGCTCGTCTCGCCGGCGAAGGGCTACAGCGGACTGCCCGGACGCACGCTGCACGCGGTCACGCTGACGCTCGATGACTTCATCCGCCAGCTCGCCCTCCAGCTGACGCTGAGCGGCCTCGCGGAAAGCATCACCGCCCTGCCCCCGCTGCGCACCGGCGGTCTGCGCGCCGGCTGGGCACAGCTCGCGGGCGCGACGTTCAGCCTGCACGGCTACTCGTACGTGCCGGGCGTGACGATCACCGGCTCGATCGAGGCAGAAGCCGTCGACCTGCAGGTCGGCGGAGCCGCCGCCGCACACGGCACGTTGCGACGCGGGCCCCACAGGTCGCTCGTAGGGACGCTCGGCGGCCACCACGTGGTCCTGCCGGCGAGTTCCACTGCAACTGCAGCTATTGTCGGCGACGATGCGCAGCAGAGCTCCCACCCTGGCTCTGGCGGCTCTGCTGCCCGTAGTGCTGCTCGCCGGCTGGCCGAGCTGCTCGGCCGCGTCCAGCCTTAGCTTCATTCCCTGCGCGAACGGCACCGCTTTCGCATGCACGTCCCTGTCGGTGCCGCTCGCCCGCACGGGGGTGGTGCCGGGGACGATCTCCCTGAGCGTCGAGCTCAGGCCCGCCGGCGCCGCCCCGACCCGCGACGCCGTCGTCGCCCTGGCGGGCGGTCCCGGCCAGCCGGCTGTCCCGCTCGCCGAATTCATCGCCCAGGCGATCGCTCCCGCGCTCGGCTCGCGCGATCTGCTCGTGTTCGACCAGCGCGGCACCGGCGCATCCGACCCGCTGAGCTGCCCTGCGTTCGAAGCGTTCAGCACGGCGCCCGTGAGCCAGCTCTTCGAACAGTGCGCGTCGGAGATCGGACCCGCCCGGGGCGCCTTCACCACGCAGGAATCCGTCCAGGACATCGAGGCCCTGCGACAGGCGGGCGGTTACGAAAAGCTCGTCCTGTACGGCACCTCCTACGGCACGAAGGTCGCGCTGGAGTACGCCGAGCGCTATCCCCAGAACGTGGAAGCGCTGGTGCTCGACTCGGTGGTGCCGGCCGAAGGGCCGGAACCGTTTGCCATCCCCACCTTCCAGGCGATCGCCGGCGTGCTGGACGAGCTGTGCGCGAATGGCGCCTGCGCTGGGGTCACCTCCAATCCGGCCGGGGACATCGCCAGCCTCGCGGCGCAGCTGCGCAAGGGGGCCCTGAGCGGGTCGGTGTATGACGGATCGGGAAAGCGCCACACGAGCACGCTCGACGAGAGCGGCCTGCTCGACATCCTGGAGGCCGGCGACCTCAACCCGGCCCTGCGGGCGCTGCTGCCCGCCGCCGTGCAATCGGCGCTTCGCCACGACCCCGACCCGCTGCTGCGCCTGCACCTGCTCTCCGAGGGGCTGATCCCCTCCGTGCCCATCGAAAGCGCCACCGGCGAACGTTCGCAGGAGATCGACGAAGCGCTGTTCGCGACGACGAGTTGTGAGGAGAACCCGTTCCCGTGGCAGCGCACCGCCCCGCAGGCGACCCGGCTCGCCGAAGCCCTCAACTACCTGCACGCCCAACCGGCGAGCGACTTCTACCCGTTCGACGCGGTCACCGCGTACGCCAACAGCCTCGTCCCCGAGTGCGCCGGCTGGCCGGACGCTTCCGCGACGCCACCCGCCGCGAGCGCGCTGCCGAACGTGCCCACGCTGATCCTGTCCGGCGAGCAGGATCTCAGGACCCCCACCTCGGACGCGCGGCGCGTCGCCGCACTGATCCCGGACGCCCAACTGCTGGTCGTGCCGTTCACCGGACACTCGGTGCTCGGCAGCGACCTCAGCGACTGCTCCTCGCTGGCGGTGAGCGCCTTCTTCACAGGCAACCCCGTCCAACCGTGCACGACGACGGCCAATCTGTTCGCGCCCACCCCGCTCACACCCACCAAGCTCGCCGACGTGCACCCGCCGGCCGGGCTGGGCGGCAGGCCCGGGCAGACCCTCGTGGCCGTGCTCGACACGTTCGTCGACCTCAACCGGCAGGTCATCGCGGCCACGCTCCAGGCCGACGAGGAACTTCCGAGCGGCTCGAGCTTTGGCGGCCTGCACGGCGGCTACGCCAAGCTCACCACCTCGGAGGCGATCCTGAGGGGCCTCTCGTTCGTGCCCGGCGTGCAGCTCACCGCGACGTTCCCCGTGCGCGACGGCAAACTACAGGCCGCCAACATACGCGTGTCGGGCACACAGGCCTCGCCGGGAACGGTCCGCTTCGGCGGCACCTCCGAGCGGGTCACCGGCACGCTGGGCGGCAAGCGCTTCGACCTTAGCATCGCCAAGGTCAAGCTGTCCCGCGTCGGTGCGGGCGAATGGCCATCTCCCACGGCGATCCTCAGGCTGCTCGGGCGCGACGGCGGTCGCGAGCTCCATGGCCACACCCGCTGGTCGTGGCTACCCTGAGCGGGTGCCCAACGCGCTAGAGCAGGAGACTTCCCCCTACCTGCGCCAGCACGCCGAGAACCCGGTCGACTGGCTGCCGTGGGGCCCAGTCGCGCTCGCGCGGGCGCACGCCGAGGACAAGCCGCTGCTGGTGTCGATCGGCTACTCCGCCTGCCACTGGTGCCATGTGATGGAGCGGGAGTCCTTCGAGGATCCACGCACGGCGACGCTGATGAACGAGTGCTTCGTGTGCGTCAAGGTCGATCGTGAGGAGCGCCCGGATATCGACGCCCTCTACATGGAGGCCGTCCAGACGATGACCGGTCACGGCGGCTGGCCGCTGAACGTGTTCCTCACGCCCGAGCAGCTCCCTTTCTACGGTGGGACCTACTTCCCGCCCGATCCTCGCCATGGCATGCCGGCGTGGACACAGGCGCTGCAGGCGATCGCCGAGTCCTGGAGCGAGAACCGCGCGGAGATTCGCGCCGGCGGCGAGCGCCTGCGCGAGCGCCTGTCCGGCGGCGCGCTGCTGTCCCCCTCCACCGAGCCGCTGCAGGAGCGCACGCTCGATCGGGCGGTGGCGAAGCTGGCGGAGAGCTTCGACGCGCGGAACGGCGGCTTCGGCGGCGCGCCGAAGTTCCCGCAGGCGCCCGTGCTCGAGTTCCTGCTGGCGCGCGGCGAGCGTGCGATGTCGCTGGGCACGCTGCACGCGATGGCCAGCGGCGGCATCCACGACCAGATCGGCGGCGGGTTCGCGCGCTACAGCGTCGATGCCACCTGGACCGTCCCGCACTTCGAGAAGATGCTCTACGACAACGCGCTGCTCGCACGCGCCTACCTGCACGGCTGGCAGCGCTCGCAGGACCCTCGCCTGCGGGAGGTGTGCATCGACACGCTCGAGTGGGCCCTGCGCGAGATGCGCGGCCCGGAGGGCGGCTTCTACAGCGCGCTGGACGCGGACTCCGAAGGCGTCGAGGGACGTTTCTACGTGTGGACCGTCGCCGAGCTCACCGACATCCTGGGCGAGGACGCCGACGCAGCGATCGCGTGGCTGGGCGCCACCGAGCAGGGCAACTTCACCGACCCTCACCATCCCGAACCGGGCCTGAACGTCCTGACCGATCGCGGGGGCGCCCCCGACGACGAGGCTCGCAAGCGCATCCGCGAACGACTGCTGCAGGCACGTGAAAAGCGCGAGCGTCCAGCGCTGGACGACAAGCGCCTGACGAGCTGGAACGCGCTGATGATCTGCGCGCTGGCAGACGCGGGGGCCGCGCTGGGGGAGCCTCGCTATCTCGACGCGGCGATCGCCTGCGCCGAGTTCCTGCAGCGCGAGCTGCGCGACGATCGCGGCCGCCTGCTGCGCACGTACAACCACGGGCAGGCCAGGATCGACGGCTATCTGGAGGACCACGCCTTCCTGCTGGAGGCGCTGATCGCGCTGTTCGAAGCCACCTGCGAGGAGCGCTGGTTCCACCAAGCCACGGCGCTCGCAGATGAGATCATCGCCCGCTTCGCCGACCCCGACAAGGGCGGCTTCTTCTCGACCGCGTCCGACGGCGAAGCGCTGATCGTCCGGCGCAAGGACCTCGAGGACTCCCCCATCCCCTCCGGCTCGTCCAGCGCCGCCGTCGGCCTGCTGCGCCTGGCACAGCTCACCGGCCATGACGACTACGAACGCCACGCGCTGGGCGCGCTCGCGCTCGTCGCCGAGATCGCGCCGCGCCACCCGACTGCGTTTGGGCACATGCTGCAGGCGCTGCACTGGCAGCTCGCTCCAGCTCGCCCCATCGCCTGCGCGGTGCCGGGCGCGGGCGCAACGCACACGACCCGTTAGGATCCCGCCGAGACGGCTCCGGGCGGACGTCCGATCCAGGCGACGAGGAGGTTTTTCTTGATCTGCGCACTGACCGTTCGCAAGCTGCGAGCCGGCACCTTCGACCAGTTCCGGGAGGCGTTCATGCGCCCCGTGCACGCCGGGCAGATGCCCGCGGGCTGGCGACGCTTCAACATGCTTCGCGGCGCGGAGGACCCCGACGAGGTCATCTGCCTGGGCATCTTCGAGGGAACGCTCGACGAGCTGCGCGCAAGCGCCGCGCTGGTCGGCTACGAGGACCAGCAGGCTGCGATCGCCCCGTACGTGGAGTCCGTCGGCACCGACGGCTTCTTCGAGGTCGTCGAGGACCTCGCGCGCCAGAGCTGACGCCTCGCGAGGTAGCGAACGGCGCGACCCCGCTGGCCGGTCTCCGATCGGTCGGAGCCCGACACCCCATTCGGGCACAGGCAGGGCGGAGGCCCCTTAAACGGCTTGACCGCCTACAGGATCGACAGGTAGCGGTCGAGCTCCCACTGCGTCACCTGGACGCGGTAGTCGTCCCACTCCTGGCGCTTGATCTCCACGTAGCGGTTGAACATGTGCTCGCCGAGCGTGCGCAGCACCAGCTCGGACTCCGCCGTCAGCTCGATCGCCTCGCCGAGGCTCTCCGGCAGCTGCTCGACGCCCAGGCGCCGGCGCTCCTCGCCGGAGAGGTGGTACAGGTTCTTCTCCATCGGCTCCGGCAGCTCGTAGCCCTTCTCGATCCCCTCCAGGCCCGCCTGCAGCAGCGCCGCGAACGTCAGGTACGGGTTGCACGCCGGGTCCGGGCAGCGCAGCTCCATGCGCGTCGCCCTCTCCCTGCCGGGGTGATACATCGGCACGCGCACCAGCGCCGAGCGGTTGCGCCGCGACCACGCCACGTACACCGGCGCCTCGAAGCCAGGGACCAGCCGCTTGTACGAGTTCACCCACTGCGCGAAGATCGAGCAGATCTCGCGCGCGTGCTTGAGCTGGCCGGCGATGAACGCCTTGCCCACGTCCGACAGGAAGTACTGGTCGTCGCGGTCGTAGAACGCGTTCTTGCCGCCGGTGAACAGCGACTGGTGCGTGTGCATGCCCGAGCCGTTCTCGCCGAACAGCGGCTTGGGCATGAACGTCGCGTGCCAGCCGTACTTCATCGCGTACTCCTTGACCGTGATGCGGTAGGTCATGCAGTCGTCGGCCATCTTCAGCGCGTCCGCGTAGCGCATGTCGATCTCGTGCTGGGACGGTCCCACCTCGTGGTGGGTGTACTCCACGTGGATCCCCAGCTGCTCCAGCGCCAGCACCGTCTCGCGGCGCACGTCCGAGCCGGCGTCCAGGGTCGTCAGGTCGAAGTAGCCGCCCTCGTCCAGCACCTCCGTCGAGCGGGAGTCGCGGAACAGGAAGTACTCGAGCTCCGGACCGACGTTGAACGTGTCGAAGCCCATCTCCTGGGCGCGCTGGACCGCCCGGCGCAGCACGTGGCGCGGATCGCCCTCATACGGCGTTTTCTCCGGCGTGATCACGTCGCAGAACATGCGCCCCACCCCCTGCTCCTCCGGGCGCCACGGCAGCACCGCGAACGTGCTCGCGTCGGGCATCGCGATCATGTCCGACTCCTCGATCGCGTTGAAGCCCGTGATCGACGATCCATCGAAGCCCATGCCCGCCTCGAACGCGTCGTCCAGCTCCGCCGCGTTGATCGAGAACGACTTCAGCTGGCCGAGGATGTCCGTGAACCAGAAGCGGATGAAGCGGATTTCGCGCTCCTGGACGAGCGCCTTCACGTCATCCGCGGTCTTCGGCTGGTCTGGCATCGGTTGCTGCTCCGGCATCCGGGCGGACCCTAACCGATGGCCGGCGCCCGCACTATCGACTCCTGGCCAAACCGGCGAACGCCGTCGGCCGCCTCAGTGACCCGCCACCGCCGCGACGAAGTCCGCCACGTCTTCGGCTTCCTTGCCCTGGTAGAGCATCGCCGGCATCTGTCCGAGGCCGCGGGCGCGGCCTTCGGCGATTGCGCTCAGCACCAGCGCCTTGCGTCCCGCCGGGGTTGCGATGTCAGCGCCCACCCGGATGTCGAGGTCCGGGCCGATGCGCCCGACCGACTTGACCGCCGCCAGCGTGTGGCACACGGTGCAGGCACGGGCGAACAGTTCGCGACCCTTCTGCTCCTGGCTGCTCAGGTGCACGCCGCCGACCGCGACGCTTGCCTTGTGCTCGCCGTTGAAAGCCAGCACGAGCGCCGGCACGGACACGCCGAACGCGAACACCACGAGGATTCCCAGGACGATCGCGCGCTGGCCGAGCCTCGATTCTGTGTGCAGGGACTCGCCGGCCCCGCGAGGGCCGCCCCGCATCGCCACGAAGAAGACCCCGAGACCGACGATGATCCAGAAGAGGATGAAGACGATGAGCATGCGGGCGGGAAGATATCGGGTGGCGCCGCCGAACGGCCGATCGACGCCTCCCAGCTGGCGCCGAGCCGCCGAGATGAGAGCTTCGCCCACCTTTAGGCGCCCCGAAGCCGTCACGCTAACCTGGGAGGTGGCCAGGCAACCCCAAGGACGTGGATTCACCGCCATGAACATTCTCCGACGTCTTCCCCTCCCCCGCCTGCTGCTCCTCTGCGGGCTCGTGATCGCCATCGGCGTGTCCGCGACGGCGCTCGCCTTCGCCCTCGGCTCGGGGCCGACGCCGCCGCCCAAGCCGCTGGCACAGGCGATCCACGACGCGCTGGGCGGGGCGGGCGGGGAACCAGTCCAAGGCGTCAGCGCGAGCATCACGCTGACCGACCACCTCCTCGAAGGCGCCAGCCTGGCGACCGGCGGGCACGCCGGCGAACTGACCTCGAACCCGCTGATCACCGGCGCCTCCGGCCGGCTGTGGATCGCCAAGGACGGTGACGTCCGCTTGGAGCTGCAGTCCGAGAAGGGCGACACTCAGATCATCTACGACGGGCACACCCTGTCGCTGTACGACGCCGCCACCAACACGCTCTACCGGTACGCGCCGCCCGCCGGCGGCGAAGGGTCGGGCTCGAGCGCGCCGGCGAGCGCCCAGCACGAAGTCCCGAGCGTGGCCAAGATCGAAGAAGCGATCTCGCGCCTGAGCAAGCACGCGGACGTGTCGGGCGCGACGCCGACCGACGTCGCAGGCCAGCCCGCGTACACGGTCCGCGTCTCCCCCAAGGAAGGCGGAAGCCTGTTCGGCGGCGTGGAGCTGTCCTTCGACGCCGTCCACGGGGTGCCGCTGCGCGCGGCGATCTACTCCTCGACCACGCCCTCGCCCGTGATCGAACTCGCTGCCACGGAAGTCTCCTACGGCGCGGTGGCCGGCTCCGTGTTCGAAATCAACCCGCCGGCGGATGCCAAGGTCGAGGAAGTCAGCGGCCCCGGCAAGGGCGCCGCGAAAGCGTCCAATCCGCCCGCGAGCGGAGCGAGCAAGCCCAAGATCACAACCTACGGGCATGGCCCATCCACGATCGCGGTCCTCGAAAGCCAGACCGAGGCGGGCGCTCAGACAAGCGGCGAACCGCTGGAAGGACTGCCGAAGGTCACGATCAACGGCACCAGCGCCAGCGAGCTGCGCACCGAGCTCGGCACGCTGCTGAGCTTTGAGCGCTCCGGCGTGCGCTACCTGCTGGCGGGCTCAGTCACGCCCGCCGCGATCGAAGAACTCGCACGAGGCCTCTAGCGTGAGCGACGCGCCGCCGGTCAAGGCGCGCGGGCTGGTCAAGCGCTACGGGGACGTGCTTGCCGTCGACCACGTCGACCTGAACGTCCGCACCGGCGACGTCTACGGGTTCCTCGGCCCGAACGGCGCCGGCAAGACCACGACCCTGCGCATGGCCCTCGGGCTGATCACACCCACCGAGGGCACCGTCGAGCTGTTCGGACGCGACCCGCTGCGCCACGGCGCACACGCGCTCGAGGGAGTTGCGGGATTCGTGGAGGCGCCGCGCTTCTATCCCTACCTGAGCGGCCGCAAGAACCTCGAGCTGCTGGCCGCCCTCGACGGAGACGGCGCAGCCGCGCGCATCGACGAGGTGCTGGAGATCGTCGAGCTGAGCGGGCGGGCTCGACACAAGGTCGGCGGCTACTCGCACGGGATGCGCCAGCGACTGGGCATCGCCGCCGCGCTGCTGCGCAGTCCGCGCCTGCTGATCCTGGACGAGCCCGCGACGGGCCTCGACCCGGCCGGGATGCGCGACATGCGAGAACTGATCCGCCGTCTCGCCGACCAGGGGATCACGGTGCTGCTCTCGAGCCACCAGCTGCCCGAGGTGCAGGAGCTGTGCGACCGGGTGGCGATCGTGGACGCCGGGCGCGTGGTCTACGAGGGCGCCCTCGCCGACCTGCGCCGCCAAGGTGGGGCCGGCTACCGGCTGCGCACCACCGACGACAGGCGCGCGCTGGAGGTGGCGCTCGCCCAGGCCGGAATCGAGCACGCCGCTATCGGTGAGCACGGCCTGGGCCTCCAGGCCCAGGAGCGCGATGTCGGCGAGCTGTCGCTGGCCCTGGCCCAGGCGGGTATCGGCATCCTCGCGCTGACCCCCGAGCTCGCGACGCTCGAGGACCTGTTCTTCAGGCTGACCGAGGGCGGCGACGGGGAGGGCTCCCAGGCGAGCCCACCCAATGGGAGCCCCGCCACTGGAATGGACGGCCAGGCGGCGGCGACGTCCGCGCCCGCAGCGGCTCAGAAGGCCGAGATCGGATGAGCAGCGCCGCTGTCAGCTCTCCGGCTCCCGCAGCCACGGGCATCGCCCGCGTGCGGCACCCGTCGACGCTGACCGTCTACCGCTGGGAGCTGCGCAAGCTGGTCTCCCAGAAGCGCACCTACCTGGGACTGGTGCTGGTGGTCATCCTGCCGCTGTTCTTCGTGGTGTTCCAGAACGTGCACCAACGCCACGATCGCGGAGCGGGAAACATCTTCGCCGCACAGATCACGCAGTCCGGCCTGGCCACGCCAGTGCTGATGCTGCTGTTCCTCTCCGCCTTCATGCTGCCCGTGGTCGCCGCGCTGGTCGCGGGGGACATCGTCGCCAATGAGGACGGCAACGGCACGCTCAAGACGATCCTCACGCGCTCGGTCGACCGCGGCCAGGTGTTCGCCGCGAAGGCCCTGGCGGCGATGACCTACGCCGCGGTCGCGGTGTTCGTGTCGGCCGCCGTGGCGACCGTCGCGGGCGTCGCCTCGTGGGGCTTTCACTCCGTGAGGACGTTCTCGGGAACCGTCGTCTCGGCACCCGAAGCGTTGCTGCTCGTGTTCGCTGCCAACGCCATCTACCTGATCCCGCTGTTCGCCCTGGCCAGCATCGGCCTGCTGCTGTCCACCGCAACGCGCAACAGCGCCGCGGCCGTGGTCGGCACGATCGGCCTCGTGATCCTGCTGTTCATCGTCGCGCAGATCCCGGGGTTGGAAGGCATCCAGCCCTATCTGCTGACCGAACAGTTCCAGAACTGGCAGGGTCTGCTGCGCACTCCGACCGACTGGGCGCCGATCGCGCACTCGGCGTGGGTCTGCGCGCTGTACGCGCTCCCGGCGCTGTTCGCCGCCTACCTGGTGTTGCTGCGCCGCGACGTCGCGGGAGGGTAGCTCTCGCGGAACCGCTGGCTGGACTTCTGCGCTTCCAGCTTGCAGCTCTCAAGTCAACGCGCGCCGCTCGCCGATATGCCCCAGTTCCCTCGAAACTGGAGCAAGATAATGCAAATAGGCGCGAAGCAGGCAGTCAGGCCATCAGCATCTGAGGTGCTGGCGAGGTGGGAGGAATATCGACGAACCGGAGATCTTCAGCTGCGCGACCAGCTGATCTTCGCGTTCATGCCGATGGTCAGGCACATCGTCCACCGCAAGGTCCGCGAGGCTCCCGCCCATTGCGACGTCGAGGACTTCCTGTCCTGCGGCATGGAGGCGCTGATCCGCTCGATCGAGCGCTACGACCCCGACAAGGGAGCGACGCTCGAGCAGTACGCGTGGACGCGGATACACGGCGCGGTGCTCGACGAGCTGCGCCGCCACGACTGGGCTCCGCGCTCCCTGCGACGCGACGAGCGGGCGATCAACAACGCGCGCGAGAGCTTCCTCTCGATCCACGAACGCCAGCCCGACCGCGAGGAACTCGCCGCCCGGGTGGGCATGACCCCGGTCGAGCTGACCGACCGGCTCGACCAGGTGGCGCTGGCGGAGGTCGGCTCGCTCAACCGGATCGTGCGCTCCGACGAAAACGCCACGATCGAGCGCATCGACACGCTCGAGAGCGCCGACAGGGACTCCGATCCGGTCACGTGCGCCGAGCTGCACGAGGCCAAGGCACGCTTCCGCAAGGCCTTCGCGCGGCTGTCCAAGCAGGAGCGCGAGGTGGCGGTCCTGCTGTATGTGGAGCACTGGAAGCTGCGCGACATCGGCGAGCGCCTCGGCGTGTCCGAGAGCCGCGTCTCCCAGATCCACACCCGGCTCCGCCGCCGCCTCTACGAACAGCTCTCCGGCGAGCTGCCGCTGTTCACGGAGCTCAGGTGACCTCGGCGGGCAGCTCGACCACGGAGCAGCTCCACGCCGCCCATCAACCGTCGCGCCTCGCGCGGGTCGATCAGCCCCGCCCCCAGGCGCGCCGTGGACTCGGCCCCGCAGGCCACGCCGAAGCGCAGGCACTGGTCGGGCGCGCGGCCTTCGTAGCGCGCCGCCAGATAGCCGGCCAGGAAGGCGTCGCCGGAGCCGCTTCTTGGCCACCGGCTCGCGCGGCTCGATGCGGGCGCGCTTCAGGCGCCGCTGGCCGTCCACGAGCACCTGGGCGAAGCAGCCGTCGGGGAGCGTCATGATCGCCTCGCGGGGACCGAGCGCGGCGATCTCCACCACCGCCAGCGAGCGCTCCTGCTCGCCTGCGAACTCGTGGCCGACGAGCTCCTCCGCCTCGAGCACGTTGGGCGAGACGACGTCGGGCTCGGCGCGAACCGCCTGGCGCAGGGGCTCGCCGTCCGTGTCAACGACGGTGACGACGTCGAGCCGCTCGAGGTCCCTGATCAGCGACGCGTACGATGTCGGGCTCGACCCCGCGCGGCAGCGACCCCGCGAACACGACGATCGCGGCCCCGCGCGCCAGGTAGAGCAGCTTGTCGCGGAACAGCTCGACCTCGCGCGCGGACACCGCCGGGCCGCGTTCGTTGATCTCGGTCTGTTCCCCTGTGGTCGGGTCGAGCACGGAGGTGTTCGTGCGCGACTCCTCGCGGATGCGCACGAAGTCGTTGAGGATCGACTCCTCGGTGAGCTGCTCGACGATGTGCGTCCCGGTGGCGCCGCCGGCGAAGCCCGTGGCGATCACCGGTTGGCCGAGGGCCTTCAGCGTGCGCGCGATGTTCACGCCCTTGCCGCCGGCCATCGTGCGCTGTTCGACGGTGCGGTGGCGCCGTCCGAGCCTGAAGTTCGGTACCGCGAGCGACTTGTCGATCGCCGCGTTGAGCGTGACCGTGATGATCATCCTGGCTCTGTACCCACCTTCCGGCGCGCCTGAACGGCAGAAGATGCCCTGGCGTGCACAACACAAAGGCTAGCGGACACGTTCGGAGAGCTCCCACGCTGTCTCGCGCAGCCGTTCGGCCTCGGCACGGGCCGCCGCGGCGGGCTCGCCGCCGGCCGCCCGATGGGCGCCCGCGATGCTGCGCGAGGCCGTCACGAGACCGCCGGCGCGGCCGGGCGAGAACGCCGCGGCCAGGTCCTCCACGCGACCGCCCTGCGCACCCACCCCGGGAAGCAGGAACGTCGCGCTGCCCATCAGCTCACGCGCACGCTGCAGATGGCCGGGCTCGGTTGCACCGACGACCGCTCCCACGTCGCTGAGGCCTGCGTCGCCCACGCCGGGGGCGCCCAGCTCGTCCACGAGCGCCGCGATCCGCTCCCACACCGTCCCCGACTCCCGCAGCGTCAGGTCCTCGATGTCCGCCGCGCCGGGATTGGACGTGCGCACGAGCACCAGCACCCCGGCGCCGGCCTGGCGCGCGGCGGTCACGAACGGCTCGACCGCATCCCTGCCCATCAGCGGGTTGACCGTCACCAGATCGGCGCCCAATCCCTCGATCCGGCCGAACGGGCTGTCGATGCCCCCGATCAGGGCGCCTGCGTACGCACGCGCGGTCACGTCGATGTCGCCGCGCTTGCCGTCCGCGATCACCAGCAGGCCGAGGCTTCGCGCGTGCGCGGCCACCGCTTCCAGCAGCGTCCATCCGGCGGCGCCCAGCACCTCGAAGCGCGCGAGCTGCAGCTTGACCGCCACGCAAGCCTCCGCCGTGGCGTCCATCAGCGCCCGGCAGTGCCCCAGGATCGCCCTGCTCGCGGCCTGCGCCGGCGGGAGATCCTCCGGCGCCTGCTCGCCGCCGCCCGGCCACAGCGCGCCGGGATCGGGGTCGAGGCCCAGCACGATCTGCGACTCGCGCTCGGCGACTCGGGCGGCCAGGGTGTCGCCGAAGGAACGCGCCGGCGTCAGCGACCCTTCACCGCGCTCTTCAGGCCGCTGCCCGCGGTGAAGCGGGGCACCCGCGAGGCGGCGATCTGGATGCGCTCGCCCGTGCGCGGGTTGACCCCGACGCGCGCGCCGCGCTCGCTCACGTGGAACTTGCCGAATCCCGACACCGTCACCTCGCTGCCACGTCGCAGCGCATCCTCCACGGTGGCGAGCACCGCCTCCACCGCCCGCGAGGCATCCGCCTTGGTCAGATCGGCGCGATCGGCCACCTGGTCGACCAGCTCGGACTTGGTCACTTCGCCCTCCTCGTTCGTGAAACCGTTGCAACGAAGCTAACACCGCGTGCGGACGGGCGCATCCGCAAGAATGCGCCGATGGCGATCGCCCGCATCGCATGGCTCGTGACGGTGCTCGTCGCGCTGATCACCGCGCTGCTGCTGCTGCTCTCCGGATACACCGGCTACGCCGGGCTAGGCGTGGCCGTCGCCGTGTCGGCCGCCATCAACCTGCTGTAGCCCCTCCGCGCTCGGGCGAGGCCCGTATGGCGACGGTCATGTGGTGCCGCCCTCGAGCCACTCGAGCAGCGCCCGCGCGGCGCCGCCGCGATGGCTGATCGCGTCCTTCTGCTCGGCCGAGAGCTCCGCCATCGTCAGGGTGGGCGGGCTCTCCTCCCCGGGCGGGCTCTCATCCGGCAGGAACGCCGGGTCGTAGCCGAACCCCCCCTGACCCCGGGGCTCCGCAGCCAGCCGTCCGCGACAGCGACCCTCGAAGACGTGCTCTACCCCGCTCGCCGGGTCGACGTAGGCGATCGCGCACACATACTCCAGCGCGCTGCCCGCGGGCACCTCGCGCAGGAGCTTGTGGAGGTTCTGCGCATCGGTCGCCTGCTCGCCCGCGTACCTCGCCGAGCGAACCCCCGGCGCCCCGCCGAGCGCCGCAGCCGCGATGCCCGAGTCATCGGCGATGCTCGCCCGGCCCGTGGCCTTTGCCGCCGCCCGGGCCTTGCCGAGCGCGTTCTCGGCGAACGTCCGGCCTTCCTCCGGCGGCAGGATCACGTTCGCCGGAAGCGCCTGGACCTGCCAGCGGCGCCCGCACGCCGATCGGTCGAGGAGGCGCTCGAACTCCCGCCGCTTGTGCTCGTTGTGCGTAGCCAGCAGGAGCTTCAACGGGCTCTGACCATCGCCTACGGCTCCGTCGCCGCGAAGCCCCGCTCGCCCACCGGCAGGGCGAGCGCCGCCCCGATCGCCTGCTCCTGGGCGGCCCGCAGGCGCTCGATGCCCGCGGCGGCGAGCGCCAGCAGCTCGTCCAGATGCGCCCGCGACAGCGGCGTACGCTCGGCCGTCGCCTGCACCTCCACGAGGCCGCCGCCCCCGGTCATCACCACGTTCGCATCAACCTCCGCGGTCGAGTCCTCGGAGTAGTCGAGGTCGAGCAGCGCAGCGCCGTCGATGATCCCGCAGGAGACCGCCGCGACCGACCCGCTCAGCGGCGAGCGCTCGAGACGGTCTTCGGCCTGCAGCCGTGCGCACGCCAGCGACAGCGCGACGTACGCGCCCGTGATCGACGCACAGCGGGTGCCCCCGTCGGCCTGCAGGACGTCGCAGTCGAGGTAGATCGTCCTTTCGCCGAGCGCCTGGAAGTCGACCACCACGCGCAGCGAGCGCCCGATCAGGCGCTGGATCTCGATCGTGCGCCCGTCCTGGCGCCCGCGCGTGGCGTCGCGCTGCTTGCGCTCGCCGGTGGAGGCCGGCAGCATCCCGTACTCGGCCGTCACCCAGCCGCGGCCCTGGCCGGTCATCCAGCGCGGCACGTTCTCCTGCGCCGAGGCCGTGCAGATGACCCGCGTCTCGCCGACGGAGATGAGCGCGGAGCCGGTCGCCGTGCGCACGAACCCCGGCTCGATCGTGGTCGGACGCAGCCCGTCCGGCCCGCGGCCGTAGCTGCGCTCAGTTGGCCCGCTGTGCACGCGCGCCATCATTCCAGAGCGCTACGGTCGGGGGATCTTGCGCGCGCTGGTGGTCTCCAACATGCTCCCCGACGCCGCCCATCCCGAGCGCGGGCGCTTCGTCCGCGACCAGGTCGCCGCGCTGCGCCTGCTCGACGGGCTCGAGGTCGAGCTCCACGAGTTCCCTCCGGGCGCAAGGGCGCTGGCGGGCGCTGCGCTCGACCTGCGCCGCCGCTTCGACGGCCATGCGTCTCTCGCCCGCCGGCCGTCACCGCCGCGCTTCGACGTCGTGCACGCGCACTTTGGCCTCACCGCCTGGCCCGCCCTCGCGATCCCTGCCGGAGTGCGTGCGCTGACGGTGCACGGCACAGACCTCCGCCATCCCCGCACGCGCATCGCCACCGCCGCCGTACTGCCGCTGATCGACCTGCTCGCCGCCGCCTCCGCGTCGCTGGTGGGCGAACTGCCCGGACGGGCGGCGCGGCGGCGCGCGCAGGTGCTGCCCTGCGGCGTGGACCTCGATCGCTTCCATCCGCTTCCCCGCGCGCAAGCACGCGCCCAGTTGGGCCTGGACCCCGGGCTGGCGTACCTCCTGTTTCCCGCAGACCCCTCCCGCGCGGAGAAGCACCACGATCGCGCGCTCGCGCTCGCGGACGCCACGGGAGTCCAGCTGCTGACGCTCGGCGCGGTCGACCCCGAGCGCGTGCCCCTGTGGGTCAATGCCGCCAACGCCGTGCTGGTGCCATCCGAGCGCGAGGGCTTCGGGCTGGCCGTGCTGGAGGCGCTCGCCTGCGACGTGCCGGTCCTCGCCACGCCTGTCGGCATCCATCGCGACGCCCTCGAGCGGGTCGCAGGGCACCCTCTGCGCGCCGTTCGACCTCGCCCGCTGGCGCGCAGCGCTCGAGCCGCACCTGCGCGAGCCGGACCCCCGGGTCGAGGGTCGCTCGAGCGCGAGCCGCTTCTCGGCACGGGGAGATGGCCGCCCGTGTGGCCACCGCCTGGCGCGAGGCTCTTGCGCGATCCGGGCAACGGTCTGGGTAGCATGGATCGGCCGTGGATCAGATATCTGGCACGACCCCCACAGACGCTCTCGCGCAGGCGCAGAACCAAAGCCAGCCCGTGGACGGCGCCCCCTCCCCCGGGCCCCCCGGCTTTCGATCTCGCGGTCACGCGCGGCGCCGCACCCGCTTCCTGCGCAAGGCGCGCGAGCTCGCCTACCGCGACCTCGGCGGCCTGGTCTTCAACCTGCACCGATTCGGGCAGCGCAACGACGCCCTGGTCCTCGCCAAGCTGACCACGCTCGCCCACATCGACGCCGAGCTGCGCGCGCTGGAAGGCGCCCTGGAGGAGCGCCGGCCAGTCACCGTCCTGCGCGAGGCGGGCATCACCGCGTGCCCCCGCTGTGCCGCCATCCACAGCAGCGAAGACAGCTTCTGTCCCAACTGCGGGCTGTCGATGGGCCGTCGCGTCGATCTGCCGGCCGGTTTCCAATCGGCGGCTGGCGCCGCCGCGCCCACGGCCGCCCCAGCGAGCCCCGGCGCCCCGGCGCCCACGACCGCCCCGGCGCCCACGACCGGTCCAGCGCCCACGGCTGCGCCGGCGCCCATGACCACCCCGGCGGCCACGACCGCCCAGGCGCCCGCACCCGCACCGGCTCCCGCGCCCACGGCGCCGGCGAGCACCGGCGCCCAGGCGCCCGCGCCTGCCCCGGCGCCCGCGCCTGCCCCTGCCCCCGCCCCCGCACGCGCGCCGGGCTCCTCGGTCCCGCAGACCGGACGCTCACCCGCTCCGCCGAGCACCTCCGGGACCCCTTCGCCCGCGCCGCCGTCACAGGCTCCCGCGGGTCCGACCGAGGAGGATGGACCCACCGAGATCATCCGTCCCCCGGTGTCCGGCTCGTGAGCGTCGCGACCTCGCCGCCGCCCGGCGCCGGCACACCCGCCGCCACACCGCCGGCGCCGGCGCGCGAAGCCTGTCCCCTCTGCGGCGCTCCGCTGCTCCAGGAACAGGAGTGGTGCCTTCGCTGCGGCGCCGCCGCGCGCACGCGCCTGGCGGCGTCTCCCAACTGGAAGGGTCCGCTCGCCACGCTCGCGGTCGTGGTCGCGCTGTCCCTGGGAGTGCTCGCCGCCGCGCTGGTCAAGCTCGCCGGGGGCTCCACCGCAGCGGCGACCACCACCACCGTCACCACCACCTCGCCGGCGGCGGTCACCCCCACCCAGACGACCACCGCGCGAGGCAGCATCGTGCCGGGGACGAGCACGTCCCGGACGACCACACCGGGGGCGGCTGTGCACCGAACCGCCACATCGCCGGGCGTGGCGGGCGCCACGGGGCTTCTCCACCTCACCTCTCCGCGTGCGGGGAAATCGAAGAAGAGGAGCTTCGGCCTCGGCCGAGCAGTCGAAGAACGGCTGCGCAAAGTCGGGCTGCTGCCCGGCGCGGGAACCAAGTGACGGAGGCCGATGTCGCAGTGGTGGGTGCGGGCGCGGCCGGACTCTACGCCGCGCTGTGCGCCGCGCGCGAACGGGCGAGCGTGGTGCTCGTCTCGGCGACGCCCCTGGCGCAGACCGCCAGCTACTGGGCGCAGGGCGGCCTCGCCGCCGCCCTGGCCGCCGACGACAGCTGCGAGCTGCACCTGCGCGACACCGAGCTCGCGGGGCGCGCCCTGGTGCGGCGCTCGGCCGCCGAGGCCCTCGTGCGCGAGGCGCCCGAGTGCGTTCGCGACCTGCAGGCCCTCGGCGTCCGCTTCGACGCCGATCGCTTCGGGCATCTCGCGCTCGGCCTGGAGGGTGGCCACTCGGTCAGACGCGTGGTGCACGCCGGTGGCAGCGCCACGGGCCGGCGGGTGGTTCGCCAGCTCTCGGCCCTTGCGGCCGAGGAGCCGCAGATCGAGGTGTTCGAGCGCGCCCGCGCGCAGGCGCTGTGGACCGATCGCATCGTCCCCGGAGGGGGAGACCCCACCCACACCCGCTGTCGCGGCCTGGTCTGTGACGACGGCCGCGTGATCGCTGCGCGCGCGGTGGTGATCGCCACGGGCGGCGCCGCGGCGCTGTGGGCGCGAACCACCAACCCTCCCGGCTCCCAGGGAGTCGGCCTGCTGCTCGCCCACGCCGCCGGCGCCGCTCTGGCGGATCTGGAGCTGCTGCAGTTCCACCCCACGGCCGTGATCGGGGTTCGCGGGCGCGAGGGCTTCCTCGTGACCGAGGCGATCCGCGGCGAGGGAGCAACCCTCCACGGCCCTTCCGGCGAGCGGTTCGTGGACGAGCTCGCACCGCGCGACGAGGTCTCGCGCGCGATCGAGGCCCTGCTGCAGCAGTCGGGACAGCGATCCGTCGGCCTTGACATGCGCGCGATCGACCCAGCCCACTTCCCCAACGTCGTCGCCGCGCTGCGCGAGGCCGGCCTGGACCCCACACGCGAGCTGATTCCCGTCGCGCCGGCGGCCCACTACATGATGGGAGGCATCGTCACGGACCTTCACGCCCGCTCGACGCTCCCCGGCCTCTACGCGGTCGGGGAGTCCTCCTGCACGGGCCTGCACGGCGCCAACCGGCTCGCCTCGAACTCTCTCAGCGAGTGCTTCGTGTTCGCCCGTCGCGCCGTCGCCCACGCGCTGTCCCGGTCCGCGCGCGCGCTCGCCCCGGCGAGCGAGCGGCAGATGGAGACGCTGCGCGAGCTCCCCGCTCCACCCGTCGCCGACCCGGCGACTCGCGCGGCGCTGTGGCGCGACGCGGGCATCGTACGCACGCAGGAGGGCTTGAGCCGGCTGCTGGAGGACCCACACCCGCTGGCCCGGCTGATCGCCCGCTGCGCGCTCGCACGCACGGAGAGCCGCGGGGCGCACCAGCGCGCGGACCATCCCGAGCGCGATCCCACGTTCGACTTCCGCCACGTGCTCGTCACCGGCGAGGACGCGATCTCCTGGCAGACCTGGGCCTGACGCGAGGATCAGAGACCCACCCGCCCACACGCCCGACCCTCTTCATAAGAAAATCGCTCGCCCCTCTTTATCTCGATCCTTTCTAATGCGAGGCGTGTTTGTGCTACGGGATGGAAGGTTCAGGGACGATCGGAGTCTTTGAGCAATGGCGGGTGTGCTCCAACCACGATTTCCGAGCCAGAGCGTGAGGAGTAGTCACCATGTACCAGTTCAGTCGAGCGATGTACCGGGAGCTTGCTCCCCAGATCCTGGATCCACCGCCGGGGGCCGCCCCCACCAGCAACCACACCGCCTTCCTGCGCGCGTGCGAGGAGGTGATCACCCGCCTGGCCACCGACCGCCACTACTTCGCCCGCCCCGCCCGCACCCTGTTCTTCGACGTTCGCCCCTACTTCCCGATGTCCGCCCAGGGCCACGTCCACCGGGTTATCAGCCGCTACATGGGCTACGCGCAGCTGTTCCTGACCGAACATCCCCACGAGGGCTACACCGCGGTCAGCGGCGCGCCACCGCAGTGCCGCGCCACCACCCGCAAGGGCGCGGCCTGCCAGCGCACGCCCCTGCCCCACAACGGCTACTGCCCCTCCCATCAGCATCTGGCCGACACCGAGGACCGCGAGTTGGCCGCCGCGTGAGCCTGCCGTAGGCTCCCAGGCATGCTCCTGGGCGTGGACGTCGGCGGCACCTTCACCGACGCGGTCCTCCTCGACGGACGCTCGGCCGTCCACACCGCCAAGGTTCCCTCGACGCCCGCCGAGCAGTCGGTCGCGGTGCTCGAGGCCGTGCGACTCGTCCTCGCGCGGGCCGGCGCGCGAGCGCAGGACGTCGAGCGCTTCGCCCACGGGATGACCGTGGCCACCAACGCCCTGCTGGAGGGCCGCACGGCGCGGACCGCCCTGCTCGCCACGGCCGGCTTCACCGACGTGATCGAGCTCGGCCGCCAGAACCGGGCCCACCTGTACAGGCTGTGCCTCTCCGCGCCGGCGCCGCTCGTGCCGGCGGAGCTGCGGTTCGGCGTGCCCGAGCGCATGGGACCGGAGGGTCCGCTGCGCGCGCTGGACCCCGCCCTCGCCGGCGAGCTGGTGGCGGAGCTGGCGAGCGCCGAGCCGGAGGCCGTGGCGGTCTCGCTGCTGCACTCCTACGTCGACCCCTCCCACGAGCGCGCGCTCGGTGACATGATCGCCGAGCTTCTGCCCGGCACCCACCTGTCGCTGTCCTGCGATCTGGTGGGCACGTTCCGCGAGTACGAGCGCACGGCCACGACCGTTCTCGATGCCGCCCTGTCCCCGCTGCTGGCCTCCTACCTGAGCCGGCTCTGCACCGACGCGCCGCGCCCTCGGCCTGCGCGAGCCGCAGATCATGCAGTCCTCCGGCGGTCTCACCGACCCGCTCCACGCGGGCGCGCACGCCGCGCTCACGGTCCTCTCCGGACCGGCCGGGGCGTCGGCGGCGCGCTGGCGCTGGCCGAGCTGGCGGGCGAGTCCCACGTGCTGTGCTTCGACATGGGCGGCACCTCCTGCGACGTCTGCCTGATCGACGGCGCGCAGGTCCCCGAGACCGCCGAGCGCGTGATCGCGGGGCGGCCGCTGTCGCTGCCCGCGCTGGACATCCACACGGTCGGCGCCGGCGGAGGGTCGATCGCCTGGCGCGACCCCGGCGGCGCGCTGCGCGTGGGACCGGCCTCGGCGGGAGCGAGCCCAGGGCCCGCCTGCTACGGGCGCGACGGCCGCGACGCGACGGTCACCGACGCCAACCTGCTGCTCGGTCGGCTGCTCGAGGACTCGCCCCTGGCGGGTGGCCTGTCGCTGGACCGGCGCGCGGCCGAGCGCGCGATCTCGCGCCTGGCGAGCGAGCTCGACCTGGAGCCGCTGGCGTGCGCAGAAGGGATCGTGCGCGTAGCCGAGGCAGAGATGCTGGGAGCGCTGCGCGTGATGACGGTCGAGCGGGGGATCGACCCGCGCGGCTTTGCGCTGATGCCCTTCGGCGGCGCCGGTCCCCTGCATGCGGCCGCGCTCGCCCGCGAGCTCGGCATCTCCCGCGTGCTCTGCCCGCGCGCCTCAGGCGTGCTCTGCGCGCTCGGCCTGGCGACCGCGGCCCCCCGACGCGACGTGGCGCGCACGGTCATGCTGGACGGCCGGTCCCTCTCCCCGGAGCGCCTGTCCGACGAGCGCGCAGCGCTGATCGCCGAGGCCAGCGCGGCGCTCTCGAGCACCCCGTCGCGCATGCGCGTTCGCCACGAGCTGCGCTACCGCGGCCAATCCTTCGAGCTCCCCGTCGAGGAGGAGATCGAGCCCGGCGCGCACATGCTGGCCGCCCGCCGGTCGGGCGGGCTCGATCCCGACGGGCTTCGCGCCGCCTTCGCGCGGGCGCACGAGCTGCGCTACGGCTATCGCGACGACGACGCCGAGGTGGTGCTGGTCAACGTCCGCGTATCCGTCTGGGGCCCCTCCCCGTCGCTGCGCCTTCGGGTCGCGCCCGCGGCGGCCCCCGTCAGCGACGTGCGTCCGATCGTCTTCGACGGCGAGTCCCTGGCGGCGATGATCCTCCGCGGCGAGCCCCCGCCCGGCACCCTTCTGTCCGGGCCGGCCCTTTGCGCGCTGCCCGAGGCCACGCTCCTGATCCCACCCGGCTGGTCGGGAGAGGTCGATCAGTACGGCACCGTCCATCTCACGACCACCAACGCGACGACGAGTTCGGTATGACTATCGTTATACAGAACTCGCCGCGTGGTGGATGTTCGAGCTCGGGGCCAGGCACAGAGTGAGCACACTCGACCCGATCGAACTCCAGGTCGTCGCCGGCGCGCTGCGCGCAGCCTGCGAAGAGATGGGCGTGGTGCTGATCCGCTCGGCCCACTCCGCGAACATCAAGGAGCGCCGGGACGCCTCCACGGCGCTGTTCGACGCGGCCGGCCAGATGGTGATGCAGGCCGAGCACATCCCGGTGCACCTCGGCGCGATGCCTGCCGCCGTGGCCGCGGTGCTCGGCGAGGATCACGCCCCAGGGGTCTCGTGGATCCTCAACGACCCGTTCGCCGGCGGCACCCACCTGCCCGACATCACCGTCATAACGCCAGTCTTCGACGCCGGCGAGAGCCTGATCGGCTTCGCCGCCAGCCGCGCGCACCACGCCGACGTCGGCGGGCGCATGCCCGGCTCGATGCCGGCCGACAGCCGCTCCCTGCAGGAAGAGGGCGTGGTGATCGCGCCACGCCCGCTGGACGAGCGGACGATCGAGGAGCTCGTCGCGCGCATGCGCCAGCCGGACGAGCGCAGGGCCGACCTGCGCGCCCAGCTCGCCGCCAACCGCACGGGCGCGTTGCGGCTGGCAGAGCTCGCCCGCCGCGTCGGGGTGGGCGGGCACCTGTCCCTGCGCGAGGCCACGGACGTCGTGCTCGACTACTCCGAGCGGCGCACCCGCGCCTGCCTGGCCGCGCTTCCAGACGGCGCGGTGCACGCCGAGGACGTGCTCGAGGCGCCGGAGGGGGATCTCGTGCTGCGCCTGCGCGCGGTCGTCGATCGCGAGCGGCTGCTCCTGGACTTCTCCGGCAGCGCCCCCCAGCACCAGGGCAACCTCAACTGCCCGCTCGCGGTCACGCGGTCGGCGTGCCTGTTCGCGGTGCGCGTCCTGACCGACCCGGACATCCCGCCCACCGCCGGGGCCTACCGCCCGATCGAGGTGCGCGCCCCGGAGGGCACGGTGCTCAACGCCCGTCCCGGAGCGGCCGTGGCCGCTGGCAACGTGGAGACCTCCTCGCGCGTCGCCGACCTCGTGCTCGCCGCGTTCGGGCGCGCCCAGGGCCAGGGCACGATGAACAACCTGACCCTGGGCAACGCCGGACCCGCCGGCGGCAACGCCGGACCCGCCGGCGGCGACGCCGGCTTCTCCTATTACGAGACCCTCGGCGGCGGCCAGGGCGCCTGCCCGGACGCGGACGGTCCCAGCGGGGTTCACGTCGCGATGAGCAACACCCTCAACACCCCGATCGAGGCCCTCGAGCGGGAGTTCCCGTTGCGGGTGCTCGAATACGCCCTGCGCTCGGGCTCTGGCGGCGCGGGGCGCTACAGGGGCGGCGACGGCGTCGTGCGCGAGCTCGAAGCGCTGACCGAGATGACCTTCTCGCTCGATAGCCGAGCGCCGGCGCCACCGACCGCGCGGCGCCCACGGCGGAGAGCCGGGCGCGTGCGGGCACGATCAGCTCGACGGGCGTCCGCTGCCGGCCAAGACCACCGGTACGCTGCTCCCGGGCCAGCGGCTGCGCATCGAAACGCCCGGTGGAGGAGGATTCGGAGATGCCCGAGAACGAGAGCACTGAGCGGGCCGATCTGGGATCGGTCGGCTTCCTCGGCCTGGGGATCATGGGCTCGCGCATGGCGGCCAACGTGGCGCGTGCCGGCTTCCCGCTGGCCGTCTGGACGCACACCGCCGGCAAGGCCGAGAGCTGGGCCTCCGAGCACGGCGCGACGGCGCTCGCCACGCCGGCCGAGGTGGCCGAGCGCAGCGACGTCGTCGTGAGCATGGTCGTGGACGGAGAGCAGGTCTCCTCGGTGCTGCTCGGCGGCGAGGGCGTGATCGACGCCGCGCGCCCGGGATTGCTGTGCGTGGACATGTCCACGATCGGCCCCGTGGACACGCGCCGGATCGGCGCCGCCCTGGGCGAGCGCGGGGTGTCGATGCTCGACGCCCCGGTGACGGGATCCTCTCCGCGAGCCGAGGATGGCTCGCTGACGATCATGGTCGGGGGCGAGCCGCAGGACTTCGCCCGCGTCCGTCCCCTGCTGGAGGCGATGGGCAGGTTGATCGTGCACGTCGGCGAGCTCGGTCAGGGCCAGATGCTCAAGCTGATCAACAACTCCCTCGGCGCCGCCAACGCCGCGGCGGTGGCCGAGGCGCTGCTGCTGGCCGGGGCCAAGGGGATCGATCTCGACGCGTTCGTCGAAGTCACGTCCGCCGGCTCGGGCGCGTCAACTCAGCTGGCGTTCAAGTCCGGGCCGATGCGCGAGCACGACTACACCACCCTGTTCAAGACCGCTCATCTGCTCAAGGACGTGCGCCTGTGCCTGCAGGAGGCCGAGACCACCGGCGTGCCGTTCCCGGCGGCCGCCCACGCGCGGGACCTGCTGACGGCGACGATGGCGCGTGGCCACGCCGAGGAGGACTACGCCGCCGTGATCGAGGCCGTCGAGGGGCTCGCCGGGCGGCGGTTGTGAGCGCGCTTTACACGCCCAGACTGGCCAGGCGGCCAAAAAAACACCTCATTTGCAGGCGATTTGGGATTTTTGCTCAGGTTTCGTATCTTTAAGGGATCGTGCAGCGTTCGCTTCAGGGCGGCGCGCGCCGTTCAGACCAGACGCTTCCTCTCATCTCGTTCGTTCTTCTTCCATGCCAATTGCTTTCAAAGAATGGGCTGTCACCGTCCGCGCGCTGGCGGAAGGTGAGCAGCTGGTGACCCTCCGCAAGGGCGTGCTGCCGCGTGCCAACAAGCCGTTCAAGCTCGCCCACGAGCGCTTCTTCCTCTACCCCACGTTCGATCACCAGCCGGGCCACCTCGTACGCGAGTCTCACCAGCCGGAGCTGCGCCGGGCGCTCGAGGAGGGCGTCTGGAGCGACGGCGAGCCGCCGTTGCACACCTTCGTCTCCGGCGCCCCCCTCCAGCAGCCCGACCGCGTTCGCATCCGCGCGTGGGCGGAAGTCACCGACCACTTCACGGTCGTCGACCCGCGCTGCGTGGACGCGCTCTCGCCCTTCTACGTGTGGACCCCCGACTACGCCGAAAAGCGCCTGGGCTGGCGCGGGCGCCAGCCGCTGCACGTGCTGCTCCTGCGCACCTACCGCATCCCGCGACCGGTCACGGTCAAAGTCAAGGACGAGTACACCGGTCCGAACGCCTGGA
Organism: uncultured Solirubrobacteraceae bacterium; assembly: GCA_963711985.1. Taxonomy (GTDB): domain Bacteria; phylum Actinomycetota; class Thermoleophilia; order Solirubrobacterales; family Solirubrobacteraceae; genus Palsa-744. The sequence goes on along the minus strand of CAVQGG010000008.1, from coordinate 265,837 downwards.
TAGAGCTCCAGCGCGAACTTCCCTTCGAGGGCACGCCCGTCCTCTCCGACGCCGAGTTCGAGCGCGCCTCGGAGGAGATCAGGGCGATCACCGGCGAAGCAGCCGGCCAGCCGGTCCTCGTCTAGGACTTCTCCCACTCGAGCGCTTCGCGTGCCGCCTGCGCGCCTGACTCGGGGACGAGGACGTCGCGGGGACCGACGGCCGGGTCAGGCAGGTCGAAGCCGTGGGCGTGCCGCAGCATGCTCGGGATGCCCTCCTCGAGCAGCAGGCCGGTGATCAGGTCGGCCTCGGGCTGGCTTGCGGCGTGAGCGACCTTCACGGCGGGCCCTCGGCGTACTGCGGCTTGATCTTGCGCGCCGTGCGTCTGCGCTCGCTCGCCGCCTGCTCGGCGCCCCCCGTGGCGCGCACGAGCGGCACCCCGCATGCCTCGCAGAAGCGCTCGCTGGGAGGGTGCGCTCGCGCGCAGGTCGGACAGACGAGCAGGTCTGCTGCCATCACCGCACCTGGAGCGGGACCTCCCGGACCTCGCCCCCATCGATCACGTACGAGCGCACCTCCGGCTCCTCGGCACCCGCGAGCCCCACGATGATCCACTCCACTCCGGGCCAGTTGGCGGCGAAGTTGATGTCCGTCTGCGACGGATAGGGCGGACTGCGCACGTGCGAGTGGTAGATCGCGCCGAGCTTGCCGATCTCTTCGCACGCGTTCGACAGCTTCAACAGTTCGTTCGGCTCGATCTCGAACTTCAGCGGGCTCGCATACACGTTCGTGGCGCGGAAGACGCGAACCGCCCGCGCCGGCTCACCGCTCTCCGCGGGCCGCCCACCGTCCGGCTGCCCGGCCGCGACCGCGACAACCCCGCAGACCTCGTTCTCCGGGTCCTCGAGCACGTGCGCCACCAGCTCGTCGAGTAGCTCGCCGGCGATGTTCACGTCCGCTCGAGAGCCTTGCAGAGAATGGCGAGACCGCCTACCACCACACCGTCGACTCGAGGTTCTCGATCTCGTCGACCGGCAGCGTGTAGATGCCGCTGGACAGATACTTCCAGCCGTCGTCGGCGACGACGAACACGACGTTGCCCTCGTCCAGCTCGCCCGCGATCCGCACCGCGATGCTCGCGATCGCGCCGCTGGAGACGCCCGCGAACAGCGCCTCCTCGTCGAGGAGCTTGCGCGTCCACACGATCGCGTCGCGGTTGGTCACGAAGATCTTGCGGTCGAGCAGGGAGATGTCGATGATCGGCGGGATGAAGCCGTCCTCCAGCGAGCGCAGGCCCTGCACGGGCTCGCCCTGCATCGGCTCGGCGGCGACGATCTTGACGGCGTCGCCGAGCGCCTCCTTCAGCCGCCGGCCGTTGCCCATCAGCGTGCCTCCGGTGCCCAGCCCCGCCACGAACGCGGCGACCTCGTCGAGCTCTTCCAGGATCTCAACGGCCGTGCCGTTGTAGTGGGCGTTTGGATTGGCCTGGTTGCCGTACTGGTAGGGCATGTAGTAGGAAGGGTCTTCGGCGGCCATCTCGAGCGCCTTGGCGACCGCGCCGTTGGAGCCCTTGGAGCCGTCGGAGTAGACGATCTCCGCCCCGTACATGCGCAGCAGCTGCGTGCGCTCCGGCGTGACGTTCTCCGGCATCACCACCTTCAGCCTGTAGCCCTTGCGCGAGCAGATCATCGCCAGCGAGATGCCGGTGTTGCCGGACGTGGGTTCGAGGATCGTCTGGCCCGGGCCGATCGCGCCCTTCTCCTCGGCGTCCTCGATCAGCGCGCGGGCGACCCTGTCCTTGACCGATCCGGTCGGGTTGCGCGACTCCAGCTTCGCCCAGATGCGCACGCCGGGCTTGGGCGACAGACGCGACAGCTCGACCAGCGGCGTGTGCCCGATCGACTGCACGATATCTGCCATACCGGCCTCCGCAGGGCCTGTTACCGAGCCTCTCCGCCGCCATTACTTCACGGAATATAGCGAGGTGCGCCAGCGGTATCGAGTCGGTCTTGGAGCGGGCACGCGAGCCGGCGCGCCCGATCGCGCGCCGTGGGCGCTGGTAGTCTCGGAGCGCTTTTGGCGTTCCAGCGAATCTTCGGAGATTGGAGACGGGCATGACGGGCGTGAGCGGGGTCCTGCGGCGGCGCGCGGTGTGCGGCGTGTCGCTCGTGTCGATGTCTCTGACGGTGCTCGGCTGCTCGCTGCTGACCGCCAGCGCCGGCGCGCTGTCCTTCCAGCCCTTCTACGAGTACAAGATCGTGTTCACCGGGAAGGGCAGCTACAACCGTACGGTGTCCGACGAAGGCGGTGGGCTGCTCAAGGAAGAAGCCAGCTGGAGCTGGAACACCATCTATCCGGACGTGCTGATCCCCACGACCGCCAGCAGCCCGCTGGACGCGGGGGGCTTCCCTGCCTACGGCCTCGGGCAGGACGGTGACGGCACGTGGACGATCACGAACACCGGCAGCGAAGACGAGGACTGCTCGAACAGCGGCACGCTTGGGCTCCCCAAGGACGACGACGGGACCGGCGGCGGCGGGGTCACCGTCAAACGTCCGGCTGGCGGTAGCAAGGGCGTCATCTTCAACATGGACGCCGTCAGCAACTACGAAACCACCTCGGGTGCCGGCAACGGCGACCTCGCGTGCGAACCCGAAGATTACTGGCACGACATCATCGAAAGCTTCGCCGGCGTGGGATACAAGCACACCGACCCCAACCTGCCGGACGTGCACCCGCTCACGGCGAAGATCCAGCTCGCCCCGAACGAACTCAAGCACGCGAGCGTCACCAAGCACGTCTCCGTCAGCGCCGCCGAGATGGTCCCCTCGGACTGCGGCAGCGGTGGTGGCGTCACCTGCCAGCAGGACTACACGTGGTCGGGCACGGTGACGTTCACCAAGCACAAGTTCAAAGCCTGACGCGCGCGCCAGCGCCCGAGGCACGCGGCAGCGCCTGACGGGTGCGGCAGCGCCATCTTGGCTGTACGGCCAGCCAAGCACTAAGATCAAAGCTGCGCAAGGCCGATGGAGTCAGCAAGCATGGATGCATCCGACGACAGATTCGATTTCGACTGGCTGGTGGTCGGCTCCGGCTTCGGCGGCAGCGTATCGGCGCTGCGCCTGTCGGAGAAGGGCTACTCGGTGGGCGTGCTCGAGTGCGGACGGCGCTTCGCCGACAACGAGTTCCCCAACTCGACCGCCGACCTGAAGCGCTACTTCTGGAACCCCAGACTGGGAATGAAGGGCATCTTCCGGCTGACGACCTTCAAGGACGTCTCGGTCGTCTCCGGCTGCGGCGTCGGCGGCGGCAGCCTCGGCTACGCGTGCACCCTGTACGTCCCGCCGAAGGCGTTCTTCGAGGACCGCCGGTGGGCGGACATGCAGGACTGGGAGGCGGCGCTCTCCCCCCACTACGCCGAGGCGCAGCGCATGCTCGGCGTGGTGGCGAACCAGCACGAGGACCCAGCCGACCAGCTGCTGCGCGAGCTCGGCGAGGAGCTCGGCGTGGGCGACACCTACAAAAAGACGCCCGTGGGCATCTTCTTCGGGGGGGAGGGCGGGGCTGGCATCACCGTGCCGGACCCGTTCTTCGGCGGCGAGGGGCCCGAGCGGACCGGCTGCAGGCTGTGCGGGCGCTGCATGGTCGGCTGCCCGTACGGGGCCAAGAACACGCTGGTGAAGAACTACCTGCACTTCGCCGAGAAGCGCGGCGCGCGGGTGATGCCCGAACGCACCGTCCTCGACATCCGCCCGCTCGGCTCGCCTGACGGCCAGCGACGGCTATGAGGTCGAAAGCGTCCGCTCGGGCGCGTGGCTGCGCAAGGACCGCCGCGTCCAGCGCGCGCGCGGCGTGGTCGTGGCGGCGGGCCCGCTGGGCACGAACAAGCTGCTCCAGCGCTGCCGCCTGAAAGGCTCGCTACCCCGCATCTCCGCACGGCTGGGCGAGCTCGTGCGCACGAACTCGGAGTCGATCCTCGCGGTGACCGTGCCCGAGGACTACCCCGAGGATCTGATCAAACGCGTGGCGATCACCTCCTCGATCTACCCCGACCCGCACACGCACATCGAGACCGTCACATACGGCGACGACGGCGACTCGATGCACCGCCTGTACACCGCTGCTGGTCGGCGACGGCACCCGTGTCACCCGCCCGCTGAAGCTGATCGGACAGAGCCTGCTGCACCCCGGGCGCGTGGCGAAGGTGCTGTTCCCCAAGCACTGGTCGCGGCGCACGATCATCATCCTCGTGATGCAGACGCTCGACAACGCGATCGCGCTGCGTCCGCGCAGAGGCCCGTTCGGCTCCTTCTGGCTGCAGACCGAACAGGACCCCGAGCGCCCCATCCCGACGTTCATCCCGGTCGCCAACGCGGCCGCCGAATGGTTCGCCGAGCGCACCGGCGGGATCGCCCAGAGCGCCCTGACCGAGGCGCTCTTCAACATCCCCACGACCGCCCACATCCTCGGCGGCGCGGTGATCGCGCCCGACCCCTGCCAGGGGGTCATCGACGCCCGCCAGCGCGTATTCGGCTACGAGAACCTGCTCGTGTGCGACGGCTCGGCGATCCCGGCGAACGTCGGTGTCAACCCGTCGCTGACGATCACCGCCCTGGCCGAGCACGCGATGAGCCACGTGCCCGCCGCGGGCGCGGCCGGTATGGCGGCCGCGCCGGCTCGGAGCGCCGCCGCCTAGCTTTCGCGCGGGCTGTCAAGGGTGTTGGGGTGCGTGGTGACTCGCCGTGGTGAGTGACCGCGGTATTTGCGAAGAAGCAGGGCCTGGCTCCCGGCAGCCGCTCGGGTCGGCTGGCTGATTAGGCGCCGTCGGGGCGGCAGGCTTTCGTGTGCGCCGTTAGGAGTGGCTGCGCGGGCGGGCGGCAAGCTAGGTTGCGCCGTCGTGCGGCATAGCTGTCAGGCCGTCACCGCCCACGCCGCCGGGAGCGAGCGTAGCGCTGATCGTCGTATGGATGTTGGGATTGAAGTAGTCGCCAGCACAGGCGGCAGGCGTGGCGTGCGAGAGCGACGCGTGCCTGCATCGGGCGGAAGCCGCGGGCGCGGAGCTCGCTGTCACGGACACGAAACGCCTGGCTGCTTCCGCTCAGGCCCCAGGCGATGCCCATGAGGGCGTTGCGGTGCTCGGCAAGGCCCTGACGGCTGATCCGTCCACGGCGAGTGATCGTCGAGGACTGGTAGCTCGCGGGAGCAAGCCCAGTAGCGGAATACAGGTGTTCGGGTGTCGGCCAGCGGTCGATTGGCAGGGTGTATGCGCTGAACTCGCCAGCCCTGACAACGGCGACCCCGGGAAGGCTCGTGAGGATCTGTCCGTCACTTTCCGCCAGAAGCCCGGCGAGCTGGCTCTCGGCGAGCGCGATGTCGGATTGAAGCTGCTGCCAGCGCCGCAGATCCTGGCCCAGACGGGCCGCACGCAGCTCTGCGTCCGCCGGCGGGCCGAGCAGGTGCTTCCAGCGCCCTGCCCAGAACGCGGCGGTCGCGGCGGTCATCCGCCCCGGAGCCCTGGCGATCAGGGACCTCTTGCTCGCGGCCCGTCCTCCAAATGCGGCGGCGCACTCAAGGACCGCCTGGCCGGTGGGAGACTCGAGCTTCAGTGCCCGGCCGTGGCCCGGCGGAGCCGAGAGGCCGGGACAGAGCATGTTCAGCTGGTCATGCAGACGCTGCTGGAGCACCCTGCGCGCGTCGACGAGCTGAGAGCGGTAGCGAACCGTGCCCAGCATCGCCTCCACCACTTCGCCCTCGGCTGGCCGCCCGGCGCCCTGGCGCACAAGCCAGACCAGCGCCGCGCAGTCGCGGTCATCCGTCTTGAAACGCCGAGAGCCGAGCTGCGCCCGGGCGGCTGTGGTCTCTGACGGCGCGAACAACCGCAACGAACCCGGCCAGCGCCGCTCGATCTCCACCGCCCACGCCCGGTGAAGCGCGCCCGTCGCCTCCAGTCCGATCACCGGCGACCCGGGAACACCGCTCGCCCCGATCAATCGATCGAGCTCCTCGATGCCGTCCCGCAACACCGGCAGCGAGACTGGCTCGCCGATCAACCCGCGCTCCCCACTGGTCAACCACACCCGATTGAACGCCTTGCCCGGATCGATCGCTACGACCAACGACGATGCCGGCACCTCTCTGCGCAGCAAATCCAAGATACACCTCCCAAACGAGCAAAAGAAAGACCCTCCCGGCCAGCGCCGAAAGGGTCAATCCCCAGCCGGAGTCAAAGATCTATCAGCTGTAGTTCCTAGGAACTACACCTAGCCCCCGCCGGCCATGGCCGGAAGGATCACCAGCGTATCCGCCTCGGCGACAGCCGTGTCCAGCCCGTCGAGCACGCGGACGTCCTCGTCGTTGAGGTAGACGTTGACGTAGCGGTTGAGCTGTCCGTCGGCGGAGAACAGCTGCTCCCGGGTGGCCGGGTGGCTGGAGGCGAGGTCGCGCAGGACCTCGCCGACGTTGCCGCCGGCGGCCCCGACCTCCTTCTCGCCGCCCACAGAGGCGCGCAGGACCGGGGGGATCTTGATGGTGGCCATCGCGAATGATTAGCACGCCAAGCGCGCACGGCGCTCGCCGGCGATCTCGCCGCGCTCCTGCCCACGGGACTCCATCGCTCAGCCCGCGCTACCCGGCAGCGGCGCAGAACGCCTCGTAGTCGGGGAACACGCCCATCTCCTCGTCGCCGATCTCGTCGGGCTCGCGCGAGCAGATCGGGCAGTCGGGGTCGCGGTGGACCTTCACCTCGGTCAGCGTAGCCCCCAGCGCGTCGTACAGCAGCAGGCGCCCGATCGCGGGCTCGCCGATGTCGAGGATCAGCTTGACCACCTCGGTCGCCTGCAGCAGGCCCATCGTGCCGGGGAGCACTCCGAGGACGCCGTTGGCGCCACAGGAGGGCGCCAGCTCGGCCGGCGGCGGCTCGCGGAACAGGCAGCGGTAGCAGGGGCCCTCATACGGCTTGAACACCGACAGCTGCCCGTCGAAGCCCAGGATCGAGGCCGAGACCACCGGGATCCGCAGGCGCACGGACGCGTCGTTGAGCAGGTAGCGAGTGGGGAAGTTGTCGACTCCGTCGACGATCACGTCGTAGCCGTCGATGATCTCCATGATGTTCGACGCGTCGATCCGCGTCTTGTACTTGACCACGTTCACGTCCGGGTTGAGCGCGTGGATCGACTCCTCGGCGGAGTCGACCTTGGGGATGCCGATCCGCTGGGTGGAGTGGATCACCTGGCGCTGGAGGTTGGACAGGTCCACGTCGTCGTCGTCGACGATCCCGAGCGTGCCCACGCCCGCGGCCGCCAGGTAGAGGGCCGTCGGCGAGCCGAGCCCGCCGGCTCCGAGCAGCAGCACCTTGGCGTCGAGCAGCTTCTGCTGGCCCTCGGCGCCGATCTCGGGGATCAGCAGGTGGCGCGAGTAGCGCTCACGCTGCTCGGAGCTGAGCGCGCGCGGGATCTCGACCTCGTAGCCGCGATCCTTCCACAGGGTGATCCCGCCGGTCATCGAGCGCACGTGCTCGTAGCCGAGGTCCTCCTGCAACGTGCGCGCGGCGTAGGCCGAGCGGTTGCCCGAGGCGCAATAGAGGATCAACTCGGCGGAGCGGTCCGGCGCGGCGCTCTCGATGCGCGACTCCAGATGGCCCCGCGGGATGCTCTTGGCGCCAGGGAGGTGGCCGGTGGCGAACTCTTCGCTGCCGCGTACGTCGACGATGGTCACGCCCTCGCCGATCAGCTCGTTGACCTCGGACGGGTCGACCTCTTCGATCTGGCTCTTGATTTGGCGGAGCAGCTCCGCGCCGGACGGGCTCATCTTGAAACTCCTAAACCAGGGTCGGGATTCAGGGACTTCATAAAGTGTAGCGCCACTTGGCGTGCGTATGAAGCCCCCATCCTGCCCCCGGCCACAGCTTGGCGTTCGTCGCCAATGTCGAGCGTCGCCCGATCAGTTAGCCCGTGCCGAGCGACGGTGAGTGCACCGAGCGCACGGCAGCGAACGGACGAGTGCTCGGTGCCCGGCGTTGCCTGTCTGCACCTCGAGCGCGCCTGACTTGCCGGAGATCGAGATGGTTCCGGCGCACGCGAAGTCGCGTTCGACCTGTCGGTTCGCGCACAGTCTGTTGAGCTGTGTGCATACCAGCCGTGCGCCCCTCCCGGTTGCGTAGGCGCCCAGCGCGTCCAGCGTCGCCTCGCGCGGGTGGTCGTACTCGTTAACCGAGCCGACCGACACGGCGATCACCGAGGGCACCACGGCATTAAGGATCGCCGCGAGACGGGTGGGGTCGGAGTGGAAGTCGGCTCCGTGGTGAGGCATAAGCAGGACGTCGGCGCGTAGGTCTACCCCGCCAGCAATCATCCGCTCCCATTGCGTGGACGGGGCGTCGGCACCCAACAGGGCCCGGAAGCCCGCGAGCTCGGCCGCGACGATCAGCGAGGACCGGTTCGGGTCGCCAGTCGCGACCGCGTCGATCTCCGTACCCTCGTCGGGGCTGAGCACGTCGAGACGAATACGGTCACAAACCAGTTCGGCGCTGCTCCGCGGAATCTTGCGTTCGACCCCGCGCCGCTTGGCGAACCGGTTCATGAAGCTCAGCGCGGCCCGCCCTGCTGGAGCCGTAGTATCGCCTTGAGCGAAGGCCAAGCTCAGCCACAGGTTCTCGGGCACGGGCGCCAGCCGGTCCAGGGATTCCTCGATGCCGCCGTAGTGGTCACGGTGTAGATGAGAGACAACAACCGCACGCAGGTGCTTGTTGAGGGCCGCCAGGAAATCGAGAGCCACCTGGCTTCGCCCTGTCGGGCAATCGATGAGCACAGCCTCGTCGTGCTCGGGATCGTGTAGAACGACGCAGTCACCCTGCCCGACATCGAGAATCGACAGCTCCGCGGAAGCCACGTGCTCAGGTGAACTCCGCGAGCAGATCGTCGAGGCTCATCCAGCTTTCGCCCTGGAAGCGGTACCTCGCCTGCCGCAGGTCGCGGTCAGCCATGAGCACGTCGAACGTACGCCCTGGGCGCGCCAGCCAGCCCGGCAGATGCGATGGTGTCTCGATCCAAACACCTCCGGACTTGGTTAGGCCGGGAATGTCAAGCTTTACGGCGCCCTCGCGGACGTCCACAGTCGCACCGGCGCGGACAACAGCGGGTACCGCCATGCCGTCCTCAGGCTGGGCGCTGGCCGCGAAGCGAACGATGCCCTCGGGCGCGCGCTCGCCTGCCAGCGCCGCGATGATTCGCGTGACCGAAGCCGCTGGGAGACTCAAACGCATCGAACACGGCACGGTCCAGCGCGCTTACGTGGTCATCCGACAGAGCGCCAGCCGCCTGATCCTCCACAACGCGTCGGGTCGCCTCGGCGATCGAGGGCCAAGCATGCATGGACGGGACTGGCAGCGCCGCTATGCTGTGAGAGTTGATCATCCGTGTGGCGGTTCCTTGAGCGATCCATAGCGACGCGACTGCGCTGGAGAGCAGTCCCAACAGCGCCATCAGCGCGTCATCGCGCTTTCCCGAGTCATTGCGTGGGATAACGGCGTACATGCTGTTTCGCGGGATCACGCCGATCGGATCGATGAACGCGCGCAGCCGCCATGGCACGTCGACAGACGTCATGGCGGACACCAGCACCTTCGGTTTGAGGTACAGCTCAGGACTTGCGGCGGGCCCGCGTTTGGAGAAGTCGTCAGGGTAGCGACAGCGCGTCGTGACGCCGCGCGTTACGACGCCAAACGGCGCCACTGCTCTATAGGCGCGCAGAAACGGATGTGGCCCCGACTGGTCGAGCCGGCCTATGCCTTTCACGGGTACGCCATCGCGAATTCTCGCCACGTCGCCTAGCTGTGCAGCGCTGGCCAACTCGGGCAGTTTGGCCAGCCAGCTGGCCGTCAGAGGACCCTCAGACTTCCCAAACGCGGCGAGCAGTGTTTCGTCCGCGATGCCGTCATCGCGAAACCGGTCGCGTCCGGTGTTCCAGACGTTGAAGTAGCGATAGGTTGAGGCCGACTGCGTCCCAACTTGTGCGAATACCACGCAGGGCGCCATCGTAGAGGTGCGAAACGAGCGCGTTGGCAGTCTCCAAATCTCGAAGATGTCGGCGTTCTCGCGCAGCCAGCCGCGACTATCGCGGCTGGTGTCGTCGGTGAGCCAGCTCGCTGGTAGCACGCACGCAACGAACCCGCCGGGCTCAGTGCGCGCCACCAAGCGCCGAAGAAACTGGTCGGCACGCTGCTTGCGCTCGCCGCCTCGGTGTTTATAGGCCCACGGCGGATTAGATACGGTGAAGGTGGCTTTGCTCTCCGTCGCGGAGGGGACGAGCGCGTCCTGCTGCTCAACCCGGTATCCGTTGCCATAAGGCAGCGCCTGCAGGAACAGGGCCAGTCGGGCAAGCTCAACGGCGAACGGATCGTTGTCCGCCCCGATCAGCCTCTCGAGTGCGTACTCGTGACGCCGACGATCGTCCACGTCATCGGCAAGCGAGGCCATCAGCCGGTCATTGGCGGCCAGCAGGAGGGTTCCCGATCCGCAGCTTGGGTCCAAGAACCGCCGTCGATCGGGCTCAACGTGCTCGATCGGCAGCTGGTCCAGCATCCGCCGCCCGATCTCGGGCGGGGTGTAGTAGACGCCCAGCGCCAGCCGCTTGGCCGGGATAAGTACCGCACGCTCGTATACATCGCCGAGCAACGCCGGGTCCAGCGTCTGGAAGTTCAACCCGTCGCCGAGACGTTCAGCGATGTCCACGATCTGTCTGTGACCGACACCCTGCAGGTGGCCCGGCGACAGCTCCTGCACGCGCGCAATGGCGGTATCCAGCGACCGGTCAGCGGTCAGCTTGTCGCGTGCGACTAGAGCGGTCAGCGCCCGAACGACCAGCCGGGCCGCGGTCTCGGCACTCGCCGGGCTGGAGTCCTTATCGAGCAGCCCAGCGATCACACGCTTTACGCGGCCGTCCAGCTCGCGCCCAGCCGCACCGCGTGCTATGTCCAGTAGCGCGATGTCGACGTCCAACAGCGAGAGCTGCTGTGGCTCACGCTTTGCGGCGAGCAACGCCTCGGGTGCCAGGAACCGCGCCAGAGCGGGATTCTCGTCAGGGGGCCCATCCGAAAGCAACTTCGCCTCAACCCCTGATCGCACCGAGAACACAGCCCAATCGTTGTCGGCGCGTAGCAGGCAAATCGGTGCTGCCAGGGCACGAGCGACCGCAAAGTGCTGAGTGCGCTGATGGTCGCCGAGGGCCGTGCCCGCCACCATCGTGGCGGTCACCATGTCCTTGGGCTCAGGTGCGGCAAAACATGCGATCTCGGCGACGAGATCCTCGCGCCAAACCGGAAAGTCCTCTTCGCGTAGCGCGTCGGGATAGCCGAGGCGCTCACACATATCGAGCAACTCTGACCGCTCGAGTGTCGCGGCTGCAGTCATCCGATCATCATTGCGGTTCGTGGGGATGGCTGGGTGGACTGTGGGCCCCGCGGCCGCCGCATTCGCCAGTCTCGCTCAGGAAACGAGCAGGTAGGTGAAGCCGACGGCGCTCGGGGCTGTCGGTGCTCGAGCCCTCGTAGGTGGCCTTCGCCCGCCACGTGCCGACGGCGGGCGGCGTGAAGGGGACGCTCGCCAGTCCCCCGCTGGCGAACGCCTGGACCTCGCGGTAGAACTGCCAGCCGAAGACGGGATCGAAGCGCTCGATTTCGACGCTCACGGACCCGGACGCGGCGGGCGCGACCTTGACTTCGATCCCCAGCCTCTCGCCGGGCGCGGCCTTGGCGCTCGTGAAGGAGATGATCATGGCGCTTGAGCGTCTGCGAGCCGCTGCCTTCGCAGTCGCAGAGCATCGCTCCGATATACGCCGTGACAGCATGTATCTCCTCCACGTCTGGCCACCCGCAGCGGCCTCTCCCCTACCCTCACCCGGATGCCCAAGCGACTCCGGACCGCTCCCCTGGTGCTCGCCGCCGTCGTGGCGCTCGCCGCCGTCGTGACGGTCGCGCTGGCCCTCGCCGCGATCCTCGCCGTCTCCCCCGGGCACGGCTCCTCCTCATCGCCATCGGCCTCCTCCGCGAGCGTCCCTGCGGGATTCGACGGCGCGGCGCTTCCAGGCACCGTCAGCGCTCCCGACTTCACCCTCGGCGACCAGTACGGCCGTCCGGTCTCCCTGAGCGACTACCGCGGCCGGGTGGTCGTCCTGACGTTCCTGTACTCGACCTGCGGCGCCACGTGCATCGTCATCGCCCAGCAGATCCGCGGCGCGCTGGACGAACTGGATGAGGAACATGCGCGCCCGCCGGCGGTGCTCGTCGTGAGCGCCGACCCGGCGGCCGACTCTCCGGCGCGCGTGACGCGCTTCCTTGCAGAAGCTTCCCTGACCGGGCGCGTCCAGTACCTGACCGGCCCCGTCTCGCGGCTGCGTGCGATCTGGGCGGCGTACCGGATCAAGCCGGCCAGCGCCGGCGCGCGCGAGTTCGACAGCTACGCCTCGGTGCTCCTGCTCGACCCGTCCGGCAGGGAGCGGGTCCTCTTCCAGGAGGAACAGCTGACGCCCGAATCGCTCACCCACGACATCCGCAAGCTGCAGACGGGCTGATACCCTAGCTGCGAGGTAGGAAATCCTGCGATGATGTTCTCCACCAAGGCCGAGTACGGCGTGCGCGTGATGGTCGAGCTTGCTCGGCGCGCCGGCGACGACCCCGTTCCGCTCGCCGAGATCGCCGCGCACGACGGCCTCCCGCTCGCCTATCTCGAGCATCTCGTCGCCCGTCTGCGCAAGGCCGGGCTGGTCGACTCGCGGCGGGGCTCGCGCGGCGGCTACATGCTCGCGCGCCCGTCCAGCGCGATCACGATGGCCGAGGTCGTGGAGGCGCTCGAGGGCTCGATCGCGCCGATCGAGTGCATCTCCCAGGCGCCGGACGGCTCGATCGTGTGCGCGCGCGAGTCCGGGCGGGCGGGATCCCAATCCAACGTGTGCCCGACCAAGCTGCTGTGGACGCGCGTGCGCTTCTCGATCGTGAACACCCTGCGCGAGACGACGCTCGCCGACCTCCTCTTGAGCCCCGCCCACCCGGCGCCGGCGACCGGGCCCACGCTGCCGACGCTGGACATCCAACCCCTTACGACCGGAGCCTGAACACAGAACATGGCCGACCTGGAAATCAAGAACCTGCACGTACGCACCGACGAGCACGAGATCCTCCGTGGCGTCGACCTGGAGATCAGCCGTGGCGAGATACACGCCCTGATGGGCCCCAACGGCTCGGGCAAGTCCACGCTCGCGAACACGCTGCTGGGCCATCCCTCCTACGAGATCACCGAGGGCTCGATCACGTTCAAGGGCGCGGACATCACCGAGGCGGAGCCGCACGAGCGGGCCAAGGCCGGCCTGTTCCTCGCCTTCCAGTACCCCGTGTCCATCCCCGGCGTGTCGGTGGCCAACTTCCTGCGCATGGCGATCAACGCCAAACGCACCGGCGCGGGCGAAGAGCCGATCCAGGTGAAGGAGTTCCGCACGCAGCTGGAGCACGCGGTGGAGCTGCTGGACGTGGACAGGGCGTTCACCTCGCGCCACCTCAACGACGGTTTCTCCGGCGGCGAGAAGAAGCGCGCGGAGATCCTGCAGATGGCGATGCTCGCGCCCGACATCGCGATCCTCGACGAGACGGATTCGGGGCTTGACATCGACGCGCTGCGCACGGTGGCGGAGGGCGTGCAGCGCCTGCACGACGAGCAGGGCCTGGGCGCGCTGATCATCACCCACTACCAGCGCATCCTGCACTACGTGAAGCCGCAGTTCGTGCACGTCCTGATGGACGGTCGCATCGTGCTGGAGGGCGGCGTGGAGCTCGTGGAGCGCCTGGAGCGCGAGGGCTACGACCAGATCCGCCAGGAATTCGGCGGCCAGCCAGAGCTCGCGGCATGAGCACCGGCACGAACGGCGCGACGCCGGTCGACCCGGAGCAGCCCGCACTCGACCCGGAGCGACCCATCCCCCCCGCGGGGGGCACACCGGTCAAGGCGGGCCGCCACCGCGAGGCGAGCCTGTACCACGCACTGCACGGAGCGGGAGCGGGCGACGGGCGCAGCCTGGCTGAGCTGCGCGAGGCGGCATTGCGAGCGTACGAATGCCTGGAGCTGCCGGTGTGGCGGCGCTCGGGCTTTTGGACGACAAGCCTGCAGAGCCTGGACCTCGACGCGCTGCAGACGAACATCGACGAGCGCGAGGTGCCCGACGTGGTGACCCGTACGCTCCCCGATCGCCCGCGCGCGGGGCGGATAGTGCAGAGCGCGGGCGCGGTGGTGCAGGTCGAGCTGGACGAGACGCTGGCCGAGCGCGGCGTGCTGCTGTGCTCGCTGGAGCAGGCGTTCGCGCAGCATGGCGAGCTCGTGTCCGCGTGGTACTCCAAGCGCCTGCCGATCGACCGCAACAAGCTGGAGGCGGCGAACGCTGCCTTCTGGACGGGCGGCGCGTTCCTGTATGTGCCGCCGGGCGTGGTCGTGGAGGACCCGTTTGAGATCGTGTACGCGATCGAGGAGCCGGCCGTGGCGCAGTACGGGCGCACGCTCGTGCTGGGCGCTCCGATGAGCGACTTCCGTGTGCACGAGTACGACCTGGCGGAGGACTTCGATACCCGAGGCGCAGGCCCGAGCCAATCGCTGCACGCGGGCGCGTTCGAGCTCTACCTGCAGGACGGCGCGCGCTGCCGCCTGGCGCAGTACCAGGATTGGGGCTCGGGCGAGGTGTTCGACGTGTCCACACGTTTCGTTGGTGTCGGACGCGACGCGTACTGCCACTGGCTGCCGGCGCTGCTGGGGGGCCATCTGGTGCGCCAGCATCTGGAGCTGGCAGTGACGGAGAAGGGCGGCGACATGGCCTTCCGCGGCGTGTTCTTCAGCGAGGAGCACGAGCACTTGGACGTGTTCGCGGTCGACCTGCACGAGACGGGGCCCTCGGGCGGGGATGTGCACTGGCGCGGGGCGGCCACGGGCGAGAGCCGCGCGAGCTTCGAGGGTCTGATCCAGATCGACCCGGGCGCCCAGCAGACGCACACCTACCTGCAGATCCACTCGATGATGCTCTCGCCCAAGGCGCGCATCGACGCGATCCCGTCGGTGCTCGTCTCGGCCGACGACGTGTCGGCCTCGCACGGAGGCACGGTGGGCGAGCTGGACGAGACGGCGATCTTCTACATGCAGTCGCGCGGCCTGGACCGCCCGGCGGCGGTGCGCGTGATCGTGGAGGGCTTCTTCGAGCCGCTCGTAGCCGAGCTGCAGGACGAGGCATTGGAGGAGCTCGTGCGCGCCAGGGTCGCAGGCAAGCTCGCCGCCGCGCGCGAGGACATCGAGGCCTATGCCACCACTCGCTGAGAGGACCTTTTTGATGGAGACCCCCTCCGGGGGTCGGGCGGGGTGGCGTGCTGCCCGCACGGGAGCGCGGTGAGGATGAGCGGCGCGGCTGCTGTGGCCGGAGGCCTGGACGTACGCGCCGACTTTCCGATCTTCTCGCGGAGATCGAGCGCCGGGCGTCCGCTGATCTACCTGGACTCGGGCGCGACCTCCCAGAAGCCGGCGGTGGTGATCGAGGCGCTGACGGATCACCTGCTGTGCCACAACGCGAACGTGCACCGGGGCGTGTACGCGCTTGCGCGGGAGGCTGACGCGGCGTACGACGGCGCGCGCGCTCGTGTGGCGGCGTTCGTGGGCGCGCAGCGCGAGACGACGATCTTCACGAAGAACGTGACGGAGGCGATCAACCTGGTGGCGTACTCCTGGGGACGCGCTCATGTGGGCCCGGGCGACGCGGTGCTGATCACGCAGATGGAGCACCACGCGAACCTGGTTCCGTGGCAGGTGCTGTGTCGCGAGCGCGGCGCGAGCCTGCGCTACCTGGAGGTGGACGAGCAGGGAGAGCTGTCGCTGGAGCAGCTGGACGCGGAGCTGGCGCGCGGCGACGTGCGGCTGGTGGCGTTTGCGCACGTGTCGAACGTGCTGGGCACGATCAACCCGGTGGCGGAGATGGCGGCGCGGGCGCGCGCGGCGGGCGCGCTGACGCTGATCGACGGCGCCCAGGCGGTCCCGCAGATGCCGGTGGACGTGGGCCAGACCGGCGCGGACTTCTACGCGTGGACGGGCCACAAGGCGCTGGGGCCCACGGGCATCGGCGTGTTGCACGGCCGGCGCGAGATCCTGGAGGAGATGGAGCCGTTCCTGACGGGCGGGGACATGATCTCCTCGGTGAACTTCCAGTCGGCGAGCTGGAACGAGCTGCCGTACAAGTTCGAGGCTGGCACCCCCCCGATCGCGGAGGCGGCCGGCCTGGGCGCGGCGGTCGACTATCTCGATCGGCTGGGGATGGAGCGCGTGCGCGCGCACGAGCGGACGCTGACGGCGTACATGCTCGAGCGCCTGGCGGAGGTCCCCGGCCTGCGCGTCGTCGGACCCCCGTCTGCCGAGCGCCGCGGCGGCCTGGCGTCGTTCACGATCGAGGGCATCCACCCCCACGACGTGGCCGAGCTGGCGGACCGCGCGGGCGTGTGCATCCGCGCGGGGCACCACTGCGCGCAGCCGCTGATGCGCTGCCTGGGCGTGAGCGCGACGGCGCGCGCGAGCGTCGGCGTGTACAACGACGCGACGGACATCGACGCGCTGGTGGACGCGCTGCTGGCCGGGCGCGAGGTGTTCGGGCTTTGACGGGCGGTCAGCTGTGATGGACGACCTGTACCGCGACTACATCCTCGACCACTACAAGCGCCCCCGGAACTTCGGCGAGCTCGATCCCCATGACCTGGAGGCGCTCGAGCACAACCCGCTGTGCGGCGACGAGCTGGGCGTGCACATCCGCGTCAAGGACGACCGCATCGAGGACCTGCGCTTCCAGGGCCACGGCTGCGCGATCTCGCAGGCGGCGGCGTCGATCGCCTCGGAGGAGCTGAAGGGGATGACGCTCCAGGAGGTGGGCGAGCTGGACGCGGACTGGATGATCGAGCTGCTGGGCATCCCCGTGTCGGCCACGAGACGCAAGTGCGCGCTGCTCAACCTCAAGGTCGTCCGCGGCGCGGTCACCGGCGACCACGCCTGGCCGGCGTGAGCGCGGTACGCCGGGCGCGTCAGCCGACGGTCACCCTGAGGACCGCCGACCCTTGGCCCGGACGTCCGCTGTCCCCGGCCCACTGAGCGACGAACACGGAGGAGGCGGTGATGTGCCACGTGGTTGTGAAGCTGCCTCCGTTGGCTCCGGCGACCACCTGCTGTCGCTGCCAGGGGCCACCGGACAGATTGCGACGCGACACCTCGATCACCTCGCCGCCGATCGCACCGGCGAGCGTCCCGTTGATCCTCACGGAGTAGTGCGCCGCCTTGAGCTTGCGCTTGGTGAAGAGCTTCCTGGGCGTACT
The DNA here is from genome assembly GCA_963711985.1 of uncultured Solirubrobacteraceae bacterium. Classification (GTDB taxonomy): domain Bacteria; phylum Actinomycetota; class Thermoleophilia; order Solirubrobacterales; family Solirubrobacteraceae; genus Palsa-744. The sequence continues at coordinate 248,493 of CAVQGG010000008.1, read as the reverse complement.
GAGCGACAGCGTGTCCGCGACGCCGGCCACGTCGCCACCGGTGCTCGTGGCGAAGAGCAGGCGGTGCAGGGGTTCGCCGCTGACCGAGGTGCCGTCGACGAGGGCGGCGGCGTCGAGCGAGCTGCTGGCCACGAGCCCGTCGTAGGGAATCGAGCCCTCGGTGATCTCCTGGGGATGCCACGTGGCCCCTCCGTCGGATGTTCTCAGCACGTAGGCCTCTCCCGCTTCTCCGGCGAAGCCGGTCACGCTCAGGAAGCCGTCGGTGGGGGTCGCGAAGGCGAGCTGAACCCCTTCGCTGGCGCCGGCGGAGAGGATTTCGGTCCAGCTCCGCCCGCCGTTGCCGGTCGTCCACAGGCGCCCCTGCGTGTCGAGCAGCATGCCGTTCTGGGCGCTCGTGAAGGCCACGCTGCGGATCGACACCCCGGCACTCGCCTTCACCTTCCTGCCCTTCTTCCTTCCTGCCTTGCGAGCGAGCGGCACGTTCACGGCCGTCCACTTCGCCCCTTCGTCGGTGGAGCAGATCAGCGTGTGGGTGCCTGGACCGAACGCGAAGACCGTCGAGCCGGTGAGGTCGTAGTCGGAGACGTGCGCGGTTGCGGCGACGCTCCCGGTGACCGGTTCGAACGGGCCGCCGCCGACGGCTCGATTGATGCCGACCGGTCCGATCAGGAGCACGGTGTTCGCGCCTGGGGCGACGACGGCCTTGGCGGGCCTGGTGGTGCCGGGGTTGAGGGTCTGCCAGCTCGCGCCCCCGTTGTCGGTTCGCTGCAGGCCGCCCGAGACGTCGAGCGCGTAACCGAGGCTCGGCGTGCCGAACGCCACGTCGACGAGTTCCTGCGATGTCTGCGTGGTGATCACCTGCCAGCTCTGGCCGGCATTGGTGGAGATCGCCATGTCACCGTCGGCGCCCGGCGCGAGGAGCATCCCTCCTGGTCCCAGGCGCAGCTTGCCGTACTGGCCGCCGATGTCCGCGCTGGCGGGCGTGAAGGTGGCTCCGCCGTCGCTCGAGAGAACGGTCGCCCCGCTCTCTCCCACGGCGACGATCTGGCTCGGGCTGGCGTAGGCGGCGCTGTAGATCAACGAGCTCGATGTCGTCTTGACCGTATCGGTGGCGCCGCCGTTGGCGGTCTCCACCAGCTGGTTGCCGCCGGTGACGGTGAGCAGGCAGCTGGTCGCGGTCGAGCAGTCGATCGAGTTGAACGAGTTGCCCCCGGCGATCGGCTCCGCTTCCCATTTTTCCCCGCCGTCGGTGCTGCGCAGCAGCGTTTCAGGGCCGATCGCGTAGGCGTTCTTTTCGTCGACGAAGTGCACCGAGGTGACCCGCGCGCCCGCGGGCAGCGTCAGCGGAGTCCACGAGACGCCTCCGTCGGGCGTCATGTACGCGGCGCTTGCGCCGGAGCTCGGATTGCTCACGATGGCGATCCCGGTGGTCGCCGTCAGGAAGTGGATGTCCGTTCCGACCATCCCGCCTCCGCCGCTGGAGGCGGCGGTGCCGGGGATGCCTGTCTTGCGGGAGAACGTTTCGCCGCCGTCGCCGGTCAGCTCCACCGACCCGTTCTTGAGCAGAAGGAAGCCGACCTTGGGGGAGACGAAGCTGAACGCGGCGACCGGTTCCGGGCACCCGGATTCGGCGACGTTGAAGATCCGCTTGAAGATCTGCCCGCCGTTTTCGGAGATGCGGGTGACGCAACCGCCGCTGCCCCCCACCACGATCGTTTCGGGCGCAAGCGCCTGCACCCGTTCGAGGTTGACGCTCGTGCCGGTCGTCAGGCCGGTCCAGGATTGCCCGGCGTTGGTCGTGGACAGCGCGGTGCCGCCGAAGCCGACCGCATAGCCGACGCCGCCGGAGAACGCGATCGCGGTCAGCGTTCTGCCTTGCGGAGTCGGATTGCCCCATCCCCAGCCGGACTTGCTGACGTTCACGTTGGCCAGACTCGAGCCGGCCAGGACGCTGAGAGCGCCCACGCCACCGATCGCAGTCACGGCGATCAGCCGCCGCAGGCTCAATCCTCTCACCAGAACTCGCATCTGTTGCCCCCCCGCCTGAGGTGTCTCAGTCGATCGCTGGACGAATGCCTCTCTAACAAGCTGCCGACGAAGAAGTTGCGTGAAATCAACCTGGAGGCGCCGGAGCACAACCCCCTGTGCGGAAGGTCGTCCGCGGCGCGGTCACCGGCGATCACGCCTGGCCGGCGTGAGCCGACGCTCTGGTGAGGCCGTCCGGCCCGATACAATTCCTACTCCAGAGCACAGGATTGCCAACCCGACCGGCAGCGAGGAGCATCATGGCCACGATTGAGCGCACGACGATCACCAAGCCCAGCCCGATCGTGGAGGACGAGCAGGGCCAGCTGCGCGCCCGCCAGGGCATCTCGCGCGAGGTCGTGACCGAGCTGTCGAAGATCAAGGGCGAGCCCGACTGGATGGCCGAGAAACGGCTGAAGTCGCTGGAGATCTTCCAGCGCAAGCCGGTCCCCACGTGGGGACCGGACCTGAGCGGACTGAACCTCGACGACCTCGTCCTGTACTCGCCCCCGACGGCGGGGCGCTTCAACAGCTGGGACGACGTCCCCGCGGAGATGAAGCAGACCTACGAGGACCTGGGCATCCCCCAGGCCGAGCGCGAGCATCTCGCTGGCGTCGTCGGCGTGTGGCGCCAGGAGCCCGTGTACGAGGGACTGAAGGAGGAGTACGCCAAGCAGGGCATCCTGTTCTGCTCGATGGACACGGCCATCACCGAGTACCCGGAGCTCGTGCAGAGATACTTCATGACCAAGTGCGTGCCGGCGCAGGACAACAAGTTCTCGGCGCTCCACGGCGCGGTCTGGTCCGGTGGAGCCTTCTGCTACGTCCCCAAGGGCGTCAAGTGCGACCTGCCGCTGCAGTCCTACTTCCGCATGGAGGGCGCCGGCGAGGGCACCTTCGAGCACACGCTGATCATCGCCGACGAGGGCGCCGAGGTGAACTACATCGAGGGCTGCACCGCGCAGACCTACAGCGTCAACTCGATGCACTCGGCGGTCGTGGAGATCTTCGTGCACGAGGGCGCCAAGGCGCGCTACACGACCGTCCAGAACTGGTCGAAGGACGTGTACAACCTCAACACCAAGCGCGCGATCGTGGACGCCGAGGGCACCGTCGAGTGGGTCGGCGGCTCGATGGGCGCCAAGTACGTGATGCTCTACCCCGGCTCGTTCCTGATGGGCGAGGGCGCGCGCGCCGACCACCTCAACGTGGGCGTGGCCGGCAGGGGCGTGCACAAGGACACCGGCGCGAAGGTCGTGCACCTGGCGCCGAACACCACCTCGAACATCCTCGCCAAGTCGATCTCCAAGGACGGCGGGATCATGGGCTACCGCGGCCTGGTCAAGATGGGCCAGCACTCCGCCGGCTCCAAAGCGCGCGTGCAGTGCGATGGGCTGATGATGGACGGCGAATCCCGCTCGGACACCTGGCCTGACATCCAGATCCAGAACCCGAACGTGACGGTCGCCCACGAGGCGACGGTCGGGCGCATCTCCGACGACCAGCTCTTCTACATGGGCTCGCGCGGCTTCACCGAGGACGAGGCCGCGGCGATGATCGTCAACGGCTTCATCGAGCCGGTCACCAAGGAGCTGCCGATGGAGTACGCGGTCGAGCTCAACCGCCTCATACAGCTGGAGATGGTCGGCTCGATCGGCTAGGCGCGCCCTATTGCGCGCGCCCATCGACACGATCGCCGCACCGCTGTTCCCGACGAAGCTGCCGTGGGTGAACGCGCCGGCGGGCGGGGCGAGCGTCATCCAGCGCGGGCGGCCGATGCTCGTCGAGTTCTGGGACTTCTGCCGGCCGAACTCGCTGCGCACGCTGCCGTATGTCGAGGCTTGGCACGAGCGCTACGGCCCGGCCGGCCTGCGTGTGATCGGCGTGCACTGTCCCGGCTTCGAGGCCTCGCGCGGGGAGCAGGTGGTCAGGGATGCGGTCGCGCGCTTGGGCATCGCCCATCCGGTGCTGATCGACACCGAGCTGGAGGTGTGGGAGGACTACGGCAACGAGGGCTGGCCAGCGCGCTACCTGTTCGACGGGCGGGCGCGCCTGTTCGACTACCACTACGGCGAGGGCGCGTACGCGGAGACCGAGCTCGCCATCCAGGAGCTCCTCGACGTGCAGCGAGAGCCGCTCGCGCCGCTGCGTCCGGAGGATGCCCCGGGCGCCACGCTGGTGGCGCAGACCGAGGACCAGGAGGGCCCCTACTCGGGGCCGTATGAGGCGGGCGGCGTGTGGGCGGTGCTCGACGGTGCGGGAGCTGTGACGGTGAACGGCAGCGCGCCTGCGGGCCGCCGGGAGCTGACGATCGCCCACCCCGGCGCGTACCCGCTGCTGGAGCACGACCGCCACACGGTGGGCGTGCTCGACCTGGAGATCGGGACGGGCGTCAGATGCCTGGCCACGTGCTTCACGCCGGGGATCGCCTGACCGAGCGGCGCGCCGTCATTCCCGCTGAGCGTCGCGATAGATCCTTACCAGCGACTGCAGCAGCTTCCAGCCGATCACACCGTTCTCCTCGACGAGCGGGCGGAAGTCCCAGAAGGTGACGCCGGAGCAGACGAGTTCGGTGGAGGCGGTCACCGTCGCCGTCCGCGTGCCTTCGTCGATCAGCGCCAGCTCGCCGAAATGATCGCCGGGCTTCAAGACCCTTTGCTCCCTGCCGTCGACGAAGACGGTCGCCTCGCCGGAGTCGATGACGAAGAAGGCGGCCCCGCCCGAGCCCTGCTGAATGACCGTTTCGCCTGCGGAGAAGCGCCGCTCCTTGAACAGGCTCGCGATCCGCTTGATCTCGCGCTTGTTCAGTTCGGCGAACAGCGGCACACGCTGAAGGGCCTCGACAGGCGCACCGGTCATGGCCCTGCCCGCGTCACCGCTCTGCACTGCAACAGGTAGAGCGTCCCGTCGGCGATCGCCCACTCGATGTCCCGAGCAGGGCCATACACGCGCTCACAGCGGTCGGCCAGGCGTGTCAGGTCCCCGAGTTGCTCGTCGTCGAGGCAGAGTCGTTCGACGAGTTCGGGGGCAACCTCCTCCTCGACGGTGCCGCCTTGCGAAAGGGTGCGGAACGCGATGCCCTTGCGCCCCGGCGTGCGCTCGAGCACCTCGCCTGAGCGGTCGACGCGGTAGTGATCGGGAATCACGCGGCCCGCCACGACCGCCTCTCCGAGCCCCCAGCTCGCCTCGATCACCTGTTCGTCCGCCCCGGTGATCGGGTTCTGCGTGAACATGACCCCGGCGGTGTCGGGATCGAGGAGCACCTGGACGACGACGCCGACGCTCGGCCGCGTGAAGAGCCCGACGCGCTGGCGGTAGGTGATCGCGGAGTCGGAGTTCGCCGACCACCAGATCTCGCTCAACGCCGAGGTCAGCTCCCCTGCCGAGGGTACGTTGAGCAGCGTCAGGTGCTGCCCGGCGAAGCTCGCCTGCGCGCCGTCCTCGTCGACGGCGGACGAGCGGACCGCGAGCGGACCGCCCAGCGGTGCGACCGACTTGGCGACCTTGTTGATCGCGCGCTCGTCCCCGCCGGCAACAGCCTCGACGATGGGGCCGGAGAGGGCAACGCCAGGCGGGACGGGCAGCCCGTCCCGCATCGCCTGCCCCAACCCGACCGCCTTGGAGCCGAAGATCGCGCTGTCCTGCGCCTTCGCGAGCGGGATGACATCCTTCACGCAAGCACCGTCACTTGGCCGCCGTCTCCGTCGACGCGCACGCGCGCGCCGTCGGCGATCAGCCGGGTCGCCTCGCGAGTCCCGACCACGCCTGGAATGCCGTACTCTCGCGCGACGATCGCCGAGTGGGAGAGCAGTCCGCCGCTGTCGGTCACGAGCGCCCCGAGCAGTGGCAGCAGGATGTTGAAGGCCTCGCTCGTCGACTCGGTCACGAGGACGTCTCCCTGGACGATCCGGTTGAACTCGGCGGGACCGGAGACGCACCGTGCCGGCCCCTCGTAGATGCCCCGGCTTGCCGCCAACCCGTGCAGGACGTGCTCCTCGTGCTCAGCCTCAGAGCTGGCGAACATCTCGCCCATCGCGATGCCCATTGCGCGCATGACTCGAGCCGCTGCGGGGGGCAGGCCGGACGGGTCCGGTGGTGCAGACGGCGGGTCGCCCAGGATCGGCGGGGCGTCCTTGGCGCTGTGCGAGGCGCGGTACTCGGCGCGCGCTGCAAGCTCGTCCGCCGCGGGTCCGTTCGCCCCGGACAGCATCGAGCACATCTCGTCGACGCCCGCGTCGATCAGATGCTCGGCCTCGCGAATCCGCCCCCTGGCGGCAAGCCGGCGCCCACCCGCGAGCACCGCCCGTCGCATCAGCCCGGCGGCCCAGATGTCGCTGAAGACGCCACGCTCGTCGCGGATGTGGTAGGTCAGCCGGGCCTCCCCGAGCAGCTCGTCGAACTCGGCCCGATGCTCCTCGGGGACCTTGCCGCGGACGCCGGCGATCAGCTCATCGACGTTCGAGGTCTCGTCACCCCTGCCCAGGGCGGCGATGCGGATCGCCCGCAGCAGCACGTCGGGCAGCTCGAGCGCGCACGGCCCGGAGATATCGAAGCCGTCGAGCAGCCGCCAGCCGACCAGGTCGAGATACGCGCTCACCGCCGGACCGGCGTCACCCTCGAGCGAGCGCAGGGCTTCGAGCACGCGGTCCGGTTCGTCCTCCGACTCGAGCAGCTCCCGAGCTCGAGCATCCTGCGCGATCGTGGCGAGGAGCCGCTCGAGCTCGGCCGATGCCCCCGCCGACACGGGCGCCGCGCCGCGCAGCAGGCCGAGCAGGTCGGACGTCGGAAGGCCGGTCCAGTCGCCGACGTGCGCGAGGAAGTCTCCCGTGGGGACCACCGCCGCGGCCGAGAAGCGCATGTGCTGGGAGATCATCGCCGCGTGGTGGTCGCGGCAACGGGTCAGGTAGGCGGCCAGGTCCTCGTCGGAGAGCTCGTCGGGATCGACCGACTGCAGCTCGCGGTGAGCCCTGATCGAGGCCGGCTTGATCGTTTCGTCCCAGTCGCGCAGCTGCTCTCGCCAGAGCTTCCCCGCGAAGAGCTCCTGCGCACGCTGGATGCGCGCGGGGATCTCCTCCTCCGCCACCGGCGACAGCGCTTTGTACGCGAACCCGTTGACGTACTCCATGTCGAACGAGCCGAGCAGCATCCCGTAGAAGCGGGTGAAGTCGCTGACCCCGCGCTTGAAGGCCTCCGGGTGAGTCTCTGCCCAGTAGCGCGTCACCGGGCGTGGAAAGTGAACGGCATCGAGCTTCCACGACCCGGGGGCCGGGGGCTCGAAGCGAAGCTCGGTCAGTGTCTCTGCGTGGGTCATTGGACGCCCTCTCCCTGTCGAGTCTCGTCGCTTCCGGGGAAGCCGACACAAACGGGATCATTTGTATCGCATGCAAACAGAGCGCGTGGGACACGCTGATGCGGCTGCGTGCGCGCCACGGCCAGGCGAGCCCGAGAGCTACAGGACCGAGCTCGACGCGATCTGCGCGTGCGTGCGGTCCGCCAGCAGGCCCCTGATCACCGGCGGACCTTCGTCCTTGACCAGCACGCACACCCCCGGCCAGTACGGGCCCCTGCCCGGTGTGCCGGTGAGGAAGATGCGGGCGTAGGTCCAGCTGCCGGCGTTCACCAGCCGGGCGCCCCCGCGCCCGCGCCACTCCTCCTCGAGGTCGCCGGGAAACGGCCCGGCGCGGTGGGTGTGGCCGAAGACGACGTACGCCTCGCCGAGGCCGAGGCGGGCCGCGACCTCCCCCATCGCCCGCAGTCCCGCACTGCGCAGCTCGGTCGCCGATATCTCCGCGCGCAGCGGGCCCACCCCCGCGCGGTTGAGCGCGGCGACGGCAAGCGGGAAGGCGCCGGCGATCGCGCGGCTGCGCAGCCAGCGAACGGTCGCGCCGCGGCCACGGACACGACCACGACCACGACCACGGCGCGTGGCGCCGCCTCCGAGCGCATGCCAGGCGGTGACGGTGGCCATGCCGTTGAGCGCCGCCCCCGTGTGGGCGTCTCTGGCCACCGCGTCCCGCCACGCGAACACGGGCGCTCCCATCGCCTCGTAGTCGCCGACGGAGTCGAACGTGCTGGGCGGCCGTCCCAGCAGCCGGCTCATCGCCCCCACGCTCAGGCGCTCGAGCGTCGGGACCGTCAGATGGCAGTCCAGGTAGTGGCCGTGGGTGGCGTACACGTCCGGACGCACCCACAGGCCGGGGTAGGCCACGCGCAGCCGGGCCGGCGATGCCCAGTCCGCGATCCGCGCGAGCGCGGGCGAGGCCTGAGCGGCGTCGAGCAGCTGCTCGACGCCGAGCGCCGGCACCTCATCCTCTTCGCCGCGGCGCGCCAGCCATGGTTCGACGAGGGCGTGGTCGTGGTTGCCGGCGACGATCACGAGCTCCCGGCCTGCCAACGCGCGCCCAAGATCCTCGAAGAACGGACGCGCAGCCGCCATCGCCTCGCGCATCGGCCCGTGGCGCAGCTCGAGCACGTCTCCGAGCAGCACGACGCGTTCCACGTCCGTGACGGCCTCGAGCAGCGGGACGCGCAGCTCGGCGCGGCGCAGCAGATCAGAGCCGGAGACGCTGCCGAGGTGCAGATCGGAGACGACTAGAGTGCGCAGGCTTCGCGTATCTGCTTGGGGAGCATGAAGCGGACGTCCTCGCGGACCACGTCGAACTCGGAGATGTCCCGCACGCCACGAGCACGGAAGAAGTCGACCAGCTCGACCACGAGCTCCTCGGGTGCGCTCGCCCCCGAGGAGATGCCCACCACGCGCCTGCCCGCCAGCCACTCCTCCCGGACCTCGCGCGCGGAGTCGATCAGGTGGGCTTCTGTGCCGCAATCGCGAGCGACCTCGACCAGGCGCACCGAGTTGGAGGAGTTGCGCGAGCCGATCACCAGCATCAGATCGCAGCCCACGGCCATCTGCTTGACGGCGGCCTGGCGGTTGGTGGTCGCGTAGCAGATGTCATCGGTGCGGGGGCCGACGATGCTCGGAAACCGCTCGCGCAGGCGCTCCAGGATCGCGCTCGTTTCGTCGACCGCCAGCGTGGTCTGGGTGATGTAGGCGATCCGCTCGGGGTCCCCGACCTCCAGCTCCTCGACGTCCTGCTCGCTCTGGACGAGCACGATCTGATCCGGCGCCTCGCCCATCGTCCCTTCCACCTCCTCGTGCCCGTCGTGACCGACGAGCACGATCGTGTAGCCCTCCTGAGCGAAGCGGACCGCCTCGCGATGGACCTTCGTCACGAGCGGGCACGTGGCATCGATCGTGCGCAGGCCCCGCTCCAGGGCGCCCGAGCGCACGCTGGGGGCGACGCCGTGCGCGGAGAACACGCATACCGCGCCCTCCGGCACCTCGGTCTGCTCGTCGACGAAGATCGCCCCGCGCTCGCGCAGCTGGGCGACGACGTGCTTGTTGTGCACGATCTCCTTGCGCACGTACACCGGCGCCCCGTGGATCGCGAGCGCGCGCTGCACCGTCTGCACCGCGCGATCGACGCCCGCGCAATAGCCGCGCGGGGCCGCGAGCAGCAACTTCTCGACCGTGTTGGGCACGGGCTCCATTGTAGGGTGCGCCCCGCTACGCTAAGCCCCATGAGCCAACGTCACCTCGACAGGCTGACTCCGGTGGACGCCTCGTTCCTGCACCAGGAGAGCGCCGTCTCGCACATGCACATCGGCGGGCTCACGATCGTCGAGGGCCCGCCGCCGAGCATGGAGGAGTTCCTCGAACAGATCCGGCGGCGGCTGCACCTGGTTCCCCGCTATCGCCACAAGCTCGCCCACACCGCCATCGACAGCGGACGCCCGGTGTGGATCGACGATCCGAGCTTCAACCTCGACTACCACGTCCGCCACACGGCCCTGCCCGCCCCGGGGCAATGGGAGCAGCTGCAGGACCTGACCGCGCGGATCTTCTCCCAGCAGCTCGACCGCTCCAAGCCGCTGTGGGAGATGTGGCTGATCGAGGGCCTGGAAGATGACCGCTTCGCGCTGATCACAAAGACCCATCACTCCCTGATCGACGGCATCGCCGGCGTGGATCTGGCGACGGTGCTGTTCGACCTGTCTCCCGATCCGCCCCAGATCCCGTACTCGGGACGCGCCTGGCAGCCCCACCCCGAACCGGGCACCGCGCAGCTGCTCGCCGCCGGCCTGCTGGGAGCGGTGCGCGCCGGGGGCGCGCTGGCGGAGGGCGCGCTCGACGCGCTCGCACACCCCGACCGCGCGCTGGCGCGCGCCCGCGAGGCGGCTGAGGGCGTCGGCGAGATCGTCTGGGCCGGCCTGAACCCCGCCCCGGAGACGCCGCTGAACGTGCCCATCGGACCACACCGGCGGTTCGTCGGGGTGACCAGCCAGCTCGACGACTTCAAGACCGTCAAGAACGCTTTCGGCGGAACCGTCAACGACGTCGTTCTCGCGGTGGTCGCCGGCGCGCTGCGCTCCTTCCTGATCTCCCGCGGACGACGCACCGAGGGCGTCGAGCTGCGCGCGCTCGTGCCGGTGTCCGTCAGGACCGAGGGCGAGCACGACCGCGGCGGCAACCGCATCGTCGTGATGCGCGGACCGCTGCCCATCTACATCAGCGACCCGCTCAACCGACTGCGCTTCGTCTCGAGCGCGATGGACGGCCTGAAGGAGTCCAAGCAGGCGCTCGGCGCCGAGGTGATCGCCGGCGCCCAGAACTTCGCGCCGCCGACGATCCTCGCGCAGGCGTCGCGCCTGAACTTCTCCACGCGCCTGTTCAACCTGATCGTCACCAACGTTCCCGGCCCGCAGTTCCCGCTGTACGTGCTCGGGCGCGAGATGCTCCAGGCGATCCCCGTGGCGTTCCTGCCCGAAAACCACGCGCTGGCCATCGCCATCATGTCCTACAACGGCCAGATGAACTTCGGCCTGCTCGGCGACTTCGACGCGCTGCCGGACATCGACTCGATCGGCGAGAGCATCGCCGCCGAACTCGCCACGCTGGTCGCGCTCGCGCGCGAGTCCGCCGCGGCGCCCGTCTAGCCGCACCCGCGCCGGCTCAGTAGCCGAGCGCGAACTTCGCGTCCTCGCTCATCATCTCCGGCGACCATGGCGGCGTGAACACCATCTCCGACTCGACCGTCCTGACGCCGTCGACTTCGCCGACGAACTCTTCGATCTGTTCGTTGACCTGCGGGCCGATCGGACAGCCGGGCGTGGTCAGCGTGAACGTCACGCGCACGTTGCCCTCGGCGACCTCCACGCCGTAGATCAGGCCCAGCTCGACGAAGTCCAGCCCGAGCTCCGGGTCGATCACGTTCGACAGCGCGTCCATCACGTCATCCTCGGTGGGCATCGCGGCTCGCTCGGACATGAAGCCAGTCTAGCCGGCGCAATGATCGCACTCGCCCACGTCAGATCCAGACCGCCGCTAGCGGAGTCGTAGGCCAAGCGAGGCAAGGACGCAGGCGGCGTGGCGTGCTATGGCACGCGAGCCGCCGAGGACGCAGCATCGCGCCGGCTCACGGCCTGCTAGTTGTCGCAGCCGAGGCGGTCCCACATGTACAGCTGTATGCACTCGTTGGCGAGCTCGATCGCCCGCTCGCTGGACAGGCGCGGGAGCACCGTGTCCAGCGCCTGGTCCTCGGCGACGCCCGCCTGGAAGGCCTCCTCGCCGCGGAAGCCCGCCGCGATCTTCAGCGCCTCGCGCCGGTTCTCGCCGAGGCTCGGGAACACGCCGACGAGGAACTCCGTGTTCGGGATCGGCTGGCCGACCTCCAGCGAGGCGTGCCATGCGGCGAGCAGGTGCAGGTCGTCCTCGTCGAGGTCCGCGATCGCCTTCGCGTAGTGGACCGACAGTTCCTGGTCGGGGATGTCGTCGACCCACGCGCGCACGACCTCGCCCACCAGCTGGCGGCGCGCCTCGCGCCCGACGGACTCGGCGATGACGCGGATCGCATCCTGAGGCTCGATGAAGCAGAGTGGCATCGCGACTCCCGGGGATTGGGAACAACTGACTGCAGCGCACTGTAGGCGGCCGTGTGGACGGCATTTTTCGCGACCGCCACCACCGCGCCCGGCCGCGAGCCGGCGAGTGCTCGGCCCGGCCCGCCGCCCGCTCAGGCCCAGCGCATCGCCGGCCCGCTCGAACGCGGCGTCGTCGCGGGTCTGGGCGGGAATCCCAGCGTCGCCCGCAGCGGCGAGAGCCAGTTGGCGAGCGCGAGGTCGAGCGTCTCGACCGGCACCGCGACGGCCTCCGCGAGCGCCGCCGCGCGGCGCTCCAGGAGCAGCGGATCGCCGATGCCGAACAGGCGCTTGGCGGCCAGCGTGGTGGGGTCCTCCGCGGAGAGCCCGCGCGCGCCGGCAACGTGCAGCGAGTCCGGACGCAGCTCGTACAGGCCCAGGCGTCCGAGCGTGACCAGCAGGTCGTAGCGCCCCATGCGAGCGAAGCCGGGAAGCGCGAGCCGCTCGAACACCCGCTCGAAGCGCCGTTGCGGGCTCCACGCGGGATCGCCGGTGAACGCCACCGCCTGCGAGCCGGCCACCGGCGCCGACTGCGCCGAGACGCTCGGGCGCCCGCCGCGCTCCACCCATTGGCGGTAGGCGATCAGCGTGTCCGCACCGCGCGCGGGATCGTGGCAGGTGCGCGGGCCGAGCGGGATGCCGTCCAGATCGGGCAGCTCCCCCGGGGCGCCCGCCAGGGCCAGGCGGATGCCGGCGAAGGGATCCTCGCCCTGCAGCGGGCAGAGGTAGACGATCAGGAAGCACGTCCAGGTCGCGCGCTCGAGGTCCTCGCCGGCCAGCGCGCGCGCCTCCGCAAAGAGGCCGGGTGGCTGCGCCGCGAGCGCGAGCAGGCGCCCGCTCGAGAAGGCGATCTCCTGCGCCAGCCGGCCCGCGTCGGCGGAGGCCCGCAGGCCGGGCACCAGCGCCGAGCGGTAGCCGTCGTCCTCGGCGCGCCCCTCGCGGTGGATGCGCACGTCCTCGCCGCGCGCGCGCCGGCGCCGCCCGCCATCGCCGGTCGCGCCGGCGCGCGCGGAGCCCTTGGCGCGCGGCGAGGAGGCGGCGCTCGGAGAGCGGCCGGGCAGCGTCTTGCTGCAGATCGGGCAGCGCTCTAGGAAGCGGTTGTGGCGGCAGAAGGTCGGCATGGCGCCGGTGGGATATACCCGTTCGCGCGCGCCCGTGCGCCGCCCGCGCGGCGCTCCTTGGCAAGTGCGCGGAGGTAGTCGTCGTAGTCGACCTGGATCGTGTGGCGCTTGGAGGCCACGTAGCGCGCGCGCATGGCCGCCTGGTCGGCCGCGATGTCGGCGCGCATCTCGACCGGCGCAGGGAGCGCGTAGTCGCCCAGCAGGTAGTCGCCGACCCACGCGCCCTGCGCCTCGGCCAGCGGCATGATCGCTCCGAGCGGCTGCAGCAGGCCGATGAAGAACACGTTCGGGACCTCCGGGTGGAACACCCTGCGGAACAGCTCGATGTGGTTGTCCGGCGCGGAGATGAAATCCTCGTCGAAGAACGGGAAGGTGATCTTGTAGCCGGTGCAGTACACGACCACGTCCGCCTCGACCGTGCTGGCGTCGGCGAAGCGCACCTGGGAGCCCTCGAAGGAGGCGATGTTGGGCTTGGGCGTGATCGTGCCGTGCTGGATGCGATCGAGGATGCGCCCGGAGACCGTGGGGTGAGCCTCGCCGAAGCGGTGGTTGGGCTTCGGCAGGCCGTAGCGCTCCGGCGGCCCGGCGTAGCTGCTGATCAGCTGCTGGACCATCCGCTGGCGGATCTTGAAGGGAACGCGCGGGTCGTTGCGCATCTGGTCGACCGGTTTCCCGAAGATGTACTTGGGGACGATCCACACACCCTGACGCGCCGCCAGGTAGGTGTGCTCGGCGACATACGAGGACTCCACCGCGATGTCCATGGCCGAGTTGCCCATTCCCAGGACCACGACCCGCTTGTCCGCGAAGATCGAGTTCTCCAGGTAGGAGTGCGCGTGCAGCTGGCGGCCCGGGAAGGTATCCGCCCCGGGGAATGGCGGTTCGGGCCAGCGTGGGTTCCAGTGGTGGCCGTTGGCGACGATCAGCGCGTCGTAGGAGCGGGTCTCGCCCGTATCGAGCTCGACCGTCCAGACGCCGTCCCGGCCCCGGGAGGCGTGCTCGACGCCGGTCTCGAAGGTGATCCGCTCGCGCAGGCCGAAGTGGTCGACGTACGCGTCGAAGTACGCCGCGATCTGCGTGTGATGGGGGAAGTCCGGATAGGACTCGGGCATCGGGAAGTCCGAGTACTCCATGCGCGGGCGCGAGGTGTTGATGAACAGGTCGCGATAGGCGGCCGACATCCCGTTCCTGTTTTCGAACACCCAGTTGCCGCCCACCCGGTCGGACTTCTCGAAGCAGTCGAACGGGATGCCCCGCTCGTGCAGCGCCTTGACCACGGCGATCCCCGAGGAGCCCGCGCCGATCACGCACACCTTCGGCAGCTCTGCGCGCGACGGCGCGACGGTGGCCTGATGCCCGTTCGTAGACATCTCGTTCATCGAGCTGGAGCCTAGCCGTCCGGCGCGCCGATGCCGGGGCCGACGTGCTGCGGCGGACCCTCCGGGCCCTCGTCGGCGTCGGCGTGGCCGGCCAGGCCCGCGTCTTCGGGAGCAAACGCGTCGGTGCCGCCGGCCCCGTCACGCCGCGCCGCCAGATAGCGGTCGACCATGCGCGCGCACTGGCGACCCTCGTTGATCGCCCACACGATCAGCGACTGGCCGCGGCGGGCGTCGCCGGCGGCGAACACGCCGTCAACGGAGGTCGTGTACGGCTCGATCGACTTGACGTTGCCGCGCCCGTCCTTCGCCACGCCGAGCTGGTCGAGCAGCTCCTGTTCGGGTCCCAGGAAGCCCATCGCCAGCAGCACCAGCTGCGCGGGCAGCTCGCGCTCGGTGTCCGGGATCGGCTCGAACGGCGGCTCCGGCCGGGCGTTCGCGATGCGCAGGGCGGCCACCGCCCCGGCGCCGTCGTCGGCGAATCTGCTCGTCGTCGACCGAGTAGTCCTGCTCGCCCACCCCCAGCCTCTTCGCCTCCTGCATGGCGTAGCTGAGGCGGTACTTCAGCGGCCACTGCGGCCACGGGGTGCGATCGTCGGGCCGGTGCGGCGGCGGCTCGGACAGCAGCTCGAGCTGGACGATCGAGCGGGCGCCCTCGCGCAGCGCGTTGCCGACGCAGTCCGCGCCGGTGTCACCGCCGCCGATCACCACCACGTCCTTGCCGGCGGCCGTGATCTTCTGCTCGATCGGCGGCTGGGCGACGGTCGGCTCGGGGCCGAACTCCCGCGCCACCCAGCGGTTTCGCTGGTAGAGGTAATCCATCGCAAAGTGCACGCCGTCGAGCTGCCTGCCCGGGACGGGCAGGTCGCGCGGCACGCGCGAGCCGGTCGCCAGCACGATCGCGTCGAAGCCGCCGCGCAGCTCCTGAACGCTCACGTCGCCGCCGACATCCACGCCGCAGCGGATCTCCACGCCCTCGGCGATCAGCTGCTCGACGCGCCTCTGCACGACCGTCTTCTCGATCTTGAAGTCGGGCACGCCGAAGCGCACCAGCCCGCCGACTGCCTCGTCCCGCTCGAACAGCGTCACGCGGTGACCGGCCCGGCGCAGCTGCTGCGCCGCGGCCATGCCCGCCGGTCCGGAGCCCACGACCGCCACCGCCTGGCCCGTTTCGCGCTCGCGGCGCGGGGGCTGCGGGGTCACCCAACCCTCCTGCCACGCGCGGTTGACGATCGCGTTCTCGATCTGTTTGATCGTCACCGCGTCGCCCTCGCGGATCTCCAGCACGCACGCCGCCTCGCACGGAGCCGGGCACAGGCGGCCGGTGAACTCGGGGAAGTTGTTGGTGGCGTGCAGTTGGGCGATCGCGTCCTCGAAGCGGTCGCGGTAGACGAGGTCGTTCCAGTCGGGAATGAGGTTCCCCAGCGGGCAGCCGTTGTGGCAGAACGGCACGCCGCAGTCCATGCAGCGGGCGCCCTGCTCGCGCAGCTCCTCCACCGGCCGGGCGAGCAGGAACTCGCGGAAGTCGTGCGCGCGCTCGATCGGATCCCGCTGGGGGATGCCGTGGCGCTCGATCTGCAGAAAGCCTCCCAGCTTGCCCATCAGGCGCCCGTCTCGCCCACCGCGTCCAGCGGTCGGGGCGCAGCCGGACGGCCGTTGCCGGCGGCGCTCGCCGCCAGGGCCTCCTCCTCGGCCAGCTCGCGCAACACGCGCTTGTAGTCGTGGGGCATGACCTTCACGAACGCGCCCGCTCTCAGCAGTTCGCTCCACTCCTCCAGTACGCGGGCCGCGACCGGCGAGTCGGTGCGCCGCAGGTGCTCCTCGACCATCGCCCGCAGCTCGATCGCGTCGGCCTCCGACAGCTCCTCGAAGCCGACCATGCCCATGTTGCAGCGCTTGGGGAACGCTCCGTCCTCGTCGAGCACGTACGCCACGCCGCCGCTCATGCCCGCCGCGAAGTTGCGTCCCGTGGGCCCGAGCACGACCACGCGTCCGCCGGTCATGTACTCGCAGCCGTGGTCGCCGACGCCCTCGACGACCGCCCACGCGCCCGAGTTGCGCACGGCGAAGCGCTCGCCCGCCAGTCCGCGGAAGAACGCCCTGCCGGCGGTCGCGCCGTACAGGACGGTGTTGCCGACGACGACGTTCTCCTCCGCCTTGAAGTGCTCGCCCATGCCATCGCGCGGGCGGATCGCGAAGACCCCGCCGGAGAGCCCCTTGCCGGCATAGTCCTGCGCGTCGCCGCGCAGCGTGAACGTCACACCGGGCGCCAGCCAACCGGCGAAGCTCTGTCCGGCCGAGCCCTCGAAGTCGACGACGATCGAGTCCTCGGGCAGGCCCTCCGCGCCGTGGCGCTGGGCGATGTTGCTCGAGAGGATGCCGCCGACACAGCGGTTGCGGTTGCGGATCGGAAGCTCCGCCGCAACGCGCTCGCCGCACTGCAGCGCAGGCTCGGCCAGCTCCACGAGCCGCCAGTCGAGCGCGTCCTCGAGGACCTCCGGGGGAGGTTCCACGCGCCGGCGCGGGGCGCCGTCGGGCAGCTCGATGTGGGTGAGAATGTGGGTGAGGTCCACGCCGCGCGCCTTCCAGTGCTCGATCGCCCCGCTCACGCCGAGCAGGTCGACCCTGCCGACCGCTTCGTCCAGCGAGCGCAGGCCCAGCGAGGCGAGGATCTCGCGCACCTCCTCGGCCACGAAGAAGAAGAAGTTGACCACGTGCTCGGGCGTGCCCTTGAAGCGCCTGCGCAGCTCCGGGTCCTGGGTGGCGATCCCCACGGGGCAGGTGTTCAGGTGGCAGGCGCGCATCATGATGCAGCCCGTGGCGATCAGCGGCGCGGTCGAGAAGCCCATCTCGTCGGCGCCCAGCATCGCGGCGATCACCACGTCGCGGCCGGTCTTCAGCTGCCCGTCGGTCTGCACGACGATGCGCGAGCGCAGGTCGTTGAGCAGCAGCGTCTGCTGGGTCTCGGCCAGACCGATCTCCCAGGGCACGCCGGCGGCCTGGATCGAGGACAGCGGCGAGGCGCCCGTGCCGCCGTCATGGCCGGCGATCAGCACGCGGTCGGCGTTCGCCTTGGACACGCCCGCCGCGACCGTGCCGACGCCCACCTCGGACACGAGCTTGACCGACACCTGCGCCCGCGGGTTGGAGCAGCGCAGGTCGTAGATCAGCTGCTTGAGGTCCTCGATCGAGTAGATGTCGTGATGCGGGGGCGGCGAGATCAGGCCGACGCCGGGCGTCGTGTGGCGGATCGAGCCGATGTAGGCGTCGACCTTGTGTCCCGGCAGCTGGCCGCCCTCGCCCGGCTTGGCGCCCTGGGCCATCTTGATCTGCAGCTCGTCGGCGTTGACCAGGTAGTGGATCGTGACGCCGAAGCGACCGGAGGCCACCTGCTTGATCGCCGAGCGGCGCCGGTCGCCGTTCTTGTCGGGGGTGAAGCGCGAGGGGTCCTCCCCGCCCTCGCCCGTGTTCGAGCGCCCGCCGAGGCGGTTCATGGCGATCGCGAGCGTCTCGTGCGCCTCGCGCGAGATCGACCCGAGGCTCATCGCTCCGGTGCAGAAGCGCTTGACGATCTCGCTCGCCGGCTCAACCTCCTCCAGAGGTACAGACTCGCCCTCGGACTCGCCCTCGCCGCGGCCGATCTGCAGCAGGCCGCGCAGCGTCGCCCTGCGGGCGGCGTCCTCGTTGACCATGCGCGCGTACTCGCGGTACTTCTCGAACGCCGGGCTCTCGCGCACCGCCTCGTACGCCTCTCTGTCGCCCTGCAGGGCGGCGCCCACGTCGCCGTTGGCCGCGCGCACCGCGTGCTGGACCAGCGCGATCGTCTCGGGGTTCCACATGTGGTGCTCGCCGTCGCGCCGCCACGCGTACACGCCGCCGACGGGCAGCAGCTGGTCGTGTGGGGCCGGATACGCGCGCGCGTGACGCTCGAGCGCCTCGGCCGCCAGCACGTCCACGCCGACCCCGCCGATGCGCGAGGCGGTGTAGGTGAAGTGCCTGTCGATCAGCTCCTTCTCCAGGCCCACCGCCTCGAAGATCTGCGCGCCGCGGTAGGACTGGATCGTCGAGATGCCCATCTTGGAGATCGTCTTGAGCAGCCCTTTGCCGATCGCCTTGACGAGGTTCTGGGCCGCCTCCTCCGCGCTCAGCACGACCGGCTGGGCGGGCGGGCTTCCATTCTCCCCGGTGCGGACGACTCGTCCTTCGGCGACCATGCTGTCGAGCGTCTCCAGCAGCAGGTAGGGGTTGATCGCACTCGCGCCGTAGCCGATCAGAGTCGCGAAGTGGTGCACCTCGCGCGGCTCTCCCGACTCGACGATGATCCCGGCGCGCAGGCGCGTGCGCTCGAGCACCAGGTGGTGGTGGACTGCGGCGACCGCGAGCAGCGACGGGATCGGGGCGCGGCGCGGGCCGAGCTGACGGTCGGAGAGGATGATGATGTTGACCCGTTCGGCGATCGCCTCGCGCGCCTGGCGGCAGATGCGCTCGATCGCCTCGCTCATCCCGCCAGGCCCCTCGGCGATCGGCCAGGTCGTGTCGATCGTGCGCGCCGCGTACACGTCGTGGGATACGTGCCGGAGGGTCTCCAGCTCGCGGTTGAGCAGGATCGGCTGGTCGAGCAGGAGCTTGTGGGCGTGCTCGGGCGTCTCGTCGAACAGGTTGCGCTCGTTGCCCAGGCTCGTGGCCAGGCTCATCACGATCTCCTCGCGGATCGGGTCGATCGGCGGGTTGGTGACCTGCGCGAACAGCTGCTTGAAGTAGGAGAACAGCGGCGGCGCCTGGTCGGAGAGCACCGCCAGCGAGAGGTCGTTGCCCATCGACCCGACCGGCTCGGCGCCGTCGATGGCCATCGGCGTCAGCAGCACCCGCAGGTCCTCCTGGGAGTAGCCGAACGCGCGCTGGCGCAGGTGCAGGGGCTGGTTGGACAGCGTGACCTGCTCGGAGGGGGGCAGGTCGGCGAACGGGACGGCGTTGCGCGCGAACCACTCGCCGTAGGGCCGGCGGCCGGCGACCTCGCGCTTGACCTCCTCGTCCTCGACGATCCGTCCCCGCTCGAGGTCGACCAGGAACAGCTTGCCCGGCTGCAGGCGCCCGAGGCGACGCACCTGCTCGGGGGGGATGTCGAGCAGGCCGGACTCCGAGCCGAGCACCACGTGCCCGTCGGTCGTCTCCACCCAGCGGCCCGGCCGCAGCCCGTTGCGGTCGAGCGTCGCGCCGACGACGCGACCGTCGGTGAACGCAACCGACGCCGGCCCGTCCCAGGGCTCCATCAGACATGAGTGGAACGCGTAGAAGCCCTTCAGGTACTCCGGCAGGTCCTCGCGGTCGCGGTACGCCTCGGGGATCATCATCATCGCCGCGTGCGGCAGCGAGCGGCCGGCGAGCATCAGCAGCTCGAGCACGTTGTCGAACGTCGCCGAGTCGGAGTTGCCGGGGGTGACGACCGGCAGGATCTTCTGGAGGTCCTCCCCGAACAGCTCGCTGCGCAGCTCGCTCTCGCGCGCGCGCATCCAGTTGACGTTGCCCATCACCGTGTTGATCTCGCCGTTGTGGCAGATCACCCGGTAGGGGTGGGCGAGCTCCCAGCTGGGGAACGTGTTGGTCGAGAAGCGCGAGTGCACGAGCGCGAGCGCGCTCTTGGTGCGCTCGTCGCGCAGGTCGGCGTAGAACTGCGCCAGCTGATAGCTGATCAGCATGCCCTTGTAGTTGATCGTCCGCGAGGAGCTCGACACGACGTACAGGCCCGGCTCCTGCACGGTCAGATCGCTGATCCGGCGGATCACGTACAGCTTGCGCTCGAACGCGTCCCGGTCGTTATGGAAATCTGGGCCGGCCCCCACGAACAGCTGGCGGATCACCGGCCGGCAGGCGGCCGCGACCTCCCCCGTGTGCGCCTCGTCGACCGGCACGTCGCGCCACCCCAGCAGCCGCTGGCCCTCCGCGCGCACGATTCGCTCCAGCAGTGCTTCGTGCCTCTGCCGCGCGGCCGGCTCCGTCGCCAGGAAGCACATCAGCACGCCGTAGGAGCCGAGCGGCGGCAGCTCGAAGCCGACGACCGCGCGCAGCAGCTCGTCGGGCATCTGCATGAGGATCCCCGCTCCGTCGCCCGTACACGGGTCGGCGCCGGTGGCGCCGCGGTGCTCGAGGTTCCCGAGCGCCGTGATCGCCCGCGTGATCACCTCATGGGTGGGCCTGTTGTCCAGGCGCGCGACCATGCCCACGCCGCACGCGTCGTGCTCGAAGCGGGGGTCGTAGAGTCCGACGGCCTTTGGCGGCTGCTTGATGTGCGAGTTCATGCAAGTGCTCCCGTAGGGCGGTGCATCCCGCACAGCGGATGGGCAGTCCACTTTGCGGGCATACCCACCGTGGCGCAGGCATGCGGGCACCTGAGGCGGAGCCAAAATCGTATCAGCGCACGGGCGGCGCAAACCAGCCGCCTGCGCTAATTCTTCGCTCGCCAAAACCGGCCCGGAAGCGGACTCAGCGGTGTTCGGGGAGCGGACCGTCGCGCGCATGCTCGGGCCCCGGGTCCTCGCGCAGCGTCTCGCTCTCGCTCCACGAGCACAGACCCGTTCGCCCCGGGCAGGTGAGGCACAGGCCGCGATGGGGCTGGGTGCTGACACTGAACGCCCGCTCGCGCGCGCGGGCTATGTGCCACGCAAGGCGCTCTTCGAGCTCCCCGCGGTCGAGCGCCGTGTAGCGGACGCCCACCCACTCGCGGGGGCGCTCCAGGAACCAGTGGACGATCTCGACCTCGGCGGCTCCCCCGCGCAGCACCGCCAGCGCGTACAGCAGGCGCTGGACGGCGTAGTCGCGTTCCACCAGCGCCTCCAGCGCGACCGCCGGACCGACCCGGTCGCTCTTGTAGTCAAGCACGAGGCAGCCGCCGCCACGCTCGCTCGCCAGCAGGTCGATCACACCCGTGATCAGCGGCGCCTGGGTCCCAAGCGAGAACGCAAACGGGTGCTCGCGGCGCACTGACGCCGCAGCCGCCACGCGAGCAGCTGGCGCCGCCTCGCTCGCCGCCACGATCAGTCGAGCGATCTCGTCGCATTCGCGCTCTCCCACCCGCATCCCCAGCTCACGCGCGCAGCCCGCCACGTCCTCGGGCGAGATCGCGCGCGGCCGGGCGAAGTCGAGCGTCTCCATCAGCCGGTGGACCAGGGTTCCCCGGGCGCGCGCCTGAAGGCCACCGTGCTCGGGATCCGCCCGTGCCGCGGAGCGATCCTCTGCCAGGCCGAGAACGCGTTCCAGGTAGTAGCGGTAGCCGCAGCGCTCCAGCTCGCTCAGCGACGTGTAGCTCAACGTGGTCGCCGCGGGCACCTCGCACGCAGGCGTCCGCGGTTGTTCGTGTTGGCCCGCCACCGCCACGGCGGGAGGAACCGCCTCGGCGCGAGCAACGGCTTCGCCGCCGGGCGCCTGCTCGACGCTTGCGAGGCTCTCGAGGCGCAGGACGGCACCCACGGTGGCCGGGGCGTTCAGCCGGCAGCGCACGCTCGCCGATCCCCGGGCGCCGATCGGAAGGTCGTGCAGGACCGCGTCTTGGGCCTTGGCCAGAGCGGGGAGCTCCGCGGCCAGCGCCGGCCCGAGCCAGGAGATCGCCGTCGCAGCCTGGCGCGATCCGGGCCAACGCTCGAAGTCGACCGCGCCGCTCAGCAGCAGGCGCTCGCGCGCCCGGGTCATGGCCACGTACAGGATCCTGTCCTCCTCCTGCGCTTCCCGTCCGCGGCGCTCCAGGCAGAGCTGCTCATAATCCAGCGCCGGGCTCGACCCGGCGCCATCGAGGCGCACCAGCCGCAGGCCGACGCGGTCTCCGTCCACAAGCAGATCGGGGGTCTGCGTGTTGGGCTGGCGTCCGAGGTCGGCCACGCACACGACCGGGAACTCCAGGCCCTTGGCCGCATGGATGGTCATCAGCCGCACGGCGTCGGGCTCCACCCCTTCCACCGGCGCGTCGGGCTCCACCTTGACCGCGTCCTTGAGGTACTCGACGTGGTCGAGGAACGCCCGCAGGTCGCGTCCTTCGCTCGCTTCGAACCGGCGTGCGAGGCGGAGCAGCTTGTGGACGTTGGCAAGCCGTCGCTCGCCCCAATCGAGCCCGAGCACGTGCTCGCGGTAGCCGCCCGCCTCGACGGCCCGCTCGATGAGCTCGGAGATCGTTCGCCGTGACGCCGTGCCGCGCTCACTCTTCAGCCGCGCGCAGAAGGACGCCAGCGCATCGTGATCGGCGGCCGTGAGCCGGGTCACGAGCCCGCCCGCCACCTCGCCCTCGCCCTCGCCCCGGCCCTCGCCGACCGCGGCCAGCGCCGTCTCCCATACCCCCCGGTGGCCTGCGCGGGCCGCGTCTGCGAGCAGAGCCAGGCAATCTCGCGAACAGCCCGCCAACGGCGAGGCCAGCACCGCGTACAGCGCCTGCTCGTCCAGCGGATTCGCGAGCGCTCGCAGGTAGGAGATCAGATCGCCGATCTGCTGGTGCCCCCAGAAGGCGCCGACGGCCGCAAGCGTGCGCAGGCCACGAAGCTCGAGCGCGCGCTCGAACACCTCGAGGTCTCCGGCGGCGCGCAACAGCACGACCACGTCCCCCGCCTGCGCCTGTCCCCCCTCCACCAGCTCGGCCACCCGCTGGGCCAGCATCCGGGCCTCCGCCTGGCGCCAGAGCTGGGCGTGGGGCAGTCCGGCGGCGATCGGCCCGGCGAGATCCTCCCGCTGCTCCCAGCCGCGGGTGCTCGTCAGCAGCAGCTCCACCTCCGGCTCGGCCCCCTCCGTCGAACCTCTCCCGAACAGGAGCCCCTGCTCGCGCGCTGCGGGCCGCGCGTCGATCCTGCCGGCCAGCAGCGGCGTGTATCCGGAGAAGCGCTCGGCGAACACGGCGTTGACCACCTCGAGCAGCGGCTCGCGACTGCGGAAGTTCCGTGTCAGGCGCAGGCTCCCGCCCAGCTCCTCCAGCTCGGCCCGCCGCGTCCGGAACAGGCTCACGTCGGCGTGCCTGAACCCGTAGATCGACTGGAGCTCGTCGCCCACCGTGAACAGGTTCCCGCGGTCAAGAGCCGCCAGGATGCCGAGCTGGCGCGGGTTGGTGTCCTGGAACTCATCGACCATCAGCAGCTCGAAGCGATCGGACCAGGCGGCCCGCACGCCCTCGCGCTCGGCGAGCAGCTCCTGCGTGAGCAGCTCCAGATCGTCGAAGTCCGCAGCCCCGCGCCCGCGCTTGAGCGATTCGTAGGAGAGGCCGAATCCCTTCAGCAGCTCGTCCAGCAGCGCGCACGCCCTCGCGGCATCGGCGTCGAGCGTCTCGCGCCGGCCGTCATCTCTCGCCACCGGCAGTCGCGGCAGGCGCTGCCCCCGGCTGCGCAGCTCCCTGTACACCTGCTCGATCATCGCGCGGACGCGGTCGACGCCGTAGGCGGCGAGGAGGTCCACCGCCGCGGTCCGCTCACCGACGAGGAAGTCCCGCAGCGCCGACCTGAACGCCAGCTCGCGCAGGCGTCCCGCGAGGCCCTCGTCGATGATCGCGAACCCGGGGTCGAGTCCCGCCGCCAGCGCATGGGCACGCAGGAAACGCGCGCAAAAGCCGTGGAAGGTGCCCACCAATGCGGCCTCGGTGTCGCGCGCCGCCTCGCGATCGCCGAGCTCCAGCAGGCGCGCCCGGACGCGGGCCCGCAGCTCGCCCGCGGCGCGCTCGGTGAAGGTGATCGCGAGGATCCTCGCCGGCGCGATGCCATCGTGGCGGACCGCTCTGACGAAGCGCTCCACGAGCACCGAGGTCTTCCCGCTTCCGGCCGCCGCCGACAGCAGCAGCGACTCGGCCCTGCGGACGACCGCGTGCTCCTGCTCGTCGGTCAAGGCCTTCACGGCCTCGCGCCGCCCAGCGGTCACCGCTCGCACCGGCAGATCGTCGGATACATGCAGCCGCCCCTGAACGCGCACGTCTGGGGCCGCGCCTGCAGCTCACCACGGCCTGCCTGCTCGGCCACCTCGCAAGCGGCCGCGACCGCCTGCGCCAGGAGCTCCCGCACCTCAGCGTGCTCGCGGATGTCGGGCGTCACACAGTCGATCTGCACCCCGGCGTCGCCGTCCAGCACGCCGCGGGCGCGGAGGTCCTCACCCGAGAGCGGCTGGTAGAAGCCGCCGACGGCCCGCAGGTGCAGGAGATCCTCGACCGCGCGCATGTACAGCGCCACCTGCAGGTTGCCGTCCCTGATCCACCTCGCGCCGGCCGGAGCGCGGCTGCCCTTGTAGTCGTAGACGACCGCCTCGCCGCTCGCGCTCACGTCGACACGGTCGATCCGCCCCCGCAGCCGCACCCCGCCCCCGAGGTCGAGCGCGGGCAGATCGCTCGCCCCACCGACCACGCCCTCACGCCCCGGCGCCCCGGCGCCCTCGGCGAAGCCGAACCCGAGCTCCAGGGCGCTCGGCTCGAGCGGGCTTTGGGTCTGGGCCGCGTGCTCGAGATAGCGCTCCAGGTCCGCCTGCAGACGACGACGCACGGCCGTCCGGCGCTCCGGCGCCACCGACAGCGGATGGTCGGCCTCGTTGTCCGCCAGCGCCCCGCCGAGCAGCTCGCGTGCCCGTCCGAGGTTGGCGAGCGTGAGCCGGGCCGTCCCGGTCTCGAGGCGGAGCCCTTCGAGCGTGTCCTTCAACGCCGCATGGGCGAGGCCGCCCCGGGCGAGCGGCTCCGGGTCGGGATCGAAGGCGTCCGGGCGCAGCATCCGCTCGACGAACCAGCCAACCGGACAGCCGATCCACTTCTCCAGGGAGGACGGCGACCAGACCCGTCCGCGCAACTCGGCAAGCAGCCGCTCGTCGCGCAGCTGTCCGCTCACGGGCACGGAGACTCGCGGCGGAGCATCCGAGCGGATCCCGTCGACGGCCCCCAACGACCTGCGCGCCCGCCGCCGGGACAGGCTCTCCGAGAACAGGTCGCACACGTCGTCCACGAACAGCGACCTCGACGTCACCTCGCCTTCGTCGTTCGCCACGTGCCAGCTGAGGAACAGCTGTTCCTCCGGACGCGACACGGCCGCGTACAGCAGGTATCGCTCGGCGGCCAGGACATCCTCCTGCTCGCCCAGCCTCAGCCCCGAGACCTCTGCCAGCCGCCGTCGCTCCTCCTCGGCCAGGAACGGTTGCGGCCTCGCGCGCGCCGGGAACACCCCCTCCTGCAGGCCGCACACGAACAAAGCCCGCACCCTTCGCGCCCGCAGCGCCAGCGGGTCGAGCACGGCCACCGCGCCAGCTGCCCGACGCGCCCCATCCGCGCCACTCGACGAGCTCCACCCGCTCCAACGACCGCGCCAGCTCGCCCGCCGTGGCCGGGGCCAGCTCGGGCGCGATCCGTGCGAGCTCGCGCAGCTCGGCCAACGCGCGCCGGCCGGCGGCGAGGGCGCCCGCCTCCGCGAGCTCGTCAGCCGCCAGGACGCCGGCGCCGGTGCGCCTGGGGGCGCAGAACAGCCAGTACAGCTCGCGCGCGGCGCGGTCCAGGAGCGCCACCGCGCTCTGTCCCTGCGCCTGCAAGAGCCGATCGATCGCCTCCAGACGCCAGTGGCGCTCCTCCCACAGCGTCCTCGCCAGGCCGGCGCTCACAGCGCCTGTGCGCCGCGCCCTGACCTCCAGCCGGTCAGCAAGCTCCGGCCTGTCGAGCAGACCGGGCGCTCGCAGCCAGGCCAGCAGGTCCCCCAGCTCACCGCCATGCGATCCGTCCTGTGCCGGCACGCAGCGGAGCAGGCCGATCAGCGCCCTGCCGATCGCCGTGTCCCTGAACGGCCGGCGTCGCTGCAGGGCAAAGGGGATCTTCGACGCCGAGAAGACCTCTTCGAGCAGGTCCAGGTCGGTCCCCCCGGAGCGAACGAGCACCGCGATCTCCTCGGGCGCGATTCCCCCGCTCAGCAGCGAGCCGATCTCCGTCGCCACCAGCTCGAGCTCGGCGCGCTCGCCGCCGCCCTCGAGCAGGCGCACCACGTTACCCGGCTCCACCCGCCCGACCCGCGCGGCTTCGGACTCGAACAGCGAGCGCTCGATGTGGCTCAACGCGACGCGCGCCCGCGGCGCGTAGTGCTCGGCTTGCGCCTGCAGGCGCCTGTGCTCTGCCGACAGGGGAGCGAGGGCGTGGAAGCTCGCCGCCCGCCCGGCGAAGGCCGTCCGCCCCGGCTCGTAGGCCAACGACACCGTGACCTCGGCCCCGACGAGCCTGCCGAGCGTCTCGATCGCATCCAGCTGCAGCGTCGTCAGGTCGTCGAACCCGTAGAACAGCACCGGCGTACGGCCCCACAGGGCGGGGCGCTCGCGCAGAGCGTCCAGGGCGCGCACCGCGCGCTGCTCCGCGTCCACGCGCCCGAGTCGCTGCAGCGTGGCGCAGTAGTCGGCGAACAGCCGCCCCAGTTCGGCCGCGTGAGCGCCGGCGCCGGCCGCGGCAGCCGAGCTCGACAGCGCCTGGCTCAGCCGCGCCGGCGACACGCGCCGAACCTGCAGCTCGGCGAGGATGTCCCCCAGCGCGCGCACGAACCCGGTTGTCGAGGTCCCCGCCCGCCCGCCCGCGCGCGCGGCTATCGCCTCGAGCACGCGCTCGCGCGCCATTGCACCCAGCACCGCCTCGCCGATCCCCGCACGGCGCACCGCCTCGCCGATCAAGCCCGCGAAGCGCTCCACCCGAACACCCATCGCGGCGCCGTCGCCGGCCAGCTCGCGCAGGTAGTGCTCGACGTCGGCACGCGTCGGGACGATCAGCAGCGGCTCCTCGCCGTGCGCCAGATGGCGGCGCACCGCGTCCATCACCAGCTCGGCCTTGCCCGCGTTCGCGGGCCCGGTGATCAGCGTGATCGGCATGCCCGCCCATCGTGGCGCACCGACCCGACACGGTCGTCCGCCCGCGCAGCGCCAGATCGTGTGGTGACCGGCGCCACTACGGCCTGACCGGCGAGCGCGCGAACGTGTCTCCCCAAAAAGGACCTACGCGGCGCTGCGGGCTCGCACGGTCTCGGCGCTCGCCTCGGCCTCGGCCTCGGGGGGCTTGGCGCCCTCCTTCGCCCACAGCTCGTCGAACTCGACGCGCCATTTGCCCTCGTCGGTCTGGCTGAGCGCGAGGTGCGCCCGGAAGCTGCGCCCGCTGCGCCCGCGAAAGCCCGTCACCGCCTGCTCTGTGTATCCCGTCCTGATCAGCTCGCGGGCGACCGCCAGCGGCAGCTGCTTGCCCGCTTTCGCCTTCCAGATCACGAAGCCGCAGCCGGGGTCCTCGCGCGCCCAGCACGAGTAGCCCTTACGGTTCTCCACGATCTCGTGGCCGCACACCGGGCAGGGACCCAGCCGCGCGCGCGGGATCCGCACGTCTTTGAGCGTGTGATCGAGCTCCTTGACGGTCTCCTGCGCGAAGCCGGCGATGTCGCTCATGAACTGCCTGCGCGAATCCTCGCCCCGCTCGATCTTCCCCAGCCGCTGCTCCCAACTGCCGGTCAGTCCCGGCGAGGTCAGGGCGTGCTGGTTGAGCAGCCTGATCACGTTCAGCCCCTTCTCGGTCGCCACCAGCGCGCGCCCGTCGCGCTCCAGGTAGCCGACCGTGATCAGCCGCTCGATGATCGCCGCGCGCGTGGCCGGCGTGCCGATCCCCGAGTCCTTCATCGCCTCGCGCAGCTCGTCGTCGTCGACCAGCTTGCCCGCCGTCTCCATCGCCCCCAGCAGCGACGCGTCGCTGTAGCGCCGCGGCGGCTTGGTTTCCTTGCGCACGCTCTCGATCTTGCGCGTCTGCACCTGCTCGTCCTGCACCAGGCGCGGAAGCTGCTGGTCGGTCTCCTCGTCCTCATCGGACTCCGCTTTCGCCTCCGCCGCCTTCGCGTCGGCCGCCACCTCGTCGTACACCCCGCGCCAGCCGGGCACCAGCAGCAGCTTGCCGCGGGTGCGGAACACGTGCGCCGCCTGTGCCCCTCGGGGTGTGCCCTTCTGATCGTCCCCCGCAGCCGTGACCGTCGTCTCCACGCGCGTGTTCTCGAACACGGCCTCCGGGTGGAACACCGCCAGGAAGCGCCTGGCCGCCATGTCGTAGACGCGCCTATCGTCCGATCCCATCTTCTCCAGGTTGTGCTCGGAGCGCGTTGGGATGATCGCGTGGTGGTCGGTGACCTTCTCGTCGTTGACCACGCGCGCGAGCGGGAGCACGTCCAGCCCGGTCACGTATTCGGCGCCCCTGCGGTACTCCGGGTGCGCCCCCACGAGCTCGGCGATCGGCTTGATCTCCTCGACCACGTCGCTGGGCAGGTAGCGCGAGCTCGTGCGCGGGTAGGTGAGCGCCTTGTGCTCCTCGTACAGGCGTTGCGCGGCGGCGAGCGTCCGCTTGGCCGAGAAGCCGTAGCGATTGTTCGCCTCCCGCTGCAGCGTCGTCAGGTCGTAGAGCATCGGCGCCTTCTCGCGCTGCTCTTTCCTGTCCAGCTTCGTGATCGTGCCCGGCCGGCCCTCGCAGGCGGCCACGATCGCGAGCGCCTCCTCCTCGGTGCCGATCCGCGGGCCCTTGGTCGCGCCGGCCTGCCTGCCTGCGCCCCCATCGGGGGTGTGCCCTTCAGGGTGCGCCCCTTTACGGGGTGGGCTACCCGCCGGGGCCTGGAAGTGGCCGATGTAGGCGCGCTCGGCACCCGCCGGTTCGCTGTCTGGAGGGGTATCCGCAACAAACGTCGCGTCCACCAGCCAGTAGGGCTCGGGCTCGAACGCCCTGATCTCCTCCTCGCGGCGTGCGACGATCGCGAGCGTGGGGGTCTGGACGCGGCCGAGCGAGACGGCGCCGTCGAACGAGCTGCGCAGCCGGATCGTCGCCGCGCGAGTGGAGTTCATGCCGACGATCCAGTCGGCCTCCGAGCGCGATCGGGCCGCCTCCTCGAGGCGCTCGAACTCCTCCGCCGGACGCAGCGCCGCGAGGGCGCTCTTCATCGCCGCGCTGGTCATCGAGTTCAACCACAGCCTTTTGACGGGCTTCTTGGCTTTGGCCTTCTCGTAGAGATAGGCGAAGATCAGCTCCCCCTCGCGGCCGGCGTCACAGGCGTTGACCACCTCGCCGATGTCATCCCGTGCGAGCTGCCTGGTGACCACCGCCATCTGCTTGCGCGAGCGCTCGTCGCGCACCTCGAGCTTGAAGCGGTCCGGGACGATCGGCAGGTCGGCCATCCGCCAGCTCTTGTACTTGGCGTCGTAGGCCTCCGGTTCGGCGAGCTGGACGAGGTGCCCGACCGCCCATGTGATCACGTGGTCCGGACCCTCGAGGTAGCCCTCCTTCTTCTGGAACGGGCCCGGCAGCACGCGCGCCAGGTCCTGTCCCACGGAGGGCTTCTCGGCGACCAGGAGCGTCTTCGACATGGCGGTCAGCGTAGCGGTATCACTTGATCACCAGGATCTGCGGGTGGGTGGCCAGCAGGGTCTGCGTGAAGACATAGTTGAACGCGCCGATCCCCAGGAACGCGACCACCACCGCCTCGTTGACCGCGCGCCCCACGCCCTCGGCGCCGCCGGAGGCGGTCATGCCCTTGTAGCAGCACACGATCGCGATGATCGCCCCGAAGATCGTCGTCTTCACCACCGAGCCCCACAGGTCGGTGACCGACGCATTGGAGAACAGCGTGTTCCAGAACGGCCCCAGCGTCCCACCGTTGAAGATCTCGGCGAGCAGGCCGCCGTAGAGACCGAACAGCACCGCGTAGATGTCGAACAGGCCGGTCACGACCATCAGCGCCAGAAAGCGCGGCACCACGAGGTTCTTGACCGGGTCCACGCCCAGCACCTGCAGGGCGTCGAGCTCCTCGCGGACCTTGCGCGCCCCAAGGTCCGCGGTGATCGCCGTGCCCGCCACACCCGCGACCACGATCGCCGTGATGAAGGGGCCGATTTCGCGGATCGCGAACAGCACGAAGAACCCGCCGAGGCGATCGAGCGCACCGAACAGCACCAGGAAGTCCCCCGCCCTGCAGACCCGGGGCGCCATAGCTGATCGCCACGGTGGAGATCAGCAGCGGGAACCAGACCAGACGCAGCGTGAACAGGAACTGCGAGACAGCTCCCCGCCGTACGGATACGGGGGCCGCAGCGCAGACCAGATCGTCCTGCCCGTCAGGATCATCATGTCCCCGAATTCTTCGAGCACATGCCGCGCCGGGACGGCCACCCGCTCGGTCGCCTCGCGCACGCCGCTCCTTGCCGCGGAGGGCGATCCCGGCGGTCGCGTTGCGTTGCCCGCGGCGTTCTTCGCGCCCCGATCCTCCCTGCCCATTCCTATAGTGTACTAGTTCATAGGCACACTTTCCCTGCCCCGGTGGCACCCGCGTCATCCGCTCGTGCACGGCCCGGTGCTCACCCGACTGCCTTCGCGCTCGTGTGCGTTGGCTTCGCGCAGCACCGCGGCCACCGTTTCGTCGGCCACCCCGTAGCCGCCACGCGGCTGGCTGTCGACGGTGGCGGCGAACACCGTGGTCAGGACCCGTCCGTCTTCGGCGACCAGGGGACCGCCCGAGTTGCCCGGTCGCACGAGCCCGCGCAGAGGCGTGAGCAGCCGCGAGACCGGCCCCTGGCCGTAGGCGTTCTGCGTGATCACCGCCTGCGTGCGCCCGATCCTCGCCGGCTGCACGTCGAACGGCCCGTTCTCCGGATAGCCCAGGATCGCTCCCGGCGTGCCCGACGCGGGGCTGGCCGCGAGGCTCAGCGACGGCAGGCCGAGTTCGGGGACGCTCAGCACGGCGACGTCGTCCGTCGGGTCGAACGCGATCGGCTGCGCCGGCAGGCTCGGCGACTGCCCGCCAACCTCCACGGTCGTGTCCTGCTCGCCGGCCACGACGTGCGCGTTCGTCACCACAACGTCCGGTTCGGCCACCCACCCCGAGCCCTCGATCGCAAGCCCGCAGGCGGTGCCGTCCACCCGCACGACGCTGCGCGAGGCCGTCTGCACGCCCGGAGCGTGGGCGATAGCGGGCTCGGGCGCGGCGACGTCCGGTGAGGGGCCGGTGATCGAGGGCAGGGGATCCAGCCGCGCGAGGGCGTTCAGGATCGGCCCAGACGGCGGAAGCACCTGGTTGAGCTTGCGCAGGATCGCCGATCGCTGGATGTCCGCACGCAGCTGGCCCTGTCCCGATGCCTGGCCCGCGACGGCCGCGGCGATCCACACGATCCCAAGAGCGAGCGCCGCGCCGAGCGCCGCGCCGAGCACCCCGTCGAGCAGGCCCATGCCCGGAACGATCAGGCTGCGACGCAGCCTGAACCCGAGACCCTCCAGGCCGCTCGCCAGGATCGCGCCGCCGAGCAGCGCGCCGAGCAGGCCGAAGGCGGGAGCGTACGGCGAGGAGGAGCCCTGCGGAAGCAGCAGAGGACCGAGGCGGGTCCCGAGGAATGCGCCGATCAGGAACCCGCAGAAGGAGAGGGCTCCCACGATGAAGCCCTGGCGGAACCCGAAAAAGGCGAGGATCGACGCGAACGCGACGATTAGCCAGTCCAGCTGTGTCATCTGTCATGTTCTACAGGCTCCGTGACCGAAAGCCGCAACCAGCGCTTGCGACGCGTGCGCCCTGTCCTCGTGCTGGCCATGGTGGCCTTCGCGAGCGGCGCAGTCCTCGGTGCGCGTAACAGCGCATCCTCCGCGTACGCGCTCGCCGATCAGTTCGTGACGGCGTGGACGAGAGGCGAGTACGCGACCATGTACTCCGACATCGCCGCCTCCTCGCGGCGTTCGACGTCGGTCAGCGAATTCGCGGACGCCTACCGGGAAGCGCTGACCACGGCGACCGCGACCCGCCTGCGGATGACGGGCACGGCGCGCGGCGTCGCCGGCGGGGGCGTGGCGGTGCCGGTCCAGGTCGACACCCGCCTGTTCGGAACCCTCTCGCTCGACTTCACGCTGAGGACCGTGGAAGTCGCCGGGAGGACAGGCATCGCGTGGTCGCGCTCGGCCGAGTTCCCCGGCCTGCGTCCGGGCGAGCTGCTCAACCGCAGCATGACGATGCCCCGGCGGGCGACGCTGCTGGCGCGGGACGGGAGCGTGCTGGCCGAAAGCCCCGCGGGGGTCGCCGGCGGGGCGCCGCCAGCGGAAGCCACTCGCAGCTCCCCGCTCGGCGTCGTGGCGAACGCCGTGCTGGGCACCGTCGGACCGGTGCCGGCCTCACGCCGCCAGGAACTGGAAGAACGGGGCGTGCCGCCCGACGCGACCGTCGGCCTGAGCGGCCTCGAGCTCGCGCTCGACGATCGCCTGCGAGGCACCCCGGGTGGCGAGCTGTTGGCCGGAGCGCGTCTGCTCGCCTACGCAGCGCCCCATCCGGCGCCGCCCGTTCGCACGACGGTCTCCCCCGCGCTGCAGCGTGCGGCCGTGACCGCGCTCGGCGGCCAGCTCGGCGGGATCGTCGCCATGCAGCCCTCGACCGGGCAGATCCTGGCCGTCGCGGGCCTCGGCCTCGACGGCCTGCAGCCGCCGGGCTCGACCTTCAAGATGGTCACCGTCACCGGCGTGCTGGCGGCGAGGATCGCCAGTCCGAGCACCGTCTTCCCGTACGCGACGTTCGCCACGCTCGATGGGGTGAGGTTGAACAACGCCAACGGCGAGGACTGCGGCGGCACGCTGGAGCTGGCCTTCGCCGTGTCGTGCAACTCCGTGTTCACCCCGCTGGGGGTCAAGCTCGGCGCGGCGCGCCTCGTGGCGACGGCCGAACGGCTCGGCTTCAACCACGAACCGGGGATCACGGGCGCGGCGGAGAGCACACTGCCTGCCGCCAGCCAGATCCAGGGCGAACTCGACGTCGGTTCCACGGCGATCGGCCAGGGGCAGGTCCTGGCCACCCCGCTGGAGATGGCGACCGTGGCCGCGACCATCGCCGACGGCGGGCGACGACCGAGCCCGACCTTCCTCCTGGGCGCAGCCCCCGCCGCGGGCGTACAGGCCATGAGCGCATCGGTGGCGCACACCGTGCGGCGCCTGATGATCGGCGTCGTGCGCGAAGGAACCGGGACGGCCGCCGCGATCCCCGGAGTGACTGTCGCCGGCAAGACCGGCACCGCCGAACTGAAGACCGCCTGCTCCTCTTCCTCGGCCTCGGAATCGAGCTCGACGGAACCTCGGGAACCGAGCAAGGAAGGCTGTCAGAGCGCCGAAAGCGAAGCCGCCAACACCGACGCCTGGTTCGCCGCGTTCGCCCCGGCGCTCCAACCGCGGATCGTCGTGTGCGTGATGCTCGTCAAAGACGGCGCCGGCGGAGCCACGGCGGCGCCGGTCGCCCGCGAAGTGCTCGAAGCCGCCCTGCAGGGCGAAGGCTAGACGTCAAGCTCGGCCGAGGCCGATTCGCCGGGGTCTTCCGGGTCGACGATCTTTAGCTCCAGTGGCCGGTTGTCGAGCGAGGCGATCTGGATCTTGTAGAGCAGCAGCGCGCCCTGGGAGGGATCGTCGGCGGCGGTCGTGGCGGGCGCCGGCAGCTGGCCTTTCGCACCGACCATGCCGGCGCGGTAGGCGAACAGGTTGGTTTCGGCCAGTTCGAGCGGGCTGTAGGTGTTCTTTTCGGTGTCGCTGATCGTGATGTCGCTGGCGGCCGGCAGTTCCCTCGAGGTGTTGTTGTACACCTGCAGGAAGACCGCGAACCACTCCTGGCCGGGTTCGAGCTTGCGCTGGGACGGCCTGAGCCCCTGCAGGTAGGTGGCATCTTCGGCATTGAAGGGATTCAGCTGGCGCGAGAGCTGGACCTGGTAGATCAGGGGCCCGACGTACAGGTAGGGAGCGCCCACGCCCGCCTCGCCGGCGTAGGTGCCGGTCGTGACCCTCGTGTGGGAGTCGCCGCACGCGCTCAGGACGAGAACGGCCAGCAGCGCGGGCAGGACGAGCGGGAGCTTGCGCAGGCGGCTGAACATGCGACGCGGCAGTCTATCCGCCGGCGACCGTGACGCGGTGGCCCCGGCCCTCCCCCCGCTCGAGGATCCCCCGCAGCCGGTGCATCGCACGCCGGTTCTTGCGCCTCAGCCAGGCACGTGCACCCAGCCCCTCCATCAACCGATCGGACAGGGTGGCCGGCACGGTCTCCAGCGTGAACCGCACGCGCGTCGACCCTGCGGCCGCCGGGTCGAGATCGTAGACGCCGAGCGTGCGGATGCGGTTGTTCTTGCCCGTACGACCGACCTCGACGATCCGGTGCGGGCGCTCGACCTCGGCGAACGTCACGTCCCCCCAGCTGAAGCGGTTGCCCGGAGCCTTCACGCGAAACCGCGCGCCCGCGCCCGCGCCGACGGAGTCGATCCTCGTCAGGTGCCAGTCGACGAGATAGTGGTCGGTGAACTCAGGGTGGTTGGCGATGTCCTGGAGGTAGTCGAACACCTGCTCGCGCGGGGCGGATACGACTATGGACACGGTCACTGGATCCACGGCGAGCGCAAGTCTAATGGCCGGTGCCGAGCGGCCGGAGCCGGTGGGGGCCGCTACGCCGCGCGGGCGGTGACGATGGGGGCGCTACGCCGCGCGGGCGGTGACGGTGAGACGCACGGCATGGCCGTGCTCGCAGTGCCTGACGAGCTCGCTTGCCATCGGGGCCTCGGGGCGGCGCGGGCGACACAGCTCGCAGACGATCCCGTGCTGGCGCCCGGCGTAGAGGTGGACCTGCTCGCCGGTCAGCGGCGTGCGCCCGCAGTCGGCGCAGCAGTCTCGGTCCGCCTCGAGGGCACCGAGGCCGCGGCGCAGCAGGACGCGCTCGAGCTGCTCCACATGGGTCGTCGGCGCGGGCATGATGCCCTCGGATTTCGCCGTTCTGCCCCCGGCTCCTGCCGGGACGGCGCCATCCGGCCGCCCGTTTGCACACGCCGCCGGCCGGGTAAGCTATGGAGGCAGCCCTGTCGGGACATCGACGAGCCCTCCCCGCGATACGATTATTCAGAACTCTGCGCGGGCTTGACAGGCTTGTTATGATCGCCACAAGTTTCCCCCGATCCGAGGCGAGGGACCGCCCCCCCGGCAGCGACACCCTGCAGCAGACATAGAGGGAGGAGCACAGCATGGACTCACTTACTTCGGGCACCTTCGTCGGGGCAGGGTCGTTTCGCTGCGCGCGCTGCGGCTACACGCTGACGCTTGTCGCCTCGGACATGCTCACCGACTGTCCGGGCTGCGGCGGCAATGACTTCGTTCGCGCGTCGCTGTTCAGCACCGAGCGCATCCCGGCCGGTGCGGGCGGGACCGATACGGAGACCAACGAGGGGACGCTGCTGCAACCGCCCGCTCCCGACCGGGACGCGCGGCTGGCCAGAGCGAGGGAACAGATCGAGCAGCCGGGCGAGTACCTCTGCTACGAGGAGAACGGCGAGCAGCGGACGGTCGCGCTCACGCGCGAGTGGACTCGTGTGGGACGCAGCCTCGCCGCCGACATACGCTTCGACGACCCCACGGTCTCCCGCCGGCACGCGCTGATCGTGCGCCATCCCGACGGCGTGCGGCTGCTCGACGATCGCAGCCTCAACGGCGTGTTCGTCAACGGCGCGCGGGTCGACGGCAAGGCGCTGCAGGACGGCGACGAGATCATCGTGGGGCGCTACCGCCTGGCCTTCCTGAGCGTCCCGCCGGACCCCGATTCGCTGCAGGTCGGCACCGACGAGTCCTCGCTGCACACCATCGGCTGAGGTCTTCCGGTGCCCCGCGGCGCCCCGCCGCGCCACCGCCGCGCCCCGGCGCCCGCCGCCGCGTAGTATCGCCCCGACAATGGCTCACACGATCGCTGTGCTCTCGCAGAAGGGAGGCACCGGCAAGACGACCGCGGTGCGCACCCTCACCGACGTCCTGCGCCGCAGCGGCGTACGCACGCTGGCGGTCGATCTCGACCCTCAGGGCAACCTGTCCGACTACTTCGACCTCCCCACCGATGTCGAGCCCACGATCGCCGACGTGCTCTCCGGACGCTCTCCGGCGGCCGCGGCGATCCACGAGGGCATCATCCCCGCCAACTTGACCCTCGCCGAGGCCGAGCTGATGCTCGGCGGCAAGATGGGCCGCGAGCTGACGCTCAGGCGGGCGCTGGCGGAGGCGAGCGGCGACTACGAGGTGATCCTGATCGACTGCCCCCCCTCGCTTGGGCTGCTGACGATCAACGCGCTCGTGGCCGCCGATCACGCGTTGATCACCGCCGAGGCCCAGTACTTCGCACTGCAGGGAGTCGAGCAGGCGATGGAGGTGGTCGAACTGGCGCGGGATAGCCTCAACCCGCGGCTGTCGCTGCTCGGCGTGCTGCTCAACCTGGCCGACATGCGCACCGTCCACTCGCGCGAGGCCCTCGTCTCGCTGAAGGAGCGCTTCGGCGAGCAGGTGTTCGACTCGGTCATCCGCACCTCGATCGCGTACGCCGAGTCGGCCGAGCGGGCGCGGTCGATCCTCGACCACCGCCCCGACCTCGGCGCCGACTACCTCGCGCTCGCCGCGGAGGTGCTGGGGCGCCTGCAGGGTCTCGACAGCGCCAGCGAGCGCCTGGCCCAGCTCACTCAGAGCGCCCCCACATAGGCCCCCTGCAGCTCGAACGAGGCGCGCAGCAGCGTCGCCCAGCCGTCGATCTCCGCGGCGAGCGCCTCGGCCACGGCGCCGGTCTGCTCGTAGAAGCACCACACCAGCACGGTCGGACCGGCGCCGGAGATCGTCGCTCCCAGCGCTCCCAGCTCGCGCGCGCGGGAAGCCAGCTCGAATGAGCGCGGAAATAGGCTGGCGCGCCGCTGCTGGTGCAGCCGGTCCTGCAGACCGCACGCGAGGAGGTCCCAGTCTCCCGTGGCGAGGCCGAGCGTCAACAGGGCCGCGTGCGCGACGTTGAACACCGCATCCTCGATCGGCACCTGCGCCGGCAGCGCCGCGCGCGCGGCGCGCGTGCGCACCGCCTGCTCAGGGACCACCGCCAGGGCCTCCAGCCCGGTTGGGGGGTCGAACCGCGTGGCCTTGCCGTCGGCGCACACGACGAAGCCGCCGTACAACGCCGCTGCGACGTTGTCGGGATGGCCCTCCAGATCGCTGGCCTGCGCCAGCAGATCGGCGTCCAGCTCGAACAGGTGATCGGCCGCCATCAGCCCGGCCACGATCGCCGCCGCGCTCGATCCCAGCCCGCCGGCGAGCGGTATCTCCGAGCGGATCCTGAACGTGAAGCCGTCGGCGGGATGCAGCCGCTCGAACGCGCGCACGCACAGGTTCTCGCGCCCCGAGGCCACCGGCAGGTCCGTCTCCACCGCGAACTCCCCCGTCTCCTCCACCTCGACCTCGAGCGCCAGCGCCAGCGCGGCAGCCATGCAGTCGAACCCGGGACCCAGGTTGGCCGAGGACGCGGGCACGCGCACCACCCGCCTACGGATCACCCAGCACCGCTTCCTCGACTGGCCCTATCTCGACCGGGCACGGGATCACCCTGCCGTCGTTGTGGGCTATCGCCGTCTCCGGGTCCTTCAGGCCGCGGCCGGTCAGCACGCACACGATCTGCTCGGCGCCGTCGGCGCCGTACTTGAGCAGACCGGCGACCGACGCCGCGGAGGCGGGCTCGCAGAACATGCCTTCTTTGGAGGCGAGCAGCCTGAACGCCGCGAGGATCTCGCTGTCGCTGACCGCCCTTATCGAGCCGCGCGAGTCGGTTGCCGCGGTCATCGCGTCCTCCCAGCGGACGGGGTTGCCGATGCGGATGGCGCTGGCCACCGTTTCAGGGTGCTCCACCGGGTGGCCGAGCACGAGCGGCGCAGCGCCCTCGGCCTGGAAGCCGAACAGCCGCGGCGCGGCCCCCAGCTCGCGGAACCCGCGCCAGTAGGCGGTGATGTTGCCGGCGTTGCCGACAGGGATGCACAGCGCCTGCAGCTCCCCTTCGAGGTCCTCGTGGACCTCGAACGCGGCCGTCTTCTGGCCTTCGATCCGGAACTCGTTGACCGAGTTCACGAGCACGATCGGGTGCGCGGCGGTGAGCTCTCGCACCAGCTCCAGCGCCTGGTCGAAGTTGCCCGCGAGCGAGATCACGCGCGCGCCGTGGACCAGCGTCTGCGCCAGCTTGCCCTGCGCGATCTTCCCCTCGGGGACGATCACCGCACAGGTGATGCCGGCGCGCGCCGCGTACGCGGCCGCGCTCGCCGCCGTGTTGCCCGTGGACGCACAGATCACCGCCCTGGCGCCTTCGCGGACCGCCGCCGAGACCGCACAGGTCATGCCGCGGTCCTTGAACGAACCGGTCGGGTTGGCGCCCTCGAGCTTCAGGCGCACGGTCGCTCCCATCATCTGCGAGAGCACCGGCGCGCGCAGCAGCGGGGTCGAGCCCTCCTGCAGGCTCACGATCTGATCGTCCTCGGCGAACGGCAGGCGCTCGCGGTAGCGCTCGATCAGGGGCACGTGGCAGTCGGTCCACTGGGCGCTGTCCTCGGCTCATACGAACTCCTCTTCGATGACACGGATGGTCCGCGGGGTCGAGCGCACGAAGTCGAAGCCGGCGACCTGCTCGATCGCCGCGCGCAGGCTCGACTCGAGCACCCGGTGGGTGACCATCACCAGCCGGGCATTCTCTCCCAAGCCCCGTTGCACGACCGACTTGATGGACACACCCTGCTCTCCCAGCGCCTGCATCACCGCGGCCAGCACGCCGGGACGGTCGGCCACATCCAGGTGCAGGTAGAAGGCGCTCTCGACATCCTCGACCATGCGCAGCGCCAGCGGCGGAGCGGGTGGCCGCGCGCCACCGGTCATCACGCTCACGACGTCGCCCAGCACCGCGCTCGCGGTCTGCCGACCCCCGGCGCCTGGTCCAGACATCGTGATCTCGGTGATCGGCTCGGATTCGACGGTCACCGCGTTGAAGGGCCCGGACACCGACGAGAGCGGATGCCCGGCGTACAGGAACGCGGGATGGACCCGCACCGACAGCCCGCCGTCGCGACGCTCGGCTGTGCCGATCAGCTTCAGGCCGAGACCCAGCTCACGGGCATACTCCAGATCGTCGCCGTGCAGATGCTCGATGCCCTCGTAGCGCACGTCGCTAAGATGCACCGGCGTGCCGAACGCCAGCCGCGCAAGGATCGCCATCTTCGCCGCCGCGTCGCGACCGCTCACGTCGTCGCTGGGGTCGGCCTCGGCGTAGCCGCTGCGCTGAGCCTCCGCGAGCGCCTCAGCGTAGGTCGAGCCCCCGGTCATCTCGGTGAGGATGAAGTTGGTCGTGCCGTTGACGATCCCGTGAATGCGCTCGATGGGCGTAGCGGACAGCGACTCCTCGAGCACGCGCACGACCGGGACCACCCCCGCCACCGCCGCCTCGAAGCGCAGCCTCACGCCCTGCTCGCGCGCCGTCTCGAAGAGCTCCTCGCCGTGCTGGGACAGCAGCTGCTTGTTGGCGCTGACCACGTCCTTGCCGGCGCGCATCGCCGTGAGCAGGTATTCGCGCGCGGGCTCGATCCCGCCGATCAACTCCACCAGCAGCTCGGCATCGGACAGGATCTCCTCGAAGTTGCCCTGCGTGCGCGTCAACACCCCGCTGATCACCGGCCTGCGGCCGTTGAAGCGCTCGATCTCCCCGGCCCTCTCCTCGAGCAGCAAGGCGAAGGCCGACCCGACCGTGCCGTGCCCGAGCAGGCCGATGCGGAATCGGTCCCACCCCTGACCCCCGCGCTCCCGGCGCCGCCGGGCACGGTCTGGGCACTAGAGGACATCGCGCGCGGTCAGATCCTCGTAGCTCTCGCGCCTCACCACGACGCGCGCGTCACCGTCCCGGCAGAAGACCACCGGCGGCCGCGGCACGCCGTTGTAGTTGCTTGCCATCGCGTAGCCGTAGGCGCCCGTGGCGGGCGTCACTATCACGTCGCCCGGCCTCGGGTCCTCCAGCAGCGCCTTGCGCACGATCACGTCGCCGGACTCGCAGTGCTTGCCCGCAAGCTTGCACTCGGTCGGCACGCCGCCCGAACCGATCGGCCACGTGCGCCTCGTATGGGGCGCCGTAGAGCATCGGCCGCATGTTGTCGGACATGCCGCCGTCGACGGCCACCCAGCGCGAGACGTTCTGCTTGACGCTCTCCACCGTGTACAGCGTGACGCCGGCATTCGCGCACAGCGCCCTGCCGGGCTCGATCATGAGGCGCCTGTCCGAGCCCATGCCACGGGCGTGCGCGGCTCCCACGATCGCGCCGACGTACTCCTCGATCGAGGGCGGCGGCGGCTGATCCTCGGTGTACTGCGCGCCCAGCCCGCCGCCGAGGTCCCACACCGGAAACTCGCCGAGCTTTGCGAGCTCATCCGCCTCCCGGCGGAAGGGCTCCAACCCGAGCAGCTGGGAGCCGATGTGCGCGTGCAGACCCTGCAGCGACAGTCCCTCGACGGCCTGCAGCCGCGCGATCGCATCACCGGCGTCGGCCATGGCGAACCCGAACTTCGAATCGGCCTGACCGGTCGAGATCTTCTCGTGGGTCTCGCCGCTGACGTCAGGCGTCACCCGCACCAGCACCGGCTGACCACCGCCCGCGGTCGGCGAGCGCGCCGTCTGCCAGCGAGCCGCGCCAGCCGGTCGATCTCGTCGAAGTTGTCGACCACGATCAGCCCCACGCGGTGGCGCAGCGCCATGCGCAGCTCGGCCTCGGACTTGGCGTTTCCGTGGACCACGATCCGCTCCGGGCGAAAGCCCGCGCTCGAGCGCCAGGTACAGCTCGCCCCCGGAGGCCACGTCACACCACAGCCCCTCGCGCGCGAACAGCGCCAGGACGGCCGTGCAGGGGAACGCCTTGGAGGCGAACACCACCTGGAAGTCGCGGTGGCCGGCGTCGCGACCGGCCTGCGTGAACGCGCGGGCGCGCCAGAGCAGGTCCTCCTCGGCGACGACGTAGGCGGGGGTGCCGAACTCCCTGGCCAGCTCGATCGTGTCGCAGCCGCCCACCTCCAGGCGGCCGCGCTCGTTGAGCCGGCTGCCCAGCGGGAAGACGGCGGAAAGGCTCGTTTCGATTGCCATCGCCGCTGATTATCGCTTGCCGGCCAGGAAAACCCGTGTCATCGGGCGGGATCACGAGCACGCGCCTGCGCTCGACTTGCAATCCTCGTGGGTCTACCGTACACTTGTACGGAAGATTGGAGGATCGCTATGGCCGCCAAGTCAGTCCGACTCGAGACACGACTAACACCAACCCAGCGCAGGCAGATCGAGCAGGCTGCGGCGCTCGCTGGTGAGTCTGTGTCGTCGTTCGTGGTGCTCGCAGCTCTGGATCGCGCCGACATCCTCGTCACCGAACGGGCGTCTACCGTCGTCCCTGCGAGCTATTTTGATCAGCTCGTCGCTGCTCTGGATGAGCCGCCGGGGGACGCACCACGGCTTGCAGAAGCGGCTCGCGAGGCCACGCGGCGGCGGCGGATCAAGACGACTTGAGCTACCACGTCGAGCCTCTCGACGTAGGCCACGACCTCGATGGATTTGCCTGCGGCCGCCGTGACCTCGACGGATGGCTGACGCGCCATGCACGCGGTGCTGCACGCCAAGGAACCCGCACCTACCTGCTGATCGAGGACGCCTCGGGGGCCGTCGCTGGCTACTTCGCCCCGGCTCCCCATCTGATCGAGCGAGAGCAGGCACCGCGGAGCGTAGGCCGGGGCGCCCCTAGGCGAATCCCGGCGATCCTCCTTGCCAAGCTCGCCCTCCAGAAAAGCCTTCAAGGACAGGGGCTCGGCAGCGAGTTGCTCGTCTGCGCACTTACGACTGTCGTCGCCGCGGCCCGGGCAGCAGGAGGGCGAATCGTGGTAGTCGATGCGATCGACGATGACGCGGCGGCTTTCTACCGCGCACACGACTTCGAGCCCTCTCCCACGAACCCCTATCGTCTCGTCTTGAAGCTCAGCACCGTAGCCAAGGCACTCGGACTCGCCTGGCCGTAGCACCGGGTCAGAGGTCGACGAAGAACTCGGGGTCGATCTTCACGTCCTCGGCCTGACGGACGGTGCAGTGCACCGATCTCCTCGATCGTGCCGCTGTCGCCAATGTCACGGACCGCGCGCAGAGACGGCCACAGCAAATCCGAGTAGGTGGGAACGTGCTGGTCTTCGCTCATCGCCGAGACGCTGCGCAAACCGCTCACGCGGCCCCCGGGCGCAGCCCCGCCACGCCGCTGCGACGCACCATCACAGCCAGCCACAGCAACCCGATCGCCAGCGCCACCAGGCTCTCGACCTGTGGCGCGGTCAGCCCGACCAGCACCTCCTTGTTGCGGCGGATGAACTCCACGAGGAACCGCTCCAGCCCGCTTCCCACGAGGTACGCGGCGAACACCACGCCCGGGCGCACGCGGTCGCGCAGGTGCCACAGCAGGTAGGCGAGCAGACACATGCTGACCGTCTCGTAGATCGGGGTCGGCTGCACCCGCACGCCCGGCGGCGTCGGGACCGTCCCGTGCGGGTAGCCCATCGCCCACGGCAGGCTCGAGCGGATCCCGTAGTCGCCGTCCCCGGAGACCTGGCAGCCGATGCGCCCGATCGCGTAGCCGAGCGCGAGCGCCGTGGCGCACATGTCGAACATCCTCAGCTCCAGCGCGTTGCGCCAGCGCATCCACGCGACGACACCGATCGCGCCGCCGATCGCGCCGCCGTACCAGACCAGGCCGGAGCCGGAGAAGATGCTCCCGAGCAGGTTGTGCTTGACCTGGTCGTAGTTCTGGATCACGTAGTACGCGCGCGCGCCGATCACGCCGCCGAGGAGCGCCGCGAACACGATCTCATACGCCCAGTCGACCGGCTTGTGCAGCTCGCGCAGCCGGCGTGCTACGACGAACCCGCACGCGAGGAAGGCCAGCGCGAACATCACGCCGAAGGTCTTGATCGAGATGCCCAGGATTTCGATTTCGGGCTTCATCGTCGCGTCCGGGTGCGGGGCCTGGCGCGGGACATCGTTCGCGGCAGAACTTTAGGGCACCTGCATCTGCTTCTGCGACAATCAGCCCATGGCTAAGCCCCGATCGAGCTTTGGCAAAGACACGGGCCTGCAGGCGCGGATGCTGTTGACGATGTTCCTGCTGACGGTCGTGTACGTGGTCTTCATCGGCGTGCTGTTCGCCGCCGGGGCGGGCGCCGGGCTGATCGTGATCGTCGCGCTGGTGCTGCTGCTGCTGCAGTTCTTCGGCTCGGACAAGATCGCGATGGCCACGATGGGGGTCAAAGAGGTCACACCGGCGCAGGAGCCCGAGCTGCACGGCGTCATCGAACGACTGTGCGTGCAAGCTGACCTGCCCAAGCCAAAAGTGGCCGTGATCGAGACCTCGATGCCCAACGCGTGCGCGATGGGCAAATCGAAGAAGGCGACCACCGTATGCGCGACGCGGGGGATCCTCG
This sequence comes from uncultured Solirubrobacteraceae bacterium, assembly GCA_963711985.1. GTDB lineage: Bacteria > Actinomycetota > Thermoleophilia > Solirubrobacterales > Solirubrobacteraceae > Palsa-744. The sequence continues at coordinate 204,733 of CAVQGG010000008.1, read as the reverse complement.
AGCTGCTCTCTCCGGCGGAGCTCGAAGGTGTGATGGCACACGAGCTCACGCACGTGATCAACCGCGATGTGATGGTGATGACGCTGGCGAGCTTCTTTGCGACGCTCGCGTCGCTGATCGCACAGTTCGCGCTGTTCTTCGGCGGCGGCTTCGGCGGCGGCTACGGGCGCAGCCGTAACGAGGAGGAGGACATCATGATCGTGCTGCTGGTCGCGGCGATCGTGTACGCGATCTCCTTCCTGCTGCTGCGGGCGCTCTCGCGCTACCGCGAGTTCGCCGCCGACCGTGGCTCGGCGGTGCTGACCGGGCGCCCGAGCGCGCTGGCCTCGGCGCTGCTGAAGATCAGCGGCACGATGGAGCGGGTGCCGAGCCAGGATTTGCGCAAGACGGAAGGCATGAGCGCCTTCTTCATCGTCCCCGCGCGCACGAAGAAATCGCTGATGAACATCTTCGCCGACCACCCGCCGCTGGAGCAGCGCCTGGCGGCGCTCGAACGGCTGGAGTCCCAGCTGCAGAGCAGCGCCTGAGACCGTGGGCCTGCGCGACATCCTCACCGGCCGCCACGAGGTCAAGGGCCCGGCGTCCGACGACCGCCTGTTCGCGATCACGACCGCGTACATCACGCTCCAGTCGGAGCACCAGATCGAGCCCGCCGGGACGGCCGCGATCGTCTTTCAGGCGCTCGCCACGAGCGAGTTCGAAAGCACCCTGCGGGAAATGGAAGAGGTCGTGACGGCCACCGGCGGCGAGAGCGGCACGACCGTCTCCACCGAGGACGACAGCTACGGCTACCGCTGGATGGTGCTGCGCAACCCGGAGGGCGCGCCCAGCGTGGAAGATCTGGCGGTGGGCATCAACGCGGTCTCCAGCTCGATCGAGACCGCCGGCCACGGAGAGCGCCTGCTGTGCGCGGTGTTCGCCTTCGTCGATCGCGCCGGCACCGCCGGCAAAGCCGGTCGTAAGCCCATCTACTTCATCTACAACTACAAGCGCGGCTACTGGTACCCATTCGTGCCCGTGGCCGGATCGGGCAACGAACGCTCGACCGAGCGCGAGCTGCAGATCAAGGCGCAGATGGCGTCCGAACTCCCGATCGAGCCGGAACTGGAGCGCTGGTTCCCGCTGTGGGGCATCCCGATCTAGTCGGGGATCAGGCCCTCGCCGGTGAAGTCCCTGCCGGCCTCCTCGAAGCTGATGTCGGCGGGCGGCAGGATCACGTCGGAGGTCTCCAGCTCGTCGTCGCCAAGGGGCGTGCCCTGGGCGCGCACATAGTCCAGCAGCGCGCCGAACGCATCCGCGAAGCCATCTTCACGGCCGCCCTCGACGATCGACACGACGCCGTTCTCGAGCTCGTTGACCCGCTCCGCGTCGCTGTCCTCCAGCCGGTACTGGCCCTCGCCTGAGATGCGGACGATCATGCCTGACCGCCGCCGTCGCTCGGCTGCTGAGCCTCCTCGGGGGCGTTGGACGCCTCGCCGGCGCCAGGCGCCCCGGCCTCCGGGGCGGCCGCGGCGATCTGCGGCGCGGGGCCGGCCTGACCCAGTTCGCTCTTCATCTTCTCCAGCTCGTTGTCGACCGCCGGCTGGCTCGAGAGCTGCTTGAGCTGGCGGTCGATGTCGTCTTCGCCCGATCCCAGCTGGGTGATGTCTTCGAAGGTGCCGGCCGCTTCCAGCTCGGACACCGCGTCGGCGCGCGCTTTCATGTTTTCGGTCTTGTCGACAGCCCGCTGCATTGCCAGCCCCACGTCGGCCATCTGCTCGCCGACGCCGGTCGCCGCCTCGGATATCCGCACCTGGGCCTCCGCGGCCGAGTACTGGGCCTTGATGACCTCCTTCTTGGTGCGGAACGATTCGATCTTCGCGCGCAGTTTCTGCTCGGAGTCGGTCAGCTTCTGCTGCTGATCTTCGAGTTCGGCGACCTGGGTGTCGAGCCCCTGCAGCTCCGTCTGGGCCACGTTCTTGCGTTCGAGCGCCGCCCTGGCCAGGTCCTCCTGGCCGGCGGACAGCGCCTGGCGGGCCTGGGTGTCGAGCTTGACCACGCTCTGCTGCAGCGTGCTCTCCTGCATCTGCAGGCGCTTCTTGGCGGTCACCACGTCGGCGATGCCCTTCTTCACGTTCTGCAGCTGTTCGACCTGCTTCTGGTAGCTGTAGTCCAGCGTCTCGGCCGGGTCTTCGGCCCGATCCAGCAGCTTTGAGACCTTCGCCTTCACCACGGTAGACATGCGCCCGGTCAAGCCGGCCATCTGATCCTCCTATTGCTTTTCCACGAGACGACCGACCTAAGCTCGGCCCACACCATCAAGCCTAGCCGACCGGGAGCCGCGTCAGAGCCCGACTGGGTGGCGAACGGTGAACCCCACGTTGGACTGGCGCAGCGGCCGCCAGCGCGGACCCTGCTCGTTGGTGGGGTCGTCCGCGGAGCTGGTGTCCAGGCGCAGTCCCGCGACGGTCATGTAGGCGTGGCCGGCGTTGGAGAAGATCGTGACCCAGCTTCCGACCCCCGCCGCGCCCCACGCCATGAATTCGGAGGAGTCCTCCGGCGAGGCGAGCAGGTCGGCGCCGTGCAACGCGTAGGACACGGTGCCGGAGCAGTCGTAGCCGGGGGAGATGAACGACCCGTGGCCGCCGCCGTAGATGTAGGGCAGGCCGATCAGCTGGTTGCCCGCCCAGATGATCTCCTGGACCGCAGCCGGCGCCGACTCCGGCGCGGCCGCCAGACCATCGACGTATCGGGCCAACGTGCCCGGAACGAGCAGCTCGGGCTTGGTTTCGGCGCTGACGTCGACGGCGGCGCCGCCGGTCGAGGCGCTCACCGCGCTGGGCTGCGCGGGCGATGTGTAGGGGACGATTTCGCCGGTCGCGGTCTTCTCGTAGACCGGGCCGTTGTAGGCGACGTTGGGCGTCTTCGCGGTCACGGGCGCGCCGTGGGCCGGCGGGGGTGGGACCGCGGTGCTGATGGAGGGTTCTACGGCGGCCACCCCGCCCGGTCCATTGGCCAGGGCATTCGAGGCGCCGGCTGCCGCGATCGTCAGGCTGCAGAGAACCACACCAAAGGTACGCACCCACACAGCAACAACCTCTTTCGTCGGCCTGCGGGGTTAGCTGACGGGCTAGCGCTGAAAGAGCCTGCGCTTCTCACGGTCCTACCGTGGGATTCGCCCCAACAACTTGGGTCCCCCGTTCCCTGACATCTAGTCAAGGACTCGGCATTCGGGGGCGCACGCTAGCAGAGTGCATGGACGCTTGCGCGGTATGCATAGCTTTTGGCAGGTTTCTTCCGCAAATGGCGGGGTTTTCGCGCCCGTGGGCAGCGGCCGCGCGGCGCGTGCAGGCCGGGTCGTCAGGACCGGCGCGCCCCCTGGCGGCGGTCCGGCAGCGCGAATCGCGCTCCGGCGAGGGCGCTACTGTGGCCCCATGCGCATCCTCGGGCAACGACCGCTCCTGGCCGTGCTCGTGCTTGCCATCGCAGGACTCTGCGGCTGCGGCAAGGGATCGGAACAGCTCTCAGGAGGCGGCCCGACCCGGAAGCTCGCCCCGGTGACCGCCCAGGGAGCGGTGAGCGTGGCGACGCGCAACACCACCCGCCTGGGAGGCGCCGACGCCGCGGCCGACGCCGCGGCGGTCGCCCGGGCGGTGTACCCCGGCCTCACGCCCGCCACGCGACCGCTGGCGGTCGTGCTCGTCGACGAGCGCGACTGGCTGGGAGCGCTCGCGGCCTCCGTGCTGTCCAGCGCACCGGCGGGCGCGCCGATCCTGTACAGCGAAGGCGAAACCCTTCCGGCGGTGAGCCGCCAGACGCTCGAAGCGATGCACCCGCTGGGAGCGCCGGCTCTGGGTGGCGCGCAGGTGATCCGGATCGGCACCTCGGCGGCGGTGCCCGGCGGGTACCCCACGCGCCCGCTGCGCATCGGTTCGCCGGCGGTCACGGCGGCGGCCGTCGAGCAGCTGCTGCGCACCCTCGACCGCGGCAGCGCTCCACGCCAGGTGATCGTTCTCGCCGCCGACGCCTCCCCGGCGCTGGCGATGCCCGCGGCGGGCCTCGCCGCCGAGAGCGGCGCCCCGATCCTGTTCGTCACGCCCGCGCAGGTGCCGGCGGCCACTGCCGCCGTGCTCGCCGGCCTGCACCGGCCCTCGATCTACGTGATCGACTCCTCGGCGGTCGGCCGACACACGCTGGACGAGCTCCGTCGCTTCGGCCCGGTCACGTCGATCACCAGCGGGGGCGCCCCGGCCGCGGGCGGCGCAGCCGTCCAGAACGCGATCGAAGCGGCCCGCTTCACCGACGGCACGTTCGGCTGGGGGGTCAAAGAACCCGGCCACGGTCTGGTGTTCGCGAACGCCGGGCGTCCACTCGACGCCCCCGCATCCGCCCTGCTCTCGGCGACCGGCGACTACGGACCGCTGCTGCTGCTGGCGAGCGCGACCCAGGTCCCGCCGGCGCTCTCGGGCTACCTGTCCGACATCCAGCCCGCGTACACGAGCGCCCCGCAGTTCCTGCCGGTGCGGGGCGTCTACAATCACGGCTGGCTGATCGGCGACGAACAGGCGATCTCCGAGGTCACCCAGGCCGAAATCGATTCCATGCTCGAGATCACCCCGCGCACGCAGACCTCCGAAGAACCGTCCTCGCAGGTCGAATAGCCGATTCCCTCGAGGCGCAATTGAGTCAAGCCGAGGACCCCCGCCGCCTGAGCCGCAAGGCGAGCGCCCACGAGGTGAGCGTGGAGGACGTGCGCCAGCTGATGGGCGCCTCCACCCCCCACTTCGCGCTGCAGCTGCGCAACCGCATCGCCAACCTGATCGCCGACCTGCCCCCCGATCACCCGGCGCGTGTGGAAGGCGAGCGCGAGATCGCGCGGCTGCAGCTGCTCGGCTTCGACGGCGAGACACGCGGGGAGGGCGCCGCGGAGGGCGAGCGTCCGCTGCCGTCGCTCAACCTCGCCGCCTCCTCGCCGACCGAGCCCTGACGCCTTAGCGTGGGCGGCCTCCGGGATGTGCCGACAGGTGCGGCTCATCTTGCCTCCATCTTTCGGGCACCGTAGACGATGTCTGCGGGGATGCGTCCTTGGGTGAGGCGTCCGTGATGAACGCGGTCGGTGTTGTAGTAGCGCAGGTATGTGTCGAGCTCTCGCCTTAGACCGGTGTAGGCGGGGTAGATGTAGCGGGCGAACGCTGGTCGCCAGCACTCCTCGAGAATCGTCTTGTGCAGTGCCTCGACGTGACCGTTGGTCTGAGGGCGTCCTGCGTGAATGCGGGTGTGCTTGATCTGTAGCGTCTCGAGAACACCAGCGAACTCGGGCCCACGGAACTCGTTGCCGTTGTCTGAGAGCATCCGTTCAAGGCGCCAGCCGGCGGCCTTCAGCTCGCTGGCGACGCGATGGGCGAACTTGCTTGTCTGCCGGGCTGTGGGGTTGCGCTGTTTGGCGATCACGAGCTCCGCCCAGGCATATGAGGAGCACACGTCGATCGCGGTGAGCTGCCAGATCGCGCCCTTGGTGCCCTTCAGCCGCCCGACATAGAAGCAGTCGATCCCGACGAGCTCGCCGGGCCGATCGACGTCGATGTGCCGCTCGGGCCCAGGATCCCTGGGCGGCTCATAGGGGGCTGCGTAGCCCGCGATCAGCCCGAGGCGCTTGGCGCGGGTGTTCAGTCCGTGGCGGCAGAGGACCTTCCATACGCCATTCGCCGAGACGATGATCCCGCCCCACTTCTCGCGGGCGAAGCTTGAAGCGACACGCCGGGGCCCGAGCCCGGGATGGGCGATCGAGAAAGAGACGATGCGCTCCTCGATCATCTTCGGCAGCTGGTTGGGCATCTGCGGCCGGCGACGCTCGCGGGGACGGAGCATCTCAAGGCCATGCCGGTCGACCTGGCGCTTCCAGTGGTAGTAGGTGGAACGGTGCACACCGAACGTCCGGCACGCCGCCGAGACACTCGTCCTCGCGGCCTCTGCGAAAAGCTGCTGGCGGTAGCCGAACAGCACGTCATCCTTAGTCATCAGGCTCTGCTCCTCTTCACTTTGCCGGTGAAGGAGGCAGCTTGAGCCGCGGTGCAGACGGGTCCCGCCGATCGGCGGGACCCGTCTGACCTCAAAGACCTATCGAGCCCCCGACTGTCGGGAGCACTCAGAGACAGCCCACCTTAGCGCCTGCCGGCGAACGTTCGCTGGTGGCGGGCATCCACATAGCGGGCGCGCAACAGCTTGAAGCAGAACGCGACCACCGCCACGTCGATCGGCAGCAGCGCGACGTTCAACCAGCGCGGCACGTGCTCGCTCAGCGCGAGCACCAGGATGACCACCGCCGAGTGGAAGACGATCGCCGGGATCACGGCCAACATCAGCGTGTGCGAGCGAAACCCGCTCAAATGCTCGCGCAACGTGACCTCGACGGTGCCGATCACGACGGCACCAATGGCCGCCGCGAGCAGCGCCCCATTGTGTTCGATTCCCCGCAGAAACGCCACGACCGTGCCGATCACGCCGACCAGGATCAGCAGCTCCGACAGGGGCAGCGGATGCCACGGGGCCTGCGGGCGATCGCCGACCGACTTCAGGTCGGCGAGACCCAGATTGCGTTGCGGCGGGCGCGCGGCGGGCCTGCTGCGCGCCGGGGCCTCCTTTGCGCTCCGCGGATTCGGCCGGCGCTTGCGCGAGCGTCCGCGCCGGCCGGTGTTGCCCTTGGCCACGAGCGGTCGGTTAGAAGCCAGGCCGGAGTTCGCTGCGCCGCATCGCCGTCGATCGTAGCGCCTATCCTGAGTTGCGTGTCCACGCCTCCCTCGCCCCCCCAGCCGTCCGCGGCGGGCATACCGGACAGCGGGCTGCCGGGCCCGTATCCGGTCGGTGAGTACGCGGCGGCGCTGAGGTCGAAGCTGCGCTCCTTCGCGCGCGTGCAGCTCATGGGAGAGCTGGTGAACCTGCGCCCGTCGCGGGCGCGGGTGTACTTCGAGCTGCGCGACGCCACCGGCGCCATCTCCTGCGCGGCCTGGCGGCAGGACTGGGACGCGATGCTCGCGCGCGCGGGTGCGCCGACAGAGGGGATGCAGGTGGTGGTGGCCGGCGGCTGCGACTACTACCCCGGGAGCGCCACCTCCTCCCCTGCCTTCTCCTTCGCGGTGCGCGACCTGCGCCTCGCCGGCGACGGTGATCTGCTGGCGCGGATCGAGCGCCTGCGCAGGCAGCTCGACGCCGAGGGCCTGCTCGAGACCCAGAAGCGCCTGACCAGGCCGGTGCTGCCGCGCACGATCGGCGTGATCACAGGGGAGGACGGCAAGGCGCGTGACGACGTGCTGGCGGCGCTCGCGCGCCGCGGCTGGGCGGGACGTCTCGTGTGGGCCTTCGCTCCCGTGCAGGACCGCCACGCCGCGCCCGCGATCGTGCGTGCGCTGGGCGACCTCGCGGCGGTGGCCGGCGTCGAGGTGGCGATCGTCGCGCGGGGCGGCGGCTCGCTGGCCGATCTGCTGTGCTTCTGCGACGAGACCCTCTGCCGCACGGTGGCCCTGCTCGGCGTGCCGGTGATCGCGTCGGTCGGCCATCACACCGATCGCACCCTGCTCGACGACGTGGCAGCCGTGAGCTGCTCGACCCCGACCCACGCCGCGGAGGCGGCCGTCGGCGTGGATTGCCGGCGGGCCCGCGCCGAACAGGCCGCCGCCGCCGCGCGCCTGCGCGACCACGGCCGGCGAGCGGTGCTGTCGCGCGCGCGCCTGCTCGCGACGCTCTCTCGCGCCCCCTCCGCCCACCTGGATCGCCAGCGTCGGCGCCTGCATCAGCAGCTGCGCGAGATCCGCGCCGGCTCGCGCCGGCGGGCCGAGTCCGAGCGGCGCCTGACCGAGCGGCGCGCGGTCGTGCTCCAGCGCAAGGGCGCCTCCTCGCTGCGCGACTGCCGCGAGCGCCGCCCGCGGGAGCTGGCGCAGCTGGCGCTCGCACTGGCCGGCCACGACCCCCAGCGCACGCTCGAGCGCGGCTACGTCCTCGCGCAGTCCGTCAACGGCGATCCGATCGTCACGGCAGCGAGCGCCCGCGACGCGGGCGAGCTGCGGCTGCGCTTCGCCGACGGATCGCTGCCGGCGAGGTACCTCGAGCAATGACCACTCAGCCCGAGGAGCCGGCCGAGCCGCCCGCCGCGCCGCCGGCCGAGCGCCCGGTCGACCAGCCGCACACCTACGAGGCGGCGGCAGCCCGCGTCGAGGAGATCATCCGCCGCCTGGACTCGGGCGAGGCGAGCCTCGATGAGACGCTCGCGCTCCTCAGCGAGGGCAAGACGCTGATCGAGCTGTGTGCGAGCCAGCTCGCGGCGGTCGGCGATGCGCTGGAGGAGCTGCGCCTCGACGAGCTCGTCAGCCGGCTGGAGAGCGAGGCCGGCGGGTGAGCACGTGGGAGACGCTCGCCGGACTTGCGGTGGAGATCGAGGACTACGCGCTGGAGCCCCTCCAGGCCACCGTGTCCAGCGAGTTCGAGCGCAAGAGCACCGTCATACAGCTGCGCGGCGCGGGCCAGGATGGGCTCGGCGAGGACGTCACCTACGACGCCGTCGACCACGACATCCTGCAGGCGGCCGGTCCCACGCTGCCGCTGGCGGGGCGCTTCACGCTGGCCTCCTTCTGCGCACACCTCGCCGAGCTGCAGCTGTTCCCCGAGCCGCCGCAGCGCGAGGTCTCCAGCCGCTACCGCGCGTGGGCGTACGAGTCGGCCGCGCTCGACCTCGCGCTGCGCCAGGCGGGCGCCACGCTTCACCAGGCGCTGGGGCGCGAGCCGCGACCGGTGCGCTTCGTCGTCTCGCTGCGCCTCGGCGAGCCGCCCTCGTTGGAGCCGATTCGCCGGCGCCTGGAGCTCTACCCGTGGCTGCGCTTCAAGCTCGACCCGACCAGCTCCTGGGACGAGCGGCTGATCGCCGAGCTCGTGGCCACGGGCGCGGTCGACTCGGTCGACTTCAAGGGCCTCTACCACGGCTCCATCGTCGACCAGCCCGCCGACCCGATCCTCTACCGCCGCGTGGCCGAGGCGTTCCCGGAGGCGTGGATCGAGGACCCGGCGCTCACCGCCGAGACCGACGCGGTGCTCGCCCCGTACCGCCAGCGCTTCTCCTGGGACGCCCCCATCCATTCGATCGCCGACATCGAGGCGCTGCCCTATCCGCCGCGGATGGTCAACATCAAGCCCTCCCGCCTGGGCGGGCTGCGCAGCCTGCTCGACGCCTACGACTACTGCTCCGGGCGCGGCATCGGCAACTACGGGGGCGGTCAGTTCGAGCTGGGCGTCGGGCGGGGTCAGAACCAGTACCTGGCCTCGCTGTTCCACCCCGACGCCCCCAACGACGTGGCGCCAACCGGCTTCAATCTCCCCGATCCACCCGCGGACCTGCCGTCCAGCCCGCTCACCCCCGCGCCCAGCGCGGCCGGCTTCCGCTGGGGCTGAGCAGCTGCGCGAGCGCAACTTCCGCGCCACCGGCCGGTTTGCCAACCCAAAGCCGATAACCTCCTATGCCGCCGGTAGGGCGCCAATGGTGGCCATCATGTGCGGCCGGAGGGTGGCCCTGCGCGAAGGAGCTCCAAGTCTTGGCGAGCACACGCAACCACAAGCGATTGAGGTTCGTTGCCGCGACAGCCGCTGCGCTGCTGCTGTGCGCGCTCGGCCATCGCCCGCTCCCGGCCGCCGCGGCCAACGCGGGCGGCACACCGGCAGCGGGCGGCACGCCCGCAGGGGGCGGCACGCCGGCAGCCGGCGGCAGCTCGACGGGCGGTTCCACCGGCACGAGCACGCACGCCACCCCCTCCGCCAAGACCGAGTCCCCCTCTCCGCACGTCACCAGCGTGCGCGTCACGAGCGTCAGCTGCGTGCCGAGCGCCAAATGCAGCGGCAACCCCCATCAGGTCTCGATCCACGGCACCCTGCTGCTGGCGGGCGTCGGCCTGAAGGCTGGCATGGTCGTGGCCTTTCCCCAAGTCCCGGGCGCGCGCATCAGCCGCGTCTCCCCCGCCGCGCACCTGCGCCAGACGAGCACGGGCCTGCTGGTCACCGTCCCGAGCACCGCCCACTCCGGGCACATCATGGTCCTGCTCAGCGGCGGGCGCTACACGAGCTCCTACGGGCCGATCTATCTCTACAAGCACGCGCTGCACCCGCCGGCGCCCAAGGATCCTCCGCCCGCCCCGGCACCCACGAGCGCAGGCGCGGTGAGTGGAACGGCCTTCGAAGGCCAGGGCATGTGGATCTGGTACCTGAGCGACTCCGACGGCGGCAACATCGCCTCGATCGTCGCCCAGGCCCATGCGGCGGGCGTGACCACGCTGTTCATCAAGAGCTCCGACGGCTCCACCAACTACTGGAGCCAGTTCTCCCCGCAGCTCGTGGCCGAACTGCACGCCAACGGCCTGAGGGTGTGCGCGTGGCAGTACGTGTACGGCACCAACCCGGTCGGCGAGGCGGCGCTCGGCGCCGAGGCGGTGGCCGACGGCGCCGACTGCCTGGTGATCGACGCGGAGGGTGAATACGAAGGCCACTACGCCGCCGCGCAGATCTACATAGACGAACTGCGCGCCAAGATCGGCGCAAACTATCCGCTCGCGCTCGCCTCCTTCCCCTACGTCCACGACCATCCCTCGTTCCCGTACTCCGTCTTCCTGGGGCCCGGAGGGGCGCAGTACAACGCGCCGCAGATGTACTGGAAAGACATCGGCCAGTCGGTCGACACCGTCTATGCCAACACCTACATCGCCAACCGCATCTACGGCCGCCCGATCTTCCCGCTCGGGCAGACCTACGGCGGGGTCTCCTCCGAAGAACTGCTGCGCTTCCGCGAGGAGGCCGTCGACTACGGCGCCACAGGAGTGTCGTTCTGGGACTGGCAGGAAACCGGCGCGAGCGGATGGAGCACGCTGGCGGCCCCCCTGGCGCCGCTCACGAGCGTCACGCCGAACGGCGAATACCCGGAACTTGGCAGCGGCAGCAAGGGCGATCAGGTGCTGTGGATGCAGGAGCACCTGGCCAGCGCCATCCCCACGCAGGAAACCACCGGCGTCTTCGGCTCCGAGACGCTCGCCAACGTCGAGGCCTTCCAGACCGCCCACGCGATCGCGCCCAGCGGCGTCGTCGAAGCGGCGACGTGGACCGCGCTGCTGGCCCTCCCCCCCGTCGCCGTCGACTGGACGGGGAGCAGCGGGCCGAGCGACTGATCGCCGCGCCTCGCCGCGTCCGAAGTGAATCTCCCTAGCGGTTGGCCACGGCATGGCCCCGGGTGCGGCTGATCGCGAGGTGCCTCGTATGAGCCATCCCGCGACCCGCGAGGCCGGCACGAAGGCCGGCCCCTAAAAAAGACGTCAAACAGATCAGATGCGCTGGATCAGCGTCCCGGTGCCGAGACCGCCGCCGCAGCACATGGTCACGAACCCGATCTCCTTGTCGGAGCGCTCGAGCTCGTGCAGCAGCGTGGTGATCAGCCGCGCGCCGGTCGAGCCGAGGGGATGCCCCAACGCCATGGCGCCGCCGTTGACGTTCACGCGGTCCATGTCCGGCTTCAGCTCGCGCCGCCAGGCGGCGAGAACGGGCGCGAACGCCTCGTTGATCTCGATCAGGTCGATGTCGTCGATCTTCATGCCGTTGCGGGCGAGGATTTTCCGCGTCGCCGGAATCGGGCCCTCGAGCATTTTCACGGGGTCGCAGCCGACGGTCGTCTGGTCGACGATCCGCGCGCGGGCGCTCAGCCCGAGCTCCCTGGCCTTTTCAGCCGACATCAGCAGCACGGCCGCCGCCCCGTCTGAGATCTGCGAGGCGTTGCCCGCGGTGATCTTGCCGTCGGGCTTGAACGCGGGCTTGAGCTGCGAGAGCGCCTCCAGGCTGGTGTCCGGACGGATGCCCTGGTCGGCCACGAACGTGTCGCCGTTGACGCTCATCGGCACGATCTCGCGCTCGAAGCGACCCTCCTCGGTGGCCTGGTGGGCGAGCCTGTGCGAGCGCACCGCCAGCTCGTCGAGCTCCGAGCGGGAGATCTCCCACTGGTCGGCGATCATCTCCGCGCCCAGGCCCTGGCCGACGATGTTGTGCTTGGCCATCAGCTCTGGGGTGAACGCGTAGCCGAAGTCCTCCTGGGTCTTCATGCCGGCGGCGAACGGCAGGTGGCCCATGTGCTCGACGCCGGAGCCGATCATCGCGTCGTGCACGCCCGCCGCGATCAGCGCGGCCGAGAAGTTGACCGCCTGCTGGGCCGAGCCGCACTGGCGATCGACGGTCGTGCCCGGCGTCTCGATCGGCAGCCCCGCCTGCAGCCAGGCGTTGCGCGCGATGTTGAATCCCTGCTCGCCGAACTGCTGCACGCACCCGGCGATCACGTCCTCGACCTGCATGGCGTCGACGCCCGAGCGCTCGATCACCTCGGTGTAGCACTTCGCCAGCAGCGTGTTGGGATGGGTGTCCTTGTAGTAGCCCTTCTCCCTGTGCCCGCGTCCGATCGGTGTTCGCACGGCCTCGACGATCACGACCTCGCGGCCCTCTGGTTGCCTCATGTCAGGAGTCCTCCTACGGAGTGTTGCGCAGCGATTATGAAGACGATTAGGAGCCCGCCCACCCCACCCACCCAAGGCGCTTCCAGCGATCGTGGCGCGTCTGAATAAGATGCCCGGACCCTGCACCCCCACTCTACCGCGTCCCTAGATTGACTGGTCAGTCAGCCAGGAGCGCGGCCGAGCTTCACGGACAGCAAAGGACCGCCGTGAGCAAACGCCTAGCCATAGCCGGCAGCGGCGCCATCGCCTGCGGGCTGGCGGCCACAGCGGCCCACCACGGGCCTGTGCTGCTGCTGGCACGCTCGGAGACCTCCGCCGACCGCGCGCGGGCGAGCGTCGAGAGGACCTTGAGTGGGCTCGGCGCGGAAGTCGATCCCGAGCACGTGCAGATCGCGACCGATCCCGAGGCGCTCGCCGCGGCGACGTTCGTGGTCGAGGCCGTGGTCGAGGACCACGACGCAAAGGCACGACTGCTCGCAGAGCTGCACGCCATCCTCGGTCCCGACGCGATCCTGGCGAGCACCACCTCCTCGCTGTCGGTGCAGCGCCTGGCCGAGGCCAGCGGTCGTCCGGAGCGCTTCGTCGGGTTGCACGTGTTCAACCCGGTCACCAAGATGCAGCTCATCGAGCTGATCTTCCCGAGCGCGGCGACCGTCGATACGCGCACGCGGGCGCTCGCGCTGTGCGAGGATTTCGAGAAGACGCCAGTCGAGGTCCCGGACGTGCCCGGGTTCGTGGTCAACCGCCTGCTGTTCCCGTTTCTGTTCAGCGCGGTCCGCCTGGTGGAAGAGACCGGCATGGCGCCGGCCGACGTGGACACCTGCATGCAGCTCGGCGCCGGGCACCCGATGGGCCCGCTGGCGCTGCTCGACCTCGTCGGGCTGGATGTCTCCAGGGCGATCGGCGAGACGATCGGCGAGCCGGTGCCGGCGCGCCTGCAGGAGCTGATCGCGGAAGGAGCCCTGGGACGCAAGAGCGGGCGCGGCCTGCACGCCTACTGACAGTCCGCGCCGGACCCCCTGGAGGGCTTCTTCGCGAGAATTTCATCGAGCTCAGCCGACCTTTTAGCTGTCGTTGATCAACCTGGCGATACTGGTAGCTGCGACGTCAACGTCGCAACGCACACCCGCCTCCTCCCAGTGCGCACGCTCCGGCCCGCTCCCCCCGCGGGCCGGAGGTGTTTAAGGGCCGGCCGAGACGGCCGGCGAGCGTTTTAAGGGCCGGCCAAGACGGCCGGCGAGCGTGGATGGCGGGCTGAGAGACGGTGGGGGATGGCGCTGACGTGCTCAATCCTCGGATACGCGTCCTTGGCGGGGCGGCGCCGGGCGGCGCTCGCGGATGCGCACCGCCTCGATGCGGTTGTTGCGCACCGACTCCACCCGGATCGAGAAGCCGTCCGCGTTGACCGTGTCGCCCCGGCGCGGCAGGCGCCCGAGCTCGGCGAACACGAAGCCGCCCACGGAGTTGTACGCGTCGCTGTCCACCGGCAGGTCAAGTCCGTAGTCGGCCAGGTCGGTGATGGCGACGTGCCCGCGCACGAACCAGTCGCCGTCGGCCAGCCGGCGGATCTCCCCGGCGGCCGGGTCGGTCTCGTCTGCGATCTCGCCGACGACCTCCTCGATGATGTCCTCGACGGTCACGATCCCCACCACCCGGCCGTACTCGTCCACGACCACGGCCATCGAGGTCCGCTGTCGCTGCAGGTCGGCCAGCAGGTCGTCCAGGGGCTTGGTCTCGGGCACGATCGGCGCGTCGTGCACGATCGGCTCCACGGACGCGTGCGGTCCCTCGCGCATCAGCCTGTCGGCAAGCGAGCTGGCGTGCACGAGGCCGCGCACACGGTCAGGGTTTTCGTCCTCGGTGACGACGAGGCGGGTGTGGCCGCTCGAGATGCACAGCCGCAGGGCGGTCTCGACGTCCTGGGCGATGTCGATCGTGACGACGGCGGGGATCGGGGTCATGACCTGGCGAGCCTCCTGCTCGTGCAGGTGAAACACGCCCGTGAGCATCCCCGCCTCGCCTTCGTCGATCTGCCCGCCGGCGTGGGACTCGGCGATCAGGCGCTTGAGCTCATCCGAGGATCCGCCGCGGCGCTCGTAGGTCATGTCGACGCCGAGCAGCCGCAGGATCCGGTCGGCGACGGCCGTCAGCGCGACGATGAACGGCCGGAACAGGATGCTGAACGTCTGCAACGGCCTGGCGACGCGCCGAGCGACCGCCTCCGCGCGATCGATGGCGTAGAACTTCGGGACCATCTCCCCGGCCACCAGCTGCACGGAGACGATGATCGCGAAGGCGACGATCGCCGAGATCGCGACAGCCACGCCGTGGGCGAGCGTGTTCCCGAGCGCGCCCCTCAGGATCGACGCGAGCGCGGGCTCACCCAGGGCGCCGATCCCGATCGAGGTCACAGTGACGCCGATCTGCACGGCGGAGATGTACTCGTTGACGTTCGCCAGCTGCTGGAGCGCGAGCGCCGCCCCCCTGGCGCCGTCGTCGCGCATGACCTCCAGGCGCGCGCGGCGCGATCGCACCAGCGCGTACTCGGCGATCACGAAGAATGCGTTGATGGCGACCAGCAGCGCCGTGATGATGAGCTTCAGGCCGTTCACGCGCTACCGGCGATCCCCCACGCGCGAGCG
Source organism: uncultured Solirubrobacteraceae bacterium (assembly GCA_963711985.1). Taxonomy (GTDB): domain Bacteria; phylum Actinomycetota; class Thermoleophilia; order Solirubrobacterales; family Solirubrobacteraceae; genus Palsa-744. The sequence continues at coordinate 189,594 of CAVQGG010000008.1, read as the reverse complement.
CGCGGCGTCACGAGGGCCCTGACCGGTGCGACCACGGCACAGGCAGCCGGTCGGGGCGATGCTACTTCGGGGAGGATCTTCGTCGTCGGTCATCGCGCTGGTCGACGCCTCAAAGGTAGCAAGCGCGATGGCCGGAAGCGAGATGACGGGACGGACCGGTCGGCGCCTATGCCAGGCGGTCGATCTGAGCGGCCAGTTGGAAGTCGGCGTCGGTGAGGCCGCCCTGGGAGTGCGTGGAGAGCGTCAGGCGGACCTTGTTCCAGCCGTGCAGGAGGATGTCGGGGTGGTGGTTGGCGACCTCGGCTGCCTCGGCTACGCGGTTGACGAACGCGATCGCGGCAGCGAAGTTGGCGAAGGCGAGCTCGCGGACGATCGAACGCTCCTCGCCGGCGTGCCAGTCCGGGACGCCGGTCAGCCGGCGCTCGATCTCGGAGTCGCTGAGAACGCTCATCGTAGCGAGGTTAGCTCGATCGCGCTGTCCCTACAGTCAAGGCATGCGAATTGTGAGCCTGGTCCCCCACGCCACCGAGCTGCTGTTCGCGCTCGGCCTCGGCCCGGAGGTCGTGGGGGTCACACACGAGTGCGACTTCCCGCCTGCCGCGCGGGCGCTGCGACGCGTCACGCGCGACGTGCTGCAGGGCGGCCTGAGCGCAGCGGAGATCGACGCGGCGGTGCGCGAGCGCACGCTGCGCGGCGAGGCCATCTACGAGCTCGACCGCGACGCCCTCGCGGCGCTGCAGCCGGAGCTGATCGTCACGCAGGCGCTGTGCGCGGTGTGCGCGGTCTCCTACGAGCAGGTGGCAGAGGTCGCGAAGAGGCTGCCGTCGGCGCCGCGCGTGATCGCGCTGGACCCGAAGACGCTCGGCGAGACGCTCGTCGACGTGCGCACGCTGGCGCAGGCCACCGACCGGCGGCAGGAGGGCGTGGAGCTCGTGCGACAGGCGGCCGCGCGCATCGACCGCGTCAGGCTGGCCGTGCGCGCGCGGCCGCGCCCGCGGGTGGCGGCGCTGGAGTGGCTCGACCCCGTGTACGTGGCGGGCCACTGGACACCCCAGCTGATCGAGCTCGCCGGCGGCGAGGACGTGCTGGGCCTTCCCGGCGAACCGTCGCAGACCGTCTCCTGGGAGGCGCTGACTGCGGCCCGGCCCGAGGTGGTGGTGGTGATGCCGTGCGGCTACGACGAGCGCAGGGCACAGGCCGAGGCCGTGACATACGCGCGCGAGCTGGCCGGCGTGGACGCGGAGCGGATCGTCGCGGTGAACGCCTCCGCGTACTTCTCAAGGCCCGGTCCGCGGCTGATCGACGGCCTGGAGCTGCTCGCGCACGTCCTGCATCCCGAGCGCATCCCCGAGGCGCCCGCGGCGGCGAAGGCGCTCCCGGTGGCGGCCACCGGCACGACCGGCTGATCCGCCGCGCCAGGGCACCCCACGCTATTCGGGACCGACCAACCTCACCGGGCCGGCCGTTTCGACCTCGCTGGACTTCGCGGTCTCCAGCGAGCCGGCGACCGCGGCGGCGGCGATGATGGCACAGCCGACGAGGGCGAGCGCCTGCGCGCGATAGCGAGCGCCCAGCTGGATCACGACGGCGGCAACCCCACCTCCGATGAGGCCGCCGATGTGCCCGCCCCAGGAGATGCCCGGGAGCGTGAAGCTGATGACGAGGTTCAGCAGGATCAGGGTGCCGACGCCGCTCTGCATGATCGGGATCTGACGCGCGCGCATCTCCACCGCGGCGGCGCCCATGACGCCGAACACGGCCCCCGAGGCGCCGACCGTCAGGTCGTGGGGTGAGACGAGCAGCGCGCCGAGCGATCCGGTCAGCAGCGAGACGCCGTAGATCGTCGCGAACCTGACGCGCCCGAGGACCGGCTCGATCATGCGGCCGAGTATGTACAGGACATACATGTTGAAGCCGATGTGGAGCAGGTTCTCGTGCAGGAACCCGCTCGTGACGATCCGCCACCATTGGCCGTGGGCTACGCCCTGGCCCGCCTGCGCAGGAATTTCCGAGCTGCCGAGCAGCGCACCTTTGGTGACAACGTTTCCCGACGCTTCGCCCGAGATGCTCAACGCGCTCCTGCCCTCGGTCAGGAAGACGATCACGTTGATCACGATCAGCGCGTAGGTGACCTGCGGGACGGAGGCCATGTCGCGCATACGCACCACCTTCGTGCGCTGTTTGGCGCACTCCGGGCAGCGCATCCCGACCGGGGTGGTGGTCATGCAGTCGGGGCAGATCGGCCGCCCGCAGTTGGCACAGGAGACCCCGGTCTCGCGCGAGGGGTGACGGTAGCAGGTGGCCATGTCCGGGAGTCAGAGCCTATCTCGAAGGCCGCCCGCACCACACCCGGTGACACACCCGGTGGCGAGATCCGGCGCTCTCAGCGATCGCCGAGCAGCTTGCGCGTCTCACGCCCGATGTCGCGAATCGTGCGCTCGGCGATCTCCCGCATGCCGTCCAGATCGCCCGCAGAGCTGTGCGCCCGCCTGCGCGCGCGCAGGAGCACCAGCGCGGTGCCGGCTGCGCCGCCCACCACCAGCGCGGCCGCCGGGCGGGCCCAGTTGCGCGGATCGCGCATGGCGGAGAGCTCCCAAGCCTCGAGCTCGTCGGCGGCCATCTCGGTGATGCTGGTCAGCGTGCTCTCCAGGCGCTCGACCATGTCGGCTGGCGGCTCAACGGGCGCGAGCGCTTCGCGCAGGAGCCCCTCGAAGTTGGGTGCGGCCTCACTCATGGACGAGCTCCTCCAGCTGCTTGATCGCGCGATGGATAAGCACCTTGGTCGCGCCGTCGGAGCGGCCGAGCGCGCGAGCGATCTCGCGGTTGTCCATGCCGAGGGCGAAGCGCATGATCAGCGCCTCGCGCCGGTCGTCGGGAAGCAGCCGCACGCCGTCGAGCACGCGACTCAGCTCGTCGCGCCCCTCGACCAGCTGCTCGGTCGTGTGCGCGGCGCTGAGCGGGGTCGTGTCGTCGATCGGCGAGACCGGCTTGCGGGAGCGGTCGCGGTAGAGGTTGGCAGCGAGGTTGTGCGCGATGCGGATCAGCCACGGGCGCAGCGGACGTCCGTGCGATTCGCGCTGCGCGCGCTCGAAGTGACGGTAGGCCTGCAGGAAGGTCTGCTCGGTCAGGTCCTCCGCATCGTGGTGATCGCCCACGCGGTAGTAGGCGTAGCTGTACACGTCGCGCAGGTGAGCCCGGTAGAGCTCTGAGAACTCGGCGTCCAGCTGCGCCTTGGGCTTCTGGCTGGCTTGCTCGGTCACTCATTGCACCCTACCCCTGCGCAGGATTCGAGCCCCACGCGCCCGTTTACGCGGCACGGGATATCTCGCGCGTCGGAGCCTCGTCGATCAGCGCCGGGCTTGCAGCATTGGCGCCGCCCAACCAGCCCCACTGCAGGCTGACGCACGCCCAGATCCGCTCGGTCACGCTGGCCGCCGGCGTCGGCGAGCAGCTCTCGACGGTCGGGAAGCGCAGCGGACGGCCCACACGTATGCGCACCTTGCGCGGGCGTATGCGCCAGCCCCTGCGCGCGGCGTCGCTGCCGATGACCGCCACGGGGGCCACCGGCGCGCCGGTCTCGAGCGCCAGGCGCCCGACGCCGCGTTTCGGATCGCCCAGCGGCCCCGGGCGCACGCGCGTGCCCTCGGGGAACACCACCACGCAGTCTCCCCGCGCCAGGATCGCGCGGGCGGTGTCCATCGCGTCGCCGTCACCGGCGCCGCGGTCGACCGGGAAGGCACCGAGGGCGTTCAGCACCCGGGCCTGCCAGCGCTTTTCGAACAGCTCCCGCTTTGCCATGTAGTAGACCGGCCGCCGCACCAGCGTGCCGATCACGAACGGGTCCAGGAAGCTGCGGTGGTTGGAGGCCAGCAGCAGCGGACCGGTGCGCGGCAGGTGCTCGCGGCCGATGCGCTGCAGGCGGAAGTAGACCAGGAAGAACGGCACCAGGATCGCCCGCAACGTCCAGTAGAGCACGGGGTTGACGCCCCGCTGCAGCGAGCGCTCGCGAAAGCCGCTCAGGTCGACCGACGCCCCGTCGGCTGGCCGGTCGGGCGCGACGACGGGCCGCTCGGGCTCGACGAGATCCTGATGGGTGAGCGCTTGGTCCACGCTTGAAGTACACCGCCAGCGACGGCGCCGTTACAGCCGTCCAGAGGGGGTCGAGGAGCAGCCGAGTGAGGGGCAAGCCGTGAGTCCGTCTGACCCGCGGCGCTACGATGCGAGCCTCACGCCGACGTAGCTCAGCTGGTAGAGCACCGCTCTTGTAAAGCGGATGTCGCCGGTTCGATCCCGGCCGTCGGCTCTGCCATGCCACGCAACAGCGACATCAGCCTCGAGACGGCGATCGAGCTGACCGAGAACGCGCTCTCCGAGGTCAACCACGTGGCCATGGAGCAGATACGGCGCGGCGCAGAGATCTCGGCGCACATCGAGGCGACGGAACGCGATCTACGTGACGCCCTGCGCCAGCTCGTGCTCGCGGAGCGAGAGCCTTCACACGGGGAGCGAGAGCCTTCACACGATGTCGATTACGAGGCACCGCCAACCGCTGGCGAATGAGCTCTTCAAACCTTCACACCAGTGCGCAAGCGTCGCACGCGCGCCTTCAGGTTGGTGACTCGTCGCCGCGCGAGCGAGCTGATCCAGGCTAGTCCTGGGCCGGGGTCGCGCAGGTCCAGCAGCCCGAAGTTGCGTGTGCCCGAGTACGCCCGCGCCAATCCCCAGGCAACGGCTGGGCGCCGCAGGGGGGATGCCTGCAGGAGAGCGGGCAAGACCACGTGGGCGTCGAGGTTGGGGAGCAGTATGCGAACGCCCTCCCGCACTCGCGGTTGGGGCCCCAGCCGCTCGCCGCACAGTGCGGCCACCAGCCTCTGCGTCGCCTGCACGCCGCATGTGTCGCCCAGCCCCCACTGGCCGGGCATGCGCACGTTCACCTCCAGGAACCAACGCTCGCCGGTCGTGGCGTGACGCTTGGTCTCCACTCCAGCCACTCCCACGAAGCCGGCCTCCTCGAGCACGCGCTTGGCGAGAGCCGTGGTCTCGGGGAGGATCGATGCCTCTCCGACGGTCGTGGCGCCGAACCCGCGCGGATGCTGGCGCAGCTTGCGACAGCCGAACTGCACGGGGTAGCTGCCGTCGGCGAGCCGCACGACGATCGCCTCCTCGACAGCGTCATCGCCGCCGGGGATGTACTGGCTGAGCATCATGCCGAGCCCGTCCTGCAGAGGGCCGAGCAGCCGCCGCACAGCCTCCTCGGCGTCCTCCACCAGGAACGCTCGCTCATCGCCGTAGCGCTTGCGCCACTCGTGGGAGAGAATCGGCTTGACGACGCACGGCCAGGGCGCCTCGGCGAGGGCCTCCTCGAGCTCCGCGCGGCCGTTCACCATCGCCGTCCACGGCACCAGGACGCCCGCGCTGCGCGCAATTTGGTCGGCCTGCTCCTTGTTCATCAACGCAAGGTGGACGCTGCTCGCTCGCTCGAACATACGCATATTGGCCGGTAGCCGATCGGCTGCCTCGAGCAGGAGCTCGCAACTGCGGTCGGTGGCCGGCAATGCAACGGCCTCCTCACCCGAGGGCGCGATCTGCTGCAGCGCACCCAGCCACTCCAAGCCCTCCGGCTCGAATGGAGCGACGATGCTGTGCACTGCGCGGGTGCGGTCGACGAACAGGTCGACGGGGTCGACGAGCATGGTGACACGTGCTCCCAGTCGCACCATCCGCCGTGCGGCCGCCAGGCCGGCCGTGAAGGGGTCGAGTATGACCACGTGCGGCCAGTCTCGCCCTGCCGATCCCATCCCCTGCCCGGTCATCGTCGCCCCGGCCGGCCGGGTTCGAGACCGCTGTGCAGCATGTCGTCGAGCTTACGTTCTCTCCCGGCGGCGAGCCCGATGCCCCCCCGGGGCGCCGGGGAGATAGGCGAGCGGCACAGCGAGCTTGCACCGGCAGGGTCCGCGCAATCGCTGCCGGACGCCATTCCCGCCGGACCCATTCATACTGCCTCAGATGGACACCCGACACGCCGGTGAGCTGCTTGCTCGGGAGCGTGCGCGCATCGAACGCGCGCTCGACGGTCTGGCCCCACACGACAGCGAAGATGTTGCCGACCCGTTCGAGGCCGCGGAAGTCGGTTCGGATCTGTTCGACGCGGAGGCTCGGACAGGGTCTCGCCGAGCGGCTGCGGTATGAGCTCGACGCCATCGAGCGCGCCGAGCGGCGTCTCGCCGACGGCACATACGGCATCTCGGTCGAGAGCGGCGAGCCGATCCCGGACGCCCGTCTGGAGGCGATCCCGTGGGCCGAGCGGACCGCCGAGGAGCAGGCCCGGTACGAGCCGCTGGGCGGGTAGTCCTGGGCGGGGCGGTCGCAGGTTCAAATCCTGCCTCCCCGACTAGAGAACGGATCATGCAGTGGGTGCATCGCCCTGCACCGATCCCGGGAAAGCCCTGCTAGTGGGCTGCATTGGGGTGCAAGCGGGTGCACGTCGCAGGGGCCTCGGCTCGGCGGCAACCAGAGCGCTCGGGGGCAAATAGGCAGTAGGCTGCTCCCGAACACGGGGATTATGGTTGCCCGCGTGTTTGGGCTTGACGGCGCATCATCAGTGGCCAGCGGATGGTCGTTGGAGACTGCCGTTGGAGATATCAGCCCCGCAGGCGGCTCAGTCGGCTCTCTTTCGCCGACGGCTGGGCATCAGTAGTTCATCTTGCTCCTTGCGCATCGCCTCCAGCAGTCGAGTCTCGGCGTCTTCCGCCTCGTCGCGTCGTGCATCCATCGGGTCGGCAGCGGCGGCGATCACTCTCATTTCCTCCCCGCACTTCGCAAGATGGTGGCTGAGTGCGGCCATGACGTCCTTACCCGCTACGATCCGCGCGGTAGAGCTTGCAGTCGTCAGCGGTCGGCGAGCCCGGGATTGTCCGTATGCATTGCGCGAAGCCTCTCGTCGGGGGACGCTCCTGGTTCGGGTGTTCTGGTCCGCAGATACGACTCAAGAGCTTTCCTTGGCGGCGAAATAGCGTGCGTAGCTGTCTGGAGTTGATACCTTTTCGCGGACGGTCGGGCGTACCATAGGGAAAGCCCCGCAAAAGCGGGGCTTTCCGACCATCTGCGCTCTAGACGACAAATACGCGAGCCTACGATTTCAATGTTTCTGTAACAAGGACCGTGTTGCCTGTCTTTAGCCTAAGTGTAGCTTCCTTTTCTTTTTCGATAGCCGTGATCCTTATTGCACATGTTACTATTGTTGGGTTCGCTACTGTTCCTGCCGCTACTTCCGCTCCTTCACAGTCTCCTGGAGCAACTTTTTTTTCGAAAGGTTTACCGACTTGGGCCAGTTCTACGTGAAGCGTAATGCGGCACCCGCGGTTTGTGACCCTGTAGTTGTGCGTTTGTGTTTCTCCTTCTTTGATTTTCCATTCGGCTGGGTCTTCTCCTTCAAGTTCAGCTTCCGCGGCCGCCTCTTTGCAGGTCCTGACCTCCTCCTTCTCTCCGCCTTTGGTTGAACCGACCGCCGCCTCGATTCCCTGGCCGATCGGGGTACCTGTACCGAACGCGGGTGATGTCGCGTCTGCTTCGCTGAAGAGATCCTGCAGACCTTTACCTGCTCCAAACGTCGTGGTCAGGGTTGCCTCCATCGTGTTGACCGGAGTGGTTACTCCCGCCAGCAGTCCGGTCGTCTGCAGCTCAGCCACTCCCTTGCAGATGTACGCGGCCTGGATGTTGAAGAACGGGGATCCCTGTTCACCGTACGGCGCTTTTTCTGAGCTTTCGAACAGCGTCCAAGCTTCGCCTACTGCGGGTTCGACGAGTGGGGCTGATGGGTCGCCGGGCGGTTCAGTGTTCGAGTACTGCGGCAGCGGCGTGCCCTGGTCGATCAAAGTGGTGTCGAGTAGGAACGTTTCGATGTCGCCTACTTTCCCGACTTCTTCCCATTCTTTCGTTGTTTCGTTATACCGGGCAGTGGTGCATTTCACACCTTTGGTCGTACACGTTTCGAACGTGACGGTGTCGGTGTCTGTGAACGGACTCGTGATTGCACCTTTGTCAATGCTCTTTTTGCATTCAATCACGCCAGTTGCGCCTGTCAGCGTCGCCACCCCGGTTTTTGAGGTGTACGCCAGTTTTTCAGGACAAGGAGCAGTCGCCGTGAATTCGACCCGCGGAACGGCCGGCGACTCGTAGCCAGCGCACGTCGTGGCCGGTACCCATTCGTACTCGCCTTCAGGCCCCGTATACGGGCTGGATTTGCCAGCTTCGTATTCGATTTCGGGGTTCTCCACTTTCGGAGGACCCTCTCCGTCGAGTGCTCCAGGGTCTTTCGCGAGCGTCAAGCATTTCGCTTCGGTGTATTTGCCATTGTAGATAGCTTTCGTCTTTTTGGTGAATACTGGTTTGCCTTTTACAATCTTTTCTTCTTCATATTTGAGCGTGAGTTTTTTGGTCTTCAGGCAGGTGCCGTATTCGCCGGCGAATGCCGACGACGCGGCCATGGCGCCGAACGCGAACATGGCGACCAAGCTCAGCCCCACGATAGTCATGCGTTTCATCTGTCCACTGCTCCTCTTCCCTCTAGGGACTTTCGACCCGAGAACCCCCCAATCCCGAGGATTCTCGGGTCGGTCGATCTATTCCTCGCCGCCGGCGGTTGTCGGCCAGCGGCGCGGTACACACTACACCTGACGGGCAGGTTGGTGAGCGTTTATAATGCCCGGCGGCTACGGAAATACCCGCAAATTGCGAAACAATTGGGCTGCGATAGTGGGACAGCTCGCCTAACTGGAACTTGGCGCGGGCGTGTCAAGATCCGGGAGGCCGGAATAATCTGGCTGGCTGGCCGGCTAGTTCTCAGGCGCGCCTTCACTTAAGCCAGGATCGCGAGGGCGAGCGGCGTCTCGCTCTCAGAGCTGGCCGTGGCCATCGAAGCTCGTCGTCACTTGGTCGCCGCCGCAGTGGCTCGCGGCGCTGACGTGATCTGCAGTGCCAATCGAGTGGCATCTGCCCGAAGGTCCTCTGGCTGGTGACATCGAGGTCATCGGTCCGGGGCGTCTGGCGGCAGATCTCGGCGCGTCATAGAGCAGCTGGAGCCTGCCGACAAGACCGCAGATCCCCGACTACAAGGCCTCTCGGACGGCAGCGACCGCGCTCGCTCCGGCGACCTGCAGCGGCTCGGTGCTGCGCATGGCACGGCAGAAGATGAATGCTCCCTCCAACAGGCAGAGCATCGAGAGCGCCAGCTCCCGCGCGGTCTGCGGCGGGATGCCGGCGGCAGCGAAGTACTGGGCCGCGCCGGCGATCCAACTGTCGAACACGTCGGCGCTCGCCTGGCGCAGCGGCTCGTTGGTGCTCGCCACCTCCAGCGCCACGGTGGCGATCGGGCAGGCATCCGCGTAGTCGGTCTCCAGCAGCGTGTCGGCGGCCCCGCTGAAGAAATCGCCGACCGCCGTCGGAACATCCGGCGCCTGCGCGGCGATGGTCGCGAACAGCTCGATGTAGAGCTGCCCGGACGAGCGGATCGTCTCCGCTCCCAGCTGCTCCTTGCCTCCGGGGAAGAAGTGATACAGCGACCCGAACGGCGCATTGGCGGCGGCGAGGATCTGCTTGATGCCGGTGCCGGTATACCCCTGGCGACGGAACAGCTCGGCGCTCGAGTCCATGATCCGATCCTTGGTGCCTGCCACTTCGACCCCCTGTCTCGCACGGTTGCAGCGTCAATGATAGGCTCCCAATCAACTAGAGCGATCTATCAAATCTGGCGGCCGGGAGGTGCGCGATGCCCGCGGTGGAGCTGTCGAGCGGCACGATCGATTACCAGGACACGGGCGGGAGCGGACCGGTCGTGGTCCTGCTGCACGGGCTCATCATGGACAGCTCGCTGTGGCGCCACGTGATCGCCGACCTGCGCCCGGACTTCCGCTGCGTGGCGCCGACCCTGCCGCTCGGTGGCCACCGCCACCCGATGCGCGCCGACGCCGACCTGTCGATGCGGGGAATCGCCGAGATCGCCGGCGAGTTCATCGAGCGCCTGGACCTGCGTGAGATCACGCTCGCGATGAACGACTGGGGTGGCGCGCAGCTGCTGATCGGCGGCGCTCGCGACGAGCGGATCGCGCGGCTTGCGCTGTGCTCGTGCGAGGCCTTCGACAACGTGCCCCCCAAGGGAGCCGCGAGAGCGCTGCCGTACATCGCGCGCGTGCCCGGCGGCATCACGGCCGCACTGATGCCGTTTCGCTTCGATCGCCTGCGCAGGCTGCCGATGACCTACGGCCCGCTGAGCAAGCGGCCGGTCCCGCGCGATGTCATGGACCGGTGGTTCGGGCCGGCGCTGCAGCAGCGGGAGATCCGTCGCGATCTCAGAAAGTACGTGCTCGGCGCGACGCAGGCCCGCCGCGACCTGCTCGCCGCCGCCGAGGCGCTGCGCTCGTTCGATCGCCCTGCGCTCGTCGCATGGGCCAGCGAAGACCGTCTCATGCCCCCCGAGCACGGCCGGCGGCTGGCGGAGCTGCTGCCGCAAGGATGGCTCGTGGAGATTTCCGACTGTTGCACCCTGATCCCCGAGGACCAACCCGCGACGCTCGCCGCACACATCCGTGAGCTGCTGGCGCGATGAACGGCGCGTTCGCTCATTCGCTGGGCAGGCCGCGCAACTACCGCTCCTCCGGCGACCCCAGCACATCCATCCGCGCGATCAGGCCGTCCTCTATGCGATAGCGGTGACGGACACGAGAGTCAGAGAGAAGCTCGCCAGTCTGCACATCGTGGAGAACCTGATGGACGTCGACGGTAATGCTTCCGTCCGGCTCCTCGGTGAAGCGCTCCGGCTCAACGCGGCTCGAGATGGCCGAGAACTGCCGGGTCCAGTAGTCGATCACCGCTGTGCGTCCGACTGCGCGGCCGCCCTCCCAGGCGTTCGGCCAGTCGACGTCCGGGTGCATCAGCTCGACGGCAGTCTCAATGTCCCGGGTGTTGAACGCCCGGTATACGGTTCGCAGGGTCTGCTGGGTCTCCGGCATTTGACTTACCGTAGTGCGCCGCGCGGGATCGGGCGCCGTCGTTCGGAGCGGCCGATGTGAGCGCTTCGTGCGCCACGCCGACGCGCCGGCACACGCCGGTCTCGAGGCCTGAGTCATCGGGTGGCGCGGGCGGGGCGTCCGATGAGGAGCCCGGAGCTGCGCCCACTCCTTGCCGGAGCTCCACCTGGGGTATGAGCCAGGACACGAGGAACGCGATACCGGCGATCGGCGCTGCGATGACGAAGACCGTCTGGATCGACTCCGCGTAGGCGGCGGCAATGCCGTGATGGGCCGCTTGGGGAAGCTTGTCCAAGATGGCCGGCGTGACGCTCGAGCTAGACAACCCCCTTGGCAGCTTCGCAGTGCCGAGGTGCCTGACCAGGTTGCCGACGAGGACGTTCGAGAAGATGGCACCGAAGATCGCGACACCGAACGATCCCCCGATGGACCGAAAGAAGGTCGCGCTCGACGTGGCGACGCCTAGCTCGGAGTAGGGAACCGCGTTCTGCACGATCAGCACGAGCACCTGCATGACGCAGCCGAGTCCCACGCCAAGGACGAACATGTACAGCGCCACCGTGACCAAGCTCGTCCCGATCCCCACCTGCGAAAGGAGCAGGAGCCCGATGGTCGTGAGTGCCGTCCCGGCAATCGGGAAAACCCGGTAGCGGCCGGTCTTGCTGATGACGATGCCTGACCCGGTGGAGCAGATGATCAGGCCAACGAGGAGTGGCAACAGCTCCAGGCCGGAGCTCGTGGGCGACTCGCCGTGCACGATCTGGAAGAACACCGGCAGGTAGGTGACCCCACCGAACAGCGCAAGGCCGACGATGAAGCCGACGAGGCTCGTGACCGAGAACGCGCGGATGGAGAACAGGTGCAGCGGCAGCACCGGCTCGGTCGCGCCTCGCTCCACGACGGTAAAGATGCCGAGGAGTACCGCGCCAGCGACTCCGAAGCCAACGATCGTTGGCGAGCCCCACGGATACGTCGTGCCACCTAGGCTCGTGAAGAGCACGAGGCAGGTCACCGAGAGTATGAGGACGGCGGTTCCGAGATAGTCGATCACGTGGTGGACGCGCCCGAGGCCGCCCGGAACCTGCATCGCCACGACCGCGAGCGCGATGCCGCCGATCGGGATGTTGATGTAGAAGATCCAGTGCCAGGAGAGCTGTTCGACGAACACGCCTCCGAGCAGCGGGCCGATGACGCTCGCCATACCGAATACCGCCCCGAAGAGGCCTTGGTAGCGACCGCGTTCGCGGGGAGAGACGACGTCTCCGACGATCGCCTGTGCACCGACCATCAAGCCACCGCCCCCGAGACCCTGGACGGCCCGGAACGCGATCAGCTCGGTCAGGCTCTGGCTGAGCCCGGAGAGCGCCGAGCCACACAGGAAGATGACGATCGCCGCCTGGAAGAAGAACTTGCGCCCGTACTGGTCGCCGAGCTTGCCCCACAGCGGTGTCGAGACGGTCGCGGCGAGCAGATAGGCCACGACGATCCACGACAGGTGCGACGCGCCATGGAGGTCGGCGACGATCGTCGGCAGAGCGGTCGCGACGATCGTCTGATCGAGAGCCGCCAGGAACATCCCCAGCAGCAACGCGCCGATGATGATCAGCACGCGACGGCGGCTGAGGACGGGGATGGGCAGCTCCTCCGGCAGTTCGCTCAAGGCCTCGGTCATCGCTCCTCGCCGGTCTCGCTCGTATCCCCGGATTTCGACGCCGCACGGCGATGATCGGTGCGCTTCGTCCGAACCGGCGCGACGACACACGTTCTGGAGCACAACCATGCCGGCTGTGGAATGGTTGCAAAAGGCAAAGCTAGGCTATCAGCGCAGCACTGGCACCGAGACGAGCGCTCTGGACGCTGCCCGGCGAGGTTCATGGGCATGTCGAGGTATGCTTGTGGCGATCTTGAGCAGCGGCACGCCGCCGATGATGGACGCCCCGAACGCGCGATCAGTCCTCGGCCGTCGCGTGCTCCCAGCCTCGCGCTGGGTCCTGCCGGCGAGCAACTGGCGTGATGACCGGCACGAAGACAGGTAGGGGGACCGGCGCCAGGCCCGGTGTGAAGCGATCGAGATCGGTCACGAGCTCGATCGTGGAGCTGGTCGTGATCGTCGCCGTGGCGCTGGGACTCGCGCTCGGCATCCAGGCGTTCATCATCAAGCCCTACCGCATCCCCAGCGGCTCGATGGAACCGACGCTCGCTGTCGGGCAGCGCGTGCTGGTCAACCGCATCGCCATGGACTTCGGCGAACCCCACGTCGGCGAGATCGCCGTGTTCCACCCCCCCGAAGGCGCCGAACAGGACGAGTGCGGGCCGACGCCTCACGTGATCAAGCCCGGCGAAGCCGCGTGCTCGACTCCAGTGCCCAAGCAGGCGAGCGTCAACTTCATCAAGCGGATCGTCGCCGGCCCGGGCGACGAAATCTACATCGAGGACGGCCACGTCTTCCGCAGGGCCGCCGGGACGCGCCGGTTCGTTCCGGAGAAGGACTCCTACATCAAAGCCTGCGGCACGAGCCCCGAGTGCAACTTCCCCAAGCCGATCAGGATTCCGCGCGGTCACTGGTTCATGATGGGCGACAACCGTGGCAACTCCGACGACAGCAGGTTCTGGGGACCCGTCCCCACTGCGTGGATCATCGGGCAGGCCATCGCCACCTACTGGCCCCCCGACCGCATCGGGATCTTCTAAGCAGCCTGAGCGCAGGCGATGATCGCGTAGTCTCCCGCAGGTGACCTCACTGCCGAACCGCTTCTACCACTGGGTCCGCCACCCGTCCGCCCACTCGCTCGCAGGCGAGGAGCGGACAGTGTCGGGATTCGAGCACTTGCGGACTCACAAGTACTGCCTACTGGTGACCTACAAGCGCAGCGGCGAGGCGGTGCCGACCCCCGTGTGGTTCGGGCTCGCTGACGGGAAGCTCTTTATTCGCAGCGAGGCAAACGTCGCCAAGGTCAAGCGCATCCGCAACGATCCGCAGGTACGCCTCGCGCCGTGCACGGTCCGCGGCAAGCCGGTCGGCCCCCCCGCTGAGGGTCGCGCGCGGGTGCTCGACCAACCAAGCGATGAGCAGAAGGCTGAGGCCGCGCTGCAGGCGAACTACGGGCTCGGGCGCAAGCTCTATGAGGGAGCCGGCGGAGCCCTCGGGGTGGGGACCGTCTACCTCGAGATCACCCCGACGTAACGTCTGCGGCTGCCGCCCACGCGCGTGACGGGCACTGGCGCATGCGTCATACGAGCTCCGTGATGCCGAGGTCGGCCCACATGGTCGCCTCGCGGTAGACCTGTTCGATGTCGGGGTGGTGGCGGATCAGCTGGCTGACGGCGTCGAAGTCGCCGCGCTCGTATGCAATGACCTCTGTCAGCAGCTCACCGAGCTCGCCGCCGCCGTGCAGCAGCGCGGCGGCGATGTCGTCGCGAAACGGAAGCTGCGCGATCACGTCTTGCATTGGCGCGTTGGCGAGTGCGTCGGCGACCGAGAACAGGCCGACCGTGAAGTACGAGTCCCCGGCACTGCCTTCGCCGGCGCCGGACAGCAGTTGGCACATGCGGGCCCGCACGAGCGCCGTCACCAGCAGCACATCGGGGACGTCGCGGGCGCTGGCGAGCGCGGCCATCAGCGCGAAACGGCGCACGGTTGTCGCGCCGAGCCAGGCAAGTCCCTCTTGGACCGAGCCGACGCGCCGGGGCAGGGACACGTACGCCGAGTTGGCGTAACGCAGCAGGCGCATGCTCAGGCCGACGTCGCGCGTGATGATGCGATGAAGCTCGTCGAAGTCTTCGGTCGCGGTCAGCTCGGCCATCGCGCTCAGCGCGGTGAGGCCCTGGGATGGCAGACGCTGCTGCTGCAGCAGCGATGGCCTCGCGAAGAAGTAGCCCTGGAAGGTCTGAAACCCGAGCTCGCGGCAATGCTCGAATTCCTCCCGCGTCTCGACCTTCTCGGCAAGCAAGGTGAGGGACGGGCGGTGCGCGCTCAGGCTGGCGACGAGGTCTTCCAGGACTTGACCGGTGTGCTCGAGCACGTCGACCTTGACGATTTGCGCGTACTTCAGCAGCTGCTCGGTCGCGGGAGTGGGGCGAAAGTCGTCAAGCGCGATCGTGAAGCGCTGCTCGACCAGCTCCTCCAGCACCTCGAGCAGCTCGTCGTCCACGACCTGGTCCTCGAGCAGCTCGAGCACGACGTGTTGGGCCGGCAGCGGCAACGGGCGGACGCTGAGCAGGAAGTCCCGCGAGACGTTCAGATAGGCGAGGCCCGGGCCGACGAGGTCGAAGAGGCCGACATCGAGCAGTCCGTCGACGATCACCGTCGCGGTCGCCGCGCGGTCGTCGAGGACTTCCGCGGTCTCGGCTGGGGGTTCCCGGAACAACAGCTCGTAGCCGATCAGGCGCGCATCCCGATCCAGGATCGGCTGGCGCGCCACGCGCAGAACGGTCGGGTCGGCGGTCGCCCGCGGCGAGCCGTCGCCGCCGGCGTCTTCGCGGTCGTTTTCGCTATCAGCAGCCCTCACGCTACCCTTATCGGCCTGCTCTCAGGACACCGTGAGCGCGGGAAGACGCCGGCTCACACCGGCCTTTGGCCCGCCAGCCCCCGGGCGTCGAGACCCAAGCCTCAGGAGATCTGCGGCTCGGATGCCCGGCGAGGCGTCAGCTCGTGCGGTGCTGCGGTGCGAGCGGCCTGACAGGGCTCCTTCCGTAAAAGCCCGCAGGGTTTTGCGGTGATCTGCGGTGAGGGCTCGAGCGAGGCGCGTCGAAACTCCCCGCATGACGACGTTGAACGGCACCGAGAGGGTGACGCTGGTCCCTCCCGGCACGTGGGAGGTGGACGCCGCGCGTTCGACGGTCGGCTTCGCCGTGCGTCACCTCAGGGTCACGAAGGTACACGGCCGCTTTCGCGAGGTCACCGGCGTCGTCCGCTGCGACGGCGAGGGCGTGACCTCGATCGACGGGTCGGTGGAGGTGGCAAGCATCGACACCGGTGATCGCAGGCGCGACGCCCGCCTTTGCGCCGAGGACTTCTTCGACGTCGAGCAGCATCCGACGATCGCCGTCGCCGCTGTCTGCTCGCCGGTGGGGCCGCGTGATACCCCCACCGTGCGCGGGACGATTACGGTGCGCGGTGCCTCGCGGCTGCTCAAGTTGCATGTCGACGCACCGGCGTCGCCCGTAGACGGGAACAGCGATCTGCGAGTTCGCGCCAACGGCGTGGTCAGCCGTCGGGACTTCGGTCTCGAGTGGGACTCCGCGTTTGCGGCCGGCGGGCTCGTGATCAACGATCGGGTGGGGCTGCAGCTCGACATCGTCGTGGTGCGGGCGTCGACGCTCACGTCGCCGGCGCACTCGGACCTCGTCCAGCTCGACAGTCTCGATCGCGAGCGTGGTCGCGACTGCTCCCGGGGCTGAGCGGCAGCGGCTCGCTAAGCGATGAGCGCGTCGTCTCGGCTCTCGCTCGGGTCGCCGTGCCTGATCCGTGCATCGTGATCACCCAGCCCTTGCGCTCGATGTCCCCCGAACCGTTCGTGTAGTACGGCAGGCTCAGCCGGCGTCCAGACCGGCCAGGTCGAGAAGGCCCAACGGAACTGTCCAGCGAGAACTTCTCGCGATGCACGCGCACCAAGGCCCGCGAGCATAACATTGGCTTAGGTCATGGTTGCGTTCGGCATTGGTTTGAGCAACTGCGGAGCTAGGCTCGGCGGTTGAGTGACACCGCTCGCGCACAACGACGCTCGTGTACCCGCGCGCCGCACGCATGTGCGGCGCGAGCTGGCGTTGGCGGCGGTTGCGGTTGCGCTGATCGCTGGCGCTGTGGCCGGGCACCTCGTGTGGTCCTCTGGGCAGGCGTCGAAGGTCACGCCGGCCACCCAGAGCAAGCCGGCGGCGGTGAAAGGATCGATCGCCTCGCGCGTGGACCCGGGGCTGGTCGACATCGACACCAGCCTCGCCTACGAGGGTGCCGCTGCTGCCGGCACGGGGATCGTGGTCACGTCCTCGGGTGAGGTGATCACCAACAACCACGTGATCGAGGGAGCGACGAGCATCAGCGCGACCGATGTGGGCGACGGCGAGACCTACAGCGCCCAGGTGATCGGCTACGACCACTCCCACGATGTCGCGGTGCTCGCGCTCGAGGGCGCCTCGCGCCTGGCCACGGTGTCCTTCGGCAACTCCTCGAGCGTGCGGGTCGGGGAGCGCATCGTCACGATCGGCAACGCCGGCGGCGTTGGCGGCACGCCGAGCGCCGCAGGCGGATCGGTCGTCGCGCTCAACCAGTCGGTCTTCGCCGGGGACGAGCTCGACGGCATCCCCGAGCAGCTCAGCGGGTTGATCGAGATCAAGGGCGCTCTGGTGCCGGGCGACTCGGGCGGTCCGCTCGTCAACGACGCGGCACTCGTCATCGGCATGGACACCGCCGCATCCTCGAGCTTCCAGTTCGAGTCCTCCGCCGGTGAGGGGGTCGCGATCCCGACCGCCAGCTTCACGTCGATCGCCCGGCAGATCGTCGCCGGCCACGCGTCCGCCGCGATCCACATCGGCAAGAGCGCCTTCCTGGGTGTGCTCGTCGCCACGGCCAGCGCCCAGAGCGGTTTCCCCGGCCCCCCCGGCTACCACGCCCCGAGCGTCACCGGCGCGCTGATCGAGGACGTCCTGCAGGGCACCCCGGCGGCCGGCGCCGGCCTCGCCGGCGGCGACGTGATCACCGCGCTGGACGACCACACCATCGACTCGGCGAGCGCGCTCACCGCACTGATGGATCTCCACCATCCCGGCGAGCTGGTGCAACTCACCTGGGAGGACGTCGAAGGTGCCCAGCACACCGCCACCGTCCGCCTCGCCAACGGACCACCCGACTGACCGCACTCGCCCCGGGCGGGGTACTGCTTTCACGGCAGACCGGGCGCGCCAATGACCTGCTCGGAGCCGCAAGCGCGACCACCGCGGCGGAGGCTCACGCGTCGCGATCGCAGACCTAACGAGCTGGGGGTGCGGTGAACGTGCCCGTCCCCCGGTGTTGCGCCATTCGGGCGTTCCAGGCTCGTTCGATCTGTCGCATGAGCGCTGGGTAAACGATCCAATGCCGGAACGGCTTGATGAGCGCCATGTATCCCTTCCCGAGCCGACCGCGTGGCTTGACGTAGACGGCCATCTGCGCTTGGTAGCGGCCTTCGCCCTGATCGACCCAAGCCAGGTGCATCACGCCGTGCACGGTCTGGTTCGACATCTCCGCGGCAAACTCGACGTCGGTGCGATAGAGGGGCGAGAAAGGCAGGGAGCCGAAATCCAGACCCGCCGCCGTGTTGCGCAGATCGTCTGGCAGTCGGCCGGTCAGTGAGGTTTCGTTCTTACCCGGAATCGGCAGTCTGGCTGCGGCATCATCCCAACCGCTGTCGATCGGGGCCAGAACCCTGCCGAGCCCGAACCAACTGCCGAGGCGATCGCGAACACGCCACAGTACGCGAGCCGCGAGGGACTCCGCGTTGGCCGGATCGCCGGAAGCCATCATCTCGAGCAGCGCTTGGAAGTCCTCGGCGCCACCGTGCACGGGAAGGGCCCAGACATCCTCGACAGTGAAGTCTGGTGCGATTTCGCGGATACGCCAGGGGCGAGATTCGTGTGCTGCGTTCGAAAGCCTCATGAATGGGTGCGGGTCACGCCGGTGGCTCTTGGCCTGCCAGAGCGATGCGGGCGATGTCGTCGTTCATCGTGTAGATCTGGCCGGCGGCGCCCCAGAATCCGTCGGCCTGCTCGCGGATCATGCACCACACGCGGTGACCGTGTGTCTCGACGTCGGTCTCGCCTTCGGCGGCGAGCACACACTCGATCCTCGATGAGCTTGGCGCGGGCGTCCCCGTCCAACGCGCCGGCAGGCAGTGTGAGGTCGAACATCGGCATTGGCGGTCTCCTTGAAGTCAGTTGCTCATGATCAGTGTCGAGTCGTGCCGCGCCACACGAATTTCGTGTCCGGACATGGTAACATACATGCATGTATGTACGCACATCACGATCCGGCCATCGGTCGACGGCGACGGCGTCCGCGAGTGGCGATCGCTCAACGCAGGCCGACCGAAGCGCGCGCACGCGCAGCGCCTTGCTTGAGTCTGCCGCGAGGGGGCTCTCCCGCTACGGCTACGGCGACCTCATCCTGGAGCGGGTGGCGAGCGAGGCCGGCTACACCCGCGGAGCGCTCTATCACCAGTTCAAGGACAAGGAGGACCTCGCCCTGGCCGTGATCGATTGGGTCGATGAGACATGGAGGCAGGAGGTCGGCCGGCTCGGTCGACCAAGAGCCCGATCCAGTCGTCGCGCTGATCGTCCTGGCGCGCGGTCACGCCGTCTACTGCCGGCGAGACGTCGCCCGGGTGGCGACGGCCCTCAGGCTCGAGTTCAGCGGTCAGGATCACCCTGTCGGGCGTCGCCTCGAACGGGTCTCCGAAGGTCTCGTCAAGCGCTGCACGCGCCTGATCAGCGCGGGGCGCAGAGCGGGGACGATCCCAGCCGGCCCGCCGGCCAGAGCCGTCGCGCTCGCCTTCTTCGGTGCCATGGAGGGCACGGTCATCCAACTCGCCGGACAGGCGCCGCACGATGAGGTGCTGGCGGCGCGCGCGGCCGCCGGCGTGCTTGGCCTGAGCCGCGTACCGGCCGCGGCCCAAGAAGCTGTAGTCACCGGCGGGCGGAGCCGGTGGGCGACTTCAGCCCCCGCCGTGTCGAGACCGACGTACCGCCGAGAAGAGGACTGAGGCGGACGTGACCGCTCGCCCCGGGGGAAGCGAGCTCGAAGCCGCCCCGACCGCGGCGGGCTGCGGGGCGCCACCGCCGGCGTCGACTCGTTGGGTGACCTCGAGGATCGTCTCCGTCGTGAGCCCCGCGTCGTCGAGCATCGGGCAGTGTCCGAGTCCCTGGAGCGGGACCCACTGCGCTTGGGGCGTCATGCGGCGGAAGCGCTCCGCGTAGCCGGGCCAGCGCAGGATTCGGTCCGCCGTGCCCCACGCGATCTGCACGGGCGAGTCGATCGCCGCCAGCTCTCCGAACCCTGTCGACGTCAGCTGCTCGAGCAACGGCAGGTAGATCGCGCACGCGGCGGCGGCCTGGGCCATCTCGACGGCGAGGCTTGCGGGCAGGTCGGCCGGGCGCACGACGACGTCTCGCAGCGTGAGTGCGCGGAAGCGCCGGCGGCGCATCAGCCGCGCTCCGTCAGGGCCCAAGAGCTTGAGCAGACGGTAGTTCTGGCGGAACAAGCGTCCGAGTCGCTTGGTCTCCGGCCCCCCATGGTTCCACCCGCCGGCGGGTGACAGGGCGGTCGTCGAGAGCGCACGGCCGCGCGCGGCGAGCTCGAGCGCGAGCCAGCCGCCGAGCGAGTTGCCGACGAGGTGAGCCCGCTCGAAGCCGGCCGAGTCCATGTCGCGCTCGAGCGCGTCGGCCATCGCGCCCGCCGTCGCGGGCGACCCGGCGAGGTACTCAGGGCCGTCAGAGTGCCCGAGCAACGTCGCGGCGAGCACGTCGTGATGCTGCTCGAGAGCGGGCAACAGCGGCTTCCAGATCCCCCAGCTCGCCGAGAAGCCGTGGATCAACAGCATCGGAGAGCCGCTGCCGGCCCGGTGCGGGGCAGTTGGCATCGTCAGATGGTAACCGACGGGCTCCTCTGGCCCGCGGCGCTCGGAGTTCGTCTCTATGAAGGAGGGTGGGGTAGGCGGTGGCGAGAGGTTGTCGTGAGACCCGGGTCTAAACTGAGTGATCGCCAGCCCACGACGGCAAACGAGGAGGCTTCGACGATGACCGAGCACGAGCAAGACGCCGAGTGGAACGTCGCCGAGTGGCACGGCAAGATGCTGGTCGATCGGGACGGCGAGAGGATCGGCAAGCTGCAGGACGTCTACGTCGACGTCGAGAACGACGCGCCGCAGTTCGCCACCGTCAAGGAGGGCTTCATAGGGCGCCATTTGACCTTTGTGCCGCTCGGCGGGATCAAGGTCGGTCCCGATGAACTGCAGGTAGCCGTAACCAAGGAGCAGATCAGGTCTGCGCCCAACATCGAGCAGCACGGCGAGGAGCTCTCCCAGGCAGACGAGTCGGCCCTCTACCACCACTACGAGCTCAACTACACCCCGCCCGACACGGAGAGCGGACGCCGACTCGCCCGCCGCTGACTGAGGAGGCGAGTCCCGCGCTGCGCGACTACGCGGAGGCGACATTCGCACGCCACGCCCGGGTTATCGCACAGCAGCTCGCCGCCGAGCGGAACCTTCCCGACGACGACCCCGTCTGCCACGCGACCGCGCGCGCTCTCTGTGGCGTCAACGCCGCGATCCTCACATGTGGTCTACACCGGCTGACCCGAGGCGATGACCCCCCGGGCGTAGTTAGCGAAGCCCTCGAGCAGGCCGACCAAGCCTACGACCTACTCGAACACGGACTGGTGTAGCGTGACAGCGGGTTTGTGATCGTTATGCGGCGCTTGTCACTTGTCCTGCTTGGCTGTTCGATGGTCGTGTGCGCTGTACTGCTGGTCGGACTGCCTGGCGCCCGCAGCTCAGCGGGGGCGCGCTCCCGATCGGCGCTGCCACGTGGCAAAATCGCTCTCTCGGCGAGCACATGCTCGGTCGCCACGAACGCCTGCGTGGCGGGTTGCACCATCCCGGTCGCAGGACGTCCATCCGGCCCGCGATTCCAGGGGAACGAATGCCGGGGAATCGAGTCGCCGCGGCCCTGCATGCTGCCGATCGCAAGCGCCAGCCCTGGTCTGCCGGGCACCCGTAGCGCCAGCCTCTGCGCAGCCGAAGGTCTGCTGCATGTCGAACACAACCGAGGCAGGAGCGCACCCCGGCGACAGCGCTAGGCCGCGGTCAGCCCGACCTTGCGCCCGCTGGCTGCCTTGGTGAACGCAAACGCCACGCTCGTTGGCTCGTCGAGGGCGAAGCGAAAGCTCGTGCCGAGCGGGAGGCAACGGCGCCGCCGACAGCGTCTTGAGAACGCTTCGCCCGGCACGGCGGGGTACGCTCATGCCGATGCGTCTTTCTCGCCGATTGGGCGGTGCGGCCAAGGACCCGCCGGTGGCAATCGACGACCCGCGCTTTGAGGGGTGGGAGACCGTCAGCACCTTCGAGGATCAGAGCACCGCCGTGGCGTGGCGCGACCAGTTGCGAACCCTCGGGGTCGACGCAGCGTGCGTCGCCGATCATCCGCTGGATCGGCGTGGGGGTGGCGACATCTACCTCGTCGTAGCGCCCAGCCAGTGGTCACGCGCGAACGAGATTCTCGAAAACCTCGACTGATCGCCCAAACCGGCTGCCACGAGAACACGTACTGCGAGCAGCTTGGCCTCTCGCGGCGGCCATCGGCGACCAGATTAGCCGTCCGGCCCCGGCCATTTGGCTGCGTTGGCGCGGATGTCGCTCGAGGCCGAGTGCCGATCGTCAGCCGCGTTGGCGACGGCGCTCCAACGAGCGCTGACGGGCTCCCCGGCGGCTAGACCGAGTACATCGCGTCGATCGCGCCCGTGTACTTCTCGTCGATCGGCTTGCGCTTGAGCTTCATGGTGGGCGTCAGCTCCTCCCCGCCCGGCAGCCAGTCGCCCGGGACGATCGTGAACTTCTTGATCTGTTCGACCCGTGCCAACTTGGCGTTGGCAGCGTCCACGCCCTCCTGGACCGCCGCGCGCACGCGCTCGTCGCCCGCGAGGGACTCCAGCGAGGTCGCCTCGATGCCCTGCTTGGCGGCCCACGCAGGCGCGAAGTCGGCGTCGAGGACGATCAGAGCGGTGTTGTACGGGCGCCGGTCGCCGATGCAGCAGGCCTGCCCGATCAGCGGCGAGGCGCTCTTCAGCGCAGCCTCGATGTTCGCCGGGGACATGTTCTTGCCGGCGGCGTTGATGATCAGCTCCTTCTTGCGGTCGACGATCGTCAGGTAGCCGTCCTCGTCGAACAAGCCGATGTCGCCGGTCCGCAGCCAGCCGTCCTCGGTGAAGGTCTCCTTCGTCTTATCGGGCAGGTTGCGGTAGCCGAGCATCACGACTTCGGACTTGACCAGCACCTCGCCGTCCGCGTCGAGCTTTATCTGCACGCCCGGGGCCGGCGGCCCGACCGTGCCGATCTTGATCTTCTCGGACGGGTTCACGCTACCGGCGCCACACGTCTCGCTCATTCCCCACAGCTCCGCCAGGGGCAGGCCGATGGCGTGGAAGAACTCCAGGACCTCCACGGGCGTGGGGGCGGCGCCGACGTTGATCGCCTCCACCTGGTCGAGCCCGAGCATCTCGCGCAGCCCCGAGAAGATCTCGGCGTCGGCCCTGGCCACCTGCTCGGCCAGCTCAGCCGGCACAGGCTCCCCGGCCTGCTCGAGGCGCACCTTGCGCACGCCCGCATCGAGCGCCGTCTGCAGTTCCTGCCGGCGCTCCTCGGGCTGGCCGGCGACCATCGTATCCAAGCCCGCCTTCAGCTTCTCCCATATGCGCGGCACCGCGAAGAACCAGCTCGGGCGGACTTCCGGCAGGTAGGAGAGCACTTCGCGCGGGTCCTCGCAGCAGGTGATCTGCAGGCCGTAGACGATCGGCAGGTAGTGGTGCGCGTTGCGCTCGGCGATGTGGGCGTTCGGCAGCCACGAGATCACGCGCCCGTCCCGCGGGAACTGGATCAGGGCCTCGACGCTCTCGACGGCCGCGAGCAGGTTGCGGTGGATGAGCTGCACGCCCTTCGGCGGACCGGTCGTCCCCGAGGTGTAGATGAGCGTGAGCACGTCGGTCGGCTGGATCTTCGCGACGGACGCCTCGACGTCGAAGTCCGGGTTCGAGCCCTCGACGTCGGACAGCGCGAGCGTCCCCAGTGGGGCCTTGCCATCGATGACGATCACGTACTCCAGGCCGGGCAGCGCCTTGCGGGCCTCGCGCACCTGCGGCAGGTACTGCTGCTCGCAGATGAGCAGCTTCGCGTCCGCGTCGGCGACGAGGTACTGGATCTGCTCGGGCGTGTAGGTGCTGTAGATCGAGAACGGCGTCGCGCCGAGCATCATCACCGCCAGGTCGCACAGGTGGAACTCGGGGCGGTTGCACAGCAACAGTGCAACGGTGTCGCCACGCTCCACGCCGAGCTTCGCCAGGCCACCCGCCAGCGCGTCGACGCGCTCGCGCAGTTCGCCCCAGGTGATGGTGAATGCGTCCTGCCTGGTGCGGATCGCCACCTCGTCGGCGCGCTCGGCCGCCGTGATGCGGAAGGCTTCGGCGATCGTCGCCGCCCCCACTGCCGCCCTCTCGCCGCTGATCGATCCCGTGGCTGCGGCCTCCATCGCACGCTCCCTCTGCTAGCGATTCACCCCATCCCTGTGGGGCCTGGCTGTGCGGACCCATGGGCCCATGTCGATCATAGCCTGCCGGCTAGGCTCAGACAATGCGAACGGGCGAGCTCGGGCGCATCCACCCGTAGACCCCGAGGAGGCCCTGATGTCCTTTCAGACGCTGCTGTATGACACCGCGGACGCAATCGCGACGATCACGCTGAACCGGCCCGAGCGCCTGAACACGATCGTGCCGCCGATGCCAGACGAGCTGGAGACCGCCGTCCACCGCGCGATCGCCGATCCCCATGTCAAGGT
This sequence comes from uncultured Solirubrobacteraceae bacterium, assembly GCA_963711985.1. Classification (GTDB taxonomy): domain Bacteria; phylum Actinomycetota; class Thermoleophilia; order Solirubrobacterales; family Solirubrobacteraceae; genus Palsa-744. The sequence goes on along the minus strand of CAVQGG010000008.1, from coordinate 164,995 downwards.
CATCATCGTGCGCGGCGCGGGACGGGCGTTCTGTGCCGGGTTCGACTTCGGCGGCGGCTTTCACCACTGGGACGAGGCGCTCACGACCGATGGAGCGTGGGATCCGGGTAAGGACTTCGCGGCCGCCACGTCGAGCCTGGGCGCGGTGCCCAAGTTCATGAGCTTGTGGCGCTCGCCCAAGCCGGTCATCGCCCAGGTCCACGGCTGGTGCGTTGGCGGAGGCAGCGACATGGCGCTGTGCGCCGACCTGGTCATCGCCAGTGAGGACGCACGGATCGGAACCCCCTACTCGCGGATGTGGGGCTGCTACCTCACCGGCATGTGGCTCTACCGCCTCGGCCTGACCAGGGCCAAGGAGTACGCGCTGACCGGTAGGCCGCTGTCGGGCGCCGAGGCGGTGCAGGCGGGGCTGATCAACGACGCCGTGCCGTTCGAGCGCCTGGAGGCGGAGGTGCGCGAGCGGGCCGAGCAGCTCGCCGGCATCCCGGCCTCCCAGCTCGCCGCCATGAAGCTCGTCGTCAACCAGGCCTACGAGAACATGGGACTGGCCTCCACGCAGCTGCTCGGCCCCGTCCTGGACGGGCTCATGCGCAACACGCCCGAGGCGCGCAGCTTCATCGAGCTCGCCGAGCGCGAGGGCGTCGGCGGCGCCGTCGCCCAGCGCGACGGCGCGTTCGGCGACTACAGCCAGGCGCCCGCCGCCGGCAAGCCAAATCCCGACAACGTCATCGTCGCGCGGCCCGCCCAGGCTTGACCGCCCCCCGCCCAGGCTTGACCGCCCCGTAGCGGTTGTAGTGGCGCTCGGGGATCGCGTCGGGATCCTTGTACCAGTACCAGGTGCACGGGTCCTTCGCATAGTCCTCGGGCGGATCGGAGGGATACAGCGGGTAGCCCGACCACTGGATCGGCAGCGACTCGTTCATGAAGCTGCAGTGGGTGCAGTACAGCGGGAAACCCTTGCGTCCGTATGACCAGTCGTGCGCCTCGCGCGTGCCGCCGCCGTCCGGCAGGCCCTCGTAGGCTCCGTTGCGCACGAGCCGCTGGCCCGAGCCGCAGGGGTTCATCGTGAAGGTCACCCTCTCCTCGTCCTCGCTGATGGTGAAGCTGCCCGGGTTGGGGCCCACCCCGGAGCACGAGTGGGCTCGCCATGTCGCCGCCAGCAGGCCGACCAGCTCGCGCCGGTCGAGCGCCACGATCGCGTCGTGGTGCTGGCGCCACCCGCGCCCCATGCTCTCGGTCCACGCTTCCGCGACGCCGTCGTCGCCGAGCCGCTGCTGGATGAACGAGACGAGGTCCAGCACACCGCTCGCCATCAGGTCGTGCAGCATCTGCCACTCGTGCTTCATCTCGGCGCACAGGCGTCTGGCCTGCTGCAGGTCGCCGGCGTCGATCGCCTCGATGGCGCGGTCCATCGTCGGCCGCGAGAGCTGCGCGAGCTCCTCCTCTGAGAACCAGCGGTCTGTCATCGTTCCCTCCTTCGATGATCGTCGGGGCCCAATTGTGACCGAGGGACGAAGGGCGCTCGTCACGGGCGCCGCGCGCGGCATCGGCGCGGCGATCGCAGCGCGGCTGAGCGCCGATGGCTTCGAGGTCCTCACGCTCGATCTGCGCGAGGGCTGCGACATCGCGCTCGACGTCGCCGAGGACGAGTTCCCGCCGCTCGACGTCGACGTGTGCGTGGCCAACGCCGGTGTCACGACCACGATCGCGCCCGCCCACAGGATGACCGCCGAGCAGTGGCAGCGCGACGTCGACGTCAACCTGACCGGCGCCTTTCGCACCGTGCAGGCGTGCCTCGGCGGGATGCGCGGGCGCGGCTACGGCCGGATCGTGGTCGTCTCGAGCGTCGCCGCGCTGGGAGGGCTGCCGGGGCAGGTGGCGTATGCCGCGTCGAAGGCCGGACAGCTGGGGATGGTCCGCACGCTCGCCAGCGAGAACGCATCGCGCGGGATCACCGTCAACGCGGTCCTTCCCGGCCTGGTCGCCACCGAGCAGGTGCTCGCCATGCCGGACGAGGTGCGCGAGCGGGCGCTGGGCGTATTGCCGACGGGGCGAGCGGTCGAGCCCGCGGAGATCGCCGCCGCGGTCGCGTTCCTGGCGCGCGAGGAGGCAGCTCAGATCAGCGGACAGGCGATCGCGATCGACGGCGCCGCCTCGCTGACCCAGCTGTCGCTCGGCAGCGGGCGCCGATAGCCCGAGCTTCCCGCGGGCGAACGCCCCGTCGCTGGGCGATGGCGCCGAACGAAGGTGTCGCGGCCGGGAGGGACCGCATCGAATCCTCGCGCGAGGGGTTGGAGGGTTGCAGAGCACCCGGGAGAAGACCATCCGCACGAGAAGGAGAAGGCACAGATGCGCTCAATCAAGCTGACCGCGGCAATCGCGGCCGCCGCCACATTGGTGCTGCTCGCTGCCACCGGCGCTTCGGCTCGCCCGCTGGGTCACAAACACGAAGGTGTGGCCAGCAAATGCCGTATCGACCTGTTCGCAGAACCGCACACCATCACGAGCGGCGAATCGGTGGAGGTCTTCGGCCAGCTCCGGTGCCCCCCCAAAGACGGCAGCACCGAAGGCCAGACCGTCACCGTCTACGGACGCTCGGTCGGCTCACCAGCCTTCAAAGTCCTCGGCACGCCGACCACCGCAGCGGGCGGCTTCTACTCGCTCGTCCAGTCGGACGTCACGACCGACAGCTCCTTCTACGCGAGCGCCCTCGGCGCCCGCAGCGGCACCAGGAACGTCCGGGTCGCGCCCGTGGTGACGCTCACAGGAGTCCCGGAAACAGTGCCGCTGTTCACGGGCTTCCGTAACCGCGCGACGTTCACAGGGGCCGTGAGCCCCGCCGACGCCGGCGCGGAGCTGGTGCTTCAGCGCGAGAACGCCACGAGCAGCGAAGAATGGAATGCGATCCAGCTCGGCACAGTCGGGGAAGGCGGTCTGTACTCGATCACGCACACCTTCGAGGCACCAGGTGACGCGAACATACGGATCGTCGTGCGCCCACACGGGAAGTTCAGCGTGCGCGGCATCTCCAACACGCTCTCCTACGGGATCTCCCAGAAGCAGAACCCCAACCTGACCATCCTCACGACGCTCCTACTCGGTCCGCTACGGCTCGCCGGTAACGCTCAGCGGGACCCTGGCTGCAGGCGCGGGCAAGACGGTGACGCTGCAGGCGCGCACGTTCGGCAAGGAATTCGCGCCGGTCACGACCACGACGACGACGAGCGGCGGCGATTACAGTTTCATCGTGACGCCGCTGCAGAACACCCGCTACCGGGTGACCGGCGGCGGGCTGAAGTCCGCGGTGCTGTTCGAGGGCGTGAAATACATCCTCACGGCCGGGGCGTCGGCAAAAACGGTCCAGGCCGGCCAGCCACTGAGGCTCGCGGGCACGGTCACGCCGGGCACCGTCGGGAAGCTCGTCTACCTCGAGCGCGAAAACAGCTCCGGCGGTGGGTTCCACGTCGTCGACGGTGGCACGGTGGAACCGGGCGGGACGTACTCGATAACCGACTACGTCTTCGGATCCGGGAAAGCGGTCTTCCGGGTGAAGATCCCGGGCGATCCCGATAACCAGCAGGCGTCCAGCGAAACGTTCCCGGTCGAAGTCACGCCCGCCCCGTCGGGCTCGCTGAAGCCGGCGGCGCAGCCCAAAGTGCCCAGCGAAGGCACGGTCTAGCTCCCGGGGGACGCCTCCATGGCGCTCCGTGGCCGTCCCCAGCAGGGGGCGGCCACGTGCGTCTCGGGGCCGGCGCATGCGCGCCGGGCACGCACCGCAACGCGCGGTCCGCTCAGGCGGCCACGGCGCGCGACTGCAGGTGCGCACCCACCTTGCGCTTGACCCGCTGCAGCGCATTGTCGACCGTCTTGGTGTCGCAGGACAGCCGGCTGCCAACCTGCTCGTAGGAGTAGCCGTCCAGGTAGAGCGACAGCACACGGCTCTCCAGCTCGGACAGCGCGGTCGACAGACACCCCACCAGCGAGCGCAGCTCCTCCGAGGAGATCACCTGGTTGACCGGGTCCTGGACGGTCGGCCCGGGCAGCATCTGGTCGAGCGTCGGCACGTCGTCGCCCGTGCCGGCTGGGGTCGATGAGAACGACACGTACTGGTTCAGCGGCGTGTGCTTGTTGCGCGTCGCCGTCTTGACGGCCGTGATGATCTGCCGTGTGATGCACAGCTCGGCGAAGTTGCGGAAGCTCGACTCGCGGTCCGTGCGGAAGTCGCGGATCGCCTTGTACAGGCCCACGAGCCCCTCCTGGATGAGATCGTCGGCGTCGCCGCCCGCCAGGAAGTAGGAGGAGGCCTTCAGACGCACGAAGCCGTGATAGCGCCTGACCAGGCGGTCGTAGGCGTTGCGGTCGCCCTGCTTGGCCAGGGCGATCAGGAATATATCCTCGGCCTTAGGTTCAGAGTTAGGGTTATGGGAGATTCGGGCCACGAGCAGATCCTTTCTTAGGAGACCACCTCCCTGGCGGCCCCAAACTTGCTCAGTGGCGCACTCCTCCCCTGGCGCCAACGCTATTGATTTCGCCTTACCTAAGCTTTTCTCAACCTTAGGTTCAGCGTTATGTCGGCGCAGCCTTGCACAGTTATGAAACCTTGTCAAGCCCTCGCGCGGCGACTTTGCAAGATCTCGTACAAAACCGCTGCCGCGGCCGCGCTGACGCCCAGCGACTCGATCCTCCCAAGCAGCGGCAGCGCGATCAGCTGATCGCACGACTTGGCCACCCGTGGTCGCAGGCCGCTGCCCTCGCTTCCCAGCACCAGAACCACCCCCGACCCGCGGTAGTCGAGCGTGTCGTATGCAACCGGCGCCCGCTCACCCGACCGATCGGAGATCGGCCGGCCCTCGGCGCTTGCGCCGTAGCGCCAGCACCCCGCCTTGCGCGCGTCGGCGAGGAAGTCGGCGAGGTTGCGCACCCGCGCCACGGGCAGGTGCTCCACGGCTCCGGCCGACGCCTTGCACACAGCCGCCGTCACCTCGGCCGCCCGGCGCTCGGGGATGACCACGCCGGCCGCGCCCACGCACTCCGCGGTGCGGCAGATCGAGCCGAGGTTCTGCGGGTCCTGGACCTGGTCGAGCGCCACCAGCAGAGGATTCTCGCCGGACAGCAGCTCCTCGGCGCTCGCATAGCGGTAGGGCCCCGCGTCCGCGCACAGGCCCTGGTGCGCGCTCGAGCCGCAGCGACGCTCGATCTCCTCCGCCGCGACCGTCCTGACCGCCACGCCCGCCAGCCAGGGCTCGCGCGCGGCGCCGGCCGTCGCCCACACCTCGCTCACGCTCCGCGCCCGCCGACCGCGCAACGCCTCCCTCACGGGGTTGCGGCCGTAGACGATCACGGCTCGGCGACAACGATCAGCTCGGAACCCTCGGGGCCGTCCCGGATCTCATATTTGCGGGCGCGCAGCTCATCACGGATCCTGTCGGCGGTGGCGAAGTCACGCGCATCGCGCGCGCGGTCTCGTTCCTCCAACAGCTGTGTCGCCTCGGGGTCCACCGCGGCGAGGTTCCCGACTGCCTCGAGGGGTGTCAGCCGCTGCAAACCGACCACGGCGAGCATCTCTCTCAGATCGGCGTCTCCGACCCCTCCTCCACGACGGTTGGCCTCGCGTACCCACTCGAACAACGAGGCCAGCGCGTTCGGGGTGTTGAAGTCGTTGGCCAGTGCGTCGAAGAACGCCTCCTTATGGTGGGCCATGTCCGGCGGGCTGGGCTCACCTTCGTGGAGCCTCCTGAGCGCGTCGCGTATGCGGTACACCCGGCGATCGGCGTCCTCGAGCTCGGACGGCGAGAAGGCCAGCGGCTGGCGGTAGTGACCCGAGGCGAGGTACATCACGACAGCTTCTGGTCCGTACTGGTCGAGCACCTCGTGCAGCAGCGCGATATTTCCCACCGACTTGGCCATCTTCTCGCCGGTGAACTGGATCATGCCGTTGTGCATCCACAGTCTGGTCAGCTCCTGCCCGCGCGCCGCTCGCGTCTGGGCGGCCTCGTTCTCGTGATGGGGGAACACCAGGTCAGAGCCACCGCCGTGGATGTCGAAGCCGACGCCCAGGAACTGCTCGGCCATGGCCGAGCACTCGATGTGCCACCCGGGCCGGCCGGCTCCCCAGGGCGACCCCCAGACGGTGTCCTCGCCGGGCTTGTGCGCCTTCCACAGCGCGAAGTCCAGAGGGTCCTCCTTGCGCTCGGCGCCCTCCACCCCCTCGCCCTGGTCCATGTTCTCCAGCTGGCGATGCGAGAGACTGCCGTAGCGCTCGTCTGAGCGCACGCGAAAGTACACATCCCCGTCGACCGGGTAGGCGTGTCCGCGGTCGATCAGCGTCTGTATGTAATCGACTATCGGCCCGATCGTCTCCGACGCCAGCGGCTCGTGGTCAGGGCGACCCAGTCCCAGGGCATCCGTGTCGGCGCCGTACAGCTCGGTCATCTCCGCCGCAAGCTCGGCGCTCGCACGGCCCTGGGCGCTCGCCGCGTCGTAGATCTTGTCGTTGACGTCGGTCACGTTCACCACCAGCGTCGCCGCGTAGCCCTCGTGCTCGAGGAAGCGCTTGAGCAGGCTGAAGACGACGAACGGCCGCGCGTTGCCGATGTGGATCCGGCTGTATACGGTCGGACCGCACGCGTAGATGCCCACGCGCCCGGGGTCGCGCGGACGCAGCTGCAGCAGCTCCCCGCTGAGCGTGTCGTGCAGAACGATCTCGCGCATCGCCGCGCAACCCTAGCGGTCGCGGGGCGCTCAGCGGGCTCGACCGGACCCGATGCGCCTGGCCGCCCTTGGGCGCTCTGCGGTGGCGAGCCCGAGCCGGCAGGCGCATATGCTCTGGGCAACTTCTGACGCCACGGTCTTGGGTTCGAGTCCCAGCGAGGGCGCTGCGAGCAATGGCGACGGTCACAGACAACACACCCACGTCGGGCTCCGCCCTCTTCGGCTCGTCCGGCCGCGGCGACTGAGCACCGTCGATGTTCATCCTCACCGCGTTGGTCTATCCGGTAGTGCTCGCGGTGCTCTGTGTCGGCGCCGGGCTGCTGGTCGACAGGGCGAGCGGGCGCTTTCTGCCCGCAGCGCTTCTTCCGGTCGTCGGCGCCGCGGCGCTGATCGGGGGCTCCCAGCTGACCACCTACGCCTGGCCCCTCGCCCCAGGGACCCCGTATGTCATGGTGGCACTTGCCGTCGCCGGATTCCCGTTCGCCTGGCAGAGGGTGCGTGTGCTCGCGCGGCGGTGGCGAGCGTGGGCGTGGCAGATCGTCGCGCTGGTGCTCGCGTACGTTCTTGCGCTGGCTCCGGTGCTCTTCGCCGGCCGGCCCACATTCTCGTCCTACATGGTTCTGACGGACTCCGCGTTTCACCTGATCGGCGCGGACTTTCTGATGCGTCACGGCCAGAACTATGCGCACCTGGATCTGCGCAACTCCTATGGCCAGTTCATCAACGCCTTCTACAACAGCAGCTACCCTTCCGGTTCGGACACGCTGTTCGGCGGCAGCGCGTTCGTGTTGCGCCTTCCCCTGATCTGGGCCTTCCAGCCGTTCAACGCGTTCATGCTCGCCACCGCTGCCGGCCCGGCGTGGCTGCTGCTGCGGCGGATGGGGCTCGACGGCGGGTGGGCCGCGCTGGCTGCGCTGAGCGCCACCGTGCCCGCGGTCGTCTACGGCTACGAGCTGGTCGGGGCGATAAAGGAAAGCACCGCGCTGCCGATGATCCTCACCCTGGGCGTTCTGGTGGTTCTGCACCGGCGCTGGCTGCGGGGACCTCCCACCGGCGCCATTCCGTTCGCGCTCGTGGCCGCCGCTGGAGTCTCGGCGCTCGGGATTGGGTTCGGCGCCTGGGTGCTGGCGGCGGTGGCGGTCCTCGTCGTGGTGGTGATCGGCGACGTCCTGGCTGGACGCCAGAGCGCACGGCGATCGCTCCTGCTGGTCGGGGCCGGGGCGATCATCGCACTCGTCTCCGCCTGGCCGACGTGGATCGATTTCTCCGGATCCCTGCGGACTGCCCGTAACATCGCATCGACGGCCAACGCGGGCAACCTTTCCACACCGCTGCGCGCCGTGCAGGTGTTCGGCACCTGGCTGTCGGCGAGCTACCAGATTCTCCCCGCCGGGGGCGATCTCAAGCTCACCCACGCGCTCATCGCCATCACGCTCGTCGCCTGCCTGGTGGGCGCCGTGCACGTCATCCGCAGCCGGCAGTTCCCGCTGGCCGGCTGGCTGACGCTGGTGCTTGCGCTGTGGCTCGTGTTCACCGGGTACGCCACCACCTGGGTGGACGCCAAGACCCTCATGCTCACCTCGCCGGTGGTCGTGCTGCTGGCGTGGGGAGGCGTGGCCGCCCTGCGAGCTTCGCCGCCGCGGCTGGTGTTCCGGCTGACCGCGTCGGTGCTGGCGCTCGCGCTCGCCGGCGGGGTGGCGGCCTCGGATGCCATGCAGTACCACAGCTCCGACCTCGCCCCCACCGCGCGCTACGAAGAGCTGGCCTCGCTGAACGCCCGCTTCGCCGGGCGGGGGCCGACCCTGTTCACCGACTTCGACGAATACGCCATGTACGAGCTGCGCGACCTGGACGTGGGCGGGGTGGACTTCAGCTACCCGCCGGTCGCGCTCAGGGGGGTCACGACGGGCCACGGCGGCGCGGTCGACCTGGATCGGGTGCCGCCGGCGGACCTGCGCGCATACCCGCTGATCATCACGCGCCGCGATCCCGCTGCCAGTCGCCCGCCCTCCGCCTACAGCCTGGTCTGGCAAGGGACCTACTACCAGGTCTGGCGCCGCCGACCCGGCGCTCCGGCGGCCATCGTCCACGTCGGACTGGCGAGCGCGTCGCCCGTCCAGTGCTCGCGCGTCCACCGTCTGGCGCAGATCGCCAGGTCCCACGGCGCGCAGCTGGTCGCCGACAGTCCACCCGAACTCGTGAGGGTTTCCGTGACGCGCGCCCACCACCCGGCGAGCTGGACTCGCGGGCGGGTGGGCCTCGTGATGAAGCGGCCCGGGCGGCTCTGGTCCACGTTCGCGGTGGCCCATGCCGGCGTGTGGGATCTGTGGCTGCAGGGAGAGATCATGCGTGCGGTCCGTGTCAGCGTGGACGGGCAGCCCATCGGATCGGTCGGCGCCCAGCTCGGCGGCAACTCGCTCAATCCGAACACCATGGCGCCGCTCCGCGTACGGCTCTCCGCCGGGCGCCATCTCCTGTCGCTCACCCGTGGAGGTGCCAGTCTCGCCCCGGGCGACGGCGGCTTGGCCGTCCTGGACCGCATCTTCCTGACGCCGGCGGGAGCCGCCGGCCAGGAGACGCTGCGCATGGCGCCCGCCGCCGACTGGCGCTCGCTGTGCGGCCGCGCCTATGACTGGATCGAAGTCGTCCGCGGGTAGGGTTCCGCACGTTGCGCCGGCGGGTGCTGTCCCCAAGGCCGTCGCGGCCCGCACCTTGCTCTGGCTTGTTCTCAGTCCACTTCGATCCCGGCCCGCAGCAGGACGACGCCGGTAGCGAGGATCCAGGCGAAGAAGGTCGCCGGCACAGCGACGATGACTGCGCCCTCGAGCGATAGGAAGCTGCCGTGGCTCACGAACGACGCGGCGATCAGGATGTGCGCGGCCACGGCGAGCACGGCGAGCCAGCCGGTCCACGCCGGGAGGCATCCGTGTCGCAGGACGAGCGCGGCGTACGCTCCGAGGCACACGGCGGTGGGGATCCCTGACAGCGCGAGCAGTCCAAAGGTCGTATCGGTGAGCGACACGGCGAAGGCCGGCTGCTGCGGGCGGTAGCTCATCACGCCGGCGGTCGCGAAGGCGGCCAAGATCAGCACCGCGAGCGCGATCGCCCCGAACGCGAAGATCGCCGACAGCGGCTGGGGCGCTGGCTCGCTCTGGCGCAGCCATGACCACAGTCCGGCGGCGAAGCAGAGGAACAGTCCCATTGCGAGGCTGTAGATGTAAAGCGAGGCGATCGTCCGCCCGTGATTCGCTTGAAGGTAGGCAGCTACGTGGGCGCCTGAGGAGGTCGGCGCCGGCGAGCTCCACAGGGGCGGCGCGACGAATGCGGCCACGATGATCAGCGCGAAGCTCCCAAGACCGGCGAGCGCGATCAAGCGTGTTGCTCGCGCGCTCAGCGCCGCCGCGCCGCGCGCTCCCACGTCGGTACCCCTGGCGGGCGATTGCAGCGATGCGTCCAGCGTTCCCACTTGCACTCCTCCGTCGGCCGGGTGGTCGGTTGGCGCGGCCAACGGTGACAGCTGGGGGGAGGTCTGTCGATTACCTCCGAGGTAGGTTTCGCAACGCGTCGGCGGTCGCCGCATCGGCGGTCGCCGCATCGGCGGGGAACGTCAACTCGATCGAAAGCTCGGAGGTCGTCACCTCGACCGCGGTGCCGAAGGTGGCTACCGTCGCGAAGAACGACAGCTCATCGCCCTCTGGGCCACGCATCCGCATCAGCGGCGTGAGAATATGCCCAGCAGCCGCTTCGGAGGCCGGGTGGCGCTCGTACTCAGGTGCGGGATAAGCCGCCACCTCGTCCAGAAGGGCGGTGAGACCGGGGTCCCCGGTGATGGCGACCTGACGCTCAAGCCGCCCGAGGAAATACGCTCGCACCTCCCCGCGGTTGACGGTCCAGCGGGCCAACCCGTGCGGATGCAGACCGGCCCGCATCACGTTGACCGGCGGCTCCAGCAGCGCCGGGTCGATCCATCCAGCCAGGGCCCCCATCGCGGAGTTGGCGGCGACCAGGTTCCAACTGCGGTCGACGACGAGCGCAGGGTAGGGCTCGTGTCCGGTGAGGATCAGATCGAGCGCCTCCCGCACCGGCGCCAGCTCGGGATCCCCCAGCGAGCGTTCGGGGAAGGCCGGGGCATGGCCGGCGGCGAGCAACAGGTGGTTGCGCTCCCGGAACGGGACCTCCAGCTCCTCGGCGAGCAGCAGCACCATCTCCGCGCTCGGCGTCGAGCGGCCGGTCTCGACGAAGCTCAGATGCCGGGCCGAGATCCCCGCATCGAGCGCCAGGTCGAGCTGGGTGCGCCGCCGCCGCTTGCGCCACTCGCGCAGCAGCGGTCCGACCCGTGGCTGGGAGCTCATCGTCGCCATCTCGTGGTGGCCGACTCTAGCTGCCGCGCGAGCGTCCCTCGATTACCTCCCAGGTAATCGACAGGCCGAGCCTTCGGTGCGATCCTCGCTCCATGCCGGCAACAAACCCCAACTCCGAGTCGAACGCCCGAGCAGCGCCCCAGAGGCCGCGTTGGCGTTCTGGCGCCCTCGGCCGCGCAAAGCAGCTGGAGCTGGCACGCGGCCCGCTTCCGTATCACGAGAGTGGCAGCGGCCCGCCTGTGCTCTTCGTGCACGGCGCGATGGTCAACGCGAACGTCTGGCGGAACGTCGTGCCAACGCTTGCAAGCGAGTTCCGCTGCCTCGCACTGGATCTGCCCTTCGGCGGACACCTCGCGCCAATGCCGCCGGACACGGACTTCTCGCCGCCGGGTCTCGCCGATTGGATCGCCGACGCCATCGAGGCACTCGAGCTGGATGACGTGACGCTCGTCGGTAGCGACACCGGCGGGGCGCTTTGCCAGATCGTCATCGCCCAGCGGCCCGAGCGCATAGGGCGCCTTGTCCTGACCTCCTGCGACGCGTTCGAGAGTTTCCCGCCGAAGGCGGTACAGCGGTACCTGCGGGTGATGCTGCTGCCTGGCGCAATGCCGGTCCTGTTCTCGGCCTTCCGGCTGGGAGCCGTGCGTCACCGGGCCGCCACCATGATGCAGGTCACGAAGCGGCCGGTCGGGTCGGAGACGGCGGACTCGTACTTCCTGCCCCTTCTGAGGAAAGGCATTCGGCGCGACACCAAGAAGCTGCTGCGGGGGATGGATGCGCGGCATACGCTCGAGGCCGCGGAACGCTTCCCGATGTTCGACCGCCCCGCGCTGATCGCCTGGTCGCGCGAGGACCGGGTCTTTATCGGCGAGCACGCCGAGCGGCTCGCCGAGGCGCTGCCGAACGCCCGCCTCGAATGGATCGACGACGCCTACACCCTCGTCTCCGAGGATCAGCCGGACCGTCCCGCGGAGTTGATCGCCAGGTTCATCAGAGAGCCCGCAGGGACGCAGCTGGCCCAGTAGTCATACCGTGGCTTCGGCTGGTGCGTGTCCCTGGCAGGCTTTCGCAGGTGCATCTGAGCGCTGCCGCAGAACAAGCCTGGCCCCCGTTCGTGCTCGTCAGCGGGTTGCTGCTGATCGGCCTGATCGCCCACCGGGATGGCCTCTTCGAGCAGACCGGACGTTTGCTGCAGAGCCTCGCAGGACCGCCGGTGGTCCTGCTCGCCGCCTGCCTGCTGCTCGTCGCGGTAGTCACCGCTGTCCTCAACCTCGACACCGCTGTGGTGTTCCTGACGCCTGTGCTCGTTCATGCGGCTCGTGGCCGCGGCATTGAGGAGGAGGCGTTTCTGTACGGCACGGTCTACATGGCCAACGCATCATCGCTCTACCTCCTCGGGTCCAATCTCACAAACCTGCTGGTCCTGGACCATCAGCCGATCTCCGGCGCCACGTTTGCCGCACGTATGCTCGTGATCGCGCTCGCCGCAACGCTCGCCACTGCGCTGGGGCTGTTCGTGCTCTTTCGCCGCCGGCTGCGAGCAGCAGCGAGTCGACACCCGCAGCGCGCGAGCTGGGACGCGCTTGGCCTGGGACTGCCCGGCGCACTGGCCGCCGCCGTCCTCACAATCGCGCTTCGCAACCCTGCGCTCCCCGTCCTCGCAGTCGGACTGGTCCTGACCGCGATCGAGGTCGCGCGCGGTCGGTTGCAGTGGCGGGAGGTCGTGCGCGCGGTCGGGCCGGTCGTGCTCATTAGCCTGTTCTTGGTCTGCGTCGCGTTGGGGGTCCTTGCGCGCTCCTGGAATGGACCGGCGCAGCTGCTCGGCGGAGCCGGACGCTGGGGCACCACGGGGATCGGTGCGCTGGCGTCGGTCACGATCAACAACCTTCCCGCCGCCGTCCTTCTCTCGGCACACCCAGTCGCGCACCCGAGCGCGCTGCTGCTGGGGCTGAACGTCGGCCCCAACATTGCGGCGACGGGGTCGCTCTCCGCGTTCCTGTGGTGGCGTGCCGCACAACAGGTCAACGCGCAGCCATCGCTCGTGGCCTTCTCGCGCCGAGGCGCCCCCCTCGCCGTATTCGCGATCCTCATCGCTCTGGGGGCCACGGCCATTGTGCCGACGCGTCAGCTGGCGTGACGCAGATTGGCAACCGCCAGGGCCGCCACGCCCTCGCCGCGACCGATGAACCCCATCCCCTCGCCCGTGCTCGCCTTCACGTTCACGCGCCCCACATCCAACGCGAGCGCCTTCGCCAACCGCTCGCGGATAGCCTGCCGGTGGGGCGCGAGCTTGGGCTTCTCCATGACCACCGTGCCGTCGACGTTCACGATCTCGAGCCCCGCGCCGCCCATCATCCCGACAACGGCCTCGAGCAGCTGCATCGAGTCGGCGTCCCGCCAGCGCTCGTCGGTGTCGGGGAAGTGCTCGCCGATGTCGCCCAGCCCGGCCGCGCCGAGCAGCGCGTCGATCACCGCGTGGGCCAGCACGTCAGAGTCCGAGTGGCCGTGCAGGCCGCGCACGTGGGGAATCTCCACCCCGCCGATCACCAGCTTGCGTCCCTCGACCAGGCGATGGGAGTCGTAGCCGATCCCCGCCAGGGTCATGCTTGCCTGGCCTCGGTCGGACGGGTGGCCCCGATCGGCTCGAGCCGGCGCACGCGCCGATCGAACACGCACAGCTGCTCGACGCCAAGCTGTGCGAGCAGCTCCAGTGCGCGCTCGTAGTCGGCGCCGACGTCCTCCGGGCGGTGAGCGTCGCTGGAGAGCGCCACCGGCACGTCGGCGCGCACGCACATCTCCAGGAACGCGCGCGCCGGATACAGCTCGCCGACGGGCTTTCTCAACCCGGCGGTCGACACCTCCACGGCGATGCCCGACTCGGCGATCCCCTCGACCGCCGGCTCGTAGTAGCGGCGCAGATCCCCCTCCGGCGTGCGTCGCGGGTGGGCGGGCCCCCACAGCTTCACGAGATCGGGATGCGCGACGACGTCGAACAATCCGCTGCGCGCCGCCTCGCCGACCGTCTGGAAGTAGCGCCGCCAGATCTCCTCCGGGCTGCGGCGGTGGGTGGGATCCGAATCCCAGACGCTGTAGTCGTCCATGTCCACCGCCCCCTCGCGCACGAAGTGGACCGCGCCGATCACATAGTCGAAATCGCGAGCCCGCAGCAGGCTGGCCATCCGCTCCTCGCTGCCCGCAACGAAGTCCGCCTCGATCCCGAGCCGCAGGTCGGTCTGCTCGCGCACGAAGCCGCAGTACTCGTCGAGGTCGTCGCGCGCATACATGCGCCAGAACGGATGCCGCCAGACCTCGAGCGCCTGCGCGAAGCGATACACGTGCTCGGACACCCCCAGCTCGGCGATGCCCCGCTCGCTCGCCGCCGCCCGGTAGCGCTCCGCGTTCGCTGGCGTGAAGTGCTCGGCTGCGCTCGCGTCGAGGTCGTCGCTTCGAAGATGGAGGTGGTAATCGGTAAGCACTTGCAGGGATGCGATTCAAGCAGGATTCAGGAGGGCTGCTGCCGACGAGCACCGATCGGAGATCGGCCAGCAGATCGGCCAGCGAGCACGAGCTCCGCCACCTGCAGGTCCAACGGGGTGGTCACCTTGAGGTTCTCGTCGCTTGCCCTGACCACTATCACCTTGCCTCCGCGCCGCTCGATCAGCCACGCGTCGTCGGTGGCCCGCGCCAGCTCCTCCTCGGGAACGTCCAGAGCCCGCTCTAGCGCCGCACGGCGGAACACCTGCGGCGTCTGCACAGCCCACAGCTCGCTGCGGTCGAGCGTCTCGCTGACCGCGCCCGCGCTGTCCACCCGCTTGACGGTGTCCGTGACCGGCACCGCGGCAATTGCCGCGTCAGCGTCCTCGTCGCGCGCCAGCGCCGCGATCACCTGCTCGGCCAGCTCAGCTGTGAGGAGGGGGCGCGCCGCGTCGTGGACGACCACGGGATCCCCGTCCCCCGCCGCCGCGAGTGCTCTGCGCACGGAGTCCGAGCGCACCGCCCCCCCATCCACCGCGGTCACGCCGCTCGGCGGGTGGGTACCCGGGGGCAGGGCGACGACGACCCGCTCCATGCCGGCCACCTGCAGCAGGGCGTCGATGCTCCACTGCACCAGCGGGCGACCGGCCAGCTCGACGAGCGCCTTCGGTCGGCCGGCTCGGAGGCGCTCGCCGCTGCCGGCGGCCACAATCAGAGCGACGGTCATCGCCTGGGGGCGCTCGCGCACGCGGCAATTGGTGCTGCCGCGTGCGCGAAAGCCTCGCTACTTGGCTCCGGCGGCCGCCATCTGGTGGTTGGCCGAGTCGGCGAGCAGCTCGTCGAGGTAGTTCTCGGCCTCCTCCTCGTCCTTGTCGAGCGCGTACATCAGCTCCGAGGCGAGGATCTTCTTGGTGCGGGTGAACATCTGCTTCTCACCGGTCGAAAGCCCCTTCTCGCTCTCACGCAGCGACAGGTTGCGCACGACCTCGGCCAGCTCGTAGATGTCGCCCGTCTTGATCTTGTCGCGGTTGTGCTTGAACCGGCGGTTCCAGTTCTTGGGCATCTCCGAGACTTCGTCGCGCAGGACGTCCAGGACCTTCTTGACGGTCTCCTCGTCGATGACCCTGCGCAGGCCCGCCAGAGCCGCGTTCTCGGTGGGAACGCGCACCGTCATGTCGTTGTGGAGGATCTTGATCGTGAGGTACTCGCGCCGTTCGCCGAGGATCTCCATCTCCTCCTTCTTGAGGACCTTCCCCGCGCCGTGGTGGGGATAGACGACGTGGTCTCCGAGCTCGAACTCGATGTACTCGACCTCGCGGGTCACCTCGAGCTCCTCGGTGAGCGCTGCTTCTTCGGTTGCTTGTGCGTGAATGGTGTCCTCCTTCGTTGCGGCCGACCGGCGGGCGGCCGTTGATTCAAGTCTGCAGGTAGCGGTCCACGAGGTTGAGCTCCTGCAGCCTGCGCAGGCCCTCGCGAATGTCCTTCGCCCGGATCTCGCCCACACCCTCTACCGCCTCGAGCTCCGCGTCGGTCGCGGCCAGCAGCTCGTCCAGCCCCCCGAACTCGTTGACGATGTGCGAGACCACCAGCTTCGGCAGCCTGGGGATGCGCCCCAGCACGCGGTAGCCGCGCGGCGAGACCGGGTAGTCGAGGGTGTTCAGCTTGCGGTCGTAGCCGAGCAGCTCGGCCAGCCGGCCGAAGTCGAGCAGATCCTGGTGGGCGAGCCGCCCGATCTCCTCCAGCGCCGCGGCGAACGCCTCGTCGGAGTAGCTCGACAGGTAATCCCGGACCAGCGCCGACTTCTCGGCCGCAGCGCCGACCATCGTCTCCTCGAGCTGCATCTCGATCAAGCGCCCCTCGCTGCCCAGCTCGACGATGTAGCGCTCGATCTCCACCGCCATCCGCGTCACCAGCTCGGAGCGCTGCAGCACCGTTAGCACGTCGTGCAGCGTCGTCCCGCCCTCGAACTCCAGTGCGGTCAGACGCGTGGAGACCTGGTCCAGGCGGGTGCGGAACTTGTCCAGGGTCGCCAGCGCCTGATTGGCCTTGGCCAGGACCACGGGGATGTCCTCGAGGATGTACTTGACGCCGTCCACGTACACGGACACGACCTCACGGCGCTGTGAGATGGCGATCACCAGCGCGTCCGTCTGCTTGGACACGCGCTCGGCGGTCCTGTGCCTGGTGCCCGTCTCGTGCGAGAGGATCGTCGGATCGGGCATCAGCTGGACGTTCGCCATCGTGAGCTTGGTGGCGTTCGCGTTCAGGATGATCGCGCCGTCCATCTTCGCCAGCTGGTACAGGAACGCGGGGGTGTAGTCGATGTCGAGCTTGATCCCCCCGGAGTTCAGGAAGCTGAGGTCTTCAGGCTCGCCGATCACGATCAGACCGCCCGTGCGTGCGTGCAGGATGCTCTCGATCCCCTCCCGCAGCGCGGTCCCGGGCGCGATCATCTCCAGCGCCCTCATCAGCCCCGGATCCGGTCGTACCTCGTTGTCTAGGTCTTCGCCGGATCGTGGAGCCACGATCTTCGATTCTAGGGCAATTAGCAATCCTTTAGCAGCTCGTACACGGGGCGCACACCCCTGTGGCGCCTGTGGATCCTCGGCTCGTCGGGCGACCGCGACGGTTCAGCTCGAGCGCGCGGCCGGATCGGGAGCAGTGCGCAGAGCACGCTCCCCGGCGGGCAGCGCCGCCGCCAGCGCTGCTCGCAACGTCGCCACCTCGCACGCCGAGCGCCCGCTGTCCACCGGCGCGATCACATCCGCCAGACCATGCCTGGCGGCCTCTTCCAGACGGCGCTCGGGGTGGCCGACCCAGCGCAGCTCGCCGGTCAGGCCGAGCTCGCCGAAGCACGCTCTCGGCGCGGGCGGGTGGGCCGCTTGAATGGGCACCCCACGGCTGGCGCTCGCCACCGCCAGCGCGACCGCCAGATCACATCCCGGCTCGTCCACCCGCACCCCGCCGACGACGTTCACGAACACGTCCGCACCGCCCGTGCGCACGTGGCCGTGGCGGCCGAGGATGGCCAGCACCAGCGCCAGCCGGTTGCGGTCGAGCCCCGAGACGACCCTGCGCGGCTGCTCGAGCTCCGACGGCGCCACCAGTGCCTGAACCTCTACCAGCAGCGGCCGCGACCCCTCCATCGCCGCCAGCACCACGCTCCCGGGGGCCCGCGTGGCCTCCGCGACGAACCTCGCCGACGCATCCAGCACCTCGACCAGGCCGCCGTGGCGCATCTCGAACAGGCCCGCCTCGTTGGTCGATCCGAACCGGTTCTTGAGCGCCCGCAGCTCGCGATAGGGCCGCTCGCGCTCGCCCTCGAACTGCAGCACGCAGTCCACCAGATGCTCCAGCACGCGGGGACCCGCCAGCGCGCCTTCCTTGGTGACGTGCCCCACCAGGATCACCGCCACGCCCTGGGCCTTGGCCAGCTCCATGATCCGCGCCGCCACCTCGCGCACCTGGCCGACCGAGCCCGGCGCGCCGGACAGATCCGCTGCGCGCAGCGTCTGAACCGAGTCGATCACGCACACGTGCGGAGCGTGCGCGGCCAGCGCGGCCAGGACGATGTCCAGGTCGGTCTCGGCGAGGACGGGAACCTGCAGCGCCGGGTGGGCGGGGACGGCGGGGACGGCGGGGACGGCGGGGCGGGCGGGTCCCAATACAAGCCGCTCGGCGCGCAGCCTCACCTGCTCCGCCGACTCCTCGCCGCTGACATACAGCGTCCTGTGGCCCGCCTGCTGCAGATGTCCGAGCACCATGTTCGTCAGCGTCGACTTCCCGATCCCGGGAGACCCGCCCAGCAGCACCAGCGAGCCGGGCACCAGTCCGCCGCCGAGGACGCGATCGAGCTCGCCGATGCCGGTCGACATGCGGCTGACCGGCGCCGCACCGACCTCCGCCAGCGGGACCGGCACGAGAGCGGGTCCGCCAGCGGGAGCGGTGCCGGCGCCGCGCCGTCGTTGCCGGCCCGGGCGAGCACCCTGCACCCGCGTTGGCGCCAGCCGCTCCTCCACGAGCGTGTTCCACTCCTCACACTCCGGGCACTGGCCATGCCACTGGGCGGACTGGAAGCCGCATTGCGAGCAGGTGTGGATGGTGCCGCGGGACATCTGGTCCCCAGCCTAAGGGTCGGTGGGGACACCCACGCTCGGGCTGCGCCGCTCGTACAGCAGCACGTCGCGCCAGCGCCCGTCCGGCATCTGCCCGATCCGCCTGCTGACGCCCACCAGCTCGAAGCCGCAGGCCTCGTGCAGAGCGATGGATGCGAGGTTCTCCGGGAAGATGCCCGCCCTGAGCGTCCAGAAGCCCTCGCGCTCGGATGCCGCGATCAGAGCGCCCAGCAGCGCGCCCCCCACCCCGCGACGAGCGAACGCGGGATCGACGTAGATGCTCACCTCCCCAACCCCTCGGTAGACCGAGCGAGTCGAGGTCGGGCCGAGCGCCGCCCACCCGAGCACCTCGCCGTCTGGCGCGCGCGCGACGATCCCGGGGTAGCCCGCGTGCCCGCCCGCCCACTTCTCCCACCCGGGAGCCTCGGACTCGAAGGTCGCGTTCCCGCCGGCGATCCCAGCCTCGTAGATCCGGGCCGCGGCCGGCCAGTCCTCGGCGCTCAGCGGCGCCAGGAGGACCTGATCGCTGGAGGTGCTCAGCTGCCCGCGCCTACTGCTCGGCGGGCTCGCCGATCTCCGATCCCCCGCCCTCGGGCTGGCCCTCGCCCTCGGCGATCTCCTCCGCGCCAGGCCCTTCGGCGCCTACGCCGACGGGCGTCTTCTGCTTCTTGGGGGCGACCACCGTCAGGCGCACCTCGCCCTCCTGCTCGCCCTCGGCCGGGTCGACCACGACGGTCGCGCCGGGGGTCAGCTGCTCGCGCAGCACGAAGTCGGCCAGGGGGTCCTCGATGTAGCGCTGGATCGCCCTGCGCAGCGGACGTGCGCCCATCGCCGGGTCCCACCCCTTGTCGACGAGCAGGTCCTTGGCGGGCTCGGTCAGCTCCAGCTGCAGCTCGCGCTCGGCCATCGACTCGCGGATGCGCAGCAGCAGCAGCTCGACAATCTGCTTGATCTCGTCCTTCTGCAGCTTGTGAAACACGATCACGTCGTCGATCCGGTTGAGGAACTCGGGCCGGAAGACCTTCTTCAGCTCGCCCATGATCCGGTTCTTCATGTCCTCGTAGGTGATCCCCGTCTCGTCGTCGGAGACCGCGAACCCGAGCGGCGTGTTGCGCGCGATCTCGGCCGCGCCGATGTTCGACGTCATGATCACGATCGCGTGCCTGAAGTCGACGGTCCGCCCCTGTGCGTCGGTCAGCCGGCCGTCCTCGAGGATCTGCAGCAGGATGTTGAACACATCCGGGTGCGCCTTCTCGATCTCGTCGAGCAGCAGCACGCTGTAGGGCTTGCGCCGCACCGCCTCGGTCAGCTGGCCGCCCTCGTCGTAGCCGATGTAGCCGGGGGGCGAGCCGACCAGCCTGGAGACGGCGTGCTTCTCCATGTACTCGGACATGTCGATCCTGATCAGCGCGTCGTCATCGCCGAACAGGAACTCGGCCAGCGTGCGCGCGAGCTCGGTCTTGCCCACGCCGGAGGGGCCCAGGAAGATGAACGAGCCGGTCGGCCGCTTGGGGTCCTTGAGCCCCGCGCGCGAGCGCCTGATCGCCTTGGAGATGACCTCGATCGCCGGGTGCTGCCCGATCACCCGCTTGTGCAGTTCGTCCTCCATCCGCATCAGCTTCTGTGTCTCGGCCTCGGTCAGCTTGAACACCGGGATGCCGGTCCACATCGAGACGATGTCGGCGATCTCCTCCTCGCCGATCGCCGGTCGATCGCCGGACTCGCCGGATTCCCAGGCCTGCTCGAGCTCGCGTTTCTTGTTGGTCAGCTTGCGCTCCTTGTCGCGCAGCGCCGCCGCCTTCTCGAACTCCTGGGCCTCGATCGCCGCCTCCTTTTCGCGGCGCGTGGACTCGACTTCGCCCTCCAGCTCGCGATTGGCCGGCGGCGAGGTCATCGACTTGATCCGCATCCGCGAGGCGGCCTCGTCGATCAGGTCGATCGCCTTGTCGGGCAGGAAGCGGTCGGATATGTAGCGGCTGGCCAGTTCACCGGCCGCGCGCAGCGCCGCGTCGGTGATCTGCACCTTGTGGTGCTGCTCGTAGCGGTCGCGCAGGCCCCTGAGGATCTCCACGGTCTGGTCGATCGTGGGCTCCTCCACGCGGATCTGCTGGAAGCGCCGCTCGAGCGCCGAGTCGCGCTCCAGGTACTTGCGGTACTCGTCGAGCGTGGTCGCGCCGATCGTCTGCAGCTCGCCCCTGGCCAGGGCCGGCTTGAGGATCGAGGCGGCGTCGATCGCGCCCTCGGCGGCGCCCGCGCCGACCAGGTTGTGAAGCTCGTCGATGAACAGGATGATGTCCCCGCGCTGGGTGATCTCCTTCATCACCTTCTTCAGCCGCTCCTCGAACTCGCCCCGGTACTTCGACCCGGCGACCAGCGCAGCCAGGTCGAGCGTGTAGATCTGCTTGTTCTTCAGCAGCTCGGGCACCTCGGAGCTGGTGATGCGCTGAGCCAGGCCCTCGACCACCGCGGTCTTGCCCACGCCGGGCTCGCCCACCAGCACAGGGTTGTTCTTCGTGCGGCGGGAGAGGATCTGCATGATCCGCTCGATCTCCGTCTCGCGCCCGACACACGGGTCGAGCTTGCCCTCGGCGGCCAGCTTGGTCAGGTTCCTGCCGAACTGGTCGAGCAGCTTGGAGGACTTCTTGCCCTCGCCCGCGGCGCCCGCGCCCGCGCCCGCGGCCGCGGCGCCCGAGGAGCCCTGACGGCGACCGCCGGGACCGGAGAGCATGCGGATGACCTCGTTGCGGATCTTCTCCGAGTCGGCGTCGAAGTCGAGCAGGATGCGGGCAGCGACACCCTCGTTCTCGCGCACCAGCCCCAGCAGGATGTGCTCGGTGCCGATGTAGTTGTGGCCGAGGCTCAGCGCCTCGCGCAGCGCCAGCTCGAGCACCTTCTTGGCCCGCGGCGTAAACGGAATCTGACCGGAGGTGACCTCCTCGCCCGAGCCGACGATCCGCACCACCTGCGCACGCACCCGCTCCACGGTGATGTCCAGGCTCTCCAGCACACGCGCAGCCAGACCCTCCTCCTCGCGCAACAGCCCCAGGAGGATGTGCTCCGTACCGATGTAGTTGTGCTTGAGCGTCCGCGCCTCCTCCTGCGCGAGAACGACCACCTGCCGGGCCCGTTCTGTGAATCGCTCGAACATGATGTGATTCCTTCCTGCCGGGACGGTGCCTCACGCGCTGCGGGACCCCAATGACGCCTTGCGGAGCAGTCTACCAACCGGCCACCCTGCCCTATCGGGGTCATCGGCAGGGCTGCCGTGCAGCTTGATCGCCGAGCGCGCGCAGGCTCAGTCGCGCATCGCCGGGAACAGCACCACCTCGCGGATCGACTCCCGTCCCGTGAGTACCATCACGAGCCGATCGATGCCCACGCCGACGCCTCCCGCCGGCGGCATCCCCTGCTCCAGCGCCTGCACGAACAGCTCGTCGTAGGGCTGGACGTCCTCCTCGCCGAGCGCCTCCAGCCGCTGCTGGGCCTTGAAGCGCTCGCGCTGGGCGTCCGGGTCGATCAGCTCGCTGAACGCGTTCGCTATCTCCATCCCCCCCGCGAACGCCTCCCAGCGCTCCACGAGCCCGGGCTGCGAGCGATGCTCGCGCGCAAACGGCGAGAGCTCGACGGGATAGTCCGTCACGAAGGTCGGTTGTCGCAGGGTCGGCTCGACGAGCTTGGACAGCATGTCGTCGGCGAGCTGGAACCACGTGTCCCCGTTGATCTGGGCATCGAGGTCCAGCCTCGCGATCGCCGCCGTGAGCTGCTCGATGTCGCCATGCGCGAAGACGTCGATGCCCGTCCTCTCGGCGATGGCCTCGGCGAACGTGACGCGGCGCCACGGGGCCTGGAGGTCGAGCTCGCCGGCATAGTCGATCGAAGCGGCCGCTTGGCGAGTGAGCTCTTCCATACGGAGCGCCTCGTCCTCGTAGTCGGCGTAGGCCTCGTACCACTCGACCATCGTGAACTCGGGGTTGTGCTTGGTGGACACGCCCTCGTTGCGGAAGTCCTTGCCCAGCTCATAGACCCGCTCCAGGCCGCCCACGATCAGTCGCTTGAGGTACAGCTCGGTGGCGATCCGCAAATACAGATCGCGCTCGAGCTCGTTGTGGTGTGTCGTAAACGGGTGCGCGAGGGCTCCCCCGTACAGCGGCTGCAACACCGGCGTCTCGACCTCGATGAAGCCATTCTCGTCGAGGTAGGAGCGGACGGCCGAAATGATGCGAGCGCGGTCCGCGAACAGCCGACGCGCCTCCGGGCTGGCGATCAGGTCGAGCTCACGCCGGCGATAGCGAGTCTCGACGTCGCTCAGCCCATGGTGCGCGTCGGGAGGAGGGCGTAGGGCCTTGGCGAGCACCTGGAAGCGGTCCACGCGGAGTGAGATCTCCCCTCTGCGGCTGCGCAGCGCGGCGCCGTCGACGCCGATCAGATCGCCGACGTCCAGCGAGGTCAGCCGGTCGAAGTCCTCCTGGCCGAGCACGTCCACGCGGGCGTGCAGCTGGATCTTGCCGGTCCGATCGATCAGGTCGAGAAAGGCCGCCTTGCCGGATTCGCGGCGAGCCGCGATGCGCCCGGCTGCGCGGTGGCTGTCCTCCGTTTCCTCGCCCGCGGCGAGATGCGCATAGGCGGCGAGGATGCCCGCGATCGGCTCGGCGCGTGGGAACGCGTAGGGGAAGTCCCCCGCGTCCGCCTCCCGCAGGCGCTGCGCCTTGGTGCGCCGCTCGGCGATCAGCTCGCCCAGGCCGTGCCTGCCCGACTCGCCCGGCTGCTGCGACGACGGCCGCTCCTCCTCGGTTCCGCTCATGAGCGGCGAGCCTACTCGAGGCCGACGTCGATCTTGGTGATCTTGAGCTTGCGGGCCGGGCCGCGCGGCACCTTGACGGCGACCGTCTCGTTCCGTTTGCGGCCGATCAGGGCGCGGCCCACGGGCGACTCGTTGGACAGCTTGTGCTCGTGCGGCTTGGCCTCGGCCGAGCCGACGATCGTGTACTTCACCGACTTGCCCGTCTTCTCGTCCTTCACGTGCACCACCGAGCCGACCTGCACCACGTCGGTCGAGAGGTCCTTGGCCTGGATGACGGTCGCCATGCGCAGCTTCTCCTGCAGTTGGGCGATGCGGCTCTCGACCATCGCCTGCTCGTTCTTGGCGTCGTCGTACTCGGAGTTCTCGGAGATGTCCCCGAACTCCCTGGCCTCCTTGATGCGCTCGGCGACCTCGCGGCGCTTCTCGGTGGACAGCAGCTCGAGCTCGTCCTTCAGCTTCTGCAGGCCTTCTGGGGTGAGGATGACGTCCTTCGGCATGTGGGTGGGCGGGAATCGATTCCGGGTCGGTGGTCCGGTCCGCAACACACAAAACCCCGCCGCGAGCGGGGATGTCGCCGGCCGGGGGCTTCAGCGAGCGCAGCAGTATAGCGGGGGCCGCGAACCCTTCGTGAGGGGCTCAAACGGCCAGCGCGGAAGGCCGGCAGGCCAGGTCCAGCAGCTCCCGCGCATGCGCCAGCGTGTGCGCCGTCTGCAGGGATTCCAGCAGGCGCCTGGCCGCCCTCGCCTCCAGCTGCATACGGGTCACATACCAGGGGTAGAACTTGCGCAGGTAACGCGTGGCGCGCGGCTCGCCGAGGTGCTCGACGGCGCGCTCGATCGTCCAGTCGAGCTCGGACAGGACCTCCTCGCGGGTCGGGTCCAGCTCGCGCCCGTGCACGAGCTGCGCGAACAGCCAGGGGTTGCCGAGCGCTCCCCGCGCGAGCATCACCGCGGCCGCGCCGGTCAGCTCGAACGCCTCGCGCACCTGCGCCGCGTCGCTCAGCCCCCCGGTGAGGATCACGGGCGCCGCCAGCGAGTCCACCAGGCGCGCCGCGAGCTCGTAGTCGGGGACGCCCTTGTGATGCACCGCCGCCGAGCGGGGGTGGAACGTGATCGCAGCCACCCCGGCCTGCTCGACCAGGCGGTGGGCCAGCTCGAAGCCGGCGGTGTCGTCCGGGCGCAGGCCCGAGCGCAGCTTGACCGTCACCGGCACCCCGCCGGCGCCTTCCACGGTCGCGCGCGCCACCGCCACAGCCCGCTCCGGGTCCGCCAGCAGCGCCGCGCCGGCGCCGGTCTTGCGCACCTTCGGCACCGGGCAGCCCATGTTGATGTCGATCGCGTCCGCCCCCGCCTGCGCCACGCGGGCCGCCGCCGAGCGCATCGTCGCGGGGTCCTCGCCGAACAGCTGGATCGACACCGGTCCGCCCGCGCGCTCGCGCGGGTCTATGCGCAGCATCTCCTTGCAGGTCCTCTCGTTGCCGTGGTGGATCGCGTACGAGGAGACCATCTCCGAGACCGCCATCCCGGCTCCATAGCGCTTGGCCTGCAGGCGCACGAACCAATTGCCGATCCCCGCCAGCGGGGCCAGCATCACGCGGTTGGGCACCCGCAGCGAGCCGAGCGTCCAGGGATCGGTGAGGGAGGTGTCGGCCATCGCCCCCATTGTTGCGATCTTCAGGAGTTGCGCTCGTACAGCAGGCGCAGGCCGGTGAGCGTGAGCAGGTCGTCGACCTCGTCGATCTCCTCCGTGTAGGGCACCACCAGCCCGGCCAGGCCGCCCGTTGCGACCACGTCGGTGCGCTCGCCGAGCTCGTTGTACACGCGGCGCAGGATCGCGTCGATCGCGCCCGCGTAGCCGAACACCACCCCGGAGCGGATGGCGTCGATGGTGTTCTTGCCGATCACGCTGCGCGGCGGGGCAAGGTCGACCTTGGGCAGCCGCGCGCCCCGTTCGGAGAGCGCTTCCAGCGATATCTCGATGCCCGTCATCAGCGCCCCGCCGACGTACTCGCCCTCGCGTGAGACGACGTCGAAGGTGGTCGCCGTGCCGAAGTCGACGCACACCGCCAGACCGCCGAAGCGCTCGCGGATCGCCACCGCGTTGACAAGCCGGTCGGCGCCGATCTCGCGGGGGTTGTCATAGCGAATCGCCAGACCCGTTCTCGTTCCCGGACCGACCGCGATCATCTCGTGGCCGAGGTAGCGGCTGGCCATGGCCGTCCACTCCGGCTCGAGCTGGGGGACGGTCGATGACACGATCGACGCGCTCAGGTCCTCGAAGCCGTATCCGCGCAGCTCGAGCAGGTTGTGCAGCGCGGCGCCCAGCTCGTCGGCGGTGGACTGTCGGACCGTGGCAAAGCGCCAGTGCTCCAGCAGCCGCTCGCCCCGGAAGGCCCCGAAATGGGTCTGCGTGTTCCCGACGTCGACGGCCAGCAGCATCGGCGACCATTATGCTCGGCGGCGCGATGACGGTGACTGCATGCAAGCTCTACGCGCTCCCGGGCTCGCATCCGTGCGCGGCGGTGGAGGCCGCGCTGAAGCTCAAGTCGATCGCCTACGAACGCGTCGACCTGCTGCCGCTGAGCCAGGTCCTGGTCGGCCCGCTGCTGTATGGCGGCAGCACCGTCCCCGGCATGCGCATCGACGGGGAGCGCCTGGTCGGCTCGCGCCGGATCATGCGCCGCCTCGACGCGCTCGTCCCCGAGCCGTCGCTGCTTCCGCCTCCCGGCGACCCGTCCTACGCGCGCGTGCTCGAGGCCGAGCGCTGGGGCGATGAGGTCCTGCAGAGCGTGCCCCGCCGGCTGATCTACGCCGCGTTCCTGCGCCGCCCGGCGGCGATGGAGAGCTACGCCGCAAACGCCAGGCTGCCGCTGCCGCGTCCGCTGCTGCGCCCGGCCATGCCGCTGACCGCCAGGCTGATGGCGCTGAAGAACAGGGCGCGCGATGAGAGCGTTCGAGCAGACCTGGCGGCGCTCCCGCGCCAGCTCGACAGGATCGACGGCTGGATCGCCGAGGGCCTGCTCGGCGGCGAGCGCCCCAACGCCGCCGACCTGCAGATCGGCAGCACGATCCGCATGCTGTTGAGCATCGGCGACGTACGCCCGTTGATCGAGGGTCCACCGGCCCGCCCGGCCGCGCAGCTGACGCGCTACTTCCCGCCGATGGTCGGCGAGGTCGAGGCCGGCGTGCTGCCGGCCCAGTGGCTGCCCTCGCCCGCCGGCGCGTAAGCGCTGGGCCTAGCTGCGCACGACGACGCTTCGGGTGATCGGAATCTCACGATCTCAACCCGCCTTTCTCGACGCTCCGGTGACCGGTCCGGCCGGCGACTCCCACGCCTGCGGTCGTGACCACCACTGACGCCTCCGCGCGTCGATCCTTCCCGTGGCAAAGCACCGCGGGCGGCGCTACAGTCGCGGTGGGAGACGTGCAATCCCGCCACGCGATCGTGACGTCCGGCCAACCCCTTGCGCAACCTCGACCCGCAATCCCTCACCCAGCACGTGGACCGTCTCTACCGCGCCGCGTGGGCGCTGTGCGGGTCGCGCGAGGATGCCGAGGACCTCGTCCAGGAGACCTTTGCGCGGGTGCTCTCGCGGCCCCGCGTGCTGCACGGAGACGACGATCTGTACTACCTCATGCGCGTGCTGCGCAACACGTTCCTGACCAACCTTCGCACCGCCTCGCGGCGCCCGGTGACGGCCGTCGAGCTGGAGGATGTCGTCGCGGCCGACCCCAGGCCGACGAACCGGCCGGAGCAGGCGATCGAGGTCCAGGAGGTCTACGCGACGATCGCCGAGCTGCCCGACAGCTTCCGGCTGGCGCTCGTGGCGGTGGACGTGCTCGGCCTCTCCTACCGCGAGGCGGCCCGCGCGCTGCGCGTGCGCGAGGCCACGCTCACGACGCGCCTGTTCCGCGCCCGCAAGCAGGTCGCCAGTCGACTCGCGCCCGAGCCGACGCAGCCTGCAGGAGCGCCAAAGGCCGCCAACGAGTCCGCCGGCGCCCGCGGTCCGGGCGATCGCGAGCGCGCCCCCTCCCCCCAACAACCGCCCGCCGGAGAGGTCCCACGGGAAGATAAGGGCACCAGTGGAGTCTTCTCAAGTGGAGGAACACAATGAGCGAGCACCTTCCACAAACCGAATCCGAGCTGGTCGACTACATGCGGTCGATCGACGTGCGGGCGCCGGATGAGCTGCACCGCAAGATCGAGGCGCTCGTCGCCGAGTCCGCTCGCGCACGGCGCCGGTCGCTGTGGCCCCGGTCCCTCGGCGGTCCACCTTCGCTCGGCTTCAAGCTCGGCGGGGCTGCGGCGGCGCTCGCCGCGGCTGTCGTCGCGCTGGTGCTAACCCTGACCGGCGGCGGCGCCCCGGCGCTGACCCTGCGCCAGGCCTCGGCGCTGACCCTGCGCGCCGCGACGATGGCCGCTCCCGTCCAGAGCCCCAGCAACCCGAGACAGCTCGCCGTGGCCGTCGACGGCGTCGCGTTCCCCTACTGGGAAGACCACCTCGGCTGGCGCGCGACCGGCGCGCGCGTGGACCGCATCGGCGGACGGACGGTCACGACGGTCTTCTACGCCGACGATCGCGGTCGACGGGTCGGCTACGTGATCGTCGCCGGCACCCCCGCGCCTGCCGTCAGCGGCGGCACGATCGCCTGGCGCGACGGAACCCCCTTCCGGCTGATGAGCGAGAACGGCGCCCGGCTCGTGACGTGGGTGCACGACGGCCACCTGTGCGTCGTGTCGGGTCGCGACATGGACAGCGCCACGCTTCTGCGGCTCGCCAGCTGGAACGACGGCGCCGTCACGACCTAGCGCCCTTCGCGCGGATCATTTGGTCGAGTCTGCTCTCGAGTAGCCTGCGCTCACATTGGGTGTTGGAGCGTGGGCTCCAGAGCACCAGGACCCATGACAGCTCGTCCGGGTGCCTGTTCGTCGTCCGCGGACTGTGGGGCTGCCGGGTCGGACGCCAGGACACGTTCCTGGACTACGGGTCGGGGAAGGGTCGGGCGCTGCTGGCGGCGGCTCGCTTTCCATTCGGCCGCGTGATCGGCGTGGAGCTGAACGAGGGGGAATGTGAGATCGCGCGCTCCAACGCGAGGATCGCCGTTCCGCGCCTTCGCTCACCGATCGAGGTGTTCCGCGCAATCGTCCCCGACGCCTGAGCGAGCGGCGGGCCTGGAGACCCAGAGGCGTCACCGCTCAGCCGCGATCACCCCCAGCCCGCCGGGGCGAGGGGCGGGCGGGCCCGGATCACCAGCCCGCCGGGGCGAGGGGCGGGCCGGCCCAGCGCACGCCCTCCTGCGGCGCAAGCGCCGCCAGCGCGTCGGACAGGCGCCGGCCGTCGGGCGCGCGCAGGTCGAAGTCCAGCTCGAGCGCCGGGATCAGCACGAAGCGGCGGACGAGCAGTTGTTGGTGGGGCAGCGACATGCGCGCGTGGCGAAGCTCCAGCTCGCCGAGCAGGAGGATGTCGATGTCGATCGCCCGTGGACCGTGGCGGACGCCGCTCGCGCCGCGCCCGAGCTTGCGCTCCAGGCGCTTGACCGCGTCCAGCAGCTCGAGCGGCGCCAGCGCGGTCTGCACGCGCACGCAGGCGTTCAGAAAGGCCGGCTGGTCGCGCAGCTCCCCGACCGGATCGGTGTCGTAGGTCGAGGAGCAGGCGAGCACCGCCATGCCGGCTCCGGGCAGGGCGTCGACCGCGGCCTGCAGCTGGGCGCGGCGATCGCCGACGTTGCATCCGAGCCCGAGCAGCCCGACGCGTTGCTCGCTCGCGGTCATCCACCGGACGCTACCGTCCGGACGCGTCAGGAGCGCGTCGTCTCGAGGCCGGCGGCCGCGACCTTCTCGCCCATCGCCTGGGCGAAGGGGATCAGGCCGGAGAGCGGGCGCAGCATGACGGTGAAGTCGGCGATCAGGCCGTGCTCGTCGAAGCGGAGCAGGTCCACGCCCTCGAGCTCCTTGCCCGCCACGGCCGCCCGAAAGATGAGGGCGTGGGCGCCGTCGGCCACGAGCTCGTCGGTGTAGCGGAACTCCTCGAACGTCTGCGCCACCAGCGAGAGCAGCTGGGCGACCGTGTCCCGACCGACGAATGGATGAAAGGTCACGGGGCTGTGGAAGACGATGTCGGGGGCCAGCAGCTCGCGCACGGCCTCGAGGTCCCAACGCTCGACCGCGGCGCGGAAGGAGGCGGCCGTGCTCATGTGCTCGCCTCGCGCACTATCCCTCGGCTTCGCGCCAGACCTCGACCGAGACCTCGTCGACGCTGAGCGCGATCGGGGGCTCGGGCTTGGCCGCCTTCACCCACACCCCCTCGAGCTCGTAGTCGGCCAGCAGCCGGTCGGCGATCGTGCTGCACAGCCGCTCGAGCGTCTTGTGCGAGCGCTGGTGGGCGATCAGCGCCACCAGCTCACAGACCTCGGCGTAGTCGACGGTGCCCTCGATCGAATCCGTGACCGTGGCGTCGGTTTCGCCGATGTCCAGCCGCAGGTCGAGGACCAGCCGCTGGCCGACCTCCCGCTCTGCCTCGCTGACGCCGTGGTGGGTGTACAGCGAGAGCCCTGTGATCTCGATCGTGACCGACTCGCCGTTCTGGTCGCGCTCCTCGTCGAGGTCGCCGTCGTCGTCTAGCTCGTCTGCGTCGTCCCCGCCCTCGCCGTCCATCGCCCGCCCAACGTAGCAGCCGCCACGGCCAGCGCATCGCGAACGGGCGCTACGTCGTGCACGCGGAACACGCTCGCGCCGCGCTCCAGCGCGAGCACGTTCGTGGCGATCGTCCCCGGCAGCCGCCGCGCCGGCGCCACCGGCGCGGCTTCCCCGGCGGCGTCGGCGAGGATGCGGCCGATGAAGCTCTTGCGCGAGGTTCCCACCACCAGCGGCCGCCCGAGCGTCCTCAGCTCTCCGAGACGCTCGAGCAGCGTGAGGTTGTGGGCGATCGTCTTGCCGAAGCCGATGCCCGGGTCGAGCATGATGCGCTCCTCGCGTACGCCCGCGCGTACGGCGAAGCCCAGGCGCTCCTCGAGGAAGGACTTCACCTCGTCGACGACGTCTGCATAGCGTGGGTCTGACTGCATCGTGCGCGGCTCTCCGAGCATGTGCATCAGGCAGCATTCCGTGCCGCTGCCGGCGAGCAGCTCGACCATCGCCGGGTCGGCGCGCAGCGCGCTCACGTCGTTGACGATGCCCGCCCCCGTCTCGATCGCCGCGCGCGCGACCGACGCCTTGGACGTGT
Source organism: uncultured Solirubrobacteraceae bacterium (assembly GCA_963711985.1). Lineage (GTDB taxonomy): Bacteria > Actinomycetota > Thermoleophilia > Solirubrobacterales > Solirubrobacteraceae > Palsa-744. The sequence continues at coordinate 134,311 of CAVQGG010000008.1, read as the reverse complement.
CGATCGAAACCCGCGCATCGACACCGGCCGCGGCGATCCCCTCCAACACCGGCAGCACCCGGCGCAGCTCCTCATCGGCGGACACCGGCTCGGCGCCCGGCCGCGTCGACTCGCCGCCGACGTCGAGGATGTCGGCCCCCTCCGACACCAGCCTGCGGGCGTGCGAGATCGCCGCATCGGCATCCAGGAACGAGCCCCCGTCGGAGAACGAGTCCGGGGTCACGTTGACGACCCCCATCAGGCGGTACGACAAGCGCTCAGGCAGGCTCGGGGCGCTCTTGGTCGGCTGCTCGCAACTCCGCCGTGCCGCCGGCGAGTCCCGGACGGGGGATGGCGCGGGGCGTTTCGCGCTCTGTGCGGTCGACGGGCGCGGGCGGCGCGGGCAGCTGGGGCTTGGCCTGCTCTTCGATGCCGAACACCTCCTCCTCGCTCTTGCCAGCCAGCAGCGCCAGGAACTCCTCCTTCTCGATCGTCTCGCGCTTGACGAGGATTTCGGAGATGTTGTTGAGGTCGTGCTGATGCTCGGTGAGGATGGCCCTCGCACGGCTGTGCGCCGCCTCGATGATCCGCCGGACCTCGTCGTCGATCTCGCGGGCGATCTCGTCGGAGTAGTCCGGCTCGGTGGAGAACTCGCGGCCGAGGAACGGCTGACCGTGATCGTGGCCGAACACGCGCGGGCCGAGCTTCTCGCTCATGCCGAAGCGCATGACCATCTGCTTGGCCGTGGCGGTCACCTTCTCGATGTCGTTGGAGGCGCCGGTGGTGATCTCACCGAACACGAGCTCCTCCGCCGCCCGCCCACCGAGCGTCATCGCCATCGTGTCCTCGAGCTCGGCGCGCGTGGTCAGGAAGCGATCCTCCTGCGGCATCGAGATCGTGTAGCCGAGCGCCTGGCCACGGGAGATGACCGAGATCTTGTGCACGGGGTCGGAGTGCTCGAGGAAGTGGCCGACGAGCGCGTGCCCCATCTCGTGGTAGGCCGTGATCAGCCGCTCTTTCTCGCTCATCACGCGCGTCTTCTTCTCGGGGCCGGCGATCACACGCATGATCCCCTCCTCCAGCTCTTCCTGGCCGATCTCGCGCTTGCCGGTGCGGGCGGAGAGCAGGGCTGCCTCGTTGATCAGATTTGACAGATCTGCGCCGGTGAAGCCGGGCGTCTGGCCGGCGAGGGCGTCGATGTCGATGATCTTGGCCAGCGGCTTGCCGCGCGTGTGCACCTCGAGGATCTTGGCGCGGCCCTTGCGGTCGGGGCGGTCGACGGCGATCTGGCGGTCGAAGCGCCCGGGGCGCAGCAGCGCCGGGTCGAGGATGTCCGGCCGGTTGGTGGCGGCGATCATGATGATGTTGTCCTTGGCCTCGAAGCCGTCCATCTCGACCAGCAGCTGGTTGAGCGTCTGCTCGCGCTCGTCGTGGCCGCCGCCCAGGCCGGCGCCGCGGTGGCGCCCGACGGCGTCGATCTCGTCCATGAAGATGATGCACGGGCTGTTCTGCTTGGCCTGCTCGAACAGGTCGCGCACGCGGGAGGCCCCGACCCCGACGAACATCTCCACGAAGTCTGAGCCGGAGATCGAGAAGAACGGCACGCCCGCCTCGCCGGCGACCGCGCGGGCGAGCAGCGTCTTGCCGGTGCCGGGCGGCCCGTACAGCAGCACCCCGGTCGGGATCCTCGCCCCGAGCGCCTGGAACTTCTTGGGGTTCTCCAGGAATTCCTTGATCTCGTGGAGCTCCTCCACGGCCTCGTCGACCCCGGCGACGTCGCGGAAGGTGATCTTGGGCGAGTCGGCGGACATGCGCTTGGCGCGCGACTTGCCGAACGACATCACTTTCGAGCCCCCGCCCTGGACCTGGTTCATCAGGAAGATCCAGAACCCGAAGAACAGGACGAACGGGATGAGGTATGTGAGCAGGCCGAGCAGGGCGCTGCTCTTTTCCGATTCGACGTTGAACGGCACCGCGTAGGTTTTGAGTTCCCTGATCAGTTCAGGCGCGGCCTGTTCGACGTAGCCGATTTCATAGGTTTCCTTGTGCCCTTTGGCGTTGACCTTGACTTCAAGCGCCTTGCCCTTGTTCTTGAACTCGACCGATTCGACTTCGTGTTTGGGGAGTTCCCTGGCGACCAGCGCCTGGTAGCTGTGCGAGGGTTTGCTGCTGCCCGGGTTGACGAGTTTGACCGCGAGGAACGCCAGCACCACGACGATGAGGATCGGGAATGCGGCGCTCTTGAAGAAGCGGCTCATGGCTGGTTCCTAGTGGTGTGGGCACCGTCTGAAGTCGTGGCCACCAGTCCCCTAGCGTACCATGCAGGGTCCGTCTTTCCTGGAGTTCTGGAGCCCGCCCGCCCGCAGCGGGCCGGATCGAGAGGTCTCGATCGCGCGTCCCGACTAGCGCTCCAGAGCGGCCACGAACGGCAGGTTGCGATGGCGCTCGGCGTAGTCGAGCCCGTAGCCCACAACGAACCGATCGGGTATCTCGAAGCCGACGTAGCGGGTGGGGAGGTCCACCTTGCGCCGCTCCGGCTTGGTCAGCAGCGCGCACACCTCGAGCGTGCGCGGATTGCGCGATCCGAGGTTGCGCAGCAGGTACTGCAGGGTGAGACCGGAGTCGACGATGTCCTCCACGATCAGCACGTCGCGGCCTTCGATCGCCGCGTCCAGGTCCTTGAGGATCCGCACGACCCCGGAGGAGTCGGTGGCCGAGCCGTAGGAGGCCACCGCCATGAAGTCGACCTCCACCGGGATGTCGATGTAGCGCATCAGGTCGCTCAGGAAGAACACGGCACCCTTCAACACCCCGACGAGCAGCAGCGGCCTGCCGGCGTAATCGCGCGAGATCTCCTCGCCCAGCTCGGACACGCGCCGCTGCAGGTCCTCGGCGGTCACGAGCACCTCGCCCAGTCCGAGCTCGCTTGCGACGCGCGTGGGTGTGGCCACGTCGGGGAGTCTAGTGATGATTTAGATGGAGCCGCCTGGGGGCGGCTCGCGCGGGTCGCGCAGCTGCCCCGCCCTCGCGCGCGGCGTGCCGCGGCTCATCCACGCGGCGCGAGCTTGACCATCTCCAGCACGCCGTCGTGGATCATCGCGCCCGCCTGCCCGCCCACGTGCAGCTCCGCCCTGCCGCCACGGCGGCCGAGCGCGAGGATCTCCTGCACGCGAGCGCCCGCCTGCGGCACGTAGGTCCCGGCGGCGTCCTCGGCCAGGCGCACGACCACCAGCCGGGCCAGCGCCGCTGGCAGCTCCTGCAGCCGCGCCAGCGCGATGCTCCGGCGCCCGTCGAGCTCGTCGGTGACCAGGCTGTCGAGCAGCTCCGTCTCCTCGCGCAGCAGCGACGCCGTCCTGAGCACGTTGGCCTCCGCCGCCGGGTGCACGGCCCGCAGCGCGGGAATGAGGCCGTGGCGCACCCGCGCGCGCGCGTATCGCTCGTCGTCGTTGCTCTCGTCCTCGCGCCACCGCAGCCCCCTGGCTTCGCAATAGGCTGCGGTCTGCTCGCGGGTCACCCCGAGCAGGGGGCGGATCAGCCTGCCCTCGCTCGCCACCATCCCCAGCAGGGCCCGCCTTCCCGGGGACGCCGCCAGCCGGTAGAGGATCGTCTCCACCTGGTCGCTCGCGGTGTGCCCGGTCGCGATCAGCGCGTCGCGCTCGCGCGCCATGCGGCCGGCCGCCGCGTAGCGCACCTCGCGCGCCCACGCCTGCACGTTGCCCTGCGCATCCTCCGCCGCGTCCGCCGGGCGAGGAATCGAAGTTCGACCGGCGCGTATGATCTCGAGCTCGACCCCCAGCCGCTCGCACAGGGCCGCGCAGTGGCGCTCGTCGGCATCGGCCTGGGCGCGCAGCCCGTAGTTGACGTGCAGGGCGCTGAGCGCTGCCGGACCGAGCAGCGCGACCGCCAGGTCGAGCAGGCACGTCGAGTCGCGCCCGCCGGACAGCATCACGATGATTGGGCGGGCGGGCACCCCGTCCTCGCGCGCGAACAGGCCGCCGGTGGCGACCGCCTCGCGGACCTCCTCGCAGATCATGCCTACGCCTTCCGGGCCGCGGCGGTGAACAGCTCGGTCGGCTCGGGGAAGCCCTTGAGGCTCACCTCGCCGATCCGCTCGAACGCGACCCCGTCGACGCCCGCCGCCACGTCGACGACCGGGCGCGTGACCAGCACCTCGCCGCCCCCGGCCCGCGCGACCACGCGCGCCGCCTGGTTGACGTCGCGTCCGTAGTAGTCGCCGTCGCGATACAGCGCCTGGCCATAGTGGATGCCGATCCGCGGAGGTGGATCGCCCGCAGCGATCCCCGACTGCAGCTCGACGGCCCATCCCGTCAGCGCGGCCGCGTCGGAGCCCACGACCATCACCTCGTCGCCGAGCGTCTTGATCACCCGCGCGTCCAGCGGCAGCGTGTGTTCGACGGCCTCCACGAACCGCTCCACCGCGCCGAGCGCCGCCTCGTCCCCACGCTCGACGGTCAGGCGCGCGTATCCGGCCAGATCGGCGAACGCGATCGCCACCCGCAGCCGCCCCTCCTCGGGGGCGCCCTCTGCGAGCGAGGCTTCCATGTGGCCGATCATGTCCTGCTCGACGAACTGGGCCAGCAGGCGGCCGTGGAGGTGGTTCATGAACGGCGCCGCGAACGGCAGCACCTCCCGCGCCAACCCCTCCATCTCTGCGGCGATCTCCACGTTCGGAACGCCCTCGCGCATCAGCGGCTCGTGCACATACAGATGGATCAGGCGCACCTCGGCGTCGGCGATCTGGGCGATCACCTGCCCGTAGACGCGCATGAGCTGCAGGAACGCGGGCAGGGGGAAGCCCGCGTCGAGCACCGCCGCGGCGTATTTCAGCGTCTCCAGGTCTTCGTCGGAGATCGCGTCCAGGGACATCGCGCTCAAGCCCATCGCGGCGTAGATCCGTTCGATCAGCTTCCGATCTAGCCCTGTGGCGTGCGCGGCCTCGGCGAGCGTGTAACGGGTTTCCGAGCCGCTCAGCAGGTTCTCGATCGGGCCGACCGCGAGCTGCCCGTCGTCGCTTGCGCGCTTGATCTGCTCGAGCGTGTGCCCGCGCGCCCGCAACCGCGCCACGACCCGCACGTATGCGACTGCGGCCGGGGTCCAGCTCCCCTCATACCCGGGCACCAGCCCCTTCTGCACCCAGCGCCTGACCGTTCCCGGCGAGACGCCCGCGCGCGCGGCGACCTGCGCGAGCGTCAGCTCGCCCGTCTCGCCGCCGGGTTGATCCACGGGCTCGGCCACTCAGGCGCACGACGCGATGGGCGTTCCCATACCTGGAAGTCTAAAGTCGCCGCCGTTGGCGCACAGCGTCCCCATCCACCTGCGTCCCACGGCGCCCCTCAGCGAGCGCGTGCTGCTGCCCGGCGATCCCGGGCGCGCGCTCGCCCTGGCCCAATCGCTGCTCCAGGAGCCGCGCATGTTCAATCACCACCGCGGGCTCTGGGGTTATACGGGCGCGGCGTCCGATGGAGAGCCGCTGACCATCCAATCCACCGGGATGGGCGGCCCGTCGGCGGCGATCGTGCTCTCGGAGCTGATCGCCCTGGGAGCCACGCGCGCCATCCGCGTCGGCACCTGCGGTGCGCTGGCGGACGCCCTGGCCCTGGGGGAGCTGGTGATCGCCCGCGACGCGATCTGCGCCGACGGCACCTCCCGGGCGCTCGGCGCGGGCGAGCGCGCGGCCGCCGACCCCTCCCTGACCGATGCGCTGGTGCGCCAGGCACCGTCGGCGCACGTCGGCACGATCGTGAGCGTCGACGTGTTCTACGAGACCGGCCGCCGCAGACGGGAACGCGACGCGCTGGCTGTGGAGATGGAGGCGGCGGCGCTGTTCGCGGTGGGAGCCGCGGCCGGCGTGCCCGTGGCGTGCGTGATGGCGGTGTCGGACACTTTCGACGCCCGTGGGGCGCGCCGGCGCATCGACGACAAGGCGCTGCTGGCCGCCGCCGAACGGATGGGCCGGGCGGCGATCGCCGCGCTGGCGGTGTGATCCTCAGGCCTTCGCGGGTTTCGCTCTGCTCGTCCTTGGTTTCTCGCCGACCTTCCCGGCTTTGGCCCCGCTCTCCGGCCTGGCCGCTTGATCGAGCCGGTCCGTCAGCATCTTCAGCTGGGCCTCGATCGCGGACAGGCGCTGGCCGACCCAGCCATCCGGGCTGTATGCCCCTGCTCGGTCCACATCGGTCGCAGACAGCGCGCGGTCCAGGCGCTCGACTCCGTCCTCGATGCCCTCCAGTCGTTGGGAGACCGACCGCAGGCGCCGGGTCAGCCTTTCGATGTCGGCCGCCGACGGAATGTTCAGCGCACCCATCGCAGCCTCTTGCGCCTGGACGGCCTTCTCGCGTGCGTCGAACGCCCGCCCGATCGCCCCGGTGAGAAGCGGGTTTTCCAGCAGGTCGGACAGCGCGTTGCCAAGTCGCTCCTCCGTGGTGCCGCTCAAACGCTCGCGCACGCTCCTGGCGACATTGCTCGCGTCGGACATGCTCTGCTCCTCGTGTCGAGTCGGATGGGCCCGCGAGGCCCCGAAGCCGATGGGTCGCCCTCGGCCGAATTGGAAGGATACGGTGCAGCGATGCCCCAACAGCTGTTCGTCTTCATCCAGCTGGAGTTCCCCTGGGCCCTCGGCCCGGCGGACGGCCGCTACCTGGTCCGCCGGCGCGCGGACGGCGAGCCCGAGCACGTGGTGGTGCTCGGCACGCTGCAGGCCGGGCGCTCGCCGATCGGCGGGCCCGCTGCCGCTCACCGGAGGCGCGGTTCGCTGCTGACGCGCCTGCGCAGGCGCCCGCCGAGCATGCCGACCGGGCCTGAGCCCGCCCCGGTGGCAACGACGCGGGTCACGGTGATCGACCCGGTCTCGCTGTCGGCCGACAACCAGGCGCGGGCGTGGCTGGCCGAGCTCGACCGCGACCGCGAGGTCCGGGCGGCGGTCGCTGTGGTCAACCGCGTCATCCACTCGCACCGCATCGCCACGGCCGATCCCTACGTCCACGAGGTCTCCCCCGCCCAGGCGCTCGTGATCAGGGCCGGGTGGGGCGAAGGCGAGCAGGTCGCCGACGGGCGCTGGCTGCATGCGCGCGCGCTGCCCTGGTCGGCGCACGCCGGCAGACCCGCCGGCTCGCGGCGGGGTCCGGGCCGCGACCGCTCCTGGGCCCTGCGTCCCCAGGAGCGCCTCGCGGCGCTGCTGGGCGCGCGGGGCACGCCCCTGCTGTGCGAGGAGATCGCGTTGCGCGCACGCCAGGATCTCGATCACGGCCGCCTGGCGCATGCCGCGCTCGAGCTGGACCGCGCCTATGCGCTCGCCCTGCCCGAGCTGCACGCCGAGCGCCGGCAGGATCTCGCCATCCGCATAGCCGAGCTCGAACAGCTGCGCTCGGGGGTGCAGGCGCAGGCGCAGGCGGCCGCGCCGGAAAACGGCGATGCCCCCGACGAGGACGTCGTCACGAATGCGCTCGAGCGCCTGGAGGCCGCGCTGCGCGCCCGCACGGCGGCCGGGCTCTAGTCTGATGTGAGGATGGACCCCACGAGGACCGCCATAGGCACCTGGAGCGGCGGGCGCTTCATGCACTTCGGCGAGCCGCTGGAGGAGGAGCGCCTGACGGCGCTGCTGCGTCCGGGCGAGGGCATCGACACGGTGATCACGGCCGATGTGTACGGCGCCGGAGAGGCCGACCTCGCGCTGGGCCGGGCGCTGAATGGAGTCGACCGCGACAGCTACTGCCTGATCGGCGCGATCGGCCACGACTTCTACGAGGGCCAGCGCGACGGGGCGAAGGGCTTTCCCCGCTTCACCGACCCACGGCTGCGCGGCGCGGACGCGTACGCCGACTACATCCGCACGGCCACCGAGCGCAGCCTGCAGCGTTGCCGGGTCGAGCGCTTCGACCTGCTGCTGCTGCACAACCCCGATCGCATCGGCTACTCCAGCCCTGCCGTGTGGGAGGGCATGCAGGCGGTCCGCGAGGCGGGCCTTGCGCGCCTGCTGGGCGTGGCTCCCGGCCCCGCCAACGGCTTCACGCTGGACCTGATCGACTGCCTCGAGCGCTTCGCCTCGCAGATCGACTGGGCGATGATCATCCTGGGCCCGCTGGAGCCGTGGCCCGGCGAGCTCGTCGCTCGAGGCGGCCGGCGCCCACGGGGTGAGCCTGATCACGCGCGTGGTCGACTACGGCGGGCTGTTCCACGACGACGTGCTGCCCGGCCACGCGTTCGCCGAGTACGACCACCGCAAGTTCCGCCCCGACGGCTGGGTGGCGGCGGGCCGCGAGAAGCTCGAGCGGATGCGCCCGTTCGCCGAGCGTCACGGCCTGAGCATGCTGCAGCTGGCGTGCGCCTGGAACCTCGCGCAGCCGGCCGTGCGCTGCGTGGCCCCGACGCTGATCCAGGAGAGGGGAACCGAGTCCGCCCACCCGCGCCCGATCGAGGACAAGCGCGCGGAGCTGGCCGCGCTGCGCGGGGCCGACCTGGCGCTGAGCGCCGAGGAGGTGAGGGCGATCCGGGCGATCGGCGAGAACGCCGGCTGCATGGCGCTGAAGGGCGCGAGCCTCGAACACGAGGGTCCCGCGCGCGCGGACCGCTGGGGGCTGGACGAGGAGCTTGCGGCCGTTGGCGGCCGTTGGGGCGTCGACCCCGAGCGCGACCTGCTCGAGCGGATTCCGGCCTGAGCGCGCCCCGACCGGACGCCGCCGCTAGCCAACCCCCAGCGCGCCGGCCAGCGCCTGCAGCTCGTCCACCACGTCTCCGCTCAGGCGCACGCTCGCCAGCTCGTCCAGCGGCGTGGGGCCCTGCGTGAGGATCGCCACGGCGCCTCCGGCGCCGTGCGTGAGCAGCGGCAGCCCCGCGACGGGGTGGACCTCCAGCGAGGAGCCGATGCACAGCAGCACGTCCGCCCGTTCGCACAGCTCCCGCGCGCGCTGCAGCGCCTGCTCGGGGAGCATCTCGCCGAACAGCACCACGTCGGGCTTGATCGGCGTCCCGCACACCTCGCAGCGGGGGACGCCGTCGGCCTCGCGCTCCAGGCGCGCGCGCGCCTCCTCGAGCGGCACGCTGCCGTGACAGCTCGGACACGAGCAGCTGGCGATGCTGCCGTGCACCTCGACCAGCTCGCGCGTGCCCGCCTTGCGGTGGAGCATGTCGATGTTCTGGGTGATCACCCCGTCGAGCAGGCCACGCTCTTCCATCGCCACCAGCGCGCGGTGGGCGCCGTTGGGCAGCTTCCCGCCGAGCGTGGCGAAGCGCTCGCCGTAGAAGCTCCAGAAGCGCACGGGGTCGCCGCGAAACGCGTCGATGTGGGCGACCTCCATCGGGTCGACCGTCTCCCACAGCCCGCTGCCGGGCGAGCGGAAGTCGGGGATGCCGGAGGGCACCGAGATGCCGGCGCCGGTCAGCGCGACGACCGAGCGCGCGCCGCGCACGAGCTCGGCCAGGCGCTCGCACGCCGGGCTTGCGCTCACTCGCCCGTGAAGCGGGGCGCGCGTTTGCCGAGGAAGGCGGCGATGCCCTCCCTGGCGTCGGCGCTGGCGAAGACCGCCGCGAACGCGCGCTTCTCGGCCTCGATCCCCTCGTCCAGGTCGCCGGCAGCCGATACGCGCTTGATCTGCTCCACGGCGAGCGGGGCCTGACCGGCCAGCTTGCGCGCCCATGCGAGCGCGGTGTCGAGGAGTTCGTGGTCCTCCACCACCCGGTTGGCAAGGCCGAAGTCGAACGCTTCGTCGGCCAGGATCGGATCGCCCACGAGGTTCATCTCGAGGGCCTTGTTGACGCCCACCAGGCGCGGCAGCCGCTGGGTTCCCCCGAAGCCGGGGATGATCCCGAGCCTGATCTCCGGCTGGCCGAAGGTCGCCGAGCGCGCGGCGATGCGCACGTCGCACGCCATCGCCAGCTCGCAGCCGCCGCCGAAGGCCAGGCCGTTGACGGCCGCGATCGTGGCGATGCTCCCCGAGCCCAGCTCTTTGAACAGCGCGTGCGTCTCGTTGACGAGCTTCTCCCCGGCGGACGCGTCCATGCTGGTGAACGCCTTGATGTCGGCGCCGGCGGAGAACAGGAAGGGGTTGGCGGAGGCGATCACCAGCGCCCGCACGGGCGGGTGGGACTCACGCTTGAGCTTGCTCCAGACCTTCTCCAAGTCGCTCGCCACCTGCGGGGAGATGGAGTTCATCTGGCCGTTGGCCAGCCACGCGATCGCCACCCCGTCGCCACGCGTCTCGAGCTTGACCACCTCGGCCGGCTGCTCGGCGTCGGGCTGCGGATAGGCGTAGAAGCCCTGCCCGCTCTTCTGTCCCAGCCGCCCCTGCGCGACCAGGCGGCGCAGGATGGTGGGCGGGGTGAAGCGCTCGCCGTAGCGCTCCTGGGCGCTCTCCATGCGCTCGAGGATCGTGTCGAGCCCCTCGCTGTCGGCCTTCATGAACGGAGGCAGCAGGCCGCGGCGCGGGTCCAGGCCGGCGCCGGCCATCATCCCGAAGTCGATGTCGCGGTGGGTGGCCACGCCCTCCTCGAGCACCAGGCAGGCCTCCAGCAGCGTCTTCAGCGACATCAGCTCGACCAGCTCGGCCACGTCCGGCTCGGCCTCGCCCGGGATGTTCGGCTCGCCCTGCGGGTCATAGAAGCCGTCCCCCCCGGTCTTGGCGCCGAGCTTGCCGTCGGCGACGAGCCTCTGCATGCCCCTGGGGACGTAGAAGCGTTCCTCGCCGTAGGACGCCACGAGGTGCTCGGCCACATGCAGGACCGTGTCCAGGCCCAGGAGGTTGACCAGGTAGTAGGGGCCGACCGGGACCACGCCGGCGGCGCCGACCCCCTCGTCGATCTGCTTGATCGACAGGCCCTTCTCCTCCTGCTCGCGCCAGACCTCGGAGACGCCCGAGTTGAGGATGCGGTTGACGACGAAGCCCGGCACCTCCGCGCAGGTGATCGGCTGCTTGCGGATCGCCTGGGCGAAGGTGATCGCTGCGGCGACGGTTTCCGCCGAGGTCTCCTCCCCCTCGACGATCTCGATCAGGGGCATGATCGACGCGGGGTAGAAGTAGTGGAAGCCGATCACCCTGTCCGGCCGCAGCGTCGCTTCGCCGATCTCGGTGATCGACAGCGACGAGGTGTTCGACGCCAGGATCGCGTGGCCGGGGGTGGCGGCGTCGAGCTCGACGAACACGCTCTGCTTGATCTCCATCCGCTCGGGCACCGCCTCGAGCACGAAGTCGACCTCGCCGAAGCCCTCGTAGGACGTGCTGCCGTGGATGCGCCCGACGATCTCCTCGATCTGGGCCTCCGCCTGCTCAGCGGTGATCCTGCCCTTCTCGGCGAGTTTGCCGACCTGGCCCCGGGTGACGTTGCGGGCCTCCTCCAGACCCGCCTGCACGAGCGCGTCGTCGATGTCCTTGAGCACAACGGGGATGCCCGCGGCGGCGATCGTCTGGGCGATCTGTCCGCCCATCGTCCCTGCACCGACGACAGCGGCTTTGAACACGAACATGCTTTCGGTCTCCTCTGCTGACTGGGGATGGCGGAGCCTAGCGCCGCGCGCGCCGAGCCGCAGCGCGCCGAAAGTGCCTAGCTGTCCTGCCCACGTAGGTTGTGAACGCGGCTGATGGGTGGCCGGTTCTCGATGCCGCTGTGTGGTCTGCGCGTGTTGTAGTGCTCGAGCCAGTGTGGCAGGGCTTGGCTGCGGTGATGGTGTGAGCGGTAGCTGAGCCCGTAGGCCCACTCTCTGGCCATCGTCTGGTGGAAGCGCTCAACCTTGCCATTGGTCTGTGGCCGGTAGGGCTGGGTGCGTAGATGCTTGACCTGCCGGGCGGCGAGGAGTTCGTGCAGGGAGCGGTTGCGGGCGTAGCTCCAGGCGTTGTCGCTCATCAGCCGCCTGGTGTTGATCCCTTGGGCTGCGAACCAGTCTAGGGCTCTAGCCACGAATGCTGTGACGGTCTGGGCGCGCTCGTCGCTGTGCAGCTCGACGTAAGCCAGCCGTGAGTGATCGTCGACGATCACGTGCGCGAAGTCATAGCCCGGTTGCTCGAGCATCCTGGCGTAGGTGGTGCTTCGACGGCCGGTGACGCGATGCCCAGGCCGCTGGAAGCGTGCATAGCGGGCGGTGTCCATATGCAGCAGATCCCCGGGGCACGGCCACTCGTAGCGACGAACAGCATCACGGGGAGCTCTCGGCCGTCTGGAGAGGCCGTGGCGGTGCAGCACCTTCCAGACCGTCGAGTGCGGATGGCCGGTCTTCCCCGCGATCAACCGCGGCCCCCAGCCAGTGTGCCGTCGGGCCTCGCAGATCCGCTCCTGGGCGCCAGCGTCCAGCAGGCCGGGAGAGCGACGAGGACGACTGGAACGATCAGCTGCCCACGCCAGAGAGTGTCGCTCTGCCGGCAAAGCGTCGGCATATCGATGCCACCAACGGTGCGCCGTCGCTGGCGAGACGCCAAACCTCCGCGCTGCCCCTCTGAGCGTCACCCCGCTCTCGATCGCCTGGCACAACGCCAGTCGACCAGCTGGTCCGAGCTTCGCTCTACCGTGGATCTGCATCCGGGTCCTCCTAGGAAGTGAGTTCTCGTAGACCCACAGCCTGGGATGAGGCCCGGATGCCTCCTCAACCGTTCACAACGTACGTAGGCACGTCAGCTAGCCGCTGGCGATCGTGAAGTGCAGCGTTCTCGTTGTCGAGTGTTTGCCTGACGCTGTCGCGGTTGCCAGGAGCGTGTAGCTGCCGGGCTTCAGCTTCCTGTGCCTGGAGATGAGGCCCTGGAAGCGCACCTTGTTGGTCCCGGCGCGCGCGGAGAACGTCAGCGTGCCGGCGATGACCGTGCGGGTGCAGCGGCGCTTGTGCTCGTTCTTCCTGGTCTGCGCGACACACTTCTTTCCGACCTTGCGTCCGCCGGCCGGCTGGGTGAAGGTGAACGTGACGCTCGCGGGCTCGTTGAGGCTGAAGGAGAACGTCGTGCCGACCGGTGGCCTCTTCTTCTTCTTGCTCTTGCTGACGCTGATCCGGGCCAGCAGCTTGCCCTCGCGCCAGGTCTTCGCCGTCTCGCTCAGGCTGGCGAGGATCGGCGCAACCCCTGTCAGGGCCCCCGCCGCCACGACGGTGTAGCTGACGCTCTCGGGAGCTGCGCTGAGGGCGTCGCTGTCGGTGGCGTCGACGGTGAACGTGTGTGACCCGAGCGTGCTCGTTTCGATCGGCGCGCCGTTCGGCACCGGGCCCGTGCAGGTGACGCTAGTGCCGGACGCCGTGGGACAGGAGTAGCTCGCCGCGACGACCTGGCCCCGGGTGTAGCTCGCGCCGTTCACCGGCGAGGAGATCGCGATCGTGGGCGGCTCCTCGAACACGTACGCCGCCCCCTGTTCGTCGTTCGCGCCGACCTTGTGGTCGGGGGCACCGACCAGCGCGGTGTCGCCGGAGACGGCGACCGAATCCCCGAAATGGTCCTGTTCGGCGCCGTTGCCCGCGGTCAGCTCGGCGGCCTGGGCGAGCGAGCCGGACCAGCCCGAGGGGGGCATGAGGAAGACGTAGGCCGCGCCCTGCTTGGCGCGCGATCCCACCGCGTGCAAGGGCGCCCCCGCCACGACCGTCTGGCCGGAGAGCGCGATCGAGGAGCCGAGCCTGTCCGAGCTGTCGCCGTTGGAGGCGGTCAGCTCGGCCGCCTGGCTGGCTTCTTTTTTGCTCCCCCAGCCGCCGCCGGGCTCGCTGAACACGTACGCGGCGCCCTGGCTGATGCTCGAGCCGACTTTGTGGCCCGGCGCGCCCGCGACGACCGTGTTGCCCGAGACCGCCACCGACACCCCGAGAACGTCGAATTCGGCGCCGTTGGAGGCGGTCAACTCGGCCGCTTGGTTGACCACTTCGCCTTTTTTCTTGCTCCCCCAGCCGCCGCTGGGTTCGCTGAACACGTACGCGGCGCCCTGTTCTTTATGTCCGGCGACTTCATGGAGGGGCGCGCCGGCGACGACCGTGGCGCCCGAAACCGCGACCGATTCTCCGAGCCGGTCGCCTTCCTTGCCATCGGAGGCGATGAGTTCGGCGGTCTGGTTCATTTTCGCTTCCCACCCGCCCGCAGCCGCGACGAACACATACGCAGCGCCTTGCTTTTTCTTTTTGCCTACTTCGTGGTTGGGTCCGCCGACGGCCACCGTGTTGCCTGCGACGGCGACCGACCGGCCGAAGGATTCCTCCGCTTGGCCTTCTTTGGCGCTCAGTTCGGCGGCCTGTTCCGGCGAGCCGGCCCAGCCGGAGGCGGGCTTCAGGAACACATACGCTGCGCCCTGTTCATTGTGGCCTTTGATGACTTCGCGGTTGGGCGCGCCGATGACGATCGTATTGCCCGAGGCCGCTACCGAGGAGCCGAACCGTTCTCCTGGCATCCCTTTCTCGGTCAGTTCGGCCGTCTGGGTCGCGTTGGCCCAGCCCGAGGACGGCCTCGTGAAGACGTACGCCGCGCCCCGTTCCGCCTTTTTTTCAACTTCGCGGTTGGGCGCGCCGACTACGATCGTCTCGCCCGAGACTGCTACCGAGGCGCCGAGTTCTTCTTCCTTGGCGCCTTCCTTGGCGGTCAGCTCGGCCTGTTGCAGAAACGGGTCGATTCGCAGCGGGTAGGACGCGCCGCGGTCAACGACGCGGATCAGGAGATGGCCCCCGGCCAGTTCAAGCCACGAGCGCAGCACGCGCCCGCGCGCGTCGGTGGCCACCAGGCCGCCGTAGCGAAGCGCGACGCCCCGGCCGTCGAGCATCAGCGACCCGTCCTGCACGCGCGCGGCGAGGTTGCCCGACAGGGCCAGCGAGAAGGTCAACGGCCCGCTCCCGGCACTCGGACGCGCAGCGACGTCAAAGCCCTGCTCGAGCCCCAGCGGACCGTTCGCAAACCACTCCTGAAGGGCGCCGTGGGAGTAGCTGACGCGGTTGGCGCTCGCGCGCGGAGCCACCGGCCCCAACGGCCGCACTGCGCTTGCGTAGCCGTAGCCCGACAGCGTCACGCCCAGCCGCGCCCCGCCCGAGGCGACCGTCACACCGCGGCGCGAGAACCCCACACGCAGACGCTGCGCGGGGTTGACCGCCTGCAGACCCGTCACACGGTAAGCGCCCTCGTCGCGCCCGAGCGCGGCCGAGATCGGGCCCTGCGCGGCCACGGGCAGGCTCCCAAGGCCGTGACGAGCCGCCGCCTCACGCCCTGGAGTCGAACCGGGCAACGCGATCAGCGCCGCCGCACACCCGAGCGCCGCCGCAGCGCCCACCAGCCCGCCCACGACCCCTGGGCGAAGCCGCCCGCTCCGCCTCGGCACCGACTCCCGGCTGGGCACCCGACCCCCCAAGGCGATCGCACCCAGTGTGCCATCACGCCCCATCGCAGCGAGCATACACCCACACCGACGCCAATCAGCGCCTGTGCGCCTGTGCGCCTGGAAGGCCGCGACCGCGAGCTGAGCCAGGAGCTACGCCACCGCGGCCGCCGGCTCCTCGGCGTGCCGCGGGAGCAGCGTCTCGCGCGCGATCACCAGGCGCTGGATCTGGGAGGTGCCCTCGTACAGCTGCATGATCTTGGCGTCGCGGAAGAGCTTCTCCACGGGGTACTCCTTGATGAAGCCATAGCCGCCGTAGACCTGGACGGCTTCGGTGGCCACCTTCATCGCGGTGTCGGCGGCGAAGCGCTTGGCGTGCGAGGAGACGAGCGTGTTGCGTTCGCCCTGGTCGAGCATGACGGCCGACTTCCAGGTGAGCAGGCGCGAGGCCTCGATCTCGGTGGCCATGTCGGCGATGATGAACTGGATCGCCTGGTGCATCGCGATCGGCACGCCGAACTGGACGCGTTCCTTCGCGTAGTCGGTCGCGAACTCGAACGCCGCACGGGCGATGCCCACGGCCATCGCGGCGACGCCGGGGCGGGTGCGGTCGAGCGTCATCATCGCGAGCTTGAAGCCGTGGTTCTCCTCGCCGAGCAGGTTCTCGGCGGGAACCTCGACGTCGTTGAAGGAGATCGTCGCCGTGTTGGATGCCCGCTGGCCGAGCTTGTCCTCCTTCTTGTCGACCACCACCCCCCAGTCGCGCTCGACCACGAACGCCGAGATGCCGCGGTGGCCGGCGTCCTTGTCGGTCTTCGCGTACACGGTGTAGTAGTCGGCGTAGCCGCCGTTGGTGATGAAGCACTTGGAGCCGTTGATCACGTACTTGTCGCCCTTGCGCACCGCCGTGGTACGCATGCCGGAGACATCCGAGCCGGCATCCGGCTCGGTCAGGCAGAAGGAGGCGAGCAGCGGCGCCTCGGTGAGCATGCCCAGGTACTTCCTCTTGGTCTCCTCCGAGCCGCCAAGCGCGATCGGGGCGGTCGCCAGGCCGTTGCAGCCGAGCGACGTCTGGATGCCCGAGCAGCCCCACGAGAGCTCCTCCTCGATCAGGCAGCCGTCCAGGTAGCTGGCTCCGGGGCCGCCGTACTCCTCGGCGATGTGCGAGTTCATCAGGCCGAGCTTCCCAGGCCTTCTTGATGATCTCCGCCGGCCACGTGCCGTCCCTGTCGTACTCCCATGCGACGGGGCGTATCTCCTTGACCGCAAAGTCGTGCGCCATCTCGCGCAAGCTCTTCTGCTCGTCGGTGAGCGTGAAATCGACCATTCTCGAATCTCCTATCGGGCGGGCACGTGGTCATAGATTGACTGGTCAGTCAATCTATGACCGCCAGGGTAGCGAACAGCCGGCCGATCGGCAAGAATCAGTGTTCGTGCATGACGCCCCGTCGATCATGATGCTCGCCGTCGCGGCGGTCACGCTGAGCTTCCTGCTGTTCAGCGCGGTGGTCCTCTGCCTGATCATGTCGCTGGCGTTCATGGGCAGGAGCAGAAGCGGCAACGTGTACGACCAGATCGGAGCGGGCGGGATCTTCCGGGAAGGCGACTACGAGGGTGGCGCCCCGGGGCGCCGTCCGACCTCCCCGCGGCGCGAGCCGAGCGCGAGCGGGAGATCCGCCAGATGCTGAGCGCGCGCAGCGAACGACTCGTGCGCAGCGGACAGCCGGCGCTGGACGTCGACGCCGAGCTCGCACGGCTGCTGGCGGGCGAGCAGGCGCCGCGCACGCGTGACGCCGGGCTCCTCTCGGAGGTGCGCCAGCTCGTGCTGGCGCGCAACGAACGGCGTGTCCGACAGGGCCTGGAGCCGCTCGATGTGGACGCCGAGGTGGTGCGAACCCTCGACGAGCTCGAACCGTGAACACGACGGTCGTGCCGTCGGGTATAAACGCCCCATGAGCAACGCGCGCCGCTTCCAACTCGACGAGATCACGATCCGCCCGGGCACCTACTTCAACCCCCAGACGGAGATCATGATCGTCGTCGACGACTCGCCGGAGGTCGACCACGAGATCTTCGAGACGGACGATTTCGACGGCGAGGAGTGGGTGCTGATCTCTGAGGACTCCCCACTCGACGAGCACAAGCGCGACGAGCTCGTGGAGCGCTTCCAGCTCTCCCACGGGGCGGGCGGCGAACTGCCGCCGGAGGACGACCTCGAAGACGAAGACGACGAAGACGAAGACGACGAGCTCGACGGCGTCGAGGATCTGGAGCTCGACCCGGAGTGATCCGGCCACGCCGAGCTGCAACGCGCCCCGCGGCGAGGACGGCGGTCGAGCGTTAGCATCGGCGGGGTGCGCGCCAAGCGTCTTGCGGCGCTCGCCCTGGGCTTGCTCGCCCTCGGCGGGGCCACAGCTGTTCCTGCTTTCGCCGGCGAACCGACCGAAGATCGGCCAGCGAGCGCGCTGACACCGGTGCGCGTCCACGTGGACGCTCGCACGGCCGCCGGCCACGGACCGAGCGTCACGGCGGCCCTGCAGAGCCTGCTGCACAGCGCAGCGATCAGCGAAGCGACCTACCGCCAGGACTACTCGGCCTACGTGGCCGCCAAAAGCTCGCTGGGCAAGCTGAGCGGCACGCGCAAGGCAGAACTCGCTGCCGTGCTGGCGAACGTCCAGGCGATGGCCGCCGCCGGCGAGCTGATCCCGTCGCGGCTGGGAGCCCTGTTCCTGACGCTCGAACGCAACCAGCAGTGGTGGACGACCGAACCGCTGCTGTCCAGCGGCGAGCGCGTGAGCTTCCCTGGAAGCAGGATCGTGTGGGAGTACTACCCGGGGCAGGGCATCGAGATCCAGTGGCTTGCCACGTTCGGCGAGGCCAACGGCTACTACCTGTCGGGCGACGAAAACAGCGACCTGCGCCAGCTTCTCGGCGAAGTCATCCCGCTCGCGACCGAGCGCGCGGGCGGCATCGCGTGGGAGTACTTGTTCCGCTTCGACGGCGGCACGCCGCCCTGGACGAGCGGGCTTTCGCAGGGAACCGCCCTGCAGGTGCTCGCTCGCGCCTGGTCGCGCTTCAAGGAACCGGCCTACCTCAGTGCTGCGCAACAGGCGCTCGGCATCTTCCAGACGCCGCCGCCGCAGGGCGTGCGCGTGAGCACGCCGACCGGCGCGATCTACGCCGAGTACACCTACGCCCCCGGCGACCGCATCCTCAACGGCTTCATCCAGGCGCTGATCGGGCTCTACGAATACACGGCCATCACCGAGGACCCGCTCGGGCTGGCGCTGTTCGAAGCCGGCGACGCCGAAGCGCGCGCGCTGGTGCCGGACTACGACACGGGCGCCTGGTCCATGTACGACCAGTTCGGGGAATCCGACCTCAACTACCACGAACTGCTCACGGAATTCCTCCAGCACCTCTGCGAACGCACCAGCAAGGGGCCGCCCACCGGCGCGCAGGCGAGCGGGCGGGCGGGCGTCCAAATCCCGGGGGATGAGATCTACTGCACGACCGCCCAGCGCTTCAGCGCCGACCTGCACACTCCGCCGGTGATCGCGCTCCTCTCGAAGACGCTGCCCGGCGGCGCGCGGGCGGGCGTGCAGCTGTCGCTGTCGAAGATCTCGACCGTCGGCCTGACCGTCCGGCAGGGCTCTCGCGTCGTGTGGACCAACAGCGCCACCGTCGAACGCGGCGATCCCAGGCTGCTGTGGATCACCCCGGCCAAGGGAGGGACGTTCTCGATCACGCTCGCCGCAACCGATCTGGCGGGAAACCCCTCCACGACGAGCGGCACGATCGTGGTCACCCGTCATGTAGCGCGCGGCCGGCGCTCCTAGCGCTCCTAGACTGGGCGCGAGTGACCCTCATCGAGACGATCCGGCAAAACAGCGAGCGCCGATGACACGACCGATCACAGATCGGCCAGCGAACGCCTGGCGTGCGCTGCAGCCCGAGCGGCGGCTCGCCGCGCTCGCGTCGCTGGGGCTGTTCGCGTCGATGTTCCTGCACTGGTACAGCAAGACGGACACGCTCGTGGTGCGCGGCGCGGCCACGTCCACCGAGACCAGCCTCAGCGCATTCCAGGCCTTCTCGTTCGTGGAGGCAGCCGTGCTGCTCGTCAGCGCGGGGGTGCTCGCGATGCTGTTCGCGCGCGCCGAGGGGCGCACCTTCCAGCTCCCCGGCGGCGATGGCTTGATCGTGATGATCGCCGGCGGCTGGACGGCTCTGCTGATCTTCTACCGGCTGCTCGACAAGCCGGGACTGCAGGGCAACGAACGCGTCACCGCCACGGTCGGGGTCGAGTGGGGGATCTTCATCGCCCTGCTGCTGGCGCTTGCGCTGGTCTACGCCGGCGGGCGGATGCGCGCCAGCGAACGGCCAGAGCCGCCGCTGAGGCGCCCCCGCGCCGCCCGCCCGCGCCCGCCCGTCGACCCGGATGCCACCGTGGTGACTCCTGCGCCCATCCGCCACCGGCGCGCGGCGGCGCTGCCCGCGCGCGAGCCCGCACCGCCACGCGGGCCGGGCGGGCGGCGTCCCTACCCTCCAGCTCCGCCGGAGCAGCTGTCGTTCGAGGAGCCCCCCACCCGCTCGGAGTAGGCGCCTATCATTGCTCTGACGATGCCCGCCCCTCCGTCTTTGGCGCCCGCCTCCGTCGCAGAAGTGGCCGCGGGCCTGCGCGGCGTGGGTTACCTGCCCGGCGAGTCGACCGCGCTCGTCTCGTTCCTGGCGACGAGGCTCGGCAAGCCGGTGCTCGTCGAGGGGCCGGCGGGCGTGGGCAAGACCGAGCTCGCCAAGGCGCTGGCCGCCTATCTGGGCCGGGAGCTCGTGCGCCTGCAGTGCTACGAGGGCCTGGACGAGGCGAAGGCGCTGTATGAGTGGAACTACCGCAAGCAGCTGCTGCGCATCCAGGCCGAGGCGTCCGGCACGGGCTGGGACGCCGTCCAGGAGGACATCTTCGGCGAGGAGTTCCTGCTGGCGCGGCCGCTGATGACGGCGATCGCCTCGCCGCAGCCGGTGGTGCTGCTGATCGACGAGATCGACAAGACCGACCAGGAGTTCGAGGCGATGCTGCTGGAGGTGCTCTCCGACTTCCAGATCTCGATCCCGGAAGCTCGGGCTGGTGCGGTCGCGCACGCACCCGGTCGTCCTGCTCACCTCCAACAACTCGCGGGAGCTCACCGAGGCGCTCAAGCGCCGCTGCCTGTACCTGTGGCTCGACTACCCGGAGCTCGAGCACGAGCTTGAAATCGTGCGCCTGCACACGCCGGAGCTGTCGGAGACCGTCGCCCGCCGACTGGTGGAGGTCATCGGCATGGTGCGTGCGCTCGACCTGAAGAAGCCTCCGTCGATCGCCGAGTCGATCGACTGGGCGCGCGCCCTGCTGCTGCTGGGGGTGCAGGACATCGACGCCGACACGTTCACGGAGACGATGTCGGTGATCGTCAAGCACCGCACCGACATGGACGTGGTGGCCGAACGCGTGGGGCTGAAGCTGCGATCGCCCGCCGATGTCGCCTGAGGACGGCCTGCCGGCGCGCAGCCCCGACCTGGAAGGCCTGCCCGCGCGCATCCTGGAGCTGGGCGAGGAGCTGCGCCGCGAAGGAGTGGCGGTCGGCACCTCGGAGATGCTCGACGCGTTCGAGGTCCTGCGCGAGATCAGCTGGACCTCGCAGGAGGACTTCCGCGAGGCGCTCGCGGCGACGCTCGCCAAGAGCCAGGAGGACCGCCGCGTGTTCGAGCTGGTGTTCGACCGCTTCTTCTTCCGCGCCGTCGAGATCGCGGCATCCCGGCAGGGCATCCACGAGGAGGACCGGGCGGCCCTCGGAGAGCTCTCCGAGGAGGAGCTCGAGGCGCTGCGCACGCAGATCGCAGCCGCGCTGCGGGACGGAGCGGAGGGCGCGATGCGCGATCTGGCGCGGATGGCGATCGCGGCGTTCGCGCGCCGCCAGGAGGGCTCGGGGGTGATCGGCGTGGACGTGCAGCGCATCCGCCGCGCGCTCGGCCTGCGCGCCGAGCCTCAGCCCGAGCTGCCGCCCGAGGACCCGCGGCGCGAGGGTCTGCCGCGCGAGGCGCTGCGCCGCTTCGAGGCGCTGCTGCGCCGCGAGCTCGAACGCTCGCAGATCGAGCGCACGGGCAGCCTCCCGCCGTCCCGCCCGCTGGGCGAGCTCGACCGGGCGCTGCCATCCGGTCCGCTGGCCGACCTGGCGGCGGTCCACCGCGTCGTGGCCCAGCTGCGCCGGAGGCTGGCCACGCAGGGCCTGCAGGCCCGCGGCCAGCGCCGCCACGCCCACGTCGACGTCAGGCGCACGATGCGCGCATCGCTGCAGACCGGCGGCGTGCCTGTGGTGCTCAAGTTCCGCCCCCGCCGCCCCCGCCGTCCGGAGATCTACGTCCTGTGCGACGTCTCCACGAGCGTCACCTCGGCGTCGGTGTTCTTCCTGTCGGTGCTCCACGCGCTGCACGACACGTTTCGCAAGATGCGCTCGTTCGTGTTCATCGAGCGCATCTCCGAGGTCACCGACATCTTCGAAGGAGAGCGCAACTTCAAGACGGTCAGCGAACGGATCTCCAGCGACGCGGGCGTGGCCGACATCTCCGGCTACACCGACTACGGGCGTGTGTGGTCGGAGTTCCTGGTGCAGGTGGAGGACGACCTGCACCCGCGGGCGACCGTGATCGTGCTCGGCGATGCCCGCACCAACGGGCGCGACCCCCGCGCGGACGTGTTCGCGCAGATCGCCGCGCGCGCCGGTCGCACCTTCTGGCTGAACCCCGAGCCGCGGCTTTACTGGAACTACGGCGACTCGGTCATCGCCGCCTACGAGCAGTACTGCACCGCCTTCGAGTGCTGGACGACAGCCCAGCTGGAGGACTTCGTCCGAGCCCTCACCCGTCCGGTGATCGCCGCTGCGCGCTAGCATCAGCGCACGAACAGAGCAGACACCAGGGGGGCTGGCGGGAAGGCCGGCTGAGATGGCGCACGGGAAGCGATTCCCCCGGCGCCGACCCTTAGAACCTGTGGGGTAATGCCTGCGAAGGGAGGAAGGTGGCAACAGAACTGCAGTCCCGCGCACAGTCCTCGCTTCGGGACACCGCCAACGGAGACGTGATCGTGCTCGAGAACGTCGGTCGCACCTACGGCGAGCGTGGCGGGAGGAGGGTGCAGGCGCTCGCCGGCGTGTCCATGCACGCCGCCCAGGGCGAGCTGCTCGCCGTGGTGGGACCGAGCGGCTGCGGCAAGACCACGCTGCTCGAGCTGATCTGCGGACTGCAGGCCCCCGACGGCGGCTCGATCGACTGCGCTCCGGCCGCGCTGATGCCCCAGCGTGACCTGCTGCTGCCCTGGCTGAGCGCCGTCGACAACGCCGCGCTGGCGCTTCGCATCGCCCGGCTCTCGCGCGCGCAGGCCCGCCGTCGGGCGGCGGCGCTGTTCGCGGAGCTCGGGCTGGAGGGCTTCCAGCACGCCAACCCGCCGGAGCTGTCCGGCGGGATGCGCCAGCGCGTGGCCTTCCTGCGCACGCTGCTCTCCGGCAAGCCGATCCTCTGCCTGGACGAGCCGTTCGGCGCGCTCGACGCGATCACCCGCGGGGAGATGCAGGTGTGGCTCGCGCACACGCTGTTGCGCGAGCCGCGCACCGTGGTGCTGGTGACGCACGACGTCGAGGAGGCGATCATGCTCGCCGACCGCGTCGCCGTCATCTCCCCCAGGCCGGGGCGGGTGATCGAGGAGCTCGAGGTGGACATCCCCCGCCCGCGTGCCCGCACGGACGCCGCGGTGATCGCCCTGCGCGAGCATGCGCTCGGCGTGCTTCACCGCGGCGTCTGCGCCTCGGGGGCGAGCGCATGAGCACGCGCCCTACGGCGGGACCGCCCGCCAGGGGCGGCGCCGTGCGCAGAGGCATCGTCGCCGTCCTGCCGCCGGCGCTGCTCGTGGGCGCCCTCCTGGGCATGTGGGAGATCTACGTCGACTCGGGCTCCGCGAGCTCCTTCGTGCTGCCGGCCCCCCACTCGATCGCGGCCGCCATGTGGAACAACGCCGGCTTCCTGGCCGCCAACCTCGCGCCGACCGCCGAGGAGGTCGGGCTGGGGATCCTGCTCGCCCTGCTGCTCGGCTTCGTGCTCGCGGTGCTGATCCACTTCTCTGCGATCCTGCGCCGGGCCGTCTATCCGCTCGCGATCGGCTCCCAGGCGGTGCCGATCGCGGTGATCGCCCCGCTGCTGGTCTTCTGGTGGGGATTCGGCGTGTTTCCCAAGCTCGTGGTGATCGTGCTCATCTGCTTCTTCCCCGTGCTGGTCACGACCGTCGACGGCCTCGCCGCCGTCGACCCCGACCAGCTCAAGCTGCTGCGCACGCTGGACGCCTCGCGCTGGCAGGCGTTCCGTCTCGCCGAGCTGCCGGCGGCGCTGCCCGCCGCGATCAGCGGAGCGCGGATCGCGCTGGCGGTGGGTGTGATCGGCGCCTACATCGCCGAGTCCCAGACCGCGACCACGGGCGTCCACGCGGGGCTGGGGCATGAGATCAACGCCGATCTCACCGCCCTGCAAACCCCTCGTGCCTACGCCGCGGCCGTCGTGCTGTTCGTGTTCGCGATCGTCTGCTTCCACGCACTCGCCCTCGCCGAGCGCCGGCTGGCGCCGTGGGCCGGTCACTCCAGAGGAGACACCCGTTGAGAGCCCCATCCGCCCGACTCCGGGGCATCGCGCCCGTGCTGATGGCCGTGTCCTGCGCCCTTGCCCTGTCGGCCTGCGGCGTCAAGCAGGACGTGATCTCGACCGCGAAGACGAAGCGCTTCACGGTGATGCTCGACTGGTTCCCCAACGCCGACCACGCGGCGCTGTACTCGGCGATCGGCCACGGGGACTTCCGCGCGGTCGGCCTGGACGTGCAACCGGTCGTCCCCTCCGAAACGGCGGAACCGCTGAAGCTGCTCGCCGCCGGGAAGGTGGACATGGCGATCTCCTACGAGCCGGAGCTCCTGCTCGCGCGCGATCAGGGCCTGAGGCTCGTGTCGATCGGGGCGCTCGTGCAGCGCCCGCTCACGTCGATCATCGCCCTGCCCGCAGCGCACGTGAGCAGCGTGGCGGACCTCGCGGGCAAGACCGTGGGCACCGCCGGGATCCCCTACCAGGCCGCTGAGCTGCGTGCCGCGCTGCAGAGCGCCGGCGTGAACCCGTCGAGCGTGAAGGAAGTGAACGTCGGCTTCAACCTCGTGCCGGCGATGCTCTCCGGGAAGGTGGCCGCGACGCTCGGGGGCTATTGGAACTACGAGGCCATCCAGCTGTCGCTGATGCACAAGCACCCGGTGACGATCCCCATCAATCAGGCGGGCGTTCCGCAGTACGACGAGCTGATCCTGGTCGTGCGCGAAGGCGAGGCCCACACCGACGGCCAGGACCTGCGGGCCTTCCTGCAGGCGCTCGCGCGAGGCGAGCGCGAGGTCCGCGCCGACCCCGCGGCGGCGGCGGCGCTCCTGGTCAAGGCCAACCCGTCGCTGGAAGGAAAGCTGCAGCTGGAATCGATCAAGCAGACACTGCCGGCGGCGCGACCGGCCGATCCGAGCGACCCGTTCGGCTGGCAGGAACCGTCGGCGTGGGCGGCGTTCGGCGACTGGATGTACTCGCACGGGCTGCTCGCGCACAATCCCAACACCAGCGGCCTGCCCCCCTTCACCAACGAGTTCCTGCCCGGGCAGGGCATCTGACTCCCGCCGCGAGAGGGTCTGCGGCT
Source organism: uncultured Solirubrobacteraceae bacterium (assembly GCA_963711985.1). Classification (GTDB taxonomy): domain Bacteria; phylum Actinomycetota; class Thermoleophilia; order Solirubrobacterales; family Solirubrobacteraceae; genus Palsa-744. The sequence goes on along the minus strand of CAVQGG010000008.1, from coordinate 109,341 downwards.
CCCGCCCGGCCATGAAGGCGCAGGTGCCCAACCGGTAGCTGACATTCCGCTCTACGCGTACAGTTTGTCTATACTGATTCGTGGTGATATATGGCCGAGGACGCTGAGTCCGGAGCCGATCGACCTCCTGCTCACCGACGTGATCATGCCCCACATGCACGGCCCCCAGCTGGTCGAGCAGATCCGACGCGCGCGGCCGTCGATCAGGGTGATGTTCATGTCCGGCTTCGCCCAGCCGATCCTGGACTCCGGCGGCCACCTGGACGCGGGCGTGGCCCTGGTCGAGAAGCCGTTCTCGGGAGCCACCCTGCTTGCGAAAGTCAGCCAGGTCCTCAAACGGGAGGTGGACGGCACATGACCCGACGCACAACGGGCACACGGCGGCGCCGAACGATGCGCTCGCGCGCCAACACACCGCCGGGGAGGGACCCCGGCCGGAACTGCTGATCGTGGACGAGGACCAGGCGCTGCGTCGGTGGGCCGAGCGGATCATGCGCGAGAGCGGCTACTCCTGCGACAGCGCAGGCAGCGCCGCCGACGCCTGGGAGCGCCTACAGCGCTGCGCCCACGCGCTCGTGCCGCTCGACGTCAACCTGCCGGGCGAGTCGGGCATGGATCTGCTCTCGCGACATCGGCAAGGTCGCGATCCCAGACAGCATCCTGCGCAAGCACGGCAAGCTGACCGGGCCGGAGATCGAGGTGATCAAGACCCACGCGAAGATCGGCTACGAGATGCTCGCCGGCTCCGCCTCGGAGGTCGTGCGCATGGGCGCGCTCATCGCGCGCACCCATCACGAGCGCTGGGACGGCGGCGGCTACCCGCGCGCGCTGGCCGGCGCGGAGATCCCGAGGGAGGGGCGGATCGCCGCGGTGGCCGATGTCTTCGACGCGCTCACCAGCGACCGCGTCTACCGTCCCGCGTTCCCGGTTCGCTCGGCGATCGAGACGATGCAGGCCGAGCGTGGCACGCACTTCGACCCCGAGCTGCTCGACGCGTTCATGGCCGCACTGCCGGAGGTGGAAGGGATCCGACGCGCCTACGGGGACTGACCAGCCGCCGCGCCCACGTAGACTGACGACGATGACGCGCATCGGGCTGCTCACCGGAGGAGGCGATTGTCCGGGACTCAATGCGGTCATCCGCGCGGTCGTCCGCCGCGGGCTTGCGCAGGGCGGGCACAGCTTCCTCGGGTTTCGCGCCGGCTGGGCGGGCATGATCGAGGACGACGCGATCGAGCTGACGCTGCAGAACACCGCCGGCATCCTCCCGCGGGGCGGCACGATCCTGGGCACCTCGCGCACGAACCCCTATGCCGACGGCGGGGACGGGACGGCGCTCGTCCGGCGCGCGCTGGATGACCGCGGCGTGGATGGCCTCATCGCGATCGGCGGCGAGGACACCCTCGGCGTCGCCCTGCGCCTGCACCGCGAGGCAGTGCCGATCGTGGGGGTGCCCAAGACGATCGACAAGGACCTCGGCGGCACCGACGTCACGATCGGCTTTCAGACGGCCGTGCAGATCGTCACGGACGCGATCGACCGCCTGCACACGACCGCCGAGTCCCACAACCGGGTGATGGTCGTCGAGGTGATGGGCCGGCACGCCGGCTGGATAGCGACGTACGCGGGCATCGCCGGCGGAGCCGACGCGATCCTCGTGCCCGAGCGGCCGTTCGACATCGAGGAGGTCGTCGCGCACCTCCGTCGCCGCCACGAGCACGGCCGCAGCTTCTCGATCGTGGTCGTCGCGGAGGGCGCCACGCCGGGAGAGGGAACCCTCCAGACCCTCGACGGGACAGGGACCGACGCCTTCGGGCACGCGCGGCTCGGCGGGATCGGCGTGACGCTCGAGGGCGAGATCGAGCGGCGAACCGGCTATGAGACCCGCGTGACGATCCTCGGCCACGTGCAGCGCGGCGGCACGCCGGTGGCGTTTGACCGCGTGCTCGCCACCCGCCTCGGCGTGGCGGCGATGGACGCCGCGGACGGCGGGCGCTTCGGGACGATGGTCGCGGCGCGTGGCAGCGAGATCGTCGAGGTGGCGCTTCAGGACGCGCTGGCGGAGCCCAACCTGCTGGACCCCGGGCTGTACGAGACCGCCGAGCTGTTCTTCGGCTGAACCGCCCGGCGGGCGCTCACACAGGCCAGTAGCGCCCGACCTGGGCGGCCGCGCGCGCGGTCAGCGAGCCGGGCTCTGCCGGCCCACCATGGGCGCGCCCGCCCGCCACGCCCGTCTGTGCCTCATCCGCCAGCACGGGCAGGAGCGCGCACACGCACTCGGCCAGCACGCGGCGGTTGTATCCACCCTCGAGCACGAGCCCGAGCGGGATCCCCGGCGGCCCGCGCCATGTCACGCACGCGCACTGCCATCTCCACGAAGGAGCCCGTCTGCAGCAGGCAGTCCGCCAGCGGGTCCTCGGCGTGGGCGTCGAACCCGGCGGAGACCAGCACGAGCTCTGGCTCGAACGCGACCGCGGCGGGCAGCACGACCTGCGCGAGCAGCGCCGTCCACAGCGGCTCCCGCGAGCCGGCGGGCACGGGCAGGTTGATCGTGTAGCCCTCCCCCGCCCCGGCACCCGCGTCCTCGAGGAAGCCTGTGCCGGGGAACAGGGGCATCTGGTGGATGCTCGCGAACAGCACGTCCGAGCGCCGTCTGAAGATCTCGGCGGTGCCGTTGCCGTGGTGGACGTCCCAGTCGAGGATGAACACCCGTCGCAGGCCGAGCTCGGCGATCGCGAAGGCCGCGGCGACGGCGATGTTGTTGAACAGGCAGAAGCCCATCGCCCGCTCGTGCTCGGCGTGGTGGCCGGAGGGCCGCACGCCGCAGAAGCCCACGCGCGCGTCGCCGGCGAGCAGCGCGCGCGCCATCGCGCAGGCGCCGCCGGCGGCGTGCAGCGCGGCGCGAAAGGACGGCTCCCCGACGAACGTGTCGGGGTCGATCGCCCCGCCGCCGCGCCGCGCACAGCTCGGCGATCGAGCGCACGTGCCGGGCGGAGTGGACCAGCTCGAGCTGAGCTTCGCCGGCGGCGGGCGCCGCGCGCCGCTCCCACCCCAGCCAGTCACGCTCGGCGAGCGCGCTCTCCAGCGCGATCAGACGCTCCGGGGTGTCCGGATGGGTGGGTGAGTGCACGCGCGGGTCGTGCTCCAGGCAGGCCGGATGGCTGAAGTACAGCGCGGCTGTCATCGCGGTCTGCGCGCGCGGGCGTGGTTCACTGCTGGTAACTATGGCGCAAGCGACGCCGACGGGAACGATGCGCGCGATGGTCTTCGAGGGGGTTGGCCGGCCGCTGCGCGCCGTGGAGCGGCCGATCCCCCAGCCGGGTCCCGGTCAGCTGCTCGCTGCGCGTGCACGCATGCGGCGTGTGCCGCACCGACCTGCACCTGCTCGACGGCGAGGTCGAGATCCCGCCGCCGCCGCGCATCCTCGGACATCAGATCGTCGGCACGGTCGAGTCGCGGCGGCGAGGCGGCCGAGCGACGACTCGCGCGAGGCCGACGGCGGCCGTCGGGTCGGCGTGCCGTGGCTCGGCTGGACCGACGGCGAGTGCGGGTACTGCACCAGCGGACGCGAGAACCTGTGCCCGAAGGCGCTGTTCACCGGGCGCGACATCGACGGCGGGATACGCCGAGTACACGGTCGCCGACGAGCGCTACTGCTTCCCGCATCCCCGCGAGCTACGCCAGCGAGCAGGCGGCGCCGCTGCTGTGCGCCGGGCTGATCGGCTACCGGGCGCTGCGGATGTGCGGCGACGCGCAGCCGCGCTCGGCCTCTACGGCTTCGGGGCACTCGGCGCACATCCTCGATCCAGATCTGCCGCTGGCAGGGGCGCCGGGTGTACGCGTTCACCCGGCCCGGCGACGAGGAGGCGCAGGACTTCGCGCGCGAGCTCGGCGCCGTGTGGGCGGGCTCCTCCGAGGACCCGCCGCCGGAGCCGCTCGACGCGGCGATCATCTTCGCCCCGGTCGGAGCGCTCGTACCGCTCGCGCTGCGCGCGCTGGCGCCCGGCGGGACGGTGGTCTGCGGCGGGATCCACATGAGCGACATCCCCTCCTTCCCCTACAGCATCCTGTGGGAGGAGCGCGTGCGTGCGCTCGGTCGCCAACCTCACCCGCCGCGACGGCGAGGAGCTGCTCGCGCTCGCCCCGCGCGTCCCCGTGCAGACGCGCGTCACCACATATCCCCTCCAGGACGCCAACGAGGCGCTCGCGGATCTGCGCGCCGGACGCTTCACAGGGGCGGCGGTGCTCGTGCCCTAGAACCCGCGCCGGCGACTCGGGGACAGGATGTCGGAATCATTCGGCACCAGGTCTCGCCCGTGGTGTATTGTCCAGCCAGCCAGTTCGGCTGAGACGAGGAGCGATGGCGAGCGCAAGCCCAGAGAAGACGAGGTGGATGCGGGGTCCTTCGACGCCGCTGCGTGGCGCGCTGCTCGGTCTTCTGCTCGAGCGTCCCGGCCATGGCGGAGATCTCGCGAACCGCCTCGCCGCACGCCTCGGCGAGACCTGGCGGGTCGACACCAACGACGTCTACAGGCTGCTCGAGCAGCTCGAGAACAACGGGATTGGCGGTCTCTCGCGACGAGCCCAAGCGCAACAACCGCCGCCGCACGCATCTCGTCTACCACCCGACCGAGGAGACCCCGGAGGCGCTGACGCTGTGGATGGAGACGCTGCTGCCGAGAGAGCCCGTGCGCCTGGGGCTGCAGGCGAAGCTGTCGGTGGCGCGCGAAGCAGGACGCGCACCGCCTGCTGATGGCGCTGAAGGCCTACGAGCGTGAGTGCCTGGTGTTCGCCCAGCTCGTCAGTCCGACCGACGGCCGCGCGCGCTCATGGACTGCCCTGTGCATGGACTGCACGCGCGACGCCGTCTACGCGCAGCTCCAGATCGAGGTCGACTGGGCGGCGCGCACGCGAACGGCGGATCAACGAGTTCCTGGAACGCGACCAGTAGCCTCACCGCCGCGATGACGCCGCTGCTCTCCTTTCTGAACGTCAGCAAGCGCTTACCCCGACGGCGGCCGCGAGATCCTCGTGCTCGACCGCGTGTCGCTGGAGATCCACAGCCGGCGTCGTCGGTCGGCGTCTACGGCCCGCGGCGCTCGGGCAAGTCGACCCTGCTGCGCCTGGCGGCCGGGATCGCGCTGCCGGACGCCGGCACCGTCCGCTTCGAAGGCCGCGACATCGCGCAGCATGACGCGGCCGGGAGCGCGGCCGGCTGCTGCGTGGCGAGATCGCGTTCATGTCCGCCGCCGACTGGCGGGCGAATCCGGGCGAGAGCGTCGTCGACCACGTGGCCACATCGCTGGGCAGCGAAGGCCTGACCATGCGCGAAGCCAGACGCAGGGCGCTGCGCGCGCTGGAACAGGTGGGCGTGGGCGCCGCCGGCGCCGAGGAGCCGACGGCGTCGCTGTCGCTGACCGACCGCACGCGCGTGATGCTGGCGCGGGCGCTCGCGCGCGAACCGCGACTGCTGGTGCTCGACGAACCGGCCCTGATGTCGAACCTCGGCGACCGCGACAGCTTCTATGCGCTGTTGCGTGAGGCGGCGCGCGAGCGCGGCATGACGCTCCTGATGGCCTCCGAGGAAATGGCCGCGCTGCAGGGGGTCGGGGTGCTGATGTCGATCGCCGACGGCGAGCTGGTCTCGACCGAGGAGCGGGGCACCGTCGTGCGGCTGCCCGGACGCAGGCTCGCCGGGTCGGAGCGTTCCGGGCAGTGAGCACGCTCGAGCTGCGCGAGGTCGTCAAGCACTATTCGAGCGGTATAGAGACCGTCAAGGCCGTCGATGGCGTCTCGCTGACCGTCTCCAGCGGGGAGTTCGTCGCCCTGTACGGTCCCAGCGGCTCGGGCAAGACGACCCTGCTGCTGCTGGCGGCGGCGCTGACGCGCCCCGACAGCGGCAGCATCTCCTTCGACGGACGCGCGCTCGGCGAGCTGTCCGAGCGCGACAGCGCGCTCTACCGCCGCAGGGACGTGGGCTTCGTCTTCCAGGCCTTTCACCTGATGCCCCACACCTCGGCGCTCGACAACGCCACGATCAAGCTGACCGGCGGCGGATGCACGCTGCGCGAGGGCGCCGCCGGGCGCTGCCGTGGCTCGAGCGCGTGGGCCTGGGCGAGCGGGCGGGGCACACGCCCGAGCAGCTGTCGATGGGCGAGCGCCAGCGAATCGCCATCGCCCGCGCCCTCGCCAACGAGCCGCGACTGCTGCTCGCCGACGAGCCGACCGGCAACCTCGACTCCAAGCGCAGCCGGGAGATACTCGCGCTGCATGCGCGACATCTGCCACGAGCGGGGCATCCCCGCGCTGCTGGTCACGCACGACCTCGACGCGACCCGGTTCGTCGATCGCGTTCACACGCTCCGCGACGGGCATCTGGCCGACGGGATGGACCCGGAGCTGGCAGCAACCGGTCGTCGTGAAGAGCCCCTTGAACCCCGCGATCGCGGGGGTCCGCCTGAGCATGCTGGCGCACCTCTACCGGGTCCGCTTGCGCTCGCACGCCGTCCAGGAGCTGCTGGCGGGCAGCGGGATCGCGGTCGGCGTCGCGCTGGTCGCTGGGCGTGCTGGTGGCCAACGCCAGCCTGACCGGCTCGGCGGGAGAGCTCGTCCATCAGCTCGTCGGCTCGGCACGGCTCCAGCTGGCGGCGCGCTCGCAGGATGGGTTCGACGAACGGCTGGCCTCGGCGCAGCCGCCGCCTGGCCAGGCGTGCAGGTGGCGGCGCCGGTGCTGCGGGAGAACGTCGCCGTGGTCGGGCCGCGCGGCCGGCAGTCGGTGCAGCTGCTCGGCGTGACCCCGTCGGTGGCGGGCCTCGGCGGCTTCGGCACGCGAAGCTCGGGCTGGCCGGCTTCCGCTTCGCCGGAGGCCTGCTACTGCCCGCGAGCGTCGCCAGCGCGATCGGCGCCGAACCGGGTGACCGCGTCACGGTCCTCGCCCTCGGCGCGGCGCACACGATCAGCGTCGGCGCGGTGCTGAAAAGCTCGACGTTCGGCGCGCTCGCCTCGAGTCCCGTGGCTGTGAGCCGTGCTCGCGAGCGCCCAGCGGCTGACCGGGCTGCAGGGCCGGGTCACGCAGGTCCTGATCCAGCCGGCGCCGCGGCGAGGATCGCCTCGTGGCGGCAGAGCTGCGCACGCTCGGCGCGGGGCGCCTTGAACGTGGTGGCCGGCCGACAACGAGCTGCGCCTGCTCGACGAGGCGGTCAAGCCGAACGACCAGTCGACATCGCTGTTCGCCGCGATCAGCGTGATGGTCGGCTTCCTGCTGGCACTCAACGCGATGCTGCTCACGGTGCCCGAGCGACGGCGCTTCGTGGCGGACCTGCGCATGCAGGGCTATGACTGGCGCCAGATCGTCGTGCTGCTCGCCTTTCAGGCCGCCGTCCTCGGTGTGGCCGCCTCGGCCGCAGGCGTCCTGCTCGGCGACCTTCTCTCGCGAGCGTTCCTGCACCGCATACCGGCCTACCTGACGACCGCCTTTCCGATCGGCACCCAGGAGACCCTGCACATCGGGACGGTCCTCATCGCGCTCGGGTGCGGTGTGCTCGCGACGATGCTCGCCTCGCTCTCCCCGGCCCTCGACCTGCGGCCGAGCCGTCCGACCGACGCGGTCCTGCGCGATCGCGCGGCTGGGAGCGAGGTGCTCGCGCGGGGAACCGCGCTGAAGCTCTCGATCGTCGGCACGGCGTCGCTCGCCTCGATCACGGCACTCGTGCTGATCGCTCCGAGCCTGACGATCATCGGCGGCATGGCGCTGGCGCTGGCGGCTCTGTGCATGATCCCGAGCGTGTTCGCCGGCGTCGCCCGGGCGCTGCAGTGGGCGGGCGAACGCGTGCCGCAGCAGCTCGCTCATCGTCGTCGTGTCCGAGCTGCGCGCGATCACCACACGCTCGGTGGCGCTCGCGGGCATCGCCGCGCTCGCGCTCTACGGGAGCGTCGCGATCGGAGGCGCCCGCGCTGACCTCATTCACGGCTTGGACGCCAGCTTCGGCGAATACCTGGGCACGGCTGACGTGTGGGTGACGACCGGCGGCAACGACCTGACAACCAACGCCTTCCGTGTCAACGGTGCAGTCCAGGCGGTCGCACGCTCCGCCGCGGTCGCATCCGTGCGCGTGTACCAGGGAGGGTACCTCGATGTCGGCAAGCGACGCCTGTGGATCATCGCCAGGCCGCCCGCCGACAGCACGATGATCCCGGCCAGCCAGCTCGTGAAGGGCAATCTGGCCCGCGCGACGCGGCTGCTGCGCGAAGGCGGATGGGCCACGATCTCGAGCGCCTTCGCAGACGAACACCGCCTTGGCGTGGGCAGCGTCTTCACACTGCCGACGCCGGCGGGCACCGCGCGCCTGCGCGTCGCGGCGATCACGACCAACCTCGGCTGGTCGCCAGGCGCCGTCATCCTCGACACGGCCGACTACCGCCGCTACTGGCAGACCGCCGAGCCCTCCGCGCTTGAGGTCGATCTCAGGCCAGGCGTGGACGAGGCGGCAGGCAGGCGCGCGGTCGCACAGGCGCTCGCATACCGCCCGGGCCTCGGCGTCGAGACGCTGCACGAACGCGAGAGCCAATACGACGCGAACGCACGCCAAGGATTGAGTGCGTTGAGCGAAATCGCCGCGCTGTTGTTGATCGCCGCCGCGCTCGCGGTCGCGGCAGCGCTCAGCGCGAGCATCTGGCAGCGGCGCCGGCGGCTGGCATCCCTGAAGATCCAGGGATACGACACGGGACAGCTGTGGCGCGCGCTGCTGCTGGAGAGCGCGATCGTTCTCAGCGTCGGCTGCGCGATCGGCGCCCTCGCCGGCGTGTACGGCCACGCGCTGGCCAGCCGCTGGCTGAGACTGGAGACCGGTTTCCCGGCGCCGTTTGAGGTAGGGCCGGGGAGAGTGCTGCTCACGCTGGCGCTGCTCGCGGCGATCGCGCTGGCTGTCATCGCGCTTCCAGGACTGGCTGCTGCACGGGCGCCGGCTCGCACGAGCTTTCAGGAGTGACTATGTATCGGCGCTCGTGCAGGCGAAACTGTTCGGGTGGTCGCTCCGACCCGAAGCCGATTCGCGCTGGCGAGCGCGTTCGCCAGCACCGCCTCCCGATACTGGCTTGGAGTCTTCCCACTCGTCGGATGCGAGCTCCGCCACTGGCATGAGCGCGCGCGCCAGATACCCGATCCTGTGCTCCGCCGCCTGGCCCTGCTCACCCAGCGGGTCGAGCGCGGCAACTACGAGGGCGCAGCCGCTTACGCCGCGCTCGTTCCGCGCGCGTATCGCGCACGCGTCGTGCGCGCCGTCATCGCCTTCCAGACGACGTACGACTACGTCGACACGCTCTCCGAGCAGCCGAGCGCCGACCCGGTCGCCAACGGCCGCCAGCTGCATCTCGCGCTGCTGACCGCGCTGGATCCCGACAGCGACCACGCGGACTACTACGAGCACTCGTCGGATCGCCGCGACAACGGCTACATCAGGCACCTGGTGCAGGCGTGCCGAGACGCCCTCGGCGCCCTGCCCTCCTACGCAGCCGTCGCGCAGCCAGCGCTGCGCGCCGCCAGCACCATCGTCGCCTACCAGAGCCTCAACCACGAGGAAGCGGGCGACCGTCCCCGGGCGCTTGCGCAGTGGGGGTCCGCGGTGGCCCCGCCGGACAGCAGGCTGCACTGGTGGGAGGCGGCAGCTGGTGGCGCCTCCTCGATGACCGTCTTCGCGCTGATCGCCGCCGCCGCCAAGCCGGGGCTCAGCGCCGCCGAGACTACGGCCACCCAGGAGGCGTACTTCCCCTGGATCAGCGCGCTGCACGTCCTGCTCGACAGCCTGATCGACCGCACCGGGGACCTTGAGCACGGCCACCACAACCTGATCGACCACTATTCCTCACCTGCCGAAGCGGCACACCGCCTGGGGTGGATCGCCGCGCGCGCCGTGCATGCCGCCGAGGCCCTGCCCGACGGCGCACGCCACGCGTTGATCGTGGCCGCGATGACCAGCTTCTATCTCTCTGCCCCGGCCACCGCCGCGCCGGGCGCGCTGCTGCCGGCACAACGGGTGCTGGAGACGATGGGCACCCTGGCGACGCCCACGATGGCCGTGCTCAGGGCGCGCCGTGCCGCGGGCCGGCTGCTCGGCGGCGCTGGGGCCGGCGAGGCACGGCGATGCACTTGAGACTCAAGTAGTGGACTTTCCACTTGCTCGCGGGGCACTGCCGGCGGGATCATCAGTGTGCGTGACGCTGGATTCATGCGTGAGCCACGCATGGCGCGCGAGGTCCAGATCCGCTTTCGTCTCGCCAGTGACCGGGCCGGGTGCCGAGCGGTACCCGGCTCGCGTTTTACCCATCGGATCAGATCTCGGATGACGGCCAGTGGAATCACGATAGAGCTGACGCGAACGCAGGTGGACCAGGTGGTGCGTCGCAGCTCAGGGGGAAGCGGGGTGTCGAGCGTCCTGCACGGACTGGCCGATCGAGGGCTCGCGTCGAGCTACGCTGCGCTGTCGGCGAGCCCGCGCCTCTCGCGATCCCTGCTGCTCGGCTTGCTGGTGCTCGCCTGCTTCCCCACCGACGGGAACGCGCTGGCCGTGACCGACGTCGCCGCAAGGCTGGGCCTGAGCCCCAGCACGACCCATCGCTACATGACGACGCTGCTTGCGGTCGGCCTGCTCGAGCAGGACCCGCGCTCGCGCCGCTACCGCGTTCCCGTCGCCGCGTAGTCGGCCACACGGCCGCGCGCCGGTGCGAGACCAGGCAGTTCGAGCTCGATGCGCGCGCCACCCTCGGGCGACTCGCCCGCGCTGATGCTCCCACCGTGAGCGTCGGCGATCGCGCGGACGATCGCGAGCCCCAAGCCCGTTCCGCCGGATGCACGGTCGCGCGCGGCGTCGGTGCGATGGAAGCGGTGGAAGACGCGCTCGCGCTGTTGCGCGGGAATGCCCGGACCATCGTCTTCGACGACGAAGCGGACGCGTTCGCCGTACCTCGCCTCCACGCGCATTCGCACCAGCCCCCGCTCCGCCGCGGTGTGGTCGATCGCGTTGGTGATCAGGTTGCGCAGCGCCTGTGCGAGGCGGTCGGGGTCGGCGCGGAGCGTCCCCGGCGCAACCGGGCCGAGCTCGAAGCGGCGGCTGGCGAGGAGGCTCACCCCATCCCACAGCTCCCGCACGTAGACGGGCAGGTCGATCGACTCGATGCGCAGGAACTCCGTCTGCTCGGTCTTGGCGAGCAGCAGCAGGTCGTCGACCAGGCGGCCGATGCGGGCGACCTCGGCCTGCACCAGACGCTCGACGCGGCGCACCTCCTCGCCCGAGGGATCGCGCTGGGAGGCCAGCACTTCGAGCTGGCCGCGGATGACCGTCAGCGGCGTGCGCAGCTCGTGCGAGGCGTCGGCGACGAATGCGCGCTGGCCCGCGAACGCGTCGGTCAGGCGGTCGAGCATGTGGTTGAAGGCGTCGGCCAGCACCTTGACCTCATCGCCCTGGCCGCCCGGGTCGTGGATGCGCGGGTACAGGTCTCCTGCGTCCACGCGCGCAGCCACAGCGGCCATCCTGCGCAGCGGGCGCGATACGCGTGAGCCGATCAGATACGAGGCCAGCAGCGCGCCGGCGAGCGCCAGGAGCCCGGCGAGGATGAACGCGCGGGCGACGCCCCGCTGGGCGTGTGCCACGGGCGCCAGCGGCTCCCCAACACCGATGGTGACGCTCAGGCCGGCGGGAACGCGCACCGAGCGCTTGAGCAGGCGCAGGTTGCCGACGTCGGGCAGCGCGAGCGTCGTATAGCCGGCGGGCGAGGTCAGCAGCCGCGCGGACAGCCGGTTCTCCTGTTGCTGCTGGGCGGGCGTCTCCCCGTCCTCCGGCGCCGGGTGCCCGAACAGCTCGGGGCGGTTGGTGCTCGGCCGCTCGCCCGGGATGAGCGCGAACAGCAGCGTCGAGCTCGCACTGAAGGGCTGGTCGCGCACGTAACGGGTGGCCGCTTCGGAGAGCCGACGCGGAGTACGGGCCTTCGCCAGTGCGAGGTTGTGGGCGAGCTCGCTCGCGTCGCCCGCGATCTCCTGGTCGATCTGGTGACGCAGCTGGGTCCCGGTGCCACGGTAGACGGCGACGAAGACGATGGCGGTGCACAGCAGCACCACCAGCGTGACCCAGCCCGCCAGGCGCCAGCGCAGGCCGGTGGGGGCCCTACGTCTCAGGGCCGGCCACACGGGCGATCAGCTCGCGCTGCCGAGGCGATAGCCCACGGAACGCACCGTGAAGATCGGGGCCGGATCCCCGGGAACGCCGAGCTTGCGCCGCAGATAGCCGACGTACACATCCACCACGTTGGTCGCCGGATCGTGCTCGTAGCCCCACACCGAGCTCAGGATCTGCTCGCGCGAGACCACCCGGCCATGGTGGCGCAGGAGATGGACGAGCAGCTCGAACTCGGTCGTCGACAGCGCCACCTGCCGGCCGCCCCGGCGCACCCTGCGGGTCAGCAGGTCGACCTCTATGTCCTCCGCGCGCAGCGCCCGGGCGGAAGCCTGCGCGAGCACTCGCAGCTGGGCGCGCACGCGGGCGACGAGCTCGGCCATCGAGAACGGCTTTACGAGATAGTCCACGGCGCCGGCTTCCAGCCCCTCGACGCGATCCTCGATCTCACCGCGCGCCGTCAGCACGATCACCGGCAGGCTCGGCGTCGCGCGACGCACGGACTCGAGGACCTCGAGGCCACCGCGGCGCGGCAGCATGAGATCCAGCACGACGGCGTCGAAGCTGCCCTGCAGCGCCAGCCGTTCACCCTCGATCCCGTCCAGCGCAGCCTCCACCGCAAAGCCCTCGGCCTCCAGGCCGCGACGCACGAAGTCGACGATCCCCGGCTCGTCCTCGATCAGGAGCACCCGGGCGGAGTCGGCGGGCCTCTCCTGGCCGCCCGGTGCGTCGAGCAGGGACGCCATGCGCGCCGTGTCCGAGTCGGCGGCCTTTCCCATGGAGCACAGGATAGGCGTCGATCCGCCGCCCACTTCTCCTGCCGATGATTCCGATGAGCTTTCTCATCGAGCGGTTACCCGACCCTTAGTCAAGCTGAACACACTCGTCGCATGGCAACCAGCCAACAGACGACGCCTGCCGCCGGTTCCCACACGCACTCCGCGCGCGTGCGCGCCGGACGCCTGACGGGCGGGGGTACGACCGGCAACGAGCGACTCACCGCCACCACGGGGGCCACGCTGATCGTGCTGCTGGCGGTCATCGGCGTGACGATCCTGCGCATCCACCAGCTCCTGTCGGTGCACCTGTTCGTGGGGATGCTGCTGATCCCGCCCGTCGTGCTGAAGATGTCGAGCACGGGCTATCGCTTCGTCCGCTACTACACGCGGGACCCCAGCTACCTGCGCAAGGGCGCGCCTCCGGCGGCGCTGCGCATCATCGCGCCGATGGTCGTGATCTCCACGGTCGTCGTGCTCGCCAGCGGGGTCGCGCTTCTGTTCGCGGGGCCGCAGTCGCGCGGGACGCTGGTGCCGATCCACAAGGCGAGCTTCTTCGTCTGGATCGCGTTCACCGCGCTGCACGTGCTCGGCCATCTCCCGAACGTGCCGACAGCGCTGCGCGCCGACTACGGCCGCTCGGCGCGATTGAGCGGCGACGTGACCGGCCGCGCCGGCCGCGTGCTGTCGCTCGCCGGCGCGCTCGTCGCGGGGGTCGTGCTCGCGATTCTCGTCATTCCCGACTTCGGTCCCTGGCTTCACGCTTCCGGCCTGCTTCACCCTCATCACTGAGCAGACATGGCGATCCACACCTCTCACACCCGCGACGCGGCGCTGCGCGAGCTCCACCGGATCAATCGCTGGCTGATCGCCGGCAGCATCGTCCTGACCGGGGTCTTCGCCGACGCAGCCGCCAAAGCCTTCCCCGGCAGGACCGTCAAGGCCGCCTCGGCGAGCAAGGGCAAGAGCTCAGGCACCCACACGAGCGTCTCCGCCAAGACGTCCACGAACTCCCTGCAGCCGCCAGCCCACGCCCCGCAGGCCTCGACCGAATCCCCATCCTCCACGGAATCGGCGCCCGCACAGGAATCGGCCCCGGCCCACGAATCCGCGCCCGCGCAGGAATCCGCACCGGCGCAGGAATCGGCCCCCGCGCAGGAATCCGCACCGGCCCACGAATCGGCCCCCGCGCAGGAATCGGCGCCCGCGCAGGAATCGGCGCCCGCACAGGAATCGGCGCCCGCGCAAGAATCGGCGCCCGCCCAAGAATCGGCTCCGGTCGTCTCCGGTGGCTCGTGAGATGCGCCGGTCGCCGCCCCCATCCACCGCGCTCGCCTCCGCCGCGTGGGAGGCGCTCGGCACGAGCGTCGTGCTGCGCGTCAGCGACCCCGCAGCGCTCGAGCCGGCGCGCACGGCGGTCGAGCGCGAGCTCACCGCGATCGACCTGACCTGCAGCCGCTTCCGGGCCGACTCGGAGCTCTCGCGCGTGAACGCGCGCGCGGGCCGGCCGACGCAGGCCGGCCCCCTGCTGATCGAAGCGCTGGAGGTCGCGTTGCGCGCCGCCGAGCTGACCGGCGGCGACGTCGATCCGACGGTCGGTCGGGCTCTCGAGCTCGCCGGATACGACCGCGATTGGCGTCTGCTCGATCCGCCCGGCGCGCAGCCGGAAGCAGCGGCTGCGATCACGGCGCGCTTGCGCTGCGGGTGGCAGACGATCGTGCTCGACCGGGCCGGCTGCTCGATCCGGATGCCGGCGGGAGTGCGGCTCGACCTCGGCGCGACCGCCAAGGCGTGGGCCGCCGATCGCGCCGCCGCCGCGGCCGCGAGGGCCGGCGGCTGCGGCGCGCTGGTCAGCCTCGGCGGTGACATCGCGACCTCCGGGCCCGCTCCCGAGGACGGCTGGCCGATCCGGGTCACCGACGACCATCGCAGCGACCCCTCGGCGTCGGGCCAGACGGTCTCGATCGACTCCGGCGGCCTTGCCACCTCGAGCACGGCGGTCCGGCGCTGGAGTCACGCCGGCCGCACCATGCACCACATCGTCGACCCCGACACCGGGGCTCCGGTACGGGACACCTGGCGCACGGTGAGCGTGGCGGCCGCCAGCTGCACCGACGCCAACATCGCCGCGACGGCCGCGCTCGTGCGGGCGCAGGCCGCCACCGTGTGGCTGGCAGGACTCGGCCTGCCAGCCCGGCTCGTCGACTGGGAGGGCAACGTCACGACCGTCGGTGATTGGCCGGTCCAGGCCGCCGTGCAGGCGCTCGCGGTATGGGAGGCGCCCGCGGGATGGGTGGCGATCGCGCCATGAGCACCCAGCTGGCCACTGCCGGACCGAGCCTCTACTGGTACCTGACCCGCGCGACGGGAGCGGTGGCGCTGCTGCTGCTGACGCTCGCGATCGTCCTCGGCGTGATCGACGTCGAGCGCTGGAGCACCCCGCGCTGGCCGCGCTTCGTGGTCGACTCGCTGCACCGCAACGTGTCGCTGCTGGCGATGGTGTTCCTCGTGCTGCACATCCTCACCTCCGTGCTGGACGGCTTCGCGTCGATCTCGATCACCGATGCCTTCGTCCCGTTCGTGGGCTCCTACCGGCCGTTCTGGCTGGGCCTGGGCGCGGTGGCCTTCGACCTGATCCTCGCGGTCATCCTCACGAGCCTGCTGCGAGCGCGGATGGGGTTCGCGACCTGGCGCGCGGTCCACTGGCTCGCCTACGCGAGCTGGCCGATCGCGCTGGTGCACGGCTTCGGCACCGGCAGCGACGCCAGCAGCGCCTGGCTGCTGGTGTTGAGCATCGCCTGCATGGCGGTGGCGCTCGCCGCGGTGCTCACGCGGGTGATCGCCGGCTGGCCCGAGAACATCCGACTGCGCGGCGCGGCCCTCGGCGGCGCCGGAGCGTTCTCGCTGTTCGTCGTGCTGTGGCTGCCGAGCGGCCCGCTGGGCTCAGAATGGGCGCGCCGCTCGGGCACGCCCACCGCGCTGCTGGGGCACTCCCACGCGACCACCGGCTCGAGTGGGAGCCGACGATGAGCGGCTCCACCTCGACGCTGACCGAGCCGCTGCCCGCCACCGTCCAGCGGGGCGCACCGGCGTTGCCCCGGCTGCTGGCCGGGATCCCGACGCGC
Organism: uncultured Solirubrobacteraceae bacterium; assembly: GCA_963711985.1. Lineage (GTDB taxonomy): Bacteria > Actinomycetota > Thermoleophilia > Solirubrobacterales > Solirubrobacteraceae > Palsa-744. The sequence goes on along the minus strand of CAVQGG010000008.1, from coordinate 93,276 downwards.
GGCGCGCTGACGCTCGACGGGCACCTCGCGATCCACGGACCCCTGCCCGCCAGCGGCGGCCGCGGGCGGCGGCGCGCTCGTGAGCGCGCGGCGATGCTGATCGACGAGATCGAGCGCTCCGGACTGCTCGGCCACGGCGGCGCGGCCTTCCCCACGGCCACCAAGCTGCGGGCGGTGGCGAGCGCGCGTCGACGCGCGCTCGTCGTGGTCAACGCCGCCGAGGGCGAGCCGGCCAGCCTCAAGGACCGCACGCTGCTGGAGACGCTTCCCCACCTCGTGCTCGATGGAGGCATCCTCGCCGCCGAGGCAGTCGGCGCGGACGAGGTGATCGTGTGTGCGTGCGAGTCGGCTGACGAGGGCATCGAGAGCGTGGCCCGCGCGATCGAGGAACGCGCGTCGGCCGGGTTCGCGCAGTCGCCGAGGCTGCAACTGACGACGGTGCCCGTCCACTACGTCGCCGGCCAGGAGTCGGCCCTGGTCAGCTACCTGGGCGACGGCCCCGCCAAGCCGACGTTCACCCCGCCGCTGCCCTTCGAGCAGGGCGTCAGGCGCCGCCCGACGCTGGTCAACAACGTCGAGACCCTTGCCCACGTGGCGCTCATCGCCCGTCACGGAGCGCCGTGGTTCCGCCAGCTCGGAACCCCCACCCAGCCCGGGTCGGCCCTGGTGACGCTGTCCGGTCCGCTCGCCCATCCCGGGGTGTATGAGATCGAGCACGGCGCCTCGCTGTCCTCCCTGATCGAAGCCGCCGGCGGGACCACAGCGCGGGTGCGGGGCGCACTGCTGGGCGGCTACGCCGGCGCCTGGATCGGCAGCGAGCGCTTGAACGGCGTTGCCCTGTCAAACGAACATCTGGCCCCCCATGGCGCCTCGCTCGGCGCAGGCGTCGTGCTGCTGCTCTCCGCGGAAGCCTGTCCCGTCGCCGAAACGGCCCGCGTCGCCCGCTGGCTCGCCGGCCAGAGCACCCGCCAGTGCGGACCGTGCGTGCACGGGCTGGACGCCCTGGCCACGACGATCGAGGAGCTCGCCGGCGGCACGGCCGCGGCCAGGGCGGTACAGCGCATCGACCGCCTCGCCTCGCTCGTGGCGCGCCGCGGCGCCTGCGGGCATCCCGACGGAGCCGTCAACCTGATCCTCAGCGCGCTGGAAACCTTCGAGAGCGAGTTCGCCGAGCACGCGCGACACGGGCCGTGCGATGGCTGCTCGCGCCCCCCGGAGATGCCGATGCCCGATCGGCCGCTCAGCGAAGAAGCCTCACGCGGGACGCTGTCGCGCCGATGAGCCATCGCGTGCGAGTGAACCCGATTGCCTGCGAGGCACACGGCATGTGCGCCGAGCTGCTCCCCGAGCGGATCACGCTCGACGAGTGGGGCTATCCGGTGATCGACGGGGCGCCGCTGCAGGGCTGGCAGGTCGAGCACGCGATCCGTGCCGCCCGCGCCTGCCCCACGTTCGCCCTGCTGGTCGAACGCGAGCGTGAGCGGAGTCGTCGCTGAGCGCGCCGCTCAGACTGTGCCGGCGAGCAGGTGCGTGGCCGCCAGGCCGGCCCACTCGCCGTAGGGAGCAAACAGCTCCCGCACCTGCCGCTCGTCGGCGCGGGCGTGAGGATCGCCGCCGCTGAGCAGCCGGCCCACGAGCTTCAGCAGCGTCAGGTCGCCAGCCGGCAGCTGGTCGTGCCGGCCCTGGCCGTGCAGCGCGAGCATCTCCACGGTCCACGGGCCGATCCCGGGTATCGCGCGAAGCCTGCGCCAGGCCAGCTCGTGGTCTGGGCTGTACAGGTCCACGTGCCCGCGCGCGACCTCGCGCGCTGCGCGCACGAGCGCGAGCGAGCGGCCGCCCGCCAGATCGAAGGACTGCAGCCGCGCGGGCGCGGTTCCCGCCACGACCGCCGCCGTCGGCAGGTCGCGCAGGCCGCTGTCGACTCCGTCCCAGTCGGACCCGCGACGTCCCAGCGCGCCCACCACGCGACGCTCGATCGCGACCGCCCGCTCATACTCGATCAGCTGCTCGCAGATCGCCCACACGAGCGCCTCGAAGGGCTCCGGCCGGCGCCACACCCGAAGCCAGGGGCGCCGGCGCAGCGAGCGTCCGATCAGCGGATCGCTGGCGAACCGGCGCAGGAACCCCCGCAGGTCCTCGTCCACGCCCAGCGCGAAGCGCATCCGTTGGATGCCATAGCGCGCGCCCGCCAGCGTCGCCGCGCGCGCTCCGAGCAGGACCCTGTCCGGCGCCGGCTGGGCGACCCGGACCACCACGGGCAGATGCCCATGGTGCAGCAGGCGCTCGAGCACGCCTCCACGGCGGCGCAGCAGCCCGTCCCCCCCGGTCCGGCGCGGCAGGAGAAAGGAGCCCGCCCCCCCGGCCGGCGCGACCTCCTCGCGCAGCTCGACCAGGTCGCCCAGCGTCCCCGCCTCAGCGATCGCCGGAGCCGCCGAGCAGGTGCACGTCCAACAGCAGCGAGCGGCTGCCCACGATCTGGACCAGCTCGCCGGCGATGGCGCCCTTGCCAGTGCCGCCGAGCGCGCGGGCTGGGCGGCTGCGCCCCAGGCGCCGGCCCTTGGCGAGCGCCGAGGAACGCCGCTGGCGTCGGTGCACCAGCCCGACGACCGCCGCTCCCGCCACGAACCCGCCGGCCGCGACCGCGGCGGCCTGGACGGCGGGGATCACCGCGCCGGGCGAGCGCCAGGCGTCCGGGAGCCCGGGGAAGGGCTGGGCTCGCACGATCTGCGCCTCCTCGGCCAGCACGGGGATCGCGTCGATCTCCTCGCCCTCGCCCGCGACCGTCCCCGGGCCCTGAGGATCCGCGGCCGCTTCCGGCTGCAATGGCGCGCTCACCGGCCGAAGTGTAGAGGGAACCCCAGACCGCTACCGCAGCACGCGCTCGTAGACCCTGTAGCGCTTGACGATCTGCCCGCCCATCGCTTCCATGCCGCGGTTCATGGCGGTGTTCGTCTCCAGGATCCAGCCCATCTCGCCGCCCTTCTGCGGGCGCGCTTCGGCCGCGTCGAAGTGCAGCTGATAGAGCTTGGCCGCCACGCCGGTGTGCTGGTACTCGGGCTTGACGCCCAGGAAGCCGACACGCACCCTCGTCATGATCCTGCCCTTGCGCAGGAAGTACCACCAGCCGAGCGGCAGGAATTTGCCGTTCATCTTCTCCAGCACCTGGTTCAGATCGGGGAAGGTCATCGCCATCCCGACCACCTCGCCGGTGTCTTCGCGCTCGGCGATGAAGCACCAGTGCTTGTCGAACACCAGCTGGATCTCCTGGGCGTAGGCGTCGAGGTCCTTCTTCGAGTACGGCACGAAGTCCCAGTTCTTCGACCACGCCGCGTTGTAGACCTCCGCGAACGCGTCCATGTCTTTGCGCAGCTGCCTTCTGCGCATCGGGCGCACCCTGATCCCGTGCTCTGACTGCACCTTCTCCGCGAGCTCCCAGATCACCGGCAGCACCTTGTCGCGATCTTGCACCTCGAGTTTCCACATCAGCAGATCCATCGCCTTGCTCATCCCCGCCCGCTCCATGCGCTGCTGGTAGTAGGGCGGGTGCCATGGCTGCTTGATCATCGGACGCAGCTCGAAGCCCTCGATCAGGACGCCGCTCTCTTCGTTCATGGAGAAGTCGGCCGGGCCGACCATGCGTTCCTTGCCGCGCTCGCGCAGCCACCCCGCCGCCGCGTCCAGCAGCGCGTCCAGCACCTCCTGGTCGTCCTCGAACTCGAGGAACCCGAACCATCCCCAGTTCTTCTTCTGGTGGTCGTTGAACGCGTGATTGACCTGGGCGGTGATCCGACCCACGACCCGCCCCTCGCGCAGCGCGAGGAAGTACTCCGCTTCGCCGTGGCTGAAGAAGGCGTTCAGGCGCCGGTTCAGGAACAGCCAGCGCTCGAGCTTCGGGAGTGGAATCCAGAGCGGGTGGTTAGCATGCAGGCGAAACGGCAGATGGATGAACTCTTTTAGATCCCGCCTGCCCGAGACCGATCTGATTTCGACCGCCATCGCGCGCCACCCTACATGCCCACATCAATAGACGTTTTCGCGAAGGTTCGCGGCCACGAGCGCGAGGAGCTTCTGCGCGCTGCGCGCGAGGCGGACCTGATGCCGTACTTCCGCACCGTCGAGTCGCCGGCGATGCCGGTCGTGGAGATGGAGGGCCAGCCGCGGATCATGCTCGCCTCCAACAACTACCTGGGGCTCACCGGCGACGAGCGCGTGATGCGGGGCGCCGAGGATGCCCTGCACCGCTACGGCACCGGCCTGACCGGCTCGCGCCTGCTGAACGGCACGACCCCCCTGCACCTGGCGCTCGAGCGCGAGCTGGCCGAATGGATGGACACCGACGAGGCGATCGTGTTCACCACCGGCCACCAGGCCAACGTCGGCACGCTCGGCACGCTGCTGGGTCCGGGCGACACGGTGATCGTCGACTCCGCCGACCACGCGTCGATTCTCGACGGGGCGCTGCTGTCGAAGGCGAAGATGCGCCCGTTCCGCCACAACCGCATCGACAAGCTCGAGCGGGCCCTGGCACGCGCGGAGGGGGACGGCGGCGGCGTGCTGGTGGCGGTGGACGGCGTCTTCTCGATGGAGGGCGACGTGGCGCCACTCGTCGACATCACCGAGCTGTGCACCCGTTACGGCGCGCGCCTGATGGTCGACGAGGCCCACGGCGCAGGCGTCCTCGGGGCGCGCGGTGCGGGTGCCGCCGAGCTGCTGGGGGTCGAGGACCGCGTCGACCTGCGCATGGGAACGTTCTCCAAGTCGCTTGCCGCCTGCGGAGGGTTCGTCGCGGGACCGGCCGAGGTGATCGACTACCTGCGCATCTCCTCGCGCCCGTTCCTGTTCACCGCCTCAGCGGTCCCGGCGGCGCTGGGGGCCGCGCTGGCCGCGCTGCGGATCATCCGCTCGGACGAGGGTCCGGCGCTGCTCGCCGCCGTGCTGGAGCGCGCGCGCTACCTCGCCGACGGACTCGGCGCGCTGGGCTATCGCACGCTCAGCGGCGAGCCCGTGCGCACAGGCCCCGCCGCGGATGCGCCGCTGCAGACCTTCGTCACGCCGATCGTCCCGATCCTGGTCGGGGACGACTGGAAGGCCGCGCTCCTGTGGCGTGCCCTCTACGACGGCGGGGTGTTCACCAACTGCGCGCTGCATCCCGCCGTGCCGCCCGCAGGAGCGCTGCTGCGCACGAGCGTGATGGCGACGCACGACACCGCCACGCTCGACCGCGCGATCGAGGTGTTCGCGCGGGTCAAGCTGGAGTTCGAGTCAGAGCACGGGCCGCTGCCGGGACCCGAGCCCAGTTGACCGGAGCCCACCCACACCGCCCGCCCGAGCGGACCGCCGGAGCCGGCCAGCGGAGCCGGCCGGTGGATTGTCCATTTCTTCACAAGTCGAGGCGAGATCGAAAAAGATCGCTTCTAGCGTATGAAGCGCCCGCGCCGCTGTTGACCGACGACCCCGTCCTGGCGTAGCTTCCACATGCGCTCTGCATGACCGTTTTGGGCTCACCCCACCACAGGCCGTCGGGATAGGGGGATGTGGCGGGACAGTCGCGACTCGTCGCGGCGGATCTCACACGGCCCGGCAGGCGCCTAACAGTCAAAACCAAGCGAGCACGTTGACGCCGCGCGAGGCTCGCGGCGACGACGGGGAGAGTGCCTAAATGAACGCGACAGCGACGATTGCCCCTGCCGGCCCTCAGTACATGCGCGCCCTCGAGCGCGCCAACCAGGTTCGTCTCGCCCGCGCGGAGCTGAAGCGACGCGTGGCGATCGGCGAGCTCCACATCGCCGAGGTGATCCTCGAATGCCCGTGGGAGGCCGATAGCATGGCGGTCGCCGATCTGCTGATGAGCCAGCGCCGCTGGGGCCAGACCCGCTGCCGCAAGTTCCTCGCCCAGGTCCCGATGTCCGAGAAGAAGACCGTCGGGTCGATGACCGAACGTCAACGCCGCACGCTGGCCGCGATGCTCACCTCCGTGAACCGGGGCCGCGCCTGGAGCGCGACCCCCTGGATAACGGACAGCCTGACGAGAGCTTGAGCTGCCACCAGCCGGCGAGCATCCCGATCAGACCGAGCCGCGGGCGCACCTCCCAGGCCCCGCAGCCACCCTGACCGAGATCCCTCACGGGCAGCCGCGCGAACTTGTAGCGACCCGGTTCCAGCTTCATCCGCTGTAGCTGCTCGCGTGCGCGGCGCTCGTGCTCGATGCGCGCGAGGACTCGCGCGCGCAGCTCCTGCACGTCGGCGGCGAGTCGATCACGCGAACGCTCGAGCTCCCCCAGGTCGAGCAGCGACGGACCGTCCGTGGACCCGCCGGGGACCGCGACGGGTGCGGAGATGTGGGGAAACCGCTCGGCGACGGTCGCCGACAGCTCCCGCTCCAGCCGCGTGATCTGCGCCCGCAGAGAGGCCCTGGCGGCGCGCTCGGCTGCATGCTTGCGGTCCTCGCGAGCGTCTGGCGCGAGCTCGGAGCCTGCGAGAGCATCGTCCCGCGCGACGGCCGCCCCCCGGGCCGGATCGTCGCGATCGATGACTGGCTGCTCGTGGTAGGTCACACCCGCCTCCTCTCCGGCAGACGACGATTCTACCAGCGCACCGGCGGGCGATGGCGAGGTTCGCCGGACGCCGTTGGGCTCCTCACGGCTGCTCGAGCGCCGCGCGGCACCTCCACAGCGCCTCCTCGGCGTACAGCGTCGGCACCCCGGCCACCTGGACGGCGAACAGCGTCAGACGGCGCGTACCGGCGTGGGGCTCGTGCCCGGGCGCCACCTCGCCGCACAGGATCGCGAGGGCCGCCGAGGCGTCGGCGACAACCAGCCGGCCGGCCGGCAGCAGGGGCGCGTCCGCGGAGCGCCCCAGCCGCTCGCCCTCGCGACTCGCGCGGATCCCGAGCCGGCCGTCGACGGACTCCGCGTCCACTGCCCACACGCAAACGCCCGTGTCCAGCAGAGCGATCAGCAGCACGTCCTGCAGCAGGCCGCCGGTGGGGAAGCCGCCGCGCAGCATCCGCTCCAGAACGGCGGCCTCGATCGGCGTGCGCACCAGCTCTGGGTCGAGGCCGATGTGGCGGAAGAAGACGCGGTAGGCGGCCGGCACGGGCTCCCGGCGGATGCCCACCGCCCGGGCGCCGCGAAAGCGGTTGGACAGTTCGCGCAGGTGTCCCCGCACGTCCGGCGGAGACCCGCCGGTGAGCGGCTGCTGGCGGGTGTGGAGCGCCTCGCCGACGAGCAGGCGCAGCCCGGGCAGCTCCTCCTCGACCTCGCGCGCAAGCCAGCCGAGAACGGACCGCTGGCTGTCGTTCAAGCGGCCGGCTCCCGCCATCCGCGAGCCCGCGACGCCGCCACCAGCTCGCTCACCCGCGCGCGCAGACGCGCGAGCGAGAGGCTTCCCAGCAGCGCCTTGCTCTGCACGACGCCGCCGGGATAGGCGAAGTTGACCTGCGGGCAGCTGAGCACTTTGTAGAGAGCGGCCACCGCGCCGTCGCTGTCGATGCCCACCGGCAGCGTCAGGCCGCGCGAGCGAACCAGTCGGCGCAGCTGGCCGCGGTCGCCCATGATCGCCACCGCCGCGAAGCGCACGCCCGGGAAAGCGGGTGCAAGCGCCTGCATCTTGCCGAGAACCGCCGCACAGGAGCCGGCGTCGACGAACAGCGCCAGCACCACCGGTCCCTGTTCGTAGAGCTGGCACACGTTCAGGATCCGCGCTCCGCGCTCCGCGCACGCCGGCACCCGCCCGTCCGGGCCCTGATCGGCGCGGGTCGCGATGTCCGCGTCTCCCTCCAGGCTGCTCAGCGCCAGCGGCACCGCGAACGGCGCGAGCATGTGGCCGGGCAGGATGCCGGCCGCGCCGTTGGATTTGGCGAACAGGATGTTGATCGCCACCAGCGCCACGATCAGCACCCCGACCAGGCCGGTGTAGCGTCCATACCGTTTCGGGCTCATGGCCTGACCGACGCCTGACGTACACGACGCGTCAGCGATCCAAGCTCGGCCAGCGCCGGCTGCTGGCGAGAACCGCCTTCCCCCTCCGGGGACGATGCGGCGGCGGCGTCCGCGATCACCAGCGCGGCGGGAAGCGCCACCAGCACGCCCACGAGCGAGACGCTCAGGTCGATCAGCGTCACCAGACCGAAGTCGCGCAGCATCGTGATGTCCGACAGCACCAGCACGCCGAAGCCCGCTATCGCGGTCACCCCCGACGCGGCCACCGCGGCGCCGGTGCGGCGGTAGCTGCGGCGCAGCGCCTCGATCGTGTCGTAGCCGGCGAGCTTCTCCTGACGGTGGCGCTCGGACAGGAGCACGCTGAACTCGGTGGAGATCGCGATCACGAGGGCGCCGAGCGTGACCGACATCGGGTTCAGCGGCACCCTCACCGCGAACAGGATCAGCGCCGACCATCCGGTCGCCAGGACGATCGGCACCAGCGGGACCAGCGCGCGGCGGCGATCTCCGCGGAAGGCCGCCAGCAGCACCAGCGCGACCGCCGCGAGGCCGACCAGCAGGGTCTCCAGACGCCGCCACGGGTCGGCCACCTGCGAGCCCGACTGGGCCGCCAGCACCGGCAGGCCCACGAGGCTGGCGCTCACCCCCGCCGGGGGGTGCAGGCTCGAGCGCATCTGTTCGATCAGCCGCTGCTGCTGGTCGAGCCCCATCAGCCGGATGCCGAACGCCAGCGTCGCCACGCGCCTGTCGGGCGTGATCACGTCCTGCGAGAAGTAGGGCGGGATCACGCTCAGCAGGCCGTTGATCTCGTTTTGCGAGAGCTTTGCGCTGCCCGAGGAGCCCGAGGGCTGCTCCTGAAACAGGTCGGTGAGCGAGAAGGCGGGGCATAGGCGCGCCTTGGCGCAGCCGCCGGCGGAGCTGTAGCCGAAGCGGGCGAGGACGGCCTTCTGATAGCCGATCATCCATTCGATCGTGGACGGCTTGACGAGATCCCTCCCTTCGACCATCAACTCGATTTCGCCCCCCACGCCGGTGATCCGCTCGACGGTGTTCAGGTTCTGCAGCGAGCTCAGGTTCTGCGGAACCAGCTTGGTGATGTCGGTCTGCACCTTGGTCTGCGTGTCCAGGCCCCAGCCGAGCGCCGCCAGCGCCAGCCCCACGCACAGGACCCGCCCCGGGTGGCGCACCGAGCCGACCAGCGCGGCGCGCGAGACCAGGCGCGTGAGGGGGTTGTCCGCCAGCAGCTCGCGCGCGCCCCGCCATGCGGCCCCCAGATGAGCACCCACGAGCGCGTCGGCGCCATGCGCCCGCGGCGCGCCCGAAGACAGCGAGATCGCCGCAGCGCCGACGGTCAGCGCACACAGCAGGGCGATCGCCACGCCCACGACGAGCAGCACGCCGAAGCCGCGGACCATCGGCACGGGCGAGAGCAGCAGCACGAGCATCGCCGCCGCGCTGGCGGCGCCGGCCGTTGCGATCGTCGGCGCGCCGAGCGCCGCCGCGCGCGCCACCAGCAGCGGGCCGTCGACCGCGGCGCCGGGTCGCTCGGCCGCGCGGTGCGCGAGCTCCTCGCCCACGCGTGCCTGGAACTGGATCGCGTAGTCGACCGCGAGGCCGACCAGCACGGGCAGCACGGCGATCGAGGCCATCGTCAGCGACGCGCCCACCGCGGACAGCGCGCCGAACGTGAGCGCGGCGGCGAGCAGCGCGAGCGCGAGCGGCAGCAGCCGGGGGCGTCCTGTGAAGATCAGGCCGAGCGTGCCGGCCATCACCGCCAGCACGGCGATCAGCAGCAGCTCGATCGAGTGGCTGATGGAGCTGGTCAGGTCGGCGACGATCACCGGCTCGCCCGTGACGAGATAGGTCTCCCCGTGCGTCAGCCGCCACTGTGGCATCGCCACCGCCTGGCGGATCAGGCCGATCGTGCGGACCCTCGCCGCTTCGGACAGCCCGGCCCGCATCCGCACCGACACCAGCGCCGCGTCGGGGCTCGGGAACAGGTAGGCGAAGCGCGCCTTGGGGGTGCCTGCGGGCTTGCTCGAGTCGAACACGACGCTCGAGACGAAGTTCGGGTCTTCGATGCTCGGCCGCGACGTCAGGCCGTATTCGAGTGCCTGGGTCACGAGGCTCGACTTGAATCCCGCGAGCGTCACCCTGCTCGCCTGCTCTCCGAGCATGCGCGCCTGCGAAGCTCCCAGCCCGCGCGCGAGCGCGGCGCGATAGACGGAGCGTTCAGCCTGCTTGGCCTGGGCTTCGGCCTGCCGCGTCTCGGCCGCGAGCTGTTCGTCGATCTGGTTGGCAGCCTCGTTGAGGAACGTGCCCGGCCCGAACACGACCTTCACGGTCCTGGCGCGCGCCAGCTGCCCGCACGGCCCGTTCGGCCCACCCTCCGAAGCGAGGGCGCTCGCCGGGACGCTGCCCGACAGGCAGCCCTCCAAACCGGCCAGCCGCTCGATGTCGGAGCTCAGCACCAGCTGCTGCAGGTTGCCCTTCACCAGCACCGCGATCGGCTCTTCCCCGAAGCTCCGGTAGAAGCGCTGGGTGGCCTGATACTCGGAGCTCGAGCTCGATACGAGCGTGTCCGTCGCCGCGGTCGGGCGCAGACGCAGGGCGAGCGCCGCTCCTGTCAACCCGAGCACCACCGCGATCGCGATCACCAGCCGCGGCCGCCGTGCCGCACCGCCCGCCAGGGCCGAGAGGAGCCGTGATGCGTTCACAGACGAAGGCTACCCGGGACACGGCCGCGGGCGAGGAGGCGCCGTCGGGCGCCGCCGGGGTTCACTCCATGCCGAGAGGACCCGCCGATGCACCGGAGAGAAACTGGCGGACGAACGGATTTTCGGACGCGAACAGCTGGTCCGCCGGCCCCGATTCCACGACCCGGCCCTTCCACAGCACCACGAGGTACTCGGCGACGCGCCGCGCGCTCATGATGTCGTGGGTGATCACCACATAGCAGCCGCCGTTCTCCGCGTGGACCTCCTTGATCAGCTCGCACAGCAGCGCCGTGCGCACCGGGTCAAGCCCCGAGTCGGGCTCGTCGAACAGGACGATTTCCGGATCGAGCACGAGCGAGCGAGCAAAGCCAGCGCGCTTGCGCATCCCGCCGGAGAGCTCGTTCGGCATCTTCGCGCCCTCTCCACCCAGGCCGACCTCGCGCATGCGCCGGTTGACGATCTCCGCGATCTCATCCTCGCCCTTCTCGGTGTGCTGACGCAGCGGGAACGCCACGTTGTCGTAGAGGTTCAGCGAGCCGAACAGGGCGCCGTCCTGGAAGAGCACGCCGAACTTCCTGCGTATATCGAACAGCTGAGCGTCGGAGAGGCTCGGAATCGACACGCCGTGCACGAGCACGTCGCCCTCGTCGGGGTACAGCAGCCCGACTATGTGCTTGATGCAGACCGACTTGCCGGTGCCCGACGGGCCGATGATCATCGAGACCTGGCCGTCCGGCAGCCCCATGTTCAGGCCGCGCAGCACGTGATTGCGCCCGAACGACTTGTGCACCTCGACGAACTCGATCGCGTCAGGCGCCTTGGAGGGGCGAATCGTCCCGGCGTGGAGCTGAAACTCGTCCTCCTCGCTGCCGCCCGGACGCTGGCCGGGCTCCTCGGCCGCCATCCTCAGCCCCCGATCGGAGCTCGCGCGTTGGTGCCCCAGAAGATCTGGGTGCCGAATGCGTCGATCACGTTCACGAGTATCAGGTTGAGCACCATCGACTTAGCGGTGGCCTTGCCGACGCCGACGGGCCCGCCGCTCGCGTTATAGCCGTAATAGCAGGCCACGAGCACGATCGCCGTGGCCATCATCATCCCCTTGATCACGCTGAACAGGAAGTCCGTCGGGTTCTGGAACTGCCAGAAGATGAGCAGGTAGCCGCCACTGGAGGTGTATCCGATCTGGTCCACCACCCCGATGTAGGAGCCCAGGTAGGCGACGCCGATCGCGCCTATGTACATGAACGGCAGCACGATCCAGGTGGCCAGCAGGCGCGTCGCGCACAGGAACACCATCGAGTCGACGCCCATCACCTCCAGCGCGTCGATCTCCTCGGAGATCCGCATCGCCCCGAGCTCGGCCACGATGCCGGTGCCGACCTTGGCGGACATCATGTAGCCAAAGACGATCGGGACGGCCTCGCGCAGGTTGCACCACGCGGCGAACACGCCCGCGTAGTTGGGCGTGCCGGTGGCCTGGTTGAAGTAGGCGGCCTCGATGCCACACGTGTTCAACCCGGTGATGAACACCAGGGCCCAGATGACGCCGGTCGAGCCGACGATCAGGATCCCCGACTGGCGCAGCGCCTCGCCGAAGAACCTGAACACGCGCAGGCTGTAGACGTCGCGGACCATGCTCCCGGTGAAGCGGCCGATCTCGCCCGTGGCCGCGAGCCATTCGCGCGGCACCGCAAGCAGTTCGTTCACTTGATCACCAGGATCTGCGGGTGGGTGGCCAGCAGGGTCTGCGTGAAGACATAGTTGAACGCGCCGATCCCCAGGAACGCGACCACCACCGCCTCGTTGACCGCGCGCCCCACGCCCTCGGCGCCGCCGGAGGCGGTCATGCCCTTGTAGCAGCACACGATCGCGATGATCGCCCCGAAGATCGTCGTCTTCACCACCGAGCCCCACAGGTCGGTGACCGACGCATTGGAGAACAGCGTGTTCCAGAACGGCCCCAGCGTCCCACCGTTGAAGATCTCGGCGAGCAGGCCGCCGTAGAGACCGAACAGCACCGCGTAGATGTCGAACAGGCCGGTCACGACCATCAGCGCCAGAAAGCGCGGCACCACGAGGTTCTTGACCGGGTCCACGCCCAGCACCTGCAGGGCGTCGAGCTCCTCGCGGACCTTGCGCGCCCCAAGGTCCGCGGTGATCGCCGTGCCCGCCACACCCGCGACCACGATCGCCGTGATGAAGGGGCCGATTTCGCGGATCGCGGCGAGCACGAAGAACCCGCCGAGGCGATCGAGCGCACCGAACAGCACCAGGAAGTCCGCCGCCTGCAGACCCGGGGCGCCATAGCAGATCGCCACGGTGGAGATCAGCAGCGGGAACCAGACCAGACGCAGCGTGAACAGGAACTGCGAGACGAGCTCCCCGCCGTACGGATACGGGGGCCGCAGCGCAGACCAGATCGTCCTGCCCGTCAGGATCATCATGTCCCCGAATTCTTCGAGCACATGCTGCGCCGGGATGCCCACCCGCTCGGCGACGCTGCGAACCATCTCTCCCTGCCCCTTCCTCGGTCGCGATCGGTGCTTTGGCGAACTCTACGCGATGCGCCCCCCGTACGCCATCATTAACCGCCTGGGCGCCTTGCGCAAGCCGTGACGGAGCGCCACCCCCGCTGGTATCGTGGCGCGATCGTGAGGGGGAGGCGGAAAGGCTTCTATGCGGTCCCGCGTCGCGCACGCGGCGTTACCAGCCGGGCGCCGAGGGCGCCCGCTCTCGCGCTCGCCGCGGCGAGCGCCGTGCTGGCCGCCGGGTGCGGCGGCGGAACCCGCCAGGACGCCGGCGAAGCGACGGGCACGTACACGATGAAGATCGTCCGCGCCAGCTTCCCGGCCGTGCAGTCGATCGCGCGCCAGACGAGGTTCGAGCTGGAGGTGCGCAACACGGGCACCCGCACCGTGCCGAGCGTGGCGGTGACCGTCGACTCGTTCGACTACACCTCGCACTATCCCGAACTGGCGGCCGACAAGCGCCCGGTGTGGGTGATCGAACGGGGTCCCGGGGCGATCGCCAAGCCGCCCGTGGAAAGCCAGGAAATCAGCCCGCCCGGCGGCGGCCAGACGGTCTACGTCAACACCTGGGCGCTCGGCGCGCTCGCGCCCGGCAAGACCCGGAGCTTCACCTGGCGGGTCGTACCCGTGAAGGCCGGGACCTACACCGTCCACTACACCGTGGCGGCCGGGCTCGCCGGCAAGGCGAGGGCCCGCCTGCCCTCGGGCGCTCCTGTGCAGGGACAGTTCGCAGTCGACATCGCCCCGGCCCCCGCGCTCACGCACGTGAACCCGAGCACCGGCCGGGTGGAAGCCGGCGAGTTCCCGGCGAGCCCCTAAACCGGGCAGGCGCCGGCGAGTTTGGCCGGCTGTCGAAAGATCCCCCCCTTCGGTTTCGCCATGCGGTGATCCCCTTCAGCCGGCTTGGCACTACGATTGCGTTCGGCTCCGCGCTCGCAGGAGCCGGCGCAGCTCACCCCCTTCTCCAGGAGGAATCGACCCAGCCCATGTCCGCGACAGCGCAGCAGACCGCAATCCGTGACCTCGTCGTTGGCGATGAGCCCCTGACGATCGAGAAGTTCGCCGGCAGGAGCGACCCGAGCGCGGCGGACGTGCTCGCGATGGCGGAGGAGCTTGGCGCGAGGATGGTCGACCTCAAGTTCACCGACGTGCCCGGCACCTGGCAGCACATGACCCTGTCGGTCGGCGGCCTGGATGAGGACGCATTCAGCGACGGACTCGGCTTCGACGGCTCCTCGATCCGCGGCTTCCAGCAGATCGCCGAGTCGGACATGCTGTTGATGCCCGACGCCAGCACGGCGAAGATCGACCCCTTCTACGCCGAGCGCACGCTGTCGCTGATCTGCAACGTGATCGACCCGATCACGCGCGAGGCCTACTCGCGCGACCCGCGTTACGTCGCGCAGAAGGCCGAGCGCCACCTCGTCGACAGCGGCGTCGCCGATACCGCGTTCTTCGGCCCGGAGGCCGAGTTCTACGTCTTCGACCACGTCGCCTTCGACCAGAAAACGCACACCGCCTACTACGAGGTCGACAACGCAGAGGCCTACTGGAACCGTGGCTCGGGGTTCGGCGAGCCGCATGCCAAGCCCAACGTCGGCCACCATCCACGCTCGCAGGAGGGCTACTTCCCCGTCCCGCCGATGGACACGATGGGCGATCTGCGGGCGCTGATGGTGCTCACGCTGGAGGCGCTCGGCGTGCCGTGCGAGTTCCACCATCACGAGGTCGGCGGCCCCGGGCAGGGCGAGATCGACCTGCGCTTCCAGCCGCTGTTGAAGATGGCCGACACGCTGATGATGCACAAGTACATCGTCAAGAACGTCGCCCGCGCGGCCGGCAAAAGCGCGACCTTCCTGCCCAAGCCGATCTACGAGGAGAACGGCTCGGGCATGCACGTGCACCAGTCGCTGTGGAAGGACTCGGCGACGCTGATGTTCGACGAGAACGGCTATGCGCTGCTCAGCGAGCTGGCGCTCAGCTACGTGGCCGGCCTGCTCGAGCACGGACGCGCGCTGATGGCGTTCTGCGCGCCCACCTGCAACAGCTACCGGCGTCTGGTGCCGGGGTATGAGGCGCCCGTCAACCTCGTGCACTCCCAGCGCAACCGCTCGGCCGCCGTGCGCATCCCGATGTACCTGGCCTCGCCGAAGGCCAAGCGCGTCGAGTTCCGCCCCCCGGATCCGCTGACGAACCCATACCTCGGCTTCTCGGCGCTGCTGATGGCGGGCCTCGACGGGATCAAGCGTGGCCTGGAGCCGGGCGACCCGCTCGACGCCGATCTGTTCGACCTCCCCGACGAGCAGCTCGCCAAGATCGGGCACGTGCCGGCGTCGCTCGCCGATGCGATGGACGCGCTCGATGCCGACCACGAGTTCCTGCTCGAGGGCGGCGTGTTCACGGCCGATCTGATCGACGAGTGGATCTCCTACAAGCGGGCGGAGGCCAAAGAGATCGACCTGCGCCCGCACCCGTGGGAGTTCGTGCAGTCCTACGACGGCTGAGTCCTGCCCTCGCCGGAACCAGTCCACCTCACGCCTCGCAGCCAGTCCACCTCACCCCTTCCACAGGAGGAATCGACCAGCCCATGCCCAGAACCCGCCAGCAGAACGTAACCGCCGCGCAGTGGAGCCCAAACGGAGGCTCGCTCGGCGCGCTCGACCTGACCCTCCAGGGCAACCAGGTCTTCGGCGCGAACGTGTTCTCGCCCGTCGTCCAGCGCCACCGCCTGCCCAAGCACGTCTACAAGGCGCTGGGGCGGACGCTCGCCCACGGCGAGGCGCTCGACACGTCGCTGGCGGACGCCGTCGCCCAGGCGATGAAGGAGTGGGCGATGGAGAAGGGCGCCACCCATTACACCCACTGGTTCCAGCCCCTCACCGGCTCCACAGCCGAGAAGCACGACTCCTTCTACGCGCCCGTCGGCGACGGCACGGCGATCGCTGAGTTCTCCGGCAAGGAGCTGATCCAGGGCGAGCCCGACGCCTCCTCCTTCCCCACCGGCGGCATCCGCGCCACATTCGAGGCCCGCGGCTACACCGCCTGGGACCCGACCTCGCCGGCGTTCATCCTCGAGAACCCCAACGGCGCGCTGCTGTGCATCCCGACCGCGTTCACCTCCTGGACGGGCGAGGCGCTCGATCACAAGATCCCGCTGCTGCGCTCGATGGACGCGCTGTCGGGCGCGGCGATCCGGGCGCTGGCGCTGCTCGGCGACGATCAGGCCCGGCGCGTGTTCACGACGGTCGGGCCCGAGCAGGAGTACTTCCTGATCGACGAGCAGTACCACTTCGAACGGCCCGACCTGCTGAACACCGGGCGCACGCTGTTCGGCGCCAAGCCACCGAAGGGCCACGAGCTCGACGACCACTATTTCGGCTCGATCCCCGAGCGCATCCTCGCGTGCATGCTCGAGACCGAGCAGGAGCTCGCCAAGCTCGGCGTCCCGATCAAGACGCGCCACAACGAGGTCGCGCCCAACCAGTACGAGATCGCGCCGGTGTTCGAGAACTCGAACGTCGGCTCCGACCACCAGCAGCTGACCATGCAGGTGATGCAGAACGTCGCCCGCCGCTATGGCCTGGTGTGCCTGCTGCACGAGAAGCCGTTCGCCGGCGTCAACGGCTCGGGCAAGCACAACAACTGGTCGATGGGCACCGACACGGGCATGAACCTGCTCGAGCCCGGCGACACCCCCTCGGAGAACCTGCAGTTCCTGTTCTTCTGCACCGCGGTCATCCAGGCGGTCAACGTCCACCAGGCGCTTTTGCGCGCGTCGATCGCCTCGCCCGGCCAGGACCATCGCCTCGGCGCCAACGAGGCGCCGCCGGCGATCATCTCGATCTTCCTCGGCGCCGAGCTCGAGAAGGTGTTCGCGGCGATCGAGTCCGGCAAAGCCGAGCGCTCCAGGCCCGGCTCGTTCCTCGGCCTCGGAACCCCGGTGCTGCCGCCGCTGCCGCTGCACGGCGGCGACCGCAACCGCACGAGCCCGTTCGCGTTCACCGGCAACAAGTTCGAGTTCCGCGCGCTCGGCTCCTCGCAGTCGCTGGCGCTGCCGAACACCGTGCTGAACACGATCGTCGCCGAGGCCATCGACGACCTCGCCGGCAAGCTCAAGGCCGCCCTGAAAGGGAGCTCCGCGAACCTCGAGAAAGCGCTCGCCAAAGTCCTCCGCGAGAGCTACGCGGCGAACAAGCGGATCGTCTTCGACGGCGACAACTACGCGCCCGCGTGGCACGCCGAGGCGGAGCAGCGCGGCCTGTACAACCTGCGCTCCACTCCCGAAGCGCTGCCGTGGCTGGTTGACAAAGGCACCGTGACGCTGTTCAAGAAGTACGGCGTCCTGTCAAAGCGCGAGCTCGAGGCCCGCCACGAGGTCTTCCTCGAGCAGTACGCGGTCAAGATCAACATCGAGGCCGAGACCGCGGCTTCGATCGCGCGCACGCAGATCCTGCCCGCGGCCGTACGCCACCTCGCCGAGCTCCAGGCCGTCGGGCTGGACGAGCTCGTCGGCGAGGTCGAGCCGATCGTCAAGGAGCTGCACTTCGCGCTGCTCAAGCTCGAGGACGTCAACCTCGAGGACAACGAGGACGACTCCACCCCCACCAGGTGGGCCGCCTACGTGCACGACAAGGTGATCCCGGCGATGGAAGACGTGCGCGAGGTCGCAGACCGCCTGGAGAAGATCGTCGCCGACGATCTGTGGCCGCTGCCGAAGTACTCGGAGATGCTCTTCATCAAGTAGCCCTGGCGGGCCGGCCGACTCCGCCAGGGGGCACGGGCGGAGTCGGCCGGAGTCAGGTCCGCTCAGGGCAGGAAACGGCGGCGACCGGTGTGCTCGCGGTAGGTGCAGTCGAGCACCTGCGGGCAGCGCCTGAGCCATCCGTAGTCGTAGCCGGGCTGGGTCGCGACGACGATCGCCAGCTCATAGTCTTCGGGACCGAAGCCCGAGGCGTCCCGGCGCGGGTCGGGGTCGATGGCGTACATGTCCTCGCCGTCGACCCGCAGCACAGGTACGAGCGGGTCGTGGAAGTCGACCTGCGCACCCTCCGCCAGCAGCCGCGAGATGATCTCGACGGCGGGCGCGCCACGGCAGTCCGCGACACCGGGCTTGTAGGCGGCTCCCACGACCAGCACGCGGGCGTCGCGCAGCTGCCCTCCAGATCGCAGCAGCAGCTCGTACGCGCGCATGGCCACGCGATATGGGCGAGCGGCGACGGTGCGCAGAGCCTCCTCGGCGAGCGTCACCGGGCGGCCCCGCTCACGCAGCGGATGCATCAGGTAGTAAGGATCCACGCCGACGCCGTGACCGCCGACTCCCGCGGAGGGATAGTGCGCCATGAAGCCGAACGGCTTGGTGGCCGCCGCGTCGGTGACCTCGATCGGGTCGAGGTTGTGGGCCCGGCAGGCGTCCGCCATCTCGAACGCCAGGGCGATGTTCACAGCCCGGAAGGTGCTCTCGTACAGCTTGACCATCTCGGCGGCCTCGGGAGATGAGACGCGGTGCAGCGTCCGAGAGATGTGGCGCAGCAGCTCCGAGGCGTGCGCGAAGCACGTCTCGGTCGCGGCGCCCACCACCCGCGGGGTCCGCAGCTGCTCGTGATCGGGGACGCCGGGATCGATGCGCTCCGGTGAGAACGCCACGAACACGTGCTCGCCGGCGCGCAGGCCGCGTTCGGCGAGCGGCTCCACGAGCAGCTCGCGGGTGCTCCCCACGTAGCTGGTCGATGCCAACACGAGCGTCTGGCCCGCTCGCGCGTGTTGCACGACCGATGCGCATGTGCGCTTCAGCGTGTCGGGGTTCGGGCGCCGCTGTCGGTCGACCGTGGTGGGAACGCAGATCAGGACCAGGTCGGCCGCGTGGACGGCCTCGATCTTGTCGGTCAGCACGAAGCTCTCATCGCCGAGATGGCCTCGCAGATCCTCTCCGCGACCGCCGAGGATCTCAGCCCGCCCGCCGCGAATGTCGTTCAGCCGGCTGGAGGAGGTGTCGATCCCCACGATCCGAAAGCCCGCGCGGCGCAGCGCCATCGCGCTCGGCAGGCCGGCGTAGCTGAGGCCCACAACCGCCACGAGCGCCCGACTCGCCCCCGCGTCGCGTGTGATCCGCACGCCGCCCGCGGCCGTCTCCCACGGCGGCTCACCGCGCCGGGCCTGTGCGGTCCCTGCCGTCTGATCCCTGACAGGTGCCTCAAGCAGAAACTCCGGTGTCATCGTGAATTCCTTCCCACTCGGTTGACCATCGCCGGGCAGTGTGAACCCTCGCGAATCGGTTCGTGGAAATGTTCGACGCTTGACCGATGTTTGCGTCCCGCCGGGGATACAAGCGTGCCGGTCCCTTCGGGCAGCGGCCTGCCCGAAGGGTGCCGGGACGGCCAGGAGCTGCATCTCATCGCCGATAGCATTGCCTGCAATGTCCGGGCGCGATTACCTGCAGGCCATCTCCGAGCGTGTTGTCGTCTACGACGGCGGCATGGGCGCCACGCTCGAGCAGTTCGAGTTGTCAAGCGAGGACTACGGCGGCCTTCCGGGCAAGTGCCACGAGGCGCTCGTGCTCAACCGCCCGGACGTGATCGAGGGCGTGCACGCCTCGATGCTCGATGCTGGCGCCGAGGTGCTCGAGACCGACACCTTCCAGGGCTCGCGGATCAAGCTCGGCGAGTGGGGCCTGGCCGACTACACGGTCGAGATCAACACCAAGGCCGCCGAGATCGCGCGCAAGGCCGCCGGCTCCAGGCGCTTCGTGGCCGGCTCGATCGGACCCACCGGCCACCTGCCCGCCTCCGAGGACCCCTCGCTCGGGCAGATCCGCTTCGGCGAGCTGGTCGAGGTCTTCACCGAGCAGGCCGAGGGGCTGATCGACGGCGGCGCGGACCTGCTGATCATCGAGACCGCGCAGGACATCCTGGAGGTCAAGGCCGCCGTGTTCGGCGCCCGCGCCGCGTTCAAGGCCACCGGGCGCACGCTGCCGATCCACACCTCCGTGTCGCTGCTGCCCAACGGCGGCAAGATGCTGCTGGGAACCGACGTCTCCGCGGTGCTGACCACGCTCGAGGCGCTGCGCGTGGACGTCATCGGCCTGAACTGCTCGACCGGGCCGGAGGACATGCGCGACGCCATCCGCTTCCTCGGCGAGTTCTGCCCCGTGCCCGTGGCGTGCATCCCCAACGCCGGCCTGCCGCTGCAGGGCCCCGACGGCGAGACGATCTTCCCCGAGCAGCCCGAGCCGCTGGCAGAGGCGCTGCAGGAGTTCGTCGAGCGCTACGGCGTGGGGATCGTCGGCGGCTGCTGCGGCACCACCCCCGCCCACATCGCCGCGATCGCCGAGCGCGTCGCCGGCCGCACCGTCACGCCCCGTCCCGCACCGCGCCATCCCCATCTCTCATCGATGATCGCCGCCACCCCGCTCGCGCAGGAGCCGGCGCCGACGATGGTCGGCGAGCGCGTCAACTCGCAGGGCTCGCGCAGGGCCAAGCAGCTGCTGCTCGCCGACGACTACGACGGCCTTGTGCAGATCGCCGAGGACCAGGTCGCCGGAGGGGCGCACGTGCTGGACCTGTGCGTGGCGCTGACCGAGCGCACCGACGAGGACGAGCAGATGCGCCTGCTCGCCAAGAAGGTCTCGCTGACCCAGCCCGCGCCCATCCAGATCGACTCGACCGAGCCGGAGGTGATCGAACGCGCGCTCGAGCAGATCCCCGGCCGGGCGATCGTCAACTCGGTCAACCTCGAGGCCGGCCGCGCCAAGCTCGACCGTGTCGTGCCGGTCGCGCTGGCCCACGGCGCCGCTCTGATCGCGCTGACGATCGACGAGGTCGGCATGGCCAAGACGGCGCAGCGCAAGGTCGAGATCGCCAAGCGCATCCGCGACCTCTGCTGCCAGGAGCACGGCCTGGACCCGCAGCTGCTGATCTTCGACTGCCTGACGTTCACGCTCACGACCGGCGATGAGGAGTGGCGGCCGTCGGCCGTCGAGACGATCGAGGGCATCAGGCGCATCAAGGCGGAGATCCCCTCCGTGAAGACCTCGCTGGGGGTCTCGAACGTCTCCTTCGGAGTGTCCCCGGGGGCGCGCGCGGTGCTCAACTCGGTGTTCCTGCACCACTGCGTGGACGCCGGCCTGGACCTGGCGATGGTCAACCCCAACCACATCACCCCGTACGGCGAGATCCCCGACGAGGAGCGGGGACTGGCGGACGACCTCGTGTTCAACCGCCGCGAGGACGCGCTCGAGCGCTTCATCGCGCACTTCGAGTCAAAGGGCGAGCAGGAGGAGGCCCAGGGCGCAGCCGATCCGACCGAGGGGATGGAGCCGGAGGAGGCGCTTCATTTTCATATATTGAGACGCCGTAGGGACGGCGTCGAGGGCTGGATCGATCGCAGCGTGGAGAAGATCGGCGCCGTGCCGACCCTCAACGACGTGCTCCTCCCGGCGATGAAGGAGGTCGGCGACAAGTTCGGCGCCGGCGAGCTGATCCTGCCGTTCGTGCTGCAGTCGGCGGAGGTGATGAAGCGCGCGGTCGCGCAGCTGGAGAAATACCTCGACAAGATCGAGGGCTACACCAAGGGCACGGTGGTGCTGGCGACGGTGTTCGGCGACGTGCACGACATCGGCAAGTCGCTGGTCAACACGATCCTCACCAACAACGGCTACACGGTCATCGACCTCGGCAAGCAGGTGCCGATCCAGACGATCGTCGACGCCGCCCAGGAGCACCACGCGACCGCGATCGGCCTGTCGGCGCTGCTGGTGTCGACCTCCAAGCAGATGCCAGCGTGCATCGCCGAGCTGCACGCCAAGGGCCTGCGCTATCCCGTGCTGATCGGCGGCGCGGCGATCAACCGCGCGTTCGGCTACCGCGCGCTGTATCCGGGGGGCAAGGACTCCGAGGAGCCGTACGAGCCTGGCGTCTTCTACTGCAAGGACGCCTTCGAGGGCCTGGCGGTGATGGACCAGCTGATCGACGCCGACGCGCGCGGCGCGCTCGTGCACAAGCTGCTCGCCGGCGCGACCGAATTTCGTGCGAAGGGTGACGCGCCCGTGGAGGAGGTCAACCTCGCCGACGACTCGGTGCGCTCGCCCGCGCGCACGGACGTGCCGATCCCGACGCCGCCCTTCTGGGGCGTGAAGGAGATAGACATCGACCTGGACGAGGTCTATCGGCACCTCGACACCCACGTGCTGTTCAAGCTGCACTGGGGCGGGCGGGGCGTCAAAGGCGAGGCGTGGCAGACGCTCCTGCGCGAGGACTTCCGCCCGCGACTGGAGCGGATGTGGCGCGAGCAGAGCTATCTGCACCCGCGGGCGCTGCTCGGCTTCTTCCCGTGCTACTCGCTCGGCAACGACATCGTCGTGCTCGACCCCGAGGACCGCACGACGGAGCTGGCGCGCTTCGTGTGCCCGCGCCAGCCCAAGGGCGATCGCATCTGCCTGGCCGACTTCTTCCGCCCGGGGGAGGCGGGCGGGCTCGGTTCCGCGGGCAGGCCTCCGGCCGAGCTGGACGTGATCGCGGTGCAGGCGGTGACCGTCGGCTCGCAGGTGACCGAGCTGATGGCCAAGCTGGAGTCCGAAGGGGAGTTCGCCGAACAGCTGTTCGTGCACGGGCTCGGCGTGCAGACGGCCGAGGGGCTGGCGGAGTGGCTGCACTTCGTCGCGCGCGAGATGCTCGGCATCGAGGCCTCCCAGGGGCGCCGCTACTCCTGGGGCTATCCGGCCGTGCCCGAGCAGTCAGAGCACCTGAAGGTGGAGAAGCTGCTCAACCTGTCGCAGATCGGGATGAGCATCACCGACGGCTACGCGCCCGAGCCCGAGCAGTCGACGCTCGCGCTGCTCGCCCACCACCCGCAGGCGATCTACTTCGGCACGCGCCAGGGTCGGCTGCTGCCGAACGGCTCCCCCGACGACCTGATCCGCGGCTCCAAGCGCGACCCGTCGCTGTTCGCTGCCGCCGACGGCACCGGTCCCGACCTCGACGACGCCGAGCCGCCGGACGGCGCGGTGGAAGCCGAGGACGAGCCCGCGCTGGCGGGCGAGAGCTTCTTCCTAGGCCCGACGTCCGCCCCCTCGGCGGGGATGTCTCACACGGCCTGTGTGCCGGTGGCTGGTTGTGTGGTGTGGGGGGTGAGTAGTTGTTGGGTGTGTTGTGGTGGTTGGGGGTGGCCGAGGAGGTAGCCTTGGGCCATTTGGCAGCCCATTTCTTGTAGTGCGTTGAGTTGGTTGTGTGTTTCGATGCCCTCGGCGACGACTGTGAGGGAGAGGGATTGTCCGACGCCGAGGATGGCTTGCAGTAGCTCGCGGCTTTGGCCTCCGTCGTTGAGGGCTTTGATGAAGCTGCGGTCGATCTTGAGGATGTCGACGGGCATGCGTTGGAGGTGTGAGAGGGAGGCGTAGCCGGTGCCGAAGTCGTCGATCGCGATGCGTACGCCGAGTTTCTTGATTTCTTGAAGGCGTTGGCAGGCGGCGTGTGCGTCGCGCATGAGTGTTGTCTCGGTGATCTCGAGCGTCAGTGATGAGGGCTTTATGCCGGAGTTCGCTAGTGCTCGCTGGACGTCTTCGGCGAAGCCCTTGCGGGTGAGCTGGTAGGCGGAGACGTTGACCGAGATGTTGGTGTGCAGGCCTTTGGCGTGCCAGGCTGCTGCTTGGCGGCAGGCCTCTTCCAGGACCCAGCGTCCGATCGGGACGATCAGGCGGCTCTCCTCGGCCAGCGCGATGAAGTTGTCGGGTGTGATGGTGCCGCGGGTTGGGTGTGCCCAGCGGATCAGTGCCTCGACGCCGACGAGTCGTTGGCTGGGTAGCTGGAAGATGGGCTGGTAGAGCAGGAAGAATTGTTGTTCTGCGAGTGCGCTGGCGAGGTCGGCCTCGAGCTCCAGGTGGCCTTCCACGCCGGCGTACATGCTCGCGTCGAACAGCGCGTAGCGGTCCTTGCCGGCGGCCTTGGCGGCGTAGAGCGCCAGGTCGGCGTCGCGTAGCAGCTGGTCGGGGGTCTCGTACTGTCCGATCGCTACGCCGATGGAGACCGTGACGGAGAAGATCTTGCGCTGCTGGCCGAGCGTCACGGGCTCGCGTAGCGCCTCGGTCAGGCGGTCGGCGAGCAGGTCGGGCAGGGACTCCTCGGCTGCGGATTCGACGAGCACGACGAACTCGTCGCCGCCGAGACGCCCGACGGTGTCCTGCTCGCGCGCGGCGCCCTGCAGGCGTTCCCCGACAACCCGCAGCAGCTGGTCGCCGGCGGCGTGGCCGAGGTTGTCGTTGACGTGCTTGAAACCGTCGACGTCGACGAACAGCGCGCCCGCCACCATCCCCGGCTGGCGTGCCGTGCGCGCGAGCATCTGTTTAGCACGGTCGAGCACCAGCGCACGGTTGGGCAGCCCCGTCAACGCGTCGTGCAGCGCCTGGTGGGAGAGCTCGCGCGTCTTCTGCGCCACGAGCTCCAGCGCCCGCGTGCGCCCCGTCCCCAACACCAGCACCAGCAGCCCCAGCGTCACGCTCAACAACACCCCCCCGCCCAGCAGCCCCAGCGCGTCACGGTTAGCGAACACCCCGCCCGCCAGCGGCGCACCGAAGCTCTGCACCGTCCAGCCTTCATGGGAGTCACCCAACGCTTCGCGCCCGACCAAAAGGTCGATGCTCGTGCTCTGCGCGCCCGCCGGCACACGCCCGCGCGCGAAGGAGACATGCGAGAAACGCGAGTCATAGCGAAAGATCACAGCCACCCCCGGGTGACCCGCAAGCGCCTGCTCCAACAACACGTTCGGCAAGATCAGATCACCAAGCCAGCCCACGAACTCCCGCCGGCGCGCCGGCACCGTCGCCGGCACCACCCCCCCGCGATACACCGGGGTCTCCACCCCCAACATGCTGCTCGCCCCCTCCAGCACCGGCGCATAGCCAGTCAACGCGAATTCGCGATCGGGCATCAACTGCGGCGAGAGCACACAATAATCCACACCCGCCGGCAGATAGCTCGCGGCACTCCTGGCCAACCCCGCCACCGCGAAACAATAAAACGGGCGCCTACCCGCCGGCAACACCTGAAAACCACCACCCGGCGCCACCGAAGAAGGCCCCAACGCCCGCACCGGATCGCCAGCCAAACGCGCCTCGAACGCCGCCAGGCGCGACGCGCCCACCAGTGCCACGAGGCCGATGTTCTGCAACTCGGGGTATCGCTGCATCGCGTGCACCGATTCCGCCCACCGATCAAACCCAGCCGGAGAAACACCCGGATCACCCGCCACGAACGCGCTCGCGCTGACCACCAAATCTTCCTCATGCTGAATCGCCAACCTCAACGTCGAAGCAATCTCAGCCGACGCCAAATGAAACGCCAACCGCGCCTTCCCAGCATCCGAACGAGCCACCGCCCGCGCCCCCAACACCGACGCCAACACCCCACCAAACACCAACAACAACGCCGCCGCCGCCCAGACGCTCCTGTGGGTTTCTCTTTCAGACACGCAACCTTGCCTTCGACGCGCTCCGGTCCTCGCTTGCGGGATGCACGCGTGCGTTCACTCCCGCAAGCCGCCCGCTGGCCGCGCAAGCGCGCTTGCGGGCGTCAAGCTGGACTCGCCCGCAGGCCGACACGATGCTCGCCGACTCCGCGCAGATCGCGCAAGCGGCTCGACACGAGAACGGAGGAGCCCGATGATCAGACCAGTTCGTCCCGAGCCGACTCTTGCGAGGAAAGTGATTCCCGGGTCCGACCGGCTGCGGGCAATGGCGATCGCCGGAATGCTGGCGGTCGGCCTGGGTGTTGCGGGTTGCGGGGGTGGCAGCGCCACCAAGTCGACGTCAACCGCCGCGATCACGAAGGCCGAGTTCGTGGCGAAGGCCAACGCGATCTGTGGAAGGGCCGACCCCGTGCTCAGCGAAGCGCAGGCGAAGCTCGCGAGTCTGCACACCGAGGCGCAGATCGCGGCCGTCGTGAAGGGCACGTTCGTGCCCTCCATCGAAGCTCAGATCACCGGGATCAGGGCGCTGGGCGTACCGGCCGGCGGCCTGGCCGCCGTGACGAGCATGCTCACCCTGGTTCAGGCGGACCTGAACAGGCTCAAGCGCGAGCCCACGCTCGTTGCGACGGACGTGTTCGCGGACTTCGCAAGAGTCGCCCACCCCTACGGACTGACGGCCTGCGCCCCGCTCAGCTAGCGGGGCTGCAGCGCGCTCAGGCCGGCGTCTCCGGCGATCAGGCCGGCGTCTCCGCCACCGGCCCGCCGAGCGCGCCCGCGCGCATCCCGGGCTGGGATAGCGCCATGGCCAGGATCTCCTCGCCGAAGAGCGGCTTGGCGAAGTGGAACCCCTGGCCGAAGTCGCAGTTGATGCCCTGCAGCCGCTCGAGCTGCCCGGCGTTCTCGATGCCCTCGGCGACGGCCTTCAGCTTGAAGATGCGGGCCAGCTGGACGATCGCCGTTGTCAGCTCGGCCACCTCGGGGTTCGGATCGGCCAGGAAGGAGCGGTCGATCTTGAGGATGTCGACCGGGAGCTGGCGGATGTAGTTGAGCGACGAGTAGCCCGTGCCGAAGTCGTCGATCGCCAGTTTCACCCCGAGCGCGCGCAGGGCCTTCAGGCGCAGCAGGCTCAGCTCCATGTCCTGCATCATCACGCTCTCGGTCAGCTCGAGGATCAGGCTGCTGGGCACGATGTCGGTCTCCTGCAGAGCCGCGCGAACCTCCTCTATGAACTCGGGACTCTGCAGCTGACAGGCGGACACGTTGACCGCCATCGACAGCGCGGGAACGCGCGGGCACGCCCTTTGCATGTGTGCGGCCCAGGCGCACGCCTCCCTGAGGATGTGGCGCCCCACCGGCACTATCATCCCCGTGTCCTCCAGCAGCGGGACGAACTCGAGCGGCTGCAGGGTGCCGCGAACCGGGTGCTCCCAGCGCACGAGCGCCTCCATCCCGGCCATGTCGCCTCTGGCCAGATCCATGATCGGCTGGTAGCGCAGGGTGAACTCCCCGGTATCGAGGGCGCGCTGAAGGTCGGTCTTCAGCTCCAGTCGCGCGAGCGCCTTGGCGTGCATCTCGGGCTGGAAGACCTGGTAGTGCCCCTTGCCGTCCTCCTTGGCCATGTACATGGCCGCGTCGGCATTGCGCAGCAGCTCGTCGGCGTCCGCGCCGGAGAGCCTGCCCTCGTCGCTGAACGCGATCCCGATGCTGGTCGCGATCGTGACGTCCCTGCCGTCGAGCGTTATGGAGGCCTCCAGCGCATCCATCACCCGGTGGGCGATCTCGATCGCGTGCAGCTCGGTCTCGGTGTCGTGGATCAGGATCGCGAACTCGTCGCCGCCCAGACGCGCGGCGGTGTCGACCGGGCGCATGCAGTCCTCCAGCCGGCGCCCGACCTCCTGGAGCACCAGGTCCCCGGCGGCGTGCCCGAGGCCGTCGTTGACGTTCTTGAAATCGTCGATGTCCAGGAACAGGACCGCGACCGGCAGGCGATCGCGGCGCTGGCCGGCCAGAGCGTGCTCGACGCGGTTGCGGAACAGCGCCCGGTTGGGCAGGCCGGTGAGGGTGTCGTGAAAGGCCTGGTGCTCCAGCTCGGCCTGGAACGCCTTGCGCTCGCTGACGTCGCGAATGTTGAGCACGATCCCGGCGATGGCCTCGTCGCCGAGCAGGTTCGTGCCGAGCGCCTCGACATCGCGCCAGCACTCCCTGGAGTGACGCACCCGGAACTCGGCGATCGAGAACCGGGCAGCGGACATGGTGGCGATCGACGCGACGAAGGAGAGCACCCGCTGCACCTCGTCGGGATGAACGATGTCGGCCAGCCGGCTGTTGACGACGGCATCCGGACGGTAACCGAACGTCCGCTCGACCGAGGGACTCACGTAATGGACGTCCGCGGCCTGCCCCACGATGCAGATCACATCGGAGGAGTTCTTGATGAGCGAGCTGAGTCGCGCCTCGGAGCGCTGATGAGCGCTCTCCTCGGTCAACGCGACCATCTGCAGAGCGAGCTCCTCGTTGCGGTGGAAGATCCCGGCCATGCGCAGGAGCACCAGGGCGAACATGACGCCGGACGCGCCAACCAGCACGTACAGGTCGAGCGGCTCGCGCAGCGCCTCGCGCACGACGATCACCAGCGGCACGGTCAGGCTCGCGCAGGTGAGCAGCGCAAGACGTGCCCGTGTCAGGCGACCGTCCGCCTCGGGGCCGGGCGTGGACAGCAGGCGCATCGAGGGATGGAGGGCAGCGGTGCCGAGCAGCGCGTAGTAGATCGCCCAGCCGGTGTCCAGGATGCCGCCCGTTTCGTAGCCGCCGCCGAGCAGCTTCCACCCGTGGATCGCGTCGCTGAGCAGCAGCACCACGGCGCCGGCGAGCAGGAACGCGAACGCCGGCTCGCGACGGTGGCTTCCGGCCGCCACGCGAGCGACCACCCCGAGGACCAGGATGTCCATCGACGGATAGGCGATCGACGTGAGCCTGCCGAGCAGCGACAGGGCGTGGTCGTCGGCGTAGGGCGCGATCAGGTAGACCCACAACAGCGTCGCGAGCGCCAGCGTGACGATCAGCGCGTCGATCAGGCCGGCCCGGTCGCGGTTCTCGCCGCGTTCGCGGACCAGCAGCAGCATGCCCACCACCAGGAACGGGTAGAAGGCCAGGTGGAAGGGATCCACGACCGAGGGGAACGGCATGGCGCTTGCGAAGAGGCGTTCGTAGTTGTAGGCGAGGACGTCGCTCGTCACGAACAGTCCCTGTCCGACGGCGAGCAGGTACCAGGGCAGGCGGCTGCCGCCGGAGTTCCTGCGCGTGCCGACGATCAGCGCGGCGATGCTCGAGCCTCCGATCAGGTTGAAGACGAGGCCGCTCTTCAGCCAGCCCGGCCCGGAGAGGTGCGCGAGCGCGTAGCCGCTCGTCAGGAGCGCGATCGCCAAGAGGTACATCCACCAGGCGTGCCGGGCGAAGCGGCCCTGCTCGCCGGTACTGCTCGTCAGCGCAGGCCGGGCGGTCCTGGTCGGGAGAGCGGGAACGCGCATGGCATCACGCTTCACCGGGGACGGTCGAGCGGATCACGCGCGCCCTGTAGACCTCGGTCTCGGGGCGCGGTCCGCGCAACCTGGCCAGCTCAGCGCGGACCAGACGGGTGTCGATCAGGTTTGCCGGGCAGCCTGCCGTCCGCCAACCGTCGCGACTACAGGGGTGGACATCGTTCTCGGTTGGGACAGCAGGAGGTGAGCTGCGCACGTTTGGCATATCGGCCGTGCGGGCGCGGAACTGAAATCTGCAGGCTACGGCTCCTCGCGGGGCGGCGGACGGAACAGGATCCGCTTGACCTCTGCTGCTGAGCCGCCGCCGAGGCGAAGCGCGGTCTGAAAGCCCTCGCCACCCAGCTCGCCGGCGTCCAGGGCGCGGCGCAGCTCGTTCAGGGCGGCGTGATCCTCCTCCCGAACCTGCTCGCGCGCGGTCTCGAGCAGGATCAGATGACGCGGGCGCTTGAGCGTGGCGGCCATGCGCACGAACGGCTCGCGCTCGCCGGCCTGCAGGCCGTCGGTGGCCAGGACGACCGTCTCTCTGCTCTGCAGGCGCTTGGACACGGCCGCGCGCAGGAGCTCCTCGGCGCGCGCCGGCAGCGCCTGCTCGGCGACGCGTCCGGCCAGGAGGGCGCGAACCTTGCCGAGCGACAGCAGGCAGGAGCGGTCCTCGATCAGGCGATCGAGGAACCGGTCGCGGTCGGCCGGGGAGGCGCAGGCGACGACGAGCAGGCTCCCGGGGGAGTAGCGCAGCCGGTCCGCCGGCGAGAGCACGCGACAGTGGACGGTTATGTCGGCGGGCCGCGGAGGAGCCCCGTCGCGGCGGGGACGATCCGAGGACCACCCGGTCCGCTCGTCGTCTGAGATCTTGACGCTGCGCGCCGGAGGTCGTGAGGCCATGCCTCCATCATGCCCTAAACCGACGGCCGCGCCGGGGGCGACGTCCGCGCGCCGCTGCGCTCGGGCCTGTGCGCCGCTCAGCGCGGCGGCCGCGAGCGCGCGGCGATCAGCGCGAGCTTGGCCGCGCGATCGAGCCGTTTGATCCGCGCCTCCTCACGCCTTGCGGCCGTGCGATCGGCCATGGGAAGCGCGAGCGCCAGCTCGACCGGCAGGCGGCTGGCGGTGTACCGGCTCGCCCTGCCCTGGCGGTGGCGGGCCAGGCGCCGGCCAACGTCGGTGCTCCAGCCGGTGTACAGCGAGCCGTCGGCGCAGCACAGCATGTAGACCCAGGCGTCAGCCATGCTCGATGCATACGCCGGCGGCCGGCCGATGCCTGCTCGCCGAAGCAATCCGTCGTGCTGCAATGGCTATGCGGACTTTGCGCGAGGAGAATCGCCGGCCGCGCTACGGCCAACGCCGGACGCGGCCGGCAGCGGCCCCAGCTTGATCGGCGCGGCGTGCATCGTGCGCAGGCGCACGTCCCTCCAGGACAGGCCCTCGTTGACGAGCGCGGGCATGCCCATGATCAGGGCGGTGGTGAGCTCGATGACCTGCAGGACGATGCCGTAGGCGATGGCGTCGGGGGTGGAGACGTGGTAGGCGCCGGCGAGCACGGCGACGCAGGCGGCCTGGAAGACGCCGACGTTGGCGGGCGTGGCGGGCACGACGGCGGTGACGTTGACGGCGAACAGGACGGCCGCGGCGGCGCCGGCGCCGGCGTGGGAGTCGAGGCCGAGCGCCATCAGCAGCAGCCAGCAGGACAGCCACTGCAGGGCCCACGCCCCCAGCTGGGCGACGGTGGCGAGGGCCGCGTGGCGGGGCTGGCCGAACACGCGCAGGCCGTCGCGCAGGCGCAGCGCCGAGCGGCGCAGGGCGGCGAGCAGCGCGTGCAGGCGTCGCGAGCGCGAGAGCGCGGCGGGCGTGACCAGGACGGGCGCGAGCGCGAGCGCGACCAGCGCGGCGAGCGGCGCGAGCGCGATCAGCAGCAGGGGGCGATCGTGCGCGTCGAGAACGCTTACGCTCGAGAGCGTGACGCCGCCGAGGATGGCCAGGGCGAGCAGGTTGAGCAGCGTCTGGGAGACGATCGTGCCGAGGACGACGGGCAGGGTCTCGCGCGCGCGGCCCAGGCGCCGCGCGACGATCAGCGCGCGCGAGGGCTCGCCCAGGCGGGCGGGCAGCGTGGCGGACATGAGCACGCCGATGAACGTCCCCTCCATGGCGTCGCGGCGTTTGGCGCGGCGCCAGGTGGGGGCGGCGGCGAGGATCGAATGCCAGGAGAGAGCGCGCGCGAACATGGCGGCGCACATCAGAGCCAGGCCGGCGGCGAGCAGGCCGGGCTTGGACGCGAGCAGCGAGGCGGCCACGCGGGTGAGGCCGACGCGTTGCAGCGCGACGGTGGCGAGCGCGGCGGCGGCGAGCGAGCTGACGGCGAGGCCGGCGCGGCGCAGGGCGCGCAGGCGACGCGGCCGGCCGACGAGCGGGGGGCCGGCGGGGATCAGCGACGGCAGCCGCTCGGCGGGCACGCGCGGCAGCAGGTCGGCGGGGGCGAGGCCGTGGCGCACGGCCGCGCGTCCCAACACGCTCGCAGGCGATCCGACGCGCAGGGCCTGCTCGTAGCAGTCGAGCACTTCGGCGGCCACGTGCGGCCAGGCGAAGCGCTCAGCGCGCTCGCGCGCGGCGAGCGCCATCCGTGCGCGCAGGCCCGGATCGAGCGCGAGCGCGCGCAGCTCCTCGGCGAGCGCGAGCGCGTCCCCGGGGGGCACGAGCAGGCCGTCGCGGCGGTCGCGCAGGACGTCGCGGTATCCGGGGATGTCGGAGGCGAGCACGGGCGTGGCGGCGGCGAACGCCTCGGTGAGGACCATCCCGAAGCTCTCGCCGTGCAGCGAGGGCGCGCACAGCACCTCGGCACGGGCGAGCTCCTGCAGCTTGCGCTCCTCGGAGACCTTGCCCAGCGCGTGCACGCCGCGGTCGTCGAGCATCATGTGGGCTACCTCCTCGGTGCTGGCGCCGACGAGCGTGAGCGTCGCCGGGATCTGGTCGCGCAGCGCCTCGAACGCCTGCAGCAGAACCGGCAGGCCCTTGCGCTCGACCGCCTGGCCGATGAAGAGGATCCGCAGCTGCCGCTGCGGGGGATGTGTTTCTGCGTCCTGCGGACCTTCGCCCGTGGGCGCGTAAGCGGGCGCGTCGGCGTCCGGGAGGTGGACGCCGTTGGGGATGACGCGGTAGCGCCCGCCGTAGAAGCGCCGCGCGGTCCAGGCGGCGGCCTCGGAGACGGCGATGCGCACGTGCAGGCGGTTCATCCGGCGCCGGCCGCCGAGCGGGATGGCGGCGATGCCGTTGGTGAGGACGTTCTCGGAGAAGGTGTGGAAGGTGCCCACGAGCGGCAGCTGGCCGGCGCTGCAGAGAGCGTCCCAGCCGACGATCGGCACGACCGGCTCGTGGATGTGCGCCACGTCGTAGCCGCCGTGGCGCAACTCCCGCCGCAGGGTGTGGATGGCGTGGGAGCTGAGCGCCACGTTCGAGACGGCGCCGTTGGCGGACAGGCCGACGGTGCGCCCGAGCGAGACGAAGTCCTCCCCCACGGAGCGCCGCTGGGGGCGCGCCCCGCGGTGCAGCCGCCGCGAGAGCGCGTCGTCGGGGTCGAACGGCGCGAGGATGCGCGGTTCGTGGCCGCTGCAGGCAAGCTCGCCGGCGAGCGCCTCCAGGTGGCGGGTGACGCCACCTGGGTAGGTCCACGAGTACGGCGAGAGCAGCGCGATCCGCACGGACTCATACTGTATCCACCGGGGTCGCGGGGAGCGCCGCGGCCGATCGGCCCGGCGAGCCCCCGCCGGTGCGATAATCGAGGGCGTGAGCGCGCGCCGCTTCGTCAAGTACACGTTCCTGAAGCTCGACCCGGCGTGGCGGCGCCTGGAGGGCGAGCGTCGCGCGCAGGACAAGCGCGAGCTCGCGGCCGCGTGCGAGGACTTCGCCGACGGGCACCTGCTGCAGAGCTTCTCGCTCGTGGGCACGCGCGGGGACGCCGAGCTGCTGCTCGTCTCAGAGGCCGAGAACCTCGACCGCATCCACGAGTTCCACGTGGTGATGGCGCAGAGCGGGCTGATGAAGTGGGCGCAGATCCCGTACTCGTTCCTGGGCATGCGCAGAGAGCTCGGAGTACTCCGAGGACGAGCGCGTCGTGGCGCGGGGCTTTCGCGGCCGCTACGTGTTCGTGTACCCGTTCGTGAAGTCGCGCGAGTGGTACGCGCTGCCCGCGCAGGAGCGCTGGCGGATCATGCAGGGCCACATCCAGGTCGGCCGCGAATACCCGGGCGTGGACAACCACACGACCTACTCGTTCGGCCTCGACGACCAGGAGTTCGTGGTCGCGTTCGACACCGACGACGTCGGCACGTTCCTCGATCTCGTGCAGCGGCTGCGCAGCACCGAGGCCTCGCGCTACACCGTGCGCGACACCCCCAGCTTCACGTGCCTGGCGATGTCGCTGGAGCGCGCGCTGAACGCGCTCGACGGCGAGCCCGTGGCGCTCGAGGCGCTCCCCGCTGTCTACTTGCCCCGGATAAATGCTGGGGACTGAAACGGCCGCGTCTGGTTGGGCGCGGCCGAGTCAGGCTCATTCATGGGTTTGCCCGGTTGGTGGGCTGGCGGGGAGTGTTTCAGCCGGCGCGGATGGCGAGGGTGTCGAGGTCGTAGGCGAGGATCGCCCATCCGGTCCAGGTTCTCATCCCGTCATCGCCCTTTAGCCTGGTTCGGCGTAGCCCGTAGCCGCGCTTGAGGTGGCTGATGCGGCCCTCGATACCTGTTCGGTAGCGCGCTCTGCGCTTGCGGGTTCTGCGCGAGCCGGACTCGTGGCGGCCGGAGATCTGGATCTGCTGCTCGATGAGCTCGGGGAACGCGTCTTTGGTCGGGCCGGGCTGGAAACCGCCGTCGCAGACGATCTCTCTGAGCGTGATCCCGGCGTGTTCGAGCTCGCGCGCGGTTTGGGGCAGTAGCCGGTTCTCGGCCGGGTTGCCCGGTGCGTGCCCGGCGGGCAGGATCAGCCCACGGGCACCTTTGCGGGTGTTCTCCGTGATCTCGCAGATCTGAGCGACGTACCCAAACTCCGTCGGTTTGCCGAACTTGCCCTTGCGGATCGGCCGCGCGTCGGGGTCGGCGAGTGACACCAGCCGGTCGGTGATCTTCAACCCCCTTGAGCGGCGGTCGATCTGCTCTGTCACCTTCTGGCAGCGCGCGGCGAGCTGCCTCGAGCGTTTTGGCCGCTCTGAGCTTGGCCTGGGCGCCGCGGCCACGCGCTGCGGCCCTGGCCTTCCCAGCGAGTCGTTGTGCCTCTCTCACCGAGCGTGCGATCAGCCGCCCGGCGTGCTCGTTGAGCTTCATCACCTCCGTCTTGGCCTGGCCGGTGCGGCGCGCGAGTGTCTTTGAGATCGCACGGACAGCCCGCCCAACTGAACGCGAACGATCCCTGACCCACACCGTCTTGTCTTTGATCATCCCGGTCACCTTGCGACCCTCTCGTGCGAGCACCCGAACGCCTTGCAGGGCGAGCATCGCGTCGGAGGGGTAGCGGATGTCCGCCTCCACGACCGTCGAGTCGATCCTCGCCGCCCGCGCACGGAAACGCGTCTCGCGCTGGGCCTTGGAGATCACCACCCTGGTGATCTCTTGCACGACCTCGGCACCCAGCCTGCGGGCTAGCTTTCTGACCGTGGACTCCTCCGGCACACGCTGATCGAGCGCGATCAGGCAGAAGCGCCGCAGGTGCAGCGAGTCTGAGACCTCCCGCATCAGCGTTTCGTAGCCCCAGCCCGTGCGCTGCTTGATCACCATCAACCGCACGAACGTCGCGATCGAGATCGACGGACGGCCACGCCCGCGCGCCGAGCACTCCCACGCTTGCTCCACCGGCCTCAACAGCGCCGCGTCGCGCAGCACCCGATCCAGCCGCGCCAGATCCTCCGGCAGCTCCCGCGCCTGGATCGGCAGCACCTCGTCCCACAAGCACTCCACCTGCCCGCCACACAGCGTGAGCATCACACCTCCACCGGGTTGGAAACCAATTCATGAGCAGGTGAATCGTCTTCAACACAGCGGACAGACCCGGGGGTTCTGACCGGCCCGGATGGGACCCTCACGACACCCGAAAAGACAGGAGGCGGCGATGCCCGGACCAGGACGCAACGAGCCTCTGCCCATGCGGCTCAAATCGCAAGGTCAAGCGCTGCTGCGGCCAGCAACGCGGACCCTCGCAGGAGCAACTCGCTCGCGCTCACGTCGCACTGCTCGCCCGCGACGCCACCGCCGACCTGCACGGCCTTTCCGACGCAGCCTTGGACCACCTCTGGGAGCAACTCCTCGACGTTCCCAGCATCGACCTCTCGCTGCTTGTGACCCTGCCGAAGCTCATCGGCCCAGACCTCAAACGCCTGCAAGAAGCCATCTCCAGGGACGACCCCGACTGGGGCTGGGACGCCCTCACCGCCGTCGCAGAACAAATCGACACCCCCCAACAGCGAGCCAAGCTCGCCGACGCGCTCGTCCGTCTACGCGACCAACAACGCCTGCCCCGCCGACAGGCCGCCGCCGCGCTCCTAGACCTCGACAGCCGATCCACACGCTTCATCGGCGCCAGCCTCCTCGACGCCGTCGCGATCTCAGTCGGCGTCGAACGCACCCCAGGCGGCCTCCACCTCGCCGCCTAACCCCACCCATTTATCCGGGGCAAGTGTCTAGGCGCGCCCTCGCCGAGCTGCGCAGCGCCGACCCGGTGCTCGCGCGGTTGATCGACGGGATTGGCCCGCTCCGGGACGCGCGCGAGGGCAGGCCGGAGCGCGAGGACCACTACGGCGCGCTCGTGCGCTCGATCACCGGCCAGCAGCTGTCGGTGCGCGCGGCGCGCGCGATCTACGGGCGCCTGACGGCGCGCTTCGGCGAGCGCCCGCCGACGCCGCGGGAGATCCTCCGCGACGATCCCGAGCAGCTGCGCGCGGCGGCGGGACTGTCGCGCGCGAAGGTCAGCTACCTGCGTTCGCTCGCCGAGCACGTCATCTCCGGCGAGCTGGAGCTCGAGCGCCTGGACGCGCTCGCGGACGAGCGGGTGATCGCCGAGCTGGTCGCGGTGAAGGGCCTGGGCGTGTGGACGGCGCAGATGTTCCTGATGTTCCACCTCGAGCGCCCCGACGTGCTGCCGGTCGGCGACCTGGGCATCCGCCGCGCGATCGAGCGCGCCTACGCCCTCGACGGCCTCCCCGACGCGCCGACCATCGAGGCGATCGCCGAGCCCTGGCGCCCGCACCGCACGCTCGCGTGCCGCTACCTGTGGCGCTCGCTGGCGAACGAGCCTTAGCTCACCGGAAGGTGACCGTCACCGCGGTCGGGACGCCCTTGCCGCTGGTGGGGGCGAGGCTGACGTGAACGCGCACCTTCATGCGGTGCTTGTGCGCGACGGTCGCCACGGCTTTCGGGCCGAGGTGAACCTTCAGCGTGTAGGTGCCCTTCTTTGAGAAGGACTTCCTGAGCGTGCGCAGACCCGACCCGCTGACCGAGACGCGCCCGCTGATCGGCACCGCCACGACGAGCGTGAGCGTCGAGCCCTTGGTGGAGTGCTTCTTGATCGTCGCCGCGTATTCCTTTAGGCCCTTCACTCCGCCACAGCCCGTGACGACGACGTTCGTGCTCTGACTGATGAACGCGCCGTTCTGGCCGGTGATTTCGGTGGGCAGCGCAAGGCTCGTTTTGCACAGGTTGAAGTCTTCCTTTTCCGGCACGTTGGGGGTCAGCGCAGAGTGCGGACCGGCCGGGAAGACCGTTTCGAATGTTGTGAACGGCGCGTCCGGCGACGTTTCGAATTTCGAGTAGGTGATCCCGTTTTTGATGTCCGTCTTGCCGTCCAGCAGAATGGTGACCCCTTCGCCCTGCAGCACGAACTCCACGTCCGGGAATGCTGCGCCGCCGTGCGAGACGAGGTATGCCGGGCCTCGCAGCGGATTCTTGAACACCGGCGTGTGCACGATCGCTTCACCGATGACCGACCCTTCGTCGCAGGCAGCGGGGTTGGCGTCGAAGACCGCTTCCAGGCACGCTTTCTGGATCGTGGTCAGACGTGACGGCAGCGCCGCCGGTATCGTCAGATCGACCTTGTGGATGTTCGCCTGACCCAGCCCGGGTGATTCGATCTTCACGGCGAACGTCGTCCCGTCCGCTTTGCTCCCCTGCCCCGCGACGGACGCCGTCAGCTTCGGTGCGAACGGAAGGCTCGCGCAGTTGGACAGGGGGTACGTCGCCGATATCGTCGAGCTCCCTTCTTCGTAGCCCGCCAGCTTCCCCGTGATCTTCAGTTCTTCGCCGCAGTTCGTCGGGTTGAACTCGAACGGTTCGTTGCCGGGGCGTTCCACCGTCACGTTGAGCGCTTTCAGCTGTGCCGGCACGCCCTTGACGAACTTCGGGATCTGTTCACTGGTGACGGTCGCTGCGGTCGTGGTTTCGTTGATGTTGATCGTCGAGAGCACGTTGACGTCGCCGAGGTGGAAGGGGCCGGCGGTCGCGGGGGTGACGTCCAGCAGGCCGAACGGCGCGGCGCCGTGTTTGCCGGTGGCCTTAAGCGCGCCCGTGAGGTAGAGCGTGCCGGGGAGCGTCACCGGGTCTCCACCGAGGCCGGAGACGCCCGTGCTGTGACCGACGATGCTTTCAGGCGGGCACGAGTCGGTTTCGGCCTGTGCTTCCGTGCAGGGCGTGACCTGCGAGATCAGCGCCGCGGCGCCGGGCGGCAGTTCCATCTTGATCGATTCGAGCGCCTGCTGCCCGTCGGGACGCCCGATCGTCAGCGTGAACGGCGTGTCCGCCGCGGCCTGGGAATTCGTCGGGCCGACCTTGATGCTCGGTCCGAACGGCAGTTTGGCGCCCGGGCACGGCGTGCCGTTCGGGCCCGAGGTGATTTCGAATTCGCTCGGGTTCGATTCCCTGGCCGTCGGAGGCGATTCTGTGGCCGGAGGTTCCCAAGACCAGGTGTGGAACGTAGCGGTGGCGGGGTAGCTGCCGCAGAACGCCGGGGTGGCCTGAGCGGCGCGTTCGGTGTTGAACAGGTGCAGCGTCAGACTTTCGAACGGCGCCTGCGGCGTTTTCTTGAATACGGATGTCAGTTCGCCCGTCGAGCCGATCTGCACTTCGCCCGCGAGCTTGACGAGCACCTTGGATGCCGGTTCTTCGGCGACCAGGTAGAGGACGAGCGGCGAGGCGAAGGGGTTGGTGTCCTGCTCGGCCAAGTAGACCGCGCCCGTGAATTCGTTCGGCAGCAGCGGCGTTTTGATGTTGACCGTGCCCAGCTTCGCCGCGTTCGGGCACGTCGCGGCGGCGGGAGTGAAGCTCTGTTCTTGAAGGTCGTTTTCCAACACACTGCCGGTGTCTTTTTCGCCGCCGCTGAAGCCGGCTTCGCTGACCCCGCACGTGTCCAGTTGGTTGGCCGCGCCCGCGCTCGGCTGTAGGCTTGGGGGCAGCTTCAGCGTCGTCGACTTGATGTCGGCCTCGGCCAGTTCCCCCGCCGTCAGGGTCGTTTTCTGCGGCACGTTCACTTTGACCGTCATGCCGGTGGGGGTGCTCGCGGAGTGCTCGTCCGGTTTGACTTCGATCGACGGGTCAAACGGCAGTTTTTCTTTCCCGCAGCCTTTCAGTTCCGGCGCTTCGTACGCCAGGGCTTCGCCGTGTTTCCCGAGTTCTTCGCCATTCCACGCATCGCCTCCCACCGTCGTTTCCAGCCGCCCGCATGAGGTGGGGAGCGTCAGGAACGGGGCCGCCGGTTGCGGCGTGAGCTCTTCTCCGCAGCCAGCTTCGAGGTTGCCCCAGTCGAAGCAGGACCAGCCACGAGACTGGTCGTGGCGCGGGTCGCCCGGCACGCCCCAGAACGTCACCCTGCTGCCCAGCACCTGGACGGCCTGGGAGGCGTAGTGGACGCTGACCGTCACGCCGTAGTCTTCACCGGTGCGAACGGCCGTGTCGAGGACGACCTGCACGTGGAAGGAGCTGAAGCCGAACCGTGCCGGCTCGCCCGGCGCCGGCACGAGGTTGAACACGGGCACCACTGTGCTCTCATAGTCGATGGGTGGGAGGGGGTCGAGCAACGTCACCGTCGCCACGCCAACCACCGTGTCATTCGGACAGCCATTGATGGGGCCTTCGACCTGCGCTCCGAAGTCAACGCCGTCGCACTGCGGAACCGCTTTGGGATTGCCGATCAGCCCCGGCGGCAGCTTGAAGCTCAGGTTCTTGGTGAGGGCCGGCGCCGCCGGCGCCGTCCGGGTTTTGCTACCTTCCTCGAAGGTTTCGAGCGTCTCGTTCAGGTCGAACGTCGAGGTCATCTGAAACGGCTGCGAGCCCGCCTGGGTATCGGGTTCGAAATTTTCGTTTTCCGGTGTGAGTTCGAACCGTTCGACGCCAAACGGCGTTTCTTTGCCGTTTCCGTTCACTTTGAGCCCCCTGAACGACGGGGGGAGCGATGCGGGTGGGATGGGTTCACCGCCTGGGCCTTCACCGCCCGTCACCGTCGCTTTGTTTTCGAGTTCCGCCGGATCTTTTTCGTGCACCTTGACCGTGATGATCATTTCCAGTTGTTCATACGGCAAGAGGGGCTTCTCAAAGGTGCATTCGATCGGTGTCGTGGTGCACGTGAGCGGCTCGTGTTGCTCCCTCGGAGTCGATTTGCGATCGGGTTCGACCTTTGTCGCTACCAGCCCGGCGGGAAGCGTGTCGGTGATCGTGATCGGCGTTTTTTCCCCGTTCACTGCCGCATCGCCGATATTGGCTGCCGTCACGACGATCAGACCTTCACCCGGCGTACCGCTCTCTTCGAGCGGAAGGTTAGTCGGCGCCGGGCGAGATTCGAGCCTCCAGTACGGGGCGCTGGGAGCCTCTTCGGCGAACGCCGGTGTCGCTCCCGCCAACGCCGCCAGCAGAACGCTCATCGCCGCCAGAGCGCGAAGTGAGGAGCCTCGGGTGTGGCGGGATCGCCGGGAGATCATCTTCCCTT
Source organism: uncultured Solirubrobacteraceae bacterium (assembly GCA_963711985.1). Taxonomy (GTDB): domain Bacteria; phylum Actinomycetota; class Thermoleophilia; order Solirubrobacterales; family Solirubrobacteraceae; genus Palsa-744. Next base: position 53,163 of record CAVQGG010000008.1, on the reverse strand, counting down.
CCCCTTCCCGGAGCTCTTCTTGGCCTTTGCGGCCGTCTTCGGCCCGTACTTCTTCCTGGCCCGCGATTCGCACGCGACTCGCTTGCTCTTCTTCTTGTCCGCCTTGCAGACCTTCAGCGCCTTCGCGAGCTGCTGCGCCCGCGTGAGCGGCTTCGGCGGCGGTGGCGGCGTGACCGCGACCTTGACCGACAGCACCTGCTGCTGGGGGAGGTTGCCCGAGCCGGAGGACGTCGTGCTCGCCGGCGGGGGGAACGTTTCTTCGTGCCCGACCGCCGGGCCCCTGCACGGGTTTTCGACCGTTTCTTCGCACGGCGGCGAGCCGGCCGCCGGCGCCGTCAGGCACGGCGAGGACGGTTCGCACACGCGAGCGTCGTACACGTCGAAGCTTTCGTCCACATCCTGCTGCACGAGCCGTTCCGCGGTGAGGAAGAACACGTCGTTGCCGTTCGCGCTCGCGTCGAGGAACGCCGATTCGTGCTTGGCGGTTGGAGAGGAGATCAGCCCGACGCAGCCAGCTTCGCTGTGGCAGCTGCCCACGCCATTCGGCTCGTACTCGTAGACCTTCTCCTTGTCGGTCTTCGACGCCGGCACGAGGTGGTCCGGACTGTCGAAGAACAGCCGGCCGCTGTCCGATAGATAGCGAGACTGGTAGAGCGCAGCTTGGAGTCTTACCGACGTCCATCCCGGGACACTCCCTGCGAGCCAGTTGTCGACTGCGGTGCTTGTTGCTGGGGCCCAAACCTCGCGGCGGTCGACGACCAGCCCCAGTCCTTCGGCTTCTTCTAAGCCTATTCCGTGTTCCCCGAGATCGTCGACCCCTTCCGGCCGCGCGCCGGTCGGGTTGCACGACGCGCAGACCAGACGTTCGGTGCTCGCGTCGTAGAGGAAGACCTCCTCGTCGAGGCGTTCCCCTTTTGCTTTGCTGGTCACGTCTTCGTTGTCGTATCCCGTCAGGGACCGATCGGACATGAACGCCAGGTATTCGCCGTTCGGCGAGACTTGGGAGGTCACGAAGGCGAGATCTCCCACTTCCCCAAGGCCACCCCAGTCGGGCGCATCTGCGGTGGAGAGCACGGCGATCAACTTCGTCGGCGTCCATTCGCTGCCGTTGTAGTGGCGCATGTAGAGGTTGCACGTCGCCCCAGGCGGTGTTTCTTCTTCTGCGGGCGAGCAGTCCCCGCGGGTGGCGCCGGGCGCAAGGGCTCCGTCGGCCACGAAATAGACGTAGGAGCCATCTTCGCTTGCGCCGAGCACGCCATTGCCTTTGTCATTGAGCACCTGTACGTCGGCGCTTTCGCCCTTCGTGCCTTCGGGAGTCAGGTCGGTCAGCGAGTAGGACAGAGGACTCCCGGGACTGCGCCCGCCGCTCAGTTCGGCCACGTAGAGATCGGGTTTCGCACGTACAACTTCGCTGGCCCTGGATTCAGCGGTCAACCGCTGTGTATCGGTGAAGAACACCTTCGACCCATCCGCGCTCGCCGTCTGGAACACCGCCTCGGCCGCACCTGTTCCGGAGCCCCCTCGGACGGCATCGAGCTTGAGTGTCTTCTGCGTCACCGTGTCGCGCACGTAGAGATGTTTTTCCGTCCCCGAGCCGGCTTCCCAGAAGACGAGCGCGCCGTCATTTGAGATCGCGTGTCTGACATCTGAACCTGAGGCGCCGCCCAGCGAAGCGACCGCCGAATGACTGGCTTCACGCGGGTTTTCAGGTGGCACCCTCTTTTCTCCTTCGGCTTCCGGCAGTTGGCTGACGAGCCGCAGTTCTCCTTCGGGCCACCCCGTCTCATAGAGACCGGGGGCGGCGGTGAAGGACGCGAAGACGGCGTGGCTCAGATCGGGCGTCGCGCCCGAGAACTTGACGCCCTGGGGGAAGCCGCCACCGAATGCGGCGTCACCCGGCGCGTTCAGTTCGGTGACCAGCGCCAGGTAGCCGGGGTTTTTCATTTTTTCGCCGTTTTCCTTTGCGGCTTTGTAGTCTTCCACTTCCGGTTCTTCGGGTTGCAGCGGCTGGTCGTCGCGCAGGTAGAGCGTCTTTTCCTGGTATTCCTTTCCTTCATGTTCTTTCGACCGTTTTTCTTCTTCATTCGACACCGGTGGCGCCAGCGGTGGTTTCTCCCACTGCCCGGTACCTTCGCCTTCAGGGAACGGTTCCACGAGCGCAAGCGCCAGGTTGGGGGAAAAGAATTGATACTCCGGAGCAACCCCCGTTTCAATGCCGCTCCCTCTTTCGTTGGGTGTCGATACATCCTGTGAAACCCACTCGTCCTTTTCGGGATCGCGTGTGGAGATGACCTGCGTGAATTCTGGACCCCGGGCGCCTTCGGGTTCGGCTTCTGCGGGCATCGGTCCGTCTGCCACGTAGGTGATCGCTTCGCCGCCCGCGGATGCCTGGATCACCCCTCCTTCTCTGGTGATGGATTCGGGTTCCGCGCCGTCCTTGTTCGGCGGGGAGACCAGCTCCCACTCACGGCCGTCGGGCAGTTTGCTCGCGGACGCGAGGATGGTGAACGTCCCTTCGGCGCTGTCAGTTGTGCCGAATTCGTTCGTCGCGACGACCCGGTAGTGGTAGAGACCGGTAGGCAGGCTCGGCAGCTGTTCGCTGACCGGCTGTTCGCCGAAGCCCTTACCGAGGGACTTTTCTTCCGTCGCCGTGCACGGCGAGGGGACGGCCGCGCAGCTGCCGTCCCCGTATTCGAACTGATAGTGCGTGGCCGCGCCCTCGGGGTTCACCTGCGCCTTCAGCGTCGTCACATCCTCCGCCGCCGGGCAACCGCTTTCGGCGCCACCCAGCGTGCAGGCGGACAGGTCGCTCACCCTCGGGGGCGCGGGCGGTTCGAGTTCGAACACGTCGACCTTGTCGGCCGCGCCGTCGGCGACGTAGACGGCGCCGGTCTCCGAGTCCACGGCGATGCCGTCCCCGTCCCTCAGGCCCGGCGCCTGGAAACGCTGGATCAGTTCACCGCTGGAGTTGAACGCCGCAACCGTGGTCGCGTCTTCGCCGCCGAGGTTCGCCAGGTTGTCGGCGTAGACCGTGTTCAGTTCGTCGACTTCGTTGGCCGGTTCGTCCTTGGGGTTCACGGCGACCGCCGCCGTATATTCGTCGTCCAGCTCGTAGTCCAGAACGTCCCCAGTGACCCCATCGAGCTTTGCGACCACGGCGAATTGTTGGCCCGTGTCTTCTGTCCATTCCGCCGCAATCTCCGCTAGCAGCGGATTTTCTTGTTCTCCTTCAAAGCCTTCCGTTGCTACTCCGACATAGAAGTTGTCTTTGGAGTCGACTGCGAACCCGGGCTTCGCTTCTTCGATGAGGCCCGACTGCACGATCGATTCGCCTTCGTTCCTGGACTTGGCGTCGTCGAACTTCTCGATTTTGCCGCCTTCGAACTTACGATAGACGAACAGAGAGCCGCTCCGGTCGACCGCGACATCGAGAGGAAGTTCTTCTGTTTTGAACTCGTGTTCTTCGGCTTCGGCTTCTTCCAGGGTTTCGGCCTTTTTATGGAAGTCGCGGATCTTGGTGATCAGTTCGCCGTCGGAGTTGAACTTGTAGACCCAGAAGATTTCCGGGTTCGCTTGTTCTTCTTTTATCGCTTCTGCTTCTTCTTTTTCTCTTTCTTTTGCCGCCGGTCCCGTTTTTTCATCTACCGCCGCTTTTTTATTTTTTTCTGTCGCTTCTTCTTTGAGTTTTTCCGCCTTTGTTATATCTTCCTGTGCTTCTTCTTCCTTTTTTTTCTGTTCTGCTCCCGTGAGTTTCGCGGCTTCTTTGTCGAGTTTGCCCGCCGCTTCTTTGAGCTTTTCGAATTCTTCTTTGAACTGTGTGGCTTCTTCTCTGAGTTCCGCGGCTTCTTCTTGGAGTTCGGCTTCTTCCCTGACCTCCCTGGTGCCCACGACGTACACGTCGCCGTTCGACTGATACGGAGATGTGCATGCCGCTTCTTTTTCTTCTTTTTCGCTCTTGCCCTTGCCGTTCAGGTAGCAGGAGTTGTCTACGGCGACGCTCCCCGGAGATGGCACGGGAAACGACGTCACATATTCCTCGCCGACGACCTTGCCTTTGGACAGCTTGGGCTTGAACTCCTCGACCCGGTTGTTGAAGTGATCGGCCACATAGACATCGCCCGTGGAGTCGCGCACGGCGATCCCCGAGGGATGCGCGAACTGGCCTTCGCCGCCGCCTTCGCTCCCGAACGCGAAGCTGAACGCGTGTCCTCGCTGACTCAGGCTGCCGGCCAGCGCCGGGGCGCTCCCCAGCAGCAGCGCTCCGAGCAGCAGGCAGAACAGCGCAACCGATCGGCACGGCAAGCGGCGGCAGAGGTTCGCGAAGGCGTCCGGCGCAGGCTGACGCGGCGAGCCTTCCGCCAAGCGGCGCCCATCCCCTGAACGACCACTATCGCTGCTGCCGAGCACCCGCATCCACCGCCTCGCCCTCTCTCCCTCATTGCCGTACATTGCCGCTCCAAGCTGCCAACCCCAGAAGGATTCTACACGTTCGCCTGAGCCTGTCAAGCGGCAACGTGCAACGCGTCTCCGGTGTGGCGCTGCGTGTCCCGCCGCTGCTTCGGCCCTCGCATAAAACAAAGCGTGCGTGGGACCGGATTGGCCCCACGCACGCCTTTCACTGCCGATCAAGACCGAGAACTAGGTATGGATCTCCCGATCACTGCCTAGAACTACGAGGTCTTTTGAACTCCCTGTCAGGTCCTGACCTCCTCCTTCTCTCCGCCTTTGGTTGAACCGACCGCCTTCTCGATTCCCTGGCCGATCGGGGTACCTGTACCGAACGCGGGTGATGTCGCGTCTGCTTCGCTGAAGAGATCCTGCAGACCTTTACCAGCTTCGAACGTCGTGGTCAGGGTTGCCTCCATCGTGTTGACCGGAGTGGTTACCCCAGCCAGCAGTCCGGTCGTCTGCAGCTCAGCCACTCCCTTGCAGATGTACGCGGCCTGGATGTTGTAGAACGGGTTTCCTTGTTCACCGTACGGAGCTTTTTCTGAGCTTTCGAACAGCGTCCAAGCTTCGCCTGGTGCGGGTTCAACGTACGATTCGGGTGGCCCGCCAGGCGGGTATGTATTCGAGTACTGCGGCAGCGGCGTTCCCGGCGATTCATGGTCGATCAGAGTGGTGTCGAGCAGGAACGTTTCGATGTTGCCTACTTTCCCGACTTCTTCCCATTCTTTTGTTACTGCGTTATACCGGGCAGTGGTGCATTTCACACCTTTGGTCGTACACGTTTCGAACGTGACGGTGTCTACGTCTGTGTACGGACTCGTGATTGCACCTTTGTCAACGCTTTTTTTGCATTCGATCACGCCGGTTGCGCCTGTCAGCGTCGCCACCCCGGTTTTTGAGGTGTACGAGAGTTTTTCAGGACAAGGAGCGGTCGCCGTGAATTCGGCCCGCGGAACGTTTGGCGATTCGTACCCAGCGCACGTCGTGGCCGGTATCCATTCGTACTCGCCTTCAGGTCCCGTGTACGGGCTGGTTTTGCCAGCTTCGTATTCGATTTCGGGGTTCTCCACTTTCGGAGGACCCTCTCCGTCGAGTGCTCCGGGGTCTTTCGCGAGCGTCAAGCATTTCGCTTCGGTGTATTTGCCATTGTAGATGGCTTTTGTCTTTTTGGTGAATACTGGTTTGCCTTTTACAATCTTTTCTTCTTCATAGTGGAGCGTGAGTTTTTTGGTCTTCAGGCAGGTGCCGTATTCGCCGGCGAATGCCGACGACGCGGCCATCGCGCCGAACGCGAGCATGGCGACCAGGCTCAGCCCCACGATAGTAATGCGTTTCATCTGTCCACTGCTCCTTTTCCCTCTAGGAATTAGATCGACCGACCCCGAGAATCCCCTCTTCAGGACAGGAACGCCCCGAAACCAGCCGTGACCGCCGGCTGTATCCCAGCCGGCGGCGCTGTACACCCAACCTTGGCAGAAAACATCTCCTGAGTCAAGGTCAAGCCGAAACGACGTCTAGGCACCCCCCAACCGACTCCCTGCCGGGAGTTCGAGCACTGCGGGAGGCCTGGGCGCTCCGCACCCTCTGCGACGCTTGACATCATGTCCCCGCGACCGTACCACACGCGCGACCCCGCCGTCAAGCCTGCGCCGCGCTCAGCGCGTGCGGCGGACCGCGACCGTGCGGTCGGCCTCCGCGACGATCTCCCAGCCCGGCGTGCCCTCGCCGCGGAAGTGGCGCGTGACCACCGCGGTCGGGCCGGGCAGGCCGCGCCCGCCCGGCTGGCCGGCGCGGGCGTCGTGGAAGACCACGCGCCCGCCGAGGGCCAGGAAGCGCTGCCATGAGGACCAGTCGAGCTCGCACCCCGCCTCGGAGTGGTCGCCGTCGATGAACACCAGGTCCACCTCCCCCTCCCAGCGGGAGGCCACCTCGTGCGAGAAGGCCACGTGCCAGCGCACGCGCGGAGCCTGCCTCCCGCGAGCGCGCACGGCGCGCGCGACCGCGCGCCGGGTGGCCCACTCGCTCGCCCCCCAGCCACGCGGCAGCGCATCCGGGTGCGAGCCGAAGGGGTCGATCAGATGCAGCTCGGCCCCGGGCGCCAGCGCGTCGCACAGCGCCAGCGCGGAGGCGCCCTCGTAGACGCCGATCTCGACCACCCGCCGAGCGCCGCGGGCGGCGTCGAGCAGCACCCGGGCGTCCTCCTGCGAGTGCATCGTGCGCGGCGGGATCAGCCCGAGCCCGACCGCCAGCGCGCGCAGGCGCACGTCGTCGCGCAGGCGCGTCGGCGTCAGGCGACGAAGCGCTTGGGGCAGGATCGCCACGGTGACGGCAGCCTATGTGCGCTCTCCACGCGATCCCGCGCAGACGCGCCGGGAGCCTCAGACCGCCGAGACCTGCTCCTCCTCGGCGACGCGGAAGGAGGAGCCGCAGCCGCAGGCGGCCACGACGTTGGGGTTGTTCACCTTGAAGCCCGCGCCCTGCAGGCTCTCCTCGTAGTCGATCGTCGAGCCGCGCACGAACTGCAGGCTCTCGCCGTCCACGAGCAGCTTCAAGCCGTGGCTCTCGAACACGACGTCGCTCTCGCGCTGCTCGTCGAAGGCCAGCTGGTACTGGAAGCCCGAGCAGCCTCCGCCGCGCACGCCCACGCGCAGGCCCGCCACGCTGACGTCCGCCTGCTGGGAGGCGAGGAACTCGTGCACCTTCTCGGCGCCCCTGTCGGTGATCTCGATCATGGCTTCGCTCCTGTGGACTGACGCTCCAAGACTTTCCAAAGTATAGCGGTCGTCCGCCCTCGCCCTCGCGCGTGCGCCGAGACCTTCTACCCTTGAGGCGGATGCCCTCTCCCGAGGACATAAAGCAGCGCATCGAGACCGCCATCCCGGGGGCGCACGCCGAGGTCGAGGACTACACCGGCGGCGGCGACCACTTCCGCGCGACCGTCACCGCCCCGGCGTTCGACGGCCTCAGCCGGATCGAGCAGCACCGCCTCGTCTACGAGGTCTTCGGCGCGGAGATCGGCGGAGCGATCCACGCCCTCGCGCTGAAGACCCAGACCCCGTCGAAGATCCACACCAACTGACAGCCAGGAGCCCTCCATGTCCAGCCAGCCAGATCCCCTTCCGATGATGGGCAGCGAGCCCGACGCAGTCCCAGCGCCGGCGAGCCCGACTCGATCGCCTCCCCGGCGAGCAGTCCAACCCGATCCGCGACGCGATCTCGCAGGCGATCGCGGAGCACAAGGTGATCCTGTTCATGAAGGGCACGCCCGAGGCTCCCGCCTGCGGCTTCTCCGCGCGCACCGTCGCGGTGCTGCAGGCGCTCGAGGCGCCCTTCGCCGCGGTCGACGTCCTGCCCGACCCGCGCATCCGCCAGGAGCTCTCGGCGCTCTCGAACTGGCCGACCATCCCCCAGCTGTTCGTCGGCGGGGAGCTGATCGGGGGCTGCTGACATCGTCATCGAGATGTACGAGTCGGGGGAGCTCGCGCAGGCATTGCTGTAGCGTCCCGCGCCGCATGCCCCCAGTCGCGGTCGCCACCGACAGCACCCACTACCTTCCCCGCGCGCTCGCCGACGAGGAGGGCATCCATCAGGTCAGCCTGTACGTGGGCTGGCGGGGCGAGCCCGAGCGCGAGCTGGAGATGGACGGCTTCGACGCCTTCTACGAGCGCCTGCGCCGCGACCCCGAACTGCCGAGCACCTCGCAGCCGTCGATCGGCGACTTCCTGGCCGTCTGGGAGCCGCTGATCGAGGCGGGCCAGGACGTCGTCTCGATCCACCTGGCGGGCGGCATATCCGGCACCTGCGAGGCGGCGCGCCAGGCGCACGGGCTGCTCGCCGAGCGCGGCCTCGGCGACCGCGTGGAGGTGATCGACGGCGAAACGGCCTGCGGCGGAACGGGCCTGCTGGTGCTCGCCGCGAGCGCCGCCGCGCGCGCGGGCGCCGGCAAGGACGCCGTCGTCGCCCGCGTGCGCGAGACGCGCAAGGCGCTGAGGATCTGGTTCTGCCTGGACACGCTCGAGTACCTGCAGGCGCGGCGGGCGCATCGGCAAGGCGCAGGCCTGGCTGGGCGGCACGCTGAAGATCAAGCCGATCCTCTCGCTCGAGTACGAGATCGTGCCGGTCGAGCGGGTGCGCACCGCGGGGCGGGCGTTCGAGCGCATGGTCGGCCTACGCGCAGGAGCTCCACGACAGCGGCTCCGACGGCTGGGTGGTGCAGCACATCCAGGCGCCCGAGCAGTCCCAGCGGCTGATCGACCGCTGCCGCGAGATCTTCGACTCCGAGCCCGTGTTCACCTCCGAGGTCGGACCGGTGATCGGCACCTACACCGGCCCGGGCCTGATCGGCGTCGGCGCGTTCCCGCGCGCGCTGCTGGCCTGATCGGTGCCGGCGCAGCCGCCGGCCGGCCGGCCGCGGCGCGGGCGGGCTCAGATCAGCCGCGGCGGCGCCGGCGGCGCAGCATGCGCCCGCCGATCACGAGCCCGACGACCGCCGCGCCGACCACCATCTCGCTCCGGTGGCGCTCCACGTGCGCGCGCCAGTCGGTGAGACGCGCCACCTCGCCGCGCAGCCGCTCCACCGACACCGCAAGCTCCATGCGGTTGGCCTCGATCGAGCTGCGGATCTCGGCCGGCGTGCGCTGGGCCATCAGCTCTCACCCCCCGCGCCGGCGGCCGGGTACGGAGCGCTCTGCTCGCCGGACTGGCCGGCGGCCGGCGCCGGGCCTCGACGGTCTCGCGGATCTTGCGCGCCTCCTCGATCGCCATGGTCGGCACCGGCGGGGAGCCCCTTTTGACGACCCTCGCGGCGATCAGGCCGGCGAGGACGCCCAGCACGACCAGGATCACGGCCATCGCGAAGAAGCCCCAGAAGTACGTGAAGTCGTTGCCGATCGGCAGGTAGTAGTAGAGCAGCCACGCGCACCCGACCAGCGCGAACAGCAGCGCGGTCAGGAAGAAGACCCCGGCGGCCACCCCGACGACGGCGCCCTTGGCGAGCTTGGTCGCCTTCTCGGCCATCTCCGCCTTGGCCAGCTCGATCTCCTCGCGGACCAGCAGCGTCGCGCGCTCGGAGACCTCGGCGATCGCCGTCGCGATGTTCTGGGGCTGTCCGCGCGCTGGCCCGCCACCGTCTGCGCCGGCGCCGGCGCCGAGCGTCGCCGGGCGGCGGTCGGTCCTCCCCGTTCACTCCGGCGGCTCCTCGTCGAACACGCGCCTCCACACGCTGGCGGCGACGCGGTCGGCGAGGATGCTCGCGAGCGCGCCCACGCCCGCCAGCAGGCCCGACCACATCAGCCGCTTGACCATCTCGTTCTGCACGATCGCGCCAGTCTATTGCTCCAGGCCACCGCAGACCGTCTCGACCACCAGCCACTTGGCCCGCTCGAAGTACTCCTCGCCCTGCGGCAGCAGGCCGAAGATCCAGCCCGTCAGCAGCTGCTCGATCGCGCCGTAGAAGGCCATCGCGGCGAAGCGCGCTTCGATCTCCGGCTTGAACACGCCCTCCGCCTGCGCCTTGGCGACGATCTCGCCGATCAGCTCGTAGGCCGCGCGGATCTGCTCGATGTGGGTCCTGCCGAAGGAGTTGGCCGCGCGCGTCACCTCGACGATGATCACCTTCATCAGGTCCGGGTCGTGGCGGTAGCTGTCGACGATGAACGACGCGATCGCTGCGAGCTTCTCCCGCACCGGGATCGGCTCGCGCGTCGACTTCGCGGATCAGCTCGAGCATCACGTTCCAGCGCTCGAGGAACAGCGTGTCGAGCACCTCGTCCTTGGAGGCGAAGTAGTGGTAGACGAGGCCGTAGGCCACGCCGGCCTCGTCGGCGATGTCCGACACCCGGCAGGCGTGGAAGCCCTGGCGGGCGAACACGCGCACCGCCGCGTCCAGGATCAGCCGGCGCTTGTCGGGCGCGGCCTTGGCGCGAGGGGCCGGGGCTCGTCCGGCGCTCATAGGGCAACCTCTGCTCGTCGAGCGGCCCTGCCCTGCGCGCCCGACGGGACGGGCCAGCGGTAGGCGGCCGGGCGGCGGTTGGCGAGCGAGGGCAGGCGCGCGCGGATCTCGCGCTGGCGCTCGAGGTCGAGCTCGGCGAGATGTGGCCCTCGCTGTCCGGCGCCTGCGCCAGCACCACCCCCCACGGGTCCACGATCATCGAGCGCCCGCCGGAGTGCTGGGCATCCGATGGCCGGCGGGATGCTGGCCGACCTGGTTGGCGGCGATCACGAACGCCTGGTTCTCGATCGCGCGCGCCCGCACGAGCGTCTCCCAGTGGTCGCGCGTGGTCGCCAGCGTGAACGCCGCCGGCAGCGCGATGACGCGCGCGCCGCGCACGGCCAGGATCCGGTAGAGCTCGGGGAAGCGCAGGTCGTAGCAGATCGACAGCCCCAGCTCGACGCCGTCGGCGGTCTGCGAGAGCACGATCTCCTCGCCCGGCTGCTCCAGCTCGGACTCGCTGTATGTGCGCCCGCCGACCTCGACGTCGAACATGTGCACCTTGCGATACACCGCCCTGACCTCGCCGTGCGGGTCCACGTGCACGGAGGTGTTGGCGAGCTTGGGCTGGCCGGGAAGGCGCTCGAGGATCGAGCCCGCCACGAGATCGACGCCGAGCTCGCGCGCGATCGCGCGCGCCCACCCGATCGCCGCGCCGTCGAGCGTCTCGGCCGCCGCGCGCAGCTCCTGCGCGGAGCCCATCGCCGTCCACTTCTCGGGCAGGACGATCAGCTTCGCGCCGTCAGCCGCCGCCGCGCGGGTGAGGCGATCGGCGACAGCCATGTTCGCGACCTGATCGGCGGTGGAGTTGAGCTGGACTGCCGCGACCCTCAAAAGCGCATTCCCCCACGCGGACACCGCCCCCGCAGACTCCGAGGCAGCTTGATCGCAGAATAGATTGACTGGTCAGTCAACATCTCGAAGCATAACGCCCGGCGCGGGCGCGGCCGCCCGCTGGCGGCGCAGCGCGGCGAGCAGCAGCTTGGAGTGCATCGCCCCGATCAGCTCCCGCAGCGGCTCGACGCCGGCGGCGACGATCTCCATCGCCCGCTCGACCTCGACCTCGCCCGGCGAGCCGGTCCAGCAGCGCGCGCACCTCCTCCTCCACGAGCGGCTCCAGCGCCTTGCGGTAGCGCAGCGTGTCGTACACGGTGAAGCCCAGCGCCTCCTCGTAGCCGCCCGCCCGGAAGCTCGCGATCGCCTCGATGATCTTCACGTCGTCGCGGTCGTAGCCGCGCTGGTTTGGGGTGAGCACGCCGATGTCGGCCAGACGCGCAAGGACGTTGCGCGGCACGCGGTAGCGCTCCTGTACCAGCTTGCGCGACACGCGGCTGCGGTCCTCGGCGCTGACCAGCGCGCGCTCGAGGATGCGGTCCTCGAGCTCGATCAGCGCGCGCACGCGCTCGGGGTCCTCCTCCAGCGCACCCCTGATCACGCGCAGCGGCATGAACCGCTCCTCCTGCAGGCGCTTGATCAGCTCGATCCGCTGCACGTACTCCGGCGGGTAGTAGGCCATGTTGCGGCTGTCCTGACGATGTCCTCCCCACCGCCGAGCAGCCCCTCGCGCAGGTAGTAGCGGATCGTGCCCGGGCTCACGCCCGAGCGCTCGGCCAGCTCGCTCATCTTCAGCAGCGGGCGCGGCAGCGAGGAATCGCCGGCGGGGGAGGCGGCGGCGCTCATCGGCTCGCGCTCGGACTCATGCTCGGAACGCGGGGGCGGGTGGGGATCCATTCCTCGACTGCGCCGGGCCGGCGGCCGCGCCCGACGCCAGCAGCTCGGCCACCTGCGCCTGTGAGTAGCCGGCCGCGAGCAGCACCTCCTCGGTGTGCTCGCCCAGCGCCGGCCCGGGCAGCCGCGCGTGCTGGCCGGGAGTGCGTCCCAGCTTGACCGGGACGCCGAGCTGACGGACGCTCCGCTCGGCCCCCGGCTGCTCGAGCTCGACCACCATCCCCCGCTCGCGCACGAGCTCCGACGACAGCGCCTCGTCGAGCTCCAGGACCGGCTCCAGACAGCAGTCGTGCTCGCGCGCGAACGCCTCCCATTCGGCCCGCGTGCGCCCCTTGAAGATCTCCCGCACCTGCGCGTGCGCCTCCGAGCCGGGATGCTCGAACTGCCTGCCCACGAGCTCCTCGCGCCCGACGCCCCGGCACCACGCCTGCCAGAACTTCGGCTCGAGCGCGCCCAGCGACACCCAGCCGTCGGCGCACTCGTACGGGCGGTAGCAGATCAGCGATCCCGCCAGCGGCAGATCGCCGCGGCGCGGGAGCGCCCCGTCGGCGAAGTGCGCCGCGGCGACCAGCGCCAGCCACGACAGCGCGCCGTCGGCCATCGACACGTCGACCAGCTGCCCTTCGCCGGAGCCCGGCCGGCTCGAACAGCCGTCGCGCTCGCGCAGCGCGGCCATGATCCCGAACGCCGCCATCAGCGCGCCGCCGCCGATGTCGGCGATCTGACCCGCCGCCTGCACCGGCTCGCCGCCGCGCTCGCCGGTCAGGCCGAGCAGGCCGACCAGGCCGAGGTAGTTCATGTCGTGCCCGGAGGCGTCGCGCTTGGGGCCGTCCTGGCCGTAGCCGCTGATCGCGCAGTACACGATCGCCGGGTTCTCCTCGCGCATGCGCTCGTAGCCCACGCCCAGGCGCTCGAGCACGCCCGGGCGGAAGGACTCGAGCACGACGTCGTATTCGCGCGCCAGCGCCAGCAGCGCCTCGCGCCCGCGCTCGTGCTTGAGGTCCAGGCGGATCGAGCGCTTGTTGCGGTTCAGCGACAGGAACAGCGCCGACCTGGCGCTCTCGTGCGCGCCGTCGTAGTAGGGCGGCGACCAGCGGATGTAGTCGCCCATGCCCGTGTCCTCGACCTTCAGCACGTCCGCGCCGAAGTCCGCCAGCAGCAGCGAGCAGAAGCCGCCGGGCAGCAGGCGGGAGAGGTCGAGCACGCGGATGCCCTGCAGGGGGAGGCTCACCGCGGCACCGCCGCGCGCACGCACCCCGCGGCCGGTAGGCCGCCTCTAAAAGAGATCCTCACGCCACGCTCCCCTCGCGCGGGGGGATCGCCAGCAGCGCGCGGGCCTCCTGGACGCTCGCCGGGCGGCGGCCCATGTCCTCGGTCATCTGCCTGGCCTTCGCGATCAGCTCGCCGTTGGAGCGCGCCATCCGGCCGTCCGGCAGGTACAGGTTGTCCTCCAGCCCCACCCTGATCGAGCCGCCGAGGGTGAGCGCGGCGGCCACGAGCATCCACTGGTCGCGGGAGATCCCGATCACGCCCCAGTGCGGGGGTGCGGAGCCGTCGGCGACGCCGGGGATGTTCTCGACCATCGCCGCCAGGTTGCGCGCGCTCGGCGGGATGCCCCCGACGACGCCCATCACGCAGTCGACGTGCAGCGGCGTCCTCAGCACGCCCATGTCGATCAGCGGCGCGAGGCTGCCGACGTGGCCGACGTCGAAGCACTCGTGCTCGGGTTTTATGCCCAGCTCGTTCATCGCCTCCAGCAGCTCGATGATCTCCTCAAACGGGTTGGCGAAGACCATGTTGAACACGAACTGCCTGCGCGAGCGCGAGTACTTGGCGTAGTTCATCGAGCCCATGTTCAGCGCCGCCACCTCCGGACGGCACGCGCGCAGGTATTCCACACGCTTCGCGACCGGTATGCCGATCGTCCCCGTCGAGAAGTTCACGATCACCGCGTCGCCCACCTCCGCGCGGATCGCGTCGGCGATCGCGCGGAAATCCTCGATCTCATAGCTCGGCGTGCCGTCCGGTTTGCGCGCGTGGATGTGGATCATCACGCCGCCCTCGTCGACGATCCGCCGCGCCTCGGCCGCGTACTCGCCCGGCGTGTACGGGATCGCCGGGCACTGCTCGCGGTTGGCGATCGCCCCCGAGATCGAGCACGTGATCACGACCGGGTCCTCGAGGCTCATACCGGCACCACCCCGTGTCGCTTCCACGGCCGCTCGATCTTCTTGCCCGCCGACATCTCCAGCGCCCTGCAGATCGTCTCGCGCGTCTCGCGCGGGTCGATCACGTCGTCGATCAGGTCGTTGCCGGCGGCGATGTACACGTCGAAGATCTTGCGGAAGCCCTCGATCAGCTCCGCCTTCTTGGCCTGCGGGTCCTCGGCCGCGTCGACCTGTTTGCGGAAGGCGATCTCGACGACGCCCTCGGCGCCCATCACGCTGATCTCCGCGCTCGGCCACGCGACGATCAGGTCCGGCTCGTACGCGCGGCCGTTCATCACGTAGTAGCCCGCGCCGTAGGCCTTGCGCGTGATCACCGTGATCTTCGGCACGGTCGCGTTGGCCACCGCGTACAGCATCTTGGCGCCGTGGCGGATGATGCCTTCGGCCTCCACCTTCGTGCCGACCATGAAGCCCGGCACGTCCTGGATGAACACCAGCGGGATCGCGAACGCGTTGCACAGGTTCACGAAGCGCGCCGCCTTGTCCGCCGAGTCGTTGTCGAGGATGCCGCCCAGCTGCTTGGGCTGGTTGGCCACGATCCCCGCCGGGCGCCCGCCGAAGCGCGCGAAGCACGTGATGATCGTCTTCGCCCACTGCCCCTTCATGTCGAAGTACTCGCCGTCGTCGACGATCCGGCGGATCACCTCGTACATGTCATACGGCTTGCGGTTGGACTCCGGCAGCACGTCGAGCAGCTCCTCCTCGCGCCGGTCGATCGGGTCGCTGACCGGCCGCAGCGGCGGCCTGTCTTCGCAGTTCTGGGGCATGTAGGACAGGTACTGCTTGATCCGCTCGATGCACTGCTCGTCGTCGGCGACCTCCATGTCGCCGACGCCCGAGGAGCGGCAGTGCACGCGCGAGCCGCCCAGTTCCTCCTGGGTGACGTCCTCACCGACGGCCGCGCGCACCAGGTGCGGCCCGGCGAGCGCCATCGAGCCGCGACCCTTGACCATCGGCACGAAGTCCGCCAGGCCGGGGATGTACGCGGTGCCGGCCGCGCACGGACCCATCAGGGCGGCGATCTGGGGGATGACGCCGCTCATCACCACCTCCTCGCGGAACAGGTGCCCCGAGCCAGCGAACATGGCTCCGGCGGCCTCCTGCACGCGCGCGCCCGCCGAGTCCAGCAGCCACACGAACGGGATGCGCTCCCGCAGCGCCAGCTCGCGCAGACGCGTGACCTTGAACTCGCCCGTCATCCCCATCGAGCCGGCCATCACCGTGAAGTCGTACGCGCACACCGCAGTCAGGCGACCGTCGACCTTGCCGTAGCCGGTGATCACGCCGTCGGCCGGCGCCTCCACGCCGTCCATCGCCCGCTGGGAGGAGTGCGGCGTGCCGTGGATCCCCAGCTCCACGAACGTGCCAGCGTCGATCAGCAGCGCGATGCGCTCGCGCGCGGTCAGCTTCTCGCGGGCGTGCTGCTGCGCGATCTTCTCCTCGCCGCCGCCCAGCCTGATCCGCGCGCGGCGCTCCTGCAGGTCCTCCGCCAGCGGGCGCAGCAGGGAGGGCGTCGCGGTCGTGGTCGCACCGGCGGTCGTGGTCGCGCCAGCGGTCTTCGCCGCGCCAGCGGTCTTGGTCGCGCCGGCGGTCTTGGTCGGGGTCTTGCGGGCGGCCATCAGCGGCCCTTCCACTGCGGCTCGCGCTTCTCGAAGAACGCGGTGACGCCCTCGACGATGTCCTCGGTGGACAGCGCCAGAGTGAGCTGCGCGCGCAGGTAGTCGAGGGCGTCGTCCAGCGGCATGTCCAGCTGGCGGCGCATCGCCTGCTTGCCCAGGCGCATGATCACCGGCGACTTCGACGCGAGCTTGCCCGCCCACTCGGCAACCGCCTGCTCGAACTCCTCCGCCGGCACGACCCTGTTGACGATGCCCGCCGCCAGCGCCTCCCGGGCACCCCAGCGCTCGCCCAGCAGCAGCAGCTCGTTGGCCTTCTTGCGCGGGACGTTGCGGTAGATGAGCGCCATGATCATGAACGGGAACGTCCCCACGTTGATCTCCGGCGTCGCGAACGTCGCCTGCTCGGACGCGATGATCAGATCGCACGCCAGCGCGATCCCGAGCGCCCCCGCCAGCACGTGGCCGCGCACCGCGCACAGCGTCGGCTTGCCGAGCTCGCCGATCAGCTTGAACAGGCCCACGAAGCGCTCGGAGCCGAAGTGCTTCTCCACGAGCGAGGTCTCGCCTGCGAAGCCGCTCAGGTTGGCGCCCGAGGAGAACGTCTTCTCGTGCGAGGAGCACAGGACCACGCAGCGCACGTCCGGCTCGTCGCGGGCGCGCTCGAGGGCCGCGATCAGGCCGCCCAGGAACTCCGGCGAGAGCGCGTTGCGCGTGTCCGGGTCGTTCAGCGTGATCGTCGCCACGCCGTTCTCGGCGACGTCGTAGAGGACTGTATCGGCGGCCACCGGCGCATCCTACCCCGATAGTGCCGCTGGCGGGAAGTAAGCAGCTCTACTGTTTACTTTCGCCAGCGCTGCCGCAGGGAGGTGCTCGTCGTAGCCGCGGCCCTGGACGCGGTCTGGGTGCACGTCAGCGGCGCTTCCACACCACATCCACTCCCCATCTGCCCCACTAATACTCCCCATCTGCCCGAATGCCTCTTCCCCATTTGTCCGGCCACGGCGATACCCTCCGTAGATGCCCAATCCATTCATCGACCGCCATATCCGACCGACGGTCGTCGAGGCCCTCAGCGAAGCGAGAGCTGTGTGCATGCTGGGACCGCGTCAGGCCGGCAAGAGCACCCTCGCCCGCGCGATCGCCGAGCGCGAGCACCCGGCGCTGTACCTGACCCTCGATGACGAGGCCACTCGCCGTTCGGCGCTCGAGGACCCGACCGGATTCATCGCCGGCATATCGGACTCCGCGGTGATCGACGAGGTTCAGCGCGCGCCCGATCTGATGCTGGCGATCAAGGAGCGCGTCGACACGAACAACGAGCGTGGTCAGTTCCTGCTCGCAGGCTCAGCCAACCTCCTCACCCTCCCGACAATCGCCGACGCGCTGCCCGGGCGAGTGGACTACGTCCGCCTCTGGCCCTTCTCGCAGGGCGAGCTGATCGGCCGGCGCGAGAGCTTCATCGATCGACTGTTCGCCGGCGAAGCCCCGCACGTCGAGGATGCGGAGGTGGGACGCGGGGCGTACGCCGCGCGCATCGTCGCCGGTGGCTTTCCGGACGCCCAGGACCGAACCGGACGGGGCCGCGCGCGCTTCTTCTCGAGCTACATGTCGAGCATGCTCGGCCGCGACCTCCAGGATGTCGCGAACGTGCGGAACATAGAAAACGTCGAGCGGCTTCTGCGGATCGTCGCGGCCCGCTCGGCCACCCTTCTAAGCTCGCGCGCGATCGCCGGCGAGCTCGGCGTGGACCACAAGACCGTGTCGGCGCAGATCCGCATACTGGAAGACCTCTTTCTCGTATCGCGCCTGCAGCCGTGGCATGTCAACCTCGGCAGCCGCCAGGTGAAGACTCCGAAGATCTACATGACCGACACCGGGCTGCTCACGCACTTGACCAACGTCAACGCCGACGGGATCGTCCGGAGCCCGACCCCCGCAGGCTCGATCTTCGAGACATTCGCGGCGATGGAGTTGGCTCGGCAGTGTGACTGGGCTGAGAGCTTTGCCGCGCTCTTTCACTATCGCGACAAGCAACAACGCGAGGTCGATGTCGTCCTAGAGCTGGCCAGCGGCGAGGTCGCCGGAGTCGAGATCAAGATAGCCGCTGGCGTTCGACCTGGAGACTTCGCGGGACTTCGCCATCTGCGCGACAAGCTCGGCTCCGGCTTCAAGGCAGGTGTCGTGCTCTACACCGGGAAGCAAGCCCTCAGCTTTGGCGACCGTCTCACTGCCGTGCCCTTGTGCGGGTTGTGGGCGTAGCGCGGCGAGAGCACCTTGCCACGCGCCGCGAGCAGCCTCCCCATCACAGCGGCGAGGCTTCCGAGCGAGGAGCGCTGCTCTTGATGTGAGCGAGCCGACGGCACGGGACCGCGCGCCATCTGTTGCTCGAGCGCCACCAGATCTGGCGGAAGTGGCGCCGCCGCGCGGACCGGGGTGGCCTCGCACGGGAGCGCCGCCATCATTGCGAGGAGGGCACCCCCCCTCCCTTTCGGTCCGGCCAGCCTCCACACCACTCCCAAGCTGCCTCACCCCTTCGCAGTCGCCCTCGCGGACCTGGCCGTCGCGCATTCTGGCATACGGCATTTTCGGCCGCCGAGACGTGGTGTCGCGACACAGCCGCCAGCGCGCAGGGCCCGCCCGCAGCGCCCGGCGCGTCCACATCCCTGCGAAAAGTAAGCAGCTCTACTGTTTACTTTCGAGGCGCGCTGCGTTAGCGTCCTCAGACAGCCCGGTCGATCCCGCTCGACCGACCGGCCACACACCCGAGCAAGGAGACCGAACCCCCCATGGCCGCCACCGCCGAGAGCGTGCTGAAGCCCGACTTCAAGACCGCTCGCAAGCACTTCATCTTCACCGACGAGCACGAACAGCTGCGCGAGTCGATCAGCAAGTTCGCCATCAAAGAGCTCGCCCCCCACGCCGAGGAGTGGGAGGAGACGACCTTCCCCGACTGGGTCTTCCGGCGCATGGGCGAGCTCGGCTTCCTCGGCCTGGACAAGCCCGAGGCCTACGGCGGGCAGGGCGGCGACTATTTCAGCGCGATGGTCCTGGGCGAGGCGATCTCGAATGCCAACTGCGGCGGCCTCGCGATGGGCATCGCCGTGCAGACCGACATGGCGATGCCGCCGATCCTCGCGTTCGGCACCGAGGAGCAGAAGCAGGAGTGGGTCGTGCCCGCCATCAAGGGCGAGAAGATCCTCTGCCTCGGCATCACCGAGCCCGATGCCGGCTCGGATGTCAAAGGCATCAAGACGCGGGCGGTCCGCGACGGCGAGGACTATGTCATCAACGGCTCCAAGACCTACATCACCAACGGCCACCGCGCCGACGTGATCGTGCTCGTCACCAAGACCGACCCCGACGCCGGCTACGACGGCTTCAGCCTGTTCCTCGTCCCCATGGACGCGCCCGGCGTGATCCGCGAGAAGAAGCTCAAAAAGATGGGCATGCACGCCTCCGACACCGCCCTGCTCGCCTTCCAGGACGTGCGCGTGCCCGCCTCGGCGATGCTCGGCCAGGAGGGCAAGGGCTTCTACCACATCATGTGGGAGCTCCAGGGCGAGCGCATGATCGGCGCCGCCGGCAGCGTCGCCGGTGCCCAGAAATGCTTCGAACGAACGCTCGAATACGCGAAGGAGCGCGAAGCGTTCGGCAAAGCCATCGGCCACTTCCAGGTCATCCGCCACAAGTTCGCCGAGATGGCGACCAAACTCGAGGCCGCCCGCCAGCTCGTCTACGTGACCGCCTGGCGCTTCGCCAACGGCGAGTACCCCGTGCGCGAGATCTCCATGGCCAAGCTCTACGCCTCCCGCGTCGCCTGCGAAGTCGCCGACGAGTGCATCCAGATCCACGGCGGCGCCGGCTACATGAAGGAGTACAACGTCGAGCGCGTCTGGCGCGACATGCGCCTGAACCGCATCGGCGCCGGCACCGACGAGATCATGCTCGAGGTCATCGGGCGCTCATACGGGTTGTAGTCCGATCCCCGTTCGTCATCTCCGTGACGGGACGGCCTCGCCATGAGCTCACGCCGCCAGATATGTGACGTTCGCGCCCATTGCCTGATAGGCGTCGCTTGCGCGACGGTCGGCGCTGAGCAGAGTCGCGCCGTGCTTGACAGCCGTCGCGGCGATCAGCGCGTCGTAGAGGGCGCCGCCACGCACCCCCGCAGCCGTCGCTCGGCTCAGACAGGCGCGAGCGGCCTCGCCGTCCAGTGTCAGCCAGGGCCGCGAGAAGATACGCTCCAGTGCCTGGAAGGCGATCGCCGGAGCCGTTCGATACCCCTCTGGCAGGCGACTGAGCACGGCCACCGTCTCGAAGGCCGTGTGCGAGGCAAGCACCCGCTCGTCGCTCGCCATCGCGGCCCGCGAGTCCTCGTGAGCGGGATGCCACCTGGAGAGCGCGGCGATCACCGCGCTCGCATCCAGCGCGATCACTTCCTGACGCTCTCGAGCACCGAACGAACCGCGGCCTGGTCGAGTGGAGGTGGCTCGGGCTCGATGACGATGACGGACAAGCCGTCGCGCTCCTCCACGCGAGCGTTGGCGTACGGCACGCTCAGCTCCAGCCGCCCGTCCATCTCGCTCAGCTCCAGCTCAGTCGGCCCGTCGATGCCGAGCGCGTCGCGCATGGGCTTGGGGATCACGACACGCCCCACCGCGTCGATGGCAACTCGCATACCATCAGATTACCAATACGCTGAGCGGCGGCCTTGAGCTCCACACCGCCCTTCTCCGACGAGCACGAGCAGCTGCGACAGTCCGCACGCGGCTTCATCGAACGCGAGCTCACGCCGCACGCCCAGCAGTGGGAGGAGGAGCGCTGGTTCCCCGATGAGGTCTTTCCCAAGCTCGCCGCCCAGGGTCTGCTCGGGCTGAAGTACCCCGAGGAGTACGGCGGCCAGGGTGGCGACTACCTGCACGAGGCCGTGCTGTGCGAGGAGATGGCCCGCACCGGCTCCGGGGGCACAGCGGCCGGGATCGGCGCGCACGTCAACATCGCCACGCCCCCCATCTGGAAGTTCGGCACCGAGGAGCAGAAGCAGCGCTACCTGGTGCCGGCGATCCGCGGCGAGAAGATCGGCGCGCTGGGCATCACCGAGCCGGGCGCCGGCTCGGACGTCGCCGCCATCGCCACGCGCGCCGAGCGCGTCGACGGAGGCTGGGTCCTCAACGGCGAGAAGACCTACATCACCAACGGCGTGCGCGCGCACTTCATCGTCACCGCCGTCAAGACCAGCGCCGAGGGCGGCCACCACGGAATCTCCTTCCTGATCGTCGACCGCGGCCAGGGAGTCAGCTCGTCCAAGCTCGACAAGCTCGGATGGCACGCCTCCGACACCGCCACCGTCAGCTTCCAGGACGTGTTCGTGGCAGAGGAGAACCTGCTCGGCGAGCTCAACGAGGGCTTCAAGCTGATCATGGCCAACTTCCAGTGGGAGCGCCTGGCGATGGCGCTCGGCGCCGTCGGCGCGATGCAGCTCGCCTGGGAGCGCACCGCCGAGTTCGCCCGCCAGCGCCACGCGTTCGGGCGCCCGCTGACCGGCCACCAGGCCATCCGCCACAAGCTCGCCGACCTCGCCGCCTCCGTCTACAGCTGCCGCTGCGTCACCTACGACGCGCTCCGGCGCTTCATCGCCGGCGAGGAGCCGCTGCGCGAGGTCACCATGGCCAAGCTGCTCACGCAGCGCGCCTGCTTCGAGCTCATGGATGCCTGCCTGCAGATCCACGGAGGCGCCGGCTACATGCGCGAGTACTGGGTCGAGCGCGCCGCCCGCGACGCGCGCCTCGGCCCCATCGGCGGCGGCAGCGACGAGATCATGCGCGAGATCCTCGGGCGCATATTGGAAGCCCCGCCCGCCCTGTAGCGCCGCGATCGAACATCCGTCCAGAGCTCTCTTGCACCGCTAAGGGCCCTGGCCTGACGGTCCGATGCGTCCGACGTGGCCGCCCCACGTCTTCGCCGCTTGGCGCTCGCCGCCGCCCTCACCGTCGCCGTATGCGCCGGAGGCTCATCCGCGCTTGGCGCGCAGAGCCGCGTCCACAGCGCCGCGCGTGGGCGTGCGTGCCCACATGCCCGGCTGACGCCCACCAGGCAGAACCTCACTCTCATCCGGGCCGCCACCCTGTGCCTGGTCAACCGCGAACGCGTCACCCACGGCGAGCGTCCCCTGCGGCCGAACGCGCGACTCGCGCGGGCCGCCCAGGCGCACACCACCAGCATGGCCGTCGGCGACTACTTCGAACACGTCGGCCCCCAGGGTCAGACGCCGCTTGCGCGGATGCGCGCCGTCGGCTACATCTCCAGCTCGCGGGCCGGCTACGAAGTCGGCGAGAACATCGCCTGGGGGACGCTCTACCTGGCGACGCCCCGCGCGATCGTCGCCGCCTGG
Organism: uncultured Solirubrobacteraceae bacterium; assembly: GCA_963711985.1. Lineage (GTDB taxonomy): Bacteria > Actinomycetota > Thermoleophilia > Solirubrobacterales > Solirubrobacteraceae > Palsa-744. Next base: position 30,759 of record CAVQGG010000008.1, on the reverse strand, counting down.
ATGGCCTCGCCCGGACACCGCGCCAACATCCTCGACGCCCGCTACCGCGAAACCGGGATCGGCGTCTCCTCGCATCCGCCCACCTCGCTCGCCCACGGGCAGCCCGGCGCCATCTACACGCAGGACTTCGGCGTCATCATCCGCGGCTGAGCCAATTCGGCGCCGGTCACGCGCGTGGCCGTCGAGGCCGGCCGTATATAACTTCCGGTCCCCACCACGACAAGGAGACGCTGAAAACTATGGGAGTACTCGACGGCAAGTCGGCGATCGTCACGGGCTCGGCACGCGGAATCGGACGCGCCACCGCCGAGCTGCTCGTCGCGCAGGGCGCTCAGGTTCTCATCAACGACCTCGACGGCGACGTCGCCGAGCAGGCGGCCGGGGAGATCGCCGGCGAGACCGCCGTGTTCGCAGGCGATCTGACCAAGCCGGGCGCGCCCGAGGAGCTCGTGCAGAAGGCCATCGACTCGTTCGGCAAGATCGACATCATCGTCAACAACGCCGGCTACACGCTCGACGCGCCCGTCCACAAGATGTCCGACGAGCATTTCCAGGCGATGCTCGACATCCACACGGTCGTGCCCTTCCGCGTGATCCGCGCGGCCGCGCCGCACCTGCGCGAGCCCGCCAAGAAGGAGCGCGAGGAAGGCCGCGAGGTCTTCCGCAAGATCGTCAACGTGTCCTCCACCTCGGGAACGTTCGGCAACGCCGGCCAGGCCAACTACTCCTCCGCCAAGGCCGCCGTTGTGGGCCTGACGAAAACGGTCGCCAAGGAGTGGGGCCAGTTCAAAGTCAACGTCAACGCCGTCGCCTTCGGCTTCATCGACACGCGCCTCACCCAGGCCAAGGTCGACGAGAACACGATGGAGAAGGACGGCGAGAAGATCCAGCTCGGCATCCCCGAGCAGATGCGCCAGATGGCCTCCGTGCTGATCCCGCTCGGCCGGCCCGCCACGCCCGAGGAGGCCGCCGGAGGCGTGTTCTTCCTGTGCTCGCCCTGGTCCAACTACGTGCACGGCCAGACCCTCCACATCACCGGCGGCATGTTCGGCGGGATGAGCGGCTGAGGCGAGCGGGGCTATTCCCCGGCGGGACCCCTGAGATCCAACAGGCACCCTGAGAAGTAGGCGCCGGCGCGCGACGCGAGGTAGGCCGTGAGCGCGGCCACCTCACCGGCCTGCGCACCGCTGGCGGCAGCGATCGTCACGGCCGTGATGCCGTGGCGAGCCCACTCGATCGAGAGCGTGCGCGCCAGGTTCTCCAGGCCGGCGCGCGCGGCGTCGGCGTGCTCGCCGGCATCGGGAGAGGGCGCCAGGTAGACGATTCGCCCCCCGCGCCCGCCGGGCAGGAAGGCGCGGTTGGCGACGGCGCGCGTGACGTTCCAGCTCGCATCGAGGCACGCGCGGAGCGCCGCCCGCGCGCCCTCGGGCCCACCGCCGGCCGCCGCCTGCGCGAACAGGCTCGCGCCGTCGACCGCCAGCAGCTCGACGCTGCCGACGTCGGCGAGCACGCGGTCCACCGCGTCCTCCAGCACCTCCTCCTCGAGCTCGAGCGACCCATCGCAGGCCGGCTGGCATTCGGACACGCGCGCTCCCAGCTCGGCGCACGCCGCGCGGACGGCCGCCCCCGGCGACTCGCCTGCCTCCACGGCCGCGGGCGCGCCAGCGAGCACGATCGACACCCCCTGCAGCAGGCCCGGGCGCAGCAGCTCGGATACGTCGATCGTGGACATGGCGCCGGGGAGCAGCGTAGTGTCGCGTGCGCGGCGCCAGGGGTCAGGCCGAGCCGAAGGGATCGGGAGGGGTCGCCTCGGCGGGGGAGGACACGGGCGCGGAGGCCCCGCGGAGCTCGAAGTAGAGGACAGAGGCCGCGAGGGCCGCCAGGGGGGCTGTGAGCACGCCGACGACCACCCTGACCACGATGCCCGCGCCGGAGCCGGCCGATTCGGCCGCTCCCTCGATGATCAACGCGACCACGGCGACGCCTATGTACAGCACGAGGATCACGCCGAACACCTGCCAGCCGTTGCCGCGCACGAGCTCGCGGCTGCGCCTCAGCGCCGCGAACACGCCGGGGTGCTCGAGCACGACGACCGGGGCTGCCACCGACCAGATCGTGATCAGGATCAGGCCGGGAACGATGATCAGGATGAAGCCGACCACGATCCCGATGCCCGCGACGATGCCCACCAGGATGAGCTGACCGAGCACCGGCGTCACGGCCCGCAGCAGCTGACCGGGGCTCGCGTCGCGCCGGCCGTCCTGGACGTCGGCGACCAGCTCGACGACCATGCCCGTGAAGAGGGTGGTCGCCACAAGGTCGATGATGACCGCGACCAGCGCGAGTGCGGGGCTGGCGGCGACGAGCAGCGCGGAGATGATTCCAGTGAACACGAACACCACCGCCGCCGCCGGTATCAGGACGGACGCCTGGTCGACGTAGATGTCGAACACCCGGCGAATCACCGCGCCTACGTCAATTCGAGCTTGCACGCTTCCTCCAAGCCGTCGCGATCGTGACTGCGCGCGCAACCCTAGGCGACGAGCCCGACGTCGCGCCCGCGCTCAGGCGACGGCTGCCCCCTTGGGGGTTCGCCGTTCCGCTCGACGCTGCTCGCGCAGGCGCCTGAGGATCCCCTTGCGGCCGTGCTGTTCGAGGCCCGCGTACAGGCTGCGGATCTCGGCGAGCACCTGGTCGGCCACCGCCTGCTGCTGCTCGCGCGTGGAGTTCTCGATCGGCTCCCAGCGAATGGCGTCTCCATACATGATGGTCACCTTGGGGAACTGCAGGCGCTTCCAGTTGCGTATGTGCGAGGAGCCGTAGATGGCGATCGGCACGACCGGCGCGCCGGTCTCCAGCGCCAGGCGCCCGATCCCCCGCTTGGCCTGCTCGGAGACCTTGCCGGTGCGCGAGCGACCGCCCTCGCAGTACATCGTGATCGCTCCGCCCCGGTCGAGGATCCCCCTGGCGGTGATGAACGTCTCCTCGTCGCGCACCCCGCGGCGCACCGGGAAGACGCCGCCGTGGCTGTAGATGAACTGCATCGGTCGTTTGAACAGCTGCGACTTGGCCATGAAGCGAACCTTGCGGCGGATGTAGCAGCCCATCAGGAAGTGGTCCATGAACGAGAAGTGGTTGGGGGCGAGGATCACCGCTCCCCTGCCGGGCACCTTCTCCACCGAGATCGCCCGGGCGCGCAGGAACGTGTACGCGTACAGCGAGGTGAGCACCCGCGTCAGCTCATACGCCCAGTCCGGTTCGCGCGCGCGCGAGCGCGCGTGGAACCGGTCGAAGTGCTCCTTCGGCCGGGGGTCGGTGTAGACCTGCTCGCGCATGGGGGCGAGATCGCTCATGCAAACGCTCTACCTCCCGGGCCGCGCAAGGTTACGCGCGCGCGTCGCGCGGGCCTACCGTCGGTCCAGGTAGACCCGCACGAAGTCCACGAGCTGGCGTCCGCGATGGACGAACCCGGCGAGCGTGCGGCCGGTGGCGCGATGGGCGAGGTCGAGCTCGATCTCGATCACGCGATGGCCGGCGCGGACGGCGTCGATGGTCATCCCGATCTCCATGCCGAAGCCGTGGGCGAACGGCAGCACGTCCTGCAGCGCGCGCCCGCGCAGCGCTCGCTGTCCGGACAGGGGCGCCGTCGTCTCCAGGCCGCAGCGCCGGCGGATCGCCCAGCGGGCGAAGGCGAGCGCGAGCCCGACGCCGCCACCGACGCGCCTGGCGAAGGCGGCGACCGCGACGTCCGCCTGCCCACGCCCGACTGCGTCGGCGAGCGGACCCAGCTCGCGCGCGGAGTCCCCGAGGTCGCCGTCGCAGAGAACGAATATCGATCGATCGTCGGGGTCGCCCGTGGTCGCCCGGGCCTGGCGCAAGGCCTCTCGGGCGGCACGGGTGACGGCGGCGCCCTTGCCGATCACCCGCGGGCTGCGCACGACCCGCGCACCGGCGTGCCGGGCGATCTCGGCGGTGGCGTCGCTCGAGCCGTCGTCGGCCACCCAGACCTCCGCGCCCGGGAAGGCCTGCTCCAGCGCGACGAGCGTCGCGGCGATGCGGTCGGCCTCGTTGTAGGCCGCCACGACGGCAACCGTGTGCGGGCGCGTGGATCGGTCGGCAGCGCTGTCTATTGTCCTGGTCCAGTGGTGGCGATCGGCGTCTGGAGGATCACGTGACTGACATTGAGGCCCATATCACCGGCACGGTATGGAAAATCGAGTGTGCCGTGGGCGACACGGTCGAGGAGGGCGACACGGTCGCGATCCTCGAGTCGATGAAGATGGAGATGCCTGTCGAGGCGGAGGACGCGGGCACCGTGACCGAGATCCGCTGCGAGGAGGGCCAGGCGGTCAACGAGGGCGACACGCTCGTCGTGCTGGAGTAGCGCCCGTCCGCAGCCCGCGCCCGCTCGAGCGTCCGCGCGCGCGTGCCAGCGCCCGCCTAGCGCTAGCCTGTCGGCCCGGTGTCCTCCAGCGCCCCTCCACGTCGAGCTCGCCGACGGCAAGCTCCTGATCGACGAACCGGCCGGCGGGGTCGTTCGGCTGACGATCTCCAACCCGGCCAAGCGCAATGCGCTCGACCACCCGATCCTCGATGCGATCAGCGCCACGCTCGGCGAGCTGTCCAGCGCCGGCTCGCACGCGCGGTGCGTGGTGGTCACGGGCGCGCACGGGATGTTCTCGGCGGGCTACGACATCGGCGAGATCCCGGAGGACGAGTTCGAGGAGCGCGCCGAGCGCCTGGTGGCCCATCCGTTCACCCAGGCGATCGACGCGCTGCAGGCGTTCCCCTACCCCACGCTGGCGTCGCTGCCCGGCCACACGATCGGCGGCGGGCTCGAGCTGGCGCTGTCGTGCGACCTGCGGGTGGCCCAGGCGGGGATCAGCCTCGGGATGCCCCCGGCGAAGCTCGGGCTCGTCTACTCCCACACCGGCGTGCGCCGCTTCATCGACGCGATCGGGGCGGCGCGCACGCGCGAGCTGTTCCTGCTCGGGAGCTACATCGACGCGCCCACGGCGCTCGCCTGGGGACTGGTCAACCGCGTGGCGCCCGGCGAGGAGCTCGACGCCGTCACGCTCGAGGTCGCAGGCGAGCTGGCCGGCAACGCGCCGCTGTCGCAGAGCGGCAACAAGCGCGTCATCGCCGCACTGCTGCGCGCCGAGAGCGAACTGCCGGCGGAGGTCGAACAGGAGCTGATCGAGCTGCGCCGCGCCTCCTTCGCCTCGCAGGACCTGCGCGAGGGGATGCGGGCGTTCGCCGAGAGGCGCGCTCCTCGCTGGCGCGGGGAGTGACCGTCGGCGACACCTCTTGCCGCCGGCGGAAGTAGCCGTCCGCCACACCTCATACGGTGTGGCGCGTGGGGCCGCTTATCACACGCGAGGAAGCTCTGCAGCTCGGCGAGATCGACGATCGCGAGCAGATCGAAGCGCTCGTCCAGCGCGCATGGCAAGTGCGCGTCGAGCGCTTCGCGGACTCGACCGACATGTGCTCCCTGGTCAACGCCAAGTCGGGAGGCTGCGCCGAGGACTGCGGCTTCTGCGCCCAGTCGCGCTTCGCCGACGCCGAGACGCCGATGCACGCGATGATGAAGCCGGAGCAGATCCTCGAGCACGCACGCGCGGCCGAGGCGGCCGGCGCGCACCGCTTCTGCATGGTCACCCAGGGGCAGGGGCTGTCCAGGCGCGACTTCGAGAAGTACCTGCAGGGCGTGCGCCTGGTGTCCGAGCACACCAACCTCAAGCGCTGCGCCTCGGTCGGGCACCTGTCGAGCGAGCGCGCGCAGGCGCTGCGGGAGGCTGGCGTCCAACGCGTGCACCACAACGTCGAGACCGCCCGCAGCTACCACCACGAGGTGACCAGCACGGTGCGCTACGAGGCCCGGCTGCGCACCATCCAGGCGGTGCGCGAGGCCGGACTGGAGACGTGCGTGGGAGGCATCCTCAACCTTGGCGAGACACGCGCCCAGCGCGTGGAGATGGCGTTCGAGCTGGCGGAGATCGAACCCACGAGCGTGCCCATCAACATGCTCAACCCGCGGCCCGGCACCAAGTTCGGCGACCGCGAGCACATGGATCCGTGGGAGGCGATCAAGTGGATCGCCATCTTCCGACTGATCCTCCCGGACGCGCTGTTCCGGCTGTGCGGCGGACGCGTCGAGAACCTCGCCGAGCTGCAGCGGCTGGCGGTCAGGGCGGGCATCAACGGCGTGATGATGGGCAACTTCCTGACGACGCTCGGCAACGAGCCGGAGACGGACCGGGCGATGTTCGAGGAGCTGGGGCTGAACGTCGCGCGTCAGCCGGACAACGCCGCCAACCCGCGGCCGGACAACCGCTCGGGCCGGCTCTCCGGCCACACACCCGATGTGGTCGGGGAGCTGCTGGACCGGGCCGCACCGGCTGCGGAGATCGACCTGGAGGTGCGGCTGTGGGATCCGTCCACGCAACTGCGCCACAGGGCCAAGCGCTCGGCCCCCCCGCGGCCGGACGGCGCCCCCAACAGAGTCCCGGTCGGCTAGAGGACGACAGCAGATGAGCGAGATCGAGCAGCGCCTGGAGGAGCTGGAGCGGCTCGGTCTGTCTCGCCGCCTGCGCCTGGTCAGCGGACCGCAGGGGCCGAGGGTGCTGATCGACGGCAAGCCGGTGCTGCTGCTGTGCTCGAACAACTACCTCGGGCTGGCCGATCATCCGCGCGTGCGCGAGGCGGCGGCCGACGCGGCGATGCGCTGGGGCGTCGGCGCGGGCGCGTCGCGGCTGGTGTCGGGAACGATGACGATCCACGGTCGCCTGGAGGAGCGGTTGGCCGAGTTCAAGGGCAGCGAGGCGTGCCTGCTGTTCGGCTCGGGCTACCTCGCGAACATCGGCGTCATCGGCGCGCTCGCCGGCGCCGGGGACGCGATCTTCTCGGACGAGCTCAACCACGCCTCGATCGTCGACGGCTGCCGGCTGTCCGGCGCCGAGATCGTCGTCTACCGCCACCGCGACGTGGAGCAGCTCGACTGGAGCCTGCGCCGGCACGGCCGCCGCGACGGAGCGGCACGGCGGCTGATCGTGACCGACTCGGTGTTCTCGATGGACGGCGACATCGCGCCGCTGGCGGACATCGTGGAGCTGGCGGACATCCACGGGGCGCGCGTGATGGTCGACGAGGCGCACGCCACGGGCAATCTCGGCCCGGGCGGTCGCGGCGCGGTCGCGGAGGCCGGCCTGGAGGGCCAGATCGACGTGGTGGTGGGGACGCTCGGCAAGGCGCTCGGCTCCTACGGGGCGTACGCGTGCGCAAGCTCGGAGATCGTCCGTTACCTGATCAACACCGCCCGCTCGCTGATCTACTCGACCGCGCCATCGCCGCCTGCGGTCGCCGGAGCGCTGGCAGCGCTCGACCTGCTCCAGGAGCGCCCCCACCGCGTACAGCGGCTGCGCTCCAACGCGCGGGCCCTGCGCCGCGCGCTGGCCGACGAGGGCTTCCCGGTCACGGACGTGGAGATGCAGATCGTCCCCCTGATCGTGGGCGAGGAGCGCGCGGCGATGCGCCTGTGCCAGGAGGCGATCGAGCGGGGCGTGTTCGCCCAGGCGATCAGGCCCCCGACGGTCGCTGCCGGGTCCTCCCGTCTGCGCCTGACCGCGATGGCCTCGCACACGGTCTCCGAGCTGCAGATGGCGGCGCGCGTGTTCGGCGACGCCGCGCGCGCGCTGGGGCTCGAGCCGGCGTCGCTGACGCCAGCACTCCCCGAGCGGGAGACCGCGATCGACGAGCGCGAGCTCGCGTACGCCGAGCTGACCGCGTTTGCGCACGAGCGGTCCTACGGAGACGAGGAGTCCGCGGCCGCCCCATTCGACGTCGAGCGCGACAGCGATGCGTCCCAGGCCCCGGCGCCGGCGCTCGCCGAGCCTCGCGCCCCGTTCGACCTCGAGCGCGAGATCCAGAGCGTCCGCGCGGCCTAGCGCCCGATGGCGAGCGCAGGCATGCGCGGGCTGTTCGTCACCGCAACCGACACCGGCGTCGGCAAGACGATCGTGAGCGCCGCGCTGCTCGCGGCGATGGCGAGCGAAGGCGAGCGGGTGCGGGCGCACAAGCCGGTCATCACCGGCCTGGAGGACCGAGCGGAGATCGCCGCGCGCGGCGACTGGCCGCCCGACCACGAGCTGCTGGGCGCCGTGGCGGGCATGGACCCCGATGAGGTCGCGCCGCTGCGCTACGGCCCCGCCGTCTCGCCCCACCTCGCGGCGCGCTTGCGGGCGAACGCATCGACCCGGCGCGGCTGCTGGCCGCCGCGCGGCTCGGGCCGAGGAGCGAGCACCCTCGTGGTCGAGGGCGTCGGCGGCCTGCTGGCGCCGCTGGCGGACGACTACACGGTGTGCGACCTCGCGGTCGCGATCGGGACTGCCCGTGCTGATCGCCGCCCGCCCGGGCCTGGGCACGATCAACCACACGCTGCTCACCCTCGAGGTCGCCCGCGCGGCGGGCCTGGACGTGCGCGCCGTCGTGCTCACCCCGTGGCCCGAGCGGCCAACGGTTCTCCAGCGCTCCAACCGCTCGACGATCGCGCGCCTCGGCGGCGTCCGGGTGGAGAGCCTGAGCCGGGTGCCGAGCCCCGCTCTGGCCGACCTGGCGCAAGCCGGGGCGCGGCTCGTCCGGACGCTGCGGGTTCGCCCGCAGGGCGCCCCGGCCTGAGTCGACTCGCTCGAACCAGTCGCGTTCCCAGACGTCGAGTCGGCGGATCGGGTAAGGTCTCACGCGTCGGTCCCTGACCCGCGGCGGCAGGAGGCGGAGGCAGATCGACCGAACTGGAGAAGACGAAAAGAGAGGAATTGATGAAACGTATCCGGATCATTGGGCTCTGCCTCTTGGCCGCTTTCGCCACAGCAGCCGTGGCGTCGGCGTCGGCGTCGGCGGAACTGCCCGAATACATGGTGTGCGGCAAAGCCGCAAAAGTCGGCAAAGTGTGGCAGGGACACTACTCGAGCGCGCTGTGCACGGAAGCGAGCAAAGTGGAAACGGGCGGCGAATACGAACTGGAAAAAGGCACCGGCAAAAAAGCCACCTTCACGGCCAGCGCCGGCGAGAGCATAATCACATCAGCTGAAGTGCCCAATAAGATGGAGTGCAAATCGACCACTGCCACCGGGGAATTCACGGGCTCGAAAGAAGTCAAGAACGTGGTCCTCAAATCGTCCGGCTGCGAAGAGGACGAACTGCAGTGCAGGTCCGCCGGCCTCGTGGAGGGCCGCATCAACACCAATCACCTCAAGGGCGAATTCGGCTACATCGCGGGCAAGGGCACGAAAGCTCCCACGATCGGCCTGCTGCTCGTCCAGGAAAGCACGAGCTATGCGGCAGAATTCGAATGTGCGGAAATCCAGGTGAGGACGAAGGGGCCGATAATCGCGGAAGTCAGCGGCGATGTGAACGCGATCTCGACAGAATCCACGTACACGTTCCGTCAGTCTGACGGCGTACAGCAGTACAGCAGCTTCGAAGGCGGACTTCCCGACGAGCAGTGGCGCTGGGAATTCAACGTAGGCAAAGGATTTGAACCCGAAGGCGGAGACGCGTTCGGGATCGAACTCACGGCCGCAGCCAAAGGCGAAGCAATGGAGATCAAGGCCTAGCGTCGAGCGCCGCGCGCGTCAGTGGCTGGCCACTGCACGCGCGGCGCCGACCATCGCGGCCGTGACCGTCGCCAGGTCACGCTCGTCGATGACGTACGGCGGCATCGCGTAGACCAGGTCGCGGAACGGGCGCAGCCACACGCCATGGCCGAGACCGCCGCGGTGGCGGCGGCGACGTCGACGTCGCGATCGAGCTGCACCACGCCGATCGCCCCCAGCACGCGCACATCCTTGACGCCGGGCAGCTCGCCAGCCGGCTCCAGCCCCGCGCGCAGCCCCTGCTCGATCGCCCCCACGCGCGCCCGCCAGTCGCCCTCCTCGAGCAGCGCCAGCGAGGCGAGCGCGACCGCGCACGCGAGCGGATTGCCCATGAACGTCGGCCCGTGCATCAGCCGCCGCCCTCGCCGCGGGAGACGGCGTCGGCCACCGCCGGCGTGCACAGGGTCGCCGCGAGCGTCATGTATCCGCCGGTGAGCGCCTTGCCGACGCACATCACGTCCGGCGCCACCCCGGCGTGCTCGCACGCGAACATCGCGCCGGTGCGCCCGAAGCCCGTGGCGATCTCGTCGAGCACCAGCAGCAGGCCGTGTTCGTCGCACACGCGCCGCAGCAGCGCAACGCACTCCGGCGCGTGGAAGCGCATGCCGCCCGCGCCCTGCACGACCGGCTCGACGATCACCGCGGCCAGCTCGTGCGCGTGCGCAGCAGCCAGCTCGCGCACTCCGCGGCCCAGCGCTCGTCCAGCCCCGCGCGAAAGCCGTCGGGCGGACGCTCGGCGAAGACGTGCTCGGGCAGCACGCCCGTGAACAGGCTGTGCATCCCGCCGACCGGGTCGCACACGGCCATCGCGCCGGCCGTGTCGCCGTGGTAGCCGCCCCTGACCGTCAGCAGCCGCGTACGCCCCCTGCGCCCAAGCGCGCGCTGGTACTGGAGGCACATCTTGATCGCCACCTCCACGGACACCGACCCCGAGTCGGCGAGGAACACCCTCTCCAGGCCATCCGGCGCCAGTCTCGGTCAGCCGCTCGGCCAGGCGCACCGCCGGCTCGTGCGTGAGCCCGCCGAACATCACGTGCGCCATCCTGCCCAGCTGCTCCTCCACGGCGCCGTCCAGCGCGGGGTTGCGGTAGCCGTGGATGGCGCACCACCACGAAGCCATCCCGTCGATCAGCTCCCGTCCGTCCGCCAGCCGCAGCCGCACCCCCTCCGCCGAGACGACCGGCAGCGAGGGCAGCGCCGCCGGCAGAGCGCCGTATGGGTGCCACACGCGCTCGGCGTCGAGCGCGAGCAGTCGGTCCCAGTCGTGTCCGGACGAGGCCGCTAGGGGGTCGCCGCCCAACGGCTCCCTAGTCTTCGTAAAGGGTGAAGTCGCGCTTGCGCGCACCGCACACCGGGCAGAACCAGGTGTCGGGGATGTCCTCGAACGCGGTCCCGGCCGGGATCCCGCCGTCCGGGTCGCCCTCGTCGGGGTCGTAGATGTAGCCGCAGGACTCGCAGATCCAGCGCTGGAGGGTTTCGGTGGCGGTGCTCATGCGCGAGGGGTCTCCCCCTCCGGGGACGATGCGGTCGTGTCGCTCATGCGCAGAAGATTACCGGCAGGTAGGGTCAGCCGATGCGCGCATCCGAGGACAGCGAGCGCCCCGGTCCGGGTCAGGCGTACAACCCCGGCCCACCCACGCGCGCGCGTCAGGCGGCGAGCGTGATCCTGCTGCGCGGCGGCGCCGAGGCGCTCGAGGTGCTGCTGGTCAGGCGCACGCCGCAGGCGCGTTTCATGGGCGGCGTGTGGGTGTTCCCCGGCGGCGCCGTCGACGCCCGGGAGGGCGACGGCGACGAGGCCCACCGCGTCGCCGCCATCCGCGAGCTGCGCGAGGAGGCGGGGATCGCGCTCGACGATCCCGACGCGCTGGTGAAGTTCTCGCGCTGGATCACGCCCGCGGAGGTGCAGATCCGCTTCGACACGCACTTCTTCCTCGCCGCGCTGCCACACGGCCAGGAGCCGCGGATCGACGGCCAGGAGTGCGTCGATCTCGGCTGGTTCACCCCGCGCGCCGCGCTGGACGCCCACGGCGCCGGCGAGATCGAGCTGGTCTTCCCGACGATCAAGCACCTGGAGCAGCTGAGCGAGTTCTCCTCCGTCGAGGCCCTGATGGCCCACGCGCGCGGACGCGAGGTGCAGCCGGTGCAGCCGCGGGTGGTGCTCGAGGGCGAGGTCGCCCGCATCCTGCTGCCCGGCGAGCCCGGCTACTGATCGAGCATGCGATCGAGCGGGGCGGGCGGGCCGTCCTGCCTCAGGATTGCTGGGCGTCGATCACGTGCGTGACCGCGTTGATCAACGCCAGGTGCGTGAACGCCTGGGGGTAGTTGCCGAGATGGCGACCCGAGGAGGCCTCGAGCTCCTCCGCGTACAGCCCCAGCGGGGAGGCGTAGGAGAGCAGGCGCTCGCACAGGTGCTCGGCCTCGCGGTGCTCGCCGATCTCTGACAGCGCCGAGACCAGCCAGAAGGAGCAGATCAGGAACGTGCCCTCCTCGCCGTGCAGGCCGTCGTCGGTCTCGTCGGTGCGGTAGCGCAGCACCAGACCGCCCTCGGTGAGCTCCTCGCGGATCGCCATCACGGTCGCGCGCACGCGTTCGTCCTCGGGGCCAAGGAAGCGGACCAGCGGCACGAGCAGGTTGGACGCGTCGAGCGCATCGGTTTCGTAGTGCTGGCGAAAGACGCCGCGGCTGTCGACGCCGTGGTCGAGGATGTCCTCGCGGATCTCGTCGGCGAGCGCCTGCCACTCCTGCGCCTGCTCGCTGCTCGCCGCGGCGTTCGGCCAGCCGCGCGCCGCGATCCATCGCCACCCAGCACATCAGCTTGGAGGAGACGTAGTGGCGGGGCTCGCCGCGCGCCTCCCAGATCCCCTGGTCGGGTTCCTTCCACACCCGCGCCGCGCACTGCACCTGGTCGGTCAGCACCGGCCACAGCCGCTCGGGGATGTGGTCGCGCTTCTTGGAGTGCAGGTAGACCGAGTCGAGCACCGCGCCGTAGACGTCGTTCTGGCGCTGGTTGTAGGCGCCGTTGCCGACGCGCACCGGACGCGCGCCCTCGTAGCCCTTGAGGTGGTCGAGCGTCGACTCGGTGAGCTCCTTCTGGCCCTTGATCCCGTACATGATCTGCAGCGAGCCGTCCTCGTTGCGCTCCATGTCGGCGACGTACTGCGACGAAGTCGTCGGCCTCCCAGTTCAGGCCCAGCGCGTGCAGCGCCCACAGCGTGAACGAGGCGTCGCGCATCCAGCAGTAGCGGTAGTCCCAGTTGCGTTCGCCGCGCGGCGTCTCCGGCAGCGAGGTGGTGGGCGCCGCCACGAGCGCGCCGGTGGGCATGAACGTCAGCCCCTTCAGCGCCAGCGCCGAGCGCTGCAGGTGAAAGCGCCACGGGTGGTCGGGATAGGTGCCTTCGGCCAGCCACGTGCGCCAGAAGTGGCTCGTGCGCTCCATGTGCTCCTCGGCCTGCTCGACCGTGTGCGGCCCGCCCCGCCCCTCCGTCCAGGAGAGCGCGCAGAAGCGCTTCTCGCCTTCGCTCATCGTGTGGCGGCCGTGCGCGCGGTTGCCCTCGATGCCCATGCGGATGTCGCTGAACAGCCTGAACGCGGGAGCGTCGTCGCGTCGAGTCCTCGCTCACGGGCTCGCCGGCGTCCAGCTCCACCGCGTCCAGCAAGCACGCGCCCTCCTCGCCCGACTGCACGAGGCTCCAGCGCGCCGGCGTGGCGCCGTAGTCGAGCATCGGCTCGCACACGATCTCGACCTGCACCTGTCCCTGGATGCATTCGACGATGCGCACCAGCAGGTGGTCGGCGTCGTAGTCGGTCGGCGGGCGCGTGTGGCTCGAGCCCTGCTTGTTGTCGTGCCACGGGCCGATCGTCAGCGCCTCGACCACCCGCAGCCAGCCCTGCGGCGTCATCCAGGTCGTCTCGATGATGTTCGTGCCCGGGATGTAGCGCCGGCCGGCGGGGACGTAGACGCCGTACGGGCCGACCCGCCAGCTGCCGGCGCCGCGGTCGAGCATCGCGCCGAACACCGACGGCGAGTCGAAGTGCGGCAGGCACATCCACTCGATCGAGCCGTCGGACGCGACCAGCGCGCCGGTGTGGCAGTCCGACAGGAAGCCGTAGTCGGCGATCGGCGGGAACGGGGAGTCCAGCGAGGTGGCGCTGCGAGCCGACCGCGCCCGCCGCCGGCCGGCCGGCCTTGCCGCGAGCGAGGCGTCCGGCGCGCTCACCACTCGGTCCGTTCGAACTTCGGCCGCTCCACGCCCGCGGGCAGGATCTGCTCTTCCTCGAGCTTGTCCAGGTGCGCGGCGAGCGTGGCGGTGGCGAGCGGGAGCAGCTGCTCGGGCACCTCGGGCCAGACCGCGTCCAGCAGCTCCTGGATCGTGCGTCGACCTTCGCCCAGCGCCATGATCAGGCTGTTTTCGCGGTCGATGCGGTGGGCGACATACTCTTCGAGCTTCGTGTGAGCGTCCCACACGGGCGGCCCGTGGCCGGGGCACAGCACGTTGAAGTCTTCGCGCAGGCGCAGACGCGTGAGCGCCAGCAGGTAGCCGGCCATCGCGCCGCGATAGGGGCTGATGAACACGCTGCCCTCGCCGAGCACGGCGTCGCCGGTGAAGCACGCCCCGTCCGCCACCAGCGCGAAGTGGTCGGCGGCATGCCCAGGGGTGGCGACCGCCTCGAACGGACCGAAGCGAACGTGCTCGCCGAGCAGGACGTCGACCGCGCCGCGTCCGGCCGCCAGCGGCGCCGGGTAGCGTTCGAGCAGAGCGCCCGACGGCTTCGGTGTGGTCGTGGTGATCGTGGGTGAGCACCACGCCGCCCAGCCCGCCGCGGGCATCGATCGCGGCGGAGAGGCGCGCGAGGTGCTCGTCCAGCAGCGGGCCGGGATCGACGACCCACGCTGGCCTGCGCCCGACCACCCACGTGTTGGTGCCCGATAGCGTGAGCGGTCCCGGATTCGGCGCGCGCACGCGCAGGATGTCGTAGTGGGTCAGCAGATCGGCGTCGGATCCGGCCTCCGCAGAGTCGCCGTTGGCGCCGGCCTCGGCTTCGGGATTATCCGGATGAGGCGTGGTCATGCGCGCGACGTTAGCTGACAGCGCGGCCGAGATGACTGCTCGCAAAGGCCTACCTCGAGCGAGTGGACGCTCGCCGACCGCGTCTGGCCCCGTTGCGCGAGGAGCCGGCGGCGATCCCCGCCAGCCCGAGCTCGCGATCCAGTCCGAGCTCGCGGACCATCCCGGCGAGCTCGCGGGCCTGATCGTGCGCGACGAGCGTCACGCCGACGCCGCTTGCTCCCGCGCGGGCGGTGCGCCCGATGCGGTGGACGTAGTCCTCGCGCGTGGCCGGAATGTCGTAGTTGATCACGTGCGTGATCCCCGCCACGTCGATCCCCCGCGCGGCGACGTCGGTGGCCACGAGCGTGTCCACGACCCCCGCCTCGAAGTTGGCAAGCGCCCGCTCGCGCTGGCCCTGGGACTTGTCGCCGTGCATCGCCACCGCGCGCACGCTGCTCGACGCCAGCCGCTTGACGAGCCGGTCGGCGCCGCGCTTGGTGCGCACGAACACGAGCGTCAGGCCGCGCTCGGCCTCGCCCAGCTCGGACACCAGGCGGGCGACCTTGCCCTCGTGGGTGACCGTGACGAAGCGGTGCTCGACATCGCCCTTGCGCTCGACCGGGTGCGCGTGCTCGTGGCGGCGCGGGTTCCGGGTGTAGGCCTTGGCGATCCGTCCGACCTCGCCCTCCAGCGTGGCCGAGAACAGCAGCGTCTGGCGCTTGGCCGCGGTCATCTTCACGATCCTGTCGACCACCGGCCGGAAGCCCATGTCGAGCATCCTGTCGGCCTCGTCGAGGACCAGCAGCCGGATGCGCCCCAGCGACACGTCCCCGCGCTCGATCAGGTCGAGCAGCCGCCCGGGCGTCGCCACGAGGATGTGGGCGCGCGCCGCCAGCCGCGCCTGCTTGATGATCCCGGCGCCCCCGTACACGGCCGCGATCGACAGCGCCCGGGCATGGGCGATCGGGCGCATGTCCTCGACGATCTGGATCGCCAGCTCCCGCGTGGGCGCGAGGACCAGCGCCGACGGCCGCGCGTCCGAGTCCCTCAGCCGCTCCACCAGCGGCACCCCGAACGCGAGCGTCTTGCCCGAGCCGGTCGGCGACTGCGCCAGCACGTCGTGGCCGGCGAGCACGTCGGGGATGACCATCCTCTGGACGGCGAACGGCGTGGCGATCCCGCCCTTGGCGAGCTCATTCACGACGACCTCGGACACGCCGAGATCGGCGAACGTTTCATGCTTCATGTGTTGATGCTCCTTCTGGCGACCCTCTGGCCGCCGCTGCAGATGGAGATTCGACTGACCCCATCCGCGCGTCTAGAGCGCCAACAAAGACAAAGAACCTCACGGACGACTTCGCCGCCCGTAGGGCCACCGTAGCAGGCTTTGCGAGCTACCTGGACTCAGAGCTTGGGTTTGCGGCGCGGGTGCAGTGGATGAGCGCGGCAGGTGTGGTAGACGCGGGTGCCCGTGAGCTTGGTCCCGCCGGTCGTCAGCACCGTGATCTTCACCACGTAGGTGCCACGGGGCAGCCCGCGCAGGTCCACCACGGCGCTGATGCCGTGCCCTTTGAGCACCTTCACCCGGTGCCCGGCGACGTACACGACCACCTGTCGGTAGTCGAGGCCGTCGATCTTGCGGATATGGATAGTGAAGGAGCGGCGGCTCACACACGCCTTGGCAGAGGGCGCCTGCACGATGCCGGACGACCCGAACACTTCCGGGTTTGGCTGGGGGCTCAGTTGCCAGGTTCCATCCTGTGTCGAGGTCTGCGTCGATCCCCCCGTATGGGACGCCACATACGTCCCACTCATGGTTCCCGTCTGGCTCACCGTTCCGCTGAACGTCACCGTGCACGCACCCGCTGGACAGAGAATGTCACCCCTGCTCCTGCTCGTGAATATCACAGCCGTGTTGCTCACCGTCCCGGTGAAGGCGCCACCGCCATAAAGCGGGGGTTCGACGACCGATTGGCCGCTGATGTCCCCTTGTTGATCCTCTGTGATACCGGTGAGCTCGAACTCTCCGGTGAGATCGACGGTCAGGTTGTGCACAGTTCCGCTGTACGTCGAAACCAGTTGCGGAACAGATGCGCTGACGGCAGGAACGGTTGGAGCACTGCGTGACGGAGAGGCGGCGAGACCCAGACCAAAGACGAGCAGGACCATCGACAGAGCGACGCTCAGGGCGCGCCACCGCCGCGGGAAGATCCCGGGTCTCCCGCCCTCTGCCCAGCTCTGCAGGCCCCGCACCCGCACGCGGCGCGCATCCTTGACTTCACCGAGCGTGCTCACAGGTGCTCCCTTCCTATGCCGGGGGTCGCTGCACACCGCGATACGCGCTGGCAGACCAGGTCTGGAGCTGGCCAGTCTACCCGCACCCCGCCGCAGCGGTGTCCTGGAAGATGGCGCTGCCCTACTGGATGTTCGCCATCACGTGCTTGACGACCGTGTAGTCCTCCAGCGAGTACACGCTCAGGTCCTTGCCGTAGCCGGACTCCTTGAAGCCGCCGTGGGGCATCTCGGAGACCAGCGGGATGTGGTCGTTGATCCACACGCATCCGAAGCGCAGCGCCTTCGACACCCGCAGCGCGCGGCCCACGTCGCGCGTCCATACCGACGAGGCCAGCCCGTAGCGCGTGGCGTTCGCCCACGCGATCGCCTGCTCCTCGTCGCCGAAGGCTGCACCGTGATGACCGGGCCGAAGATCTCGCGCTGGATCATCTCGTCGTCCTGGCGCAGCCCCGCGACCACCGTCGGCTCCAGGAAGAAGCCCGGCCGGTCGGGCTCCTCGCCGCCGGTCACGATCTCCGCGTGATCGGGCCTGCGCTGCAGGAAGCCGCTCGACCCGCTCGCGCTGGCGGGCGGAGTTGACCGGGCCGAGGATCGTCTCGGGCGCGAGCGTGTCGCCGATCACCAGGCCCTGCGCCTGCTCGACCAGGCCGAGACGACATCGTCGTAGACGTTCGCTCGCGGCCAGCACGCGCGTGGCCGCCGTGCAGTCCTGCCCGGCGTTGTAGTAGCCGGTGCCGGCGATCGTCTCCAGCGCGCTCTCGCAGGCTGACATCGTCGAACACCACCACCGGCGCCTTGCCGCCGAGCTCCAGGTGCACCCGCTTGAGGGTGTCGGCGGCCGTGCGCGCGATGTGCTTGCCAGTGTCCACCGACCCGGTCAGCGCGAGCATGTCGACGTCGGGGTGGTTGATCAGCGCCTCGCCCGTCGGCCGGCCTGGGCCGATGACGACGTTCAGCACACCCTTCGGAAGGATCTCAGCGGCGAGCTCGGCCAGCCGGATGGTCGTGATCGGCGTCGTCTCCGCCGGCTTGAGCACGACCGTGTTGCCCGCCGCCAGCGCCGGCCCGAATTTCCAGATCGCCATCATCAGCGGGTAGTTCCACGGGGTCACCTGCCCGATCACGCCGACCGCCTCGCGGCGCGTGAACGACGTGTAGCCCTCCATGTACTCGCCCGCGCGCGAGGCCCTCCAGACACCGCGCCGCGCCCGCGAAGAAACGCAGGTTGTCGGCCATCACGGGGATCTCGTCGTTCGTGACCGCTTCGATCGGCTTGCCCGCGTTGAGCGCCTCCAGGCGGGCGATCTCCGCGCCGTGCTCCTCGACCAGGTCGGCCATCGCCAGCAGCGTCTGCGCGCGCTGGGCCGGGGTCGTGCGCGACCAGCCGTCGAACGCGCGGCGCGCGGCCTGGACGGCGCGGTCGACGTCGTCGGCCGTCGACTTCGGCGCCCGCGCCAGCTCCTCGCCCGTGGCCGGGTTGAGCACGGGTTCGGTCTCGCCCTCGGAGGCGGCACGCTCGCCGTCGATGAAGTTGCTCAGGGCTTCCACGGTGCTCGCCATCGTCCATCTCCTCGTCCGGGGGGTGTCCTCTGCTTTCGCTCACGCAGGCGAGCCACGCCGGCAATCACCACGCCGCAGGCTCCACCGGCACGCCCAGCGCCGCGGCGACCGCCGCGTGCGTTATCTCGCCATGCTGCACATTCACGCCGTGGCCCAGGGCCGGGTTGCGCTGCAGGGCCTCGTCCAGCCCGAAGTCGGCCAACTCGATCACGTACGGCAGCGTGGCGTTCGTGAGGGCGTAGGTCGAGGTGATGGGAACCGCACCAGGCATGTTGGTCACGCAGTAGTGGGTGATCCCGTCCACCTCGAACGTCGGGTCCGAGTGGGTCGTCGGCCGCGAGGTCTCAAAGCATCCACCCTGGTCGATCGACACGTCCACCAGCACCGCGTGCGCCTTCATCAGCTTCAGCTGCTCGCGCGTCACCACGTGCGGGGCGCGCCCGCCTCGGACGAGCACCGCTCCGATCACGAGATCCGCGAGCGGCAGCATCTCCTCGATCGCCAACGTCGACGAGTACACGGTCGACGCACGACCGGCGAACGCGACTTCGAGCTCGCGCAGGCGGTCGATCGAGCGGTCGAACACGAACACGTCGGCCTGCATGCCGATCGCGATGAACGCCGCGTTCATGCCCACCACCCCGCCGCCGATCACGAGCACGGTCGCCGCCGCCACGCCCGGGACCCCGCCCAGCAGGATGCCGCGGCCGCCGAGCGGCTTCTCCAGCATGAATGCGCCCGCCTGCGTGGCGATCTTGCCCGCCACCTCGCTCATCGGCGCAAGCAGCGGCAGCCGCCCGTCGGCGTCCTCGACGGTCTCATACGCGATGCACGTCGCTCCCGAGGCCATCAGCCCGCGTGCCAGCTCCGGCTCGGCCGCCAGGTGCAGGTAGGTGAACAGCGTCTGCCCCTCGCGCAGCCCGGCGACCTCCACGGGCTGGGGCTCCTTCACCTTCAACACGAGCTCAGCCTGCCCGAACACCGCGTCTGCGTCGGCCGCGATCCGCGCGCCCTGTGCGCTGAACTGCTGGTCGCTCATCGCGCTGCCTTCGCCGGCGCCCGCCTGCACGAGCACCTCGTGTCCGCGAGCGGTGAGCTCCCGCACGCCCGCCGGGGTTATCGCGACGCGGTACTCGTCGGCCTTGATCTCGCTGGGAACCCCGATTCTCACCGCGCCAGCTCCCGCCCGCGCAGAGCCAGCCAGAACTCGATCCGATCGCGCGCGTTGGAGAAGTCGCGTCCGGTCAGCTGCTCGATCCGGCGGATGCGGTAGCGCAGCGTGTGCCGGTGGCAGAACAGCGCGTTCGCGGCCCGCTCCCAGTGTCCGTTGTGCTCGATGAACACGTCCAGCGAGCGCACCAGCTCGTCGCCGTACTCGCCCTCGCCCTGCTCGATCGGATCGAGCACGCTGCGGCAGTAGGAGCTCAGGGCGTCGTCGTCCTGCAGCGACAGCAGCAGCTGGAAGGCGCCCAGATCCGCATAGGAGGCGACCTCGGGCGCTTGCCCGTCCAGCAGGCGGACCGCCTCCAGGGCGCAGCGCGCCTCGTGGAAGGCCATCCGCAGCGAGTGCGTGGCGGCAGGGCGACTCGCCGCCGCCCGCACCTCCCCGAAGCGGGCGGCCAGCTCGCCGCGGATCTTGCGCGCCAGCTCGACCGGCGTGAGCGGCGCCGACCCGCTCGCGCCGTCCGGGTCGATGACAGCGCACAGCAGCCCCGCGCGGATCGCCACCAGGCTCGGGACCCGCTCGCGCTGCAGGATCCTTTCCACCAGCGCCGCCGCGGCGCTCGGATCGGGCGGCCTGAACGCGAGCACGGCCACCTGCTCGCCGATCCCGAACGGGCGCAGGCGCGCCTGGAGATCCTCGGGGTAGAGATGCCCGGTGAGCACCTCGGCCAGCACGTCCCCGACCATGTTGCGCTGGAGCATCTCGTAACGCTCGTCCAGCAGCTGCGCGAACGCTCGCTCGGTGATCGCGATGAACGGCAGCTCGTAGGGAACCTCGAACAGCGGGAACCCCCGCCCGCGCGCCGCCGCCACGAGCGCCGCCGGCAACCGCTTGTGAGCGAAGCCCGTGCCGAAGCCGAGGCCCGCGATCTCGTGGTCGGCCAGCCGGTCGATCAGCTCGCGCTGCACCTTCGGGCCGTTCAGCTGGATGCCCGTGGTGAGCAGCAGCTCGCCCCCTTTCAGCCACGGGGTCGGATCGGGCAGCTCGGTGCTGTGCACCCAGCGCACGTGCGCCTGCCCGGACTCCTGCCCGGAGACGAGCTCCAGCCCGAGCTCGCCGATCAGGCTCTCGACAGTGAGCTCCATCGCTCCATCCGCTGCGACGCCTCGCTCAGCACCGAGCGCAGGATCGCCTCGATCTCCTCGAACTGCTCCGGCCCCGCGATCAGCGGCGGAGAGAGCTGCACGATCGGATCGCCGCGGTCGTCGGTCCGGCAGATCAGACCGCGGCGGTACAGCTCACCCGAGAGGAAGCCTCGCAGGAGCCGCTCGGACTCCTCGTGGTTGAAGGTCTCCTTCGTGTCTTTGTCCCTGACCAGCTCGATCGCCTGGAAGTAGCCCGCGCCGCGCACGTCGCCGACGATCGGCAGATCGCGCATGCTCTCGAGCATCTCGCGGAACGGGCCCTCGTTCGCGAGCACGTTCGCGCACAGCTGCTCGCGCTCCATCACGTCGATGTTCGCCATCGCCACCGCGCACGCCACCGGATGCCCGCCGAACGTGAACCCGTGGTTGAACGCCGCCTTGCCGTGCAGGAACGGCTCGGCGATGTGGTCGCCCGCGATCAGCGCGCCAAGCGGCACGTACGCCGAGCTGATGCCCTTCGCGGTGGTGATCATGTCGGGCAGGTAGTCGTAGCGTTCGCACCCGAACCAGTACCCCAGCCGGCCCCACGCGCAGATCACCTCGTCGGAGATCAGCAGCACTCCGTGGCGGTCGCAGATCTCGCGCACCCGCTGGAAGTACCCCTCCTGCGGGATGAAGCAGCCGCCGCCGTTCTGCACCGGCTCGAGGATCACCGCCGCCACCGTCTCCGGACCCTCGAATTCGATCGCCTCCTCGATCGCGTTCGCCGCCCACAGCGGATCGCGGTCCTCCTGCCAGCGGTAGGAGTTGGTGTTGGGGACGTGCACCCCGCCTGGCGTCAGCGGTTCGAACGGCACGCGCAACGCCGTCAGCCCCGTCGCCGTCAGCGCCCCCATCGAGGTGCCGTGGTAGGCGAGGTGGCGAGAGACGATCTTGTGGCGTCTCGGTTCCCCCTGTGCGGCGTGGTAGGCCTTGGCGAGCTTCCATGCCGACTCCACCGCCTCCGAGCCGCCGGAGGTGAAGAACACCCGGTTGAGGTTCCCAGGCGCCAGGTCCGCGATGCGCGCGGCCAGCTCGATCGCGCGCGGATGGGCGTAGCTCCAGTTCGTGTAGAACGCGAGCTCCTTCGCCTGCGCAGCCGCCGCCTGCGCGAGCTCGGCGCGCCCGTGGCCGACGTTGACGCAGTACAGGGCGGACAGGCCGTCGAGGTGGCGCTTGCCGTGCTCGTCGTACACGTAGCAGCCCTCGCCCCGCACGATCACCGGGACCTCGTGGTCCGGCTCCGCGTAGGCGCCCATCCGCGTGAAGTGCATCCACAGGTGTCGCTTGGCCTGCTCTTGGAGATCACCGGACATCGAAGACCCGCCCTCTCGATAGCTGACTGGACACTGAGGACAACGCTAACCGCTCGCCTTATGCTGCTCAATGCGCCGCGTGGTCAACAAGTTCCAGCCCTATTGTACGACTTGTCCAATTCTGGGTGAGCGTTTTGGGGATCGCGCCCATTGCGCGTCCGCCGCTCGTGACCGTACCTTTTGGCACAAGGCAGCGTCGTGTCCGCCGCACCCCCAGGAGAGGAGCCCTTGATGGCCATCGAAGGTGCCACCGCGTCTGGAGCCCCCGCATCGTCGGAAGTCATGGACAAGGGCCTGAAACGGGGCGCCATCGGCTACCTCTCGAACATCGTCATCGGCGTCGCCTCGACGGCGCCCGCGTACTCGCTGGCGACGACGCTCGGCTTCATCGTCGCGGTCAAAGGCGTCGGCGTGCACGCCCCGGCGGTGATGCTGGTCGCGTTCCTGCCGATGCTGCTCGTCGCCGCCGCCTACAAATACTTCAACCGCGCAGACCCCGACGCGGGCACCACGTTCGCGTGGACGACGCGCGCGTTCGGTCCCGTGACCGGCTGGATGAACGGCTGGGCGATCTTCCTCGCCGACGTCATCGTGATGGCCTCACTGTCGGACATCGCCGCGATCTACACCTTCAAGCTGTTCGGCTTCAGCGAACTCGGCAACTCGAAAGCCGCGATCATCGTCGCCGCGATCCTGTGGATCGCGATCATGACCTGGATCTGCTACCGCGGGATCGAGCTATCCGCGCGCATCCAGCAGTTCCTGCTCGGCGCCGAGGTCGTGATCCTCGGGCTCTTCTCGGTGGTCGCCTTCGTCAAGGTCTACGGCAGCCATCCGCCGTCCGGCGCGATCAAGCCCTCGCTGTCCTGGATCAACCCCTTCGCGATGAACTTCGGCGACCTGGTCGTCGCGCTGCTGCTCGCGGTGTTCATCTATTGGGGCTGGGACTCCGGCGTGGCGGTGAACGAGGAGTCCGAAAACCCGGCGGAGGGCCCGGGCAAGGCGGCGGTCGTCTCGACGTTCCTGCTCGTGCTGATCTACGTGGTCGTGACAGCGGGCGCCCAGTCCTTCCACGGCACCGGCTTCCTGACCAACGAAGCAAACCAGGAAGACGTCCTCAGCGCGCTCGGGTCGGGCGTGCTGGGCAGCGGCCTGGACAAGCTGCTGATCATCGCCGTGCTCACCTCCGCGTCCGCCTCGACGCAGACGACGATCCTGCCCACGGCCCGCACCACCCTCTCGATGGCGCACTGGAAAGCGGTCACCAGCCTGCTCTCGCGCGTTCACAGGCGCTATCTGACGCCGACCGTCTCGACGCTCGGCTTCGGCGTGCTCTCGGTGCTCGTCACCGTGCCGCTGCTGCTGGCCCACGGCAGCGTCCTGGAAGACTCGATCACAGCGATCGGCTTCCCGATCTGCTTCTACTACGGCTTCACGGGCGTGGCTTGCGGCTGGTACTACCGCCGCGACCTGTTTGAAAGCGCGCGCAACTTCCTGCTGCTGGGCCTCGCCCCGCTGGCCGGCGGCCTGATCCTATTCGGGGTGGGGGTCAAGGCGGCGATCTACTACGGCCACGCGGAAAACGTGTCGGCAAAGCCGGTCCAACTGTTCGGGCACGGCGTCACGCTGCCGCTGCTGATGGGCATCGGCGGCATGGTCCTCGGCTTCGTGATCATGCTCGTCTCGCGGCCGATCTTCCGCGAGTACTTCTCGCGCAAGACCGAAACCGCGCCACCGGGCCTGCTCAAGCAGCCGGCGCCGGTCGGGCCGGTGCCGGCGCGGGTCGACTTCTAAAGCGCCGGAAGCCGCCTGACGCCGGTGAGCTCGTCGAACCCGCTGTCGAAGGTCAGGATCTCGGTGATCTTGCAGCGTCGCATCACCGCGGCATGCACAGCGTCGCGCGCCGACAGCCGCTGGTAGGCGAGGACGAGATCCTTGGCCGCGAGCACGTCTGCCTCCTCGACCCCGAATACATCGTCGACGATCGCGCGCAGGGCGTTGAACGCATGCTCGATCCAATCGCGGCGATCGGCGGAGATGTAGCGATGCATGATCTCCTGGAGCACCTCGCTGCTCGTGACCAGGTGGCGCCGCTCACTGGCGAGCCGCTCGAGCGCGCGCTGAGCGTCGACCTTGTGGGGATGCTCGCCCCCAACGAGATACATCGGGACGTTTGCGTCGACGAAGATCACGTGTCGTCTGCGCCGGGCATCCCCGCCTCGATCTCGGCGAGACGACTCGCCTCGGTCTCGGCCAGCATCGTGTCGATATCGACTTCTCGCTCCTGGAAGCTGTAGCTCGCCGCCTTACGTATAGCGGCGAGCTTGGCCTCGACGTCGCCGGTCGATATTTCGCGCTCGGCAGCGCGGAGCGACTGGCGTACCCACTCGGACATGCTCATCCCCACCGCCTCCGCCGTGCGGGCGTAGCGCTCGAGCTCCTCGTCTCCCACTACCACCTGCAATCGCTTACTCATACTGGTAGTGTATCTTACTACCTGGCGAGTCATGAGTGGGTCGGACCTCGTCTGGCCAGGCCCCCTCCTGTCAGGCCGGCGGCAGCTCCATCTGCCCATGCGGCGAGCCATACTCGCCCAGCAGCTCCAGGAACGGCGCCGGCGGGAAGGCCTCGGGCCCGAGCACGCCCACGCCCTTCCAATCGCCGCGGTCGAGCAGCTCGAGCGCGACCACCGGGTTGATCGCCGTCTGCCACACGACCGCCTGGCTCGCGTACTCGCGCATGGTGCTCTCGTTGTCGACGACGTGGTACAGGTAGGTCGAGCGGGGCTGCCCGTCGATGCCCGGTCCCCGTCACCCACGTGCCTGCGCAGGTGCGCCCGCTCATGCGCTCGCCGAGCGTCGCCGGGTCGGGAAGCGCCGCGGCCACCACATCGCGCGGGGCGACCTGCGCGCCGCGCACCGACACCGGCTCGGTCGAGTCCAGGCCGAGCTTGTGCAGCGTCTGCGAGCACGTCGATGAACTCCTGCCCGAGCCCGTACTTGAACGTCACGCGCTCGCACGCCACCCAGCGGGGGATCAGCACGACCTCCTCGTGCTCGACGTTCACGCATTCGCACCGGCCCGATCCCCTCGGGGAACTCGAACACCTCGGGCTCGGAGAACGGCGCGGTGGTGTAGAAGCCGCGCTCGCGCTCCCAGATCAGCGGCGGGTTCAGGCACTCCTCGATCGTCGTCCAGATCGAGAACGTCGGCGCGAAGTCGTAGCCCTCGACGACCAGGTCGGCGCCGTCGCGCACCCCGACTTCGCCGATGCTCGAGAACAGCTCCTCGGCGGCGTAGCGGGCGAAGACGTCCGACAGCCCGGGCTCGACGCCGATCCCCACCAGCGCCAGCAGGCCGGCGTGCTCCCAGCTGCTCGTGCTCGGCCAGCTGGCGGTCGCCGAGCATCTCCCCAGGCAGCTCGTACGGGCGCTCGGGGTGGGGGTGGGAGAGCGTCATCGCCATGTCCAGGTAGGTGGCCTTCGCGTCGAAGGCGGCCGCGAAGATCGGCTCGTTGAAGCGCGGGTCGCAGGCGTTGAGGACCGCGTCGGGCGCCACGCGTGCGATCAGCTCCACGAGCTCCTCGCGGCTGGACGCGTCGACGCGCTCGGCCGCGAAGCGATCGGGCTCGCCGAGTCGCGCGGCTGCCGCCCGCGCGCGCTCGAGCGCGACGTCGGCCAGCACCACCCGCTCGAACACCTGCCGGCGCTGCGCGATCGCGGCGAACGCCGCGCCCACGCCCCCCGCTCCGACCACGAGAACCCTCATCCGCGCAAGTCTGACGCAAACCGCAAGCTCGAAATGTCACAAGGACGCGCCGGCCATGCGACGCAATGTCAGCAGGCGCCTCCCGTATGCTGCGCCGATCCGCGCGGCCCCGAACACCAGCAGGCCATGAGCACCGGTCTCCCCAGCCCCCCGCGCACGCCACCCGGATCGCCCGAGCCCGCCGGGCGCCGACGGCGTGGCGCGCGCCGAGGCGCAGGCGCCGGCAGCCCGGCGGTCGGGCGCGCGGCCTGCCCGCTGGGCGCCCTCCCCGACGTTCGCCCGCGGCGAGATCGCGCTGGTCGCGCTGGCGGGCGTGCTGCTGGCGGTGCTCACGAGCTGGCCGCTCGTGCTGCACATGCCCAGCCGCATCGCCCCCGACCTCGGCGACCCGGTGCGCACCGCCTGGCAGATCGCCTGGGTCGGGCACGCGATGCTCCACGACCCGCTGCACATCTTCGACTCCAACGCCTTCTACCCGCACCCGCTCAGCCTCGCCTTCTCGGACTCGCTGCTCGGCTACGGCCCGGCGGCGTTCTTCGGCTCGGGCACCGTCGCCGCGCTCGTCCGCTACAACCTGCTGTTCCTGTGGGCGTGGTCGTTCTGCTTCGTCGGCGCCTACCTGCTCGCCCGCGAGCTCGGCCTCGGCCGGCTCGGCGGCGCCGCCGCCGGCCTGGCCTTCGCCTACGCGCCCTACCGCGTCACCGAGGCGGGCCACCTGCACGTGATCTCCTCCGGCGGCCTGGCGCTGGCGCTGTTCCTGCTGCTGCGCGGCTACCGGCGCTGCTCGCGCAAGCTCGTGCTCGCCGGCTGGCTCGTCTCCGCCTGGCAGATCAGCCTCGGCTTCACGCTCGGCCTGCAGTACGCCTACCTGCTCGCCGTGCTCGCGCTGCTCGTGCTCGTGTGCTGGTGGCGCGGGCGCCTGACCCCGGGCCCGGCGTGGCGAGCGGGCGCCCGAGCAACCGCCGTCACCGGCTCGCCCCGGCGGACGCATCGTCCCCCGCGCGCAGGACGGCGCCGCATCGCCACCTGCCGGGCGAACAGGACGCCGCGCGCGCGGGCCGCTGATCCCCCGCCAGCTGCTCGCGGTCACGCTGATCGGCGTCGCCGTGCTCGGCGCCGTCACCGTCTACCAGGCGCGCCCGTACCTGCGGGTCGCCGCCCTGTACCCGACGGCCAAGCGCACGATCAAGGAAGTCGAGACCTACTCCGCCGGTCCGGCCGCGCTGCTGGGCGCCTCCTCGGAGAACCGCGTGTGGGGCTCCCTCACCGCCGGCATGCGCGCGAAAGTCCACTCCAAGAACGAGAGCGTGTTCTTCCCCGGCGGGCTGATCCTCGTGCTCGCCCTGATCGGCCTGGCGGCCGGCGCGTACACCCGACGATTGCGCATCGGCCTGCTCGTGGGCATCGTCACGTGCTCGATCCTCGCGCTGGGCCTCGGCCTGACCGGCGCCGGCTATCCCTACCGCCTGCTCTACGACTACGCCCCCGGCTGGGACGGCGTGCGCGTGCCGGGCAGGATCTTCACGCTGGCCACGCTCTTCTACGCGCTGCTCGCGGGCGCGGGCGCGCAGCTGCTCGTGCAGCGGATCGGCCTGTGGGCCAAGCGACGCCGGCCGGACGGCCCGCCCGCCCTGCGGCTGCCCGCGTTCGCTCTGCCGGCGCTCGGCCTGCCGGCGCTGGCGGGCGCCGTGCTGCTGATCGGCATCCTCGGCGAAGGCGCCGGGCACCTCGGCCACCCGGTCGTGCCGCAGCCGGCGCGCGCCGAGATCGGCCTGCCCGGACCGATCCTCGACCTGCCCACCGACGGCGCGCTCGACCGCGTCTGGCAGTACTTCTCGACCGACGGCTTCCCCAAGATCCCCAACGGCGAGAGCACCTTCGACATCCCCGCCGAGGACGACCTGCGCGGCGGCATGAACGGCTTCCCCGACAAGGCGAGCGTGGAGAAGCTCCGCTACTACGGCATCCAGCACGGTCGTGCTGCACACCGTGCTGCCGAAGGGGCTGCCCGCCGGAGCAGGGCTGGGTGTTCCCCGAGCCGCCCGACCCGGCCGCCGACGCGCGCAAAGCCGATCGCCGGCCTGGGCATCACGCGCCGGCAGGTCGGCTCGGTCGTCATCTACGAGATCGGCCCCGGGCCCAAGGCCCTGCACGGCACCGACTGATGAGCGCGTCCCGCGCGCTGGACGCCGCGAGCCCGCCCTCCGCCGTCGCCGATGGCGGCGCCCGCCGACCCTCCGGCGCGCGCCGCGCACGCGACTGGCGCGGCCGCCGGCTCGCGCTCGCGGCGGTCCTGCTGGTGGGC
Source organism: uncultured Solirubrobacteraceae bacterium (assembly GCA_963711985.1). GTDB lineage: Bacteria > Actinomycetota > Thermoleophilia > Solirubrobacterales > Solirubrobacteraceae > Palsa-744. The sequence continues at coordinate 2,468 of CAVQGG010000008.1, read as the reverse complement.
CTGTCCTACGCGATGATGATCCAGAGCTTCTCCTGGAACCAGACCTCCCACTACGACCTGATCCGCGCGCTGAACGACGACAGCACGACGATCGACCCCTACCAGGCGAACACGGGCGACAAGGTCTTCTACAAGGGGCACTACTACTCCGCGCGCGCGCCCGGGCTGGCGCTGTTCTCGCTGCCCTTCTACGACGCGCTGAACCTCGTGCACGCGGAATCCTGGACAGACGCGCACGTGGCGCCGCCGGACCACCCGGGCGACGAGATGATCTACCTGATCGGCCTGTGGGGCAACGTGCTGCCGGGCCTGCTGCTGGTGCTGCTCGTGTGGCGCGTCGCCGAGCGCTACGAGCCCGGCTACGGCGTGGCGGCGGCGGTGGTGCTCGGCCTCGGCACGATGGTGCTGCCGCTCTCGACGCTGCTGTTCTCGCACGTGTTCACCACCTTCCTCGGCTTCGCCGCGTTCTGGCTGATGCTGCGCGAGCGCGACGGCCCGCCCAGCCCGCTGCTGCTGGCGCTCGCCGGCCTGGCGATGGGCTACGCGTTCTCCTCGGAGTACCCGACGTTCTTCGCCGCGATCGTGCTCGGCCTGTTCCTGCTCTCGCGCAGGGACTCGCTGACGCCGCGCGGCGTGCTGCGGCGCGGCGGCGCCTACGTGGCCGGCGGCCTCGTCGGGCATCATCCCGCTGCTGCTCTACAACCACTACGCGTTTCACTCCTGGACGCACCTCGCCTACTCCGACGTGCCGCGCCAGCAGAAAGGCTTCTTCGGCATCGGCGCTCCGAGCCTGAGGGTGCTGGCGACGCTGCTGTTCGACTCGCGCGGCCTGCTTGACGATCTCCCCCGTGCTGATCATGGGCGCGATCGGCACGGTGATGCTCTACAGGCGCGGCAGGCGCGCCGAGGCGCTGACGATCGCGCGGCATCTGCGCTGTGCTACCTGCTCTACAACTCCGGCTACTACCTGCCCTTCGGCGGCGGCTTCATGGGCCCGCGCTTCCTCGACACGATGCTGCCGTTCCTGGCCTTCCCGATCGCGCTCGCGCTGAAGCGCTTCCCCGGCCCGACGATCGCGCTGGCGGCGGTCTCGATCACGACGACCGTGATCGCCACCATCACCCACCCGCTGGTCGGCTATGAGAACGAGACGGTCATCTGGATGCGCTACCTGTCCAAGGGCTTCTTCCAGCCGACGATCGCCTCCGCCTACGGGCTCGGGCGCGGCTGGGGCGGCATCTGGCCGTTCTTCCTGGCGGCCGGCGGCGGCGTGCTGCTGGCGGCGTGGGCGACCCCGCGCGCTGCGCCTGTCCGCGGCGCGCGCTGCGGCGGGGGCGTGCTGGCGCTGGTCGGCTGGGCGCTGTTCGCGGCGCTCGCGCCCACGCGTGCTGGGGATCGACCACGCGGGCCTGCAGAGCATCTACGACGCCGGCGACCACACCGCCTTCAACCTGAAGCTGCACTCGGGCAGCACCTACCCGCTGAAGACGCTCGCCCCGCTCGCCGCCGCCGCCGGCCTGCTCGGCCTGTGCGCGATGCGCCTGCTGCGCAACGAGCGCGGCGGCCGCCGCGCGAGCGCGTGCGCCGGCGCTCGGGATCGCGCGCGCAGCCGGCGCTCAGCGCGTAGTCCTCAGTTGCCGGCGACCCTCACGTCGCATTTGGCGGCGTGCAGCTGTCGGCACACGACCACGTAGCCTTCGCGCGGCTGTTCGTGGGCGTTCGTCAGGCCGGCGTCGAAGCGCGTGGACGCGCGTGCCGCCGTTCCAGTCGTAGATGTACAGGCGCTTGATCTGCGGCATCGAGCCGGCGACGGCGAACATGAACTTGAGCACCTTCGCGGCGCGCGTGAGCCCGGAGCCGTGCTTGTTGGGGAACGCGCCCCCGAACTTGACGATCCCGCCCGTCTCGGTCAGCCACACCTGCCCGCCGAGCGCCTTGACGATGTCGCGCGTGCGCCAGCTTTCCAGGCGGTTGACGTCGGAGTAGTTGTGCAGCCCCCAGATCTTCGGCATGACCGTCTCCAGGCGGCCGATCTCGCGCTTGAATTCGGAGATGTACTGGAGCGTGGGCTGGATGTACGTGCGCGTCGAGCACGTCCAGGCCGATGACCGTGCAGCCCTTGCAGACGCGGATCAGCGCCTGGTAGTACTTGCGCCGCCTGCGCCGCCGAGGGGCTCGAGAACGAGCCGCGGTTCGTTGCCGCGGTTGGCCTCGTCCCACGACTGGTACTCGCGCACGTGCGGGAACAGCTTCACGAACTTCTGCACGTCGCGCTGGTAGGTGGCGACGCTCGGCAGCTTCGTGGGCGTGTACTCGGAGTGGTAGAAGGCGACGAGCACCTGCTCGTGCGCGCTTCGGCGGCGTGGATGAAGGCGTCGCGCTGTGTCCAGCGAGTACGGGTGCGCGACGGCGTCATAGGGGGCGATGTAGCGCACGATCTTCGTGTGCAGCTGCTGGAGCAATACATT
>CAVQGG010000007.1:0-76112 GCA_963711985.1 uncultured Solirubrobacteraceae bacterium | reverse complement strand
GAGGCCGAGATGGACAGGTGGGTTCATCGCCCAATCGACGCGGTGACTCACGATGTCGGCGGCAACTACGAGGCGCACGCGCAGTCATTCTTGCTTTGTGGCCTCGACGCCGTGAGCGACCCGCCACGCATGTCTCCGGCCGCTTGAATCGCTTCTACGCGTTTCCGCTCATCCGCGTCCTCGATCGTTGTCAGACTGGCGCCGCGCGATCGTGAGCACGACCGCGAGTGCGATGAACGCGACCACTGCAACCGGCGAGCCCGGCTACGGGAGGCTGAGGAAGAAGTCCTGGCGCGACTTCATCATGGCCAACACGCAAAGCTCGGTCCGACGCTGGCGGCGTATTTCCTGTGCAAGGTGAAAATCTGCGCGGTCACCATCTCGGGGACGATCCTCCTGGGCAAGAAGCGCAGACGCCGCGCCTGGGAGCGCCGGTGTGCAGGCCAGCGCTAGGGTGTCGAGCCTGAGCGATCGCTTGAGCCTTTTCCCGCGGCAGGATCGCCGAGCCTGGTGGCGCGCGGCGACGTGAGCGTGCGCGAAGAACAAGCTGCGACGCGACCCCGTCGCCTCTCGCCGCCCCATAGCGGCGCGAGCTGGCCGGCCCTGGTGGCAGACTCGCTGCTTGCTCGCGCGCGAACGCCGAGAGGAGCACGTATCACCGACCTGCTCGTGGCGGGCGCAGTTGTCCTCATCGTCGGTGCGCCGATGTTCTTTACCCACGACGGCTTCGGAGGGGACTTCACGAATGTGCTGTGGCTCATCTGGGTCGCCGGCCATCACTTCGGCCACTCGCTGTGGCCGTCCTACTTCCTCAACGTCAATCCTCCGGGTACGGACGTGGGCGTCTTCAACCCGGAGTTCGCGTTCTATGGAGGGCCCCTGTACGCGACCGCGGGCGCCCTGTCGGCGGTGCTCTTCAATCACGCGAACATCGCCGACGAGCTGCTGACGGCGGCCGCCATGTCGGCGGCCTATGGAGGGTGCTGGTGGCTCGCCCGCCAATGCGGCGTCCGGGGCCTGCTCGCCCACGTGCCGCCGATCGTTCTGCTCACGAGCTCCTACTACGTCACCGACCTCTACGGTCGCGGCGCCTGGACCGAGTTCGTGGCCGTATCGTCGATCCCACTCCTGGTCGCAAGCGCGGTCGACCTCGTGCGCGCGCCACGCTGGCGCGTGTCGTCCGTGCTAATGCTCGTCGCCTCGGTCATCGTCTTCACAGGCAGCCACAACATCACGCTCGAGTGGGCAGCGATCGTGCTGGGAGCGGTGGCGGTCTGCATGCTCGCCGCCTATCGCCCGTCGATGCCCTCTTGGCGCCGCGTGGTCGCGGTCGGCTGCCTCGCGCTCGTCTCAGCCGGCATCAACGGGTGGTTCCTGTTGCCGGACATCATCTATGCGGGGCGGACGACTATAAGCGGGGCCCCCTTCGAATGGTCCAGCACGAGCGGCTTCGATACGGTCGGCGTGGTGCTGAACCCGCTGCGCGCGGTGCCGTCGCAGTCCTCGGTGCCGGCACTGTACGCACAGGCCCCGGTGTGGTTCATGGCCTGGGGCGTTATCGCGGGGATCTGGCTGTGGCGCGACGCGGCGATGGCACGGCTACGCCGGGCCTGGGGGATCGCCGCTCTCGGCATCGCGATCGTGCTGTGCCTGGTGCTGTTCGAGTGGCCGTGGGAACACATGCCCTCCGCGCTGCAGAAGATCCAGTTTCCCTACCGTCTCGGCTCCTACGTGACGCTCCTGAGCGTCGGTATCGTGATCGTCGGTGTGCTCGCCGCGCAGCGGCTGGCGTCACGCTCCGAGGGCTCGGTGGGGACGCTGTGGTCACTTCGAACACTGCTCGTCCAAGCGGTCGTGGTGAGCCTGCTCTTGTGCCTGTGGCAGCTGTGGGTCCCCAACACCCACGAGTCCTCCTACTACAAGGTGCGCGGCGACGCGCTCAAGTCGGTAACCGAGATGCCGAAGACGTGGGGCACTGGGACCGACTATGCCGACAACTGGCTTCCGAGCGTGCAGGTCCCGGCCAATCGTTCTCTCAACATCGACGCACGCGCGGTCAACGACGCGGGCAACCATGTCTCGGTCGATGTCGCCGCGCCGCCCGGGCTCCAGCCGATCGCCACCAACATCCTGGGCGGCCCCTACCTGGTTGACGTGGGCGGCGTGCGCGTAATCGGTCGGACCGGCAGCGGGCTCGTCGTGACGCGGCTGAACGCCGGCGCGGGCAAGGTGCACCTGGTGATCAGCACTCGATCCAGCCGCGCGATCAAGCTCGGTCGCGCGATCAGCGCCGTGTCGGTGCTCGCAGTGCTAATGCTCTTAGGATGGTTGACGATCGGGGGATGGCGCGATCGCCGTTCGCGTGCAGCCGGGGATGGTGGAGCGCATCGATAAACGGCAGGCGCAGCTCCCGAGCCGCCGCGGAACCAGGCTGAGCCGCCACAACGCGCGCCGATCTCGACGGAGCACGCTCTAAAGTCAGGCCCGTGAGCAGCCAGCCCTTCGCCCAGGGACACGGTGGCGGCGATGGCCGTCGATCGCGACAATCGAGTTCCCGCCCACCCCGCCCCGAGGACATCCCCGACGGGGTGGGTGGGCCTCCGGTCTCCCTGCGGCGCATCGGCCGGCTGTTCATCCCCTACCGGCTGCGCCTGGGTCTGCTCCTGGGGCTGATCGTCCTCGGCTCGGTCCTCAGCGTCGCCTCGCCGTTCCTGTTGCGCGAAGCCGTCGACAAGGGCATCCTCAAGCGCGACCTGACGCTGCTGTCGTGGCTGGTCGGCGGCATGATCGCGCTGGCGATCATCAACGGCGTGATCGGCGTGGCGCAGACGTGGATCTCCAACCAGGTCGGCCAGCGCGTGATGCACGACCTGCGCGCCGCCGTGTACGCGCACCTGCAGCGCATGTCGCTGGCGTTCTTCACGCGCACCCGCTCGGGGGAGGTGCAGGCGCGCATCGCCTATGACATCGGCGGCATCGACGAAGTCGTCACCAGCACGGCCACCTCGACCGTGTCCACGGTCGCCACGGTCGCCGCGACGGTGGTGGCGATGTTCGCGCTGAGCTGGCGCCTGACGGTGTTCTCGCTGATCCTGCTGCCGTTCTTCGTGTGGCTGACCCGCCGTGTGGGCAACGAGCGCCGGCGCATCCAGTCCGTGCGCCAGAGCCGGCTGGCGGACATGTCCACGCTGGTCGAGGAGTCGCTGTCGGTGTCGGGGATCCTGCTCGGCAAGACGATGGGCCGCTCGCATGAGCTCGTCGACCGCTTCTCCTCGGAGTCCAGCGAACTGGCGGACCTGGAGGTGCGCGCGCGCATGGCCGGGCGCTGGCGGATGGCCTCGGTGCAGATGAGCTTCGCGATCATGCCCGCCGCGGTGTACTGGTTCGCGGGCTACAACATCGCCCACGGCCACAACGCGATCTCGATCGGCACGGTCGTCGCCTTCACGACGCTGCAGACGCGCCTGCTGTTCCCGATGCAGCAGCTGCTGTCGGTCGGCCTGGAAGTGCAGACCTCGCTGGCGCTGTTCGGGCGCATCTTCGAGTACCTGGACCTGCCGGTGGACATCGTCGAGCGCCCGGGCGCGCGCGCGCTGAGCGGCGTGCGCGGCGACGTGCAGTTGGAGGACGTGTGGTTTCGCTATGCGCCCGATGCGCCGTGGACGCTGCAGGAGATCGCCGCCGAGATCCCGGCCGGCACCCGCACCGCGCTGGTCGGCGAGACCGGTTCCGGCAAGACCACGCTCGCGTATCTGGTCGCGCGCCTGTACGAGCCGCAGAGGGGAGCGGTGATGATCGACGGGGTGGACATCCGCGACATGACCCTGGAGTCGCTGGCGGCTACGGTGGGGCTGGTCTCCCAGGAGACCTACCTCTTCCACGCCTCGATCCGCGAGAACCTCCGCTTCGCCTGCCCGCAGGCCAGCGACGAGGAGATCGAAGAGGCGGCGCGTGCGGCGCAGATCCACGAGCTGGTCTCCTCCCTGCCGGAGGGCTACGACACGCCCGTCGGCGAGCGCGGCTACCGCTTCTCCGGCGGGGAGAAGCAGCGCATCGCGATCGCCCGCACCGTCCTGCGCAACCCGCCGGTGCTGGTCCTCGACGAGGCGACCTCCGCCCTGGACACCGAGACCGAGCGCGCCGTGCAGCAGGCGCTCGACGAGCTCTCGCGGGGGCGCACGACGATCGCGATCGCCCACCGCCTGTCGACCATCCGCGACGCCGACCAGATCCTGGTGCTCGACGGCGGGCGCATCGTCGAGCGCGGCACCCACGAGGAGCTCGTGCAGACGGGCGGGCGCTACGCGGCGCTGCTGCGCGGCGCGGAGGTCGCCGGGGACCGCTCGGCCGCCGGCTCGGGCGTGGCGCTCGCGTGAGCTCGGACCTTCACGCCGTGGCCTCGATGTTCAGGCGCACGTAGTCGACGACGACCGGCTCGTCGAGCGCCGCGAGCACGTCGTCCATGAACCGCTCGCGCAGGTCCTCGGGCAGCTGCTGCACGTGCGGCCCGAGCACGATCGTGGCCAGGAACTCGCGCGGGTGCTCGGGCTGGCGGGGCGCGGGCGCCAGCCAGCACTCGGCCGAGGCGAAGCCCGCCGCGATCAGCCGCTCGCGCGTCTCCCCCGCCGCCGCGTAGTGCCAGGGCGCCCGCCAGTCGGCGAGGTGCCGGGCGTAGGGTTCGTGTGCGAGCACCGCTGCCGCCTTCCCGCGCAGGACGTCGATGTTGCCCTCCCCCCCACACTGGGCCACCAGGCGCCCGCCGGGGCGCAGCGCGGCGCGCAGGCGTCGGAACAGCCGGTCGTGGTCGGCGATCCAGTGGAAGGTGGCCGTCGAGAGGATCGCGTCGACGGGCTCCTCCAGCTCGAGCTCGAGCAGGTCGGCCACACGCAGCTCCACCCGACCACCGCCGTCCGGCGTGGTGCCCCCGAGCCGGAGCCTGGCGGCCTCCACCATCGAGGCGGACTCGTCGACCGCGATCACGCGCCCGCGCGGCAGCCGCTCGATCAGCGCCTGGGTGATCCGCCCCGAGCCGCAGCCGGCGTCCAGCACCGTCTCCTCGCCGCGCAGCTCCAGGCGCGCGAGCACCTCGAGCCCGAGCGCCTCCATGGTCTGAGAGATGCGGTCGTAGCTGGCCCCGTCCCACTCGCGTACTGGCATACAGTCGTACGTTATCACGTACCATGCGGATGCATGGCCTAGCTCGGATTCTGTTCCAGGTCCTCCAGTGTGGCGAGAATGCGTCCCGGCAATTCAGAGCGCTCCAGGCGATATTTCGTCCAGCGATCCGTGGAGGCTGGCGAGGCTGAGGCAGCGAAGCGAAGAGTTGCGCGCTTGCTCGACGCGAGCGCGCTCGCGAAATCGATGCTCGGGATCAGCCACACCGGTCCGTAGTCAGCGAACCGCGCGTCGACGGCGACGAACAGGAGAAATAGGTCGCGGCGCTCGTGAAAGGTGGTTCGACGGACGTTGGCGACAAGTTTTTCGCCGCTGCGCATCACGTTCGCCGACCACGAGCGGCTCTTGATCTGAACTGCAAGAGTCGCTGAGCCGTCGCGTCGGTGGAACACGAGATCCACGCCCTCGTCGTCGACGAGATTCGTGGACACGTTCAGCGCAAAGTCGCTGGCCAGCATGCAGCTCGCGGCAATCAGATACTCGACTGCGACCCCCTTGCGGGCCGCAGTGTCGTGGCGAACGGCCTCGGTGCTCGCCGAGGGATGATCGCGTCGCAGCTGTCGGAGATATCGCTCGACCGACACCGCAGGCTCGACCTCGCGAGCTCGCTCGATCGCTCGCTCTGCCATCTCAGGCTGCCCGGCCCTCAGCGCAATGTCCGCCCAGGCCAGATGCACGTCCGCCCCCGCCCACTCGGTGTCACCGGATTCCTCGGCGACGCGGATCGCGTGCCGGACGAAGACGAGCGCTAGGTCGGGAAGGCGAAGGCGATCGAGCGAGGACGTGAGATTCCAGGGATAGGACGCCTCGTCGGGGTCATCGGCCATCGCCCGCGCATATAGGCTGAGCACCAGCTGCAGATCGCCGCTTTCGCGGAATCGGCGGGCAACCGGCGCGGCGGGCCACTGCCCTGGGCGGAGGTACCGGCCGAGGATTTCCTCCGCCTGATCCACGAGCTTCCCCGCCTGCTCGAGCGTCGCTGCGTTAGCGACGCTTGCCCGGTCGACGTCCACGCGCCTGCTTGATTGGGCTGCGTTGCTTGTCATCGAGTCGATCCCATTTCTGTTGCCATCTGGTCACCCGAGCGGCGCTGTGCGCTCGTCTGAGCGTCGCCTCTAGTTTGCCAACCATGTCGCATACACGCCAAGGCACGCCTGTGTCCGGGTCCAATCCAGCAGGATCACGCCAGTTGGCCGCCTTCGCATCGCCCATATCCGGGCACGCTATCCATGGTCAGCGTCGGAACGGTGGAATGCGGCCGAGTTCCTCAGTGCGAGCGCGCCGCCAGCTCGGCGATCACCCGCGAGAGCCGTCCTCCCTGCCAGGCCAGCGGCGAGTGCCCCTCCTGCTCGACCACCAGCTTCGCGCCGGGGATCACGCGCGCGTAGCGTTCGCCCACGGCCAGCGGATGCAGCGGATCGGCCTCGTCGCGGCTGGCCACCACGACCGTCGGGATCTCGATGCGCGCGAGCTCTGCCATGTCCTCGAACGGGCGCGAACGCGGCACGACTTCGAGCGCGTCGGCCACCGCGCCCGGATGCTCGTGCGCCGAGAGTCGCTGGCGGAGCACCGTCTCGACCGTCGCGCGCCAGGCCTGCGGCACTCTGGCGAGGTCATACGCGCCGACGAACCCCTCCACCCCCCCGTCGCGCAGCCCTGCTGCCAGCGCGTCCCAGCGGGCCAGGTCCCGGTCGGCGCTGGGGCGCGACGGCTCGTATGCCGGGGTGATGATCGCCAGCGCTGCCACCCGCGCGGGGTGCTCCAGCGTGAAGCGCACGGCGGTATGCGCGCCCATCGACGCACCGGCCAGCACCGCCCGCTCCATGCCGGCCAGATCGAGCACCGCACGCAGGTCGGCGGCGAGGAGCTCGTGGCCGTACGCCTTCGGGTCCGGTGCCGGAGTTGAGCGGCCGTGTCCGCGGGCGTCGTAGGAGAGCACCCGGTGTCCCGAGCGCTCCAGGACGCGCGAGCCCATCACGACGTAGCGACGCGTGCCGGTGAGACCGTGGAGCAGCGCGATCGCCCTGCCCTCGCCGCTCTGCTCGCCGGACAGCTCCACGCCATCCTCGCCGGCGATGCTCAGCGCGCGGGGATCAGGCATGCGTGGCGACGTGCGCCCGCAACAGCTCGGCGGAGCGCTCCGGGCGCTCCCAGAAGAAGAGATGGCCGACGTCCTCCAGGAGCTCCAGGCGTGCGCCCGGAATCAGCTCGGCGATCATCTGGCCGTTCTGAACCGGCAGGATCTGATCGGCCGTGCCGTGGATGACCTGCGTCGGCAGCGTGATCTCCTCGAGCCGGGCGGAGGTGTCGTGCTGGAGAATCGCGCGCATCTGCTCGGCGATCACCTCGAGCGCGACGCGGCGTCGCAGGCTGATCTCGCGGAATCGCGCCCAGGCGTCTTCGTCGGCGGCGAAGCCCGGCGAGACGTTGACCTCCCAGGAGGCACGGATCGCGCGCTCGACGTCTCGCGAGGCGATCGCGTCGGCGAACCGGCGCTGGAGCGCTTCGCCGGCGTGGACGGCGCCGGGGCCGCCGCAGTAAGTGCAGCCGAGCGCGAGCGTACGCACCCGCTCGGCGTCCGCGAGCGCGAGCTCCTGGGCGACCATGCCCCCCATCGAGATGCCCAGGACATGCGCAGAGTCGATCTCCAGCGCCGTGAGCAGGCCCGCGGCGTCCCGCGCGAGCTGGCGTATCGTGATCGGCCCCTCCAGGCGGCTGCTGGCGCCGACCCCGCGGTGGTCGTAGAGGATCAGTTCGAAATCGCGCCGCAGCTCCTGCAGGAACGGCTCGCCCCAATGCGAGTAGGTGCCGCTCCTGCCCATGATCAGCAGCAGCGGCGGGCCCGCTCCGCTGCGCACGCAGTCGAGCTCGATCTCCCCCACGCTGACGGCGGCCATGGCGCGATCGTATACCGGGACGTACGGTCCTCGACGCGCGACCCGTCGGGCGCAAGGGCGGCGGCGCGCTCGCGGACGTCCCGCCGGCTCTACACGGGCAGCGCGCGCTGATCTTCCTCGGCGTGCTCGCCGGCCGAGTCCAGGCCGGCCACGCGCACGCCGAGCAGGCGCACGGGCCGCCGGGGCGCGTACTCGCGGAGCAGCCTCAGCGCCTGCGCGCTCACCAGCTCGACATCCCACGTCGGCTCGGCCACAGTGTGCGCGCGGGTGACCGTCGTGAAGTCGTCGAGCCGGACCTTGATCGCGATCGTGCGACCCCGCCGCCCGCCGGCGGCGAGGCTCGCGCACAGCTGCCCGGCCATCCGTGTCAGCGCCGCCTCCAGCTCGGACGGATCGCTGACGTCGGCGTCGAACGTCCGCTCACGCGACTCGGAGACTGACCTTGCGGGGCGCGCCGATCTGCCCGTCGTGCTCGAACCGCGCCCGCCTGCCCAGCTCGGGTCCGAGGTTTCCTCCGAAACGCTCGACGAGCAGCTGCTCGGGCGCGGCGGCGAGAGCGCCCAGCGTCCTCAGCCCGAGCTCGGCCAGGCGCGCCGAGGTCTTCGGTCCGATGCCCGGCACCAGGCCCGGCGGCGCGGAGGCGAAGCGGGCGCGGGCCTGCTCGCGGCTGAGCACGACGAAGCCGGCTGGCTTCTCGGCGTCGGATGCGACCTTCGCGACGAGCTTGTTCGAACCGATGCCCACCGAGCACGTCAGCTGCATGGCGTTCCCGATCTCGGCCACCAGCCGGCGCATGGCCGCCCGCGGCGAGAACAGGCCCTCCAGGTCGAGGTAGGCCTCGTCCAGCCCGACGACCTCCACGCGCTCCACGTGCGAGCGCACGATCCCCATCATCCCCGCGGAGACCTCGCGATAGGTCGCGAAGTCCGGCGCCAGGACCACGGCGTCCGGACACAGCCGCCGCGCCCTGGAGGCGGGCATCGCCGAGCCGACCCCGTAGCGGCGCGCCTCGTAGCTGGCGGTCGTCACGACCGCGCGCGGGCCGCTGCCCGCCACCACCACCGGCCTGCCGCGCAGCTCGGGATGGCGTCGCAGCTCGATCGACACGTAGAACGCGTCGGCATCCAGGTGCGCGACGCGCAGTCGGGGCTCCGCGGCGGACATCACCCGTCGAATCTAGCGGCGGGTGCGGCGGGTGCGGTGCCTCACCGGGCGGGCAGCGCGGCATCGGGCGCGGGCGCGGGCGCAAGCAGCTCGCGCCGGGAGCCAACACCGAGCTTGCGGTAGATGTGACGGGCGTGGGTGCGCACGGTCTCGATGCTGACGTGCAGCTCGGCCGCGATCTGGGCGTTGGAGCGGCGCTGCTGCAGCTGCGCCAGCACGTCGGCCTCTCGCGGGGTGAGCAGGCCCGAGCCGACGGCCCCGTCGGCGTTCCGGGGCGTCAGCTGCAGCCCGCGCGAGGCGAGGTGTATGGCGTTCAGCACGTCGCGCGCCTGGGTGCTCTTCGCCAGGCACGCCGCGGCGCCGAACGCAAGCAGCTGCGCGCACTCGACGCTCGAAGGCCGGTCCGCCAGCAGCAGCAGGTGCGTGGCCGGGTGGCGGCGGGTGAGCTCGCGGACCTCGACCGGGCTGTACAGCGAGCCGACGTCGAGGATCGCCACGTGCGGCCGGCGCGCCCGCAGCGACGGCGCGAGCTGCGCAGGCCCGATGTCGGCGGCCACGAGCTCGAGGCTTGGATCGTCCTCGATCAGGCCGCGCAGCCCACGCGCCAGCAGGTCGTCGAAGCGGCCGACGGCTACGCTTGTCAGGGTCGTCTGGGGCATTGCGGTGTGCTCATCCTATCGGCTGACCACCCATCAAGGGTGAGTCGACTATACCCCTTTGCTCACCCTATGGCTCACCCAAAGATCCCCCCTTGCGGGTGACCACTACCAATGACACGCGCGCGACCATCTCTGTAACTGTTTAAGCAGCATGTCCCTAGACCGGTGGAGGCCGGGGACGAGAGGCCACGGAGGGCGTCGCCGCTCGCAGGGAATGCGACCCCCACGGAACGGGAGAGACCATGCCGATTCGCCACAACCGACAGACGCAGACCGGGGGATCTGCGTCGGGCGGCCGATCGGAGATCGGCCAGCACGCGAGGCGAGCGCCGGGCGAGCGACGCCACGCCTGGACGAGGTTGAGCGCCGTCCTGCTGGCGCTCGTGCTGGTGCTGGCGGCCCTCCTCGGCCCGGCCGCGCAAGCGCGGCCCGCGACAGAACGCTCACCGGAAGAAGAAACGCTCGCGGCGTCCAAGAAGGCTGCCAAGGCTGCCGAACTCGAAGAACGCGCGGCCGCCAAGAAGGCCGAACAGGAAGAGCGCGCGGCTGCCAAGAAGGCCCAGCGGGAAGAGCGCGCGGCTGCCAAGAAGGCCCAGCGGGAACGTGAAAGAGGCGCTAGCACGAAGACGCCGAAGACGCCGAAAGAACACCAGGCCATCTTGGAAAAAAGCCCGGGCGGCAAGTTCAACGGCGCCGTGAAGTTCGCCTGCAACGAGGTGGAGTGGACGTTCATGAACTTCCCGAAGGGCGAAAACACCGTCATCGAGGAACTCACGTTCAACCATGAACATGCGACGCGAACGCACTCGACGTTCAGCTTCGATGGCCCGACCGCCACGGCTACGACGACGATCGTCGACCCGCGTCCGGGCCATTACACGATTGACGCACGGGCGAACTGGAAAGGGAACGGGGTGAGAGGGGACTTCGACATCCGCGGCGGCGTGAACTGCCTGCCTGCGTTCTCGGTCGAAAAGCTGCAGGAGATCCAAGGCGGCGGCGGGTCCTACACGTCCTCGCCGCTGACCGGCCAGGTCGGGCAGACCGTCGACTACGAGATCATCGTCAAGAACACCAACGACGATCCGTTGAAGCAGCTCGAATTCAGCGACAAGAACTGCGACCCCGGGACGATCTCCGGTGGCCCCGGCCGCACGCCGCTGGCCGCGGGCGCGTCCACGACCTACACCTGCACGCACGTGCTGGACGAAGCCGACCGATCCGCCGGCTCGTACTCGAACACGGCCACCGTCACCGGCACCCCGCGGGAACGCGAAGGCTCGCCGGTCACGCACACCTCCAACACGGTCGTGGTGAAGGTTCCCGCGCCTGCGTTCTCGATCGAAAAGCTGCAGAAGATAGAAGGCGCCGCGGGCTCCTACACGTCCTCGCAGCTGACCGGTCAGGTCGGACAGACGGTCGACTACGAGATCATCGTCAAGAACACCGGCAACGTTCCGTTGACCCTCGGCGAGTTCACCGACCCGCACTGCGACGCCGGGACGATCGCCGGCGGACCGGGCGGCGCGCTGGCCGTGGACGCCTCCACGACGTACACCTGCACGCACCTGCTGGACGAAGCCGACCGATCCGCCGGCTCGTACTCGAACACGGCCACCGTCACCGGCACCCCGCCCGAGGGCGAAGGCTCGCCGGTCACGCACACCTCCAACACGGTCGTCGTGAAGGTTCCCGCGCCTGGGCTCTCGGTCGAAAAGCTGCAGAAGATAGAAGGCGGCGGTGGGTCTACACGTCCTCGCAGCTGACCGGTCTCCTCGGACAGACGGTCGACTACGAGATCATCGTCAAGAACACCGGCAACCTTCCGCTGACGCTCGGCGAATTCACCGACGCACACTGCGGGGCGGTGTCCGGCGGACCCGGCGGCGGCGCGCTGGCAGTGGACACCTCCACGACCTACACCTGCACGCACGTGCTGGACGAAGCCGACCAATCCGCCGGCTCGTACTCGAACACGGCCACCGTCACCGGCACCCCGCCCGAGGGCGAAGGCTCGCCGGTCACGCACACCTCCAACACGGTCGTGGTGAAAGCTGGCGCCCCCGAGCGCTCCCCCTGGAGCACCCGAAGCCCACGGAGAACACCACGAAGGAACGACGGGGACCAGCTCCTCGACCTCCGACGCCTCCTCGGGCGTGCTGTCCTCCTCTCTCACCAACGTGATCAACTCGGGCGTTCTCGGGTTCGCGGCGGCGAGCGTGCCGACGTTGAAGGGCCCCGAGGGCTGCGTGCGCAGCAGCTTCCACGTGAGCATCAAGTCGGCTGGCGTGCAGAGCGTCACGTTCTACCTGGACGGGCGCAGGCTGAAGACGCTCGCAGCCAAGAACGCGCACAGGGGGCTGCTCACGATCGAGATCAACCCGGCCAAGCTGAGGGTCGGCGCGCACAAGCTGGTGGCGAAGATCACGATGGCGCACAGCGCGTCCACCAAGGCCACGGTCGCCTCGCGCACGGTGAGGGTCCTGCGCTGCCGCTCGGCCGTGGTGACGCCCAAGTTCACCGGCTAGCGTGCCCGCCGTGTCGGAAGGGCACGTGCGATGGCGGCGGGCGCAGCTCGCCCTGCTCGTCGCCATGGCCCTCGTCGCCATGGCCTTCGCCGCGATCGCGGCGTCCGGGCCGGCGGCCGCCGCGCCAGCCGGCGCCGTCGCTGACGCGCCTGTCGAACCTGCACACCGTCTCGCAGTGGGCGTATCCAGACTCTGAAGCTCTGGTTCACGCTTCGCCTTCGGCGCAGTCGCGCGCGGTCGGGCGGCTGCGCTTCCTGACGAGCGACGGCCAGGCCGAGCTGTACATGG
Organism: uncultured Solirubrobacteraceae bacterium; assembly: GCA_963711985.1. Classification (GTDB taxonomy): domain Bacteria; phylum Actinomycetota; class Thermoleophilia; order Solirubrobacterales; family Solirubrobacteraceae; genus Palsa-744. The sequence goes on along the minus strand of CAVQGG010000007.1, from coordinate 63,401 downwards.
CCCTGGTCTCCGCGCGCCTGCCCTCGGGTCAGACGCTGGGTCCAGATCGAGCTCCCCGCCCGCCCCAACGGGCAGACCGGCTGGGTGCCGCTGGGCGCGCTGGAGTCGCTGCATTCGGTCAACGGCTATCTGCTGGTCGACCGCGCACAGCCTGCGCGCGACGCTCTTCCGCGACGGCCGCGCGATCTTCAGCGCCCCGATCGGGGTGGGCAAGCCGAGCACGGTCACCCCGCCCGGCCACTTCTACGTGATGGAGAAGCTGATCACGCTGAACGCCCCGCTGTACGGCCCGTATGCGCTGGGCACGAGCGCGTACGCGCCGACCCTGAACGAATGGCCGGGCGGCGGTGTGGTCGGAATCCACGGCACCGACGAACCCCAGCTGATTCCCGGACGGCCCTCGCACGGCTGCATCCGCATGCGCAACGCCGACATAACCCGTCTGTGGGCCCTGATCGCGGTGGGCACGCCAATCGAAATCACGTGAGGGAGTAGGCTTGCGGGAACACCCATGGACCTGACCTTCAGCGACAAAGAGGCCGCCTTTCGCGACGAGCTGCGCGGCTGGCTGGCTGCGAACCCGCCCGACCCCGAGCCCACGGACGGCGCCGAGGACGCGCAGAATGCGTGGCGGCGCGACTGGCAGCGCCGCCTGTACGACGCGGGCTGGGCGGCTCCGGCGTGGCCGACCGAGTACGGCGGTCGTGGCGCGACGCCGACCGAATCGGCGATCTACTTCGAAGAGATCGGCCGCGCGCGGGTGCCGTTCGCGGCGAACACGCTGGGCATCCTGCTGGGCGGCCCGACGCTGATGGTGTGGGGCACCCCGGAGCAGAAGGAGCGCTACCTGCCCCCCATCCTCTCGGCCGAGGAGATCTGGTGCCAGGGCTTCTCCGAGCCGGACGCCGGCTCGGACCTGGCGTCGCTGAAGACGCGCGCGGTCAGGGACGGCGATGGCTGGGTGGTGAGCGGCCAGAAGGTGTGGACGAGCGGCGCGCAGTACTCGAAGTGGTGCATGCTGGTGGCGCGCACCGACTCCGAGGTGGCCAAGCACAAGGGCCTGACGTACTTCCTGATGGACATGGAGCAGGACGCCGTGCAGGTCCGCCCGCTGCGCCAGATGACCGGCGAGTCGGAGTTCAACGAGCTGTTCATCGAGGAGGCCAGGATCCCGGACGCGAACGTCGTGGGCGGCGTGGGCAACGGCTGGAAGGTCGCGCTGACGACGCTGATGAACGAGCGCGCTGGCCTGGGCTTCGCGCTGCAGATCCGCCTGCGCCAGCTGCTCGACGACGTGATCGCGGCGGCCGCCGAGCGGGGCATGCTCGAGGACCCGCTGTATGCCGACGGGCTCGCCGAGCTGCACGTGCGCTGCGAGTCGATCCGCCTGCTGGCGTGGAAGGGCCTGACCGACGCCGAACGCTACGGCCAGCCCGGACCGGAGGGCTCGCTGGTGAAGTGGCTGTGGTCGGACACCAACCAGCGCGTGACCCAGCTGGCCGTCGACATCGTCGGCGCGGAGGCGCTGACGCTCGGCACGAGCTGGAGCTATGAGCTGCTGCGCGCTCGTGGCAACACGATCGAGGGCGGCACCACGGAGGTGCTCAAGAACATCGTCGCCGAGCGGGTGCTGGGGCTGCCGCGACTGAAAGTGGCGGCATGAGCCCGCATGGCTGCGCCGGATCGGCGTCCTCGCTCGCTCGCGTGCCAAGCACGCCACGCTCCCTGCGTCCTTGCCCGGCTTGCCCTGCGCGCCCATGCGAGCGTTTTGATTTTTATGGGCTCCGCCCTTCGGGCTCCGCGGGAGGGGTCGCGTAGCTCATGGACTTCGGCCTGACAGACGACCAGCGTGACATCCAGCGCACGGCGCGCGAGCTGCTGGCCGAGCGCGCGAAGCCCGAGCGCGTGCGCGAGCACGCCGAGGCGGCACCATGGACACGGCGCTGTGGCGCGAGCTGTGCGAGCTGGGCTGGCCGGGCATCGCGATCTCCGAGCAGCACGGCGGGCAGGGCCTGGGCGTGATCGAGCTGTCGATCCTGTGCGAGGAGCTCGGCCGCTCGCTGGCGCCTGTGCCGTTCCTGCGAGCGCGATGGCGGCGTGCGTGATCGAGCAGGCGGGCTCGCCGGCGCAGCGCGAGTGCTGGCTTCCGGGTCTCGCCTCGGGCGAGACGATCGGCGCGCTGGCGGGAGCGGTGGACGGCACGGCGGAGCTGGTGGTGGGCGGCGCGGACGCGGGCGTGATCGTGCTGATCGAAGACGACGGCACGGGCCGGCTGCTGACTCCCGAGGACGCCGAGGTGAGCGCGATCCAGGCGATCGACCCGACGCGCTCGGCGGCGCGCGTGGAATTGGATCCGGCCCACCCGGACGCCGGCGAGGCGCTGGCGGAGGACTTCTGCCCGGGCCTGGGCCGTGCGCTGGTGGCGGTGAGCTCGGAGCTGGTGGGCGTGTGCGAGCGGGCGCTGGAGATGACGGTGGAGTACGTCAAGGAGCGCAAGCAGTTCGGCGTGCCGGTGGGCGCCTACCAGGCGGTCTCGCACCGCTGCGCGCAGATGCTGCTCGACACCGAGAAGGCCCGCTCGACGACGGCGTTCGCCGCGTGGACCGCCGACGCGGACCCCGAGCGCCTGGCGGAGGCCGCGGCGATGGCCAAGGCGGCCGCCTCCGACGCCGGGCGCGAGGTGACCGCGAGCGCGATCCAGGCGCACGGCGGGATCGGCTTCACGTGGGAGGCGGACGTGCACTGGCTGTTCAAGCGCGCCCAGCTCGATGCGACGCTGCTCGGCGGCGCCAAGCGCCATCGCGCCCGGCTCGCTGAGATCCTGGCCGACAGGGTCGCCGCGTCGACCGCGGCCTGAAAGCCGCTACACGCTCGGCTCGCCGGCGGCAGCCGACGAGCACGCTCTGATCGCGGTGTCGAGGTTGCTACGCCTGTCGGGGAAGTCTCGCAGGTAGCCGCCAAAGCGCTGCAGCTGCTCCTTAGCCCGGTCGGAGTCGGCGCCGACGCCGTTTCGTCGCTGGCGCGCGGTCTGTTCCACACGCCGGGGGGCGTTGCGGTTTAGAAAGCGCCTCCAGGGGTAGTTACGCGTGCATTCGAGGTGATGCAGGCCAAGGCTAGTTACGCGTGCATTCCGGGTGATGCAGGCCAAGGGATCGTACGGGGACGAGGAACCGAGCTTCTGCGCGTGCGCGAAGGATCGGGAGAGACATGTTGCGTGCAAGTCGAACGAGCGGAGGTCGTGGGGTTGTGAGCTGTGCGGGAGAGGGCTGGCGCTTGGCGGCAAGGTCTGCGCTTCGCCGTCGTGCGCGGACCGGTGTCACCTCTACGCTCGTGGCGGTCGCTGTCTGGCTGATGATGGCCGCGAGCGCGTCCGCCTTCACCGCGCAGGGGAGCGTGGAGCAGGTGTACGTCACCGGCCTGGCCACGAATGCCGAGATGTCGCTGCTGAGCTCGAGCGGCGCGACCGTGTACACGCAGGACGCCGACTCGCTCGGAGGGCTGCTGTTCCGGAACGTGACGCCGGGAAACGGCTACCGTGTTCGCCTGGCCTCCACGGGCGAAACGTCAGGCCCGCTCACCGTCCACTCGGACGCCGCGGCGCCGTGGGATCCCAGCATCTACGACCAGTCGATCCCCGACAACGGCTACACGTATCTGACGACGCGCGACGGCACCCAGCTGGCGATCGACGTGCACCCGCCGACCAGTCCGGCCGGCGAGCCCGGCGTGCCGTCGGAATTTCACTTCCCGACCTTCCCGCAGCCGGGTGTGCCGACGCCGAGCTACACGCCGCCGTACCCGACGCTGATCGAGTACTCGGGCTACGGGTACGCGAACCCGGCCGGCCCGGAAAACGGCATCGCCGTGCTCGCCAACCTGATGGGCTTCGCGGTGGTCGACGTGAACATGCGCGGGACCGGCTGCTCGGGCGGCGCCTACGACTTCTTCGAACCGCTGCAGAACCTCGACGGCTACGACGTGATCGAGACGATCGCCCACCAGCCGTGGGTGCTCGACCACAAGGTCGGCATGCTCGGCATCTCCTACGGCGCGATCAGCCAGCTGTTCACCGCTCAGACCCGGCCGCCCGACCTCGAGGCGATCGCGCCGCTGTCGACGATCGACGCGACGGCGACGACGCTCTACCCCGGCGGCATCCTCAACACCGGCTTCGCGGTCGCCTGGGCCGAACAGCGCCAGCAGAACGCCGAACCGGCCGGTCCCGCCACGGCCAGCATGGGCATACAAGCGGATCCGAGGAAGGCGACCAGACCTGCGCGGCCAACCAGGCCCTGCACGGCGAGGCGACGCAACCTGCTGGCAGAGATCAAGGAAAACTCGACCTACAACCCGTCGGTGGCCGACCCGCTCGACCCGGTCACGTTCGTCCACAAGATCGACGTGCCGACGTTCATGGCCTGCCAGTGGGAGGACGAGCAGACCGGCGGGCACTGCGCCGACCTGGCCGAGCACTTCACCGGCACGCAGCACAAGTGGTTCACGTTCACCAACGGCGCCCATATCGACTCGCTCGACCCGTACACGTTCGACCGCTGTACGACTTCTTGGAGCTGTTCGTCGCGCACCAGGCGCCGATCGTCAACCAGGCGGTCGTGCGCGCCGCGGCGCCGATCATCTACCAGGAAGCGATGGGGCTCCCCAAGGAAGACGTCGTCACGCTGCCGCCGGACCCGATCCAGGAACAGCCGACCTACGAAGCGGCGCTGGCCGCCTTCGAAGCGCTCCCGGAGATCCGGGTGCTGTTCGACAACGGCGCCGGGACCTCGCCGACCGGCAGCACGACGCCCGGCAACCCGTACCCGGGCTTCGAACAGTCGTTCTCCGCGTTCCCGATCCCGGGCACGGAGGCTCAGTCCTGGTACCTCGGGCCGGACGGCAGCCTCACCGAACAGGCGCCGACCGCCGAAGGGGTCGACTCCTACACCTCGAATGCGAACGCCACGCCGCTGACGGACTACTCGACCAACACCGGCTCGGGCGGTCTCTGGGGCGACGCGTCCGAGTGGGAATGGAACTGGACGCAGCCCCAGGCAGGCTCCGCCGTGTCCTACGTGTCGGCGCCGCTCACGAGCGACACGACCGCCATCGGCGGGGGCGCCGTCCACCTGTGGGTCAAGTCCTCCACCCCGGACGTCGACCTCCAGGCGACGGTCAGCGAGGTGCGTCCCGACGGCAACGAAACGTTCGTCCAGGACGGCTGGCTCCGGGCGAGCGAGCGCAAGCTCGCCACGAGCTCGGACAACATGTTCAAGCAGAAGCCGACGCTGCTGCAGCCGATCCCGACGTTCCTCGCGTCCGATGTGCAACCGATGCCCGCGGACGAATTCGTCCCGGTCGTCATCCCGCTCTACTTCGAGGGACACGTGTACCGCGCCGGCTCGCGCATCAGGGTCACGATCGCCGCGCCCAACGGCACGGAGCCGGTGTGGTCGTTCAGCCAGACACAGCCGGAAGGCACCACCGCGACGGAGTCGATCGCCTTCTCGCCCGGCATGCCGTCGAGCCTGATCCTCCCGATCGTGCCGGGCGTCGACGTCCCCACGGGGCTGCCCGCGTGCCCGAGCCTGCGCAACGAGCCCTGCCGCCCCTACGGCGCCATTCGTGAACGACGGCTCCTGACATCGGCTCATGCCAGCGCGAATGGGGAGATGGGGCGGGTCACGAGAGCGAGCAGGCGCAGTGGCGCTGGCGCTCGCGATCGTCGCGACCGGGGTGGCGCTCCTGGCCCCGCAGGCTCAAGCGCTGAGCGCGGCGAAGAGAAGGGTGGCCGACAGCGTGCCCGGGATCCCGGGCCTGCCGACCGGGGTGCCGGCGGCCGCGACGGCGCCGGAACCGGCGCTGCCCGAGCCCTCGAGCGCGGAATGGCCGTTTCCGAGCGACTTCTCTCACACCTCCGGCACGGGGATGCTCGCGGATGGGGCGAGCCTTTGGACGGACTTCGTCTATGACGACCACGGCCCGCTGGGCAGTCCGGTTGGGATCGCCGACAACGCCAAAGTGTCCTCGCTCGCGGTGGTGCACGGCGGCTTCGAATACCCGGAAGGTCCGGCCGACAAAGACGGCGCGGACATCTTCACCGCCGGCGTCGGCTACACGCCCGAAGCGACCTACTGGCGGGTGGACTGGAACACGCTGGCAAACGCCGACGTCCCGATCGCCGAGTGGACGTTCGCCACGGACTCGGCGGCACCGGCGAGCGGCGAAGAATGGCCGGCCAACGCGAAGGTGAAGTCGGCTGGCATCCAGTATGCGCTGGTGGTCTCCGCCCAGCACGCACAGCTGCTCGAAGTCGCGACCGGCAAGCCGGTCGCCGGCGCGGAACTGCACACCGAAGTGAACATGGCGGCCCGCTCGTTCATCGTGCGCGTGCCCACGAGCGTGCTGCCGGTGAGCGGCAGCTGGCAGGTCCGTCTGGCGGCCGGGCTGGCCAATGCCGCAGGCACGGAATTCGCCACCGTGCCGCCGCAGGACGGCGGCATACCCGGTGCGACGAACGTCTACAACGTCACCTTCCGCAGCTACCAGCAGGAGAGCCCGCTGGTGTGCCCCACCGAAGCCCTCCCGGACTCCGCCGCGCTGAGCTCGGCGCTGGAAGGCGAACTGGGGGTGGAAGGCGAACGCGACCACATGCCGGTGCTCGAGTGCGGGAACTTCTGGATGGAAAGCGATCAGGCCAACACGCTGGCCAGCGGCGACGTGTCGAAGTACGCGCTGGCCGTCGACTGGTCGCAGCTGGCGGCCGGCGAGTCGACCCCCGAACCCGAGCCCACCGGCTACTCCGACCGCTGGTACGTCACGCCGCTGCAGCTCGGCGAAGGCGTGATGGAAGCAGAAGGCGCGAACACATACACCGGGCCCACCTACCTCGGCCGGGTGCAGCCCTACGCGGTGTACGTGCCGAGCACCTACAACCCCAAGAAGCCCACGCCGCTGACGTGGATCCTGCACTCGCTGGGTGTGAACCTACAACCAGTACAGCGCCCTCGCGCCCACGCAGCTCGAAGAAGAGTGCCAGGACCGGGGCAGCATCTGCGCCACCACCGAGGGCTTCGGCGACGGCCAGTGGTACTACGGCCCCGCCCAGGTGGACTTCTGGGACGTCTGGCACCAGCTCGCCAGCGACTACGACCTGTATCCCGACGCGACGGTCATGTCCGGCTACTCGATGGGCGGCTTCGCGTCCTACAAGCTCGTCTTCGAATACCCCGACCTGTTCGCCCAGGCGATGCCGCTGGAGGGCCCGGTCGTCTGCGGTGAGCGCTTCGTCGCAGGCGTCGAAACCGCGGCGGGCTCGGGCGGGCAGTGCGAAAGCGACGGCAAGACCACGCCGCTGATCGTCAACGCCAAGTGGATCCCCTACGTGATGACCTACGGCGCCCTGGACGAGCTGGTGCCGTTCACCGGCGGCCTCGAACAGGTCGAAGCCTTCGACAAGCTCGGCTACCGCTACTACGCCGTGCTCTACCCGGCCGAGGATCACCTCGTGTTCGCCTCCCAGAACGACTTTGCCCCCGCCACGTCCCAGCTCGGGCACCTCGAACGCGTGCAGGACCCGGGCTCGTTCACCTTCAGCTGGTACCCCGACCTGGTGTCCAGCTCGCTCGGCATCGGCCCCAGCGGGGACTACTGGATCAGCGGCCTGCAGGCCCGCTCGACCAGCCCCGGCGAACTGGCGAGCGTCGACGCCTCCTCGGCCGCCATCGAGGAAGCGACCGAGACGGTGGAACACCACACGGGCACGGCCGACGGCCCCACACCGGCGGTGACCGACTCGCTCACGTGGACACCCGGCGCGGCTCGCGCAAAGCGCCAGGCGCTCCAGCTGAGCCTCACCAACGTGGCGGCGCTGGCGGTGAACACCGCGGCCGCCAAGCTCAAGTGCGCGACCATCACCGCCACCAGCGACGGCGCCAGCACGCTCACGCTGCTCGCGCTGCGCCCCGAAAGCACCGTCACCGAGAATGGGGCGAGCGTCGCTGTCGCCTCCGCCGGCGGCAGCGCCACGGTCGAGCCTCTCAGCAGGCAGCACCGTGCTGCGAGCGTGCGGGAGTTGACCCGCTGCCTCTGACGAGCCGCGCCGGCGAACCAACCTTCTTCATACACGAGCTTCGACCACCGTCAGGAACGATGGAGCCAGGCGGGATCGAACCGGTGTCTTGCGCGAACCGGAGCCGTCGACGTCCAGGACGCCGTCGAGGACGGCTTTGAGGCTTGCACAGGTTCGAGAGCTGTCCTACCAGGCGCGGTCCCGGATAGGGTCTCGGTCATGCCGTCGTATGCAGCGTTTCTGCGTGGGATGAACGTCGGGGGTCACCGGCTCACCAACGACGAGCTGCGCGCGCACTTCACAGCGATGGGCTTCACCGGCGTGATGACGTTCCGGGCCAGCGGCAACGTCGTCTTCGCGGCCGATCTCGAGGTTGGCCGGCACTCGCCGGATACGCTGCGGGAGCGCATCGAGCACGGGCTCGCCGAGACGCTCGGCTACGCGGTGCCGGCCTTCATCCGCGCCGCCGCCGAGGTCCGGGCGATCGCCGCGACGGTGCCCTTCGAGGCCGAGCGGCTGCGCAGCTCCGCCGGCAAGCTGCAGGTCGCGTTGCTCACCGCTTCCGCCTCGCCGCAGGCGCGAGCGGAGGCGCTGGCGCTGGCGGGGGATCGGGACGGGCTCGTGTTCGGCGAGCGTGAGCTCTACTGGCTCCCGCGTGCGGGCGTCCTGGACTCGGCGCTCGACATGAAGACGATCGAGCGGCTGCTCGGCCGGATGACGATGCGCACGAAAGGCACGATCGAGCAGATCGCCGCGAAGCATTTCCTCCGAGGGCCCGTCGACGGCGCCCCGCCAGCTTTCTGCGGGTAGGCTGCAGTGCACCGCGAGAGAGGAGTGGATTTGGCGGTCGAGCCGTTGCCCCGGGGACGCAATCCGTTCGATGAGAGCGGAGTCGAGCGCGGCGCTGACGGCATAGCCCGCTACCTCGACCGGCCGCCGTCGCTGGTGGCGCTGCTGCGCGCGAGCGTCGAGCGCGACGCGGCGGCCACGGCGCTGCTGGAGGTGGGCGGTCCGTCGCTCAGCTACCGCGAGCTGTGGGAGCGCGCGGCGCGCGTGGCCGGCGGCCTGCGCGGCGCGGGCGTGGAGCGCGGCGAACGCGTGGCCATCCGCCTGCCCAACGGGATCGACTGGGTGCTCGCGTTCTTCGGCGCGCAGCTCTTGGGCGCGGTGGTCGTGCCGGTCAACACGCGCTTCACCGAGGAGGAGGTCGCCTACGTGGTCGAGGACTCCGGCGCGTCCTACGCGTTCGCGCCCGGCGCGTCGCTCCCGGACGGCGCCCCGGTGGAGGGTGAGGATCTGGGGCCGGATGACCTGGCGGCGATCTTCTACACCAGCGGCACGACGGGCTTTCCCAAGGGGGCGATGACCTCCCACGCCAACTTCCTGACCAACAGCGAGAACGCGTTTCGCTGCCTGTCCGCCGACCGCGCCGAGGGACCGTCGATGTCGACGCTGGTCTCGGTGCCGCTGTTCCACGTCACCGGCTGCAACAGCCAGCTGATCCCGACGCTCGAGCTCGGCGGCAGGGTGGAGATCCTCTCCGGCCCGCTGGACCTCGACGGCTTCTTCGAGGCGGTGGGCTCGCACGGCGTCAACCAGCTGGTGTCGGTGCCGGCGATCTACCACGCGGTCGTGCGCCACCCGAAGTTCGGCGAGCTCGACGTCAGCCGCGTTCGCTGGGTCTCCTACGGAGGCGCTCCGATCGCCGAGAGCCTCGTGCACCGCATCAAGGACGCCTTCCCCCAGGCGCGCGTGGGCAACGGCTTCGGCCTGACCGAGACCTCCTCGCTGACGTCGTTCCTCCCCCACGAGGAGGCCGAGGAGCACGCGGACTCGGTGGGCTTCGCCCTGCCCGTGGTCGACCTCGCGCTGGACGAACCCGATCCGCAGACCGGTGTGGGCGAGCTGCTGGTGCGCGGTCCGAATGTCGTGCAGGGCTACTGGGCCAAGCCCGAGGCGAGTGCCGAGACGTTCGTGGATGGCTGGCTGCACACGGGCGACGTGGCGCGCATCGACCCGGACGGGCTGGTGTACATCGTCGATCGCATGAAGGACATGATCAACCGCGGCGGCGAGAACGTGTACTCGATCGAGGTCGAAAACGTGCTCGCGGGCGCCCCCGACGTGGGCGAGGCCGCGGTGGTCGCGGTGGCGGACGAGATGATGGGCGAGAAGGTCGGCGCGGTGATCGTGCCACTGGCCGGGCGCGAGCTTGACGTCGACGCCGTCCTCGGCCACTGCCGCGCCCACCTCGCAGACTTCAAGGTTCCCCAGTACATCGCCACCCGCGATGAACCCCTGCCGCGCAACCCCGGCGGCAAGCTCCTCAAGGCGCAGCTGCGCGAGGAGACCAGCTGGGGAAAGCCACTTCGCTGATCGACCCCGAGGAGAAGCAGATGCCCACCGTACAGACCGTTCAGGGAGCGCTCGACGCGCAGGAGCTGGGGATCGTGCTCGTGCACGAGCACGTCCGCTTTCGCGACGAGGCGGTGGCCGTCGAGTGGCCCGAGCGCTACGACGAGCAGGCCGAGCTGGACGCGGCGCTGGAGGCGGTCGGTGCAGCCAAGGACCGTGGCGTGCAGACGATCGTCGACCCGACCGCGATGTTCGGCGGGCGCGACGTGCGCTTCATGAAGCGCGTGGCCGATCAGAGCGGGGTGCGGATCGTGCCGTGCACCGGGATCTACAGCTACGACTACCTCCCCCACTACTTCGAGAACCGCGACGTGGACGTGATGGCCGAGCACTTCGTCTCGGACATCGAAGGCGGCATCCAGGGGACCGACATCAGGGCGGCGTTCCTGAAGTGCGCCGCCGATGCGGCGGGCGTGACCGAGCACGTCGAGAAGATCCACCGCGCGGTCGCGCGCGCGAGCGTGCAGACGGGCGCGCCGATCATGGCGCACTCGATGCCGGCGGTCGCCACCGGACCCCGCCAGGTCGAGATCTTCCGGGAGGAGGGCGTGGACATGAGCCGCGTGCAGATCGCCCACTGCGGCGACACCGACGACCTCGACTACATCGAGCGGCTGATCGACAGCGGCGTGTACGTGGGCCTCGACCGCTACGGCCTGGAGATGTACCTGCCGATCGAGAAGCGCAACGCGACGGCCGCCGAGCTGCTGCGGCGCGGGCACGCCGAGCGCGTGATGATCTCCCAGGACTACTGCGGGACGATCGACTGGTTCCCGCCGGAGGCCGCCGAGGTGTTCGAAAGCAGCGGGGCGATCCGCAACTGGTCGATGACGCTCGTCTTCGACGAGGTCGTGCCGGCGCTGCGCGAGCAGGGCGTGATGGACGACGACACGTTCGCGACGATCTTCACGGAGAACCCCAGGCGCTGGCTGACCGCCTGAGCCGGTCGGCCGCGCCGGTGCGCGCCGTCAGCCAGGGGCGATCAGCAGCTCCGGGCCCTCGACGGCGTCCACCTTGTTGACCGCCGGGTTGGCCGGCTGCGCGCAGAGGCGCCCGGTGGGCAGCGCCCCGCACAGCTCAAGCGCATCGGCGGCCCCGAGCGCGGGATCGAGCCATGCCCGCTGGGCATCGGCGTCGGCGAGGATCACGGGCATCCGATCGTGGATCGCCGCCGCGATGCGGTTGGGCGCGGAGTCGCAGGTGAGCAGCGCGACGCTCTCGATCCAGTGGCCCTCGATCTTTGCGGGCGTCCACAGCGCGGCGAACGCGAACGGGATGCCGTCGTCGACCCGGAAGAAGAACGGCTGGCGAGGCTGGCTGCGCTTCTCGGGCTTCAGCCACTCGAAGTAGCCGTCGGCGATCTGCAGGGCGCGCCGCGAGGCCTTGGGGATCAGGCTGCGGTAGGCGGGCCTCGTCGCGACGGTCTCCATCCTGGCGTTGATCATCTTGGCGGAGCCCTTCAGGTCCTGTGCCCAGGGCGGTATCAGCCCCCAGCGCAGCAGTCGCGCCTCGGGCTCGCCCCTGGGCGAGACGATCGCGAGCACCTCTTCGGTGGGCGCGATGTTGAAGCGCCGCGTGCCCGCGTCGCTCGCGATCGGGACCCTGAAGCGGTCGTTCAGTTCTTCAGGCCCGGCGGTGTTGGCGTAGCGCCCGCACACGCCTCGAGGATATGGCCCAGCGGACGGCGTCCGTCCGGTAGAGCACGTGCGGGGCGAGCGGGTGCCCGGCGGGTAGCCCTGGGTGCGCGAAGTCCTCGGCGGGGTCGCGTCGCATGTCCAGCCGCTCCATCACCCTGCGCGAGCGCAGATTGCCGACGGCGGTGTAGGCGACGAGGCCCGGCAGGCCGAGCTCGTCGAGGCCGAAGGCCATCGCCGCGGACGCCGCCTCGGTGGCGATGCCCCGGCCCCAGAAGCGACGCGCCAGGCGCCAGCCGAGCTCGACCGCGGGTGCGAAGGCGAGATCCCCACCGACCGGCGCGAGGCCGGCGAGGCCGGCGAAGGCCCCCTCCGCGGGCACCTCGACGGCCCACAGGCCGTAGCCGCGATCATCGAAGCCGGCCTCGACGCGCTCGATCAGGGCGGCGCTCTCGACGAGGGACAGCGGCGCGGGGAAGTGCTCCATGACGGCCTGGTCGGCGTTCATCGCGGCGAACGGCTCGATGTCCGCGGCCCGCCAGCGCCGCAGCAGCAGCCGCTCGGTCCTCAGCTGCGGCCCCGTGCCCACGCGCGCAATCGTAGGCGTACTCGCCCGTCGCGGACTCGGCGTCTTCAGCCGGCCGTGCGCACGCGGTAGCGTCTGATGGCCAGCGGGGCGACGACGAGCAGAGCGAGCACGCACCATCCCACTGCGCTGAGCACGGGATGCTGCAGCGGCCACGGCGCGGCGGACGGCAGCGCGGTGGGATTGCCGAACAGCGTTCGCGTGGCGGCCGCAAGCGCGCTGATCGGATTCCACTCGGCGACCTGTCGCAGCCCGGCTGGCAGCCCCCCGGCGGGCACGAACGTGTTCGCGACGAACGTCAGCGGGAAGATCACGATGAACGCGACGCCGGTGACGGCGTCGGGCGTGCGCGCCAGGAGTCCGAGCAGCATCCCGAGCCACAGCATCGTGAAGGCGAACAGGGCGAGCAGCGCAAAGCCGGCGAGCGCGTGGGGAACGTCGGCGTGGATCCGCCAGCCGACGATCAGGCCGCTGGCGGTCATGACCGCCAGCGCGAGCATCGCGGACGCGAGATCGGAGATCAGGTGGCCGAGCAGGAAGGCCGAGCGTGCCGTCGGCAGCGAGCGGAAGCGGTCGACGATTCCCTCGGTCAGGTCGGTGGCGATCGAGGTCGCCGGACCGACGATCCCGAACGTGAGCGTCTGCACCAGTATCCCGCCGAGCAGATACTGGCGGTAGCCGCCGCCGGGCACGTGGATCGCACCGCTGAACACGTAGGCGAACAGCAGCACGAACATCAGCGGCTGGACGGTCACGTCGAGCAGCTTCTCGGGAATCTGGCGGACATGGGCGACGTTGCGACGCGCGAGCACGAGGCTGTCGGACAGCTCCCAGCGCAGGCGCACCGCCACGCTCGGCCTGGTTGAGGCGGACGCCTGCGTCGTCATCTGGCGCGTGCCTCCGCCGGCTCGCCCACAGGCTCGGCCTGTGTGCCGGTGAGGGTCAGGAACACGTCGTCGAGCGTCGCCTCGCGGCGATGCACGTCGATGGCGTCCACGCCGGCCGCATCGAGCGCGCGGACCACCTCGACCAGGCGCGTGCCGACGCGCACGGGAATGGTCACCCGTGGCGGCTCGGAGTCGACAGCCGACTGGCCCTCGGCGAACGCCGCCAGCGCATCCGCCGCGCCGGCGAGGCCGTCTGTGCTCGCGAGCGTCACCGCGATCCGCTCACCCCCCACCCGCGCCTTCAGCTCCTCCGGCGGACCACTGGCCGCGATCCGGCCGCGGTCCAGCACCACGATCGCGTCGGCGAGGCGATCGGCCTCCTCGAGGTACTGGGTGGTGAGCACGAGCGTGGTCCCCGTGTCGACCAGCTCCCTGAGCAGCGTCCAGACGTCGTTGCGGCCCTGCGGATCGAGGCCCGTGGTCGGCTCGTCCAGGAACAGCACCGGCGGCTCGCCGACGAGGCTCGCGGCGAGGTCCAGGCGGCGGCGCATGCCGCCGGAGAACGTCCGGACCAGCCTGTCGGCGACGTCGCTCAGGCCGAGCCGCTCGAGCAGCTCCACGGCGCGCGCTCGCGCGCGGGCGCGGGGCAGGTGGTAGAGGCGCCCCACCATCTCGAGGTTGCTGCGCGCCGAGAGCAGGCCGTCGACCGTCGCATACTGGCCCGCCAGGCCGATGCGCTCGCGCACGCGGGCGGCGTCGGTGACGACGTCGAGGCCGGCGACGCTCGCGCGACCGGTGGTGGGCAGGGCGAGCGTGGTGAGGATGCGGATCGCGGTGGTCTTACCGGCGCCGTTGTGCCCGAGCAGCCCGAGGACCGAGCCGCTCGAGACGTTCAGGTCGACGTCGCGCAGCGCCCACAGATCGCCGTAGCGCTTGCCCAGCCCTTCTGTCACCACGCCTGCTCCGTGCGGCGGGTGCGTCAGATGCCGTGCGTGCGCCGCGGATGTCATCCGAGCAACTTAGCGTCCGCCCGACGGGCGCCCGGATGCCGCGGAGAGGGCCGTCCGGCCCGCGGCTAGGCCGCGAGCCGGACGGGGAGCGACTTGAGCTGGTTGATGAAAGGCGATTCGACGTACGCGGGGGTGCCTGCGATCTCCATGTGGGGGTAGCGCCGAAGCGTCTCCTCGAGCATGAGCTTCAGCTCCAGGCGAGCCAGCGCGGTCCCGAGGCAGAAGTGCCGCCCACCAGCCCCGAAGGCCTGGTGCTCGGGGTCACGACGCACGTCGAAACGGTCTGGGTCCTCGTAGTGCGTCTCGTCACGGTTGGAGGAGACGTACCACATCACCACCTTCTCCCCCTCGCGGATCTTCTGCCCATGAAGCTCGGTGTCGCACGTGGCGGTGCGGCGGAAGTGCGCGAACGCGGGGAACATCCGCAGCGACTCCTCGACCGCGGCTGGGACCAGAGACGGCTGGTCGACCAGCAGCTGCAGCTGCTCGCGGTCTTCCATCAACGCGCGCATCGCCGAGCAGAACGTCGCCTTGGTGCTGTCGTTCCCCGCGGCCATCAGCAGGAAGAACCCCATCACGATCTCGTGTTCCTCGAGCTCCTCGCCATCCACCTCGGCGTGCACCAGCACGCTCGTCAGATCATCCGTCGGATTCTCCTGGCGCTCGGCGATCAGCTGCCCGCAACGCTCGAAGATCTCGGGAATGTCCTTGTCCACGGCGCCCTCGACGCCGTAAGGGTTCACATCGGGGTCGCCGGCTCCGAGCGTCGAGTTCATCAGGCGCGCCCAGATCTCGTCGTCCTCCTCGGCGATCCCCATGAAGCTGCCGATGACCCGCGCGACCACCGGCTGGGCGACATCGCTCACGAGGTCACACGTCTCGCGCCCGTCCAGCCGGTCGAGGACCCTGATCACGATCGCCCGGATCGCATCCTCGTGAGCGGCGATCCGCTTCGGCGTGAACCCCGCCTGGAACAGCGCCTTCAGACGGTCGTGCTTGGGCGGATCCATCCCGATGAACATCGCACGCGTGAGCTCGATCGGAAAGACACCGGCCGCCGTGATCCCTCCGCGTTCTGAGGAGTAGGTGCGCCAGTCGCGGCTGACCGTGTGGATGTCCTCGGCGGTCGTCACCGACCAGAAGCCGGCCTCGTCGGGAAATTCTTCAAAGCCCGCGGTCCAGTGGATCGGACACTCGGCGCGCATCTGCTTGAACAGCTCATGAGGCGGGCCGTCGAGCCAGAGGCTCGCGTGTCGTCAGTTCGACGCTCTCGAGATCGCTGCCAACCGCCGCCATCGGAACTCCCATGATCGTTGCCGCAGGACGCTGACGTATCGTACTGGCTGGCCGGCCAACATGCTTTACGGCCGACTGCGTTGGCCGCATCTTGCGGACGCGGACGCGCCCGCGCCGCGTCAGCTAGCTGCTCGCGCCATGCGGCTGCGCCGCGCGCAGGGCGCGTCCGGCGAAGACGAGCATGCTGCCAAGGTGTGCTTCGACCGTTTCCAGGTTGTGTTCGCCGGGATAGACCGCGCCGGTGGCGTCCGCGCCGGCGGCCCGCAGCGCCGCCGCGAACGGCAGGTCCTCGTCGGGGTTTGCGATGTGATCCTGTTCGCCGCCGTAGATGAACGCGTGCAGGCCGAGCCGTGAGAGGATCGGCCGATCGGCGCGCAGATCGCCTTCGAGCCCGTTGAAGAAGCTGAGCCAGCTCTCGACGACGCCGAAGCGGTAGGGGTTGGCGAGCGCGGCGTTCATGGCGCCGTAGCCGCCCATCGAGTCGCCGACGATCGCGCGCGCGTCACGCGCGGGCACCGTGGGCAGCGTCCGGTCGATCAGCTCCTGCACTTCCAGGATGTAGCTTTCGTAGCCCAGGGCGCCCTGGTTGCGCCAGTTGTTGGAGCCGGTCCCGCCCTGGATCATCACGGCGATCAGCGGCGGGATCGCGTGCTGCGCGATCAGCCGGTCGAGCTCGTCCTGCAGGCCGATCTGCAGGAACGCCGTGTCCGACTGGTCCTCGCCGGTCAGCATGTACAGCACCGGGTAGTGGCTGGTCGTGCTGTCGTAGCCGGTGGGCAGGTAGACGAGGAACGACCCTTCTCCGTGCAGCGCCGACGAGGGGTAGCTCGCCCGGTCGATCGAGCTTCCGGCCGGGTCCTGGCTGACCAGCTCGAGCGTCGGCAGGGATTGCACGGCCGGCGCCGAGCTGATCGCCGGGGCTTCCTGGTCGAACGCTGCAGCGCCGTGCACCCCGATGAGGCGCCCGAGCGTCGGCTGCCCGCCCTGTGCGAGCGCGACGCACACGGCGGCGAGCGCGCTGAGCAGCGCGCCCCTTGTGAGCCTGCGCGCCCTCGTGCGCTCCGGCGCCCACGACGCGGGTGCAGGCGGCCCGGCCGCGGCGGGCTCCCGCCGTGGCGGGAAGGCGGGCACCCAGGGCGGCGGCAGCACTTCCACCGCCGCCCCGCCCTGGCCGGGCCAGCTCCACTCGCCCAGGTTCTCGAGCCACACCTGCGCGCGCGAGGACTTCGCTGCGACGGACATTCAGGTGATTGAATGAACCGCGGAGGCGAAAGCCAACCCCTGCACGAGCGCGCCCATGCTGCAGGGGAGCGTGCAGATCAGCTGGTGCTCCACACCTGCCCGACGCTGCCGAACCCGAGCGCCTGCTTGGTCGCTTCGGTGAGGTCGAATTCGCGGCCGGCGACGTAGGGTCCGCGATCGACCACCGGAACGCGCACCGTGTGGCCGTCGTAGCGGAGCGTGACGAGCGTGCCGCATGGAAGCGTCTTGTTGGCGACGCCCATGGTCGTGCTCGTGAGCGATCCTCCGCATGCCAGGCTGCCCCCGCCTCCGTACCAGGACGCCTCGGCCAGGCGGTAGACGTTCAGCTGGCCGAGCCGGCGATGGGCGGCGAGGTCGGAGGCGTCGCCCGCGAAGCGCAGGCGCACCAACTCGCTGCCGAGCCGGCGCGGCACGTAGCTCAGCCGGAACCCGCCCTGCGCGCCCGTGCGGGCGCGGGCGAGCGTGCTCCAGCCGTGGCCGCCGAGCGCCTGGAGCGCCACCAGCTGCCCGGAAAGCCCCGCCCGGCGGTCTTCCAGCAGCGCGCCGGTGACGCTCGCGCGATGGTTGGTCAGGACGTTGAGCTGGTAGCCGCTGACCTTCAGCGCGGTGTGCGCCGGCGTGGCGACGGTCGCAGCCGCCGAGGCGGCGATCCCGACCGGGACCAGAGGCGCCGCGGGCAGCGGCGTCGCAGGGACATACATAGGTTGACAAACCTCCTTGTTTGCGCCTACGGGGTTAGCTGTCGGGCTCACGGCCGACCGCACACGCGAACGAGACGCGTGTCAGCCGGGCGTTACGGCCACATCAGCGGCCGATTCGCCCCATCCGGTCCGCTTTGAGCGATCCGGCAGTGGGTCCCCCGTTCGCCTCCATCCACGGAGGCGACTCGGCGAGTCGAACAATCGTTCGTATGTTATCCGCCCAGCGAGGAGTTTGTGTGACGAGGGTCACATGTGGGTAGCCACTGTATAAGCTGCCGGTCCGATCGACGGGCAGCGACCAGCCGACTCAACCAGCGAGCAGATCGCCACGCAGCCAGTAGCGCGAGGACGCCGATCTCAACTGAGATGTGCCAGCTGCGAGCCGTCGAGATGTGGCCCTCCACCGCGTCCTTGACCTACGAGCCGATCGAGATGCCGGTGCCGAAGCGCGAGGACATCGCGGATCTTCTAAGCCGAGCCGCGCAGCCTGTCGACGAGAAGCGCAAGGCGTAGCAGCGATCATCGGGGATACGCGGGGGCTGGGCATCGGCGTCCCCCGATGACCGTGATTCTCAGCCTAGGCCGTCCCCCGCACCCGTCTGTTGCTCCTCGAACATGCGTCCAGGAGATCGAGGATCTTCTAAGCCGCGCTGCGCGGCCCCCGCCAGTATGCGATCGGCCGGAGGGCGACGGTCAAGCCTCCGAGGATCACTAGCGCCGAACGCGCAGATCAAGCAGCTCCGCATCGCGCCGATGGATACCCGATGCGGCGCGCAGTAATGGCCATCGTCCTAATAGCTCTAGCACTCCCCCTCGTTGCACCGTTCGTGCGTGGGCTGGTCTTTATCGCTGTGCTCGCGGCCCTGACGGTCACCGTCCTTGTCGTGGCTGGAAGACGCATCCGGCGAAGCGGAGCATCAATGGTGCCTTGGGTCGTCTCGCTTGTCGTCGGCGTGGTCAAAGTCTCTGCAGAAATGCGGTAGCGCACAAAGTGGTCCCCCGGTAGTTGCGCCAGACTGGGAGCCGTGCTAACCGCCTTCGGCGTCGTCGTCCTCACGTTCATGATGCTGATGTATGCCCTAGAGCGACGTGGGCCGCGCTTCATACTCGCCTTCGCGGTCGGCTGCGCCCTGGCTGGCGTCTACGGCTTTCTGGCCGGTACATGGCCGTTCGGGGTAGTCGAGGCCATCTGGGCCGTGATTGCTCTGCGCCGTTATAGCGAACACGTAAAGTCGGCTTCGCTTCTCCGCAAATAGCGGAATCCCGCATCGCAGAGCGGCAGGAGGAGCCTACGGAGACGCCGCTAGTGTCGTGAGTCGTTAGTTCGTCCGGAGTGGGTTTTAGACTTGGTGGATGCCAAGTCCGATAGCGGTTGAAGTTGTTCTGAGCGATGAAGAGCGTGAGCAGTTGGAGTCGTGGGCGCGGCGTCCGAAGAGTGCTCAGGCGTTGGCGTAGCGCTCGCGGATCGTGTTGGCGGCTGCTGAGGGGTTGAAGAACACCGAGATCTCTCGGCGGCTTTCGCTCGATCAAACGACGGTGCGTAAGTGGCGCTCGCGGTTCGCTAAGGATCGCCTCGATGGGCTGCTTGACGAGCCGCGTCCTGGCCGGCCGCGCACGATCAGCGACGCCCGGGTCGAGGAGGTGATTCTAAAGACGCTGGAGTCCACGCCGAAGGACGCGACGCACTGGTCGACGCGGTCAATGGCCGCCGAGGTCGGGCTCTCCCAGACGGCTGTTTCACGCATCTGGCGGGCGTTCGGGCTGCAGCCTCACCGCAGCGAGACGTGGAAGCTCTCCAAGGACCCGCAGTTCGTGGCCAAGGTCCGCGACGTCGTCGGCCTGTACCTCGATCCGCCCGAGCGCGCGGTCGTTTTGTGCGTCGATGAGAAGTCCCAGATCCAAGCGCTCGACCGCACCGCGCCGATCCTGCCGATGCTCCCGGGCACACCCGAGCGCGCTACCCATGACTACAAGCGCTCGGGCACCTCAAGCCTCTACGCCGCGCTGGACATCGCCACTGGCAAGGTGATCGGTTCGCTGCACGCCCGCCACCGCGCGATCGAGTTCAAGAAGTTCCTTCAGACACTCGACCGCGAAGTCCCCGCCGAGCTCGACATACACGTGATCCTCGATAACTCCTCCACCCACAAGACACCCGCGATCCAACGCTGGCTGCTCGCGCACCCCCGCTTCGTCCTGCACTTCACCCCGACCTCGAGCTCGTGGCTGAATCTCGTCGAGCGCTGGTTCGCGGAGCTCACGACCAAAAAGCTACGCCGCGCCACCCACCGCTCCGTGCAAGCACTCAACAACGACATCCGCGCCTGGATCGACACCTGGAACGACGAACCCAAACCCTTCGTTTGGACCAAGACCGCCGACCAAATCCTCGACTCCATCACCCGCTACTGCGGACGAATCAACGACTCACGACACTAGTTCGCGAGACGCTGTCCGTCGAAGCGCGTCCACTCCAAACTACTCCGACATCGACAAGGCCCGTGCTGCCGCAGAATGCCTCGGCGAGGAACGGGGCGGGCCGTAGCGAGACGGCCCAGCTGGGCCGCCTTGGAGCATCAACAGCGAGCGCGGGCCTGGGCGGCGCGGGCGCAAGACCACATCAAGCGCGCAGCAGCAGGTCGGTACGATGGCTCGAATGACCCAGGAGCGTATCCAGGCGCCTCGACCGAGCCGATCCGCAGGGAAGACACCGGCGGAGGCATGTCTGACAACCTCAGGATCGTAACCTCGGTCAGCAGCGAGCCCGAGGCGGAGCTGATCTGCTCACGCCTAGCTGAAGCCGGGATTCAGGCGATGCCCGAGCGCAACACCGGCGGCGGGGGATGGCGCGGATCGGGAGGGTGCGACGTTTATGTCGAGGAGCACAGTCTCGACCGGGCGCGCGAGGTCCTCGAGGCCGACGAGGGAGGCGTTAGCGACGAGGAGCTCGCGCGCCTGAGCGACGAAGCGGGCCGGGAAGCCAACGAGCAATGAAGCCGGATCGCCAGCTCGCGATCAGCTCCCGGTTACGCTGCTGCCGTGCCCCGGCAGAACCCGATCACACGCATCGAGCAGGTGGCCCTCGACCTCGGGCGGCTCGCAGGAGACATCGAGGACTACGCCGGCCCTGATGCCAGAAGGGCGCTGCTCCACTGGCGGAGCGAGCTTCTAGCCGCGATCGACGAAATCCAACGCCTCACCGCGACGGACGCCGAGCCGGAGTAACGCGACTTCCGTCCACGGAGGCGGACCGCTGCCGGCGGCTTGATGTGCACGACCAGCCGCACATATCGCAATCGTTGCGGAAGTGTTATTTCGCACAACCTGCCCGCAAAGGGTCGATCGGCTTGGAATACTGGCCGGACGATGGCTGAGGAGAGCGTCGAGGCGTTCAACGCTGGGATCGAGGCTCTGCTGGGGTTCTACGCCCCCGATGTCGTCTGTTATCCGGCCCCCGGATGGGTCGAGGTCACCGTCTGCCATGGTCACGATGGCTTCCGTCGGCTGAGCGCCGTCTGGAGCGAGAACGTCGATCACCCTGCCCTCGAGGTTCACGAGGTCCGTGACATGCACGATCGGCTCCTGATACTCGCGGAGTTCGTCGGCCTGGCCAAGGACTCTGGCATACCGATCCGCCAGCCCTTCGGCGTGATCAACTCGGACCTCGACGACGACCGCAAGGTCGGCGAGGCCCGCTTCTTCCTCAGCTGGCAGGAGGCCCGAGAGGCCGCCGGGCTGGCGGAGTCGGAGTCGGAGTAGGGGTTAGACGACATCGTCGCCGGGCCGCCGCCAACCCGGCCTGACATTGGCGACCCTGTAAACTGGCCGCGTGGCCAACCCAGCCACTGGGCCGGGGAAGGCGACCCGGGCGGCTACTTCTCATGCCCCACTGGCCGCCCGGGTCGCCCTGATGTGCCCTGGTCGTTGACGCGGAGCCCCGTAACCGCGACAATCGCTGCCGTGGCCAACCCCGACCGCCTGACAGCACTGGACTCGACGTTCCTGCACCTCGAGGATCACTCGACCGCCCACATGCACGTCGCGTCGGTGATGGTGTTCGACGGCGCCGCGCCCACGCTGCAGGAGCTGGTCGACCATGTGCTCAGCCGCCTGCACCTGGTCCCGCGCTACCGCCAGCGCCTGGCCTACGTCCCGCTCGGCCAGGGCCGGCCGGTCTGGACCGACGACCCGCACTTCAATCCCTACTACCACATCCGCCACACCGCGCTGCCCAGGCCGGCGGACGACGCCGCGCTCAAGCGGCTCGCCGGACGGCTGTTCTCCCAGCGACTCGATCGCTCCAAGCCGCTGTGGGAGATCTGGCTGGTGCAGAGCATGTCCGGCGGGCGGTTCGCGCTGATCGCCAAGACCCACCACGCCCTCGTCGACGGCATCTCCGGCGTGGACATCACGACCGTCCTGTTCGACACCGCTCGCGAACCCGCCCCCACCGCTCCGGCCTCGCCGTGGAGCGCCAAGCCGCTGCCCGGAGCCGCGAAGCTGCTCGGCGAGGCGCTGGTCGAGCGCTCGACCGTCCCCGCCGAGATGGTCCGCGGCGCCCGCCACCTGCTGCGCGCGCCCATGAAGGCCGTCTCGCAGGTCAAAGACAGCCTGGCCAGCGTCGGAGCCACGACCCTCGCCGGGATCAACGCCCCCGCGCCGCCCAGCCCGTTCAACGTCGAGATCGGGCCGCACCGCCGCTACACCTTCGTGGACGCCGACCTGGCGAAGTTCAAGGCGATCAAGGACTCCCTCGGGGGAACGCTCAACGACGTGGTCCTGGCCTCGGTCAGCCTGGCCCTCGGCCGCTACCTGCGCCGCCACGGTCACGACACCGAGGACCTCGTGCTGAAGGCGATGGTGCCGGTGTCGGTGCGCTCCAAGGAGCAGCGGGGTGCGCTGGGCAACCAGGTCGCCGCCATGTGGGCCCCACTCCCGGTCGGCGTCCAGCACCCGGCGGAGTGCCTGCACAAGATCGCCGCAGCGATGGAAGACCTGAAGAAGTCCGGCCAGGCGGTGGGCGCACAGGTCCTGACGAACCTCGCCGGGTTCGCTCCGCCCACGATCCTCAGCCAGGCCGCGCGCCTGCAGGCTCGCCAGCCGTTCTTCAACCTCGTCGTCACCAACGTGCCCGGACCGCAGTTCCCGCTCTATCTGCTCGGCCGGCGCCTGCACGTCCTGTATCCGGTCGTGCCCCTCGCGCAGCGCCAGGCGCTCGGGATCGCCGTCATGAGCTACGACGGCCATCTCGGGTTCGGGCTGCTCGGCGACTACGACGCGCTGGCGGACCTTGAGAAGATCGCGCTCGACCTGCAGTGGGCGATCGCCTCGCTGGCGCGGGCCGCCGGCCTGCGCCCGCGCGCGAAGCGCCCCGCGCGCAAGGCTGCAAAGCCAGCGACGGGCGGCGCGCGCGCCTCCGCGGAGCGACCCTAGCTGTAGAACCTGAGCACGTTGTTCATCCGGGCCTCCTTGGAGGCTGAGGGGTGTCGAAGCCACTCAGACCAAGGAGGACACCGGATGAGGTTGCACGGTAACGCCGAGCTCAGCCTGAACAAGCGCCGTCGTCTGGCGATACGAGTCGAAGAGGGGGGCTGGACGCTGAGGAGGGCGGCCGAGGCCGCCGAAGTCAGCGTCCGCACGGCGCGCAAGTGGGTGCGCCGCTATCGGACCGAGGGCGAGCTTGGTCTGCTTGACCGCTCGAGCCGGCCAAAGCGCTCTCCCAACGCCACGCCCGAGCAGCGCGTCGCGCTGATCGCGCTGTTGCGCCGCTCTACGAGGATGACCGGCGCCGAGATCGCCGAGACGCTTCAGATGCCGATCACCACCGTGCAGGGGATCCTGACGCGCATCGGGCTTGGCAAGCTCTCGCGTCTGGACCAGGAGCAAGCCGTGCGCTATGAGCGATCGCGACCGGGCGAGCTCGTCCACGTCGACGTCAAGAAGCTCGGCCGCATCGAGCGCGGCGCTGGTCATCGGGTCACTGGGCGCAAGCACTACAACCCTCGCCGGGGAGGGCGCGGCGCTGAACGCAGGACCGTGGGTTGGGAGTTCTGCCATGTCGCGATCGATGACTTCAGCCGCCTGGCATACGTCGAGGTCCTTGGCGACGAGAAGACCGCCACGGCCGTGGCCTTCCTGCGCCGCGCGCTGCGCTTCTACGCTGAGCATGGCGTCACTGTGGAGCGCGTCCTTACCGATAACGGCGGCGCCTATATCTCGATCGCGCACGCGATCGACTGTCGCGCTCTGGGCATCCGCCACCTGCGCACACGTCCCCGCCGTCCACAGACCAACGGGAAGGCCGAGCGCTTCATCCGCACGCTACTCGGCGGCTGGGCTTACGGACGCATCTATGGCTCCAGCCATGAACGCACCGCTGCCCTCGCCGCCTGGCTCGACTTCTACAATCACAGACGACCACACGGCGCCCTCGGCCGCCATCCGCCCATCAGCCGCATCGGCGGGAACAACCTCCTCGGGTCTTACACCTAGCGCCCCACTCCCAGGACGCGTCGCACCGGCTTGCGCAGCAGCAGGCGATACGCCAGGTCGCCGGCGGCCAGCGTGGTGACTATCAGGACGCCTGGATGGCGCAGCATTGATCTCGGACGCAGCACACTGATGGCATCGGCTGTATGGCGCCGCGGACTTGAGGTCAGTAGTTGCGCTTTCACCCCCCGCAGCGTGCCTGCAGCGTCCCGTCGGGCCCTGTCCGCGTGTGCAGGGCTGTGCTCGCGCACCGGCCGGCAGGGAGGCGGCTCGGGCTCCCTCCACGACCCGAGCCGTCCCCACCGCGGACGTCCCAGCGCCGGCTTCCTGCCGAGGGCGGGGTTACCCGGCGATCGGTCGGTCAAACATGGCCGGGGCGCTGTTTGCAGCGGACGCTGAGCCACCACGCTCGCTACTTGCGGGAGAAAAAGCGCAGGCCCGGCACGCGCCACCCCGCTCGGGCGCTCGTGCACCCCGCGGATACGATCCACCCATGCGCCTGGCCCTCAGCCAGCTGAACGCGACAGTCGGCGACATCGCCGGCAACGCCCAGCGCATACGCGAGGGCATGCGCTCGGCGCGCGAAGCCGGCGCCGACCTCGTGCTGTTTCCCGAGCTCGCCCTCACCGGCTACCCGCCCGAGGACCTGCTGCTGAAGGAGCACTTCCTGGCGGACGCCGCATCGGCCCTGCGCGAGCTGGCGGCCGATGCGCACGGAGTGGTCGCGGTCGTCGGCTACCCGGAGCGCGCCGAGGACGTCTACAACGCCGCCGCCGTCCTCGCCGACGGCTCCGTGCACGCCATCTACCGCAAGGTCTACCTGCCCAACTACGGCGTGTTCGACGAGCAGCGCTACTTCCAGGCCGGCCCCTGCGGCGCCGTCATCGACCTCAGCGCCGATCGCGTCGGCCTGACCGTGTGCGAGGACATCTGGGAGCCCGGTCCCCCGGCAAGCGAGGAGGCGCTGGCGGGCGCGACGTTGATCGTCAACATCTCCGCCTCCCCCTACCACGCCGGCAAGGGCTCCGAGCGCGAGCGCATGTTCGCCCAGCGCGCCCGCGAGCACCTCGCCTGCATCGCCTTCTGCGGCCTCGTCGGCGGCCAGGACGAGCTGGTGTTCGACGGACACTCCTGCGTGATCGACCACACCGGCCACACGATCGCGCGCGCCGCCCAGTTCCAGGAGGAGCTGCTGGTGTGCGACGTCGACCTGCAGGCCGCCGCCGCAGCGCGCCTGCGCGACCCCAGCCAGCGCCCCGCCGCGCGGCGCTCCGAGCGCCGGGCCGCGATCCTGCCGGCGCTCCCCGCCCCCTCGCGCGCCGCCCCGGCCTCCACGCCGCTCGGCCCGCTGACCGAGCCGCTCGCACCGATGGAGGCCGAGGTGTATACCGCGCTGGCGCTCGGGCTGCACGACTACGCCCGCAAGAACGGCTTCGAGCACGTCGTGCTCGGCCTATCCGGCGGGATCGACTCCGCGCTGGTCGCCTGCCTGGCCGCCGACGCCCTCGGGCCCGCGCGCGTCAGCGCCGCGATCATGCCCTCGCCCTACTCCTCCTCCTCGACCCAGGCGGACGCCCGCGCCCTCGCCGCCGCCCTGGGGCTGCGCACGCACGAGCTGCCGATCGAGGCGGTCATGCACGCCTACGAGGACGCCCTTCGAGCGGAGTTCGCCTCGCGCCCGCCCGACCTCACAGAGGAGAACCTGCAGGCGCGCATCCGCGGCAACCTGCTGATGGCGCTCTCCAACAAGTTCGGCTGGCTCGTCCTGACCACCGGCAACAAGTCGGAGATGTCGGTCGGCTACACCACCCTCTACGGCGATCTGGCCGGGGGCTTCGCCGTCATCAAGGACGTGCCCAAGACGCTCGTCTACCGCCTCTGCACGTGGCGCAACAGCGGTGCCGGCGCCGCCGCCGTAGACGCGATCGCCAGCCAAGCCGGCGAGCATCCCGCGCGCGCCGACGACACCGTGGCCGTCGCCGCCCGCGAGCCGATCCCCCTATCCATCATCGAGCGCGCCCCCTCCGCCGAGCTGCGCCACGATCAGCGCGACGAGGACTCCCTGCCTCCCTACGAGCTGCTCGACCGGATCCTCGAGGGCTACGTCGAGCTCGACCACAGCCGCGAGCAGCTGATCGCGCAGGGACTGCCCGAGCACGACGTCGACCGCACGATCCGCCTGGTCGACCTCGCCGAGTACAAGCGCCGCCAGGCGCCGCCAGGCATCAAGATCACCGCGCGCGCGTTCGGGCGCGATCGGCGCATGCCCATCACCAACCGCTACCGGGGTTAGGACGCCGGGTGGGCAGGGTGGGCGGGGTGGGCGAGGTCCGATCGCCGGCAGGCAACGGTTAATCTGCGGGCGTGCGCCTCGGTGCCCTATCGCTCGCCGCGCTGTGCGCTGTCGCGCTCTGCGCCTGCGGCGACACTCTCCAGAGCCGGCCCATCCCCCACAACATCCTCGAGGGCCTGATCATGGCGCCGTTCCCCGTGTACTGGCTGGGGGGCTCCTTCCAGGGCATGGCCGTCAGCGAAGCCACGCACGATCCGAGCGGCGCCTTCGCCGTCCAGTACGGCGACTGCCTTCAGGGGGGCCAGGGGACCTGCGTCCCTCCGCTGCGGGTGGTGACCTCGCCCGACAACAGCTTCCTGCCCGGCGGCTCGACGCCGAGCCGCTCCACGCGCATCAGGGGGGTCGCCGCCGTGCTCGCCCAGGCGGGCAGGACGATCGTGATCCCCACCGCCGGCGTCGTGGTGGACATCTACGCCACGGACTCGCGCACGGCCGAAGCCGCCGCCCGGACGGTCGTGCCCATCAACGAGATCGGCGCGCCCGAAGCCCCGCTGCCCGCGCCGCTGCCGAACACGGGCTTCGGCGAGACGCCGCTGCCCTCCCAGGTGCCCGCGCCGCTGCGCCCGCCCGGCTAGCAGGCCGCCGAAATAGTCGTCGTGTGAGTCGTGCGCCCGCCCGGGCGCTCACGCTGCCCGCAGGGACGGCGGGCTGGCACCGGCCGGCGCCGCGCGCACGGCGATCGTCATCCGCGTGACCGCGCACGTGCGGTCGGCGTCGTCGCTGAAGCGCACGTCCCACACCCACGTGCTGCGGCCGCGGTGCACGCGCGTGGCGAGCGCGTGCACGACGCCCTCGGTGACCGGGCGCAGGAAGCTCGTGCTGTTCGACTGGCCCATCGCCATGTCCCCCCGCTCGTGCACCGCCAGGGCGGTCGCCAGCGAGGCCATCGACTCGGCCATCGCCGCGTACACGCCGCCGTGGACCAGCCCCGCCCGCTGCTTGAGCTCGTCGCGCACGATCACCTGTGCGCGGACCTCCGTGTCCGAGCAGAACAGGAACTCGAGACCGTAGAGGCGGTCGAAGCCGCGCAGCACCGCGTTGATCTGCTCGGCGCTCGGTGTGGGCATCGCGGCGCCACGATAGCCTACGATCCTCCGTCACGGCCTTGCAGGGCCTCCACCTGCGGTGGCACGTTCACAGACCATGAGCCGATTGGACGAGCTCCCACCCGACCAGCGCGCGGCGCTCTCCCTTCTGCTGCGTCAGCACAAAAGCTACGCCGAGGTGGCGTCGCTGCTGGGCATCGCCGAGCGCGCCGTGCACGACCGCGCGCATGCCGCGCTCGCCGTGCTCGCCCCGCGTCAGGCGCGCGAGCTCACGCCCGAGCGCCGGCTGGAGATCGGCGACTACCTGCTCGGCCAGCAGCCGGGCGTGGCCGAGCGCCTGAGAACCCGCACCTACCTGAGCGGCTCCGAGCCCGCGCGGGCATGGGCCAACGAGATCGCCGCCCAGCTCGCCCCGCTCGCAGGCGCCGGGCTGCCGGAGATCCCGGCTGGAGCCGGAGCGCGCGGCCTCCAGCGCGTGGGGGACCTCTCCTCCTCGGCCTCCTCCTCCGTCCAGGCGGGCGGCGCGGGCGCGGGCGGGGTCGGGGCCGCACAGCCCGCGCGCTCGCTGCCCAGCTCGCGGGTGGGCGGCGCGGCGCTGCTGGCGGTGATCGCCGCCGCGGTGATCGTGGCCGTGGTCCTGCTCACGAGCGGCGGCTCGCACGCCAAGAAGACGGCCACCACCGCCGCGAGCAAGACCTCCAGCGCCGCCACAGCCGCGACCAAGACCGGCCCGACCGTCGAGAACCAGATCGCGCTCAAATCGCCGGACCCCAGGAGCAGGAGCGCCGGCGCGATCGACGTCCTCGCCGAAGGCGACAAGCGCGCGTTCTTCATCGAAGCCCGGAACATCCCTGCGGCCAAGGGCTTCTACTACGCGGTCTGGCTGTACAACTCGCCCACCAGCTCCCTGCCGCTCAGCAAGAGCCCGCCGTCGGCTCGACCCACCGCCTGGCCGGCGGCTCGCTGCTCCCCAGCAACGCCGGCGAATTCCACGAGATACTGCTGACGAGGGAGACCAACCCCCACCCGACCCACCCGGGCCACGTCGTCCTGCGGGGCCCGTTCAGCCTCAGCGGCTGAGCGGCAGCAGCTTGCCGGGGTTCATGATCCCGGCCGGGTCCAGCTCGGACTTCAGCGCGCGCAGAGCCGCCACCCCCCCGCTGCCGACCTCCCGCGCGCATCCAGCGCGCGTGGTCGCGCCCGACCGCGTGGTGGTGGGTGATCGTCCCGCCGCCCGCCATGATCGCGTCGCCGGCGGCCTGCTTGACCGCGCGCCACTGCCCGATCTCATCGCCCTCGCGCTGGCGGGCGATCAGCGTGAAGTACAGCGACGCCCCGCTCTCGTACACGTGCGAGACGTGGCACATCACCAGGCCCGGCGTCCCGCACGCGCTCAGCGCCCGCGCGATCGCCTCGCGCCACCGCGCGGTGCAGCGCTGCAGGTTCGACCACTGCGTGGCGGTCTCCAGCGTCTCGACCATCACCCCGTGCGTGAGCAGCTCGTCGCGCAGGTACGGCGCCGAGAAGCGGCCCTTCAGCCACGCCTCGCCCGGCGAGCGCCCGACCGCCAGGCCCGCCGCAGCCGCGCGCCAGCGCCAGCGCGCGCCGGCGCCTGCAGGCGACCTCCTCGGCCGCGCCCTCGAAGCCGAGGATCGCAAGGCAGCCCTCGCTGTATCCGCGCAGCTGCAGGTACGCCCGCCCCAGACGACCCTTCACGCCGCCGGCGCCCGCCAGCGCCAGCGACATGCGCGTCTCCTGCTCGTCTGACAGGCGCGCCACGTCCGGCAGCACGTGCTCGCGCGCGAGCGCCCGCAGCGCCTGCTCGCCGGCGGCGAAGTCCTCGAAGAAGACGCCCTCGTAGATGCGCTCGCGCGGGGCCGGGCGCACCCGCAGCGCGAGCTCGCTGATCACGCCGAGCGCCCCCTCCGATCCGACCAGCAGCTGGCGCAGCCCCGGTCCGGCCGCGCTCGCGGGCACCGCCGGCAGCTCGATGTCCGCCGCCGGCGCCGCCAGGCGCAGGCCCAGCACCATCCTCTCGATCGCGCCGTAGCCGGTCGAGGCCTGCCCCGCCGAGCGCGTCGCCGCGCAGCCGCCCAGCGAGACGTACTCGAAGGACTGGGGGAAGTGGCCGAGCGTGAGCCCCCGCGCGGCCAGATGGCGCTCCAGCGCCGGCGCGCGCGTGCCCGCCTGCACGGTGACCGTCGCGGACTCCCCGTCCAGCCCCAGGACCGCCGCCATGCGGCTCATGTCGAGCGCCAGCACGCCGCCGTGCTCCCCGCGCAGCGGCGCCACGCCGCCGACGACGCTCGTGCCGCCGCCGAACGGCACCACCGCCAGCGAGGCGCGCGCGCACAGCTCCAGCAGCGCGCGCAGCTGCTCGTGGCCGGCCGGGTAGACCACCGCGTCGGGCGCACCCTCGGGCTCGCCGGCGCGCAGGCGCACGAGATCGGGATAGCCCTTGCCGGCGGCGTGCAGGACGCGTTCGGCGTGTCCGTCGCGGACGTTCTCCGCGCCCACGATCTCGCGCAGCTCGCGCGAGCGCCGACTGCGGCAGCTCGGGCGGCGCCAGCCGCACCCGTGCCGAGCGCGACCGGCGGGCGCGGGCGCTCGCCGACGCCGACGGTCTCGCGCAGGAAGTCGCAGCGCGTGCGCCGGCAGCACCGGCGGGTGGGCCGGGTCCCCCCAGCCCCACCAGCGCATCGCCGGCGGGCCGACCGAGCCCGCCGGGCCGTGTGCCCGCGATCGGTCAGACGGCTCAGCCACTGATCCGCTCGAGGCCGTCGAGCGCCTCCTCGAGCGTCGCCGCGGCGGCGCGGCGCACCATGTGGCCGCCGAAGCTGCGGGAAGAACCCGCCGTCAGCGTCTGGCGCAGCTCGATCGTCACCTCGGTGGCCGCGCGCGCTCGCCGCGAGCTCGCCGCCAGCCGCGGGCCGCGCCGCGGTCGCCGCCGCGGGCGCGAGCCGCAGCTCGGTCTCGGCCGACTTCAGCACGCGCGCGAACGGCGTGCCCTGCACGCGCTGGGCCCACGCAGCGAGCGCGCGCCCTCGTCGGCGCGCACGAGGTTGAAGTCGGCGCGCACGAACTTGCCCTTGCGCGTCCTCATCACCTCGGTGAACGCGCCGTCCTCGACGTCCTCCACGCGCGTCACGCGCGGCCACCAGCGCGGCAGGTGGTGGGGATCGCGCACGAGCTCCCACAGCTCCTCGGACCGGTGCGGCGATCGTGCGGCTGCGACGCGCGGTGGGCACGGCCGCCAAGCTTAGGACTCGTAGGTGAGCAGGGCGTGCACATCGCGCGCCGCCAGCCGCTCGCGCCCGTTCAGGAAGGCGAGCTCGATCAGGAAGCCGCAGCCCACGACCTCGCCGCCGAGCTGCTCGACCAGCTCGCACAGCGTCGCCGCGGTTCCCCCCGGTCGCCAGCAGGTCGTCGTGCACCAGCACCCGCCTGCCGCTGGCGACGGCGTCGGTGTGCAGCTCGAGCGCTCCGGCGCCGTACTCGAGCTCATACTCGGCGCTGACCGTCTCGTACGGGAGCTTGCCGGGCTTGCGCGCGAGCGCGAAGCCCGCGCCGAGCTCCAGGGCCAGGGCCGGCCCCAGCAGGAAGCCGCGCGCCTCGGCCGCCACCACGCAGTCGACCCGCAGCGGCCGCGCGTACTCGGCCAGGCGCGCCACCGCGTCCGCCAGCGCCTGCGCGTCGGCCATCAGCGGCGTGATGTCCTTGAAGCCGATCCCGGGCTTGGGGAAGTCGGGTATGTCGCGGATCAGCGAGCGCAGGTCGCGCGGCATCGCTCATCAGCGGACGATCTTGCGCAGGTCGCGGATCAGCAGCAGGTGCTTGAGGTGGGTGGCCACCGCCGCGAGGTTCTCGAGCGCCTCGACCGCCTCCTTGCGCCGCTCGGGGTTGCGCGAGCGCAGCGCCGGCGCGAGGATCTGCTGGAGCAGGTTGGCCTCGCGGTCGGCCGAGGAGCGGAACACGCGCAGGTTGCGCCCGCCGACGCCGTAGCGGGCGAGCTCGGCCACCGCCGCGATGATCTCGCGCTCGGTCTCGTCGAAGTAGCGCACGCCCCCGCGCATCTCGCCCTTGACCACGCCGTACTCTTCGAGCTCGCGCACCAGCTTGGCCTCGGCCTTGGTCTCCTCGAGCACGTCCTCCATCGAGTACAGCGCTCCGGTGGCCTGGCGCACGCTCACGCTCGGACGCCACGCCCGCGCGCCCTCGCGCGCGACCCGACCGGGAGCCGGCGGCATGTCGGGTCTCGCCCGACGCGTCCCGCGGCCAGCTCCTGGCGGATCACCCGCAGCGGCAGGAACTCGTCGCGCTGCATGCGCAGGATCGTGCGCAGGCGCGCCACGTCGCCCTGGGTGTAGAGGCGGTAGCCGCCGGGCGTGCGACGCGGCGTGAGCAGCTTCTGATCCTCCAGGTAGCGGATCTTGGAGATCGAGATGTCGGGGAACTCCTGCGCGAGCGCCTTGCAGACCGCGCCGATCGTCAGCGACTTCTGGCGCTTGCCGAGCTCCGCGCGCTCGCCTGCGCCCTTCGGGTGCCTTCGTCCTGCCGGCCAGCTCGCCTGTCCCGGATGGCGGTCGATCGGTGCCGGCGGGTTCCCATCCCTGGGTGTCACCTGCGCTGCCATCAGCGGGCGTGGAAGGTCAGCTTGTACTTGCCGATCTGCACCTCGTCGCCCTCCTCCAGGCGGTGGGACTCGATCCGCGAGCGGTTCACGTAGGTGCCGTTGAGCGATCCGCAGTCGTCCAGGTACCAGTGCTCGCCGCGGCGGATCAGCAGCGCGTGGTCGCGCGAGACGGTGATGTCGTCCAGGAACACCTCGGAGTCGGGGCGCCGGCCGATGCTCATCCGCTCGCCGTCGATCGCGAAGCTCTCCCCCACGCGTCCTCCGCCCGCGCGGATGACGAGCGCCGGCCCGCGCGCGCTGACCTCGTCCGAGCTCGACCGGCACGAGCTCGCCGGCCTCGTCGATGCGGTAGGTGGCGGTTATCGGATCGCCGCCCGCCCCGCCGCCCGCCCTCGGCCGCGCGCGCAGCAGCGCGCCGCAGCGCTGGCAGTAGTTGGCTCCCTCGCCGTTGACGAAGCCGCACTCGGTGCAGTGCAGAGCCATGACGCGCTGCCGTCTACTCGCTGGCGGTTGGCCAGGATGTCGGTGAGCCTCTGGACGTCCTCGCCGGTGATCATGATCTCGCCGTCCTCGTGCTTGTGGCGCAGGCGGTTGACGAGCTCGGCGCGGAGGATGTCGATCTTGCCGTGCAGGATGCGCCGCTTGTAGGAGATCTCGGTCTCCTCCTCGGTCAGCTGGCGGATGACGTCTTTCAGTTCGACATCCGTCAACGAGCCAAGGTCGGGGAACGTCTCGTCCATCGGGGCTCTTCTCCTCTCGCGGACTCGCGCCGGCCTGGGCCGGTTGCAGACTCGCCGGCAGCGCACTGCGGGCCAGGCCGGCCACGGGCGCCAGTATAGCCCAAAAGGTAAGGCTGAGCTTGAGACTATGAGACCGATGGATCGCCGGGTGGGCTCCGTGCCTGGCGCAGGCCCGTGCGCACATACAGCACGCTCGCCGCGAGCGCCAGCGCCAGGCCCACGTACAGCAGCGCTTCGCCCAGGCCGCGCAGCCCGGCCATGGCGAAGAAGAACGACCCCATCACCGGCGCGACCGCGAGCCGCCCCGGCCAGTTGATGCGCAGCTCGACGCCATGAGCGATGCCGTAGCGGCCAGCCGCGAGCATCAGCAGCTCGCGCGCGGCCAGGACCGCCAGCGCCCACCGCGGCAGCAGCTGAAAGCGCCAGCTCACGACCACCCCCGAGATCACCAGCAGGCGGTCGGTGACCGGGTCCATGAGCGCGCCCGAGGCGGCTGTACTGGCGGGTCACGCGCGCCGCGATGCCGTCCGCGTAGTCGCCCCAGCCGATCACCGCGAACAGCGTCGCCTGCGGCGCCCCGGTGCCGTCGCTGCTGGACAGCGCGACGATCAGGAACACCGGGATCAGCGCCAGGCGCAGGAAGCCGATCGCGTTGGGGAGCGTCCACGGCCGCAGCGGCTGGCCGGCCTGCGTCTGCGCTGGGGGCGGCCCGGAGCGGTCGAGTCCGAGCAGGCCTCAGGGAGACGCTTCGCCACAGCTCGTCCACTGCCCGCAGGAGCTGCTCGGGCTCGCCCGCCAAGGGCAGGCCCGGGGCCTGTTCGCGACCGCGGCGCACCTGGACCTCGACCTCGCCCGACTCCAGCGCGCGGCGCCCGACGGTCAGCCGCAGCGGGCAGCCGAGCAGCTCGGCGTCGGCGAACTTCTCGCCCGGGCCCGACGTCGCGGTCGTCGTAGAGGACCTCCACCCCGCCCTCGTGCAGAACCGTGTAGAGCCCCTCGGCGGCGTCGTGCTCGGGCGTGCCCTGCCGGCCGATGCCCACGAGGTGCACGGCGAAGGGAGCCAGCGCCCGCGGCCAGGAGATGCCGTGCTCGTCGGCGAACTGCTCGACCGCCGCCGCCACGACGCGCGCCGGGCCGATCCCGTAGGAGGCCATCCAGATCGGCAGCTCGGCCCCCGTCTCGTCGAGGTAGCGGGCCCCCAGCGGCTCTGAGTAGCGGGTGCCGAGCTTGAAGATGTTGCCGACCTCGATGGCTGGCTCGATGCTGAGCCGCTCACCCCTTGCGGATGTACTTGTCTCCCTCCCTGTGCACGTCGGGGCTGTTGCGGGCAACCTCGACGTTTGCCGCATAGCCGGGCGCGAGCGCCACCTCGTCCTCCCCGGCCGGCGCGGGCGCCATGTACTCGTGCGCGCCCACGCCGCCCATCATCCCGACGTCCCCCTCCACGCGATAGAAGTTCAGCCCGGTCCGCTCCATGATCCGGTCGTAGGCGCCGACGTGCAGCTGGTAGCGCTCCTCCATGCCCGCCAGGTCGCGGTCGAAGCTGTAGGAGTCCTTCATGATGAACTCGCGTGTGCGCAGCACCCCCGCGCGCGGGCGGGGCTCGTCGCGCTCCTTGACCTGGAAGTGGTAGACGATCAGCGGCAGGTCGCGGTAGGAGCGCACGATCTGCGCGATGTGGAAGGTGACGGCCTCCTCGTGGGTCATCGCCAGCACCAGCTCCGAGCCCTTGCGGTCGGTCAGCTTGAACAGCTCGTCGATGTCCAGGCGCCCCGTCCTGCGCCAGGGGTCTGCCGGCTGCAGCACCGGCATCAGCATCTCCTGGGCTCCGATCGCGTCCATCTCCTCGCGGACAATCCCCACCACGCGCTGATGCACGCGCCAGCCGGCCGGCAGCCACGTCCACATGCCGGCGCCCATCTGGCGCACCAGCCCGGCTCGCACCATCAGCTTGTGCGAGATCGCCTCCGCGTCGGCCGGCGGCTGCTTCTCGGTGGGCAGGAGATATTCGGAGAGACGGGCCATCGATCGATCGCGCCTCCCGCGGGGGAAGCGGGCCCCGAGCGTATACGCCGGCGCGGCTGTGCGCAGTCAGAGCGGCCCGTGCCCGACGCCCAGGCCGCGCCCCCGCCTCGGCGAACCTGCCGCCGGGGCGGGGAGCTGCGCGATGACTGGCTGCGCGGCCCGCCAGCGCACCGGGCGAGCGCTCGTCAGTGGCTCTCGAGCTGGTAGACCAGCGACTGGGTCCCCACCAGCCCCACGAGATTGCCCAGCGGCAGGTTGATGTCATACAGGTGCAGGCCGAACGTCGGTCCGAGGGTTTCCGCGAGCAGTTCCCGCGGATCGCCCGGGGGACCCACGTCGGTGACCTGCAGCCAGGTGGCATCGCCGACGTGCTTGCACTGGGCCGCGTACTGCCCGGGTGTGGCGACCCACGGCGTCGGCGCCTTCGGAGCCTGCCAGAACGAGCCCAGGAAGCCGGGGAACGGCGAGGTCGACTCGTACTGCAACAACGGCCCCGAGCCGCCGTCTTGAACCAGCAGCGTGGGGTTCACGCACAGCACCTGGAGGTCGCTGCCGCTGGCGGGGCCGCCGCCCAGAGTCGACACGGGACCGTCCACCACGCCGAACAGCGTGTCCGCGGGCGGCTGCACAAGGAAGCTCGAATAGGCCACCACGCAGTGCGTTTCCCAGACAGCCTGGCAGGCGGGGATATGCTGGAAGTCGCCGCCGACGATCTTGCCTTCCGGTACGCTGACGTTGCCGCCCATCAGCAACGCGGACACCAGCAGCTTGCGCTGGGCCGGGTTGGTGTCGATTTCCTGTTTGATCAGTTTCCTGAGCATGCCCGCGCCCTGCGAGTGGCCGATCAGCACGACGCCGCGACCGTGGTTGTACTTGGCGAGGTATTCGCGCCACGCCGAGAGCACGCCGGCGTAGGCCGTTTCGACCTGTTCGGGGTTGAACGCCCCCGACCCGACCTCGGCCAGCTCCGCGTCGATGGTCAGCTGCGGGTACATCGGCGCGTACACGTTGCACACCTGCGAGAAGCGGGACGCCTGGTCTATGGCGACCTGGGTCTCTTCGGGTTCGATGCTCAGGTTGGCGTTGAACGTCGTCTGACCGCTCACGGTCGGATACACGTAAAAGCAGTCGATCGGCGCTCTGCTGGCGGGATGGGGATCTTCGACGAAGCTCTTGCCGTTGCCGAGCTCGACCGTCGTTTCCTCGCTGCTCAGGCAGGGGTTGGCGCTCAGCCCCGGCTTGCACAGCCAGACGGTTTCCGCCGACGCCGAGCTGGTCGCGATGCCCGCAAGGACGAGCACGGCCGCCCCAAGCGCCGCCAGCAGCGCTGCCCGCCGGCTGCACGCACGCCTCAGATGCGTTCTCGCTCCGTGATCCATGCTGTGTCTCCTCACTCCCTCGCGCAGCGCGCCCGGCGGCGCTGCCGCTGTTCGAGGCGAATCTTATAGACAGCTCGTGAGGAAAGTCTCAAACCTCGCCGTGTGCAGGTGCGCGCGGAAGCGAGCAGCGAGCGCCCGCGCGCCGGAGCGCCGGGCGCGCCCGTCCCGACCCACCGGCGAGCCGGCCGGTGGGTCGGGAGTCGACTGTGTACGTGCTGCGGCCTGCGGGACCGTCTACTTCTTGGGGTTTTCCAGCTGGTAGGTCACCGCCTCAAGCGCGGTGAGACCGACGAGGTTGCCAAGCGCGACGTTGACATCCTCCAGGTGCGTGCCCCACAACGGCCCGAGGACTTCCTCGATCTGTTCGCGTTTGTCCTGGGGACCGCCCACGTCGGTCAGCTGCAGCCAGGTTGCGCCGTTGGCCCGCTCGCACTGGCCCGTGTACTGCCCGGGGTCCGCCACCCACGGAGTCGCTGCTTTCGGCGCCTTGATGAACTCACCGAGCAGGCCCGGGAAGGGGTCCGTCGACTCATACCGCAGCAGCGGTCCGGAGAAGTTGCCCTGGATGAGCAGCGAGGGGTTCACGCACAGGACTTCGTCGTTCTTGATTTCTTCTTCGGTTGCGCCGCCCCCCAGCAGAGGACCGCCCACGCGTCCGAAGTTCGAGGGGTTCGGCGGTTCCTCGAGGAAGCTCGAGTACGCCACGACACAGTGCGTCTGCGCCGCGTTCTGGCAGGCGGGGATGTTCTTGAAGTCCGCGCCCACGGTCTTGCCCTTCGGCACGGTGACGTTGCCGCCCAGCAGGATCGCTGATACGAGCTGCTCGCGCAGGGCCGCGTTGGGGTCGATCTGTTCCTTGATCAGCTGAATGAGCTGCGCCGAGCCCTGAGAGTGCCCGATCAGAACGAATCCCCGGCCGTCGTTGTACCTGGCGAGGTATTCCTCGAACGCGCTCAGCACACCGACGTAGGCGATCTCCTCGCCTTCGAGCGTGACCCCGCCCGGCGTGTTGATCGCCGGAATCGTCAGCTGCGGGTAGATCGGCGCGTACACCTTGCACGTCTGCGAGAAGCGCGACGCCTGGTCGATCGCGACCTGCGTCTCTTCGGGGTCGATTTCCAGGTTCGCGTTCTCGGCGAGCTGGCTACTCACCGTGGGGTACACGTAGAAGCAGTCGATCGGGGGCTTCTTGGCGGGTTTGGCCTTTTCGATGAAGCTGCCCCCGTTGGCGAGCT
The DNA here is from genome assembly GCA_963711985.1 of uncultured Solirubrobacteraceae bacterium. Lineage (GTDB taxonomy): Bacteria > Actinomycetota > Thermoleophilia > Solirubrobacterales > Solirubrobacteraceae > Palsa-744. Next base: position 25,641 of record CAVQGG010000007.1, on the reverse strand, counting down.
CGACGGTCGCTGTCAGGCTGCTTTCGCACGGGTTGTTGACCAGCCCCGGCTTGCAAAGCCAGGTGGTTTCCGCCGACGCCGAGGCTGCCGCCAGTCCCGACACCATGAGCGCCGCGACGCCAACCGCTGCAACCAGCCATGTCCGCCATCCGACCGGACCGGTCGGACGCGGTCTCGTTTCTTGAAGCATTGCTCCCCTCCTGGGTCATGCGGCACGGCCCGCTGGGCTATGCGCCGCCGTTTGCCTCGACGATTTTAGTCATCTCTAACCAAACGACGCAAACCACTAGTGCTCGTGCACGCCGAGCAGAGCCGCCTCGACCTGGCGCAGGCGATCGGTGTCGCCGCGGATGCCCGCGAGCGCATCGTTGTAGAGGAACGCCTCCCCCAGCCGCACGATCGCATAGGCGAGGACACCGGGAGGGATCGGCGGGACGAACTCGCCCGCTTGCGCCTCGGCGTCGATCAGGCGCTCGATGCACGCCACGACCCGCGGCTGCACGATCCCGGCGCTCGATGTGAGGATCCGCATGGCCCGCGCCTGCTCCTGGGCGAGCAGGGCACGCATCCCGCTGGTGGCGGCCACCTCGCGGTTGAAGCGGTCGAGCGTCTCGAGCAGCGCAGGCGCCCCGCTGCCGCCGGTCTGGCGGCGGATCGCCGTCAGCCGTTGCTCGGCGAGCGTGGCCAGCAGCTCGCCGAGCAGCAACTCGCGTGTCTGAAACCAGCGGTGCATCGTCGCCCGCGCGAGGCCGAGCTCGCGCGCGATCGCCTGCACGTCCACGCGTTCGGCCGCGAGGAAGCGATCGGTCGCCAGGGCGAGCGCGGCCTGCCGGGTGGAGGCGGCTGGCCGGCCGGGCCGGCGGGTGGCGAGGCGGGTCATCGGCAAAGCTTATTCGCCGCCTTTGATAGAACAGCGGTGACTGAACGAAACTTCGACGCACACCCGACAAGGAGCCCTCGACATGGCCTATTCCGTTCCGCCGCTCCCCTATGCCTACGACGCGCTCGAGCCGCACATCGACACGCTGACGATGGAAATCCACCACGACAAGCATCACCAGGCATACGTGGACAAAGTCAACGCCGCCCTGCAGGGAACCGCGCTCGCCGACGCGCCGATCGAGGACGTGCTCAGGGACCTCGGCCAGGTGCCCGAGGACAAGCGCACGGCGGTCAAAAACAACGGTGGCGGCCACTACAACCACACGCTCTTCTGGGAGAGCATGAGTCCAACTGGATCCCACCCACCCGGCGAGCCCGGCGGCGAGCTGGCCGGCGCGATCGGCGCGGCGTTCGGCTCGTTCTCGGACTTCCAGGCCAAGCTCAAGGAAACCGGCGTCAACCAGTTCGGCTCGGGCTGGTCGTGGCTGGTGCACGACGGGTCGGGCCTGGCGGTAGTGGGCAGCGCCAACCAGGACAACCCGATCTCCGCCGGCAAGACCCCGCTGCTGGGCGTCGACGTGTGGGAGCACGCCTACTACCTGAAGTACCAGAACCGCCGCCCGGACTACATCGACGCGTGGTGGAACGTCGTCGACTGGGGCAAGGTGGCCGAGCGCTTCAGCGCGGCCTCGTAGACGACTTATTTTGGAGACGCGCTTCGCGCGGGGGGCGTTCGCAGTGAACGCGACCCCGCGAGCGGCGTTCAGTTGCGGCTGAACCGCCGCCCCGCCACCGGGGAGACTGCCTCGTCGAGCACGACCGCCGGCTGGCTCGGGCCGTCGGCTGGCGCGCCCGCGCGAGCACCGTCTGGGGCACGGGTGAGCATCGAGTCCAGCACGGCGCCGGCGCTCGCGTCCTCCTGGGCCGCGGCGGCTTCCAGCGCGGCGATCCGCTCGGGCGTCATCGCGGTTGCGTCCTCGTTCTCGGCCAGCCACGCGCGCGCCTCGGCCGCGGCCGTCTCGTCGCGGCGGACGGTCTTGCCGGCGGCGTAGTAGCGGTCGATCTCCTTGAACAGCTCGTCCACGAGCTGCTCGGTGGGCACCTTCTTCAGCGGCTCGCCCTTGGAGTAGATCATGCCCATGTCCTTGGCGCCCGTGATCCCGAAGTCGGCGTGGCGCGCCTCGCCGATGCCGTTGACCGCGCAGCCCAGCACCGAGACCTCGATCGGGTCCTCGTAGGCTTCAAGGCGCCGCTCGACCTCTGCGACGACGGTGTCCATGTCGAACTGCAGCCGCCCGCATGTGGGACAGGCGATCAGGTCGGGGCCGCGCTCGCGCAGCTTCAGCGCCTTGAGGATCTCCCACGCGACCTTGACCTCCTCCTCGGCGTGGAAGGTCGACAGCGAGATCCTGATCGTGTCGCCGATGCCGTCCGCCAGCAGCGTGCCGAGACCGACGGCCGACTTCAGCGAGCCCGACCACTTGGTGCCCGCCTCGGTCACGCCCAGGTGCAGCGGGTAGGGAATGCGCTCGCACAGCATGCGGTTGGAGGCGATCGTGTTGGGCACGGACGTCGACTTCATCGAGACCTTGAAGTCGTCGAACTCCAGGCGCTCCATCAACTCGACGGTCTCGATCGCGGCCGTGACGAGCGCCTCGACGGGATTGTCGTACTCGAGCTGGCGCAGGTGCTTGGGCAGCGAGCCGGAGTTCACGCCGACGCGCAGCGGCGTGCCGCGCAGCTTGGCCAGCGCGATCACCTCGGCCACCTTCTCCGGCCCGCCGATGTTGCCGGGGTTCAGCCGCACGCAGTGGGCGCCCGCCTCGATCGCCTTCAGCGCGAGCGTGTGGTTGAAGTGGATGTCGGCGATCACCGGGATGGGCGAGGACGCGACGATGCTCTTCAGCGCCTCGGCGTCCTGCTCGCGGGGCACGGCCACGCGCACGATGTCCGCGCCGGCGTCGGCGACCGTGCGGATCTGCTCCATCGTCGCCGACAGGTTGGCGGTCTCGGTCTTGGTCATCGTCTGCACCGCCACGGGGGCTCCGCCGCCGATGGCGACCGCGCCCACGTGGATCTGCCGCTTGGAGGCCATAGGCTGATTCTACGATGCCCGACGTCTACGCCACCGCACACGGGCCGCTCGCGCGCCTGGCCGCCCCGCTCGCGACCCGCGCCCGCGCCCGCCGCCATCGGCGCTTCTTCGCGCTCACGCGCCTGGCGCCGGGTGCGCGCGTGCTGGACGTCGGCTGCGGACAGATCGGCCTGCGCGCGCTGGAGCCCGACCTGGACATCACCGGCGTCGATCTGCACGAGCGCCCGCACTACCCGGGAGCGTTCGTGCGCGCCGACGCGGCCGACGGGCTGCCGTTCGCCGCCGATGAGTTCGACCTCGTGTACTGCTCCAGCGTGATCGAGCACGTGCCGCCGGCGCGCCGCGCGGCGTTCGCCGCCGAGGTGCGTCGCGTCGGGCGGGGCTGGTTCGTGCAGACCCCCGCCCGCTCGTTCCCGATCGAGCCGCACTCGCTGCTGCCGGGCGCCCATTGGCTGCCGGAGCGCGTGCGCAGGCTCTACTGGCGGCTGGGCGCCGCCGGGCGCTGGGAAGAGATCTCGCTGCTCGGCAGGGCCGAGCTGGAGGCGCTGTTCGGCCCGGCGCGCCCGGAGCGCGCCGGGCCGCTGGTCAAGAGCTGGGTGTGCGTGCACCCGCCCGACCCGTAGGGCCGGGCTCGTCAGCCGCCGAGACGGCTGATGTCGTTGCTGAGCCCGCTGATCACGAGGAACACGAGCAGGCAGATCCCCACCGAGCTGTAGCGGTACATGGCGATCAGCGAGATGCGCCGGCCGCGCACCTTCTCGGCGAGCGACCACACGACGTGCCCGCCGTCGAGCGGCAGGAACGGGAACAGGTTGATGACCGCGAGGATCAGCGAGAGGAAGCCGAGGAAGACCAGTCCGAAGCCCGCGCCGGCGGCGACGCTTTCGTGCCCGACCTCGGTGATGCCGACGATGCTCGAGACCTGCTTGCGCGCCTTGGAGCTCGTGAGCGCGCGCTCGAAGCCGGTCAGCGTCCCGGTCGTGACGTGCCACATCTCGTTCACGGACGCTCCGGCGGCGGCGAAGACGCCAAACGATTTGCTCGCGACGCCGAAGTCGAAGCCGATCAGCATCCGCTTGGCCTGCTTGTTGTAGCGGGGGTAGACCGACAGCGTCAGATCGCGCCCTGCGCGGCGCACCGTCAGCCGCACCGGGGTGCTCGCCTGGCAGCCGTTGACGAGCGTGCCGGCGCAGCGATGGACGTTGATCCTCGATTGCACCGCGAATGCGTCAGTGGCCGGCTTTCCTTCGACCGCGACGATCCGGTCGCCCGCGCGCAGCACGCCGTCGGCGGGCTCGCCGCGCAGGACTTCCTGCACGGAGGTCGTGCTGACGAGCGTCTGCACCGACGGGTCGAGGTTGCCGAGCGCGATGGCGCCGTTGAGGCTGCCGGTGAACAGCACCGCCCAGAACAGCGCGAACGCGATCAGGATGTTCACGCCGGGGCCCGCGAGGATCACCACGATCCGCTTCCACGGCGCCTGGTTGTAGTAGGCGCGCCTTGCCACCTCCGGTTCGAGATCCCCGATCTCTTCGGGGCTCATGCCGGTGATCTTCACGTAGCCGCCGGCCGGGATCGCGCCGATCGCGTACTCGGTCTCTCCGCGGCGCACGCGAAACAGCGTCGGCGGGAAGAACAGCGAGAAGCGCTCGACGCGCATGCCCACGACCTTGGCGACGGTGAAGTGCCCGAACTCGTGCAGCACGATCAGGACGACGATTCCGAGGATTGTCAGTATCCAGCTCAAGGCCTCGCTCACGGCCTCAGTGTGGCAGGCGCTCGCGCTGTCCCCGGGGCCTGTGGGCCACTGCCACGCGGAAAAATAGTGGTATAATTACCCACTATGGCATATGTGGTCGCTCGCCGCGGTGGACCGTGGGAGATACGCGAGTCCCGCGCGACGGCCGCGGGGCCGCGCAGTCGCACGCTCGCCACCTTCCGGACCCTCACCCCCGAGATCGTCGAGCACGCACGACGTCGATCCTCGCAACCCCTGGATCCGCACGAGCTGCGCAGGATCGCGCTGCATGCCGGCGCCCCGGTGACGGCGCGTGCCCCCAACCAGGCGGCCGGCGAGCTGCTCGCAGAGCTCGCGACCGGCAACCGACCGCGGTCGGCTCTGCGCAAGCTGCTCCTGGACGCGCTCCAGCCGGGCGGTGAGGCGACGTCCGACAGCGCCAGGGCCGTGGCGAGGTGGGTCAGCGCCTCACCCGTGCGGCGCGGTGAAGCCCTGCGCGATCTCCTGCTGCTCGTCGACCGGCTGCCGGCAGGCAGAGCGCCGTCGCGGCCGCACTTCCCGCGCATCCGGTCAAGGCCGGCATGAGCGAGCCGAGCCTCCCCGAAAAGATCGTGGCCATCCACGACCAGTTGGAGCGGGCAGGCATGGCACACGCATTCGGCGGTGCCCTGGCGCTCGCCTACTACGCGGAGCCCCGCGCGACCGACGACATCGACATCAACATCTTCCTCGCGCCCGCCGCCTGCGCGGCGGTCGGCGAGGCGCTGGCGCCGCTCGGCGTCCACGGCGATCTCGACCCGGCTCAGGTGGAGCGCGACGGCCAGTGCCGGCTTTGGTGGGGACGCACCCCTCTCGACCTGTTTTTCGCCTACGACGCGATCCACGAGGCGATGCAACGCGACGCACGCGTTGCGCCGTTCGGTGGCGACAGGCTGCCGATCCTCGCCCCGGAGCATCTGCTGGTGTGCAAGATCATCTTCGACCGTCCCAAGGACTGGCTCGATCTCGAACAGGTGCTGGTGTGCGTCGAAGACCTCGACACGCAGGAAATCCGCACATGGCTTGCGCGGATCGTCGGCGTCGAGGATCCCCGCGTGCAGCGCTTCGATCGAGTGCTCGGCGCGCTGCTGGCGGGTTGACTGGGGCGGCTCGCCGGCACGGCGGGTTGAGCAGGCCGGCTCGCACTCACACGAGCCCCGCGACCGCCTCCCCCGCGACGGCGCGCGCCCGCCGGTCCGCTTCGTACAGCGACTCGAACGAGCGCACGGGCTCGCTGCCCAGCTCCGCGAGCGTCCGCTCGATCACCTCGGAGATCTCCAGGAAGCGCAGCCGGCCCTCCAGGAAGGCGTGCACGGCGATCTCGTTGGCGGCGTTGAGCACGCACGGCGCCGTGCCTCCCTCCCGCGCGGCTTCGCCGGCCAGGCGCAGGCACGGGAACGCCGCGAGATCGACCGCCTCGAAGGTCAGCTCGCCGACCGCCCGGAGGTCCAGCGGCTCGATCGGCAGCTGCACGCTTTCGCCGCCGTGCAGGGCGTAGGAGATGGCGATGCGCATGTCCGGCGGACCGAGATGGGCGAGCATCGCCCCGTCGGCCAGCTGCACGAGCCCGTGCACGAGCGACTGCGGGTGGACGACCACGTCGATGCGCTCGTAGGGCGTGCCGAACAGGTGATGGGCCTCCATCAGCTCGAGGCCCTTGTTCATGAGCGTGGCCGAGTCGATCGTGATCTTGCCGCCCATCGCCCACGTCGGGTGCGCCAGGGCCTGCTTGACGGTCACGTCCTGGAGCTCCTCGCGCCGGCGTCCGCGGAACGGACCGCCGCTGGCGGTGATCGTCAGGCGCTGCACCGCGCCGGGCGGCTGCCCGGCGATCAGCTGGTGCAGCGCCGTGTGCTCGGAGTCCACCGGCACGATCCTCGCGTCCGTGGCCTCGGCCAGCGCCGTCACGAGCTCGCCGCCGACGACCAGCGACTCCTTGTTGGCCAGCGCCAGGTCGATCCCCTCGCCGAGCGTCGCCACCGTCGGCCCGAGCCCGACCGAGCCCACGAGCGCATTCAGCACCAGGTCGGCATCGGACTCGAGCACGAGCCGCATCAGCCCCTCGGTCCCCGCGAGCACCTCCCCGTCGGTCCACGCCTCCGAGGCCCGCGCCGCCGCGTGCGCGTCGCCGAGCGCTATCCGGGTGACTCGGTGCGCTCGCGCCTGCTCGACCAGCGCCTCCCAGGAGCCTCGGGCGGACAGGCCCACGAGCTCGAGCTCGCCGCTGTGCGCGCACACGTCGAGCGCCTGGGTGCCGATCGACCCGGTCGAGCCGAGGATCAGCAGGCGCTTACGCGTGGACATACGCGGCCCAGACGTAATAGCTGACAACGGCGGTGAACAGCACCGCGTCCAGACGGTCCAGCGCGCCGCCGTGGGGGCCGAACAGGCCGCCGGAGTCCTTGGTGCCGGCCTCGCGCTTGACGAACGACTCGAACAGGTCCCCGATCGGCGCCACCAGCGCGACCCCCAGGCCGAGCACGAGCGCGTGCGTGCCCGGGAGCCATTCCTGATAGCGCCCGGCGATCCACACCCCAACGACCGCGCACACCATGCCGATGACCAGGCCCTCGACGGTCTTGTTCGGCGAGATGTGCGGCGCCAGCGGGCGCCGTCCGAACGTGCGGCCTCCGAGAAAGGCGCCCGTGTCGCCCAGGAACGTGCCCACCAGCACGTCGATCACGATGCCCAGCCCGTGGGGCAGCCCGCGCAGCAGCACGGCATGGGCGAGCGCGAACCCGATCCAGTAGATCCCCAGCAGCGTCACCGCGATCGCGCCCACCGACGGTCGCGGCTGCAGCAGCGTCAGGGCGAACACCAGCGGCAGGGCCGCCACTGCGACCAGCAGGATCTGGAACTGGTCGCCGTAGAGCGCCGCCGCCAGCAGGCCGGCGAGCGCCAGGAAGCCGGCCAGGCGCGCGGGCCGCGCGCGCTCGTACATCGCATACAGCTCGTGCATGCACACGAGCCCGAGCACGAGCATCCCCAGCGCGAACACGAGGCCGCCTTCGATCACCAGGAACAGCGCCACCGCGATCGCGGGAATGGCGGCCAGCACGCGGGCGCTGAGATCCGAGCGGGGCTCACGCGCGGACCGGCGCGCGCGAGAGGAGCGACGCCTTGCAGCGCGCCGCTGTGTGGCGTCGGGGTCGATCGGGCGGGCCGTGCGCGCGCCGTGGGGGGTGTGTGGCCCGCTGGACATCAGCAGCCCGTCATCGCCCACCGAACCGGCGCCGGCGCTCGGCGTACTCGGCCAGCGACTGCTCGAGCGCCTCGCGCGTGAAGTCCGGCCACAGCTCCTCGCGAAACACCAGCTCCGAGTACGCCGACTGCCACAGCAGGTAGTTGGACAGGCGCCGCTCGCCGCTGGTGCGGATGATCAGGTCGGGATCGTGCATCTCCGGCGCGTACAGGCACGCGCGGAACTCCTCTTCGGTGGTGCCCGTGAAGCGGCGGGCGGCGTCGACGATCTCGGCGCGACCGCCGTAGTTGAACGCTACGAACATGGTGATCCGGCTGTTGGAGCGGGTGAGCTCCTCCGCCCAGCGCATCTGCTCGGCCAGCCGCTCGCCGACCCCCTCGCGACGGCCGATGAAGCGCATGCGCACGCCTTCCTCGTGCAGCTCCGGCGTCTCCCCTGCGATCCGCTGGGAGAACATCTCCATCAGGCCCTGGACCTCCTCGGCCGGGCGCGACCAGTTCTCTGTGGAGAACGAGTACACGGTGAACTCCTCGATGCCGAGCTCCGCCGCGTCGCGCAGGCGCGCCTTGACGGTGTCCGCGCCCGCGCTGTGGCCGTCGTTGACCGGCAGCCCGCGCGCGCGCGCCCAGCGTCCGTTGCCGTCGGTGATGATCGCCAGGTATCGAACCCCCCCGCCCCGCGGGCCGGACGATCCCCGGTCGCTCGGCGGGCGGGGATCGGATTTCCGATCGGTCGCCGACGCGGGTTCCCCGGCGGCGGCCATCAGACTGCGAGGATCTCCTCTTCCTTGGCCTTGAGCACGCCGTCGAGCTCGCCGATCCGGCCGTCGGTGAGCTTCTGCAGCTCCACCTCGGCGCGGTGCTCGTCATCGGAGGACGCTTCCCCCTCCGCCTTGAGCTCGCGCAGGTGCTGCATCGTGTCGCGGCGCACGTTGCGGACCGCCACGCGCCCCTCCTCGGCGAGGTTGCGCACGACCTTGACCAGCTCGCGGCGGCGCTCTTCGGTCAGTTCGGGCACCACCAGGCGCACGATGTTGCCGTCGTTGGACGGGGTCAGCCCGACGTCGGACTCGTTGATCGACTTCTCGATCGCCTTGATCGAGGACTTGTCGTAGGGCTGGATGGTGAGCAGCCGCGCTTCCGGCGCCGAGATCGTGGCCAGCTGGTTCAGGGGCGTCATCGCGCCGTAGTAGTCGACGACCACGCGGTCCAGCAGCGACGGGCTCGCGCGCCCGGTGCGCACGGTGGAGAACTCGTGCGTGGCCGACTCGACCGACTTGCTCATTCGCTCGCCCGCGTCCTGGAGCAGTTCGTCGATCAGGTTCTCAGTGGCCATCGCCCTCTCCCGTAGCTGTCGATACAAGCGTGCCCACGCGCACGCCTGAGATTATCCGCGCGAGACTGCTGTCGTCGTCCATGTTGAACACGTTCAACGGCATGCCGTTCTCCATGCACAGCGCCAGCGCGGTCGAGTCCATCACCCGCAGGCGCCGCTCGATCGCCTCCATGTGCGTGATCTCGGGGATGAACTCGGCGCTCGGGTCGAGCGCCGGGTCGGCGCTGTAGACGCCCTCGACGCCGTTCTTGGCCATCAGGATGATCTCGGCGTGGATCTCGGCGGCACGCAGCGCCGCGGCGGTGTCGGTCGTGAAGAACGGGTTGCCGGTGCCGGCCGCGAAGATCACCACGCGGCCCTTCTCCAGGTGGCGCATCGCGCGCCTGCGGATGTACGGCTCGGCCACCTCGGAGATGCTCAGCGCCGACTGCACGCGCGTGTTCGTGCCGATCTTCTCCAGCGCGTCCTGCAGCGGCAGCGCGTTCAGCACGGTGGCGAGCATGCCCATGTAGTCGGCGGTCGAGCGGTCCATCCCCGCGGCGGCGCCCTTCATGCCGCGATAGATGTTCCCTGCGCCGACCACGATCGCCACCTCCACGCCCTGGTCGCGCACCGCGGCCACCTGCCGCGCGACCGCCGCCACGCGCTCGGGGTCGGTGCCGTACTCGAGCTCGCCCATCAGCGCCTCGCCCGAGAGCTTCAGCAGGATGCGTTTGAAGGCAGGGGCCATCGACGGCAGAGCCTATCCCCGCGCCGCGTCCACGGTCTACTGGCCTATGGCGAACCGGACGAAGCGGCGTATGACGACATTCTCGCCGGTGGTCGCCGTCAGCTCGTCGCGCAGCTGCTGGACGGTCTTGCCCTCGAACTTCGGGTTGTGCATCTCCTGCTCGAGCAGCACGATCGTCGCCAGCCATGAGTCCAGCTTGCCGGAGACGATCTGCTCGCGCACGTTCTCCGGCTTGTCCGCCGCCTCCTGCTCGTAGATGCGCGCCTCGGCGTCGCGCAGATCGGCGGGGACATCCTCGCGGCTGACATATTTGACCGTCGGCGTGGCCGCGATCTGCATGGCGACCTCGCGGGCGAAGGTCACGAAGTCGTCGTTCTTGGCGACGAAGTCGGTGTTGCAGTCGACCTCGATCAGGACGCCCACCTTCGAGCCGGCGTGCACGTAGGCCTGCACCGTGCCCTCCGTGGCGGCGCGCTCGCCGAGGTCCTGGATCTTCTTGCCCTGCTTGACGCGCAGGATCTCGATCGCCTTCTCGACGTCGCCCTGCGCCTCGGTGAGCGCCTTCTTGCAGTCCATCATCCCCGCGCCGGTGCGCTCGCGCAGGGCCTTCACGTCCTTTGCTCCGATCTGGGCGGTGCTCATGACGCGCTCGCCTCCGCTGTCGTCTCCTCGCTGTCCTCGGGAGCGGGCGGCGTCTCGACCGGCGGGACCTCGGCCTCGGCCTCCGCGGCCGGCTCGGCCTCCGCGACAGGCTCGGCCTGGGCCTCCGCGACAGGCTCGGCCTGGGCCTCCGCGACAGGCTCGGCCTCGGGCGCCGGCTCGGCCTGGGCCTCCGCCGCCGGCTCAGCCTCGGGCGCCGACTCGGCCTGGGCCTCCACGGCAGGCTCGGCCTCCGCGGCCGGCTCAGCCTCGGGCGCCGACTCGGCCTGGGCCTCCGCGGCAGGCTCGGCCTGGACCTCCGCGGCCGGCTCGGCCTCCGCGGTAGGCTCGGCCTCGGGCGTCGCCTCGGTCGCGACCGGCTCGGCGGGCGCGGGCGTCTGCTGCGGCGCGGGGGCGGCCTGCGCCGCGGCGGCAGCGGCCCGGCTCGCGGCCTCGCGCTCGGCGGCCTCGCGCGCTGCCTGCTCCTCGGCCTCGCGCTTGGCCTGTTCCTCGGCCTCGCGCTTGGCGCGCGCTTCGGCCTCGAGCCGGGCGCGTTCCTCGGCTTCCTGGCGCGCGCGCTCCTCCTCGGCGCGGAACACGCAGTGCCCCTCGGAGACGACCTGGCCGATCGCCTGGGTGATCAGCGCGCAGGAGCGGATCGCGTCGTCGTTGCCGGGTACCACGAAGTCGATGCCGTCCGGGTCGCAGTTGGTGTCGACCAGGCCGATGATCGGGATGCGCAGGCGCTGAGCCTCTTTGACCGCGATCACCTCGGTTTTCAGGTCGATCACGAACATCGCGTCCGGCACCCGCTGCATGTTCTTCACGCCGCCGAGGTTCGCCCGCAGCTTCACCAGATCGGCCTGCGCGGCCATCCGCTCGCGCGTGGGCAGCAGCGCCAGCTGGCCCTCGGCCTCGAAGCGTTCGAGGTCGTGCAGGCGGCGGATGCGCTGGTTGATGGTCTGGAAGTTGGTCAGCAGCCCGCCGAGCCAGCGGTGGTTGACGTACGGCATGTCGGCCGCCTCGGCGACCTCCTTGATCGTGTCGCGCGCCTGCTTCTTGGTGCCGACGAACAGCACCGTGCCGCCGCGGTGGGCGAGCGTGCCGGCGAACTCCTGCGCCTGCGCGAGCAGCACGGCGGTCTTGAGCAGATCGATGATGTAGATGCCGCCGCGCTCGCCGTAGATGAAGCGGCGCATCTTGGGGTTCCAGCGACGCGTCTGATGGCCGAAGTGGACGCCGGCCTCCAGCAGCTCCGCAATGCCTACGTCAGCCACGGGCTACTCCCTTGTTGTGTGCGTTTGATTTCCGTGCGGAAGGAGCGGACCCGGAGCTCGTGCCTCTTGCGCCGTCGCTCCGGGCAGGGCCGCGATCCGTTGCCACACGGGTCGAAGTTCAGATTTGGCCTTCAGGATACCCGTTCGGCCCGCGCCAGGGCCGCCTGGAGGTCGGCGGGCAGCGGCGAGTCGACCTCGACGCGCTCGCCGCGTCAGCGGATGGTCGAACGCCAGGCGCGTCGCGTGCAGGAACTGGCGCTCGAGCCCGAGCAGGCCGGGAGTGCCGTACTCGGGGTCCCCGCACACCGGATGGCCGATCGCGCGCAGGTGGACGCGGATCTGGTGGGTGCGCCCGGTCTCCAGGCGCAGGCGCAGCAGCGAGGTGCCCGCGAGCGCGCGCTCGAGCGTGAAGTGGGTGCGGGCCTCGCGCGGGCTGGCGCCGCCGACGGCCATGCGCGTGCGCACGCGCGGGTCGCGGCCGATCGGCGCCTCGATCGTGCCCGAGCGCGCCGGCGGGCGTCCCTCGACCAGCGCCAGGTACTCGCGTTCGATCAGCCTGCTCCGCCAGCGCCGCCTGCAGCCGCCGGTGCGCCTCCTCCGTGCGCGCGACGACCAGCAGCCCGGAGGTGTCGCGATCCAGGCGATGCACGATCCCCGCGCGCTCGGCCTCGCCGCCGGCGAGCAGCGGCGCCGAGCAGCTGGGCGAGCGTCTGCCTCGCGGTGTCCGCGCGCGGGGTGCACGACCACGCCGGGCCCCTTGTCGACCACGAGCAGGTGCTCGTCCTGGAAGGCGATCGTGAAGGGGCGCGGGCGGGCGGGCTGCCAATCATGAGTGGGCGTGGCGCGAGCGGTCGATGAGCACGAACAGGATCAGTATGCCGAGCGTGATCGAGGTGTCGGCGAGGTTGAACGGGCGGCCAGCCGAGCGGCAGCTTGATGAAGTCGGTCACCGAGCCGTGGCGCACGCGGTCGAGGATGTTGCCGAGCGCGCCGCCGACGAGCATGCCGGTGGGCAGCCAGATCAGCGGCCGCGTGGCGTGCAGCGCGAAGTAGACGAGCAGCGCCAGCAGCGCGAGCGCCGATGAGGATCGTCACGGCCGAGGTGGTTGCCCGGGAGGAAGCCGAACGCGACGCCGTGGTTGCGCGTGTTGACGAGCTGCACCCCCGGCAGGAACGCCGCGTTCTTCGCCGGGGACGATCGAGTGTTCGACCGCGTGCTTGGTGAGCTGGTCGAGCGCGACCACGCACGCGAGCACGAGGTCGCACGCAGCCACGCGACGCGCCCGCGCCGCCGCGGCTGACGCCGCCGCCGCGGCGAGGCGAGCGGCTGGGCGGGATCCCGATCAACGCATCGGCGCTCAGCCGTGATGATGCCCTGGACGACCACGCTGTCGATGATGTACAGGCGTGATGATCGCCAGCATCGGGCTGAAGTCGAGCCCGCCGAACTGCGGGGCGAAGCGCCGGAAGATGCGCAGGAACGGCTCGCAGACGTCGCGCAGGAAGCCCAGCACGCCGTCGGTCGTGCGCGAGTACGGCGGGCGCATGCCGACCGCGAACAGCAGCTGGATGACGATGTACAGGATGATCAGCAGGATGTAGACGTAGATCAGCGTCGACAGGTAGCCGGCGATCTGCGTGCGCGCGCTGGCGAGGATCATCTCGGTCGCTCGCCCGCAGCACGGCGTCGAGCGCGTCGCTGAACGCCGCGCCGCAGGCCGGCGCGCTCGAGCGCGTCCACGCCGCGCGCGGTCAGCCCGCCGGGCGAGGAGACCTCGCGGCGGACCGCCATCGTGTCGTAGCCGCGACGGCGCAGCAGCTCGGCGGTGCCCGCGAGCGTCTGCACGACCAGCTCGGCGCCCTGCGCGGCGGGGATGCCGCGGCGCACGCCCGCGTCCACCTGCGCCTCGGCCACGAGCGCGACGTACGCCGGAGCGCACGACATCAGGCCCATGGCGACGTCCACGAGCGCGTCGTCCAGGACCACGAGCGTGCCGAGCTCGGCGAACAGCTCCGCCACGGCCGCGTCGAGTCGGCGCGCTGTCACCGGCGCCGCCGGTCGGCGTGCCCGGACCGGCGGCCTGCACGACGGCGCCCTGGCGCACCTCGACGGGCAGCGACGGGATGAAGCGGTAGACCGGCCTGCCCGGATAGGCCTCGCGCAGCGCCGCCAGCGGCGTGGCGGCGAGGATCGAGGCGACCGGCGTGGCGCCCGGGCCGACTTCCCCGGCCACCGCCGCGAGCTGCGCGGGCTTGTGGCAGAGCACCAGCAGCTCGGCGCGCGCGGCGACCTCGGCGTTGGTCGCGAGCGCCTCGCCCGCCGACCTCCGCCGCGAGCGCGCTGCGCGCGCTCGGCGATCGGGTCGGCGCACAGCAGCGGCCGCCCCCACCCGCGAGCGAGCGCGCGGGCCATGTTGCCGCAGCCGATCAGACCCATTTCGCATCAGCGACAGCGTCAGGCTAGCGCGGCCGTCAGGACTTGATTGAAGAAGCCCTTCTCGATCAGCCGCGCGCGCTCCTCGGCGGAGATCTCGACGTTGCGGGGGGTCAGCATGAACACCTTGTCGGCGATCCGCTGCATGCCGCCGTCGAGCGCGTAGGTGAGGCCGGAGGCGAAGTCGATCAGGCGCTTGGACAGGTCGGTGTCGGAGCTCTGCAGGTTGAGGATCACGGGGATCGAGTCCTTGAACTTGTCGGCGATCTGCTGGGCGTCGTTGAAGGACTTGGGCACCACCAGGTGCACGCGCACGTCGCCGTTGCCGCGGCCGCCGACCGGTTTGAGCACGGTCGTCGAGCGTCCGCGCCGCGCGGCCGCGCGCCGGCCCCGGCCTCGCGTGCGTCGTCGTCGGCGAAGATGTCGTCGAACTCGTCGCGGCGGCGGCGCAGACGGCGGACGTTGGGGCGCTCGCGGTAGCGGTCCTCGATCTCGGCCTCGGCGGCGGCGACCTCTCGTCGTCGTAGTCGTCGTGGTACTCCTCGGCGAGGCCGAAGTAGACGAGCGCGCTGTGCCAGGAGTCGCGGAAGGCCATGGGTATAGGTGCGTGTTCGCCCGGCGAGCCGGTTTCCCTGCTGATGCTAGTGAGTCGCGCGTCCGGCGGGCAGCCGGCGCGCGAGCTCAATGGTACAGCTTCGTGCCGATCCGCACGATTGTGGCGCCCTCCTCGACGGCGACGACGTAGTCCTGGGAGGTGCCCATCGACAGGTGCTCGAGGCCGCGCTCGTCGGCCAGCTCGCGCAGCGCGGCGAACCAGCGGCGGCTGTCCTCGGGCTCGCGCGAGAGCGGCGGCATCGTCATCAGCCCGGCGACCGGCACGGGCGAGCGCGCGATGAACGCGTCGATCTCGCTCGGGCGCGATGCCCGCCTTGCCCGGCTCGCCGGCGACGTTGACCTCGAGCAGGATGCGCAGGCCCGGGCGCGCCAGCTCGCGGTGGCGCTCGAGCTCGCGCAGCGCGGACTCGGAGGCGACCGAGTGGATCAGGCGCACGTGCGGCACGATCAGGCGCACGCGCCTGCTCTGCAGCTGGCCGATGAAGTCCCACTCGAACAGCTCGCCGTGGGCGGCCACCTTCTGCCTGCAGGTCCTGGGCGCGGTTCTCGCCCACCAGGCGCACGCCCGCCTCGGCCAGCGCCGGCAGATCCTCGAGCGGCCACGTACTTGGTCGCGGCGAGGATCTCGACCTCGCCCGGCCGGCGTCCCGGCCGCCGCGCTCGAGCGCGCACGGCGGCCGCGATCTCCTCGCGCACGCGCTCGAGGTTCGCGCGCACCACCTCCGCGCGCAGGCCGGCGATCAGCTCAACCATGCCACCCCCGCCTGGCGCCCCGCGCGCGCGCCTTCGCGCCGGTGGGAGAAGAAGCGCTCGTCGCAGATCGTGCACGCGCCCACGTCGCGCACGTCGGCCACCCCCGCGGCCAGCAGCCGCTCGTGGGCGATCGCGCGCAGGTCGATGTGGCCGCCGTGCGCGATGGGCGCCGCCGAACGCGGCGTGCACCTCCGGCCCGACCTCGTAGCAGCAGGCCCCGCGCCCGGACCGACGACCGCGCACGATCTCGTCCGCCCGCCGAGCTCGCGCAGCGCCCGCACGCCCTCCTCGAGCACGCCCGCGGCCAGCCCGCGCCAGCCGGCGTGGAGCATCGGCGACCGCGCCGTTGCAGCCGAGCGCCACCGGCAGGCAGTCGGCGGCCAGCACCATCGCGCCGACGCCGCGCAGCGCGGTCGCCTGGCCGTCGGCGTCGGCTCGCGCTCGCCGTCCTGCCGCCGGCTCGGCTCCGTCTCGGCGCGGCTCGCTGACGCGCTGCACGACGCGTGCCGTGCGACCTGGTAGCCGCGCACGAGCCGCTCGCAGGCCGAGCCGCGCGCGCAGCCGCTCGCGCGCGCGCGCGGCCGTGCTCGGCGCCGTCGCCGCCGACGCTCGACAGGTTGCCGTGCGGCGCGCGTCGGTGAACAGCACGCGCCCGCCGCCGGGCAGCTCGCAGCGCGCAGCTCGCGCGGTCGCTCACGCGCGCGCCTCCAGGGCGGCGCTCAGCTCCGCCTCGCGCCCGTCCGCGCAGCTCGCCGTCGAGCTTGCGCGCCAGCGCGGCGTCCAGGCGCCGGCCGATCTCCGGGCCCGCGGGGACGCCCGCGGCGAGCAGGTCCTCGCCGGTGATCTGCAGGCGCACGTGGCGCAGCTCTCGAGCCACCGACGCGCCGTCGCCGGCGCGGCTCGCGCGCCGCCGGCGTCCGCGCCGAGCGCGCCCGCCAGGGCGACGGCCTCGAGCGTGGCACGGCGGCGCCGCGTCGCGCAGCTGCGAGGCGCTCGGCGCGCGCGCAGCTCGGCCGGCGAGCGCGGGAGCGTGCGAGCGCCGCTCGCAGCACCGCGCTCGCGCTCGCCGGCGGTGAACTCCAGCGCGTCGAGCAGCGCGAACGATCTCCGGCTCCGGGTCCGTCGGCCGGGCCCGCGCGCGCAGCGCGCGAGCAGCAGCACGGCCAGCAGCAGCAGGTCGGCCGCGTGCCGTCCGCCGGGCAGCAGCGCGAGCGCGCGCGCGTGCGAGCGGCTCGTCGAAGCGCAGGCCCGGCGTGCGAGCGCCGCGAGCACGCCCAGCTCGCTCAGCGCGCCGAGCGCCGCCAGCGCGTCGCGCTTCGCCGAGCGCCAGGCGCAGCTCGGCGCCGATGCGCGCGCGCGAGACGCGTCGCCAGCGCGCCGCCGGCGAGCGCCTGCGGCGGCCAGCTCGGCGGTGTGCGCCTCGACCTCGAAGCCCAGGCGCGCGCGGTAGCGCGCCAGGCGCAGCAGGCGCGTGGGGTCGTCGAGGAAGCTGCGCTCGTGCAGCACGCGCAGGCGCCGGCGCGCGAGGTCCTCGAGCGCGTGCTCGGCGCGCGTGCAGCTCGCCCGCTGCGCGCGCCGCCGAGCGCGACGGCGATGGCGTTGACGGTGAAGTCGCGGCGCGCGAGGTCCTCCTCGATCGTGCCCGGGCGCACCTCGGGCAGCGCGCCCGGGCGCCGGGTAGGACTCGGCGCGGCGCTCGGCGATGTCGATCGCGCCCGCCTCCCACTCGACGAGCGGCGGTGCCGAAGCGCTCGTGCAGTGCGATCCGGCGGCTCCGCGCCGAGCAGCGTCCGGCGAGCTCGCGCGGCGCAGCGTGCGCGGCGTCGCCCGCCGACCACCACGTCGAGCTCGCGCGGCGCGCGCCCGAGCAGCAGGTCGCGCACGGCGCCGCCGACCAGCGCGACGTCCTCGCGCTGCGCGGCCAGCGCCAGCAGCTCGCGGCCGCCGGGCGGCCGCGGCGCAGCGCTTCGCAGCACCTGCGCTCGCGCGCTCGCGCATGCCACGCTCGCGCGCACGTCACTCAGCAGCCACGCGCACGGGGATCCCGGCCGCGGCCAGGTGCGCCTTGGCCTCGGCGACCGTGTAGCGGCCGTAGTGGAAGATCGACGCGCACAGCACCGCGTCGGCGCCGGCGCTGCAGCGCCTCGACGAGGTGCTCGAGCTCGCCGGCGCCGCCGGAGGCGATCACGGGCACGCCCACCGCCTCGCTGACCGCGCGCGTGAGCGCCAGGTCATAGCCGTCGCTGGTGCCGTCGCGGTCCATGCTCGTCAGCAGGATCTCCCCCGCCCCGCGCTCGACCGCCTCGCGCGCCCACGCGACCACGTCGCGGCCGGTGGGGGTGCGCCCGCCCGCGAGGTACGCCTCCCAGCGCGGGCTCGGCCCGTCCGTCGCGGCGCTGCGCCTTGGCGTCGATCGCGAGCACCACGCACTGCGCGCCGAACACCGCGGCGAGCTCGTCGATCAGCTCGGGGCGCTCGAGCGCGGCGGAGTTGACCGACACCTTGTCGGCGCCCGCGTCGAGCACCGCCTGCGCGTCGGCGACCGAGCGGATGCCGCCGCCGATCGTGAACGGCACGAACACCTCGTCGGCGGTGCTGCGCGCGAGCTTGGCGATCGTGTCGCGCTTCTCGTGGGTGGCGGTGATGTCGAGGAACACGAGCTC
This sequence comes from uncultured Solirubrobacteraceae bacterium, assembly GCA_963711985.1. Taxonomy (GTDB): domain Bacteria; phylum Actinomycetota; class Thermoleophilia; order Solirubrobacterales; family Solirubrobacteraceae; genus Palsa-744. The sequence goes on along the minus strand of CAVQGG010000007.1, from coordinate 7,239 downwards.
GTCGGCGCCCTCGCGGTCGTAGTGCGCGGCCAGCTCCACCGGGTCGCCGGCGTCGCGGATGTCGACGAATTCGACGCCCTTGACCACGCGGCCGGCGTCCACGTCCAGGCAGGGGATGACGCGCTTGAAGTGCACGCGTCCACCGTAGCGGCCGCTCGAGGCGCGTCCAGTGCAGGCGCCGCCTGGGCCTCGGCGACCGTGAAGCGCCCCTCGTACAGCGCCTTGCCGACGATCACGCCGTCGAGCGCTCGAGCTCGAGCTCCGGCGCAGGCGCCAGCGCCTCGAGGTCGGCGAGGCTGCCGATGCCGCCCGAGAAGATCACGCTGCCGCTCGCCGGCGGCCTCGGCCACCTGCGCGCGACCTCCTCGAGGTCGGGGCCGTCGAGCATCCCGTCGTGGTCGACGTTGGTGAAGACGAAGCTCGCGCACGCCGCCGCTCGCGCAGGCGCTGCGAACGGCTTCGCGGCCGGCACGCTCGGTGCGTCTCAGTCCAGCCGGCGGTCGCCACGCGCCCGCCGCGCACGTCGACCGACACGAGCACCCGCTCGGGCCCGTGCGCGGCCAGCGCCCGGCTCAGCAGCTCGGGGTCGGTGAACGCGGCGGTGCCGAGGATCACGCGCGCGGCGCCCGCCGCCAGCGCGTCGTCGACCGCCTCCGCGCGAGCGCAGGCCGCCGCCGTACTGCACCGGCACCCCCAGCTCGCCGGCGATCCGCCGCAGGTGCTCGAGGTTGACCGGCTCGCCGCGCCTTGGCGCCGTCGAGGTCGACCACGTGCAGGTAGTCGCGCGCCCGCCGCGACCCAGCCGCGCGGCGGCCGACAGCGGGTCCTCGTCGTAGACCTTCTTGGCGTCGAAGTCGCCCTTGACCAGGCGCACGGCGTTGCCGCCGAGGATGTCGATCGCCGGGTAGAGCCTCACGCGGCCGCGGGCGCCGTCCGACGGCTGGGCGCGGCGATGCAGATGCGCGCGAAGTTGGCGAGCAGGCGCAGGCCGGCCGCGGAGGACTTCTCGGGGTGGAACTGCACGCCGTAGAAGGAGCCGCGCTGCACGGCGGTCACGAACGGCGCGCCGTACTCGGCGGTGCCGAGGACGTCCTGCTCGCGCGGCGGGAACGGGCGCGAAGGAGTGCACGTGGTAGAAGGCGCAGCGGCTGGGCAGATCCTCGATCAGCGGCGAGCCGGGCCTGCGCGAAGCTGCACCTCGTTCCAGCCGATGTGCGGCAGCTTCAGGCGCGCCGCGGCGCTCAGAGCGCGCGCACCTCGCCGCGCACGATCCCGAGGCCGGCGGCGCCGCCCAGCTCGGTGGAGGGCTCGAACGCCAGCTGCATGCCCAGGCAGATGCCGAGCACGGGCGTGCCCGCGCGCGACGCGCTCGCGCAGCAGCTCGTCGAGGCCCAGCTCGCGCAGCCGCTCCATCGCCCGCGGGAAGGCCCCCACGCCGGGCACGACCAGGCCGGCGGCGGCGCGCAGCGCCCGGGGTCGCTGCTGACGATCGCGCGCGCGCCGACGTGCTCGAGCGCCTTCTCGACCGAGCGGCGGTTGCCCATGCCGTAGTCGACGATCGCGATCTCCACCGGCTCGTCGATCAGCGAAGCCGCCCGGTCGATCATCCGGTGAGGGTCCCCTTCGTGCTCGGCACGCCGGTCTCGCTCGGGGTCGATCGCGACGGCCTGGCGCAGCGCCCGCGCGAACGCCTTGAAGGCGGCCTCGATCATGTGGTGCGCGTTGGTGCCGGCCTCCACGCGCAGGTGCAGCGTGAGCTTGGCCGCGTTGGCGAGCGCGCGGAAGAACTCCTCGGTCAGCTCGTGCTCGAAGCCGCCGGTGGAGCCGGGCGGCAGCTCGGCGTCGAACAGCGTGAACGGGCGCCCGGAGATGTCGATCGCGCAGCTCGCCCGCGCCTCGTCCATCGGCACGGTGGCCGAGCCGTAGCGGGCGATGCCCGACGCGGTCGCCGAGCGCCTCGTCGAGCGCCTGGCCGAGCACGATCGCGGTGTCCTCGGCGGTGTGGTGGGCGCCCGTCTGCAGGTCGCCGCTGACGCTGCACCTCGAGGTCGATGCGCCCGTGGCGGGCGAGCAGGTCGAGCATGTGGTCGAGGAAGCCCACGCCGGTGGCGCGCGTGCCCGCGCCGGTGCCGTCGAGCGTCGAGCGTCAGGCGCACGTCGGTCTCGGCGGTCGTGCGCTCGATCGTGGCTGTGCGGCTCATGGCGCCTGCATTCTCGCGCACGCGCGCCTGCATCGACTCGGCGTGCACGCTCGAAGCCCTCGGCGCGGGCGATCGGCGCACCGGCCGCGGCGAGCTTGGCGGCGCCCGCGCCGATGCGCACCTCGGCCATCGTGCGGCGGAAGTGGCGCGGCGAGAGCGTCGAGGCGAAGCGCGCGGCGCCGCCGGTCGGCAGGACGTGGTTTGAGCCGGCGACGTAGTCGCCGAAGGCGGTGGCGCTGTCGGCGCCCACGAACAGGCAGCCGGCGGTAGCGGATCGCTCGGCGCGAGCGCCTCCATGTCGGCGCCGATCAGCTGCAGGTGCTCGGGCGCGAACGCGTTGGCCAGCGCGACCGCGTCGCGGGCGCCGGCGACCTCGACGATCGCGAACGCCGCCTCGCCGACCGTCGGGCGCTCGACGATCAGGCGCTCGAGCGTTGCGGCGAGCGCGTCGCAGGTCGCCTCGGAGGGCGAGACCGCGGCGACGAGGCTGCCCTCGCCGTGCTCGGCCTGCGCGAGCATGTCCAGCGCCGCCAGCCGCAGCTCGCGCTCGTCGAGCGTGTGCGCCGAGCGCGACCAGCAGGTCGCTGGGGCCGGCGAAGCCGTCGATGCCGACGCGTCGCCGAGAGCTGGTGCTTGGCCTCCTGCACGTACAGGTTGCCGGGGCCGACCACCACGTCGACGCGCTCGACCGTGTCGGTGCCGTAGGCGAGCGCGGCGATCGCCTGGGCGCCGCCCATGCGGTACACGCGCTCCACGCCGCACAGCCGGCAGGTGCCGAGGATCGCCGGGTCGATCTGCCCGTCCGACGCCGGGCGGCGCGCACACGGCGACGTCGATCACGCCGGCGGCAGCGCGCGGTGACGACGCCCATCACGACCGTGCTCGGGTAGGCGGCGCGCCCGCCGGGAACGTAGACGGCGGCCGAGCCGACGGGCACCTCGCGCAGGACGATGCGCTGGCCCTGGGGCAGCTCGACGGCGGCGTCGCTCGCCCACGCCCGCCTCGGCGACGAGCGCGACGTTGGCGATCGCGACCTGCAGGCCCGGCGATCAGCTCGAGCGGCAGCCGCGTGATCGCCTCGTCGAGCTCCTCGGCGGGCGACGAGCAGCGGGCGCGGCTGCGCTGCCGGCGGTGTCGAATCGGCGCGTGTAGTCGAGCACCGCGGCGTCGCCCTCGGAGCGCACGCGCGCGATGATCTCGCGCACCTGCTCGGCGACCGACGCGCCGTCGGGACGAGCGAGCGCAGGTGGGCGGCGGCGCCGGCGGGCCCGCCGAGCCGCTCCACGTCGTGCGCGCTCAGACGCTCGATCCGCATCTCAGGCGCTCGATCGCATGTCAGCGGCCATCGGGGGCACCGCGGCCGCGGGCAGTGGTCGGCAGCTCGCGCAGTCGCGCCAGCAGGTCGTCGATCGCCGCGGCCTTGAGCTTGTGCGCGACCGGGTTGGCGATCAGCCTGGCGGTGCAGACGACGATCTCCTCGCGCACGACGAGGTTGTTCTCGCGCAGCGTGTTGCCGGTGGCGGTCAGATCGACGATCGCCTCGACCATGCCGGTCAGCGGCGCCAGCTCGACCGAGCCCTTGACCTCGACGATCTCGGCCTGCCTGCCGGTCTCCTCGAGGTGGCGGGCGGCGATGCGCGGGTACTTGGTGGCCACCCGCATCACGCCCAGGCGGCGCAGCGCCTCGAGCGCCGGATCGGGACCGGCCTTGCTGGCCAGCACCATCGTGCAGCGGCCGTAGCCGAGGTCGAGCAGCTCGTAGACCTCGCGCCCCCCGTCCCCGTGGTCGGATGCCCGCCCACCCTGCTCGAGCAGCACGTCCTTGCCGGTGACGCCGAGGTCGGCGGCGCCGGCCTCCACGTAGGTGGGCACGTCGGAGGGGCGCATGGTGATGACGCCGATGTCCTCGAACAGCAGCTTGCGATCGTTCGAGCGCAGCTCCTCGGTGTCGAGCCCGAGCGCGGCGAGCACGTCGACCGTTCCGGCGAACAGCGCTCCGCGAGGCACGGCGATGGTGAGGCCGTTGACGGCGCTCATGGCGGGGCTCGCCTGTCCGCTGCCCACCCTCCCGCGCGAGCAGCGCTCCCGTGCCGCGCTCCTCGCCGGCGAGGGCTATGTGCAGCCGGTCGACGCCCAGCGCGAAGCCGACCGCGGGGAGCCTGCGGCGGCCGAACCGCGCGAGCAGGTCGTCGTAGCGGCCGCCGCCCCCGATCGGGGCGCCGAGCGCAGGGTCGTAGACGTCGAACACGGCGCCCGTGTAGTAGCCGATGTTGCGCACGAGGCCGAGGTCGAAGATCACCCGCTCGGCCACGCCGGGCTCGAGCAGCTCGTGGACACGCCGCAGGCCGGTGACGGCCTCATCCGCCTGGGCCGGCGTGTCGGCGAGGACCTCGGGGCCACCGCGGCGCTGCGGCACCTCCAGCAGCAGCTCGGCGGCCTCGCCGGACAAGCCCGATTCGGCGAGCGTCCGTTCGAGCCCGACGAAGTCGCGCAGCACGAGCGCCTCGAGCAGGCCCGGGCGGACCGCCTCGGGGACGTCGAGGCTGGCCATCAGGGCAGGGAACAGGGAGGCATCCCCCAGGCCGATGCGGTAGTCCTTCAGACCGGTGGCGTCGAGGGAGTGGCACAGCACGGTGAGCGCCTCGGCCGTGCCCTGCGGGGCGGGCGCGCCGATCAGCTCGATGCCCGCCTGCAGCAGCTCGCGCGGCTGTCCGCGCTGGGGGCGCACCCCGCGGTAGCAGTGGGCGAAGTAGCAGAAGCGCAGGGGTGGCTCGCTGGCGGCGTAGCGCGTAGCGACCACGCGCGCGATCGGCACGGTCATGTCCGAGCGCAGCACGAGCACGGCGCCGGACTCGTCGAACACGCGGTAGGCCGGTCTCGCTTCGGCCATGTCCGCGCGCGCGAGCACGGACTCGTACTCGAGCGCCGGCGTGTAAACCTCGCCGTAGCCGTGGCGCTCGAACACGCCGCGCAGGATGTCGGTGATCGCGCGCACCTCGCGCGTCTCGTCTGGGAGCACGTCGCGCGTGCCGCTCGGGATGGGGTGGATCATGAGGACCCGAGATTATGCGTGGACGGGCTCGGTGGCCACGCGCTCGATGCGTGCGCCGAGGTCGCGCAGCCGCTCGTCGATGCGCTCGTAGCCACGGTCGATCTGGCGGATGTTGCCGATCTCGCTGCGCCCCTCGGCGCACAGCGCGGCCAGCAGCATCGCCATCCCGGCGCGGATGTCAGGCGACTCGACGCGCTCGCCGCGCAGCCGCCGCGGGCCGGTGACGATCGCCCGGTGCGGGTCGCACATGACTATGTCGGCTCCCATCAGGATCAGCTTGTCGGTGAAGATCAGGCGGTTCTCGAACATCCACTCGTGCACGAGGATCGAGCCCTCGGCCTGGGTGGCCAGGGCGACGGCGATCGACGTCAGATCGGCGGGGAACGCCGGCCAGGGACCATCCTGGATCTTGCTCTTGTACTCCCCTACGTCGGCCTGCACGACCAGCTTCTGGCCGCCGGGCACGACGACGTCGTTGCCGTGCAGCTCAGAGTGCAGCCCCACGCGCTCGAACACCAGCCGGATCATGCGCAGGTCGCTGGGGACGGTGTCCTTGATGCGCAGTTCCCCGCCGGTGACGCCGGCGAGCGCCATGAAGCTGCCGATCTCGATGTGATCGGGGGCGATGTCGTGCTCGCAGCCGTGCAGGCGCCGGGCGCCGTTGACGGTGATCAGGTTGGAGCCGATGCCCTGGATGTCGGCTCCCATCTTCACGAGCATCCGCGCGAGATCCTGGACGTGCGGCTCGCAGGCGGCGTTGCCGATGACGGTGGTGCCGGGCGTCAGCGCGGCCGCCATGAGGGCGTTCTCGGTGGCCATCACGGAGGGCTCGTCCATGAACACGTCGGTCGGTTGCAGGCCGCGCGGGGCGCTCAGGACGATCTCGCGCCGGCAATCGGTGACCGCGCCCATGGCGCGGAAGGCATCCAGGTGCGGGTCGAGGCGCCGGCGGCCGATGACATCGCCGCCGGGAGGCGACATCACCGCGCGGTGGAAGCGGGCCAGCAGTGGGCCGGCGAGCAGGAACGACGCCCTGATCGACTCGGCGAGCGCCGGCTCGATCTCGACCTCGTGCACGTCTGCGGCGCACAGGGCGAGGTCGTTGGGCCCGCGCCAGCTGACGTGGACGCCGATCGCCAGCAGGATCTCGAGCATCGCCTCGACGTCGCGGATGCGCGGCACGTTGCGCACGAGCACCTCGTCCTCGGTGAGGACGCTGGCGGCGAGGATGGGCAGCGCCCCGTTCTTGTTCCCGGCCGGGACCATCGTGCCCGACAGCGGGACACCGCCTTCGATGACGAACTTCTCCATGAGCTTTGGGCGCCGCCCACGGCCCAACGGGGGCTCGCCGGTCGAACGCCTGGCAAGCGTAACAGCCATCTCATGACTCAAGTTCGCGCCCGCGCGTCCGGCCCCTGCCTCGACCGGGTCAGCGCGCCACCCGCGGCCCGCGAGGCAGGGCGCGTGCAACTTCCGTTGCAGTGCGTGAGCCCGAAAACGGCCACGCAGAGCCATTTGCCCATCGTACGCCCGGTACGTACACACGTTCGCCGCGCGTCCGTCCGCGCGGGGTCATATCGTGCGAACACATGTTCCGGGCTCAGCCGATATCGAAGCTCACGCAGCGCGCGCTCGGTGCTCTACGCACGGCCAGCTCCTTCCTGTTGCTCGAGGACGACTACGACGTCGACTGGGAGGTCGGCCAGGACCAGCTCGGCCACGTATCGCATCCGCACCGGGCGCCGCTGCGCGCGGGGTTCGCCCGCCGGCGTCCCGGCCAGCCGCCGGCGCCGGCGCAGGCGTGCCTTTCGCCGGTCGCCAGCGCCGAGCATGCGCACCACGGAGCGCGGGCGCGACGCGCCGACGCACGGGCGAGCGATGGTCGCGGAACGGGCTCGGATCGGACCGGCTCGCGCGTGGCGCTCGACCGCTAGCGGCTCCCGCCTCACGCACGAGCACGGGCCGCCCTCGGGCGGCCCGCGTCTG
>CAVQGG010000006.1:0-21157 GCA_963711985.1 uncultured Solirubrobacteraceae bacterium | reverse complement strand
ACAGCGTGCTTGCGGTCTCCGCCTCTGCGTGACGCCCGCAACCCGGCGCCGGCGCCGGTCTGGCTGGGGTGCCCCTCCGACGGCTACTCCGACGCCAGGGCGCTCAGCACGTCCAGGCGGGCGGCCCTGCGCGCGGGCAGCTGCGCTGCGAGCACGCCAGCGGCCGCGGCGGCGATAGCAGCACGAGCAGCGTGCCCATGGGTATCGTGACCACGTAGCCCGAGCCAGACAGCGCGAAGATCGTGACCAGGATCGCTCCCACAACCCCGATCAGCAAGCCGAGGATGCCGCCGATCATCGCCGTGATCAGCGACTCGTAGCGGATCATCTCGCGGATCTGGCCGCGCGAGGTGCCGATCGCGCGCATCATGCCCAGCTCGCGTGTGCGCTCGTAGATCGACAGGATCAGCGTGTTGACGATCCCGAAGAGCGACACGATCACCGACAGCGTAAGCAGCACATACACGAGCAGCAGGAATGTGTTGACTTTGCTGCTCACTTCGTGCGTGTATTCCGCCGCTGTCTGCGAGTGGGCCTGCGGGAAGGTTGCTCGCAGCAGCGAGTTGATGCCGCGTCGCACTTCGGCGCCATTTGCGCCCGGTGCGTAGGAGACGAAGTCCACCCCGTCTTCGCGCTGGCCGAACGCCGAGCTCGCCAGCGAGCGCAACACTGTGAGGTTGGCGAGCAGGCCGAGCACTTCTTCCTTCACGATGCCCGTCACCGTCAGCGTGACCTCGTGGCCGGAGGCCGTCAGCACCGACAGCCGCTGCCCCACGTGCAGACCGTGGGCGCTCGCGAACTTCTTCGTGATCACGGTGTCGTTCTCGCCGAGCGACGCGAGCGTAGCCGGGGAGCCGTACTCCCATTCGCTCTTGTACATCTTCTCGAACGATTCGGGTTCGATCGCCGTGACCGTGCTCTTTTCGGCGATCACCGGCGCGCCCGCCGCAGCGAGGTTTCGCACCCTGCCCTTCGTGAAGGCGACCGCCGTGACGGCGCCCACGCCGGGGACCGTTCGGACCGCCGGCGCCACGGCCGCTGGGATGCCCTGTCCGCTCTGGGAGTTCTGGACGATTAGGCTGCCGGCGAACGAGCGGCTGACGGCCTGGTCGATGGTCGTCTTGGTGCCCGCGGCGAGCACGGAGATGAACGCCACGAGCCCGAGCCCGACGGTCAGCGCGAGCGCGGTCACGAGCGTGCGGCCGGGCTGGCGCACCGAGTTCTCGCGCGCGAGGCGCGCCGTGATCCCGCGCCAGCTGACAAGCCAGCCGATGGCACCCGCGAGTGCCGGTATCACCCGGTAGTTGCGCGGCGTGCCGTGGTGGCGCAGCCGGTAGCGCAACCTCATCGCGCGGAGCACGACACCGACCAGCAGCACCAAGCCGACCCCCTTGGACACCGCGGAGATCGCCACCACGACCGCCAGCGTGAGCGCGAAGCGGATGCCCAACGCGCGCCTGGACGGCAGCGGCCGCGGCGGGATCTGCACGCCCTCGCGCATCGCCGCGATCGGCGGAACGCGCGTTGCGCGCAGCGCCGGGAAGAAGCCCGCCAGCATCGTAACGAGGATGCCCACGCCGAGCGAGACGATCACGGTGCGCGTCTCCAGGACCGTGCCGTTGTCCGGCAGGTCCGCGCCGAAGGCCTTGAAGAGTCCGTCCAGCGCCGGCGCAAGCGCGATCCCGCCGAACAGCCCGATCACCGCTCCCACGATGCCCAGCAGCAGGCCTTCCTCGATGACCGCGCGCATGATCTGCCCGCGCGATGCGCCGAGCGTGCGCAGCAGACCGAACTCGCGTGTGCGCTGGGCGACTGTGATCGAGAAGGTGTTGAAGATGATGAACGCGCCGACGACCAGCGCGACGTAGGCGAAGATCAGCAGGAAGGTGCGCAGGAAGCCGAGCTTTTCTTCGAGTTCTGATGTCTGGTTGGCGGCTTCCTGTGCGCCGGTTCGCACCGTCAGCGTGGCGGGCAGCGCGGCACGGACGCGAGCGGCGAGTTCCTGCGGCGAGACGCCGGCGCTGTTGGCCACGTTGATGCCGTCGTAGGCGCCGGGTTCGCCGGCGACGTATTGGGCCTGCTGCGCGACCAGGAGCACGACGCTCGCGCCGCCGAACGATTCGCTGCCGGCGAACTTGGCGATACCGGAGATCGTGTAGCGCCGCGCGGGGGACCTGCCCGCGATCACGATCTGCTCGCCGAGCCGCAGATGCTCGCGGTTGGCGGTCGCCTGGTCGACCGCGACCTCGTCGGCGGCGCGCGGCAGATGGCCCTTCGCCGCCGTGAAGGCCTCGAAGCGCGGCGGCTGCACGGCGTCGACGAGCGCAGGCGCGCCGCCGCTCGTCAGCCGTTTGCCGCTCGTCGTGAGCATCGCGGCTCGGCTCGAGATGCTGCCCGAGGCCGCCGCCACGCCGGGCACCGCGCGCACGCGGGCGAGCGTCGCCCCGTTCAGCACAGAGATTTCAGAGCCGGCCCCTCGACCGAGCGTTTCCTTTTCGGTGACGACGACCGCCTTGTTCGCGTAGGCCGTGCCGAAGACTTCCGCGAAGGCGTGGTTGATCGTGTCCGTGAGGATGTACGTGCCGGCCATCAGCGCCACACCGAGCGCGATCGCGATGCCCGTCAGCAGCACGCGCAGCTTGCGCGCCAGCATGCCTCTCAGCACCAGCGCGAGCATCAGCCCACGGAGGACTTCATCAGGTCCAGCGCCTGCTCGGCCGTGACCGCGTCCCCGTCGTGCACGATCCGCCCGTCGGCGAGGAGCAGCAGCCGGTCGGCGAACGACGCGGCGTGGGCGTCGTGGGTGACCATCACGACCGTCTGGGAGAAGTCGTCGACGGCGTGGCGCAGCAGCTCCAGCACGTCAGCGGAGGATTTTGAGTCGAGGTTGCCCGACGGCTCGTCGGCGAAGACCACGGAGGGACGCGAGATCAGGGCGCGCGCCACGGCCACGCGCTGCTGCTGTCCGCCGGAGAGCTCGGCAGGGCGGTGGCTGAGCCGGTCGCGGATGCCGACGGTGTCGATCAGCCGGTCGAACCATTCCCGGTCGGGCTTGCGCCCGGCGATCGAGAGGGGCAGCAGGATGTTCTCCTCGGCGTTGAGCACGGGCAGCAGGTTGAAGGTCTGGAAGATGAACCCGACGCGGTCGCGACGCAGCTGCGTGAGCTCGCGGTCGCCGAGCTCGGTCAGCTCCACGCCGGCGATGCGGACGGTGCCCGACGTCGGTCGATCCAGGCCCGCGAGGATGTGCAGGAGCGTCGACTTGCCCGACCCCGACGGGCCCATGATCGCCGCGAAGCGGCCGCCGGGAAAGTCCACCGTCACGCCCGCGAGAGCATCCACGGCGGCTTCGCCTTCGCCGTAGCGACGACGAAGGTCGCGGGCCTCGACGATCGTCTGGGAGCCAATTTGGCCGTCGGGGGAGTCCATCGGCGACCAGTCTATGAGGACGCCCGCAGCGGTGTGTAGCATCGTCCGCCCGATGCACGAGACGAGCCCGCAGGTGTTCCTCATCGCCCGCCCGTCGATCGACGTCGACGGGATGCGCGCCTACCTGCGCGAGGTGGGCGGCGAGTCGTGGCTGGAGCGACGGTTGGGCGAGGCCGAGGGCGATCCCAACGGGGGCGAGCTGATCGTCGAGTTCGGGGGGCGCGCCTGCTACCGCAGCTGGGAGCCGGGGCTCAACCCGAACGTCACGAAGGTCCGCACCGACCAGCGCGAGTACTTCGCCAACATCCTGCGCTCAGCCCACGGCAGCGTGCTCGAGCACGCCAACTACTCGTTCGCGCTGCACAACGTCAGCAGGATTTTCACGCACGAGCTCGTGCGCCATCGCGCGGGCTCGGCCTTCAGCCAGGAGAGCCTGCGCTACGTGCGCCTCACGGACATCGGCTTTCGCGTGGCGCCGGCGCTCGAGCCCCTGCGCGAGCAGGTGCTCACGATCGTCGAGCAGCTCGAGGAGTTCCAGGTCAGCGCCGCAAAGGAGCTGGGGATCGACGAGGAGGGCGTGCCGTTCCACGTCAAGAAGCAGGTCACCTCCGCGCTGCGCCGGCTCGCCCCGATCGGCCTGAGCACAGAGATCCTGTGGACGGCCAACGCGCGCACGCTGCGCCACGTGATCGAGATGCGCACCTCCGAGGGGGCCGAGGAGGAGCTGCGCCTGGTGTTCGACATGATCGCCCGGATCATGCAGGCCGAGGCGCCCGGTCTCTTCCAGGACTTCACCCGCCAGGACGACGGCAGCTGGGTCCCGGAGCACCGCAAGGTCTGACCAGAGCTCCAGGGAGCCGTTGGGCAAGCGAGGCAAGGACGCAGTGAGCGTGGCGTGCGCTAGCACGCGAGCGATCGAGGACGCCGCCTCGCGCCGGCCAACGGCTCCCTGCTCAGGCGTCCATCGCGCGCGCGCGCCAGGCGCCCAGAGCGAGGAAGACCGCCAGCCAGATCACCACCACGATCGCGGCCGTTCCGCCGGACATCACAACTTCGCTGCCTCGGGCGCCCTTGATGCCGGCCGGCCCGAAATGCGCGATCGCCTGACTGAGCACGAAGTCGCGCCCCTTCCCCAGCGAAGAGATGCTCGAGATCAGCGGGCTCGCAATCACCTGCCACGCGATCAGCGCGATGATCGCTCCCGGCTTGGAGTCGATAAGGGAGGCGAACCCGACGGCCACCGTGCACAGCACGCCGGTGGCCAGCAGCAGGAAGCCGAAGCCTTCCAGCACCACCGAGCCGCTCGGCGTCGGCAGGTTGGAGGCGAACACGAAGGTCCCCAGCAGGATCAGGGCGTAGCCGGCGATGATGACCGTCCAGCACAACGCCAGGGCGGCGGGGACCCGCGTGGCGAACAGCGCCAGGCGGGAGCGGCCGGTGACGACCAGGTCCCGGAAGACGCCGTTGGAGGAGTCGGTCGTACCGGCCTCCACGCCGATCAGGATCGCGACCAGCGGACCGAAGAACAGGCCACCGAGCAGGCGCACGCCGTCGTGGAAGCTGCCGATCCCGCCGGCCGCTTCATGGCTCGAGTTGGACGCGTGTTCAATCGCGTTGACCGTGTAGAAGATGACGATCGGAACGAGGGCCAACACCAGGGCCCAGATCAGCGTGCTGCGCTTCTTGCGCAGCTTCAGGAGGTCTGCGCCGGTCATGCGCAGGGCGATCGCCGTCATGCCCGCACCTCCTCGGCCGCGTCGAGGCGGCTGGTGATCTCGAGGAAGCGCTGCTCGAGGCTGTGGCGCACGGGCTCCAGGCGCACCACGCCGACGCCGGCCCGCACGAGGCTCGCGTTCACCCCGGCGGCCGTCTCGGCGGACCCGCTCAGAACCACGCGCAGGCCTTCCTCCGATCGTGCGGCTTCTTGCACGAGCTCGCTGGCGGCGAGCGTGCGCAGCGCCAGCTCGATGTCGTCGACGCCGACGGCCAGTTCGTTGCGCGCCCCGTCCCCGCCGCGGGAGATCTCGGCGACAGAGCCCTGTGTGACGATCTTGCCGCGATCGACGATCGCGGCGGCGTCGCAGATCTTTTCCACCTCGTCCAGCAGATGCGAGGACAGGAACACCGTGCGTCCCTCGTGCTCGACCATCCCGCGGATCATCTCGCGGAACTCCTGGATGCCGCCTGGATCAAGACCGTTGGTGGGCTCGTCGAGGATCAGCAGGAGCGGATCGGCGAGCAGGCAGCGTGCGACCCCGAGCCGCTGGCGCATGCCCATCGAGTAGTTCTTGACCTTGTCGTCCGCTCGCTCGGACAGGCCCACGCGGGCGAGCGCCGGAGTGATTCGCTCGGCCGTCTCGGGGCCGCGAACGGCCGCGACGATACGCAGGTTCTCGCGGCCGGAGAGATGGGGGTGAAAGCGCGGCTCCTCGACGATCGCGCCGACACGCTGCAGCGCCTGCGCCCGCTCGGCGGGGACCGGGTGGTCGAGGAGTCGCATGCGGCCGGCGGTTGCGTGAGTCAGGCCGAGCAGCGTGCGGATCATCGTCGTCTTGCCCGCTCCGTTGGGGCCGAGGAAGCCGAAGGCGCTGCCGCGGGGCACCTGCAGATCGATGCCATCGAGCGCCGTGCGCTCGCCAAAGCGCTTGGTCAGCCCATTGGTCTCGATCGCCAACGCCGACCCGGTCTGCACCGACGCAGGCAGGACGGCGCTCGACGCGTCAACTGAGGGGGACATCGGTCTCCTTTGCTTGGCCGATCGACAGACAATGTGCAACCTCCACGCGCATCCTGGCTGCAGCCTCGCAGAGCAGCCTAAAGATCCGATGAGAGCGACCCTCCATCACCCCCGCCAGCCCACATGCCGGCTTGATGCGGGTGGAGGAGACTGAGCGTGCGCGAGGAGAATCTAGGATTCCTCGGTCTGCATTTGCTTGACCTGCTCCTCGAGCTGTTCCATGACGGCCGGGTCGCGCAGCGTCGTCACATCCCCGAGCGCGCGACCCTCGGCGATGTCGCGCAGCAGGCGACGCATGATCTTGCCCGACCGCGTCTTGGGGAGATCGTCCGTCCAGATGATGCGCTTGGGGCGGGCGAACTTGCCGATGCGCTCGGCGACCGTCTCGCGAATGCCCTCAACGGTGCTCTCATCGCCATCGACATCTCCCTCGAGCGTCACGAATGCGACGATCGCCTGTCCGGTGTCCTCGTCGTGCTGACCGATCACGGCGGCCTCGGCGACGTGCGCGTGGGCTACGATCGCCGACTCGACCTCGGCCGTGGAGAGGCGGTGGCCGGAGACGTTGACCACATCGTCGATGCGCCCGATCACCCAGAAGTAGCCGTCGCGGTCGCGGCGGGCGGCGTCGCCGACGAGGTAGGTCTCGGGGCCGAAGCGATCGAAGTAGGTCTCGGTGAAGCGCTCCTCCTCCCTGTAGAGGGTGCGCAGCATCGACGGCCACGGGTGGGTGAGCACCAGCAGACCCTGGCCTTCCCGCACGGGCTCGCCGCTGGACTCGTCCACGACCTCGGCGAACACGCCCGGGAAGGGGAGTGTGGCCGAGCCGGGCTTGGTGGCCGTGATCCCCGGCAGGGGCGTGATCATGATCGCCCCGGTCTCGGTCTGCCACCAGGTGTCCACGATCGGACAGCGTCCGCCGCCGATCACCTTGTGATACCAGAGCCACGCCTTCGGGTTGATCGGCTCGCCGACCGAGCCGAGCAGGCGCAGGCTGTCGAGGTTGTGCCTGCCCGGCCACTCTGCGCCCCACTTGATGCACGCGCGGATCGCGGTCGGGGCGCAGTAGAGGATGGTCACGCCGTAGCGCTCGACGAGCTCCCACCAGATGCCCTTGTGAGGGTAGTCGGGCGCGCCCTCCCACATCACCGACGTCGCGCCGTTGCACAGCGGCCCGTAGACGATGTAGGAGTGCCCGGTGACCCAGCCGACGTCGGCCGCGCACCAGTACACGTCGGACTCGCGCTTGAGGTCGAACACGTAGCGATGGGTCGCCGCGACCGCCGTCAAATAGCCCCCGGTGGTGTGCAGGATCCCCTTCGGCTTGGCGGTCGATCCGGAGGTGTAGAGGATGTAGAGCGGGTGCTCCGCGTCCAGCGGCTCCGCCGGATACGCCGGCTCGGCGTCGGCGACGATCTGATCGTAGTAGACGTCGCGGCCCTCCCGCATCTGACAGGGCGTCCCCTTGCTCCTGACCACCACGATCTTCTCGAGCGTCGCCAGATCGCCCATCACCTCGTCCACGCGGTCCTTGACAGGCGCCGTCCTGCCCTTGCGGGCGGTGCCGTCGACGGTGATCAGCACCTTGGCGTGGGAGAACTCCATGCGCTCGCGCACGGCCTCGGCGGAGAAGCCGCCGAAGACGACGTTGTGCGGCGCACCGATGCGCGCGCACGCGAGCATCGCCACCACCACCTCGGGGATCATCGGCAGATAGATCCCGACCACGTCGCCCTTGCCGACGCCAAGATCCTTCAGCGCGCTGGCGAAGCGTTCGACCTCGGCGAGCAGCTCCCCGTAGGTGATGTCGCGCTCCTGGCCGTTCTCCCCGCGCCAGTGAAAGGCCACGCGGTCGCCCCTGCCAGCGATCACGTGACGGTCCAGGCAGTTGTAGGAGACGTTGAGCGCGCCACCGGTGAACCACTTGTAGAACGGCGGATCGTCGTCGTCGAGCACCCGCGTCCACTTCTGGAACCAGTCCAGCTCCTCGGCCTGGGCGGCCCACCACGCCAGCGGGTCGCGCGCGGCCCGCTCGTAGACGCCTGGATCGTTCAGCAGCGCGTGTTCGCGAAACTCGGCCGGAGGATCGAACGTCTCGACGTCGAGCAGTCCGGCCAGCTCATGGTCGAGCGCCTCCCCGACCTCGCTCCCCCGGCGGTGCCCCCTTCTCGGATCCCCTGGTCATGGCTTGACTCTATAGCGCCGCCGAGCTGCAGCCGCGCGCGCCGCGCTTGCGTCGGCGCTTGCGCGAGGAGCCGCTCGACGGCGGCTGCACCGGCGCGGGTACCGCCACCGCGCCGGCCGCGGAGGGCACCGTGCGTCCGTTGCCCGCCTGCCTCGCGGCCCGCAGCTGCGCCTGGGACGGCCACGGCCTCGCCTCCCCGGCAGCCCACGCCGGCGGCTCGCCGTTGGGCCAGCGCCCGAAGTACAGGATGCCCATCATCACCATCCAGAATGCCGGCACGACCTGCAGCTCGGACCCCCCGATCGGGAGGAAGATCAACAGCCCGGTGAAGATGCCGAGGATGCCCATCCAGCGGGGAAGCAGCCCGACGCGCAGGGCGTTGATCATCGTCCCGATCATCCCTGCGGCGAGCGCGAGCCCCGCCAGGAGGTCGATGTAGTCGACCAGCGCGTTGGCCGTGCCGCTCGTCAGCGCCTGTTCGACCGCGTGGTTGGAGTGGTCGCTGCCGACCACGAAGTTGTGCGTCTCGATCGAGCTGACCACCTGGTGGCCGATCGCGACGACGGCGAAGGCGATGCCCCCGCAGAGAACCAGCGGGCGGGCCGCCGACCAGGTCTGGGGGCGACGGAAGCGGGTCGCATCGAGGAGCACGAGCAGGATCAGCGTCAGAGAGGCGATGGCGACCGTGGCTAGCGCGCTGCCGGCGATCAGGGCGAAGGCGTGGTGGCTGATGAATTTGACCTCGGCGGCACGCGGGCTCACAGCCGGGTTCGCAACCCCCGACAGCGCCGGAGCCAGGCCCTGCAGCAGGCCCACTGTCGGGGCGCCGTCGAGCGTCGAGGAGATGATGATCGCGCTGAGGAGATACAGGAACCCGCCGGCGAAGGCCGGCACGGCAAGCCGGCTGCGACGTTCGGACTCCCTGGCAACCTGTTGGCGGATCTCGCCTGTGCTGGGCATGGGCAGGTCAGTCTATGATGCGGGCATGGAAAGCGGCGGCCTCGGAGATCTGTTCGGCGACCCCGAGGAGCTCCAGCGGCGCCTGGCCGAGTTCGCCGAGCAGATGCAGGGCAACCAACGGCTCGTGTGGGCGGACAACGCGATCAAGCTCGCGGTCGACATGACGGTGGCGGCTGTGGCGCGGGTGAACGTCCAGGGCAACGCCGAGGCTCAGGCCGAGCAGATCCGCACGGTGATCGCTCGCGTCTTCCCGGAGGCCGTGGCGCTCGTCCGCGAGGCGCGCGAGGGCCTTCAGTAGTCCAGCCGGCGCGTAGCGCCGTCATGGACGCGTCTCAGAGTAGTCCAGTCGACGCGTAGCGCCGTCATGGACGCGTCTCAGTAGCGAGCGCGCGCGCTGCGCGGGCTGCGCGGATGGGGGGGCGGGGGCGGATCTTGAGGCCCCGCTTCGGAGGGATCTGGCACCTGGCGTGGCGAATCTTCGACCAGCAGCACGCCCGCGCGCTCGGCTGCGCGCTCGGCTTCGCGCGAGGCGCGTCCGGCGTACAGCACCTCCTTGAAGGAGCGGAAGCGGAAGATGAAAACGACCGCGCCGAGTCCGACCAGCGCGGTGAACGCCGCGATCGCGATCTGCTGACCGACCGAGTAGGCGGCCACCACCGCCGTGGGAGCGGTGGTGGCGAAGACCTTCACGAGCAGGGCCTGCTGCACCCCCGCGCCGCCGGGGGTGAACGGCACGAGGCCGGCCACCTGGTTGACGGCGAATACGAGCAGCACGTTCTTGACCGAGCCCCCCACCCTGAACGCTTCGAGCAGGAACCAGAAGGCGGTGAAGCGGCACATCCACGCGACCGCCTGCAGGGCGGCGACCTCGCGCAGGTAGCGGCGGCGATCGCTCAGGATCGTCACGCCCTGGCGCACCCGTGCCCAGAACGCCTGCAGCCGCACTGACAGCAGCGCGAAGGCGAGGAGGCCGAGCACCCCGAGGGCGGTGATCAGGAAGAGCGTCAGGCGGAAGTGCTCGGCCAGGTAGGAGATGTCGAAGGAGCTGAGCTTCGAGAAGTCCGGCGGCTTGGGAAAGACCCCCTGGGTGAGCGCGAAGATCAACACGAGCACCCCCACGCCGAGGTCGAAGATCGCCTCGACGAAGAAGGCGGCGGCGACGGTCGGATAGCGGGAGCCCGGAATCGAGGAGCGGGTCAGGAACAGCTTGATGAGCTCGCCGCCGCGCGCGGGCACGACGTTGTTGAAGCCGACCGCTGCGAAGTAGGCGCCCCACACCCGCCGCCACTGGAAGGCGGCGGCGGGATAGGCGGCGCGCAGGCTGTTGAAGAAGGCGCGCGAGCGCACGGTGAGGTTGAGCCCGAAGAAGGCAAGCCCCAGCCCAAGCGCCAGCCAATGCACCGCGGCCAGGTCGGAGAAGAACTTTCCGGCCGCATTGAGGAACGAGCTGACGCTCTGGCCGATCGAGGTTGATGCGGGCGGCACGGGCACGCAGCAAGCGTACGGAGATGTCGTCTCGCGAGCGCGTGCTTGCGGCCGCAGCACGCGAGCAGCGCCGAGCAGCGCGCGGCCGACGCTACCCGCTGGCGTGCCCTGCCGCCGCCCGCACCTCCGGCGGGAAGTCGGCCATCTCGTAGACCCGGCGCACTTCGATCATCTCACCATCGCCTGCCGGGCAGCGCGAGGCCCACGCGACGGCCTCGTCCTTCGAGGGCACGTCGATCAGCCAGTAGCCGCCGAGGATCTCCTTCGTCTCCGCGAAGGGCCCGTCGGTCACGCTGGGGGCACCATCGGCAAACGAGACGCGCGCGCCCTCGGAAGCCGGGTGAAGCCCGTCGAGCGAGAGCAGCACGCCGGCCTGCGTCAGCTCCTCGTTGTAGCGACGCATCGCGGCGACGGCTTCCGGCGTGGGCGTCCAGTCGGCCTCATCCGTTATGCCCGGGTACATGAACATCATGAATCGCATGTCTTTCCGTCCTTTCGGTCTGTGATGGCGGAGGGCGAGCTCCGGCATGTGGTGGCCGGCGTATACCCGGCTCTGGCCATACGACGAAACGGGGAGCGCGGAAATCGACAGGCCCTGAATCTAGCGATCGCCGACTGCGGCGATGCGCTACAAAGGACGGATGGCGCGGCGCGGGACTGCCCGGAAAGGCCTCACGGTGGCGATCACCGGCCCCACCGGGGAGATCGGCCAGGCGTTCGTCGCGGCGCTGGAGCGTTCGCGCGACGTGGAGCGCATCCTCGGCATGGCGCGCAGGCCGTTCGAGCCTCGCGCAAGGGGCTGGAAGAAGGTCTCCTACCGGCGCGGGGACGTGCTCGACCGCGCTGCGGTGGAGGCGCTCGTGCGGGAGGCCGACGTGGTCGTGCACCTGGCATTCATGATCATGGGCGGAGCCAAGGAGAGCCGGGCGGTCAACCTCGTCGGCTCGCGCAACGTGTTCGAGGCGGCCGTCGCGGCGGGCGCCAAGCGGCTGGTGTACGCGTCGTCGGTGGCCGCGTACGGCTTCCATCGCGACAACCCCCAGCCGCTCACCGAGGAGGTCCCCGCGCGGGGCACGGCCGCCCACTACTACTCAGCCCAGAAGGCAGAGGTCGAGGCGCTGCTCGCGGCCACGCTCACCGGCAGCGCCATGGCCGGCTACGTGTTCCGCCCGTGCATCGTCGCCGGACCGCACGCGCCGCTGCTGATCGACAGTCTCCCGTACACGCAGATCTCCGAGCGGCTGCCCGCGCCTGTTCTCGGCCTGCTCGACGGGGTGCCGATCCTCAGGCCGGTGCTGCCAGACCCAGGCGTCCCCTTCCAGCTTGTGCACCATGACGACGTGGCCAGCGCGATGCGCGCGGCGGTGCTCGGCCGGGGGACACCCGGCGTCTACAACCTCGCCGGGCCCGGTCAGCTGACGGTCAAGCTGCTGGCCGAGGAGCTTGGCTGGTATTCGATCCCGGTACCCGAGCTGGCGGTGGACGCGGTGGCGGAGATGATCGGGCGCCTCGGCTTCCTGCCGGCGCAGGCGCAGTGGATCGCCGCGTTCCGCGAGCCGGTGATCATGAGCACGAGCAAGGCGCGGCGCGAGCTCGGCTGGCGTCCCAGGCACGACGCCCTGCACACCCTCCGCGAGACGATCACCGCCACCCGGATGGAGCGCCTCATCCGCTAGGCGGGCGAGCTCCGCGCGCCGTAGGCTACGCAATTTGTGAGAGCCGACGAGGCCGCCGACAGCACCGAGTCCAACCGCGGCGTCGCTGTCGTCACCGACAGCACCCCATATCTCCCCCGGTCCCTGATCGACCGCTGGGGGATCCAGCAGGTCAGCCTGTACGTCGGCTGGGGCGGGGACCTGCGGCCCGAGCACGAGTACCAGGACCTCGATGCCTTCTATGCGAGGCTGCACGAGTCCCCGCAGTTGCCGACGACCTCGCAGCCGTCGGTGGGCGACTTCCTCGCCTGCTACCAGCCGCTGCTCAGCGCCGGTCGCGATGTCGTCTCCGTCCACATCGCCGGTGGCCTGTCGGGCACGTGCGAGAGCGCACGCGAAGCGGCCAGGATCGTGGCCGAGGAACAGCAGTCGGGCCGGGTCGAGGTGCTCGATAGCCAGACCGGCGCCGGCGGGCTCGGCTGCCTGGTGCTGCTGGCCGCGAGCGTCGCCGAGCAGGGCGGCACGCTCGACGCCGTCGTGGACAGCGTCCACCGCGGCAGGGAGGGCCTCGACATCTGGTTCTGCCTCGACGCGCTCGAGTACCTGCGCCGTGGCGGGAGGATCGGGGCCGCGCAGGCGATGGTTGGAACAGCGTTGAAGGTCAAGCCGATACTCACGTTCGGCACCGAGATAGCGCCCGTCGGCCGCGTCCGCACCCACCGGCGCGCGCTCGAGCGGATGCTCGCCTACCTGCACGAGCTGCACGACCGGGGGGCGACCGAGTGGATCGTCCAGCACGCCCAGGCACCCGCCGACGCCGAGCAGCTGGTGACCGAGGGAACGGCGCTGTTCGGGTTCGGGCCACTGTTCTGCACGGAGGTCGGTCCGGTGCTCGGCGCCCACCTCGGCTCGGGGATGCTGGTCGGCGGGATGAGCCTCGCCGCGGCCGATCCTCGATCCGCCCGCCGGCGACTGAGACGGGGCACCGTGCCATACGGCGCGGTGCCCCGTCGGTCCACTCAGGCTATTTCTTTGAGGAACGGCACCATGTGCTTGAAGAATTCGTTGATTTCCGGCGTGGCGCCGGCCGGGTCATTGTGGGCATACGAGTTCTTCTCTTCGATCAGCGTCAGAGTTAGGTTCCGATCGTCGGTGATGCCGGACTGTTCGGCCAGCAGTTTCGCCTCTGTCAGCGTCGTCTGTTCGCCTCCGAAGGAGCTTGTCCAGTTCCGAGTCGATCGCCAAGATGTGAAGCGATTTGGGCAGATGTTCACCCATGGTCGAGTGGAGTCCGAGCACTTCCTGCGCTTCGTTGGCGAGGCCGTTGCCGACCGCGCCCGTGTCGAGCGTCAGGCGCGCCGGGAAGTACCACTCGCTGCCGCTCTCGTGCAGTGCCGTTCCCGACACCATTCCCGCCAGCATTTCGGCATAGCGGCGACCGGAGTCAGTGCTCCCGTGCCGTTCCAGCCGTGCAGGCCATCGGTTTCGGTTTCTTCTTCGACCCCTTTTCCGCCATGGATCTGGGCGGCGATGAGGGATTCCGGCGAGGTCCCGACGTTGACCGAGATAGCCGAATCCCGGCTTCGTTCGTGACCGGGGTGATCGGCGACCTGAGGTCAGGCGGCAGGAAGGGGAAGCCTTCGAGCTGCGAAGGCCCTTTCGGTTCAACAGCCGTCAAGGCCGAACCGGTCGCGGAGAATAGCCCGAGGTCGGGCGCCGCGATACCGCCGAATGCCAGCCACGGGGTCACGTTCGGTTTCTTCGAGCGCGGCGAGTTCTTCTTCGGCCTTTGCCTTGGTTATCGCTATCGGGCTGCTGCCGCCATCGTCGTAGACCAGACCGGAGAGTTCTTGGGCCCCGGGCTCGCCTCCGAAGTCCCAGGTGGCGTACGCCGTGACGACCGAGCCGCCGAGCGAGTGACCGCCCAGCACGACCTTGCCGTTCAGTGCTTTGGCGGCGCTGATCACGACTTTCAGATCTTCGACCGCAGTCGTTCATACCCCATTCCTTGGCGAACTCCACGAGCGAGTTTTCGACCGGTTCGTAGTGCCTCTTGACTTCGGCGGCGCCAAGATAGCCGAGGTAGTAGTTGAAGAAGTTCCTTTCGAGGAGACCTCGCCGAGCTTGTACTTGCGTTGAGCATCCTCTGGTTCTCGAGGAAGTTCTCCCGGCGTTCGACCGCCCACACCTGCCAATGCTTGTTCAGTTCTGGGTCTTCGACCAGCGACTTGGCGAACGGCACGAAATACGCGGCGGCCGCCGACGTCCCCGGCTCCAGCACCAAGACGTTCTTGTCCTTCCCTTTCGCCGCCGACGGCGCGATCTTGATTATCCCGACCTTGTTCAGATCGACAGTCCCGAGATGCGGGATCTTCAGGCCGCTTTCCTCCGGCGAGACTAGCGGTGCGCCCATCATCGTTCTGGTGACGGTTACGTTGCCGCTCTCCATGGCGCTCGCCGATGACGCAACCGCCGCGGACGTCAGCACAACCGCGACCGCCACCAGCGCAGGCCGGCTGAGTCTGCTGCGGGTCAGGTGCATCCCTCTCTCCTTGAGCATCCCTCTCTCCCTTAAGCGTTAGGTCGGTCACGTCCGGGCGGAAACACTCCGCGCCACTTATTGCCATCCCGACAGTACGCCGAAGGCATTGTCGGCGCAATGACGTTCTGCCGAACTTGACGGGCCGTAGCTTGTGCAGATGCACAATTACTCGGGAGCGGGCGGTCCGTTCAGGTCTCTCGCGAGTGCAACGTAGACGCACGCCAGATCACGCGGGCTGCCGAGGTCGAGGCCGGTGATCTCCTCGATCCGCTTGAGCCGGTAGGCCAGCGTGTTGCGGTGGATGTGGAGCGCCGCGCTCGTGGCCGTGCGGTCGAGGCGGCAGGCGATCAGGGTTTGCAAGCGTGTGCGCGAGATCTCCATGGTCCTCGCCCGCGAGCGGCGCGAGCACCCTCTTGCGCAGTCGCGCGACCAGCCTGGAGAGCGGTCGAGCAGGATCTCGAGCAGGTGGTCCTCTGTCTTCGAGCCGGCCCAGCAGACCGACGCGGCGTGCGTGCTCGGCGAGAACGGTCACCTCCTCGCGTGCGGCGAGAGCTCGCCGCGTGGCGTCGGCTCTCCGATCGCCAGCACGACCTCGGGCCCCTCGCCGAGGTCAAGCAGATCGAGCGGCTTCCAGGTCAGGCCGACCACGCAGTCGCTCTGCGTGACCGCGAGCCTCCAGCCACCGCGGCGCAGACGCGCGGCGAGCGCCGCGTGGCTGTGCGGCGGGCGCCCGGGCATCACGACTGCGAACGGAGAGTATGCGCGTTCCACGGGGACCCCCAGCCGGTCGGCGAGCTCGCGCTCGGCGGCGTCCAGCGGCGAGGCGACGCACAGCCGATCGAGCAGGCTTCGCGTCCGGCGCTCCTCCTCGGACACGAGCAGCTCGCGCTCGGCCAGATATGTCTCGGTGACGACAGCCGAGACCTGATCGACGTACCGGGCCAGCGGTGCGGCGAGCTCGAGCAGCACCTCGGACTCATCGCCGCGGGCGTGGCGGCGCAGCAGTTGCCAGCCGACCTGATGGGCCAGCCCGAACGACCGCAGCAGGTCCTCCAGACGAACGCCCTCTCGCGGCGCGCGCACGAGTCCACTCGCGCAGCGGGTCGAAATCGCTGTCCGGAGACATGACTCCGCTGGACACGAACAGCGACCAACGCCTGAGGGTTCGCTGGAGGCCACTGACGACGTCGGCGCGGGACTCTTCGGAGAGGTGCTCGAACGCAATCGTGCGCGACTCGAACTCAGCGGCCATCTCCCCGGCCGCTTCGGCCTGGGGGATCCTCGCCACGATCGCGGCCGCCCCAGCCCATGTGTCGCGCGCTCTCGGCGCCACCTTCACCACGCGCCCGCTGTGCCGGCGACCCGCTGCGCCGCCGCGCGCAGTCGGTCTGCGACTTCCTCCGCAGTCATTAGCCGCACACCGATATTGGTGAGGCTCACGCTCGCCGCGCTCGTACAGACCCGAGACCGCGTCGCGGACCAGGACAACGCGAAAGTCGCGCTCGCTCGCCTCGTAGATCGATGTTCGCGGGCAGTTGGGAAAGTTGCAGCCCGCGAACACGAGCGTGGAGACGCCGTGCTCGCGCAGGTGCTCCTCGAGCGCCGTCCGGTAGAACGCGCCCCAGCGCGACTTGTACATCGCCACCTCGCCCGCACCGAGCGACTGCATGCCACCCGCGAGCAACAGCCGGTCGTCGAGCAGCAGATCGGATGCAGGCAAGAGCTCCTCTGCGATCTGCGAGCCCGACGCACCCGGGTTCAGCACCGGCACGCCCTCCTCCAGGATGCGACGCCGACAGAGATCGGCATCGCTGCCATCGGGTCGATACAGACGCACCACGTGGACGATCGGTCGGCCGAGGTCGCGACACACGCGCAACAGAGCGCGCATGCGCGGCAGCACCGCCGAGGTGCCCGCGATCTCGACGGGCCGCCGTCGAGCACGTCGCGCTGCGTATCGATCGTGATCAGCGCCGCCGCCGCGAAGTCCGGAGCAGTGTGGGGATCGTCCAGCACGACCAGCAACCTTAGCCGCCGCCGAGCAGGCGTCGGCGGCTCCTCGCTACAGCGGGCTCAGCATGACCGATGTCTCGGTGCGGATGGTCGCCCACTCCTCGGCGTTGAGGCCCTGCGCGAACTCGTCGATCTTGCGTTTCGGGCCGGTGACGGTGAAGCCGAGCTGTGTCGTGAGCAGGTGCGGGTGCTCGATGATCTTGCACTCCAGGCCGAGCCTGTCAGCCCAAGCGAGCATGGACTGCTCGAATTCGGCTCGGATCATCTTGCCTGAGCTGACGACCATCGTGCGCGTCTCGGTCGCCTCGGCGTCCCGCTCGGCGACATCCTCTGTCAGCTTCTCAGCAGCGGTTGCCGGCGGATCGGTCTGGCGCCACCTGTCGAGCTCGTCATCCCAGTGGCTGATGCGCACGCTCGCCTTGATCTCGTCGCGCCAAAGCACGCCCTCGATCGCGCTGCGCGCCGCCGTGAGAGTCGCTTCGTCCGCGGCGTAGGCGAACAGCAGCCTGCCGTCATGCGTGATCACGACGTCGTGCGCCACCGCCGCCTCGATCTCCCTGACCGGGTCAGGGCCGCCGCGAAGGCGCCCGATGAGCCCATCCAGCGCGCTGCGGGTGTCTCCGACGTCGAGTTCGGCCTGCAGTCGCCAGTTCTGCTCGTCAGAGCCTTGCGCGCCGCCATCTTCATCGCAAAGAGCGACGATATACCGCAAGCGCCGCTGGCGCCGGGCCCCACCGCAGGACGATGGCGCGCGTCGATCAGCTCGGTCAACAGTCCATCGTCCGAATATTGATGGCGCGCCTTGTCGCGCGCCCCACGAACCGGCATGATCTGTACGCGCGATGGTCGATGACGATGCCAGTAAGGTCGGCGCGCGACCCATCGGTCTGCTTGTGCAAGATCCCTCGACACGCAAGTATCGACTCCCGCTATGAATGAATCTTCGGACATCGGACCCACTTGCGGCGCGCGGCGCCGGTGCGTGGCGGCCAAGACCCGACAATCCGGCGCTTCAATCGCATCACCGCGAGGATTGGCGCGCTGGTTGCTCCGAGACGGTCGAGCGTGCGCCGCGCGACAGGTTGAGCGAACTCGGTGTGCGCCTCGGGGGCTGAGAGGTAAAAGCTGGCGATACCGGCGAGGATGACCATCTGGCGGCGGTGATTTCTCAGCGTGCTCGGGAGCGGGCGGGCTTCGTTGGTGATGAGGGGTGGTTCAGGGGGCTATGCGTGGTCTGGTCACGGGCGGACCGGCGCGCACGAGTGCCTCGAGCACCAGCCGGTCGTGCTCGGCCGGCTTGACCTTGCGCAGAACCTCGGCGATCTTCCCGTCTGGGTCGACGATGAACGTGGTGCGCTCGTTGCCGAGAAACGTGCGCCCGTACATGCTCTTGGTGACCCAAACCCCGTAGGTCTCCGCAACAGCGTGATCCTCATCGGCCAGCAGCGGGACGTTCAGGTCGTACTTCGCGTGGAACTTCTTGACCTTGGTTACAGGGTCCGGTGAGATACCCAGCACCGCCGCGCCGGCGTCGATGTAGTCGGACCGGTGATCGCGCACGCCACACGCCTGGGTCGTGCATCCGGGAGTGTCCACGTGATCCGCGCCGTATCGGTGCGCCATGTGGCCTCCTTTTGCGTTTTTTTGGCGTTGGGGGGAAACGCCGAGGGTTAGGCCGTCGCCCTCCTTCATCGTGAACTTTCGATATCCGCCCAGTACCCATCCCCCCACGGGGCAGGACGTATGCATCGGATCAAAGATCATCGGTTTGGCCCTCGTCGCCGTGCTGAACAATGAGAGCGGCGACCGTCGTCGTGGGGTAGAATAACAACATGTCGGGAGCGTTCGGCGCCGAGAGTCGTATACGAGGGAGGGACAGGGATATGAGACGCCTTAGCATGATCGGGCTCTGTGTGGTGGCGACCCTTGCACTGAGCGCAATGGCGTCAGCAGCGCAGGCGGCCGAATACGGCGTGTGCGTGCCGGCAGCGCACACCGGGCATACTTACACCGGTAAGTTCATCGACAAAGCCTGCGTCGCGCCTGCTGGCCCAAGAGAAATCGAAAGGGGCCGTCAGAACAGGTATGAATGGTATCCAGGTCTTACAGGGATCGGACAAGACGGGCAGGGCGGCGTGGAAATCACCCGGAACAACTTCGTCGGCGTGACCAAGGCGAAAGCGCCTGTGCTCGTAGTTAGGGAAGGTGGCAGCATAGAGTGCAGGGCCAGCACCGGCATGTACGAAGTCACCGGTGTCAAGACTGGTGTAGAACAGACCACCTTTACAGGCTGTCTGCTCAGCACCACTCGGGACGAGTGCACCAGTGCAGGCTCGTCGCCGGGGGTGATCGCAACAGGCGAGCTACAGACTCGGCTGTTCGCCCCCGGGGAACCGCGGCCTGAATCCCGTCAGCCTGCCGAAGGGGAAGTCTGGCTCGAACAGGAGGACAGGGAAGCGCCGGGAGCATTGTGGGTCGAATTCACCTGTGGCGCGCCGGAATTCTCGTTCACTATGCGCGGGTGGCTCAGCGGTAGCCTGAGCCGCGACATCGACGTCATGTCGTCCACGGGTGAAACTGCGTTCGCCGAGATGTGGGCCGAACAGGATCTCTTCTCATCGTTTTTCAACACGCTTACCGAACGGCGCGAAGAAGGACTGGCAGAACTTTTGGAGCACGTCATCAGGAAGAGCCGAGGACAACTTGAGATCAGGCGCTAGATAGTGCACCGAGGGTCCTGCCAGGGGACTATTGTCGATGCTTGACCACGTGTCGGCCTTGGGATAGAAATACAGCACGACGTTCTGGCCCCGGAGGTCTGAGAGCTTCACCGCGCGCCCGTCCTGGTCGGGCAACTC
Source organism: uncultured Solirubrobacteraceae bacterium (assembly GCA_963711985.1). Taxonomy (GTDB): domain Bacteria; phylum Actinomycetota; class Thermoleophilia; order Solirubrobacterales; family Solirubrobacteraceae; genus Palsa-744. Next base: position 1,293 of record CAVQGG010000006.1, on the reverse strand, counting down.
GAAGTCGGGAGTACCGGCGTGCACAACGTCGCTATCGGGATCCACACTTCGCGCGAGGTCGATCGTGTCGGGCTCATACACACGGGCCTGCAGAATCGTTTGCGCCGCCGGCCGGCGCCGACTCGATCGTGGCACGCAATACGCCCCGTACTTGTTTGTCGCAAAAGCGCAATGGAGGACCCCCGCCGGCAGCTGTGCACGTCCTCGGCGCCAGGATGCGACAACGATCCTCGACGAGCCGAGAATCCACCTCGCGCGTCGCTTGATCGGCCGTGGAACTGCCTGTCGCACCGTCGCTGCCAACATTTGCGCCACCCTATCGCAGCAGTCGCGAGAGGCGGCGGTCCTTGAGTACCCGACCCTCGGTCTGGCAGGCGGGACAGTAGGCGATCACGTAATCCTCGAAGTGGACCGCGCGCAGCGTGGTGGCGCAGCGCGGGCACGGCTCACCCTGGTGGCGGTGGACGCGCAGCGGCATCGGCAGCTTGTCGGGGATCGGTAGGCTGATCTCCTGCTCGTAGTGGGCGAGCGCGCCGCCGAGGGTCTCCACCACCGCATCCCTCAGCCGCTCGGCCTCCCGCGCGTCCAGGTCGGCGCCGCGCTTGTACGGCGACAGCCTCGCCTGCCACAGGATCTCATCGACCCACGAGCGCCCGATGCCGGCGATCACGCGCTGGTCGCGCAGCAGCGCGTGCAACGGCCGCGGCGCGTCCAACAGAGCTTTCAGCCGAGCCCACCCGCCCGGGTCGGGCCAGGCCTCCGGCCCGAGGGTGGCCAGCGCATCGTCCCGATCGAGCTCGCCCGCCCGCAGCAGCTTCACCCAGGCTGCCTGCTTGGAGCCGAACTCGCGCAGGCGCAGCTCGCGGCCGTCGTCGAGCCGCACGAGCAGCCGCGAGGTGCGGTCGCGCGGCCCGGCCGGCCTGTCGTAGAGCTGCAGGCGTCCGGCCGACATCAGGTGGATGAGCAGCACCAGCGGGTGGGCGGGTCCACCGATCTCCACGATCACGTGCTTGCCGCGCCTGCGCACCGCGACGATCCGCTCGCCCGCGAGCGCCGACAGCGGCGGGTCGAACGTCTTCAGGGCGTTGATCCCCGGCGCCCGCGCGGACTCGATCCGCGCGCCTCTCACAGCGGAGTCGAGCAGACGAGCCGTGATCTCGACCTCGGGCAGCTCCGGCATAGCCCGTCATCGTAGGGCGATGCCGGAGCGCTCCTCGCGGCCGAGCCCGCTGCGCGGAGCGGCCACCCGGCGCCGGCCCGCCTTCCGGAGCGGCCACCGGCGCGGGCCGCGTC
>CAVQGG010000005.1:0-13590 GCA_963711985.1 uncultured Solirubrobacteraceae bacterium | reverse complement strand
AGGATCGCGCGCTTCGGAATGTGCCGGCGCTCGCGGCTCGCGTCGACGTCGAGCTCGCCCGCGGCGGTCAGCAGCGCCTCTATCTGGCCGGCCGTGCGCAGGTAGGACCCGCGGGCTTTCTGTTCGCGCAGCCGCCGGCCGTTGCCCTTCGCCGGGTTGCGGGCGATCAGGTCCCGCTCGACGGCCGTCTCCAGGATCGCCGCGAGCAACGTGACCGTCATGTTGATCGAGCGCGGCGAGAGCGGCTGCAGCAGCCGGCAGCGGTTGCGGCCCATGCTGTCGGTGAACGCCTCGCGCATCGGCTCGCCCTTCGCCGCCGCCTCGCGTATCCGCTCCCCCTCCGAGAGCTTGCCAGCGATGTAGCCCTCGACCGCGTCGAACGTGATCGCGTCGAGACGCATCGCGCCGAAGTGCGGGATCAGGTGGCGTTCCAGCCGCCAGCGGTAGTCCGTGCGCGTCTTCGCCGCGAGCTGGCGCTCGTGCAGGAGCCACCACTGGTCCGCGTAGTCGTGGAACGTCGGCACGTCGACCGCTACGCTCGGCGCCGGCGGCTGATCGACCGGCCGCCACGTCCCGCGGGCGACGTCGGCGAGCACGAACCCGAGCTGGCGCTCGGCCTCATCCCGCGAGACCTGGCCGAGCGGCACCGTGCGCCGCTTGCCGTAGGCGTGGAAGCGAAGCGACCGGTTGACCCGGCCGCCCGCGTTGGGGCGCTCCACGATCGTCCCTGTGGCTGGTCTAGGCATGGTCGCCGTCCTTCTGCCCGGCGAGTCCGCGTAGCCACTCGGCGAGCTTCTGCTGCGCGTCGGCCTCCAACGCAGCAAGCCCCAATATCGCCTCAAACTCCCGCTGCTCTCGCAGCCCCGGGATGGGCGGGATCAGCTGGGTCCGCATACCCTCGATCAGGGCTGACCGTTCGCGAGCCCGAGCAGAGAGACGCGCCGCCCCCTCGGTTGTCACCAGCTTGAACGTGTCCGACGCGCGCACCAGCGACACGACCTCGCGGACTAGGCCGCCTAGTGGTCTTGGGCTCTCGTCGGTCATCGCGCATCGCCTCCGGTCTGGTGGTTGCCAAGGGTAGAGCCCCGCGCGGCGCGTCGCACGCTCCCCGCGAGCCGGTCGGCGAGCCGGTTGCGGCGCCGGTCGACGTACTGCACGCACCAGCCGGGGTGTCGATCGAGGTAGCCGCCGATCACGCTGCCCGCCCGTGGTTCGGCCGCGGCGCGGCAGTCCGTGCGGAACCGGCAGCAGCTCACCCCGGCGCGCTCGGCGTCGCGCATGGCCAGCTCGAGCGCGCGCAGCTCCGCCTCCAAGCTGCTGCGCACGGCCGCGGCGACCTGGTGATCGCCGAGGCTGCCCACGTAGGCGAGGCCAGCGTGACCGTCCCTCCACGATGCGTCGACGCTGACGACGGCCACCATCACGCGCCCACAGACTGCGCCTGCCGGCGCTTGCGCTCCCGGCTCTCGGCCGCCGCGATGAACTCCCGTAGGGCGACCTCGGAGAATCGGCGCTGGCCGCCCGGCGTGCGCCAGCACGGCAGGTGGCCTGCGTTACTCCAGCGGCGCACGGACGCGATCGACACGCCCAGGTAGCGCGCCGCCTCGATGCTGTTCAGAGCTTGCCCGGTCATGCGCTCACCAGCAGCAGGTTCGGCCGCGCCTGCGGCTCGCCCAGGTAGGAGCAGCCGAGGGTCGCCTCCCGGATCTCGTCGAGCGTGATCGCGTCGACGTAGATCCGCGCTGTCGTCTCGATCGAGGAGTGCCCGAGGAGGGCCTGCGCGGCGCGCAGTCCGGCGTGGCGGGCGACCATCGTCGCGAACGCGTAGCGCAGCGTGTGCGGGCTGACTTTGCCGGCGATGCCCGCCTGGCGGGCGACGTCACGCACGATCCGGCTGATGGTCGTGTAGTCGAGCGGGAGCGGGCATGGGTCGTGGCGGAGCTCGGCGCGCGTCTCATCACGCCACGCGATCGCCGCCGCCTGCGCCGAGAACCTCCGTTCGACCTTCCCGCCGCCCAGGACCACTGTCGCCTTCCACGGGCAGTCGCACCCGCTCGCCGGCCGCGGACACCTCAAGTAGTGCCATCGCTTGATCCCCGTCGTCGGCGAGAGCTTCCCGCGAATACGTGGACGGCCCGCTGGAGGTCAACGCCGGATCGTCGGGCCCCACGCGCGCCCGGATCTTCGCCACGATCGGCTCCAGCTCGGGCAGCACCGGGATCCAGCGTTCCTTCATGCCCTTCGCGCCGCCGTCCGCTGCGATCTGCACCCACCCCTCGCGGGCGAAGTGACGGCCACGCAGCCCGACCAGCTCCGCACGCCGGGCACCCGTACACAGCCCCAGGAACACGATCCGAGTCTCGCGCTCGGTCCGGCACGCGGCCATCATCGCCTGGACCTCCTCGCGCGTCAGCCGGTAGACCGACGGCTGACGCGGCTTGGCCTTCCGCACCGCTGCGGCCGGGTTCGTCTCGCGGTAGCCCTCCTCGCAGCACCAGTTGTAGAAGCTGCCGATCGCCGCGTGGTTGCGGCGCTGGCTGTTCGGGTGCTCCCACCGCCGCAGCGTCGCCTTGACATGCAGCCGGTTCGACGCGAGCAGACCCACGTCGCCGACGTCCTCGGCGTGGAGTTCCAGCGCCCGCCGGTAGGCCGACTGGCTGTGAACGCTCAGCAGCCGGCCCGACCGCTTCATGTCGCTCAAGTACTCCTCGATCAGCTCGGCCGAGGTCCTCTCGGCCAGCGCTCCTGCCGTTGCTGTCGTCATCGTCGGTTCCTCCTGTCGTTGGAGGCTCCGGGGTCCCGCTTCGAGAGGTTGAGCGACGCCTGCCGGTTCTGTAGCGTGGCTCGCGCTCCGGGAGTGGAAGCTCTCGGGGCCACGCCCCCGGCCGTGTACAGCGGCGCGGGGGCACTATTTGGGGTTGTCGCCGAACTCTAGCGCCACGCCGCCAGCCACGCAACCCCAAATATCCGTTCGGTGACGGCTTGCGGCCCGTCTGAGCGTCACCGTGGCCACGGAGCGTCGTATCCGGCACCCGAGGGGCCTCAGCGGCGCTTAGACGCGATCCCGGCAGACCCGCCCGGCCCTACTCGGCGCGCTCGACGGCCTCGGCGAGCTCCACGAGCGACACGCCGAGGGCCTGCGCGATCTGGCGCACCGTCGCCCACGCCGGCGCCGCCGCGGCTGTCTCGATCTTGCTGAGCGTGCCCATCGTCACGCCCGCCTCGTGCGCGAGCTGTTCCTGCGTCAGCCCGCGCGCCTCACGCAGAGCGCGCAGCGCAGCCCCGAGCGCCGGATCGGGAGCGGGCGAGCGCGTCATCCGGCGAGCATCGCAGCGCGCTGGTGTCCGGGTCCATAGCTCTCCGCTCTAGCGGTTGACGGCTAGCCGTCAGGGGCGTATGCTCGAACGAAAGCGCCCCGGCGTCGCGGCGAACGACCCGGGGCCGGTCCAGACCCACTAGGAGGTCCGAACGATGCGCAAGCTAGCACCCCTCACCCTCGCCGTCGTGGCGCTCGCGCTGCCCGCCAGCGCAGCCGCCAGCCACCCCCGCTACCGCCTCGATCACCCTCGCCGTGAACACTGCCGAGCGCACTACGTGCGGAAGGTCGAGCACGTCAAGCGCCACGGGCGAAAGGTCCGTGAGACGTTCTGCGTCTACGTGCCGCCGAAGGCTCCGGCAGTCGTGCCGCCAGCGCCGGCTGTGACACCCCCGGCCGTCGTGCACCCCGTGCTCCGGGCGCACCTCGACCCGTCGTTCACACAGAACCCGAACAACCCGCTCGAAGCGACGTTCCTCTACTCCGCGTCGGCGAACACGCAGGGCGTCTCCGAGTCGGGGCCCTCGCTCCCACAGGGCGTGCTCGAGCTGATAAGCGACGGGAAGGTCGCCTGCTCGACGAACGTCGGCGGCTCGAACGGCGAAGGCGGCAGCTGCACCGTGACCTTCACCTCGTTCGGGGACCACACGGTCGAAGTGATCTACTTCTCCGGCGAAAGCTCCGCCACGTCCGGCCCAGAAACGGAGGACATCGCCGCACCCCACGTCACGCTGACGCTAAGTGAAGGTGTGGTGGTCAGCGGTGAAGGAGAGTACGGCAGTCCGGTCGAGGATTTCGAGGTGGAGGCGATCGGAGATGTCGAGAACGGCGTCATTCGCGTCAACCACGGCAACGAGGAACCGGTCATCGATGGCACGGGGGGGTCGCTCCTTCTGGCCAACTTGAGCGGGGAACAGAACGGGCAGCGCAGCAAAAGCGAACTCGAACTGCACCAGGACGACATCCGCGTCACCTACGAAATCAATGCCTCCGTCCGCGGCGGCGAAGTGGTGCACGGCCCGGTCATCGCCGAAGAAACGTTCGTCCGCCCCGAACCCTAGAGACTCGCAGAGGGCTCGATCACCCGACCCTCACCGGTGTCACACGCATGAAGCGGTTCTCGAGCTGGATCGCACCCGAGCCGCCCTTGGAGTAGCAGTACTTGGCCGTCAGCGTCTCGGCCGTCAGACCGGTCTTGCGCTTCGACCGCACCATCGACGCTGCGACGTCCCCGGCTTCGCTACTTGCCTGCCCCGAACCGTAGACCACCGCGTCTTCGTCTTTGGCCGCAGTCGCTCCGATCGCGTAGCTCATCAGCGCCGTGCCGTTGTAGCGGCCTTCGGTGCTCATCCCGATCTCGATGTCGTAGTCGCCCGGAAGCGGCAGCGTGACTTCGGGACCCACGGTGGCGAGGTCGGCGTACGTGGGCGAGGGCGATTCGACAGCCTGGTTCGTGGCGACTTCGCTGTAGAGCGGTGGGCCGCCGATGAACTCCCACTTGTACGTCGAGGCCGAGGCCGCGCGGTAGCGGAACCGCCAGACGACGCCGGCTGTCGCGTTGACGATGAAGTCGTATTCCTGGCCGTCCACCGGCGACGCCGGCAGGCTGGTGCCGCGTTCGACCGTCTCCTGGACGGTTTCCCCGGCCCACCACACCACGGTCGGGACGCCGGCGAGGCTCATCACCACGCTGACTTCCGCACCCTGGGCGGGCAGCGTGACCCCGTGGATTGCCCCCCACTGCAGGCACTTGTACGGTGCCTCGATCGAGTAGGACGGCACGATCACCCACAGCGGGTCCGTAAACGAGCTCGGCGCCGGCTTGTTGCGTGAGACGCAGCCGTCGACGACCGGCGGGTGTTCGGTCGGGCCGGCGCCATTCACGAGGTCCGCTCCGCCCGAGTTTGCCATCAGAGCTTCAACGCCCCCCACGGTCGCTGCTACTGCTGCCGTCGGTCCGTGAGACGTTCGCCTCGAGCGCGAGCGCCTGGCCGCGTGCAACGGACTCCACGGTGACCATCTGTCCGAGCTGCCGGACGCCCTCCCGGTAGCCGACGATCGCGGCCTCCGCCAGCGCGCGGCTGATCGCGAGGTATTCGTCGCTGTCGACGTCCTCCAGGTGCTCCATCAGCTCGGCAACCACCGGCGAGACAGCCTCCCCGAGCTCGACCGAGCCGTCATGCCAGACCGCGCTCACCGGCGTGCGTTCCTGGCCAGCGACGCGCGTTCGACCGCTTCGGTGAGGAACCGCATCGCCTTCGGGTTCAGCGCGATCACTTCACCGACCTTCGTGGCGTCCATGTGCAGCTCGCCGACGATCTGCTGGCCGGACTGGCCGTGGGCGTGCAGCCGTTCGATCGCGTTGCGGATCGCGGTCAGCTCGCGCAGATGACCGCTGGCTTGGCGGGCCAGCGCCTCGTTTTCGTGTTCGCTTGCCAGCTTCGCCTGCCCGAGTTCCTTGAGCTGCCTGGGCCCATAGTGCGGTGGCGCTTCGCCGCCGCTGGCGGCCCCGATCCCGAGGCCGCGCAGGCCCGAGAACGCACCTTTGGTTAGCCCGACCAGACCGGCGTACCCCGCTAGGGGTATTGCCGCCTCCACCGCCGCGGGTCCGACGTACGGGTGACCAGCAATCCACTTGCCGACCTTCAGGGCGTCTTTCGCGATCGTTTTTGTTTTGCTGATGGGGTGTTTCGCCAGGTCGATCCCGGCGAACGTGGCGAGTGCCGCACCGAGGCCGCCCGCGCCGACGGGGATGTCGAACGCCTTGCCCATCTTCTCCAGCCAGCCGACGACGTCTTTGCCGGCGGTGGCGATCCCTTTCAGGTCGCTCTCGAGGCCTCCCCAGGCGCCCTTGCCGTGCTCGATTTCGCCGATGACTCCGGCGAACCCGCGCTCCACCTTCACCAGCGCGGGCATCACCGCGGTCCCCAAGGTGAACTCCATGCCTTCCCACGCCAGTTTCGATTCGGCGGACGCCGCGTTCATTTCGTTGACGATGTTGGTGCCGCCCTTGAGGGTGGGGAAGAACTTTTCGGCCTCGGCCCGGTAGTGGTTCAGCGACAGCGGGCCGCGTTCGAGGACGGGCAGCAGCGCGGTCGCGCCCTTGCCAAAGATCGAGGAGGCGATTGTCGTCTTGGCCAGCCCGGCCTTCATGCCTTCGAGCTTTTCGGTGATCGTCTGAAACTGCTTTTCCGGGCTCTCCGCCTTCAACGCGGTGAGACTCACGCCGAGCTGCTGGAACGCCTGCGCCTGCGTGCCGAGCAGGCCCGTGTAGAGCTTGCCCTGCGCGTGAGCCTTCTCCTGGGCGGTCGCGAACGTGTATTCGCCGCGTTCGGCGGTCTGCACCGCTTTCCCCAGCGCCTTGTAGCCGCGCACCACCGCTTCGGTGCCGATGCCCCTCGCCTTCAGCGCGGCGACGTAGTCGAGCGAGGAGTTGGCTGACATGCCCGTGACGGCATGGAACTTCTCGGTTTCCTGGGCGAGCTGTTTGGTGGTCGAGATGATGTTCTCGATGCCGTAGCCGGCGCCGAACAGACCGAGAGCGCCCGACGCCATCCCGATCATGCTCTTCAGGCCGCCGAACGCCCCCCCGAGGTTTTTGAGCGAGCCCTTCAGCCCGTCGCTGCTCTTTTTCGCCTTGTCGAGGTTCTTGTCGGTCTTTTCTCCCTCCCTACTGACCTGTTCCATCTTCTTGATCGCGCCCTCGTCGTCCACGACGAGCTTCCACTCGATGTCTTTGCTCATGAAACCGCCCCACAGAGAAGCGGCCCGCGACGCGCTAGAAGGAGGGCACCAACAGCGCGCCGCGGGACCCATCCTGCCGCGCGAGCACTCGCGGTAAGCCTGTGCAAGAGAGAGCCGGCCCGCGCCGGCGAGGGAGCAAGACGACGCGGGCCGGGGCGCCCCGGCCACTCCCGCGGCACCGACTCACGACCGCGGAGGGGACCTCCTGCCGCGCCAGACTGGCGGCAAGCTTGTGTGTTCACGATGCGGCCCTCTCGGCGAGCTCCGGCTCGAGCGGGTGCAGGAGGTAGGAGTGCCGGAAATGGCCCACGCCGAGGATCGGGGCGATCGACCGGGGCCCGGCGCCGTCCTGCGGGTTGATCGGGTTGCCGTTCCCGGGCGGCGTCCCGGTGCTCTGTCCGTCGTCTGACGACGCGAGCTTCTTCCTGGTCTTCTTGGCCTTCTTGCCCCTGACGGGCACCCAGACGACACCGGGTAGCTGGGTCGAGCGCGTCGCGCCGGGCGGCAGCTCGCGCGTCTGCGCACGGACGAACTCGACCGCGGCCGGGTCCGCTTGGCCGGTGCCGCGCATCGACACGTTGCCGCTGGCGCTGACCTGGATGCGCCGGCTCTTCCTGGCCTTCTTGCCCTTCCCGCGGCCACCTGCCCGGATCTGGGCGAGCTCCTGGCGGCGCTCCTGGGCGAGCGACGCGCGGATCGCGCGGTGCAGCTCGGGCACCGGGAGGCCAACGTGTCCCGCGAGCCGGATCTGAGCGTCGTGTGAGAGCTCGTCGAGCGACCGGACGCCGTGCTTGTCGAGCGCCTTGCGGACCGCGGTGCCGATGTCCTCGAACATCAGAATTCGCTGCCCGGGTAGACGAGGCCCGTGCCCGCCACTGTCCCGATCGCGCTCGGGTAAAGCGAGGTCAGCGCGGCCACGTAGTGATGCCAGGAGAGGACCACGGTCAGCTCGCCGGCCTCGTTCGTCGTGGGGTAGGCGGTGAACCGCGGCCCCAGCGGGTCCTCGAGCAGGATCACGTCGCTGCAGCGTGCGAGCACGATCGCGTCCTGGTTGGCGCCGGCGCCGAGGGTGGCCGGGATCGTGTTGTCGTGGAAGACCGGGATCTGCGCAAGGGGCCCGTACGGACCCACGTCCGGTTCGGTGGGCACGCTGCCGACGCCGGGGCGCAGGTGCGGCTCTTCATCGCTGTCGGCCGTGCCGGCGATGTCAAACCACCGGCCGCCGCGCATGAAAATCGCGCTCGGCGATCGCTTGCGGGTGTCGCTGATCTGGCCGGCGCACTCCGCGATTCGCTTCACGAGTTCGGGCACCGTCGGCGAGTTGGTCGTGTAGGTGACGACCCTCGCGCCGGGCACGCCGTTGACCGGGGTCGTGGACACTTCCCGCAGCCCGAGGAGCTGGCCATTGGAGCCGGACCCGTTCATCAGTTGCGACTGCAGAGCTTCGCCGTAGTTCTCGCCGAAGTCCTTGAGGATGATCGCTTCGGAGAACGCGCCGCCACGGTCGTAGAGCTGCTGCGAGACGAGCACATCGCCCGCGAACGTCGCGACTTTGGACACGATTTCGTCAGTGCCAGGATTCAGGGTCTGGGGCGGGTTGACGTTCTCGTATTCCTCGGGGATCACGCCGGCGGCGGTGTCGAATCGCGGGACGTGCAGCTCCAAGGTCCGCGGCGGCAGATCCACGGCCGTCGCGAGCTTTTTGAGCGGCGCCGCGGCGCGCGCAACGCTCGCGAAACGCTCGGTCATCCAGGCCGGGACCAGGAACTCGCCGCCCTGGCCGGCGGTGTTCGACAGCGCCCGCGCGTGGATGCCGCCCTCGCCGCGAGCCTCGATGCCGAGGTCCGACAGTGCGCGGTGCGCGCGACGGGCCATCAGCTCGCCGCGCTTCGCTGACTGCTCCGCGTGTTCCGCCAGACGCTCCAGCGCGGCCGGCTGGTTCGCGCCCCGAATGGTTAGCCCGGTCGCCGCCAGGAGGTCCTCGAAGAACGACGCGCCGCCCTTGGCGCTGTATACCTCGCCGAAGTCCATCAGCTCGCCCCTCTCATCAGGTTGGTCAACTCCTTGAGCTGCATTTCCACCCCCGCGAGCTTCACGCGCAGCGCCGAGATCGCCTGGTCCTGGTGGTAAGCCCGCCTCACCAGCTGGGTCAGCGGGTCGGCCTCCAGCTGGGTCGCCCGGAGGGCGGCGATCGCCTCCTGCTCGGTCCGCTCCTGCTCGACCCGCGCGGCCGCCGCGGCAGCCTGGGCCGCCATCAGTTTCTCGGCGAAGTTGACCTGCTGCCGCCTCGGCGCGTAGGGTCCTTGACGGCGCTGTAGGAGGCTCATCCGGTCACCCGCCCCGGCTCGCTGCGGTTGTGCCGCACGCCCTGGCCGGTGCGCTCCTGGCGCCGCTGCTCGAGCTCGGCCTGCGTGAGCTCGCCGGCCTTCCGAGCGGGGTCCAGCTCGGCCAGGACGTCCTCCTCGACGCGCTTGCGCTCGCCGGCCGTGTCTTGTGTCGAGATCATGCCGCCTCCTGTCGCTGTTGTTTGCCGCGCTGGCGGTACCTCGCGCGGTTTCGATGCTTGCGCCCGGCAAGCGGCTCGCCGTCGCCGTCAGCGGCTGGCGGCAACCACATCGCCTTCACCACGGCGGGCGCGTCCGAGCTCACACCGCAGACGATCGGGCCGGCATCGGGCATCAGCCGGCGCGGACCACCGGGCAGCGGGGTCACGGTCGGCCTGCTCACGACGCCGCCCCCTGCCGCGCCTTCATTGCCGCGAGACGCCGCCGGCGGTGCTCCTGCAGCTCGTCGATCGCGTCCGGACGGTTGGCCATCGCATCCAGCGCGAGCCGGGCCCGCGACGCAGGATCAAGCCCCAGCGTCGCGCGGAGCGCGACCAGCTGAGCGTCCAACTTGCGAAGATCGGAGATCAACGGGTGCGAGACCCACTCGTCGCCGACGACGTTGCCCTTCGGGCTGACGATCGGCCGCTTGGAGACGACGCCCTGCTCCTCGATCGTTCGCACAAGCAGCTCCGCCTCGTCTTCCAAGCGCGCGAGATGCGCGATCCCCGCCGTGTCCGGCTCGAGCGTCCAGGGCGTCGACCACGCGTCGATCCACGCGTCACGCCCCGCAACGCCAAGCGTCGCCGGTGGCTCGGGAACACCCGGCGGCAGCGGCTCGTCCGTCGTTGCACCCTCGCCGCTCTCGACGGTGCAAGGTGCAACTTTGCCGCGGCTCTTTTGCACCTTTGCGTAGGTGCGGCCGTCACGCTCGAGCTGCCCGTCGGCGACCAGCTGCGCGAGCGCGTTGCGCACGCTGCCGTCCTTCGGCTTGCGGTCGACCAGCGGCGCGATTTCCGCCAAGCGAAGCGGTTTCTTGCCCATCGCGGCGAGGATCTCCCGCGCCAGGTCGCCACGCGCCACTAGCCGGCCCTCCCAGCCGCGAGAACGGTCCGGAGGGTGCCCATCCGACCATCCCCCCTCCCCCCACCAAACTTCGATGATGGGGGGATTTTGTCGATGCGCGCGTCGCTAACACATCGTTCTAGAGTCGAACCCACCTCCCCGGTATGGCAATCGACAGCCATCACGACGGACCCTTGGTTGTAGGCACTACTGACACTGCGAGCTCCTTCGATGCAGACGGTGTGACCTGCTTGTCTGCATCGGCGCCCAACCCGGAGGCGGTGCCATCGCTCGACTCGGTGGGCACTATATCGACAGGTCGGACGGAAGACTGGCAGCGGCGCACCAGCCGCACGACGCCGCCCAGCGCACGGCGACTCTCACGATCACCAATGCCGTGCAGGTAGGCGAACGTCCTCGCCTGCTCAACCGCCGCTGCGATCGCCTCGAGCTGCCGGTCGTGGACTTCGGCAGCGTTCATCGTGCGCGCTCCACCCCGCCTATCCGGCATCGCTTCGGTCCGGTCACGCGGCACGCTCCGGGATCACTTGCGGGCGACTCGCGAGCACGTGCGAGGTCACTGGGGATCGCCGGCGGCGCTGCTGTTGACGAGCGGGTGCGTCGCTCTCCATTGCGGCGAACGCGGCCGTTGCCTGCTCGCGGTCGAATCGCAGCCGCCCACGTCCATTCAGCCGGCGGGCGCCAAGGTCCTCGCTGTGCTGGTAGACGAACGAGCGCGAGACGCCCAGCTCGCGCGCGACCGTCGCGGCGTCGACGAGCCCATCGCCGGATGGCTTGCTCTCGGCGCGCAGGTGACGAGCGATCGCCGCGGCGAGCTCGTCGAGCTGGTCGGGATCGAGCCGAACGGTTCTGCTCATGCCGCCGCCCCGGCTGGAGCCCAGCGATCGACATAGGCGCGGATCTCGGGAAGCGTCCGGCGCCCCTCGCCGATCGCCGAACGGACGTATCCGTGGGCGTGCTCAGGGAGCTGCGGCAGGTTCTCACCGATCCACCGACGCAGTTCCTCGTCGTACCGATCTCGATCGCGACGTCGCCCCCCGCTTGCGGGGGGTTGGGGGGCTTCTACTGTCGTCTTCTCTTCTTGATTACGGGGAGTGTCGTCTGGATGCACCCCACCCGTGTCGCCAGACTGCACTGGTGTGGTGTCGTCTGGATGCACTACCCCGTTTGTCGAGGTAGTGCAGTCTGAGTGCACTACCTGCGCGGCCATCGGCGGGTCGGTGAGGGTCCAGAGATTCGGATGGCCTGGCCGCCGCTCGACGTGCAGGAGGCCGATCGCTTCGAGCGCGCAGACGTAGGCGTCGAGCGCCCGAATGTTGACCATCGCGCGCTTCGCAATCTCCGGCCGTGGCCGCGAGAACGAGTCGCTGCGTGCGTCGTTGCTGCATTCGACGATCGCGATGTAGACCGCGAGCGCGGTCTGACCGCGACGGCTATCGAACTGGCTGCGGATCGCGGCCGTCGCGGCCTTCGTGACCATGAAGAACGGCAGACGCCGCTTGTCTTTGATCGAGACGCCGCTCACGAAATCACCCCGATTCGGGCGACGCTCGCGACGGCTAGACGGTCACTGCCAGCTAGGAACGGCAGCCGGGCTGGCGCCGGCTCGGGTTCACCTTCGCTATCGCCTGGCGGCGCGTGCGCACGTGCTGGCCGTCGTGCACCTGGTCGCCGACGACCACCGCAGGTGCGCCTCACAAGCTGGCGCGGGCGCGCGACTATCGGTGCACGCCGATGTCTGTTGGCCACGTGAGCGGCCTGGTTGTGGACGGCTAGGTAGCGCACACTGAAACCGGCTCGGTCGATCTCACCGGCCGCGAGCTGCTCGGCGAGCCGCGTCTGCTGCTCCGCAGCGGCTTGCTCGAGCTCGTGCGACGGCCAGCGCCATGTCTCGCGCGGCTCAGCTTCGGAGCGGCGGTCCATCGGTGGTCCTCTGTCTATGACGCTTCACGACAGGGACCGTAGATCGTGCGGCGGACAGACGAGTGAGCCCCGGCGAGCCGCTAGGGCTGACCGGGGCTCCCCCTCCGAAGTTGTGAAGCGCCGGAGGACCATCTCGAAGGTGTCACCGGAGGGCGACTGGACGAGACGTTACCAGCCGCTCAGGCGGCAACTCCTGAGCGCCAAGGCTGGTCGTCCTCGGGTTCCAAGCGCAGCCGCCGGAGCGCGGAGCCCGGCTCGACGGCGACCTGGCCGACATCGCCCTGCAGCGCGCGTACAGCGTCGCGATCGCCGCGCTCGGCAGCTTCCCGAGCCCACTTGTCGGCAAGTCCGCGCAGCGTTTCTGTGGCTGTCCTGGGCATCGTCGCTCACGCAGAATCGTAACCGTCGCGGCGGGGGTTTAGGCACATGCCGTGCCTAAACCCGCGTGAAACCCCCGCAAATGCTGGACGCAGACCGGGCCGGGCCGGGCGGGCGGAATGGCCGTCTGTGGCTCTGTAGAGCCATATTCGGCCATTCGCCGTCTACGCTTCTCCAGCAGGCAGCCGAGCACCCTGACCTCGCTCTCGGAGAGGCCAGAACGGCCTGCAAATGAGCTATTTCCTGGGCTCACGCGGCGCGCCCCTCGGTGGCCTCTGCGGAGTCGATTTCGCCTCGACTGCCAATATCTGCCAATTGGGCGCCTTCAATCAGGGCTCCGAGCCGCGCCCGCTCATCCTCGCCACGGCGCATCGCCTGCGCGTAGATCCGCAGCACGAGCGCCGGGCTCGTGTGCCCCATTTCCGCCATCGCCACGGGCGGGGTCTCGCCGAGCGCATAGAGCACGCTCGCGAACGTCCGGCGCAGCGAGTGCAGGGTGAGGCTGTCCGGCAGCGGTGGCAGGTCACGCCCGCCGAGGTTTTCGTTAGCGCGCTTGACGGCACCGCCGAGCATGGCGGTGCGCACCTTCGACTCGTACTGTCGGCGGCCTGTGCGGGTCGGGAACACGTAGTCATCCTGACCGATCGAGTGCCGCGAGCGAGCCGCCAGAAGCTCGTCGCGCAGCGCCCCTCGGATCTTGACCTTGCGGGTGCCCGCGTCCGTCTTGGCCTCCCCCACCTGCAACCAACCGCCGGCGAGGTCCAGGTCGCGCCAGCGCAGCGAGCACAGCTCGCCGATCCTCAGTCCGGCGAAGATCAT
>CAVQGG010000004.1:0-3003 GCA_963711985.1 uncultured Solirubrobacteraceae bacterium | reverse complement strand
GTGGCCCGATATCGCGACTTCGCACGCGCCGGCCAGCACTAGATCCGCAGCTTGCTCACGCGGGCTTGCGCTCCGGGTAGCGGGGCAGCCCGTCGTCGGGGATCTCCTCCCACGGGGCGGCATACGTGACGAACTGCCGGAATTCAGGCCGCACCCCTGGATCGCCGTCGATGGCTCCGAGCCGCACACCTGTCTTGGCGTGGTCGCTGGGATCCCGGGTGAAGATCGCCGATCCGCACTCGCCGCAGAACCACTTCTCGTGCCCGTCGGCAGGCCGCCACGCCTTCAGCGCGGCCTCTCCGCTCACTATGCGAAATGAGCCGGGCGCAACAGCGGCGTTGGCGGACGCTGCGGCGCCGGTACGGCGCTGACAACGCGTGCAGTGGCAGTAGCGCGCTCCGAGCAGCGGCTCTGTGATCTCGAAGCGCACGGCCCCGCAGTTGCAACCGCCGGTCAATGTGAGGCTCATACCGCAGATCCTAGGGAGGCTCGGACGCCGCCCCACACAACGTCGGAGCCCATGTGCCGATTTGCTCGCTGTCCGTGCGATGCGGGCGAGAGGACTCGAACCTCCAAGGCCGCTAGGCCACCGGCTCCTAAGGCCGGCGTGTCTACCAGTTCCACCACGCCCGCGTGGAGCCGAGCGTAGCCTGTATCTTCAAGTCCTGATGCCGAGCACGATGGAGGAGGAAGAGCGCGACCCGGGTGTGATCATCACCCACCCCAACCGGGACAAGCCGGCCGTCCAGGCGACCCGGACGGTGGTGGTGCTGCTGTTCCTCGTGAGCGCCGCGATGGTCCTGATCGTGACGATCGGCGGCTGGAAGGTGCTGGAGGGGGCCAAGCCGATCCAGATCGCCTACATCATCGTCTACGTCGTGATGGCGTTCTTCGCCGCGCGCTGGAACCGGGGCGTGCTCCCGGTCGGCGCCGGGCTCGCCGTGCTCCTCTGCATCTTTGCCCTGGTGGCCGCTCCGGCGTGGTTCTCGCGCGACAAATTCGGCTATGAACAGCCGGCCCTCAACGCCAGCCTGCTGGGCGTGATCACGCTCTTGATCGCCCCGCTCCAGGTGCTGCTGGTGGCGTTTGCGATGCGCGGCTTCAACCAGGGCTGGAACGTCGAGCTCGAGCGCCGCGAGGCCCCTCCGAGCGCCGACCCGTACGCTCCCGCCCCCCGTTCCCGGCCTGATCTTCCCGGGGGCGCCCCGAGCTATGCTCGCCGCGGCGGCCGAACGCGCGGCGGTGGCGGAACGGTAGACGCGAGGCCCTCAAAAGGCCTTGTCCGACAGGGCGTGTGGGTTCGAATCCCACCCGCCGCATAACGGCCGGTGAGGACTTGGTCCTGACCAAACCCCTGCACATGAGCGACTCTTGGCGGCCGCTCCGTCATAGCTGGGGCGCCGCCGGGCACCAATCAGGTACCAAACCGCCCTATCGGAATGCCGGGAAAAGACAGCAGCGTGAGGTCAAGACCGGGAGAGCAGGCGCAAGCGAGATTAGAGGCGAGCCAGATGCCCGCGACGCCCGGTAGAGCGGGCGTGTCGCCCGACGCGAGCGAGCATGGCCGAGTCTAGGATGGACCCTCTCCCGACCCGAATGGAGGCGCTGCTGATGGCCGACTCAGAGGAGCTTGAGGCGCTCGCCGCCGAGGCGTTCATCTACGGCTTCCCATTGGTCTTCGATCTTCAAGAGGTCGACCGCTTTCGACGGGAGGGGATGGGCAGCGTCGCCCCGGCGCCGTTCAACTCGTTCAGTCACGCGACCCAGCTCGCAGGCCCAGGGGACAGGTTCGTCTCGATCAACAACGACACGGTCTATTCGATCGCGCAGCTCGACGTCAGCGGTGGGCCGGTGCGCCTGGAGGTGCCGGACAGTTCGGGGCGCTACTACGTGCTGCAGTTCATCGACGCCTGGACGAACAACTTCGCCTACGTCGGGCACCGCGCGACCGGCACCAAGGCGGGCACCTACCTGCTTGTCGCGCAAGGCTGGGACGGCACGGTGGCGGACGGTGAGACGGTCATCCGTTTTCCCACCGCAGTGGCGACCATCCTCGGCCGTTGGGCGGTCGACGGCGAGGAGGACATGGCAGCGGTCCGTGAGCTACAGGCACGGCTGACGCTCACGCCGACGAGCGATGGCGGGGATGGACTGCCGCCCCCGGACAGCGCGGCCGACGACGCCCTGTTGACGTTTGAGCAGATGCGAGTCTGGATGCAGGCGTTTCCGCCCGCCGAGCGAGACATCGAGTACCAGCGGCGATTCGCGCCGCTGGGTCTCCTTGAGCCGACTTCGCCGTATGTCTCCCCCGACCCAGCGCTCGCGACCGCGCTGATCAATGGCCTCGCGGCCGGACGCGAGCACATGGAGGAGGCGCTCAAGCATGGGGCCAGCCCGGAAGTCAACGGCTGGAAGCTGACCTACCACGCGTTCGACTACAACCTCGACTTCTTCGAGATCGGCGCTATCGACGATCCTCGCTGGAAGATCGCCGATCCCAAGCTCCGCTACATCGAGCGCGCACTGAGCGCGCGCGGCGGGCTGTGGGGAAACCACGGCTACGAGGCCGCCTACGCGATGGTCTACAACGACAGCGAGGGGACCCAGCTCGACGGCGCCAACCGATACACCGTGCGCCTGCCGACCTCGCCGCCCGTCGGCGCCTTCTGGTCGATCACGATGTACGACCTGCCCGACTTCTACCTCGTCGCGAACCCCATCGGCCGGTATTCGATCGGCGACCGCACCCGGGGACTGCAACACCGCGACGACGGATCGCTGACGATCACCATTCAGCGCGACGAACCGGCCACGCCCGAGGCACGCGCCAACTGGCTACCCAGCCCGCCCGGTCAATTCCGGCCGATTCTGCGCATGTACGAGCCTGCCAACGCGGTTCTCGACGGCGAATACGAGCTGCCGCCAATAGTTCGCGTCGACTGACGCCGCACGCTCACCAGCGGTCCGCCGCCTGCCGGTTGCGCGACTCACGGCCCGCCCGCC
>CAVQGG010000003.1:0-195921 GCA_963711985.1 uncultured Solirubrobacteraceae bacterium | reverse complement strand
TTCCGCTATAATCGTTCTATGCGTAGTTCCGATCTTCTGTTGACTGGTCGTCGGCGTGCTGGGCTTTCCCAGGACCAGTTGGCGGAGCGTCTGGGGCGTCCGCAGTCGACGATCGCCCGCTGGGAGACCGGCCACCAGCATCCGCCGCTGGAGAGTGTGATCGAGGCGCTGCATGCCTGTGACCTCGAGCTTCCGGCGGGCCTCGCGCGCTACGACGACTCCTACCTGTCGCTGATCGCCCAGCAGCTGCGGCGTGAGCCCGCTGAGCGTTGAGGCATCTCGCGGCGCCGTGGGTGGCGGAGGGTTTTGACCCGATCGGAATTCTTAGCGAGCTTGCGGGGCAGGCGCGCTTGATCGTTATCGGGAGTGTCGCGGGCGCGCTTCATGGCTGGCCGATCTTGTTCGGAGGCCGGAGGTGCTTGTGGTGCCGGCGGACGCTTCGATGGGTCGTGTCGACGCGCCGCGCTGCGGCTCGGCGGCGAGCAGCCGCGGAGGGTAGCGACGGGTCGCGGTGGTGGGTGCTGCCCTGGGGGCGGGGCTGCACGCGACGCTCCTGCCGGCCGGCACCCGCGGCTACCGCGACCTCGCGCGCGAGCGCAGAGCATGCAGATCGCCCCCGGAGTGTCCGTGAGGGTCGCTTCGCTGATCGATCTGATCCGTATCGCCGAGTCCTCCCGCGACGCCGACGCCCGCGTTCGTCCCGGCGCTGTGGGCGACGCTTGAGATGCGCCAGCGCGAGCCGCAAGACGGCGGCAGGAGCGCGAAATGAGGACCGAGGAGCAGGCGGACCCGGGTCGCGAGGCGATCCTGGCGGCGTTTGAGCGCCACGGCGTCGAGTATGTCGTGATCGGCGGTGCGGCCGCGCAGGCTCGCGGCTGGCCGGAGCCGACCGAGGACATCGACTTGACCCCCGAGCGCTCAGAGGGCAACCTCTCGCGCCTGGCCGCCGCCGTGGAAGAGCTCAGGCGGGCTTTCGCGTGGACCCGGCCCGCTACCCAGAGGGCTTTCGGCCACCCGACGGCCTCGACTGGCGCACGTTTCGCAACCAGATCTCGATCGCTTTCGGACGCGCCACGGAAACTTCGACGTCGTCCTTCCCCCCGACGGGACCAAAGGTTACGAGGAGATCATCGCCACGGCGACTCGCGAGATGCTTCCCGGCACTGCAATCGTCGTGCCCGTGGCCTCGGCAGAGATGATCCTGCACTCCAAGGGCGTGGCCGATCGTCCCAAGGACCACGCCGTGCTGGACCGTATGCGCGACGCGCTTGGACTCGGGGACTGACCCGCGACGGGATGCGCGGTGTTAGGGGGAAACGTGGGGATGTTTCGCTCCGGTTGGGCGGAATATGGGCGGAAAGCCGTGCCAAAAGATGCCGATTTGCAGGGATGTCCGGCGAATCGAACCAGTATCGCCCATTTTTATGCGCTTTCCGCTATAATCGTTGTATGCGTAGTTCTGATCTTCTTTTGACTGCTCGTTGGCGCGCTGGGCTATCCCAGGACCAGTTGGCGGAGCGTCTGGGGCGGCCGCAGTTGACTATCGCCCGCTGGGAGACAGGGCAGCAGCATCCTCCGCTGGAGAGCGTCATCGAGGCGCTGCACGCCTGCGATCTTCGCGCTGCGACGGCGGGCCTTGCGCGCTACGACGACTCCTACCAGTCGCTGATCGCCCAGCAGCTGTTGCCCGAGCCCGTCGAGCGTGTGAGGCATCTCGCGCCGCCGTGGGCGGCGGAGGGTTTTGACCCGATCGGAATTCTGAGCGAGCTTGCGGGGCAGGCGCGGTTCATTGTGATCGGCAACGTCGCCGGTGCTTTTCACGGCTGGCCGATCTTGCTCGGAGGCCGGACGTTGCATGTGGTGCCGGCGGACGCTTCGATGGGTCGCGTCCTGCCCCGCCGCGCGGCGCCTCGGTGGCGAAGGAGCCGAGGAGGGAAGCGACGGGTTGCGGCGCTGGTTGCTGCCCGGGGGGCGGAGTTGCACGCGACGTTCCTGCCGTCCGGCACGCGCGGCTACCGCGACCTCGCTCGTGACGCGCAGAGCATGCAGATCGCTCCCGGCGTTTCCGTGAGGGTGGCGTCGCTGATCGATCTGATCCGTATCGCCGAGTCCTCCCGCGACGGCGACGCCCGTACGTTCGTCCCGGCGTTGTGGGCGACGCTTGAGATGCGCCAGCGCGAGCCGCAAGACGGTGCAGGAGCGCGAACATGAGCACCGGCGAGCCGGCGGACCCTGGACGGGAGGCGATCGTGGCGGCGCTCGAGCGCCACCGCGTCGAGTATGTCGTGATCGGCGGTGCAGCCGCCCAGGCCCGCGGCTGGCCTGAGCCGACCGATGACATCGACTTCACCCCCGAGCGCTCAGAGGGCAACCTCTCGCGCCTGGCCGCCGCCGTGGCAGAGCTGACGCGGGTTTTCGCGTGGACCCGGCCCGCTACCCAGAGGGTTATCGGCCACCCGACGGCATCGACTGGCGCACGTTTCGCAACCAGATCTCGATCGCTTTCGCGACGCGCCACGGAAACTTCGATGTCGTCCTTCTCCCCGACGGGACCAAAGGTTACGAGGAGATCATCGCCACGGCGACTCGCGAGATGCTTCCCGGCACTGCAATCGTCGTGCCCGTGGCCTCGGCAGAGATGATTCTGCACTCCAAGGGCGTGGCCGATCGTCCCAAGGACCACGCCGTGCTGGACCGCATGCGCGACGCGCTTGGACTCGGGGACTGACTCGCGACGGGATGCGCGGTGTTAGGGGGAAACGTGGGGATGTTTCGCTCCGGTTGGGCGGAATATGGGCGGAAAGCCGTGCCAAAGATGCCGATTTGCAGGGATGTCCGGCGGATCGAACCAGTATCGCCCACTGAAGTTGTCGGAACAGCAGGACGCCCGCAGTTGCGGGCGTTTTTGCGTTTAGGAAGAGAGTTGGACCACCGTCTGCCGGCTCTCAGTTTTGTGCTTGGCGCACAACTGGTGCACACCCCACCTGCTCGTGGGCACTGCGGATGACCTCAGCAGCTGGTTTCTGCGGGCGACCAGCTGCTCGGGAGCTCGATCAACTTCGAGACGGCGGGGAGCCTGCACGGTGGACGCCGCGTATGGGTGCTCGCCACGCTGACCGATCACGTCGAGGTCGGCGGCGACGCCGTGCGCCCCTACGTGCTGCTGATGAGCAGCCACGACGGCTCAACGGCGGTGATCGCTGCCTCGGGATCTCCGGGCAGGAGTTTCGCATCCGCTGGGAGGCCGGCGAGATAGACGCCGACGACGAGCCGGACGTTATGCGGGTCGCGATGCTGCTCTCCCTTGCCGGCTGAGGACATCGTGTCGCCGGCGGTCAACGAGCTCGCGGTGGAGCACTACGCGAGGATTGGGAACGACTGATCCGCGAGGCTGCCGCCCGCTGACGGCTGTCGCCTCGCTGAAATGGGCGCCGGTATGGGGCCGAAGGTGTAAGGAGAGTGTAGGAATCGGCCGAGAGCAGCGGAGGCCGGTCACAATTATTGGCGTGAGAGCCCTTGTGGTCGATGATGAGCGTGGTGTGCGCGAAATGCTGCGCCGCGTGTTGACCCTGGATGGCTATGAGGTGCAGACCGCTGACGGTGGCGCTGAGGCATTCGATTTGATCACGAGCGATGTTCCCGACGTGGTGCTGCTGGACGTGGGTATGCCCGATATAGACGGCTTGGAGGTGTGCCGGGGCGTGCGACGGGTCGGGGAGCGAGTGCCGATCTTGATGCTGACCGCGCGTAGCGCGATCAGCGACCGCGTCGAGGGTCTGGACGTCGGCGCCGATGACTACATGGTCAAGCCCTTTGATGTGGAGGAGTTGAAGGCGCGTCTGCGAGCGTTGCTGCGCCGTAGTCGCGAGATGCCTGACGATGCGCCGCCGAAGCTACGCTCGTTTGCTGAGATCCAGCTGGACTCCGCGAGGTATGGCGCGCTGGTCGGGGATCGATTCACGGAGTTGACGCGCACCGAGTATCAGCTGCTCGAGCTGTTCATGTTGAACCCTGGGCAGGTGATGTCTCACAGCCATATCTATAAGCGCGTGTGGGGCTATGACTTTGGAGCGTCCTCGAACGCGCTGCGGGTGTATGTCGGCTATCTGCGACGCAAGCTCGAGGACGTAGGCGCTCGGCCGCTGATCCAGACCGTGTGGGGCGTCGGATACGTGTTGCGTGAGCCATGACTTTGCGTGCGCGGATCGCGGCCGTCGCGGGACTCGCGGTCGTGTTGGCGGTGTTGGGTGCCGCGGTGACCGTGTATGTCGTAGTCCGTGCCGATCTGCGTGGCCAGGTCGACGGGTATCTGCGTCAGCGCGCCCAGATATTCACCGGCGTTGGTGGTCTGCCTCCAGCCGCGGCGTTTGCTCGTGGTGGTCTGCCGCATGGCGCGAAGTTGCCGGCCGGGTTCCCTCGGGCTATCAAGCCCCCTCAGTTCGGTGCCGCCTCGGGCTATGTCCAGTTCGTGTCCAAGAGCGGCAAGATCAGTGTTCCAGGCGGGCAGGGCTCCTCGCCGAGGATCCCACCCAGCGCTCGGGATCGGGCGATCGCGGCGCGCGGCAGTGGGCGGGCGCTGTCTGATCGGACTGTCAAGGGCACTCATCTGCGTGTGATCACGGTGGGCGCTGGGTCGCTAGGCGCGGTCCTGATCGCGTTGCCGCTCACCCAGGTCGACCACGAGCTGAACGAGATCCTGATTTTGCTCGCCCTCGTGGGCGTGGCCGGTATCGCGATCGCGGCCGTTCTCGGCGCCCTGGTGGCGCGTACGGCGCTGGTGCCGGTCGCGCGGTTCACGAGACGAGCGGAGGTCTTGAGCGACACGCTCGATCTCTCTCAGCGGCTGGATGTCACGGGCCATGACGAGATTGCTCGGCTGGCGGCGAGTTTCAATCGCACCCTTGACGTGCTGGAGCGCTCGGTGCAGGCCCAGCGACATCTCGTCGCTGACGCGAGCCACGAGCTACGCACACCGATCGCGACGCTGCGCGGGAACATCCAGATCCTGCGCGAAGCCGACCGTCTTCCCGCGGGGGATCAAGCGAGCATCCAGGACGACATCGTCGAGGAACTCGATGAGCTGACCTCACTTGTCAGCGATGTCGTCGAGCTCGCGCGCGAGACCCAGACAGAGCCGGCCAACGATGCCGTGCACCTCGACCAGATCGTCGAGTACGCGGTGCAGCGGACCCACAGACGCGGCGAGGTACAGCTGCAGGTGAGCCTCGAGCCGACCGTCCTCCGCGGCGAGGCGGATCGCATCAACCGCGCGGTCTCGAACCTGCTCGACAACGCCCGCAAGTGGAGCCCCGCCGACGGTACGATCGAGATCAGCCTACGAGAGGGGGTGCTGAGCGTTCGCGATCACGGACCGGGCTTTCAGGAGTCCGATCTCCCGTTCGTGTTTGACCGTTTCTATCGAGCCGACCGGGCGCGCAAGCTCCCCGGTTCCGGGCTCGGGCTCGCGATCGTGCGCCAGGCCGCGGAAGCACACGGAGGCTACGTCAAGGCCGAGAACGCGCCCGGCGGCGGCGCCCGTCTAACCGTGAGCTTCGGTGCCCCGGTAACACAGAACGGCCGCCCACACCCACCGACCACTTCGACGGCGTGAGCGTCCGGGACGTTAGCCACGCCCAGGGTCGGTGACGGCGGCGGAGCTCGGCTTGGTGGCAACGGTCGGGACCGGCAACGCTGCCACCCGCATCATCAACTGGTTCCACTGAGCGGCGCTCAGTGCGCTCGTGGCAGTCTCGAGCGGCGCCGGCGCGTTGCGACCGGCGCGCGCGAGGTGCGCGGCGGACGCCGTGGTCGGGCTGAACTGAAGACGGATCTCCTTCGCGGAAGACGCCGCGGTGCGCGTGTTGCTCGCCTCCGGGTACCGCGTCAGGCTGACGATTTCGTGGGGCACGAATCCGCTCGGCAGCGTCAGCAGCGCACGGATCGTCAGATCGGTGATTGTGCCGGCTCCTTGGTGGTGGGCGATCGCGATGCCGTTGATCGCCGCAATGTCCACGGCGTCGCCGCTGTATTGCGCAGAGAGGGCACCCGATGCCGTGTATTGATCCTGTCCGCAGCGCAGCGCGCTGACGGTCGGGGCCAGGCCGCTGCGCGAGAGGAAGGCAAGCACCGCGAGCACGCGCTTGTCGACCCTGCCGGCCGCTACTTCCCGGCGGTCGCAGGCGGTCATCGTGATATCGGGGTCCGCGAGTACGGTGCTCTCGAGCTGGTTCTTGGACATCAAGAAGAGATCGCTCGTGGTTGCCCCGAGCAGGGCGTTTGTTGCCTTGGCTCCCTGCGGGTGCAGTGCCGTTTGCAGTTGCTTCCAGTTGGCCAGCACCGGGCCTGGGTCGATCGTGCTCGTGTCGCCCGTGGGCTGGATGGCGAAGCGCAGGTGACCATCGCGGTCGCCGCTGGGCATGCCGACATGACCGAGCACGGTGCCGCTTGCCACGACCGATCCGCGCCGCAATGGCACATTCTGACCTCTGGTGCTCTGCTGTGCCTTCCTGGCCGTATCTGCGACCGCGGCGGGGTTGCGCGTCCCGGCGAGTGTCTGTTCTTTCGGAAGCAAAGGCAATGGCAGTTGCCCGAGGTCAGAGGAGGCAAGGCTGCTCTGCAGCGATGTCTCGGCATGTTGCGTCGCCGGCGACTGGGTTCCTGCGCTCGCCGGCTGGTTGGGCGTGGGCGCTCGGGTGCTGGCCGCTTCCACCACGGGGGACTTCGTCGGCGTGCTCACGGAGTTCTCCGACGAGTAGCTGTGGGCAATGCTGCCGAGTCCGGCGTAGGTGAACACGTCGCCGTACACGTCACGCAGCACCAGATACTTTCCGAGTCGGTGCGAGTCGCCGATCTTCACGATGCGTCCATCCTCGACGGCTACGACCGATGCGTTCGGAGCGGTGGTCAACTCGTCAAGGTCGAGTGACTTCGGGGAGGCGGTGGGGCCTGATGTGCTGGCTGCCGCGACGGCGGTCGGCGACGGCGCCGCCGTTGAGCCAGGGGTGCTGGCGCTCGAGGCCTTGCTCGGGATCACGCTCGCGCCTGCGGGCGAACTCGAAGTCGAGGAGGCCGCTCCGACCGGCGTGCTCCACACGAGCCGTTTGCCGGTCACGGGTAGGCGAGCGTCGATCAGCCCGGTCAAGGTCGAGATCACGGTCTTGGGGTAGGCGGAGATCAGCTTGGCTCGGAGCAGAACCGAGCTGGCGTATTCCTCGGAGTGGTTGTAGGCAAGGATCGCCGCACGTAGATCGGTCCGGGCGCCGGCGGCTCGCAGGTACCGCGCCGCGGCGAAGATCGCATCCACGGGGTTGTACGGGTCGGCGTAGCCGGCGTCGAGGGCGTCCACGCCGTATTGCAGCCATGTGCTGGGCATGAACTGCATCCATCCAACCGCGCCCGCGGTGGAGACCGACAGGTCGTTGCCGTAGTCGGTCTCGACTTCGTTGATCGCCGCCAGCACCTGCCACGGGACGCCGTACTGGACGGCGGCGGCCTTGTAGACCGGCAGCAGGAACGGAGGGATCCGGTAGAAGTCGAGCGCCTGCGCAGAGGCTGCCGAGGAGTCCAGCGTCGCGGCGAGCACCCCTTCCTCGGCCACCGATTCAGGGGTGCGGGCAACCTTGTTTTCAGCTGCAGACTTCTTGGCGCTGGATGGGGTCTTGCTCACCGTGGTCGTCTTCTTCTTGCTGGGCTTCTTGCTGGCGTTCGGACTGGCGCTCGTGCTCGGTTCGCCCATGCCGGCGGTCTTCTGCTGTTCTCGCTGGCGCACTACCGTGGGCGCGCCTTCGACATCAGGCGCGGCGGGAGTGCTGGCGGGCGGGGCTGTTGCCGTCGTGGTCGTGGTCGGTGTGGTCGTCGTCTCTTCCGTGGTCGAGGTGGAGCTTGTCGAGGACGAATCGCTGCTGCTCGCTTCCGGACCGGGTTCGGCTGAGGTGGACGTCGTCGTCGGGGTCGTAGCCGAGTCGGCGGCGCTCGCCGTGGTGTCCACGGCGAGCGCGGAGCCGGTCAGCGGGCCGGTCATGCCGGCGGCGAGAGTGGAGAGCACTGCACGCAGGATCCGCTTGCGAGCGGTGATCATGCCCGCCGTACCGACACTTCGGTCATCTCGGACTAGCCTTCTTCGCCCGTGGGCGGAGCGCCACCGGCCGGAGCTTCGCCGCTCGGCGGAGGTCCACCGCCGCTCGGCGGCCCACCGCCCCCGGCGGCTGCGCCGAGGTCGCTGCGGCACTTGCTCTCGGCGCTCTTGAAGGCCGCGCTGCTCGTATTGATGCCCTTGGTGTTGAACACGGGGCCTTTGCCCGAGGTGTTCGGGGCCGGCAGATTCACGCCGTTTTCACGCATGCACGCCGAGAACTTCGCGAGCGCCTTGCTCGAGCCCGCGCCGCCGAAACGCGCGGCTCCGCCGGCCGGGAAGTTCCCGCCACCGCACTTCTTCAGCGCGGCTTGCAGTTGCGCGGCGCTCTCGCCCTTCGGTAGTTTGAATCCGCCGCTCGGAGGCTGGCCTGCGGTGCCAGTTGGGGGTGCCGAGCCGGATGACTGCGGGTTGCCGCCGACCGACGCGGAGGGAAGCGTGATGCCCTGCTTTTGCAGGCATTCGCGCAGCGCCGTCGACCTGGCAGAGCCGGCCCCAGTGGTGTTGCTCGACGTTGTCGCCGATTTGCTGTTCGCGGAGTTGGTGCTACCGCCGCTGCCGGAGGAGCTTCCGCACGCCGCGAGCATCAGGCAGGCGCCAAGGACCAGCAGGGCGAGGACCGGCCGGGTGTGGTGGCGGCTTGTTGGTTGATGAGCGCGAGGCGTGTGAGTGGGCATCTGTCGTTCCTTGTTTGAGAGTTGTCGTATTGCTCTAGCCAGAGCCGAAGAGCGCCGATGAGCTGCTGCTTGAGCTGCTGGTTTTGCCGGAGCCGGTTGTGCCGGAGCCGCCGAGCAGCGCCGCGAGACCCGTGCCCGATGAGCCGACGCTGATCGATTCGGCGCTGACGGTCCCATTCGAGCCGGTGGCGCCGATGACCGTCACCGTTTCACCCGGGTAGATACCCTTGAGTTTCGTTTTCACGGTCTTGGTAACGCTCGTGCTCGGCGAGGTTTTGACCTTGACGGTGTTGCCTTCGGAGTTCGTCACGTACAGCGTGTTCCCCTCGAGGTAGGCGACGGTGCCGGAAGTCGGACGGCCGGCGCCCGTGCCGGCGCCTGGGAAGCCGCCCGCGGCGGCGCCCGTTGAGGTTTTGCCGGTGCTCGAGGTGCCGCCGCCAAGCGCCGCAAAGCGTGAGGCAAGGCCCGCCGGGACGCCGCCGGTGGACGCGGTGGAGGTTTGGCCCTTCTGGACTTGCACGCCGGCGATGAACCCGCTGGCAATCAGCAGCACGCCGAGCAGCGCGAGCGGGATTGGTGTCAGCAGCCGTCGGCGCGGCCGGGCAGGCAGCTCGAGCTCGTCCTCAGGCTCTTCGGACCACTGGTCTTGCTCGTCCTCGATCGGCTCATACGCGGGCGTCTCCGGCGTCTGTACGGCGGGATCGTAGGCTGGACTGTCGTGGGCTGCCTGTTGCTCGTCGGGCATGGGGGACTCCTCGGTGGGGGAAGGTTGCTTACTCAAAGCGCAGCGCTTCGATCGGTCGCAGACGGGCGGCGCGCGCCGCGGGATAGGTGCCGAAGAAGAGGCCCGAGGCGAGCGCCGCGCCGAAGGCGAGGAAGATCGAGTACGTCGCGATTTCCGGCTGAACTCCGGCGATCTTGAACTGGCTGCCGAGCACGCCCACGGCCACACCGGTGATGCCGCCGATCAACGACACGAGCACGGCCTCCGTCAAGAACTGGGTGAGGATGTCCGAGCGCCTGGCGCCCACGGCCTTGCGGATGCCGATCTCGCGCGTGCGCTCGGTCACGGACACGAGCATGATGTTCATCACGCCGATCCCGCCGACGAGCAGCGAGATCGCGGCGACCTCGCCGAGCAGCGTGGTGAAGACGCTCGAGGAGGAGCTGGAGGTCGACAGCAGCGACCCCTGGTTCAGGACGCTGAAGCCGGGTTCTGAGGTGTTCTTGATTTTGTGACGTTCCTCGATGATCTGCGTGACCTCGCCTTCGGCGGCGTCTAGTGAGGATTCGGACTTCGCCTCGACCGTGATCGAGTCGATCGATCCCGCACCGGTCAGCGCGCTCTGCACCGTCGTGATCGGTGCCATCACAACGTCGTCCTCATTGGTCGTGCCGTTGGTTCCCTTTTTGGCGAGCACGCCGACCACTTCGAAGTTTGAGCCGTTGACCTTCATGTTCTCACCGACGGCGCTGCCCCCGCCGAACAGTTCCTGCACGACTTCCTGGCCGATCACCGCCACGCGCCTATGCTTAGCGACGTCTTCGGCCGTGAAGGACGCGCCTTCGGCGAGCTTGTAGCTGTGAGCCGTCAGATAGGACGGCGTAGTGCCGATGAACGACGACGGTTCGAAGCTCGAGCCGTTGTAGACCAGTTTTACGCTGGAGGCGTTCACCACCGGCGAGGCGCTCTTGACATCCGGCGCGAGGTCTTTGTTCTGCAGGGCTTCGGCGTCGCCCTTGGTCAGCGAGATGCTGGCCGAACTGGACGCTCGCACGCCGCCGCGCCCGGCGCCGGCCATCACCAGCAGCACATTCGTGCCGAGGCTCTGGATCTGAGACTTGACTGCGTTGGAGGAGCCATTGCCGACGGCGATCAGGATGATCACCGACGCGACCCCGATCGTCATCCCGAGGATCGTCAGCCCGGAGCGCAGCTTGTTCGCGGTGATCCCACCCCAGGCGATCCGCATTGTCTCGAGTCCGATCACGACTGCACCTGCGCCTGCCCGACGGCGGGGTTAGCTGGGTGATGCGCGGACTTCATGTGGTGCAGCACAGGCGGCGCGTCGTGCACACCCGCGGTCCGCCGGTCCTCAACGATCTCGCCATCGCTCAAGCTGATCACACGCTTGGCCTGTTCGGCGACGTCGGGCTCGTGGGTGATCAGGACCACTGTGCGGCCTTCTTGGTTGAGATGAGAGAAGATCCGCAGCACATCCTCGGTGGAATGCGAGTCGAGGTTCCCCGTCGGCTCATCGGCGAGGATCATGGTCGGGTTGGTGACGATCGCCCGTGCGACCGCGACACGCTGCTGCTGGCCGCCGGAGAGCTCGGATGATTGGTGGTGCAAGCGGCTCGCCATCCCGACCGCGCGCAGCGCACCTTCCGCGCGACGGCGGCGCGTCGCCTGGTCGACTCCCGCATAAGCGAGCGGCAACTGCACGTTCGCGATCGCGCTCGTGCGCGCGACCAGGTTGAAGCTCTGAAAGACGAAGCCGATCTTGCGGTTGCGCAGATCCGAGAGGTCGTCCTCGTCGAGGCTGCTCACGTCCACCCCGTCGATCAGATAGCGGCCGCTGGTGGGTATGTCCAGGCAGCCGAGGATGTTCATTAGCGTGCTCTTGCCGCTGCCGGAGCTGCCCATGATCGCGACGAAGTCGCCGCGGTCGATCTGCAGAGAGACCTGGCGCAACGCGCGTACCCTGATCTGCCCCAGCTCGTAGGTCTTGGTGACCTCGCGCACCAGAATCGCCGGTGGCCGCGGACGCCGGCCATTGCCGGCCTGCCGTGAGAGCGGGTGGCGCTTGACCAGTGGCTGCTGGCGAGCAGACCGTCCCGGTGGGCCGGATCGTGCGTCGGTAACTCTCGGCGAGCGCATCACGGCGGGCCTCCGGCGGGAAAGCCACCTCCACCGCCGGGGAACCCGCCACTGCCGCCCAGGCTGCTCCCGAGGCCGCCGGATTTCGAGAGACCGCCCAGTTTGGAGGTCAGGCTCGCGCCGCTGGAGCCCGTGGTGCTCGCCGTCGGCAGGACGACCGTTTCACCAGCCTTCAATCCGCTGAGAATGATTGTGCTGCTGTTACCCGCCAGCCCGGTCGTCACGGCCTGTTTGACCTGCTTGCCGCCGCGCTCCACGGTCACCGAGTCCGACGTGATCGCGCTCGTCGGGACGTTGACTCCTTCGGCCTGCTTGACGACAACTTCGGCGGTCACGCTCATCCCGGGCTTCAACCCGGCCGCCGACTGTTCCAGCTGGAAGGTGACGTCGTAGCTGACCGCCCCGCTGCTGCTCGTCGAGAGGACCGCGACGGCCACCACCGTGGCCGCAAACTTGCGGCCTTCAAGCGCTTCGACTGTGACAGTGGCGATCTGCCCGACATGCACGTTGCCGACTTCAGATTCGCTGAGCGGCACAACCACCTGGTAGCCCTGCAGGTCAACGAGTTCGATGAACGAACTGCTGGTGCTGCTTTCGCTGCTCGTGCTGCTGGTGCCGGTACCGGTACCGGTACCGCCAGCACCGCTGGTGCTCGCGCCGCCGGCGCTGCTCGTGGCCGCGATCTCGCGATCCCCACCGCTGCCGGCGCTGCTCGTGGCGCTCGTGTCGACGAGGTCGTGAAAGACACCAGCACCGCTAGCGCTGGTGCTCGTCGCAACGCCGGCTTCCGACGGTCCACTCCCACCCTCAGCTCCGCTGTTGCCACTGGTCCCGACTCCGCTGGTGCCCGTGCCGCTGGTCCCGGTCGCGCCGGCTCCGCTGGTGCCAGTCCCACCGGAGCCGGTACCGCTCGTGCCGCTGGTACCGGTGCCGCTGATCGCGGCGCTGCCGCCGGCTCCGGTGGCTCCGCCGCCTTTACCAGTTGCGCTCGTGCCGCTCCCGCTGGTACCGCTGGTACCGGTCGCGGCGCTGCCGCCGGTGCCACTGCCGCCGCCGGTGCCACTGCTGCCGGTGGCGCTGCTCGCACCCGAGCCGCTGCTCGTGGATGACGCTTCTGAGCCTGTGCCCGAGACGCTTTCGCCGACGGTATTTTTGATCGACGCGACCACCCCTTCCGCAGGTGCGTACAGCTTCGTCTGCGCCAGCGTCTCGCGGGCTTTTTCGACCGTCATCCGCGCGCTCTTGACGCTGTTCTCAGCGCTCACGACGGTCGATGTTTTCGGCGGCGCCGCCTTGACTTCGTTGGAGGCCAGCGTGGACTGCAGCGACAGTTCCGCGCTTGCGAGGCTGGTCTGGGCCTGCGCAATCGTCTGGTCGTTGCGGAGCTTGGTTGATGCCTTGCTCTTCTTCGCGGTCGCGACCGCGTTGCGGGCGCTGTCGATCGACTGCTGGCCCTTGATGACCTGCGCAGCCTGATTGTTCTGTGCGCTCGTGATCGTATAGCCGTCCTGGAGGACTTTTGCTTCGTCTGACTTGCCAGTCGCTTCGGCCGAGCTGAGCTTCGATTCAGCCGAGCCGACCTTCTGTTCGTCAGGAGGCGACTTGGCCTTTTCGGTCGCGAGCAGCAACTTCGCTTCTTCGACCTGACTCTTGGCTTCCACGACCGCTTTTTCATCGGTGGCGCGCTGGCTCATGTCCTGGTTGAGCGCGTCCTGCTGACTCCTGGCTTCGACGGCAACGGACTGTTCGGTGCTCTTCAGCGAGACTTCATCCTGTGCGAGCGTCGCGCTGGCGGAAGACGCTTCCGATTTTGCTGTCTGCCTGTCCTGCTCGAGGGACTGCTTGGAAGATCTGACCGACGCTCGTGACTGTTCGGCGCTGATGTCAGCCTGGCGCGCTTCGGCGGGGGTCAATCCCTCGACCGCATCGTGATACGAGGCTTCCTCGGTCGTGAGGTCGATTTCCGCCGTACGCAAGCTCGATTCCGCGCTGCTCGGATCGATTTCAGCGAGCAACTCACCCTGTTTGACGTGGTCGCCCACACTCACGAACACCCCAGTAAGGGTTCCACTCGCGGCGAAATTGGCGCCGACGTTAGCCGCGGGCTTGAGCGTGCCGCTCCCCGACACGGTCGACTGCACAACGCCCTTCGCCACCGTGGCCGTCCGGGTGCTCTGCACCGTGCTCTGCGATGCCTGCCCCACAGTCGTGTACGCGACGACGATCGCCACGATGCACAGTACGCCGAGGGTAATTACCAACCAAGGTCGTTCGTTGCGTTTAGACACAGGTTCCTTCAGTCAGAGGCTGCAGAGCAAAGAAGGCACCGTGTCTCGCGCAGACGCGAGACACGGTGCCACCCAGCATCCCCGCGCCAACCAAGAGCCCCGTAAAGAAACCGTTAGATAAGTGTATGAGTGCCCAGCGGGCACGCTGCTCAAGGTGGACCCCCATTGAAGCCCGGCAGCGTCGGCGGGGTCGGCTGTTCGGTCTGGGTCGCCTGTTCGCCCCAATTCACCGTAAACGCCGAGCCGCCGCTCGACAGGGCTGACGGGACGGCAACGGCTGAAGTGCTCGCGGCCGAGGCACGTGGCCCTACAGGGAAGTTCTGAGCTTCACGCAGTTCGAGCGCGCTGGCGCTCCACAGGGGATCTTCCACTGGGCCGGTCTGTCCCCCTGCTGTGGCTGAGAGATCCGAGAACGCCACGCTGCCGAAATCGGTCAGCGTGAGCGTCCTGCATATGTTCGTAGTGGCACAAACCGACGGCGCCTCGACTATCCACTCCGCCGAAGACGAGTCGATCCGCGACACACGGCGAGTTCGCGTGAATATCTTGCCGGTACTCAGATCGCGGATTCGCAACGTCACGTCGCGATTCTTCACCGTGACCGACGCGGCCATCGCATCACCGGAGTGCACCTTCAGCTTGAGCGGCACAGGCGCGGCAGGAACCAGCTCATACCAAGCCGAGTACACCGCGCCGCCAGAACGGCTGCAGTCAGCATCGGTACCTATCTGCTCAAGCGCCCGCGAGCTTTCACGAAATCCACCAAGCCCAACCCACGCGGCCGAGTAGGTATCACCCCGGTCGCTACACGTAGCAGCCGGCACCGTCCACGAGCCAGAAATACTGCTGAAAGCTGAGCGACTGCCCGCAGACGGCACAACCGCATAACCAGCCCAGTTGCTGCTCACCGACGCCGCGGCGTCGGCCGAAGCGCTCCCCCACACCGCCAGCATGGCGCAAGCAAGCGCCACCACGCCGAGAACCCAACCGACTCACCGTAGCGTTCGAGTGCCGTGTTTGAGACTGGCTGTGCCCGCGGCCACCCGGTGAGAGTCGAACGATCGTGCGAGAAACAGCTAAAGAAAGTGTAGGAAAACCGTAGGAATGCCCGCCGTCGGCCCACTCTTACAAGCTTCTAACACCTAAACCGCTTCGGCGACCGATTACCCCGGTAGCTCCGCAGTCCACCAAACAGGAGAGACCAATGCTCGTCAGCTCTGTCGACAGCGCCTCAAACATCGCGACCATCCAGCCGCGTCAACACACACCCCCGCAGATGACCGAAGTCGCGAAGCTGCTGGGCCTCAGCACCTCTGAACTCACCAGCGAACTGCAGACGGGCAAGACGCTCAGCGAACTCGCCTCCAAGAAGGGCATCTCGAGCACCGAACTGATCAAGACGATCGAAGGCGAACTGACCGCCCACAAGCCAGAAGGGGCGCCCGCCCTGTCCTCCACCCAACTCACCCAGATAGCAACCAGCATCGCCAACGGAACGCCGCCACCGCCCCCACCCGGCGGATTCGGCGGACACGACTCCACAAGCGGATCGCAGAGCAGCCAGCCGACGCTCGCCGAATCGCTCGGGATCGAACCGAGCGCGCTGCTCAAAGAGCTCGAAGAAGGAAAAGCTCTCAGCGAACTGGTGCAAACAACCGGATACACCGACGACGGCTCAGCATCTCAGCAGCTAGACGCCGGCGGAGTGTCATTCAACGAATTTGCCTGACCTCGATGAAGGGCATGGCTGACGCGGCGCATGGAGCCTCGTTAGTTGCTGGAAAGGCCGCGCGACCTCCGAGGGGTCGCGCGGCCGTCCCGTGCTCTCCCACGCGGTCGGGCACAAAGCCGTCGGACTCCTACGGCTCGGGGAGGTCAATCACCTTCGGGTCCGGTACTGCTCGACGGCCTTGGCGGGCGTCCTACCCGGGCTCGGCACGAGGTTGCAGCAGCATCGCGACGCGCATTACGGCAGGGTCCTCGATGTCGATCTCGCCGGCATCTAGGCGCCGCTCGAACTCCTGGGCGCTGATCCCGAAGTACCGGCGTGCTTTGTCGTCCACCAGCCGGTCCCACTCGGCGTCGGACAGCTCGCGGATCTCGAGAAGCAGGGGGATCGTCTGGTCGGTGCGTGTAGCCATCGCAATCAAGCCTGGGCAAACAAGCGGCCGTTGGTGTCGCGTGCTTGAGCTCGATGGTAGGGCCGAGCGCGTCGACTATGCCAGGGCGTCTCGCCGCGACAGCTTCTCGGATCAGGTCTGGCGTGTCGTGGCGCGCAGCAGTAGCATCATAACTCAAGAGGTCAACTTGAATGGTCGATGGTGTAGAGGAGCTTTGCGATGATCCGAGTCCGCTTCACAACGTCTGAGTTCAACCGGGAGACGAACGGGTGGGTTGAGCTGCCCATCGCCGAGCTGATCGCCGATGGCGAGGAGGTGAGGATCAGTGGCCCTCGGGCAGAGTGGATCAGTCTCGAGGTCGCCGTCATCGACCCCGAGAACAGGGAGCGGGTGACGCGAGCCGACGGCGCCGAGCGCTGGGCGCGACTGCTGCCGTTCGTGTTCCGCAATGGAGACATCGACGTCGAGGTCAGCGAGGTAGCTGAGGCCGAGCCGGCTGGCATGGCGTTCCGCTACTCAACGGCCGCGTAGAGGCGATGCCGCGCACGGCGGTATCCGACGTCCACGCCAAGGTCGTCGGCCGCGAGCTCAGAGAGACCCGGCGCGCGCTCGGGCTGACCCAGGCCGAGGTCGCCGGACGGCTCGGCGTGTCGCCCTCGTATGTCTCCGCGGTCGAAGCTGGCAAGCGCAACCTCACACTCGCGCAGCTGGCCAACATCGCCAATGCGATGCGGCTCGGCATCGAGGTCTCATTCATCCGACCCGACGGAACGCCTGTCCGGCCGAGCCGGACACCCGCGACGAGCTAGGCCGCGAACAGCTCGAGCTGCTCGGTTTCTCCAGCGGCTGGATCGGCGCCGACCGCTTGGGACGCGGCAGGAACGGGGTCACGTTGCTGGTGGTCTGCCAGGCGGCGCGTAGCCCGGCTTCGGCGATCTCCTCTCCGGTGAGCGGCACGCAGCCCCTTGAGCACCAACCGACTGATGGACGTCGCCCGCGTACTCCCCTACCATGAACAGTCAAGGAGCCGGCCCACGCGGCCGATCCTCCTCAAGGAGCGTTTTGCAATGGCTACCCGAACCGACAACGAAATCCGCGAGCTGAGCCCCGAGGAATGGGACCAGCTCGTCGATGAAAAAGCACGCAAGTACCTCGGTATGAGCGGCGCGGAGTTCGAGCGGCGCCTGAACGCGGGCGAGATTGACATAGACGACAGCCCCGACGTGACGCGCGTTGCGATGTTGCTCCCGCTCCATGCCCCACGCAAGTAGAACGCCAGCCGAAGCGGTCGAGCACTACCGCGGCCAGGTAGTGCGGCTGCTGTCCTGTGTGACGAGCGCCCACACCACCGTCAGCGGCTACCACGCCTCGGATCTGCCGCACCGTCTATCGCTCGCCGACGGCGACCCTGCGCGATTGCGCGGCGAGCAGCGCCTGACTCTCGACGCCACCGAGCAGTACCTGGTGCATGAGGACGCCGAGGGTTGGCACGTCGAGATCGTCGGCTACCTGTATGCGATCGGGTACGAGGGCCGCGAGCTCGTCGCCTACCACTGGCATCCGCACGGCGACAGCCCGATCACCCGGCCGCACATGCACGTCGGCGCCGACATCCGGGTCGGCGATCGGTGGCTCGGCAAGGTCCACCTACCGACCGGCGCGGTCAGCCTCGAGCGGATCGTGGCTCTGGCGATTGTCGAACTCGGGGCGGAGCCGTTGCGCGAGGATTGGGAGCGGCTGATCGGCGAGGCCGCGGTCCGCTGACGGCCTTCCGCCACAGGCGCCTCGCCACGTCGGTTACGCGAAGGTGGGGGACTCGAGCGCGGCTATGAGGCGCGACAGCTCCTCGTAGCCGCCGGCCACGAGGACATCGATCGGCTTGCGATGGTCGAGCGCCGCGAGCGGGCGGTTCAGCCATACCGGTACGTGGTCGGCGTCCAACAGGACTGAGAGCCTGTCGATGATCGCCGAGAGCTCCACCAGCCTTTCTGCGCGTGTTCCCGTGGGCGCGCGGGTGCGGTGAAGCCACGCGCTCACTGTCGAGACCCCTGCGCCTGTCGCCCTCGCGATATCGCGCTCGGTCAGTGGGGCGAGCCGTCTGATCCGGATCGCCTCGTCTGCGTAGGCCAGACTCACCATTGCCCAAAGTAGCAGGAAACGGAAGCGAAACGGACGCCGCACTCGCAGCGGACATGGCTCAACGCTGCCACCCAACGCCTCATAATCGGTAGGTCGCAGGTTCGAGTCCTGCCGGGCCCATTCCCGAAACCCCTGCAAACGACCGAAAAGGACCCTCGCAGGGCTTGGGGACGGCCG
The DNA here is from genome assembly GCA_963711985.1 of uncultured Solirubrobacteraceae bacterium. Classification (GTDB taxonomy): domain Bacteria; phylum Actinomycetota; class Thermoleophilia; order Solirubrobacterales; family Solirubrobacteraceae; genus Palsa-744. Next base: position 177,508 of record CAVQGG010000003.1, on the reverse strand, counting down.
GGCAGATTTCCCTACAGATTTCCCGAGCGGGCGCGGCTGATAGGGCGCGACACCCTCGAGGCGATACACCGGTGGTACACTGGCTTGGTGGCCACATCCCACCCCCGCATCCAGGTCACCGAGGATCCAGAGCTCGCACGCGCGCTGCGCGCGGCCGCGCCGCATCTCCCGGCCGGACTCTCGCGCTCGCGACAGGTGCGCGAACTGGCGATCGCCGGAGCTCGCCACATCGCCGATGAACTACCAACCGAAGAGCAGCGCACGATGCTGCTCGAAGGGCTCGCCGAGAGCTTCATGAAGCCAGAGACTGCGGGGATCGACTGGGATCTGCTGCGCGACGGCAAGCTCCGTGCCTGGCCCATCCGATAGCCGGGCCGCCTGGGGCGAGCTGCCGCTGCTCGTCGATACCTCCGCGTGGTCGCGCGCACACCATGCGGCCGTCCGCGACAGCTGGGTGCAGGCGCTGCTTGCAGGTCGTCTGCGCGTCTCGCCCGCTGCGCGGCTAGAGATCCTGCTCAGCGCTCGCAGTGGCGCGGACTTCGACGTGCTCGCCGAAAGGCTGACCGCGGTGCGCACCGCCCCGCTCACAGCCACCACCGCTCGCGCCGCGCAGGACGCCATGCGCACGCTCGCCCATAGCTCCGCCGGTGCCCAGCGGATACCGGTGGTCGACTACCTGATCGCCGCCGCCGCGCAAGAGACCGGAGCCGCCGTGCTCCACTACGACCGCGACTACGACACGCTCGCCGAGATCATGGGGTTCGAGTCTGTCTGGCTCGCGCCGCCCGGCTCGCTCCCGTAGACCTCGATCGTGAGCGCACTCATAATCGGTAGGTCCCTGGTTCGAGTCCAGGCGGGCCCACCTCAAGAAACCCCCGCTAACATGGGGGTTTCTTGTTGTGGAGAGGTGAGACACGAACACAAGCGTCGGCGGTTTCGAGCCCAGTATCGCCCATCGCTGGAAAGGCCCGTGGACATTGGGTTCTGGCCTTCTCTAGTGGCCCCCAAGGTTCCAATGAGGTTCCGTTTGTGATCTTCGGGGGTCCAAGATGGCGCGACGGCCGCCCGGGCTGGTGCTCCAGTCATGGCTGCGTAGTTGAGACGTTCGGCTCGGGCGAGCGATCTGATGGCTTCGCGCCGAGAGCTTGGGCCGACCGCGCGAGTGTCATGACGAACGACGGCCGAACAGGAAGCCAGGAAGGAACCACCGCCACCGATACCTACTCCAGCGGAAACCAAGGCGGACTGCAAAGCGGAGCACGAACGCGACGAACGCGAAAACACGCTGTAGGTCCGGCGGTAGGTCGGACGTTACGAACTGCATCAGCGACCGCGCACATGCCTTTAGCTGCAAGCGGCGACGGCCACCAAGATGCCCGCACGCCCGTCGCGGCCGAGACGGGCGTAGAGTGGCCGCATGAGCAACCGAGATCGGCGACGCGTGACCAAGCTAGGCTCCGCGACCGCACCGCTGGCGGCTCTCGCTATTGCGGCGTTCGCAGCTTTCCTGTTGCTGGCGGGCCGGGCGCGGGCGGATGTCTACGAAGGACGCGCTGAATCGGAAGCGCCCCAACAGCCACCCTCGTTGACGCCGGAACCGCTGATCGAACAGCAGAAAGCGTTCCTGCGCGTCTTTGGCGCCCGGTACGACTCAAGCGCGGGCACGCTCACGATCTTCATTGGCTTCTTCGATCCCGAATACTGGGCGCCAGCGATCCTCGGCGACGGGGAATTGTCCGCAGAAGGATTGTCGGCAGAAGGTGCCTATTTTGGCGAAGTTCTCAGCACGTTCGCTCTCGGCAGCACTTGCGAACGCGCCGAATCTGGCCTCGGCGAGTTTGAAATCGAAAAAGACGCGATGCGCGGCAGCTTCGGCTCGGCCAGAGGCGTACTCACAGAGCGCGGCTACAACGGCGCGCTTCGGGTTCCCGTGACCTACGCCGACGGCGTCTACACAATGACCGCCACCAACACCGCGCTCGCTGGACTCGCTCTGCGCTGCGTCGCCTACAGGTTGGGGATAGGTGGATCGCCCAACGTGCTCGAACTCGCCGACGTGACGCCCCACGTCACGCCAGCACACAAGACGTGCGGCACGCTCGGCTTCAAGGGGCAGTCGCTTCGCGTCGAAGTGCCGAAGGGCCATGCGTCATGCTCAGAAGCGCGGCGGGTGCTGCGCAAGCTATACACATCGAACCAACGCGGGCGCGCCCACGGCATGCACCACAACCCGCCTCGTGACCTCAGCGAAACCTACTGGCTGGTAGACGGCTGGAAGTGCGTTGTAGGCGCCGGCGGCGGAGGCTGCACGCGGGGGCGCACAAACCAGATCAGTGGCCAGTGGCAAGCGTGACTCCGGGTTTGCCAGCGAGGCGACAGGGAAGGCCAGGCGTAGGCGATCTCAACGCGAAAGCCAGCGGATGACGCAGCGTCTCCACGCCGTACAAGCCGTGCCCGCCCGCTACGAACCCGCGACGCCGATCCGCATGTTGTCCCTCGCCCTGATCTCGACGCGGGGCCGAACGAGGGTTTGACCCCCGTCGCTCCCCCGGAAAAAAACACGAAACCGGCCGCGCGGGCCTCTAACCTCGATGCAATGGTGTGCATCTTCTGTGGACAAGACCGCAAGCGCAGCCGGGAGGATGTTTTCCCGAAATGGCTCCACCCGTTGTTTCCGCTGTTGGGCGAAGCCGAATACCTGCGCCGCTTGGTGACACCCTCATCCGATGACGAGCATCGGCGCCCAGCAAGCGGCGTGTTCGATGTCATCGTCCGTGATATCTGCACAACCTGCAACAACGGCTGGATGTCGCGGCTTGAGGGGCAGGTGAAGCCCATCCTCACGCCGATGCTGCGCGACCAGCCGCGTACACTCACCGCCCCCGAGCAGCACCTTCTGGCTACGTGGGCGACAAAGACGGCCCTCACGATGCAGGGCGCGAACATCGGCGGCGAGAGGTTCACGCCTGTCGCCGACTACCACTGGTTCCACGACCATCGTGTTCCGCTACCGAACGCGCATATCTGGCTCTGCCGCTACGGCGGTCAGGGCAACTGGCCGCTGTCCGTCCACCAGTGGGGCATGACCATGCGACCGCCCGGCGCACCCGAGCCGCAGCCGAGCGACCCGGTGAACGGCTACAGCGTCGTCTTCGCCATCGGCCCGGTCGTCTTCTGGCTATGGGGGCACAGCCTCACCGGTGGCCCGTACATAGAAGCGCGCTCAGACGATGCCCACCAGCTCATCTGGCCAGCGCTCGGCAACGACGTTCATTGGCCGCCCCGCCGCACGTTCCAGGCCGAGGCTGAGCTACAAGAGCTATCTCATCGAACGCCCACGGGTGTCGAACCTCGCGGACTTGCCGAGATGGCCCCACGGCTACCCCAGCTCACGCACTAGCGTTCCTCAAGGGGCACTGGCCCGGCACTAATCCGCGTCGTCAAGCGACATTCGCCCGCCAGCGAGCGACGCAAAGCGGTTCGCATTGCCTTCCGTTGGCTGAACTTGTCTGTGCGCAAACCACTGGCATATATCTCTACGTCCACGGCAATTCCGACGGGCAGCAGGTTACGGTGGAAGTCGGGGAAGTGACCTGCTCGACCACGCTGGACTGAGGAAGCGGCGACCGCGCCCAGCGCCGTCCTACGCCAGTCGTAGAGTTGGCGCCGATGGCGCAACTCGACAGCACAATCGGCGTCGTCCACTGGGCCGCACTGCAGGTCCTTGGGGACGGGGAGGGGCTACACATCGTCGTGCCTGCCTACTTCGAGCAGTACCACGAGCCTTACCTACAGAGCGTGCTGCCCTCGCGCCTGTCGAGCATCATCGCTGATGAGCGGGTGATGGTCGAGGCGCGCGGCGGCGAGCGCAACGCGAACGGATGGGAGAAGGCCGGCGAGATCGTGGTGGGGCCGGTGTCCGAGCCGTGGCCGGACGTGGACGCACTGCGCCACGCCCTCGAAGCGGCGCTTGTGGAGGCCGGCGAGGTCGAGGCCGCGCAGCGCAAGCGGGCGCACGAGCTACGACAGCTCCTGCTCACGGCCGAGGCGCGCCAGGATTAGTAGCGGGGCGGATGTCCGCCGCTACTGCTCCCACCAGCGGGGGCCAAGCCGCGGTGGGACGCCCACATCTGCCGCGACCTCATCCAGCAGGCGTTGCGCGCGAGCGAACCCCTCGACCGGCTGCCCCGACTGCGCTACAAGGCTCTCGTCCGTCCACGGCTGTGGCGGGCGCGCATTGGGCAGATGCCGCATGACCAGGATAGCCAGCACAACCAGATGCACAGGCTCGCCCGCATCTACGACAGCACGCCGGCCCCGGTCCTCGGGCTGCCGGAACCCGCCCGCCGTCAATGCCGCAGCGAACCACTCACGCCCATTGATCGGCTGATCCCCGAACCCGACAGCAGGTGCCGGCACCCGCTCCTCAAGCAGCGCACGTACACGAGCCTGCACCTCATCGTCCGTCAGCCCGGAAGGGTCGAGCCCTACCGACACGATGAACCGCCGAAGCTCAGGCAGCGCATCTGGATCGTCAATGTCGATCATCGCGCAGCATTCTACGGCTACCTCAAGGCCCGCTTGCGCTGCTACGCCCGCCTCTTTGAGGGCAAGCGGACACGCCACGCTGATCGAGGGGGGGGGCTGGCCCGGTGCATGATTCCTCATACGCCCGTTCACGATGGCATACAGTGGGCCTGAGCAGTCGCAAAGCCTGGCATGAGGGCGGTATGGCTCCCCGCAAATCCCCCGCACGCGCAGGGATCGCTCAGCGTCCGTAGCCCACATTGCGGTCCGGCATATCGCGATGCGGTGTACGGACGAGCCAACGTGTTGGGGAGAGTGCGGAGCGTAACCGTAGGGGGTTGCGGCCCGGTCCCAGCCAGGGTCGTGGCGCTCCAGGTGCGCGAGCGATGGGGTCTGCGCGCGGCTGTTGCACATCTGTTGGGCGAGGCGTGTGATGCGCTGCGGCGTCCTGTCCTTCGGCGCCGAGGTCCTCGCGTGCGATGAACCAGCTGGTGCCTTTGCGCGCTCTGGTGGCCTCGACGTAGGCGGTCTCCTTGCTGGTCTGCCAGCCGCCGGTAAGCACGACGGAGCGCTCGACGGTCGCGCCCTGCTGACGGTATACGTGCTGCGCGTAGGCAAGCCTCAGTGAGTCCAGGTTCTCGCTGGCGAGCTGGATCTTGCGCTGTGATCCGTCGAGCGTGACGGTCACGCCTTGTTCGTGGATGGCGCTCACCTGGCCGCGGGTGCCGTTCTCGACTCGCGGCTGCCCCGGCGGGCGGTGCTGTGCGGTGAACGCGATGAGGTCGCCTTCGCGTAGGCCGTAGTGGACGCCGGGCAGCGGGGTCTCGTGGTGTCCGAGTTCGCCGCGCTCTGCGCGTAGGTGTTGGGCGCGGGCGTTGAGCCGGTCGATCTCCGTGTTCGCCGCATCAGCGATCAACGCGACCTCGCGGATATCGCGGCCCTCCGTGAGCGCGGCCCATGTTTGTACGGCTTGCTCTGCGGCCTGGTCGCGGGTGTCGGAGAGGTGTAGCTGGCCGCGTGAGGCGTAGTGCGCCATCGCGCGCTCGGGTTCCCCTGCGCGTAGTGCTTGCCACGCGCGCTGCTCGGCGGGGTCCTTGGTGCGGTGGATGTCTGCGAGCTCGGCGGTGGGCGCGTGGTCGGCGAGCCGGTCGAACATGCCGCCGGGTCCGATCGAGGGGAGCTGCTTGCCGTCACCGACCGCGATCAGCTTCGCCCCGGAGCGCTCCACCAGCTCGGTCAGCGCGTCGAGGCGCTTGTGGTCGACCATCCCGGCCTCGTCGAGGATGACCGTCGTGTCTCTGCCCACGTGGACGGTGCCCGTGTTTGCTCGGGCGACCAGCGCGTCCAGGGTGAGCGTGCGTCCAGCCAGGGCGGGGCTGTCCGCTCCCAGGCGCTCGGCGGTCGAGCCGGACACGGCGACCCCGATCGTCTCACGTCCGGCGTGCTGCTCCGCGCGGGCGGCAGCATCGATCACCACTCCCTTGCCGGTCCCGGCGGGGCCGACGAGCACCGCGGCACGCTCTGGGCCTGTGAGGACTTCGAGCGCGTGGTGCTGCTCGGGGCTGAGTGGCCCGCCGATACGCTCGGCGACCTCACGGGCAGCGTTATCGCGTGCGATCTCGCCGACGTCTCGGCCTGCGGGCTGGGCGAGCTGTGTTGGCGCGGCGTTCGATCGCCTGCTCCTGGGCGCGCACCGCCAGAGTGGTCATCCGTCCGCCCTCCAAGGTCAGCACGCGCCGGTCGCGGACCATCTCCCGAGCGATGCCGAGCGCCTCATCGGGCGCCATCTCCCCGGCGGCCTGCTCCAGCACGACCGCGCGAAGGTCGCGCTCCTCGAAGACGGCGTGCTGCTCGGTCAGCTTCGCCTCGACCCGATCCTCGATCGCGCGCTCGGCTGCAGGACGCTCAGATGCGCCGATCAGCCGCACGGCCTCATCCGGGCCAAACCCGTGACCGCGCGCGGTCTCTGTCCACACTCGTTGCAGGTCCGAGCGTGTCGTCAGCTCCTTGGACCGGCGGTTCTCGAGCGCGAGGTTACGCAGCTCCCCGCGTTCGGGAGCGCGGCCGTAGCGGGCACGGAAGCGCTCCGCCGCACGGGCGACCTCACGGGAGCGACCGGAGAACGCCTCGCACAGCTCTCGGGGGACACCAGCGATCTCGAAGTACCGGCCATCCTTCCCGGTGCCCTGCTCGATCGCGTACCCCTCCCGCACGAGCTCGTCGGCGAGCGCAGAGCGATAGAACGCGCCCAGCTCCCGCGCGGAGCGGAAGATCGGCCGGGACGCGACCGCCACGATCCGGTCGTCCTCACGGACAGCGCCAGTGATGACGACATGGCTGTGCAGCTGCGGGTCAGGGGCCTGAGCGCCCGAGACGCCGCGCGCGGTGGTGTGCCGGTACTCGGTCGCGATCACGTCCTTGGCGTGCTCTTCCACGACCTGGCCGCTGTAGCGACGCCGCACGACGGGCACCTGCTCGCGCAGGTAGAGGATCGTCTGCTCAACCGCGCGACCGTGGGCCCGCTCGATCTGCTCGCGCTGCCACGGATCACCCAGCGCCCACACCGTCGAGACAGACTTCGGAGCGCTGAACGTCACATCGATCCCGCCACCCCGGCCACCACCGGCACCCTCCGGACGAAGCCATCGATCCGTGCCGGGGTGGCGACCCTCCATCAGCGCGATGAAATCAGCACCCTGGACGGGCTTGCCGGCAACGATCCCCAACCGATCCAGCGTCTCCGCGTCGGCCAACCATCGGCCGGGAGCCTGCGCCATCTCCCCGTCCGGGGTCAGGTAGTAGTCCCCGCGCTCGGGCGTGCACGGTCTTGCTCTCCAGGTAGCGCGCGTAATCGCCGCCACGAGACGCACCTATGCTCACCGCCGTCATCACATAGTTAATGACCGCCAGCACCCCAAAACCGGCCAACGAGTTCGCACAGCAACCGCACAGCACCCGCAGGGCCGTGCATCTGGTCTGTTTCTGGGTCGTTGAAGCGAAGCGCCAGCGAACGCCCGAAGGACATCGGCAGATGGCCGCGAGGCGGTGGGCTGCGACCGCAGGCGAGCAACGGACAGGCCCGTTGAGGGTCCGCAAGGGCCGCGTCGCAGATGTCGGCCGGGACCACGTGCCGAGAACTCATTGGCCGGTTCTGGCGAGCCCCGGTCATTAACACTGATGGCCCCAACACAACCATCCCCAGGCAACGGGTCCGCGAGGGAAGCCGACGATGATCGAGTAGGCCGTCAGGACGCTCGCGAGCTGGCGAGCGAGCTGGCGGCCCTCATCGGCCAGCAGGCCACGCCGCCGTTGCTCGACTCAGGGCAGGCCGCCGCGATCTTGAACGTGCCGCAATCGTGGATCGCAGCTGAGGCTCGCGCCGGACGCATACCGCATGTTCGTCTCGGCCGCTATGTGCGGTTCAGCCGTGATGAGTTGATCGCATGGTGTGACCGTCGCTCTGTGGGTCCGCGAATCAAGCGCAGGACGGCAGCGTGACGGTCGGCTGGCAGCGCAATCGGCGCCGTGGATCGTCAGCTTTCCCGCGGGTCCTCGCCGTTGGCTTGGTCGAGCGCGTATTGGAGCTGGGGCAGGTCGGCGCCGAGGGCGGCGAGCAGGCGCTTGAGGGTGCTCCAGCGGATATCGCGCCAGCCACCCTCGACGCGGGAGAGATAGGGGGCCGTGATGTCGGCACGCTCGGCCAGCTCCTCTTGTGTGAGTTCGGCTCGGGCGCGAAGGATGCGCAGGGCAGCTCCGATATCGGTCTGTCCGGGGCTTACCATATAGTAAAGATTACTCTGCGTTGGATAGCGCAGAACATAGTTGGCGCCCGCGCGGGTCGGACCGCCGGGCGCCGTGGCACCAGGAGCCGAAGACTCCAGGCGCGTCAGGAACCCTACCCGCAGGGGACAGGTTTCTTCTTCGTCAGATCGAGCCTCTGGAGCCTCCCATCGAGAGAAGGAGGAACCGACGTGAACACCGACGAGAACGAATCCGTTTGGCATCGGGATGGGCTCGGGATGGTCGTCGTATGAGCACCGCGAAGCCGGGAGAGGCTGCGACAACGAGGACCGGTACGACAGCGCGTCGCTCGTATGGCAGCGGGCGCGTGTATGTCCGTACAGACAGCGCGGGCCGAGAGACCTTCTATGGCTCGTGGTGGACGAATGGCCGGCGGATGAACCGCCGGTTGGGCATCAAGCGCGTACGCGGCAGCAGAGAGGGGCTGACGGCCGCGCAGGCAGAGGCGGAGCTGCGGCGACTCACGGGTGAGATCACCCCGAACGCGGCGCAGGGCGACCGGCTGGACGTGGCAGAGATCGGCCGGCGCTACCGCAAGCACCTGGAGGCCCTTGGCCGCAAGCGCAGCACCCTCGCGGCGGTCGAGATGGTGCTGCGGGTGTGGATCGAGCCGCATCTCGGGGGTCGAGCCCTGGAGAGCGTGCGGTCCGAGGACGTCGAGGACATGATGCGCGCGATGTCAGCCGACGGGGTGGGGGCCAAGTCAATCCGCAATTACATCGGGACGCTGAGCGCGCTCTACCGCTACGCGATGCACCCCCGCAGGCGATGGGCCACGGCCAACCCCTGCGACATGATCGACCTGCCGCCGCTCGCGATCTCAGACGAGATCCGCTTTCTGACGACGGTCGAGGTCGACGCGCTTGTATCCGCGGCGGTGGCGGGCAACCACCAGGCACTCGACCGAGTGCTCTACCTGGCCGCGGCGATGACGGGCCTGCGACAGGGCGAGCTGATCGCGTTGCGCTGGCAGGATGTGGATTGGGATGCACAGCGGATCAGGGTTCGCCGCAACCATGTCCTCGGTGAGTTCGACACACCCAAGAGCCGTCGCTCGACGCGCAGCGTACCCATGAGCCGCCGTGTCACCCGCGAGCTCGACCACTGGCAGAAGACGACGCGCTGGGCCGGCCCGGCCGATCTTGTATTCGCCGAGCCCGTGTCAGGCGAAGTGCTCCGCCGTGGAGCGCTCATGCGTCGCTACCGCCGGGCGCTGAAGGCCGCAAAGCTCGAGCCGACGCACCGCTTCCACGACCTGCGGCATACGTTCGGGACCGCGATGGCCGCTGCCGGAGTGCCGATGCGGACGCTGCAAGAGTGGATGGGTCATCGCGACATGGCGACGACGCAGCGATACGCAGACTACGCGCCGAACGAGCGCGAGGTCGAGATGGTCGATCGGGCGTTCGGCGACGATCAGGTTGCGTAGTCGTGTGCTGTGCGGCCTGCGTGTTCGTGGCTGTTCGCCGCAGCGGTTGGGATCATCTGACGCGTGCCTAAGGATCGGACACGGCAGCTGTTCGTCGCCCTCGATGTGCTTATCGTGATAGAGCGTTCAAGCGCTCATCCCGTCGAGTACGCGATCATGCTGCTCGTAGAGCGCGACGGGGCTTGGCATACCGTGCGTACGTTCGACAACGCTCACAGCCCCGAGGAGCACCATGAGCATCGCTACGTTGGCGCCGAGAAGCAGGAGCCGATCGTCACGCAAGGTTCGGTGAACGATGCGATGCACGGCGCCGAGGTCAAGCTGATCGGCGGCTGGGGCGATATCGTTCGTAGCTGGGAGCACACCCGATGAGCACCATTTCTGAGAAGACCAATGAGCTGTTCATGGCCTCGTCGCTCAGCGACGACGACCTCGGCTACCCCAGCGAGGTGTCATTCGTGCCCGGCGATCAGGAGTGGGCCGACGATGTCGTTTGGCGGAATCTCATCGAGGGCCACCCGACGGTCCTCGTTGACGAGGAGACCGAGCTGCTGTTGATCCCGCTTCCCCGCCGCCCGATCGACCGGTTGCGTGGATGCGTCCGCGTGCGCGTCACCCACCGCCCCCACGGGCACATCGCCGCATACGCGACCTCCAGCACCCTTGGGCGTCACCCCGTGCGCGAGATGCGCGCGCTCGCGGCTGCATAGGGCCGAAGGAGCAACGGCATGACCGTCACGATCGACGGGCTCGTATTCGAGCGCGCCAACTACGACGCGGACAGCGACGTGCTCTATCTCACCCGCGGCGAGTCGAACATGGCCGCCGATGCCGTTCTGACGCCGGAGGGTCATGGTGTCCGCTATGGGCCCGACGGCGAGGTGATCGGTGTAACGATCATCAACGCCAAGTTGCTGTTGGAGCGCGACGGACACCTCACGATCACGGTGCCGCACTCAGTACGTATCGAGGTCCGCGAGTTGGCCGCCGCATTGGATTAGTGCCTGACATGCGGTGGGGTGTTGTGGCCAGTTCTCAGAGGTGATGGCTAGCTGCTGACGTGCCGGATTTCAGTTCCGTGAGCTGCCGACACGCACGTATGTTCGGTCGTGACCGGTCTGTTCGGTAGGCTTCGTGTTTCCTATAAGCAATGCAGATAAGGAGGCTGCGATGGCCACAAGCCGAACGGAGTAAGCCATGCCGACCATCTCGACCCTAGGTGGGGTCGTGGTGGTTTTGGGATTGATGATCGCGGTTCTGGTGTTCGTGACGGTGTTGGCCTATTTGGCGTCACGGTTTGGCCAGAATCTGCGGATCGATCTAGATGCACGGCTGTTCCGTCTCAAAGTCTCTGCAAATCCGCTACCAAAGCAGGAGCAGGAATCGCCTTCCGACACCGAGCGATGAGCCATGTTCCGCTGGGGCTGCGTGAAAAAGCAAGCCAGTCCTAGACAGAACGCTTTGCCCGAAGGGACGCCTTGGAAAGCGTCCCTTCGTCGTTCCAAGGCTGGAATCTCGGCACTGTTCGAGGTGCGCCTAGTGATGCCGTCCCTGATTATCTTGGCGGCAAGTGTTTCGATGTCGCGGTCAGCGAGGTTAAGCCTCCAAGGTTCCATTCAAGGTTCCGTTTTGAGCGAATCTCAGCGAACCTGAGATCACCCAAGCCCAGCAAGCACGGGGGACATTACCCGACCTGAACCCCCCGGCGTGGTTCGAGCCCAGTATCGCCCATCAGCTGGCAACCCATCCTGCTGATAGAGTCGCTGGCCATGCCACTCGCAGGATTGCCTATGGGCCAGGCGAGCCTGCGCAGGGCGACGGTCCCGGTGCTGTGTCTGCTTGCCGTCTCGCTCGCCATCGCTCCGGCAAGCGTTTTGGCCAAGACTCCCCATGGTGGCACGGGGAGCGTTCCGAACTGCTCTTCGCTGTCGTGACCCGCGATCGCGAACCTGGTTGGCACCGGCACGCTCACCCTGCAGGCCAAGATCGGAAACCTCTGCCAGTTCACCGGCCATATCCCCGGGCATTACCTCCCCACGCTCGACATTCAGATCGAGCCCTACTTCCCCGTAGCTTGGAAAACCGCGCGGAGCGCCGCCATGAAGTCCGCGGCGGCCCCGGCCCAGCACTTGACCTACGGCCGCTTCAGCTCCAAGCTGTTCTTCGTATACGGGTCCAAGACGAGCGAAGGCCTCTCGACGTGCGAAGGAAGCAGCGCGATCGGCCCGGTACAGGTGGCACCGGAATGTGCCGGACAGCCGGAATTGGTTCACTTCAACGCCGTCGGCTATGGTCCCTACAAGTCGGGGAGTCTGAAGCTGATGGTGTCAACCGCCGTTAGCTCCCAGCTAGGTGACACCTATCTTTCGCGCATGATCGCCCTCGTTCAGCGGCTCCTCTCGGGCAAGATCCACTGAGCGAGCGCCGACCCGGCTTCGCGCGGGCTGGTGCTGCGGAATCTGCGCGCCCCTCGACAGATCTGCCCTGCTAGCGCACGACGTACACGGTGGCACACGAAAACCGGTGCACTTCGATCGTGATCGGCGCCAGTGCAGCTGTCAGATCACGGGACCGGCAGTCGGCGAGCACGAACCGAGCGCCGCTTGCCTCGACGAACCTACGGGCCTCCGCGTCCTGCAGTCGACCGGCCAACAGCTTTTCGGTGATCGCCCCGCGATAGCTGCAATCAGGCTCCGACCAGTAGCAGTTACCTACGTATGTTTGGCGACCCGTGATTGGAGGCACGACCATGCCAAGGTAGAAGCGGGTGAGGACGCCTCCGGGGCGGGGATCGTGCGCGAGGTATGTGAGCGTCGCGTTCTCGCCGGATGTGATGAAGTTGGCGTTTCCCGGTTTTGGCTCGGTGGCTTTTTGCGCGACATTCAGCATGTGGACGGTCCCGGGTATCGTCAACACAGCAACCAAGGGAAGCGACAGCAGCGGAAGGCCGGGAAGGTGCCTCAACGCGACCTTCCAGGGCAGTGAGCGGACCCCCTCGACCGAGACCACGGCCAGGGGGATGGTGATGCCGAGCAGGGCGTGCGTTGACCCACTACCCTTCCACTCTGAGAATGCAAAGACCGCCACAGCGGCAAACGGCCAGACACGAGCTGTCAACGCGAGAAAGCTCGGCGGTCGCCTGCGGTAGGCGAGCAGAGCCGGGAGCGCGAGTGGCGCGAATGCGCGCGCCACGTCCGGCAGCGGGAACGTACTGAGTGCGACCTGCCGCTCCCGCTGCCAGACGCTGTCGAAGTGCACGAGCAGCGCAAAGTACCCGAGCGGCAGAGCGGTGAGAGCCACCGTGAGCACGAGGGGCAGCAGACCGACTCGCTCTCCGTGCAGGAACAGGGCGAGCTCCGATCCGAGCAGGATCAGGATCAGGATCTCCCCTTGCCATGGATGTAGCCAGCTGGCCAGAGCCTCCGAGCAGAGGTGGCAGGAGACCGACGCGTCCGGCGGCTCGGTCGCGTCCGTAGGCAAGCAACGCACCCAGTGCACATGCGAGCCCGATCAAGGCGAAGGGATAGCCCCAAGACCAGAAGACGATCCAGGAGTCCCCGATGACCGCGCCCCAGGCGAAGAACAGCGCGAGTGCGAGCGCCGCCCGGCGGGGCCACTGCCCGGAAACCGTACGGTAGACGTACGCACGGGTCGCGAAGAAGATGCCGACGACGGCAATGGGCTTCCACAGGAGCAATGCGACATAGGGGGCGACCCCGAGCGCCGCAATCCCGGCCGAGATCCCCAGGAGCGGCTGGAAGAAGTCGGCGGGTGTATGGCCGAGCACATACAGGTCGGGGCTCGCGCCGTGGTGCAGGATGCCCTCCACCCACATCATGGACTGCATCCCGTCCTCCGGGTAGACGCTGTCGCTTCCGGTCCAGATCAGACCGTGTGCGGCCGCATGCCAGACCTCGAGCCCGACAGTCCACAGCGACAGAGCCGCCAGGAGGACCAGGAGCATGAGCTCGAAGCGATCGACGCGCGGGCGCTGAAACCGCAGCGAGGCACCTGGTCTCGCGACGGCCAACCGCGGGGGCGACGACGAGCCCGTGAGACTGCTCAACGTTAGTCGACGCTCACACCGCTTGCAGGCAGCAGCACGACGTGAAGCTTACGCTCACCGCCGCGATCCAGGCGGAGCGCCCCGCGTAGCGCCGAGGGAGCTTCGCATCGGTCATCGCGCCCTGATAGGGTCCATCGCTCTCAAAGTCAACTCGTGTCCCCGGGACCGGGGCAGCCCAGTCTCGGCCCTTGGGTCCCGTTTTCTGCACGGGCTACTTCGTCAACTGGCACTGGGTTGCCTAGACCCCGAGCCGACCGCACATCTTCCCCGTGAACGCCGCACCGCGATCATCTGCAGCCGAATCAAGCGGTGACAACGCACCCGTGGCGCGCGGCGAGAAGGGGAGCGCGAAGGTGGTCGTGGTGATGCCGGCACTCAACGCCGCGCGCACCCTGGCGGCCACCGTGTCGGGCATCCCACGCGACTGGGTCGACGAGATCATCCTGGTCGACGACGGGTCCCAGGACGGGACCGTCGAGCTGGCTCGCACGCTCCCGCTGCGCGTCATCCGCCACCCCCATAACGTCGGCTACGGGGGCAACCAGAAGACCTGCTACCTCCAGGCGCTGCAGGACGACGCGGATGTCGTGGTGATGCTGCACCCGGACGGGCAGTACGAGCCGACCCTGATCCCCGAGCTGGTCAAGCCCATCCTCGAAGGACGCGCAGACCTCGTCCTCGGATCGAGGCTCATGGAAAGAGGCGGCGCATTGAAGGGAGGCATGCCCCTCTACAAGTTCCTCGCCAATCGCGCGCTCACCGCGATCGAGAACAGGGCGCTCGGAACGTCGCTGTCGGAGCTCCACACTGGCTACCGCGCCTACTCGCGCGAACTGCTGATGTCCATTCCCTTCCTGCGCAACTCACTGGACTTCTCGTTCGACTCAGAGCTTTTGATGCAGGTGGCGCATTTCGACTTCCGCATCGCCGAGGTCCCGGCGCGCACGATCTACTCCGACGAGGCTTCGTCGGTCGGGCCCAGCGCCTCGGTCATATACGGGCTGAAGACGCTCGGTGCCCTGCTGCGACTGGAACTGCACCGGCGCCGGCTGGTGCGCAGCAGGAAGTTCAGTCGATAACGGATCTCGTCGAGCTGCTGCGCCGACGGCGAGAGGCGATGGGGGGTAGCGTGAGTTGTGGCGCAGCAGCAGAAGCCCCACCACGATGAACGGGACGAAGTTCACGAGATGCAGGACCAGCGCGAACGGCAGCGCGGCCGAGCGGGAGAGCCCGTATGCCTTCACCGCGATCAGCGCTGCCCCCTCAAAGACACCCACTGCGGCGGGTGGCGCGGGCAGGATCATCGCGAGTCCCACCGCCACGGTCACCAGCACGCCGCAGCCAAACGGTAGATGCAAGTGGAAGGCGGCGCTCACAGAGTACGCCAGCACGGCGGTCAGCATCCAGGCGACGATCGTCCAAAGCAGGCCCAGGAAGGCGACTCCGGGGTAGCGTAGAGCGCTCAGTCCCAGCGTCAGTTCCGCCACGGCGTGCTCGAGACGCTCGCTCGAGAGCAACGGGAGTCGGCGCAGTGGACGCACAAGCACGCGTAGCGCGCCATCGCCGTAGACGGCCAGGACGATCGCCGCGGCCGCGACCATCACCGCGAGCACAACCGCCACGATCGCCGCCGCCCGAAACCAGCTCACCGCCGGCAGCCACGGCTGTGCCACGAAGAAGATCACGAGGATCCCGACGACGTCGTAAAGGCGCTCGAGCACGGTGGTCCCGACTATCTCCACGGGCTGCGCGCGACTGCGCCGGGCCAGCACGATCACGCGCGCGACTTCGCCGGAGCGAGCCGGAAGGATGTTGTTGTAGAGGTAGCCGACCATCATCGCGTTGGAGACCGTGGCCAGCGGCGGGCGTCGCCCAGGAGCAAACAGCGAGCGCCAGCGCAACGCACGGGCGCTCATCGCCAGCCCGAGGGCGAGCAGCGCGGGCAGCAGCCACAGGTAGTCGCTCGTGCCCAAAGCGTGCCAGGCCTGCCCGAGGTGGATACCGCTGAACGCGATGTACGAGAACAGGAGCGTCACCGCCAGCGTCACGAGGTTGATGAGCGGACGCGAGCGGCCGGAGAGCAAACGAGGCGAACGCCACCGCGCCTCAGGGCCAGGACGACGCCCGTGCTGCACGCGATGCGACCGCCGCAGATGGATGTGGAGCCCTGGCTCGTCAGCTCTCTTCACGCGCTCCATTGTGAACCACCGGGCGCGTGGCGGCCATGACCTTCGCCGGATGCGCGTCGAGCGGCCCCCGGACGGCCCTCCAGGCCGACGCGCGCGCCCCGAGCGCGGCGGCACTTGCCTTGCCCGTACTTAGAGCCTTCGCGCCGCAGGCCCTCTTCATCGATCGCGGGTCAGTTGTACTTGAACTTGTCGGCAGGCGTTTTCGCCGAGTTGATCGCGTTCACCGTCGCCACCACCGCTACCTTGCCAGCCGCGTGTGCTGGAGCCACGACGATACATGTCGTCGTCGAGGTGCAATTGACGCTCGTGGGCGTCGTTGATCCGAATTCGAAGCTTGTGGCAGTTTTGCCGAGGGCAAAGCCGGCGCCCGTGACGGTCACCTTGGTGCCTCCAGCCCGAGAGCCGGTGTCGGGTTCCAGCTTGGTTACGGTTGGCCTGAATGTGAAGCGATCGACAGATGAGATGACGGTGGTGGCGTATGGCGTCGTCACGCTCACGTTCACAGGACGTGCTGCCTGCGGCGGTGTGACCGCGGTGATCGAGGTCGCCGAGGTCACGTTGAAGCTGGCGGCGCTGACCGAGCCGAACTCGACCGCCGTCGCTCCGGTGAGGTTGGTCCCGGTGATGGTCACGGTGGTGCCACCGGACGCCGGACCATATTTGGGGTCCATATCAGTAAGAGTTGGGGACGGTATGGTTGGCGCCGGTGGGCCATAGGCGAAGCTGTCGTTACCATTGGTTGCTGCGATGCCGGCCACTTCGCCCAGTCCGCTCACCGCCACCGGCACGTCGCTGTCGGTCGTGGTCCCGTCGCCCAGCTGCCCGACGGAATTCCTGCCCCAACCCATCACGCTGCCATTGCTCAGCAGGGCGAGGTTGAACCAAGAGCCGGCTGAGATGGCCGTCACGCCGTGGAGACCGCCCACCGGCACCGGCACGTCGCTTTGGGTCGTGCTGCCGTCACCCAGCTGTCCGTAGGCGTTGTCGCCCCAGGCCATGACCGTGCCGTTGCGCAGCAGCGCGAGGCTGGTGTCGCCGCCGCTGGAGACAGCTGTGACTTCGCTGAGGCCGCTGACGGGAACGGGGGTGTCGCTGTCGGTGCTCGTGCCATCGCCGAGCTGTCCGTAGGCGTTGTCGCCCCAGGCGATGACCGTGCCGTTGCTCAGCAGGGCCAGCCCGTATTTGCGACCGGCTGAGATGGCGATGACGCCGCCCGGTCCGCTCACCGCCACCGGCACGTCGCTGGTGGTGCTCGTGCCGTCGCCGAGCTGTCCGCAGTCGTTCTCGCCCCAGGCCATGACCGTGCCGTTGCTCAGCAGCGCAAGACTGGCGTAGCCGTCGGCTGAAATGGCGGTGACGCCGCTCAGGCCGCTGACCTCCACCGGCAGGGCGCTGCTGCCGCCCATGGTGCCGTCACCCAGCTGTCCGTAGTAGTTTTCGCCGCAGGCCATGACGCTGCCGTTGGTCATCAGGATGAGGCTGTCGAACCCACCAGCCGAGATCGCGGCCGCTTCGCTGACATTGCTCATCGCCATCGGCACATCGGTTTTGGTGCGGCTGCCGTTACACAGCTCTCCGGAGGCGTTGCTCCCCCAGCCCATGACCGTGCCGTTGCTCAACAGGGCCATGTTGTTGGAACCACCGCCCGAGACGGAGATAACCCCGCTCAGTCCGCTCACCGCCACCGGGACATCGCTGGCAATGGTGGTTTCGTTCCCCAGCTGCCCCCACTGGTTTTCGCCCCAGGCCATGTCGCCGTAGGACGAGGCCAGCGCGGGCGTCGCGATCGCCGTCGTCAACGCCACGCCCATGGCCGCTAGAACCAGCGCCCGCCGTCGACTGCGCACGCCTCCCAGACGATGCCATGCTAGGAGCGCGATTCGATCCATTCTTCCGACCGCGAAGGAGGCATCGCTGTTGGCGTGGGGCCCGGGCGGTTCAAGCATGTGCGCCTCTTCGTATTCGCTCGCAGATCTGGGAGGGGGAACAAGGACCTCTCGCGGAGGGCTGAGGAGGAACTCGTGTCCTCCATCTTGTAACCGGCGGTCCTCGCCACGAGCACGCAAGCTAGACGCATGTTCGAGAGCTCTGAAACGCTCTACGACGGCACGATCGTCGACGGGTCAGACAACATCGTCGCGTGGGCTGCTGCGAACGTGGCCTGACCGTCGGAGGCGCAATCTGGAGCGAGCGAGCCGGCGAGGCCGCAAATTGCGACGCGCTTCTGGGGCGGCTCGCCGGTAATAGCCTGGGAGCAGTCGCACGCCGCGGAGCGACAGCTTGAACAAGTCCGCGAAGTCGGACCCAAAAAAGGGGCCGCGCCCTGATGACACGGCCCCCTAGAGGGACAGGAGAGAGATACGACTGAACAAGCGTAACCGGGCTGGCGGACGGATGCGAACCAATTGGATGGAGGCGAGCGGGTGAGGTCGCAAGCTGCGGGGAGTTTGTGGCGCAGGTCGCGGGAAGGTTGTGCGGCGTGCCGGCGTCCTTACTGGTCGAGGATCGACACAGGCCCTGCATCCCAACCCCGAGACATTGCGAGGAATCTCCATGAAGCGAACGCACATCATCTTGGCCGGCCTCCTGGCCAGCGCGGCGAGCGGCCCGGCAGTCGCGAGCGCGCAGCGTGGCAGTTCGACCGCACACGCCAGTCGAGCTGCCAAGGTCGAGCTGCGCCGCACGAGTCTTGGGACGATCCTGACAACGGCTTCGGGGTCCACGCTGTATGAGTTCACGAGAGACCGCGGGAGCGAGAACAGCTGCGTGAAGATCCGCGGGTGCTCGCAGGCGTGGCCGGCGCTCGAGACGAGCGGCCAGCCGACCGCCGGCTCAGGCGTCAGCGCCTCGCTGCTGTCCACCATCCGGCTGTCCGGAGGCGTCAGACAGGTCACCTACGCCGGTCACGCGCTCTACCTCTTCAGCGGCGACAGCCAGCCCGGAGCCACCTCCTACGTCGGCGAACAGGAGTTCGGTGGCAGCTGGTACGCGATCAATGCCCTGGGACACACCGTGAAGTAGGGGCGGGGCGAGCGCCGACACCGTTAAGCGCGCCTGTCAGGTAAAGGACCGGATCGGCCGATGGTTAGGGCGTGTCTGTGTCTTTCGCGCGAGAGTCGAGGGCGGGCGCCGAGGCGGCGCTGCGCGAGCTGCCCGAGGCGCTGATCCTCGTCTTCGACATCGAGCTTCGGTTTGTCCGGACGGCCGGCCAGGCGCTCGAGCGCCTCGGTGATCCCGGCAGCTGCCGGGAGGGAGAGCTGCTGGCCGACACCCTTCCGGCGGATCTGTGGAGGACGATCGAGCCCCTGATGCGCTCTGCGCTCACAGGCGAGACGCGCTCCCGCGAGATCTGGACGGCCGGACAGCGACACTGCGTGACGGTCGACGTGGGACCGCTGCACCTGGACGGCTCCACCGCCGCCGATCAGGGCCCCGTGGCGGGCGGCGTGGCGGTCGTGCTCGACATCACCGCCCGCAGGCGGGCCGAGCTGCTGGCGCCGCGTGCTCACGGCGACCTGGAGGAGCACATCGAGCGCTTCGAGCGGGCTCCGATCGGGACCGGGCTGCTCGACAGGGACGGCCGCTGGCTGCTGGTCAACCGCGCGCTGTGCGACATCACCGGCTACACCGCCGAGGAGCTGATCGGCAAGCGCTTCGACGGGATCGTGCACCCGGACGACGCCGGCAACGACCTCGAGCAGCGCCGGCGTCTGCTCGCGGGGGAGATCCTCGCGTTCCAGGTGGAGAAGCGCTATTTCGACGCCGCCGGCGAGACCGTCTCGGCCATCCTGTCGACGTCGCTCGTGCGCGACCGCGACGGGACGCCCCTGTACCACGTCGCCCAGCTGCATGACATCTCCGATCGCAAGCAGCTCGAGGAGAACCTGCGCGGTCTCGCCGACCACGATCCGCTAACCGGCCTGCGCAACCACAGGCTGTTCGCCCACGACCTCAAGCTCCAGGTCGCCCGCTCCAGGCGTTACGGCGAGGTCGCCGGCCTGATGGTGATCGATCTCGACCCCTTCCGGCGGGTCAACGGCCACCACGGCGAGCAGGCTGGCGAGCAGGCGCTCGGCGCCATCGCCAGGGCGCTCACCCGCAGGCTCAGGGAGACGGACCTGGTCGCGCGCCTGGGTGCCGACCAGTTCGCGGTGCTGCTGCCCCACGTCGACGAGGAGGGGCTCGCGGTCGTGGCCGAGGGGCTCGCCCGCGTCATAGCTGCCTGCGGCGTGGACGTCGGAGACGACGTGCTGCACTCTTCGGCGAGCATCGGCTTCACGCTCGTGGACGAGCGCACCGAGAGCGCCGAGCATGCGCTCCTGCAGGCCGACCGCGCGATGCGCTCCGCCCGGCGGGCCAGCGCACGCGCGTCGAGCTGACCGGCGCGCGGCGCGGGCGGCGCGAGCTCCCCTCGGGACCCTCCGGCGCGGTGAATACGCTCATCGTATGCAGCCAAACGAGCGGCTCGCGGTCATCGACCTCGGATCGAACTCCTTCCGACTGGTCGTCTTCATGGCCGGCGACGGCTGGTGGAAGCGCACTGACGAGATCTACGAGCCGGTGCGCATCGGCGAAGGCCTGATGGCAACCGGCAGGCTCGGGGAGAAGCCGATCGAGCGGGCGCTCGCGACGCTCGACGTGTTCGCCCACTTCTGCCGCGCCAGCGGACTGGGCGAGGGTGCGGTGGACGCCGTCGCAACGAGCGCCATCCGCGACGCCGAGAACGCCGCGGGCTTCCTGGCTCGGGCCCGCGCGCGCTTCGGACTGCCGATCCGCGTGCTCGGCCGCGAGGAGGAGGCCCGCTACGGCTACCTGGCGGCCGTCAACTCGACGACGCTGCGAAGCGGTTGCGTGCTCGACCTCGGCGGCGGGTCGCTGCAGCTCGTCCGCGTCGCCGACCGGCTGATTCGCAGGTCGGGCTCATGGCAGATCGGCACGGTGCGCATGAGCGAGCGCTTCCTGCCGCCGAACGGTCCCGCCAAGCGCAAGCAGCTCGAGGAACTGCGCGACCACGTCGCCGAACAGCTCGCGGACGCCCCGTGGCTTGCCGACGGCGCCGAGGAGCATCGGGGCGGGCGGCTGGTGGGCATAGGGGGGACCGTGCGCAACCTCGCCGCCGCCGCCCAGCGCGCCGCCGGTCTGCCGTCAAACGGCGTCCAGGGAATGATCATCGAGCAGGAGCCGCTCGCCGAGCTGATCGCTCGGCTCGCCTCGCTGCCCGCCTCCGAGCGCGCCAGCGTCCCCGGCGTCAAGCCCGCGCGCGCCGATCTGATCCTCGCCGGCGCGGTGGTGGTGCAGGGCGTGCTGCGAGCGGGCGGCTTCGACGCTCTGGAGACGACCGAGGCGGGCCTGCGCGAGGGGGTGTTCTTCGAGCGCCTGACCACCGGCTCCGCCGGCGGTGCACCCGGGCAGGACCAGCCGCTGTTCGAGGACGTGCGCCGCGCCAGCGTGCTGAACATGGCGGCCCAGTACCAGGTCGACGTCGACCACACCGAGCACGTCGCCGCGCTCGCCCTGGGCATGTTCGACGAGCTCGCCCGGCTCGGGCTGCACGACGGCGACGCGCGCGAGCGCGAGCTGCTGTGGGCGGCCTGCATGCTGCACGACATCGGCATGTCGATCGACTACGACGATCACCACAAGCACTCCCGCTATCTGATCCTCAACGGGGGCCTGCCGGGGTTCACGCCGGTCGAGACGGCCATCATCGCCCAGGCGGCCCGCTACCACCGCAAGGGCATGCCCGTGCCCGGGCCGATGGCGGCGCTGTTCGGCGAGGGCGACGCAGCCCGCCTGGACCGCTGCGCGACCCTGCTGCGCCTCGCCGAGGACCTCGAGCGCTCGCGCGACCAGCTCGTGCGCAGCACCAGCCTGGCGCTCTGCAACGGCGACGTCGAGCTGCGGCTGATCGCCGACGGCGAGTCGGCTGTCCCGCGCTGGGCGGCTCGTCGCGAGCGGGAGCTGTTCGCCCGCGCCTTTCACCGCGGCCTGTGCGTGGCCGCCTGACGGCCGCCAGGCGAGCCGAGCCTCAGCCCGCTGCCGCCAGCGCCCTTTCGTCGCCGGCGCAGTCGAACAGCACGAGGCCGTACGGATACGCGATCGGACTGTTCCATTCCGACGGCGCCAGCTCCCTGCACGCGCGCAGGACCGCCGCCGTGGCGCGGTTGCCGCCGCGCAGCGAGTACTCGCCGCCGAGCAGCACGTAGCGCGCGTGTCCGCTGGCCACGAAGCGCGCCAGCTGGGGGCCGTCGACCGCCGGGTCGGTGCCGCTGTAGCCGCCCAGCGCGCCCGCGTCCAGGCCCATGAGCATGATCGGCGAGGCCGTGTCGGAGGCGACGGTCAGCAGCGCCCAGCGCGAGCCCGGACGGTGCGTGCTCACGTAGTCGAGCAGCGCGCGATCGATCGCCAGGTCGTGTTCGTTGACGCCGTATCCGCCGGGACCGGCGAACGCTTTCGGTCCGGCGACCGGGAAGGTGCCCTCGACCGGCGCAAGCCACGTGGAGGTCGCGTACGCGCTCGGCACGACGAGCGCCAGCAGGAACGCGAACGCGACCGCAGGCGCCGCCAGCCGGCGCATCGCGAGCAGCGCGCCGAAACAGACGGCCGCGCCGATGGCGAGCACCGGGACGAACCACACCATGTAGTGCTCGCGCTGCATCAGCACGACCTGCGCCGTCAGCGTCGTCGCCAGCGCGCACGCCACCAGGGCCAGGCCCCACAGCCTGTGCCGCCCGCGCGCGAGCTTGACGAACGCCACCGCGCCCGCTCCCGCCATCGCTCCCGTACCCGGCGCCAGCGCCGAGACGTAGTAGGGGTGGACGATCCCCTTGGACAGGCTCAGCACCGCGGCCTCCACCACGAACCACCCTCCCAGCACCAGCACGGTCGCCAGTCGCGACCGATCGGCGGCCCCGCCCCCCTCCGGCCGATCGGCGGGCGTGCGCTCCAGCCGCGCCAACAGCGCCACGCCCAGCAGCCCGAGCAGCCCGAACAGCGCAAACGGCAGCATCCAGCCGGCCTGGTCGCCGAGGCCGGTGCCGAACAGGCGCAACGGGCCGGGCGCCTCGCCGAAGGGAATCGGGTTCCTTTCCCTGCCCGTCACCTTGGGCGCGGGCGCGGGCTTGGGTGCGGGACTGAGCCGCACGGGCTTGGATTCGTGGCCCGCCCGCCCAGCCGGCGGCGACGGGTGGGCGCGGGCGGCGGCGTCGACCGCTTGCTCGCGGGCGGCCGGCACGTAGGCGCCGGGCTTGACGACCACGCTGTTGGGGCCGCCCGCCTGGCCTTCCACGCGCCCCACGCCGTTGTATTCGAAGGTCAGCCCGAGCTCGGTGTCGTTCGTCGAGCTGCCCACGTAGGGGCGCTTGGAGGCGGGCGTGAGTTCGACGAAGGCGATCCACGCGAAGGACACCCCGAGCATCACGGCGCCGGCCGCCGCCAGCTGGGCGATGCGGCGCCGCGGCGAGCCAGGCGCGCAGACGAGGTACGCCAGGGCGATGCCGGGGACCACCAGATAGGCGGCGAGCGTCTTGGTGTTGAAGGCGAGCCCCACGACCACGCCGCACCAGATCAGCGTGCGCCAGCGCCCGGTTTCGCTGGCCCGCAGCCCGACGGCGCAGGCGATCACCATCAGCAGGATCAGCAGCGGGTCGACGCCGTTGTCGCGCGAGACGGCGACGAACGACGGGAACACCGCCAGCGCGAGCGCCCCGGCGAACGCCGCCACCGCGCCCAGGCGCCGCGCGAGCACGACGTACAGCAGCGCGACGGCCAGCACGCCGGCGATCGCCGACGGCAGCAGCAGGCTCAGCGGCGAGAAGCCGAACAGCTTTGCGCTGGCGGCCTGCACCCACAGGGCCAGCGGCGGCTTGTCCACGGTGATCAGCCCGCCGGGGTCGAACGACACGAACAGGAAGTTGTGCAGCGAGCGCAGCATCGACTGCACGCCGGCCGAGTAGAAGATGTTGGCGTAGCCGTTCTGGGAGAGCCTGTGGGTGTTCAGCACCGCCGAGACCGCCACCACCACGGGGAGCCCGGCATGGCGCGGTTGCAGCCAGGAGCCGAGCAGGCGCCTGCGCCGCTCGGTGAGCGTCTCGCGAGGCGGCTGCACGCCCGCGGGCTGGGAGGCGGTCGCGGTCACCTGCAGAGCGCCCCCACCAGCCGCTCGAGGTCGTGCTCGTCGTTCCACGCCCCCACCGACGCCCGCAGCCACGGCCGGCCGGGAATGGTGCGCACGATCACCCCGTGCTCGGCCAGCAGCGCGTGCTCGCCCGGCGGGTCGGGGCTCGGGAAGGAGACGAGCGTGCTCTGCCCGCGCGGCGCCGGCGCACGCCCACGCTCGCCCAGCATCTCGGCCAGGCGCGCGGCGAGGGAGCGCGCGTGCTCGTGCACGGCGGGCCAGCCGGCCGACTCCAGCACACCGACCGCCGCCAGCGCGCAGGCGGTCGTCTCGGCGTTCAGCGACAGCGTGTCCAGGCGCCGCGCGTCCTCGTGCAGCCGTGCGTCCAGGCCGGCGCCCGGGTCGGCGAGGTTCCCATACCCGCGCCTGGAGACCGCCAGGCGCTCGCGCAGCGCGGCGCTGACGTAGAGCATGCCGGTGCCGTCGGGTCCGCACAGCCACTTCTGCCCGGCGCCCGCGTACGCGTCGCAGCCGAGCGCGCGCACGTCCACCGCGATCGCGCCGACCCCCTGGGCGCCGTCGAGCAGCACGGGAACGTCGAGCTCGGCGAGCTCGGGCGGCGCCAGCGAGCCGCTCATCCAGCCGACGTGCGAGCAGGCCACCAGACGCGTGCGCGGGCCGACCGCGTTCGCCACCTCCCGCAGCGGGACTTCGCGGACCTCCACGCCGCGCAGCTCGCGCGCGGCCGACAGCGCGCCGAGCAGCCCCGGGTGCTCCTCGTCGCTGGTCAGGATCTCCTCTCCCCGGCCGAGCTGCAGGCCGCCGATCGTCTGCGCCATCCCCTCGGTCGTGCAGGTGGTGAGCGCGACGTCGGCCGCGTCGGCGCCGAGCGCCGCCGCGTAGGCGGCCCGCAGCCTGCCCGCGAGCTCGCCGCGGCGTTCGAAGTGCGCCTGCCAGCGGCCCTCGCCGAGCTCGCGCGCGAGCTCCCGCCCGGCCGCGTCCACCGCGCGTGCCGGCAGCGGCCCGTCGGTGCCCGCGTTCAGGTACGCGAGGGTGCCCAGGACGGGAAACTCCTCGCGCAACCCCGGCAGGCTCACAAACCGCGAGAATACCCGCATGTCCAGCGCGGCCCGCCAGCAGCCCCTGTGGGAGCCCTCGCCCGAGCGGCTGCGGAACGTGGAGATGACGCGCTTCATGGACTGGGCCGGCGAGCGTCGCGGGCACCAGTTCGCCGGCTACGACGAGCTGTGGCGGTGGTCGGTCGATGAGCTGGAGGACTTCTGGGCGAGCATCTGGGAGTTCTGCGGCGTGCGCGCGTCCAGGCCCTATGAGCGCGTCCTGGGCTCGCATCAGATGCCCGGCGCGCAGTGGTTTGACGGCGCCGAGCTCAACTACGCCGAGAACATGCTCGCGGGCCTGCCTGCGCCCCCGCAGGGGGTGCTCCCCCCGCCCGCCCAGGGCGGCCCCGGCCGGGGCAGCGTGGGCGCCGGCGTCGATCGCTCGCGGCAGGTGGCGGTGCTCCACTGCTCGGAGCTGCGCGGGCTCGACGAGCTGACCTGGGGCGAGCTGACCGCGCAGGTGGCCGCGGCCGCGGGCGGCCTGCGCGCCCTGGGGGTCACGCGCGGGGACCGCGTGGTGGCGTACATGCCGAACATCCCGGAGACGCTGATCGCGTTGCTGGCGAGCGCGAGCATCGGCGCGGTCTGGTCGAGCGCGGCGCCCGAGTTCGGCGCGCGCAGCGTGATCGACCGCTTCTCCCAGATCGAGCCCAAGGTGCTGCTCACGGTCGACGGCTACCGGCACGGCGGCAAGGACTTCGAGCGCAGCGCCAACGTGCGGCGCATCCTCGAGGAGCTGCCCACGGTCGAGCACGTGGTCGGGCTGCCGTATCTGGCGGGTGGGGCTTTTGATGAGGCCGCCTTCGGCGGCGGGAGCGGCGTGCGCAGCGCCATCAGCTGGGATCAGCTGCTGACCTCCGGCGAGGGCTCCGTCGCCAGCTTCGAGCAGGTGCCGTTCGATCACCCGCTGTGGGTGCTGTACTCGTCGGGCACGACGGGGCTGCCGAAGGCGATCGTGCACGGACACGGCGGCATCCTGCTGGAGCAGCTGAAGAAGCGCCTGCACCTGGACCTGCGCGCTGGCGACCGCATGTTCTGGTTCACGACGACGGGCTGGATGATGTGGAACTTCCTGGTCGGCTGCCTGCTCTCGGATGCGGCGATCGTTCTGTATGACGGCAGTCCGGCACACCCTGACCTGAACGTGCTGTGGCAGCTGGCCGAGCGCGCGGGAATCACGTGCATGGGCGTCAGCCCGGGCCTGTTGGCGAGCTGCGAGAAGGCTGGCGTCGAGCCGGGACGCGACTACGACTTGAGCGCGCTGCGCGCGATCGGGGCGACGGGCTCGCCGCTGACGCCTGAGAGCTTCCACTGGGTGTACGAGCACGTCAAGGAGGACGTGTGGCTGTTCTCGACGAGCGGCGGCACGGACGTGTGCACGGCGTTCGTGGCGGGCTGCCCGCTGCTGCCGGTGTACGAGGGCGAACTGCAATGCCGGGCGCTCGGCTGCGCGGTGCAGGCGTGGGACGAGCGCGGCCGCAGCGTGGAGGACGAGGTGGGCGAGCTGGTGATCACCGAGCCGATGCCGTCGATGCCGCTGTTCCTGTGGGGGGACGACGACGGCTCGCGCCTGCGCGAGAGCTACTTCGCGATGTTCCCGGGCGTGTGGCGCCACGGCGACTGGATCCGCATCACGCCGCGCGGCGGCGCGGTGATCTACGGGCGCTCGGACTCGACGATCAACCGCATGGGCGTGCGCATGGGCACGAGCGAGATCTACCGCGCCGCGAGCGCCGTGCCGGAGGTGCTCGACGCGCTCGTCGTGGATGTGCCGCGGCCGGGGATCGACGGCCAACCACCGGAGCTGTGGATGGTGATGTTCGTGGTGCTGCGCGATGGCGTCGTCCTCGACGAGCAGCTGGCGGCGCAGATCAAGCGGCGCATCCGCGAGGACTGCTCGCCGCGGCACGTGCCCAACGACATCCGCCAGATTCAGGAGGTGCCCCGCACGCTGTCGGGCAAGGTGCTGGAGGTCCCGGTCAAGCGCATCCTGATGGGCACCGACCCGCGCCAGGCGGCGAGCGCGGACTCGCTGGCGAACCCGCGCTCGCTCGACTACTTCGTGGAGCTGGCGAGGGAGCTGGGGGTCGAGGCCGCCGGTCCCTCGGCGCCCGACACGGTGGCGCGATGAAGCGGACGCGCAGTCTCAGTCGTAGCAGTCGGGCGCGTGCTCGAGCTGTGACCAGTTCTCGGGATCGTGCCCGAAGACGAGCAGCGGATCGAGCTCCCGCGCGAGCTCGCGGAGCCGCTCGCGGGAGCGCTCGGCGTCCTCCGCGGAATGCAGCGCGCGCGGGGGCTGGGAGCCTTCCCACTGCGCGCGATTGTCGACGGCGTCGGCCGTGAGGAGAACGGGGCCGGTCCGCTCCAGGGTGAGCAGCAGCGAGAGGTGGCCCGCGGAATGCCCCGGTGTCGGCAGCAGCCGCAAGGTGCCGTCTGCGAACAGGTCGAGCTCGCCGGCGAACGCATGCCAGTCGAGCCCTGGCTGCTCGAAGTCCGCGCTGACATAGCCGCGGGCGAGGGGCTGCTTCCCCGTGCGCGCGCTGTCGAGCTCCGCGGCGTGCACGACGATCCCGGCGGCCGGGAAGTGGCCGAGCGCACCGGTGTGATCGATGTGCAGGTGTGTTTGCACGACCTGGCGGACCGACGCGGGCGCGACGCCGAGCTGACGCAACTGGGCGGCGCAGTGCTGCTCCTCGGTCATGTGCACCTCGAATATGTCCGCGAGCCGGCCCCAATGCGCATGAGGGTCGCGGGCGACTGCGAGCGGATTGCCGCCGTCTACGACGACGTCCCCCTGGGGATGGCGGATCAGATAGAACGGCACGGGCACCTCGATTCCCCCCAGCCCGAGTGTGCCGCTGCTGAACAGGTAAAGCGCCGGCCCCGCCATCGCCGGGGAGATCCTACGCCGCATCGCGCTGTGGGGCTCAGACCCGGAGCCCGGCTGGAGGGAGTCTGCGCTCAGCCCGCGGCGCGGAGCACGCGGGGACAGGCGAGCTCCACCTCCCTACAGCCCCAGCGAGCGCCCGACGATCTCCTTCATGATCTCGTTGGCGCCGCCGTAGATGCGCGTGACGCGCGCGTCGGCGAAGGCGCGGGCGATCGGGTACTCGAGCATGTAGCCGTAGCCGCCGAACAGCTGCAGGCAGCGGTCGACCACGCGGCCCTGCAGGTCGGTCGCCCACCACTTGGCGGTGGCGGCCTGCTCGGGCGTGAGCTCGCCTTCGTTCAGCGCCTGGGCGCAGCGGTCGACGTACACGCGTCCGATCTCCACTTCGCCGTGCAGCTCGGCGAGCGTAAAGCGCGAGGCCTGAAAGGAGCCGATCGGCTGGCCGAAGGCCTTGCGCTCGCGGACGTAGTCGAGCGTCCACCCCAGCGCCGCCTCCGCGGCGGCCACCGCCGAGGCCGCGATCGACAGGCGCTCCTGGGGGAGGTTCGAGACGAGGTAGCGGAACCCCTCGCCCTCCTGCCCGAGCAGGTTCTCGACCGGCACGCGCACGTCGGTGAAGGACAGCTCGGCGGTGTCCTGGGCGTGCTGGCCGATCTTCTCCAGGTTGCGCCCGCGCTGAAAGCCCTCCATCCCGCGCTCCGCCACCAGCAGGCTGATGCCGCGATGGCGGTTCTGGTGCCCGCCCTCGCTGGTCTTGACCGCCACGATCACCAGGTCGGCGTTGATGCCGTTGGTTATGAAGGTCTTGGCGCCGTTGACCACGTAGTGCTCGCCCTCGCGCCTGGCGCTCGTGGACATCGCCGCCAGGTCCGAGCCCATCCCCGGCTCGGTCATCGCGATCGCGGTTATCAGCTCGCCCGAGGCGATCCCTCCCAGCCAGCGCTGACGCTGGGGCTCGGTGCAGTAGGTCAGGAAGTACGGGAGGCAGATGTCGGTGTGCACCGACATTCCCAGCCCCACGCTGCCCACGCCCGCCCGCTGTGTCTCCTCGCCGATGACCAGGTTCAGACGGAAGTCCTCCGCGCCCGCCCCGCCATATGCCTCGGGCACGGCCATGGCCAGGAAGCCGCCGCGGCCGGCCAGCGCGAACACTTCCCTGGGGACGATCCCGGCCCGCTCCCACTCGCCGTAGCGGCCCTCCTCGCCGATCACCTCGCGCTCCAGGAAGGTGCGAAAGCTCGCGCGGAAGTCTTCGTGGACGTCCTCGAACAGGCTGCGCCTCATGCACGCATGACCCTACCGGGGAGGAGTGCGAACCGGATACGTCGAACAAGAGCGCCGATGAAGCGTGTCGCCACCAAGGCCGCCGAGCGTGTCGCCACCAAGGCCGCCGAGCGCGTCGCCACCAAGAGCGCCGAACGTGCGCCGGCGCCGGTGAACGGCACGAGCGAGCACCAGAGCCTGTCCAAGTACATCCAGGCGCGCTTCGACGAGTGCTCGCGCTCCCAGAAGGACGTCGCCCAGTACATAGTCGACCATCTCGACGAGGCCGCCTTCCAGACCGCCGAGGAGCTGGCGCGCCGCGCCAACACATCGAGCTCCACCGTCGTGCGCTTCTCCCAGGCGCTCGGCTTCGAGGGGTTTCCGGAGCTGCAGGCGGCCGCGCGCGAGGAATATCGGCGCGTCAACGCCAAGGCCGCCAAGAACGGGACCACGAACGGCTCCACGCCCCTGTT
The DNA here is from genome assembly GCA_963711985.1 of uncultured Solirubrobacteraceae bacterium. Lineage (GTDB taxonomy): Bacteria > Actinomycetota > Thermoleophilia > Solirubrobacterales > Solirubrobacteraceae > Palsa-744. Next base: position 147,636 of record CAVQGG010000003.1, on the reverse strand, counting down.
CTCGCTCGACCAGAACGAGTTCGAGGCAGCGCTCGCCGCCGACCACCTCAACGTCGAGGACACCGCCCGCAAGGTCTCGCGCAGCTCGGTCGACGCCCTGATCGACGCGATCGTGGCCGCCGAGAAGGTGCTCGTCGCCGGCACCGACCAGATGGCGTTCTTCGCCAGCTACCTGCGCCACCTGCTGATGCTGTTGGATCTTCGTGTCGACGTCGTCGCCAGCCCCTCGCAGGAGGCCCTCAGCCGCCTCGGGCGCATCGACGACGCGACGCTCGTCATCGGGCTCTCCGCGGGGCGCCCGCACCCCCTGGTTGTGCGAGCCATGAAGCTCGCCCGCCACCGCCAGGCGCGCACCGCGGCGATCACCGACGCGACCCTCTCGGAGGTGGCCAAGCTCGCCCAGATCAAGCTGTACTACTCCTCCAACAGCCCCGCCTACGTGCGCTCGCACACGGCGCTGCTCAGCATCATCCAAGCGCTCGCCTACGGCGTCTACGCCCAGGACACCGCCCAGTACGACGATCGCATCAAGGCGTTCCGGCTGAAGTGACGCTTGGCTCGGCTGGGCGGCGCGGCATCTTTGGCGCGCGTAGGCTCCTGGCGTCCATCACCGAACAGGAGCCGAGAGATGATCGCGCCATCCAGCCGTCGTCGTTTTCAAGTCCTCGCCCGTTCCGGCAGCGTTCTCGCGGCATTGCTCGCGAGCACGCTCCTCTTCGGCGCTGCGCTCGCGGTTGCCGCCGTGAAAGCCGGGAAATACTCCGGCGTCACCTCCGAGGGCGGGCCGGTGACGCTGACCATCAGCGCCAACAAGAAGACGATCACTCACTTCAACGCGACTCTCGGCTACAACGGCAAATGCGGACCCGGCGGCGGTCCCGGGCTCACGGCCGCGCCCGCCAGCTTGACGATCGGTGCGGGCGGCAGCTTTGGCAAGGACCTCTCGCTCAGCATTGCCAACGGCGAACACGAGCCCGGGCGCGTGTTCGGCAAGGTCTCCGGCTCGAAGGTGACAGGCACGGTCGAGCAGTCCCTGCACGGGAAAGTCAACAAATGCTACGTGGAGACCTTCACCGCGCAGCGGCACTAGCGGCGGCTGCGGGCGCTAAGCCGCCCGCACTCAGTGCACGAGGATGAACGGAGACGCGCAGGCGGGCGCCATTCGCAGGGCGAGGATTGAGGATCTGCAGACGATAGTCGCCTCGCTCAGCGACTACTCGGGGGATCGCGACACCGCGGGCCTGCACCACGCGCTGTATATGCACGAGTTCGGCGAGACGGCACTCGTCATCCACGACGGTGCGTTCACCCGATCGCCTATCTGCTTGGGTTCGTGAGCCCCGCGCACGTCGGCTACATCCACGTCGTGGCCGTCCACGACAGCGATCGCTGACGCAGCCTGGCGCGAGTGCTGTATGAGGAGTTCGAGTCGCTCGCACGCACGCGCGGCGCCACAGCGCTGAAGGCGATCACGAGCCCAGGGCACGCCGCGTCTGTGGCCTTCCATCGGGCACTCGGCTTCAGCGCGAGCGAGGTCGCCGGCTACTCGGTATCCGGGGAGCCGCGGATCGTGTTCGGACGGGCGCTCGCCTGATCCGCGCCCTCGCCGCCGGGACGGCCTGTCAAACTAAAGGCATGCGTGACGAGGCGACATTCGGGGTCAAGGCGGGCCTGGCCGAGATGCTCAAGGGCGGCGTGATCATGGACGTGGTCACCCCCGAGCAGGCGAAGGTCGCCGAGGACGCGGGCGCCTCAGCGGTGATGGCGCTCGAGCGTGTGCCGGCGGACATCCGCCGGGACGGCGGTGTGGCGCGCATGTCGGACCCGGAGATGATCGCCGGCATCCAAGAGGCGGTCAGCATCCCCGTGATGGCCAAGGCGCGAATCGGTCACTTCATGGAGGCCCGTGTGCTGGAGGCGCTGGAGGTCGACTACGTGGACGAGTCGGAGGTCCTCACGCCGGCGGACGAGGCCAACCACATCGACAAGTGGGACTTCAAGGTCCCGTTCGTGTGCGGCGCGACCAACCTCGGCGAGGCGCTGCGCCGCATCGGCGAGGGCGCGGCGATGATCCGCTCCAAGGGCGAGGCCGGCACCGGCGACATCGTCGAGGCGGTGCGCCACATGCGCCAGATCACCGGCGAAATCCGCCGCCTGGCGACGCTCGGCTCCGACGAGACGGCGTCCGCGGCCAAGGAGCTCGGCGCTCCGCTGGATCTCGTGCGCGAAGTGGCCGCACAGGGACGCCTGCCGGTGGTGCTGTTCTGCGCCGGCGGCATCGCCACGCCCGCCGACACGGCGCTGATGATGGCGCTCGGCGCCGAAGGCGTGTTCGTCGGCTCGGGGATCTTCAAGTCCGAGGACCCGCCGACGCGGGCGCGGGCGATCGTGGAGGCCACGACCCACTGGCAGGACCCCGAGCGGGTGGCCCAGGCCTCGCGTGGCCTCGGCACGGCGATGGCGAGCCTCGAGAGCTCCAAGCTCGGGGACGAGCAGCTCCTCGCCCAACGTGGCTGGTGACGACGCGCCGCCGGCACCGCCGACGAAGCCGGTGGTGGGCGTGCTGGCGCTGCAGGGCGGCTTTCACCGACACGAGCGGATGCTGCGCGGGCTCGGCGCGGACACGCGCGAGGTGCGCGTGCCGGCCGACCTGGAGGGCCTCGACGGACTGGTGCTACCGGGCGGCGAGTCGACGACGATGACGCTCGGGATCGCGCGCGAGGGGCTGGCCGAGCCGCTGCGCGCGCTGGCGGCGAGCGGCACGCCGATTCTCGGGTCGTGCGCGGGGCTGATCATGCTCGACCGCGACCACCTCGGCCTGATGGACATGCGCGCCGAGCGCAACGCATTCGGGCGCCAGATCAGGAGCTTCGAGGCTGACGTGGAGCTGCGCGGTCTCGAAGGTCCTCCGATCCGCGGCATCTTCATCCGTGCACCGTGGATCGCCGAGCACGGACCCGACGTGGAGATCCTCGGCGAGGTCGACGGCCGCGCCGTGGCCGCGCGTCAGGGCAGGATGCTCGCGGTGTCCTTCCACGCCGAGCTCGGTGCCGACGACCGCTTGCACCGGCTGTTCCTGGGGTGGGTGAAGGAGAGGGAGCCGGTGCGCGAGGTGGGGGAGGGCCGCTGATGCGCATCTCGGTGTCCGCCGACGAGCTGACCGGGATCGCGGGCGCGCTTGTCGCAGAGCTGGAGCGCCGCGGTCTCCACGCGCTCGCGCACGGCGCGCTGACCGAGGGCGAGCGCGACGATTGGGCGTGGGCGTCGGAGGCGGTCGCACGCGACGTGGCCGCGGGGCGCGCCGAGCAGGGGATCGTCTGCTGCTGGACCGGCACCGGCGCGGCGATCGCCGCGAACAAGGTCGACGGCGTGCGCGCGGCGCTGTGCTCGGATGCGCAGACGGCGCAGGGCGCCCGCAGATGGAACGACGCCAACGTGCTCGCGCTCAGCCTGCGCACGACCTCGCAGGCGCAGCTGGGCGAGATCCTCGACGCGTGGTTCGCCGCTGCGCCCGGTGTCGAGGCTGACGACATGGCCAACGTCGCGCACCTGGCGGAGATCGAGCGCGAAAGCTAGGCGAGCACCCCGGCGGGCGGCTCGGGGCTCGACTCCAGCTGCACGCCGGCGCCTGCGAGCGCGGGGACGCCGCCGTCGACGACGTGGATCACGTCGTGTGCTCCGTGGTACTTGAGCAGGCTGGCGGCCGTGGCAGCCCGGACGCCGCCGGCGCAGATCGTGGCGATCGGCCGGGTGGGGTCGATCCCCGGGGGAATCCCGGTGATGTCGTGCCACGCGGTGAACACCGACCCCGGCACGTGACCCGCGTCCCACTCGTGGCGCTCGCGCACGTCCAGCAGCTGTAGGTCGGGTTCCTTGGCCAGCCAGCCGCGCAGTTCGGGCGCCGCGACCCGGTCGGTGTGGTCGGCCTGGTGGCGTTCCTGGCGCCAGGTGGTCATCCCTCCCGCCAGCAGGCCTGCGATGTTGCGCACGCCCACCGCCACGGCGAGCTTCGCGGCGCGGCGCCCGTCGGCGTCGTCGCGACCGATGAACACGACCTCCTGGTCGTGATCGGCCAGCCACGCGAGCTTGGAGCCGAAGCCCGAGGTGAACGAGGGGATGCAGATCGAACCATGGATGTGCACGTCGTCGAACTGCAGGTCGGTCCTCACGTCCACAAGCAGCGCCCCCTCCTCGCGCCTGAGCTGCACCTGGTGGGGATACAGCGCCGGCACCTCCACGCCACTGGTCAGCAGCGGCCCGCGGTTGAGCGCCACGATCTTCTCGAAGTTTGGCGGCTGGGGCCCGAGCCTGGCCAGCGACTGCGCCACGAACTCCTCCTCGTCCTCGATCGCGAGCCTGGGGTTGTGCCGCCGCTCGAAGCCGATCGTTGAGCAGACCTTCACGTCCATGCCGGCGCCCCCGCACATCGAGCCGCCCAGGTGGGCGGGCCACAGCTCGCAGTCGTCGGGCAGGGTGAGCAGCTTGCCGTGCACCGAGGCGAAGATCTGGCGGGCGCCGAGCGCCTTCTCGATCGCCAGGTCGGTGCGGGCGACGTCTCCGACGAACAGGCTGTCCCCGCTCAGCACCGCCCATGGCTCGGCACTGCGATCGGTGTCGATCAGCAGGAACGCCGTGTGCTCGGGGCGGTGGCCCGGGGTGTGCAGCGCGCGCACGGTCAGCGATCCAAGGCGCAGCTCCCAGCCGTCGTCGAACGGCTCGTGCTCGTAGTCGGGCTCGGCGGCGCGGTGAACGTGGATTCGCGCGCCGGTGGCCGCCACCAGCCGTCCGTGCCCGGACACGTGGTCGGCGTGGTTGTGGGTCTCGAGCACGTGCGCGATGTTCACGCCGCGGTAGCGGGCCAGCTCGAGGTACTCGTCGATCTCGAAGCGCGGGTCCACGACCGCCGCCACCCCGGCCTTCTCGTCCCCGATCAGATACGAGGCGCAGCCGAGGTCGTCGTGTGTGATCTGCTTGAACAGCATCGGTGCGTTCCCCGCTCGGAGGATCTTCGCTCACGCGGGCTCGCGCAGCTCTGCTGCGATGTTCGCACACCGCTGGCAAACCTGGGGCGGTATCGCCCCGGCGCGCATCAGCAGCGCGAACGCCCTGCAGCCGAGGCACAGGCCGAACACCGACTCGAGCGTGGCGGCCACGATCAGTACCCCGAGCACGACATACGCCGCGGTGTCCAGACCGAGCGCCAACGCCAGCACCGCCGCCGCGACGGACAGCGTCGCGCCGATCGCCTGCGCGAAGCGCTTGGGCGGGCCGGCAACCGGCCTGGCGGCGAGGGGCAAGCGCGGCACGATCACGCGCGTGACCAGTTGACCGAGCGGGCTCAGCGTGGGGCCGCTCGCCACACGCGCGAGAAAGCCGTATGCGATGAGCGCGGTGAGCCAAGGCTGCTGCAGGACGATCGTCAGCGCGCTCAGCAGCACGACGCCGCCGGCGACCAGCCGAGCGGAGACCTCGTTGACGGGATTGGGAAACGAGAACAGGCGCAAGGCGCTTTCTGCACTTAGATAGTCGACGATATTGAGTTTATCGCACGGCATCGACCCCGCGCGGGAGGCCGTGCGGCGGCTGGCGAAGCGGACGGCACAGAGGATCGCCAAACGGAGGCCCGGCGCGATTACGCCGGCCGGAAGCGCACCACACCGTCCCGCTCGTCTTCGACCACCTGCCCGTCGCGCAGCAGCAGGTCGACGTGGCCGAGCACCTCCGAGAGCGTGAGGTAGGCCTGGGTGACGGCGACGTTGCCCCACAGCTCCTGGGCGATCTCGTGCGCGGTTCGCGGCTGGGAGGCGATCAGGCGGCGCATCTTCTCGGCGCGCCGCTGGTGCAGGCGGAAGCGCTCGTCGATCAACGCCACGTGGTCGGTGATCGGCCGCCCGTGACCTGGCAGCACGAGCGAGACTCCATCGCGCGCGTCTTCTCCAGCGAGTTCATGTAGGTGATCAGCGCCCGCGGGCGGGGTCCGTCGTATTCCTCGTCCGCGTCCAGCGGGCGCGCGAGCAGGGGGTTGGATGAGATGTGCGCGATCAGGTGGTCGGCGGCGAGCAGGATCGAGGGTTGGCCGATCTCCGATCGGTCGTCGAGGAAGACCGTGTCCGAGGGACTGTGACCGGGACGGTGCAGCACGCGCAGCGTGCGGTCGCGCAGGCGCAGCTCGGCGCCGTCGGCCAGCGGCCGGGTCACCTCGACCGCCGAGCCCCAGGCGCGAAAGCCCGCGGACACGGCGCGCAGGGCGGTCACGATTTCGGGTGGGATGCCGTGTCGCAGCATCAGGCGCTCGGCGAACTGGTCTTCGAGGTCGGTCTGGTGGCCATAGCTCGCGAGGAAAGGCGCCAGGCCCTCGAGCGCCGCCACCTCGGCGCCGGAGCGGCGCGCGAGAATCGCGGCCAGCCCGAAGTGGTCCATGTGCTGGTGGGTGACGACCAGCAGCTCGATGTCCTCGACCGCGTGCCCACGGGCCGCGAGCGCCTGCTCGAGCTCGTCGAGCGCCTTGGCGGAGTTCGGGCCGGAGTCGACGAGCGTGAGCGGCGAGTCCTCGATCAGGTAGGCGTTCACGCGGCCGACCATGAACGGGGTGGGGATCGCCAGGCGGTGGATGCCGGCGTCCGCCGCGAGCGCCAGCGCCTCGCGCTGCTCGCGCTGCTCGCGCTCGCGGGTCTCCTCCGCCTCGCTCACGAGCGGATCAGCCCGAGGACCTCGTCGCGGCGTCGCTGCATGTCCTCGGGCGAGACCAGCGACTCCAGGCACAGGCGCAGCAGCGGCTCGGTGTTGGAGGGCCGCACGTTGAAGTGCCAGTCCTCGTAGTCGATCGAGATCCCGTCGAGGTGGTTCTGACGGGCGTCGGAGTAGTACGCGCCGATCTCGTCCATCTTGGCGGCGGGGTCGGCGACCTCGGAGTTGACCTCGCCGGAGATGAAGTAGCGCTCGTGGTAGGGGGCCAGCAGCTCGGACATGCGCCTGCCCTCGCGGCACAGCAGATCGAGCACGAGCAGCGCGGGGATCGTGCCGGAGTCCGCGCAGTAGAAGTCGCGGAAGTAGTAGTGCCCGGAGACCTCGCCTCCGAAGAGGGAGCCCTCGGCGCGCATGCGCGTCTTGAAGAAGGCGTGGCCGACGCGGTTCATGTACGGGGTGCCGCCGGCTCGCTCGACCGTGTCGGGCACGGCGCGGGAGGCGCGCACGTCGTACAGGATCGCCTCGCCCGGGTGCTTGCGCAGCAGCGACTCGGCGAGCAGGGCCGTGAGGAAGTCGCCGTCCACGAAGGCGCCGGTGTCGTCGATGAAGAAGCAGCGGTCCGCGTCGCCGTCCCACGCGATCCCCAGGTCGGCGCCCGTGTCGCGGACCTGCTCGATGATCAGCCGCCGGTTCTCGGGCAGCAGTGGGTTGGGCTCGTGGTCGGGGAAGTTGCCGTCCGGGGTCCAGTAGTTCTCGATCAGCTCGAGGTCCAGGCGCTCGAGCACCGGCCCGACCATCGGGCCGGCCATCCCGTTGCCCCCGTCCAAGACGACCTTCAGACGCCGGGGTGCCGAGCGCACGGCCTCGGCGTCGATGAAGCGCAGGACCGTCGCCTGGAACTCCTCGTAGAGGTCGAGCTCCTCGACGGTGCCCCGTTGCCCAGCGGCCTGCGCACGCCCGGCCGGCGCGCCAGCGTCCAGCCCCATCTCATCCTCGATCTCGCGGCGGATGTCCTGGATGCCGGTATCGCCGGACAGCGCGATCGCCCCCTCGCGCACGAGCTTGGCGCCGGTGTAGGCCTTGGGGTTGTGCGAGGCGGTGCACATCAGACCGCCGTCCAGCTCGCGCGAGCCGACCAGGAAGTACAGCATCTCGCTGCCCACCTGACCGGCGTCGATGACGTGCACGCCCTCCGCCAGCAGGCCCTCGCGGTAGCGCGCCGCCAGCTCGGGCGCGCTCAGGCGCATATCCCGCCCGAGGCCCACCCGCAGCTCCGAGACGGGCTTGCCCGCCAGCCCGCTGAGCACGTGCGCGAAAGCACGGCCGATCCGCTCGGCGACGTCGCCGTCGATCTGCTGCGGGTGCAGGCCGCGGATGTCGTAGGCCTTGAAGATGTCGGGCGGGGGCGCGGCGGTCATGCGCCCGCGCATCCTACGTGCCCACGAGCCCGCCCGCCCGGCCCCCTGGCGACGGCGGGACGTGGCCGACTCGTAGACTTGCGGATATGTCGGGGCACTCCAAGTGGGCGAGCATCAAGCACAAGAAGGCGATCGTGGACTCGCGCAGGGGCGCGCAGTTCTCGAAGTTGACGCGGGCGATCACAGTCGCCGCACGCGACGGCGGCGGCGACCCGGTCGGCAACCCGGCGTTGGATCTGGCCATCCGCAAGGCCAAGGAAGCGTCGATGCCGAAGGACAACATCGAACGCGCGGTCGCCAAGGGCACCGGCGAGGGCGGCGAGGCGGACGCGATCGAGAGCGTGCTGTACGAGGGCTACGGCCCCGGCGGCGTCGCCGTGCTCGTCGAGGCGCTGACCGAGAACCGCAACCGCACCAGCGCTGACGTCAGGCACGCTTTCTCCAAGAACGGTGGCAACCTCGGCGAGCCCGGCTCGGTTGCCTACCTGTTCGACAAGAAGGGCACGATCGTGATCGACGGCGAGCGCTACTCCGAAGACGAGCTGATGATCGCGGTGGAGGCCGGCGCCGAGGACATCATCACCGACGAGGACGTCTTCGAGGTGATCACGGAGCCGCCAGACTTCGGGCGTGTGCGCAAGTCGCTGGAGGAGGCGGGCGTCGAGATGGAGAGCGCCGAGATGGTCTACCGGCCGTCGAGCGTCGTGCCGATCGACGAGGCCCAGGCCGGCAGGCTGATGAGGCTGATCGAGGCGTTGGAAGAGAGCGACGACGTCAGCGCCGTGCACGCCAACTTCGACGTGTCCGCCGACGTGCTCGAGCGTGTCGCGGGCTAGCGGCCCGAGCCGGCCCGTCGCGGCGCGGCCTTCGGTGGTGATCCTCTGCGGCGGGCGCGGCACCCGGCTACGGGAGCGCACACAGGCGATCCCCAAGCCGCTCGTGGAGATCGGGGGGATGCCGATCGTGTGGCACGTGATCCAGCTGTACGCGGTCCAGGGCTTTCGCCGCTTCCTGCTGGCGACCGGGTACCGGGGCGAGCTGATCGAGCGGTTCGTCGCCACGCACGAGTGGCCGCCGGGCGTGAGCGTGGAGTGTGTGGACACGGGCCTGCAGACGCAGACCGGCGCCCGGATCAAGCTGCTGGAGCCACGCCTGGCGGGGGAGGAGCTCTTCTGTGTCACCTACGCGGACGGTGTCGCGGACATCGATCTGGACGCGCTGCTGGCGTTCCACAGCGGGCATGGCGCGCTCGCGAGCATGACCGTGGTCAGGCCCCGGCTGCAGTTCGGGGTGACCGAGCTGGCCGACGATGGCCGGGTGACGGGCTTCCGCGAGAAGCCGACGTCCGAGCACTGGATCAACGGCGGCTTCTTCTGCTTCGGCGCGGGCGTCCTGGACTACCTGGACGGCGACAGCGTGCTCGAGCGCGCCCCGCTGGAGCGGCTGGCCGCGGCGGGTGAGCTGCGGGCGCGCCGGCACGAGGGCTTCTGGGAGTGCATGGACACCTACAAGGACGCGATCGCTCTGAACGACCTGTGGGCCTCCGGCAGGGCTCCCTGGCGGATGTGGGATGCAGCGGACGAGCCCGTGGGAGCGGCGAGCGCCAACGGGTCGGGCGCCGCGCAATCGGGCGCCGCGAACTACGGCTAGACACCCTGCGGCTCAGGCGGCAGCCGGCGCGCGCGAAACAGGGAGACGGGCTCGCGGATGCCGCGCAGGCGCCGCTCGCCCGCGTAGGACCATTGGTAGGCCTCGCGCGTGGACTCGCGCACCTCGCGCTCGGCCAGCAGGCTCCCCGGGCGGGCGACCTGGGTGATGCGGCTGGCGAGGTTGACGGGCCGCCCGAACCAGTCGCCGGCGCGCGGCACGGCGAGCCCGCGGGCCGCGCCGGCGCGCAGCTGGGGGAAGTCCTCGCCCGCGGCGTCCGCGGCGTCGATCAGCTTGAGGGCGGCGTCGAGCAGCGGCTCGGGCTCCGCGGAGGCGAGCATGGCCGCGTCGCCGATCGTCTTGACGAGCCGCACGGGCGCTTCCGCGACGTCGCTGGCGAGGGCTTCGAGATGGAGCGCCAGGCGCCCGAGCTCTTCCGGGGGGACTTCCTCCCCGAGGCGGGTGAAGCCGATGAGGTCGGCGAAGCACACGACCACCTCGCGCGACCCGGGCAGGCGCCCCCCGCGGCGCTCGAGGGCGTTGATCACCTCGCTCTGGGCTGTGTGGCGCAGGTGCAGGGCGAGCACGTTGCTGATCATCGGGTCGACGAGCGGGTAGAGCCGGGCGGCGGCCTGGCCGTAGCGGCCGGCGAGGTCGCGTTCGCTCATCCCGGGCTCGAGGACGAGCTTCAGCGTCAGCAGCCGCAGGCTCTCGGCGGCCTGGGAGAGGCCGCGGCCGAGCACACGCAGGAGATCGAGGATCTCCTCGTCGGAGATGCCGGCTTCGCGCGCCAGCACGATCCTCGCGCCGGACTCGACATCGGCCTGCGTGTAGAGCGCTTCCTCGGGGTCGGGGATGGGAAGCCCCATCGCGCGGCGCGCGGCCACGAGGAGGTCCGCTTCCACCCCGCTCAGCTCTGCCGCTTCTGCGAGGGTGTATCGCTCGCTGCCCACGAGCACACGGCCGGCCGGCAGGAAGATGACCGTGCCGCTGGCCGTCGTGCGGCGCAGCTCGGACAGCGGCACGCCTTCGCCGGCGAGCTGTTCGAGCAGGGCCAGGCGCTCCGTGCGCGCCTCGCCGTCCAACCCGTCGAGCAGGCCCTCGGCGGCGAAGTCGATCTGCTCGGCGCCCATCACGGCGCAGCGTACGGGAGGCAGGCGTCCGATGGCGGGCGCAGAATCACAGACCGTGATCGTCCTCGGCATAGATCCCGGCCTGGCCAACACCGGCTTCGGCGTGGTGGTCCGTCGCGATGGCCGGCTGCTGGCGCTGGACGGCGGCGTGATCCGCACGCGCGCGGAGCTGCCGCAGGAGCGGCGCCTGGCTGAGGTCCACGCGGCCGTGGATGCTCTGCTGCACGAGCACGAACCGGACGCCGTCGCTCTGGAGGAGCTGTACTTCGGTCAGAACGTGCGCACGGCCTTCGCCGTCGGCCAAGCCCGCGGCGTCGTGCTGCTCGCGGCCGGCCAGCACGGGGTGCCGTGCGCCGGCTACACCCCCCAGCAGGTCAAGGGCGCGGTCTGCGGCAGCGGGCGCGCGGAGAAGGATCAGGTGGCGCGCATGGTCAAGACGCTGCTCGGGCTGCCCGAGCAGCCGCGGCCCGATCACGCAGCCGATGCGCTGGCGGTGGCGGTATGCCACGCCAACTGCGCGCCGCTTGCGACGGCGCTCGCCTGTGCCCACGAGGGTGCGGGTGCAGGCGCATGATCGCGCTGCTGCGGGGCGAGGTCGCGGTGCGCCGCACCGATCACGTGGTGATCCTCAGCGGGAGCGTCGGCTACCGCGCGGCGGTGTCCGCGGAGACGCTGCGTCAGGTGCCGGCCGTGGGCGAGCAGGTGACGCTGCACACGCAGCTGATCGTGCGCGACGACGCGCTCACGCTGTACGGCTTTGCCTCCGAGCAGGAGCGCGACCTGTTCCAGATGCTGCTGTCCGTCCAGGCGGTCGGCCCGAAGGTCGCCCTGGCGGTGCTGTCGGCGGGCCCGCCGCGAGAGCTGGTCGGGGCGCTCGCGGCGGGCGACGCCGCCCGCTTCCAGGCGGTCCCGGGAATCGGCAAGCGCACGGCCGAACGGATCATCGTCGAGCTGCGCGAGAAGGTGGGCGTCCCCGTCGAAGGGCGCGCCCGCGTCCTCGCGGGCACGGCGGTCGCAGGCCGTGCCCGCGGCACGGCACAGGATCCGCGGCTGCTGGCGCGCGAAGGCCTGATCGAGCTCGGCTACGCGCCGGGCGAGGCGCAGGAGCTGCTCTCCGGCGCGGATGGCGACACCGCCGAGGAGCTGATCGGCCAGGCGCTGCGCCTGGCGCGCGCCCCCTCGTGAGCCGATGAGCACTCTAAAGAGCACACCCCGTGTCGGGGCGCACCCCGACGGGCATAGGCAGGCAGGCGAGACCGCGGCCCGCATCCAGACCCCGTATCTCGTCGCCGAGGACGAGCTCGACCGCTCCTTGCGTCCGCGCCGGCTGGAGGAGTTCGTCGGCCAGGAGACGCTGCGCGAGCAGCTGGCGGTGGCGATCGAGGCGTGCAGCGCCCGCGGGGACGCGCTCGACCACCTGCTGCTGGCCGGGCCGCCGGGGCTCGGCAAGACCTCGCTCGCGCAGATCGTGGCGGCCGAGCTGGAGGTTCCGTTCGTGCAGACCGCCGGACCGGCGCTCGAGCGCAAGGGAGACATCGCGGCGTTTCTGACCGCGCTGGAGCCGCGCAGCGTTTTCTTCGTGGACGAGATCCACAGGCTGGCGCACGCGCTCGAGGAGACGTTCTACCCGGCGATGGAGGACCACCGGCTGCCGATCACGGTCGGGCAGGGCGCGGGCGCGCGGGTGGTGACGCTCGAGCTGCCGCCGTTCACGCTCGTGGGGGCGACGACGCGCACGGGCCTGCTGACGACGCCGCTGCGCGATCGCTTCGGCATCCAGGCGCGCCTGGAGCCCTACGCGGTGGCAGAGCTCGCGATCATCGTGCGCCGCTCGGCGGGAATCCTCGACATCGAGCTGGAGGACGACGGCGCGATCGCGATCGCCGCGCGCAGCAGGGGGACGCCGCGGGTGGCCAACAGGCTGCTCAAGCGCGTGCGCGACTTCGCCGAGGTGCGCATGGCGGGCGTGGTGACGGCCCAGGCGGCGCACGCGGCGCTGGAGATGCTGGAGGTCGACGAGCGTGGACTGGATCGCCTGGACCGGGAGATCCTGAACGCGATCTGCGCCAAGTTCGCCGGCGGGCCGGTCGGCCTCTCGACGCTCGCGGTGGCGGTCGGAGAGGAGCAGGACACGATCGAGGACGTGTATGAGCCGTATCTGCTGCAGGAGGGGCTGATCAAGCGCACCGCGCGCGGCAGGACGGCCACGCCGGCTGCGTACGAGCATCTCGGGCTAGAGCCCCCGGCGCCGATCGGACAGTCGCTATTCTGAGAGGCTCACCGGGACTCTGGGGCGGGTTTTCAGCGCAGGCGGCGGCCTTCACGCTCCTGCTTGCGTAGTCTGTATAGGGAAACCATGGCCCATCCGTTCATCTGCCCAAACTGCGGTCACCGCACGAGCGAGCTGGATCGCAACATCGGCTTCACCCGCCAGCGCAAGGGCTGCGAAAAGTGCGGGTTCGCGTTCCTGTTCGAACTGCTCGACGACTACTACCCGGCGCCCGACGCGGCGTTCTTCGTCTGCGACGGCGAGGGCCGCGTGGTGGGGTGCGGGAAGAACTCCTTCGCCTTCACGGGCCTGGAGGAGGAAGACGTGATCGGCCAGCGCGTCGAGCAGGTGCTCGGCCTGAGCTTCGCCAACGGCGACGATCCCGTGGCGACCGTTCTGGAGTGGGGCGTGCGCGCGCTGGAGGTGCCGGTCCAGGTCAGCGGCGAACGCGACGTGGCGGCCAGCGCGAAGGCGGACATGTTCCCCGCCTACGATGACGATGGCGGACTGTTGCTGGTGCTGACTCCCGACAAATAGACCCCGGATAAGTAGTCTCTTTCTGACCATGACCGACCGCCGCCGCAACACGCTGATCCTCCTGATCGTCGCCGGCCTGGTCGCCGCGTCGGCGGCGGCGATCGCCACCAAAAAGACGCGCCTCGGGCTCGAACTGAAGGGCGGCGTGGAGCTGGTCTACGAGGGCAGGCCGACGGCGCAGTCGAAGGTGGACCCCGAATCGCTCGAACGCGCGATCAACATCATGCGCACGCGTGTCGACCAGCTGGGGGTGGCCCAGCCGGAAATCCAGCGCTCGGGCGTCAACGAAATCGTTGTCTCGCTGCCGGACGTGAGCAACGCGACGCGCGCTCAGGAAGAGGTGGGCAAGACCGCGCAGCTGCAGTTCTACGACTGGGAGCCGAACGTGATCGGCCCGGCTGGTCAGCCAGCGCCGACCGAAGGCACGGTGACCGGTGACACGACCGCCGATGGACCCGGCGGGGTGACCGCGGGGCTGCCCGAGTACCAGGCGGTCCTGCGCGCCGCCAAACGGCCGGCGGTCCTGCGCAAGGGCGACACGACCCTCGGGCCTGGCTGCACACCGCAGCAGGTGAACGGCTGTATCTACGGCAGCTGGTATCTGCTCGACACCGCGCACGAAAGGGTCGTGCGGGGCCCCGAAGAAACCGAACACAATCTGCGCTCCGACCTCCCCAAGCAGCCCAAGGGCACGCAGCTCAAGGCGGTGCGCGTCAACCCCGGGACCGTGCTGGTGGAGGCCCACGCGGTGGAAAGCGCCGCGGGCAAGGTCAGCAACCCCTCGCCCAACAGCTGGTACGTGCTCAACGACGAACCGGTGCTGTCGGGCTCCGACATCACCAACCCGACTCAGAGCAACGACGAATCCACCGGACAGCCTGACGTCACCTTTGGCTTCACCTCGCGCGGCAAGGGCGTCTTCGAAAGGGTCACCAAGGAAATCGCCCACCGCGGTCAGGAAGCCCAGCTGCCCGGGATCACCAAGGAAGAGGCCCTGCAGCACTTCGCGGTGGTGCTGGACGGCCAGCTGATCACCGTCCCGTCGATCGACTTCACGAAATACCCGGAAGGGATCGACGCCTCCAGCGGCTCTGAGATCTCCGGCGGGTTCACGATCACCTCCGCCCAGAACCTCGCCAACGAGCTCCAATCGGGCGCACTGCCGATCAAGCTCGCGCTGATCTCCAAATCGCAGGTCTCGGCGACGCTCGGCAAAACGGCGCTCAACCAGGGCCTGGTCGCGATGATCGCGGGATTTGCGGTGGTGTGCATGTTCCTGCTGCTCTTCTACCGCGTCCTCGGCCTCATCGCAGTGGGCGGCCTGCTGATCTACGGGGCGTACTTCTTCGCGCTGGTCAAGCTGATCCCGGTCACCCTGACGCTGCCCGGGATCGCCGGTCTGATCCTGACGATCGGCGTGTGCGCGGACGCGAACATCGTGATCTTCGAGCGCGTCAAGGAGGAGATCCGCGGCGGCAGATCGGTCATCTCGGGGATCGCCACGGGCTACAAGCACGGCTTCGCGGCGATCGTCGACGCGAACGTGGTGACGTTCATGACGGCGTTCATCCTGTTCGCGCTCGCCACCGCGGAAGTCAAGGGGTTCGCGTTCATGCTGGGCATCGGCGTGCTGCTGTCGCTGTTCACGGCCGTGCTCGCCACGCAGGCGGCGCTGGGCGCGATGAGCCGCTCCCGGTTCGTCTCGCACCCCGCGGCGCTCGGCGCTGCGCGACGCGGGAAGGGCTGGACGTTCGACTTCATGGGCGCCTCGAAGTGGTTCTTCTCGCTGTCGGGCACGATCCTGCTGATCGGCGCCCTGGCGATCGGCGGGCGGGGGCTGAACTTCGGCATCGACTTCAAGTCGGGCACGCGCATCCAGACGGCGTTCATCAAGCCCGTCTCCGAGGCCGAAGTGGCGAAGGTGGTGAAGGCCGCCGGCTATCCAGACGCGGAGGTGCAGAAATACACGAACGCGAGCATCGGCGGCAACGGCTATCAGATTTCGACAAAGACGCTCGGTCCGGAAAAGGTCAACGCTGTCCAGACCGCGCTCAACACGAAGTTCGGCAACGGTCCGAACGTGCCGGGCACGAAGGACTTCTCCTCGACCTCGATCGGGCCGACGTTCGGCAAAACGGTCGCCAACAGCGCGGTGATCGCGATCATCGCCTCGCTGCTGGTGATCTCCGCCTACATCGCCCTGCGCTTCGAGTGGAAGTACGCGGTGCCGGTGCTGATCGCCCTGATGCACGACCTCCTGATCACCGCCGGCGTCTATTCGCTGACCGGCCGGGAAGTCACGACGGCGACGGTGGCGGCGCTGCTGACGATCCTCGGCTATTCGCTCTACGACACGATCATCGTGTTCGACCGAGTACGCGAGAACGTCCCGCGCATGCCCCGCGCCGCCTTCTCGCAGATCGTCAACCGCTCCATGTCCGAGGTGGTCACCAGGTCCCTGGCGACGAGCTTCTGCACGCTGCTGCCGGTGGTCTCGCTGCTGTTGTTCGGCGGGGAAACGCTCAAGAACTTCGCGTTCGCGCTGATGGTCGGCATCGCCTCCGGCGCGTACTCGTCGATCTTCATCGCCTCACCGGTGCTGACACACTGGAAGGAACGGGAGCCCGGCTACCGCATGCGGCGGGCCCGGATCGTGCGCGAACTGGGGATGGTGCCCGCCTACGCGACGACCGCGACGGGAGCGCCCGACGAAATCGAGCCCGTGCAGAAGCGCAGGCGCACGCGGCGCGGGAGCCTGATCGCGCCGGAGGCGCCGGGCCAGCAGCTCTCGCGGGACGAGTTCCAGGAACTGGTGCGCGACCTGGACGTCGAGGGCGACGGGGATGAGACCCCCACCCGCCCGGCCGCGGACGGTGGCGGGCGCCGCGCCCGCACGGCAGACGGCAGCGCTACGGCGGCGCCCCCCGCCGCGCCCGAGCGCGACCCCGCGGCCGATCTCACGCCCGAGGACCTGGTGCTCAAGGAAGAGCCCAAACAGCGCCAGAAGAGCCGGCGGGCGGGCGGGCGTCGCAACAAACGCCACGGGAGGTCGCGCTGATGGGAATGCTCGGCTGGGTGATCATGGGCCTGGCGATCTGGCACTTCACGATCTTCCTACCCGACCGCTTCTGGGGCGGGATCGTGGGCGCGTTCGTGGGCTCCCTGATCGGCTCGATCGTAGTCGGGCTGATCATCTACGGCGTGAGGGTCTCCGCGCTGCGCGTCCCCGGCGAAAAGGCGACGGACATCGGCGTGATCCTGTACGCCGTGCCGGGGGCGCTGATCGGGATCGCCCTGATCTACCTGGAGGGCGTGCGCCGCGAACGCTTGGCGCGGGAGAGCGCGCCCGGATAGTCGGTTCGCCGAGCTCACGGCCCCAACCTCTGCCGCCGCACCCACCGCGCAGTCCATGGACTCGACGCCGACATCGAGGGCCGCGTCGAGCGCTGGAACGCGAAACCCAAACCCCACGTCAGGACCAAGCCCGCCGACGAAATCTCGCTTGGGCTGGCCCCGGAGGTTGCCTCCGGGGCCAGCCCAGCGCTAGTCATGAGACGTTTGACTTAGCTGTCGCTGCTGGTTGTAAAGATCGGGAGCTTTGGTGAATTGTTGGTGAATACCGATCCCGACACGCTTCCCGGGTTACCGCTGATCTTGCTCTTGGTGATGGTAAAGGAGCCGAACTGATCAGCCGGGTTCACTTCCGAGCATCCTTCGACCGCGTATTTGGTCATTTTCGTGATTTCATCTTCAGAGCCCGTGCCCCGTCATCGTGTTACTGGCGATCGTCGCCCACGGTTTGTTTTCTTCCTTTTCGGCTAGCTGATAGGCACCAATGTCGTTTTCGTTGATTTCCGAGTCCGACACGCTTGAGCCTTTGGCCTCTAGATAGAAGAGCACACCGGTTGACTGGGACTTTGCCAAATCTTCTGTACTATTGCCACAGTTTACGTTGTCGCACTCGTTTCCTGTGATCTTGGATTTGGTGATTTTACCTGAGCCGCCATAGCTTACCTGAGGCGACAGGCTCCCTCTGCACTGAGGTGCTCCTTCCCTGGAATCCGTCGTGTCCCTGGAATTGCGGCCGGATGATCCTAGCACTCGGTGCGCACGGACCTACCGAGGGAACCCGCATACTGAGGTGGCGACCTACGAACCGAGATCTCCGCGCTCTCAGGTCTGGGTACGCGCGGAGCGCGGAACCCGTAGATCATTCGGCGTTGCGCCCCGGCCGATCGCCGTTCCGTCTCGCGCTGGCCGTAGTCTCGCCACGTGAGCACATGCCGCTTCGAGATCCCCGAGTGTCCGCCGGCGGAGGCCCAGCGGCTGCGGCGCGAACTGGGCGTGAGCGCGGCGCTCGCGCAGGTGCTCGTGCGCAGGGGCATGGCCGAGCCGGCCATCGCGCGCACGTTCCTGACGGGCGATGAGGAGCATCCGCCGCAGGCGTTTGCCGGCATCGGCGAGGCGGTCGCGACGATCCTCGGCCATGTTGGGCAGGGCACGCGGATCACGATCCACGGCGACTACGACGTCGATGGCATCTGCTCGGCCGCGGTGCTGGTGCGCGCGCTGCGGGAGCTGGGGGGAAACGTGGACTCCTATCTGCCCGACCGCGCCGAGGACGGATACGGGCTGAACGCGACCACGGTGCGGCGCCTGGCGGCGCGAGGAACGCGGCTGCTGGTCACGGTCGACTGCGCGGTCACCGCCGTGGATGAGGTGGCCGCTGCGAAGGCGCTGGGCATGGAGGTGGTGGTCACCGATCACCACGCCCCGCGCGCCGACGGCAAGCTGCCGCGGGCGCCGATCGTGCACCCGGCGCTGTGCGGCTACCCGTGCCGAGACCTGTGCGCCACGGCGGTCGCATACAAGCTGGCGCAGGCCCTGCTGGAGACCGCCGCGCGCGGCGAGGCGGGGGAGCGGTGCGCGGAGCTGCGCGCGGAGCACGTTGGCGCGGCGCGCGCTCGAGCGGGATCTCGATCTGGTGGCGCTCGCGACGATCGCCGACGTCGTGCCGCTCATGGGCGAGAACCGGACGCTCGTGCGTCGCGGGCTGCGCGCGCTGGCGAGCACGACCAAGCCGGGCCTGCGCGCGCTGATGGCGGTCGCGGGAGTCGATCCCTCCAAGGTCGACGAGCGCTCGGTCGCCTTCGCGCTGGGGCCGCGGTTGAACGCCGCCGGACGGCTGTACCGGGCCGACGCGGGCCTGGAGCTGATCCTCGCCGCGGACGGCGGACGGGCCGTGCAGATAGCCCACGAGCTGGACTGCGCCAACCGCGAGCGCAGGCAGGTGGAGACGGGCATCCGCTTTCAAGCCGAAGCGCAGATGGCCGAGCTCGGGGAGCGCCCGGCCTACGTGCTGGCCGAAGACGGCTGGCACCCCGGGGTCATCGGGATCGTCGCCTCGCGCCTGGTCGAGCGCAGCGGGCGCCCCGTCGTCCTGATCGCGCTGGACGGGGACACCGGGAAGGCGTCCGGGCGCAGCGTCGAGGCGTTCGACCTGCTCGCGGGGCTGACCGCGTGCGAGGAGCACCTGCTCCGCTACGGCGGGCACCACGCGGCCGCGGGCCTCGAGATCGAGCGCGCGTGCGTGGCGGACTTTGCCACCGCGCTGTCCACCCACGCCGAACGCGTCCTGCGGCCGGAGGACCTCGTGGCGGTGGAGCGTGTGGACGCGGTGGTCGGCGGCGAGGAGCTCGGGATGGCGCTCGCCGAGGAGCTGCAGGCCCTGGCCCCGTTCGGCCGCGGCAACCCGCCCGTGTCCGTGATGGTCGCCGACGCCACGTTCGCGGATGCCAGACCGATGGGCGAAGGCAGGCACGCCCGCTTCACCGTGGAGTCCCGCGGCGCCCGCGCGAGGGCGGTGGCGTTCGGGACGGGCGGGCGGCTGCCGGTCGGAGAGGGCGAGCCGGCGGCTGCGACGTTCACGCTGGAGGTCAACGAGTGGAACGGCGTGAGCGAGCCGCGGCTGGTGCTCCGCCGGGCGCAGCCGGCCGTCGCGGCGGTCGCCCAGGAGGACGCCGTTGCGCAGTCCCCGGCGCCCGAGGCGCAGGAGCTCGTTCTGTTCGCACTTCCGTGAAAGCCCGCTTCAATCTGGCCCGTCGGTCCCCTACCCTTTAGAGCATGGCGATCGCCGAAGATCCCAAGAGCACACAGGTCGCAGAGATCCTGAAGAGCGCACCGGTCACAGACGTCCTGAGCACGTCCGAGCGGCGCCTGCTCAGCGACCTGTTCGCGATCGTCTCCGAGCACGCAGCGGACTCCTCCGTGGAGATCGACCGCGGGCGCGTCCAGGACGCGTTCGTGTTCGCCTGCGAGCACCACGCGGCCCAGCGGCGCAAGTCCGGCGAGGACTTCATCGTGCACCCGGTCGGCGTGGCTCGCATCTGCGCGGGCATGAGGCTCGACACGGAGACGCTGTGCGCGGCGCTGCTGCACGACACCGTGGAGGACACCTCGGCCTCGATCGAGGAGGTGCGCGAGCGCTTCGGCGAGGAGATCGCGGGCGTGGTCGACGGCGTCACCAAGCTGACCGGCATCACCTTCCAGTCGCACGACGAGGCGCAGGCGAACAACTACCGCAAGATGATGGTGGCGATGGCCACCGACGTGCGGGTCATCCTGATCAAGCTCGCCGACCGCCTGCACAACATGCGCACGATCGACGCGATGCCCAAGCAGAAGCAGATGGAGAAGGCGCGGGAGACGCTGGAGATCTACGCGCCGCTGGCCCACCGCCTGGGCATCCATGCGATCAAGTGGGAGCTCGAGGATCTCGCGTTCGCGACCCTGCACCCGCGCAAGTACCAGGAGATCAAGGGCCTGGTCGCCCAGCAGCGCGAGGAGCGCGAGCGCTACGTCAGCGAGGCCGGCGAGTACCTGCGCGGGCGAGCTGGCCGAGGTGGGCATCCAGGCCCAGATCGCCGGTCGCGCCAAGCACTTCTACTCGATCTACTCGAAGATGACCAAGAAGGGCCGCGAGTTCAACGAGATCTACGACCTCACCGCGATGCGCGTGATCGTCGACTCGGTGAAGGACTGCTACGGGACCGTCGGCGTGATCCACTCGCTGTGGAAGCCGCTGCCCGGCCGCTTCAAGGACTTCATCGCGATGCCCAAGTTCAACATGTACCAGTCGCTGCACACGACCGTCATCGGGCCCGAGGGCCGGCCGCTGGAGATCCAGATCCGCACCCACGAGATGCACGAGATGGCGGAGTTCGGGGTGGCCGCCCACTGGGTCTACAAGCAGCCGCGCCGGCGGGCCAGCGGCGGCCCGGCGAGGACGCCAAGCTCAAGTGGCTGCGCTCGATGCTCGACTGGCAGAAGGATCTGCTCGGACCCGCGGGAGTTCATGGAGACGCTGCGCACCGACCTGTTCGAGGAGGAGGTGTACGTCTTCACGCCCAAGGGCGAAGTCAAGTCGCTGGCGGCCGGCGCCACGCCGCTGGACTTCGCCTACGAGGTGCACACCGAGATCGGCCACCGCTGCGTGGGCGCGCGCGTCAACGGCAAGATCGTGCCGCTGCACTACGAGCTGCGCTCCGGCGACATCGTCGAGATCCTCACCGCCAAGCGCGAGCGCGGGCCTTCGCGCGACTGGCTGGCGATGGTCAAGACGACACGCGCGCGCAACAAGATCAAGGCGTGGTTCAAGGCCGAGTCCCGCCAGGACACCGAGCACACCGGGCGCGAGTTGCTGCAGGAGCACCTGCGCAAACAGGGTCTGCCCGCGCAGAAGATCACCGGCTCGGCGCTGCTGGCGGACGTGATCCGCGAGGTCGGCTACCGCAAGGCCGACGACTTCTACATCGCGCTGGGCGGCCGCCAAGGTCTCGCCGAAGCTCGTCGTCAGCAAGGTGATGCAGCGCCTGAAGCAGGGCGAGGCCGCCGACGGCGAGGACAGCGCGGCGGACCTGCTGCGCGTCGGTCGCGCCCGGCGGCGCCCGACCAAGTCCTCCGGCCAGTACGGGATCAGGGTGGAAGGCGTCGAGGACGTGATGCTGCGCCTGGCCAAGTGCTGCCGTCCGGTGCCCGGGCGATGAGATCGTCGGCTACATCTCGCTCGGCCGCGGCATCACCATCCACCGCGAGGACTGCCCCAACGCGACGCTCCTGCGCAAGAGCCCCGAGCGCTTCACCAGCGTCGCCTGGGAAGGCGACCAGTCGACCGGCTTCGTCGTGGAGATCCAGATCGACGCCTGGGACCGCCACCGGCTGCTGGAGGACCTCTCGCGCGCGTTCTCCGAGTCCGGCGCGAACATCCTGGAAGCGCGCTGCCTGTCGATGCCGCCGATGGTCAAGAACCGCTTCGTGATCGAGGTCGCCGACACGCACGCGCTCGAAGGGCGCGATCACGCGCCTGCGCAACACCGAGTCGGTGTTCGACGCCTACCGGGTGACGCCGGGCGCGGCGGCGTAGGCGACGCGCCCGCCGGCCCCTCCACCGAGGCTGCACGGGGACCTCAGGAGACGACGTTCAGCGCCCGCGGCAGGACCGAGTAGCGCGCCTCGGTGACCTCGCCGAGGTAGTCGCCGTCCACCTGCAGCGGCAGCGGGCGCCCGTCGGCGCTGCGCACCGACCAGCTCGCTCATCTCGGGCAGGCCGGTCACCTGCCGGTGACCCGCGACCCGCGCGCGGCGCGAGAACGCGCGCCAGGCGATGAACGGCATCGACAGCAACGTCGCGCGGTGCAGCACGCCGCCGGCGAGCGCGCCCGAGTCCAGCGCGGCGCCGTCGGCGATCTCGATCGGGCGGTTCTGGAAGTACGTGAACGGCGAGCCGTTCTGCACGATCGCGGTGACGCCCTCGAGCGTCCTGCCGGCGGCGTCCACCTCCAGGCGCGGGGGCGCGAGCAGGTAGCGGCGCAGGAACGTGCTGACCGCCACCCACGTGAAGAAGTAGGGGCCGAGGCGCGCCTTCATGCGCGGGTTGGCGTCGACGCGCTCGACCACGCTGGCATCGAGCCCGAGCCCCGAGGCGAAGGTGAAGCAGCGGCCGTTGACGACGCCCAGGTCGACCTTGCGCGGGCGCCAGTCGTCGGCCATCGCCAGCAGGTGCTCGGTCGCGTCGACGACGTCGCCGGGGATGCCGAGCATCTTCCCGAACACGTTGGCCGAGCCGCCGGGCAGGCAGCACAGCGGCGTGGGGGAGCCGAGCAGTCCGTTGGCGGCTTCGTTGACCGTGCCGTCGCCGCCGAAGGCGACGACGACGTCATAGCCCTCGTGCGCGGCCTCGCGGCAGAGCTCGGTGGCGTGCCCGCGCGCCTCGGTGTCCACCGCGTCGACCTCGAAGCGGCCCTGCAGCGCGTAGACGACGAGGTGGCGCAGGCGGTCGGAGACGGTCGTGGCGTACGGGTTGACGATGATCAGCATCCGCCGCCTGCTGGCCGGGGAGGCGAAGCGGAAGGGCTCGCTCGGCCTGGCCGGTACGCTCGTCTTGCGTGCGTGTGGAGGTGCTCACCGCTTGGCCTACACCGAGCGCGAGGCGACGTTACCCGCGCGAGCGTCCAGACCGCTCATGGCGCGACTTGCGTTCGCCGATATGGTTGCTAGACTGCCGCCAGACATAGATGGACACATCCAGAGGGGTGGAGGGCCTGGCCCTGCGAAACCCCGGCAACCACCGCCAAGTCACAGGCGGGAACGGTGCCAATTCCAGGTGATGTGTGGCCGGGCTTCGCGCTCTTCGCCACACGTGACAAGGCGAAGACTAGAGCGAAGGAGCCCAAATGGCTGTGAGTCATCTTCAGTGCAAGGAGTGCAAGGCCGAGTATCCGCTGGAGGCGCTGTACGTGTGCGAGCGGTGCTTCGGGCCGCTGGAGGTCGCCTACGACCACAGCCGCTTGCGAGCGGGACGTCGGCGAGCTGCGCCGCCGCATCCAGGGCGGGCCGCAGAACATCTGGCGCTACGCCGACTTCCTGCCGCTCGCAGGCGGTCCTCCCGGACCCTCCGGCCGGCTGGCCTCGCGCGTGGGCCTGCCGGCGGGCTGCACGCCGCTGATCCGCGCCGACAGGCTCGCCGCGCGCCTGGGCCTGCGCGAGGTGTGGGTCAAGAACGACGCCGCCAACCCCACCCACTCGTTCAAGGACCGCGTCGTGTCGGTCGCCGTGACGCGAGCGCGCGAGCTGGGCTTCGAGACGATCGCCTGCGCGTCGACCGGCAACCTCGCCAACTCCGTGGCCGCCCACGGGGCGGCGCTGGGGCTGGAGTCCTACGTCTTCATCCCCGCCGACCTCGAGGAGCAGAAGGTGCTCGCCACCGGCGTCTACGGCACCAAGCTCGTCGGCGTGAACGGCAGCTACGACGACGTCAACCGCCTGTGCACCGAGCTGTGCGCCGAGCGCGACTGGGCGTTCGTGAACATCAACCTGCGCCCCTACTACGCCGAGGGCTCCAAGACGCTGGCGTTCGAGATCGCCGAGCAGCTGGGCTGGGAGCTGCCCGACCGCTGCGTGGTGCCGGTCGCCTCGGGTCGCTGTTCACGAAGATCGCCACGGGCTTCGAGGAGTGGCGCGAGCTCGGGCTGCTGGACGGCGAGCTGCCGCGGATGAACGGCGCCCAGGCCGAGGGCTGCTCGCCGGTGGCGAGCGCGTTCGCCGCCGGCCACGACGTCTGCCGGCCGGTGAAGCCGAACACGATCGCCAAGTCGCTTGCGATCGGCAACCCCGCCGACGGCCCCTACGCGCTCGATCTGGCGCGACGCACGGGCGGCTCGGTGGACGCCGTCAGCGACGAGGAGATCCGCGCGGGCATCGCGCTGCTGGCGCAGACGACCGGCATCTTCACCGAGACCGCCGGCGGCGTCACGACCGCCGTGCTGCCAAGCTGGCCGCGCGCGGGGACATCGACCCCGACGAGCGCGTCGTGCTGGTGATCACCGGCGAGGGCCTGAAGACGCTGGACGCTGTGCGCGGCACGTTCGAGACCTGCACGATCGCCCCGACCGTCGAGGCCTTCGAGACGGCCGAGGACCTTCGCACAGCGGCGACCGTCTCGGATGGGGTCCGATGACGGTGCTGGTGAAGATCCCGACGCAGCTGCGGTCCGCCGCCGGCGGCGAGGCCGAGGCTCAGATCGACGGCGCGACCGTGCAGGAGGTGCTGGACGGCCTGTTCGACGCGCCACGAGGAGCTGCGCGTGCGGATCTCCGACGACGACGGCTCGCTGCGGCGCTTCGTCAACGTCTATCTGGCCGGCGAAGACATCCGCTTCCTGGACGGGCTGGCGACGCCCGTCGCCGACGGCGCGGAGCTGACGATCCTGCCCGCAGTGGCGGGAGGCCGCTAGCGAGACGAACTGTCGTGGACGGCGGGGACCGTGCGGCTGGCGTGGGCGGTCGCGGGCGTCGAGCCGCTGAAGCCGATCGTCGAGACGACGCCGGCGGCGCACATCGCGGCGATCGTCAACCGGCGCATCCGGCGCGGGGTGAGCCAGCGGAATGTTCTGGCTCTGCATCCACGTCCTGAAGCCGCTCGCGGCCGAGGCCGCTGCCATCGCACAGCCTGCGCACATGGCCCCAGGATAGCGCTCACGTCTGCTCGGGCGCGCCGGCGCGTCCTTCCAGGCGCCGGCGCAGCTCCGCGCCGCGACCGGCGGCGACCGCGCGCGCGGCGCGCGCGTCGCTCAGCTCCAGGCCGCGCGAGTGCGCGAAGTCGAGCAGGTCCTGGCGCTCCTCGCTCTCGCGGGCGGCGCGCAGGAACAGCCAGCAGAACAGGCCGAGCGTGAGGATCGACTCCTCGATCATCATGATCGCCCCGGCGATGCTCTGGTCGGCGAGCGGGGAGATGTGGAAGTGCGCGTCGCCTTTGAGGTAGTAGGGGTAGAAGATGGTGCCCGACCACAGGAAGATGTTGCCCAGGACGGTGCCGGCGAGGCGCACGGCGACGATGTAGATGAGCTTGCCGAGGTTTCCGAACCAGCTCGGCGTCGGCAGCGGGCCGAACAGGCACATCCACATGTTGATCCCGAAGCCGAGGAACATCGCGTGCTCCAGCGCGTGCACGCCCGAGTGGCGCAGCGCGGCTTCGTAGAACACGGGCAGCGTGCCAGGTGTACAGGTCGATGACCCACAGCGGGAAGGCGACGGCGGGGTGCGAGAGCGCGCGCAGGCGGTCGAAGAAACCGATCCGCAGGATCGGCGCCAGCAGCGGTCCGGTCAGCCCGAGCACGATCAGCAGCGCGGCGATGTCGCCGAGCAGCAGGTGCTCGATCATGTGCACCCACAGCAGGTCCTGGCTGGTCGGCCGAGCGAGGTGAGCGCGACCCCGATCACGACGAACCCGCCGTAGAAGCACGCCTGTCGCCAGCCGGGCACCGGGTGGTCATCTTCGGCGAGCGTGTGCGCGCGCCGCGCGTAGAGCAGTCCGATGATCGCCAGCGGCCCGAGCTGGAAGGCGGCCGAGATGTCGGTGGAGACGGCGAGCGGCACGGTGATCATTCAGCGTCAGGGTACGCCAGCGCGGCGCAATCGGCGAGGCTCAGCCATGGGCTTGCATAGACTGGCGCTGGCATGAGA
The DNA here is from genome assembly GCA_963711985.1 of uncultured Solirubrobacteraceae bacterium. Lineage (GTDB taxonomy): Bacteria > Actinomycetota > Thermoleophilia > Solirubrobacterales > Solirubrobacteraceae > Palsa-744. Next base: position 121,427 of record CAVQGG010000003.1, on the reverse strand, counting down.
GCCCCGTCCCGTCGCATGCTGCCCTTCCTGCTCGGCGGCCTGGGGCTGGCGGCGCTGGCGCTCCCGGCGAGCGCCGCAGGCGCACGGGATCGTGGGCAAGGCCGATCTGCCGATCCCCGTGTGGCTGTTCAGCTGGACCGCGGCGATCGTGCTCGTGGTCTCGTTCGTCGCGCTGTCGACCATGTGGACGCGGCCACAGCTGCAGGAGCCGCGCCTGCGCAGGCTGTTCCGGCTGCCGCGGCCGCTGGAATGGCTGGCGAGCCTCCTCGGCGTGGGCGTGTTCGCGCTGGTCGCTCTACAGCGGGTTCGCCGGTGCGCAGGTCACCAACGCGAACTTCTCGGTCACCTTCATCTACGTCATCTTCTGGGTCGGCACGCCGGTCGCGAGCGTGCTGTTCGGTGACGTCTTCCGCGCGTTGAACCCGTGGAGGACGTGCGCGCGCGTGCTCGCGGCGCTCGTGCGCCTGCTGCGGCGGGGCCGCTCCAGCGCCCCGCCGCTGCGCTATCCGCGCTGGCTCGGGATGTGGCCGGCCGTCGCCGGCATCGTGGGCTTCGCGTGGCTGGAGCTCGTGTACGTCGTCCCCGACCGCGACCGGCCCTCGACGCTGGCGGCGCTGTCGCTTGGCTACTTCCTGGTGATGCTCGCCGGGATGGCCCTGTTCGGCGTGGAGGAGTGGAGCGGACAGGCGGACGGCTTCGGCGTGTACTTCAACCTGCTCTCCAAGCTGTCGGCGCTCGTGCGCGGCCAGGACGGCGTGGTGTACCTGCAGGCGGCCGCTGAGCGGGGTGACGAGCCTGCGGATCCGCTCGGGCACGGTTGCGCTGATCTGCACGCTGATCGGCACGACCACGTTCGACGGGTTCAGCAACGGCGGCATCTGGCGCAACAACGAGCCGAGCCTGCAGAGCCTGTTCGCCGATCTGGGCTTCTCCAACACGCCGGCGCTCGAGCTGGCCTACTCGGTCGGCCTGGTGTTCTGCATCCTGCTGATCGGCGCGGTCTACCGGATGGGGATCGTCGGCGTGCGCAAGGTCAGCGAGCGCTACGACACGGACATGCTGAGGCACACGTTCGTGCACACGCTCGTGCCGATCGGCTTCGCCTACGTGGTCGCCCACTACTTCTCGCTGCTGATCTGGCAGAGCCAGGCGATGGTCTACCTGGCCTCCGACCCGCTCGGCAACGGCGCCAACGTGTTCGGCACCAGCGGCTTCCAGATCGACTACCACATCATCTCCTACGCCGGCATCTGGTACGTGCAGGTGGCCGCGCTGGTCACCGGCCACGTGGGCGGCCTGGCGCTCGCGCACGACCGCGCGCTGGTGCTGTACAAGGACCCGGAAGAGGCTGTGCGCAGCCAATACTGGATGCTCGCGGTGATGGTCGCGTTCACGAGCTTCGGGCTGTGGATCCTCTCCGCGGTGGGGACATAGGCGCTGCGCGCCTGCGCTACGGTTCTGCAGGCATGGCCCGCCGCCTGATCCTCGCCCTCCTGAGCGCCGCTGTCCTGGCGCAGCCGATGCTCGCGAGCGCCCCGGCGCGCGCAGCCACGTACGGGAGCTCCACCGAGAGCGACAACCCGTTCGCCGATCAGGGCAGCAGCTACGAGTACCGCTCCAACATCACCGCCATCGCGCCGAACGTGTCCGGGCTGAGCGTGGAAGTGCTCGAGTTCGCCGACCGCCTGCTGCTGCGGAACCACACCGGCAGGACGGTCACGATCTACGGCTACGAAGGGGAGCCCTATGCCCGCGTGCTCGCCAACGGCACTGCCGAGCAGAACGTGCGCTCGCCGGCGACCTACCTGAACACCAACTTCTACGGCGAGGTCACGGTCCCGCCGGTGGCCAACGCGAGCGCGCCCCCGAAGTGGGAGGTGGTCGACCGCACGGGCGAGTTCGAATGGCACGACCATCGCATCCACTGGATGTCGCCGGTGCCGCCCGCGAAGGTCAAGGACAAGAGCAAGCGGACGTTCATCTTCGACTGGAAGGTCCCGATCGCGGTCGGCTCCAGCAAGGGCGCGATCGACGGGCAGCTGTTCTGGACGCCCGAGAACTCCAAGGCGCCGCTCGCGGTGATCGTCCTCGGCGCGGCGATCGTCGTGGCTGGGCTCCTGTTCGTGCTGTTCGTGCGCCGGCGCCGCGCGCGTGCGGCCCTCGCGGGCGACGGCGGTGTGGCAACCGCGGGCGGGTCGGGCCGGTTGCCGGAAGAGGCGTGGTGAGAGCGTGCTAGATTTTCCTCGTGATGGCGCCGCTTGCATGCCTGATGCACTGGTACATCTCGATGATGTACGTCGTCCCGGTGGTGGGGGTCGGCGGCTGGGGATGGCTGAGCTCCAAGCGGATGGCCCGCCGCAAGGCGGAAGGGACGTCCGGGCGAGCCGGCGCGGCGGCAAAGGCCGGCGGCGGCAACGCGCCGACAGCCACGGCCGGCTGAAGGTTTGGGCATCCGTCCATTTCGGCGGCTGTTAACTTCTTTATTTCTTCACGATTGTTGAGGTCCGCGTGAGTACCATGCGCTTTGCTGATGGCATGAGCTCACAGACACTCATCCGCTCCGCCGCCGACGGGATAACCGAGAGGTTCGACCCGACCGCCTGCCTGGACCAGCGTGTCCGCCACCAGGCCATGCCCGTCGACCCCGTCGAGCCAGGCCGCTACATCGAGATCCAGGGGCCCGATCAAGCGCTGCTCATCCCGCTGGCCGGCGAGGTGATGCGTATCGGGCGCGGACTCACCGCCGAGCTGCGCCTCGACGACAGCTCCGTGTCGCGACGCCACGCGATTCTCGTCCCTCGGCCCTCGGGCGCACGGATCCTCGACGACCGCAGCTCCAACGGCACGTTCGTCAACGGCCGGCGCATCCAGCAGGTCGATCTGCAGGGCGGCGACGTGATCGTGCTCGGCCGGGTCGTGCTGCGGTATCTGGAGCTGTAGGGGCGCACGCGCGGAGCGGCGGGAGCAGGTGTATCTTGCGGGGCGATGCAGGACGACGCGCGCCCCGACGCCTTTCCGGTCGAGCACGCAGAGGTGCGCCCGGGCGTGAGCATCGCCTACGTACGGGCGGGAGAGGGGGGATACCCGCTGCTGTTGGTTCACGGATGGCCGGAGACCAAGCGCATCTGGTGGCGCAACATCGGGCCGCTGGCGGAGGCGGGCTTCGAGGTGATCGTGCCGGATCTGCGCGGCTTCGGCGACTCGGGGCTGGCGCCAGACGGCTTCTACGACCTGGCGGCGCACGCGCGCGACATGCAGGCGCTGGTGAGCGGCGTGCTCGGTCACGAGCGCTGCGCCGCCGCGGGCGGGGATCTGGGCGGCGGCGTGATCCAGGACCTGGGGCTGCGCTTCGCGGGGTTCATCGAGCGCCAGGTGCTGTTCAACAGCGTGCTGCCGCTGCTGGGGCAGGCCTATGAGTCCGCGGGCATCCCGGCCGCGCCGCCGCCCGAGCTGCGGATGGCCTCGGACTACTTCGTGCGCCAGGGGCGCGAAGCGGACGCGCTCGCCGCGGAGCTCGACAGCCCCGAGCGCCGCCGTCGCTACGTGGGCGAGTTTTACGGCCACCGCTTCTGGGCGGCGCCGGGCGCGTTCTCGCGCGGGGACGTGGACTTCATGAGCGAGCCGTTCGCCGACCCCGAGCGGCTGCGCGCCGGGTGGGGCAACTACGAGAGCGCACTCGGTACGCGCCCGCTGTCGGAGCCGCCGCGGTTCTTCGAGGTCAGCGCCGTGCCGACGCTCGCGCTCTACGGAGCGGACGACCACGTCATCTGGAGGCGCTTCCCGCAGATGTGCGAAGTCGCCTTCAGCGAGCTTGTCGGGCCCTTCGTCGTGCAACGCGCGGGGCACTTCCTGCAGTGGGAACGCGCCGGGCTGCTCAACCGGGCGATCGCGTACTTCCTGCGCGACCTGCAGCGCCGGCCCAAGGCTGAGCGGGGTTGACCGGCTCGAAGCGCACGCCGGTGAGCTGCTCCGACAGCGCCCAAAGACGCGCGGCCGCCTCCCGGTCGCGGGCGGCGCGATTCGGAGAGACCAGGCGGGGATGGCCGCGAAACTCGCCGATCCCGTCCGGCCCCACGTAGCTTCCACCCTCCAGGCCGGGGTAGGTGGCCGCGTACAGCGACGGTAGGGCGCCCATGTCGGCGCTCTGGGCGATGATCAGGTTGGAGAACCGCATGACCAGGCGATCGAGCGCCGGCGCGGCGGCGGATTGAAGGTTGGTGGCCGCGTAGCCCGGATGAGCGGCCAGGCTCTTGACCGTCGACCCGCTTGCCCGCAGGCGGCGGTCGAGCTCCTGCGCGAACAGCAGGTCGGCGAGCTTGGACTGCCCGTAGGCGCCCCAGCGCGTGTAGCGGCGCTCGGACTGGAGGTCGTCGAAGTTGATGCGCCCCATCTTGTGCGCGTTGCTGCTCAGCGTCACCACGCGGGCGTCGGCGTGGCCCTGCATGAGGCCGATCAGGCGACCGCTGAGCGCGAAGTGGCCGAGCAGGTTCGTGCCCAGTTGCAGCTCGAAGCCGTCCGCCGTCTCACGACGCGGGGGCGCCATCACGCCGGCGTTGTTGATCAGCAGATCGAGGCCGTCGTCCTCGTGGCTCGAGCGGAAGCTGTCGGCGAAGGACTCGACAGACGCGAGGTCGCCGAGGTCCAGCCGGGCCAGCTCGACTCGCGCGCCGGGCGCAGCCGCCTCGATCTCGAGCACAGCCTGGGCGCCCTTGTCCATGTTGCGGCAGGCGAGCACCACGTCTGCGCCGTGGCGTGCGAGCTCGCGCGCGGTCACCAGCCCGAGGCCGCTGTTCGCGCCCGTGACGATCGCCGTGCGGCCGTGCTGGTCGGGGATCTGCTTGGTGCTCCACTTGGCGCTCATCGCATGTCCCTCCTGTGCTCGCGCCGGCTAAAGACGCATCGTGCGCCGGCCGCGCCGGTCGTCGTCCGCCCAGGGCCATTCAAGCATGTTCAGCGTGGCCGCCCGAGTTGAGCGACGAGAGCCCGCGGGCGTGGGCCTGCAGAGCTTCCAATTTCCGGTCAAATGCCCCTATCATGCGGGGCGGCGGAAGCGAGACCAGGCATGCACGGACAGCGCCTGCCGCCACGAAGCGAGCTTGGGATGGAAGACAACATGGTTTGGAGCGGCGTTTCGATGACGGCAGGAAGGAATCTTGCGCGAGCGGTTGCGACCGTGCTCGCAGTGCTGCTCGCGCTCGTCCTCGGATGCGGGGTCGCGCTGGCCGCCGAACCCGTCCTCACGATCGAACATCCGGTCACGGAAAGCTACACCAACAACCAGACACCGACGTTCAGCGGAACGACCAGCGACACCCTCGATCCGGTCACGCTCAAGATCTACGAAGGAAGCGCCACAGGCCGGCTTGTGCAGACGCGTACCGACCCTGCGCCCTTGGAAACCGGGTTCCTTGAAGCCAGCTGGGAAGTCACGCCGACGACGCTCGAACAGGGGGAATACACGGCGGTCGCCGAACAGAGCGCCGGGGGGGAAACCGGGAGCGCAGAAGTGACGTTCACGGTCGTCACGACCCCGGCGGTCTCGATCAACCCGGTGGCGCCCTTCACGAAAGATTCGACGCCGACGTTGAGCGGGAGTGCGGGGGCGGCCGCTGGGGATGACCCGACAGTCGACGTGACGATCTATCAAGGCGGCTCGGTGGGAGGGACCGTTGCGGCTTCGGAAAGTGTGGCGCTGAGTGGCTCATCGTGGTCGTTTACCCCGGGCAAAGCGCTGGCCGAAGGGACCTATACGGTTCAGGCGACCCAGGAAGACAAGGCCGGTGACCTAGGCGAAAGCACGGCGGTGACGTTCACGGTGGTTACGAAAGCCCCGGCGGTGACGATCAACCCTGTGGCTCCGTTCACGAAAAACACGACGCCCACGTTGACGGGTGGCGCCGGTGTGCGCGCGGCGGACGATCCGAGCGTCGACGTGACGATCTACGAAGGCAGCTCGGTGGGGGGCACCGTGGCGGCATCGGAAGTCGTCACGCCGAGCGGCTCGACGTGGTCGTTCACGCCGGCCAAAGCGCTCGCCCAGGGCACGTATACGGCGCAGGCCACCCAGGAAGACAAAGTCGGTGATGTAGGCAAGAGCTCGGCGGTGACGTTCACGGTCGTGACGGTGCCCCCGGCCGTGACGATCAACTCGGTCGCTGCCTTCACGAAGAACACCAAACCGACGTTGACCGGGGACGCCGGCGCCCTTGCGGGCGATGACCCGTCGGTCACGGTGACGATCTACAAGGGCACCGCCGTCGGGGGCACGATCGCGCAATCCTCAGCGGTCGCTCGGAGCGGCTCGACATGGTCCTTCACGCCGAGCAAAGCGCTCGCCGAAGGGACCTACACCGCGCAGGCGACCCAGGAAGACGAAGCAGGGAACCTCGGCGAAAGCACGGCGGTGACGTTCACCGTGGTCACGAAAGCCCCGGCGGTGACGATCAACCCCCTCGCCGCGTTCACGAAAGACACGACGCCGACGTTGACCGGCGGTGCGGGTGTGCGTGCGGCGGACGATCCGAGCGTCGACGTCACGATCTATGAAGGCAGCTCGGTGGGGGGCACGATCGCGGCCTCGGAAGTCGTCACGCCGAGCGGCTCGACGTGGTCCTTCACGCCGGCCAAAGCGCTCGCCGAAGGAACCTATACGGCGCAGGCTACCCAGGAAGACAAAGCGGGCAACCTCGGCAAGAGCACGGCGGTGACGTTCACGGTCGTCACGACCGCGCCGGCCGTGACGATCAACTCGGTCGCGCCCTTCACGAAAAACACCAAACCGACGTTGACCGGGGCCGCGGGCGTGCGCGCGGCGGACGATCCGAGCGTCGACGTCACGATCTATGAAGGCAGCTCGGTGGGGGGCACCGTGGCGGCATCGGAAGTCGTCACGCCGAGCGGCTCGACGTGGTCGTTCACGCCGGCCAAAGCGCTCGCCCAGGGCACGTATACGGCGCAGGCCACCCAGGAAGACAAAGTCGGTGATGTAGGCAAGAGCTCGGCGGTGACGTTCACGGTCGTCACGACCGCGCCGGCCGTGACGATCAACCCGGTCGCTGCCTTCACGAAGAACACCAAGCCGACGTTGACCGGGGCCGCGGGCGTGCGCGCGGAGGACGACCCGAGCGTGGACGTGACGATCTACGAAGGCAGCTCGGTGGGGGGCACGATCGCGGCCTCGGAAGTCGTCACGCCGAGCGGCTCGACGTGGTCCTTCACGCCGGCCAAAGCGCTCGCCGAAGGAACCTATACGGCGCAGGCTACCCAGGAAGACAAAGCGGGCAACCTCGGCAAGAGCACGGCGGTGACGTTCACGGTCGTCACGACCGCGCCGGCCGTGACGATCAACTCGGTCGCGCCCTTCACGAAAAACACGACGCCGACGCTGACGGGGGATGCGGGTGTGCGCGCGGCGGATGATCCGAGCGTCGATGTGACGATCTATGAAGGCAGCTCGGTGGGAGGGACCGTTGCTGCCTCTGAAGTCGTGTCGGTCAGCGGCTCGACGTGGTCCTTCGCCCCGAGCAAAGCTCTCAACCCGGGCACGTACACGGCGCAGGCAACCCAGGAAGACAAGGCGGGCGACGTCGGCAAGAGCACGTCTGTGACGTTCACGGTGGTCACGGCCGGGCCGGCCGTGACGATCAACCCGGTAGCGGCCTTCACGAAAAGCGCGACGCCCACGTTGACCGGGCAGGCCGGTGTGCTGGCGGAAGACGATCCGAGCGTGGATGTGACGATCTACGAAGGTAGTGCGCCGTCGGGGAAAGTCGCCGCCTCGGAAACGGTCTCGCCAAGCGGCTCCTCCTGGTCCTTCACCCCTGCCAAACCTCTCGCCGAAGGGACCTATACCGCGCAGGCCACCCAGGAAGACAAAGCCGGCAACGTCGGCAAGAGCGGGGCGGTGACGTTCACCGTGGTCACGAAAGTCCCGGCCGTGTCGATCAACCCGGTGGCGGCCTTCACGAAAAACACGACGCCGACGCTGACCGGAAATGCGGGCGTGCGCCCAGCGGACGATCCGAGCGTGGACGTGACGGTGTACGACGGAAGCGCGGTCGGAGGGACCGTCGCTGCATCGGAAGTCGTGTCGGTCAGCGGCTCGACGTGGTCCTTCACTCCGAGCAAAGCGCTCGCCCAGGGGACTTATACGGCGCAGGCGACCCAGGAAGACAAAGCGGGGAACCTCGGCAAAAGCACGTCCGTGACGTTCACCGTGGACACGACGCCGCCGGCGGTGACCATCAACGCGGTGCCCACGCCCACGAAGGACACGACCCCGACGTTCTCGGGCGCAGGCGGCGAAGCCAGTGGGGACCAGCCGAGCGTGACGGTTAAGATCTACAAAGGCATACCGGAAGAAGGCGTGATCCTGCAGTCGGCCGGCGTCCCTGTCAGCGCCGGACTGTGGTCGTACACGGCCTCGACTCTGAGCGAAGGTAGCTACACGATGCAGGTGTCGCAGAGTGATGCCGCAGGCAACGTGCGTACGCTCTCGGTGGCGTTCACAGTGCTCACGACTCCGCCGGCGGTGACGATCAACCAGGTGGGTCCGTTCACGAAGGAAGCGACGCCCACGCTGTCGGGCACCGCGGGAGTCGCTGCGCTCGATCACACGACCGTCACCGTCAACATCTACAAGGGCGAAACGGTCGGGGGGACCCTGCTGGAATCGCCGAGTACCGCGGTGGGCGGTGGAGGAGCATGGTCGGACAAAACGCCCCCTCTCCCCGACGGCACGTACACGGTGCAGACGACGCAGGAAGACGATGCGGACAACGTCGGCAAGAGCACGGCGATGACGTTCACCGTCGTCACGGTGGCCCCGGCCGTCTCGATCAACCTGGTGGATGCCTATACGAACAAGTCGACGCCGACGTTGACTGGTGGCGCGGGGGTGCGCCCGGTGGACGATCCGAGCGTCGATGTGACGATCTACGAAGGCAGCTCAGCGTCAGGGAAAATCGCCGCTTCAGAAACCGTTTCGGCCAGTGGCTCGACGTGGTCCTTCACTCCGGGCAAAGCACTCCCTGACGGCACCTACACCGCGCAGGCCACCCAGGAAGACAAAGCGGGGAACGTCGGCAAGAGCGCGGCGACAACGTTCATCGTCGACACGATACCGCCGGTCGTTTCGCTGACCGTGCCGGCAAAGGGCGCCAAATTGACTACCGCGAGCCCGACGTTCAGCGGGCTCGCGGGTCACGCCACCCCCCCAGACGAGCCGTTGGTGACGGTGAACGTCTATGAAGGACCCTCGATCTCCGGGAAACTCGTTGAGACGCAGCCCGTCACGCCCACCGGGAGCAGCTGGACCGCCACATCAGCCGAAGAACTGAAGAACGGTACGTATACCGTTCAGGCCGAACAGGCCGACGCTGCAGGCAATGTCGGCAAGAGTCCGGCAGTCACGTTCAAGGTTGCGACCGTGCTCACCCTTGAAAAGTCCGGGTTCGTGTCTCGAAAAGAAGGGCTTGCTACAGGCCCGACGCCAAGCTTTGCCGGGACCGCCGACACGGAAGACAGTACCTCGATCAACGTCAGCGTCTCCAGGATCATATCCGGGGTTCCCGAAGAAGTACCAGTACAGTCCATGACGGTCACCCGCAGCGGCGCGAGGTGGAAGGCAGGTCCGTTCAATGCTTTGTCAGACGGTACGTATACGGTGCAGGTGGAACAGGAAAACGAAGGAACCATCGAACAGGAATTCACCGTGGACGCGGACGCACCGCACGTCACGCTGAGCTCGCCGGCCAACGGAAGCTCGACGTCGGGCACGTCGCAGTCCGTCAGCGGATCCGCGGGCACGGCCGAAGGCGACCTACCGGAAGTCACCATTCGCCTCTTCGCCGGCTCGACGACCAGCGGGAGTCAGGTCGGCTCCAAGTCCGTGGGAGTGTCCGGCGCGACCTGGTCGGCCGCTTTCGAAGGACTCAGTCCCGGAACATACACCGCGCGGGCCGAACAGAGCGACGACGTCGGCAACGTGGGCCAAAGCGAAGCCGTGACGTTTACGCTTACCGCGCCGCCAGCGCCCGTGGCGCCCGCAGCGGCCTCACCCCCCTCACCACCTGTGGCGTCGTTTCGCTGGGTTCCGTCTGCGCCCCATGCCGGCGAAGCCGTCACCCTGATATCGACCTCGACCGACGCCAGCAGCCCGATCACGGGGTTCGCCTGGGCTCTGGCGGGCACTAGCGTGTTCACCGCCGGCGAAGCGGCGGTCGTGACGTCGTTTGCGACCGCGGGAGCCCACGCCGTGCAGCTGCGTGTCACCGACGCGAACGGCCTCTCGAACCTCGTCACCGAGACCATCGCGGTGACCTCGCCCGCGCCAATCCTGATGCAACCGTTCCCGGTCGTGCATATGGCTGGCTCCTATGACGCCGCGGGCGTCAAGATCAGCCTCCTGACGGTGCTGACGCCGGTGGGGGCGACCGTGACCGTGACATGTCGCGGGGGGGGATGCCCGAAGAAGTCAGAGGGCCTGGTTGCGGCCTCGGGGACCCGGAGCAAGACGGGCACTGTCCTGATCACCTTCCGCCGGTTCGAGCGCTCACTGCGGGCGGGCGCGGTCCTGGAGATATGGATCTCCAACCACGGACAGATCGGCAAGTTCACACGGTTCGTGATCCATCACGACAAGGTGCCCTCCCGCCAGGACCTGTGTCTCAATCCAGCGGGGACCGCGCCGATCGTCTGCCCGTCGTCATGAACACCGTTCGCGTCACATGGCGTCCGGTAGATGTGAGCAGAGGACCCGCGGGCACGCACGTTCGCAGACTCCTCGCCGCGGCAGTCCTGTGCGCCGCGGTCTTCGCCTGCTGCTTCGCGATCGGGCGCGCGGAGAGGCCCGGGAGCGCGCCTGGAGCACACGCGGCTGGAGAACAGGTAGCGCCGAGCCTCCCGGCAGCGTCCGCGGGCCCCGCGGTTCCCGTGCGCCTGAGCAGCGCTCCCCCGATCGCGACCGAAGCGCCAGCTGTCGCGAATGCTCCCGCACAGGCGAGCCCAACGGTCGCCGTCCAGAGCGCCCCCCCCGTCACAGCGACCCCCGTCGCCCCCGTCGCACCCGTCGAACAGACGGCCCCCGCTGCGCCGGCTCCCACCGCGCCCGCCAGCCCGCCGCAGCAGTCCTCCGGGGGCGGTACACCACCGGCGGCCAACGGCGGGACCCTCGGGCAGCTCAGGCGGCGGCGCGCAACCTCAAACGAGCGGCAGCACCTCATTTGACAGCTCGGGTTGAAGCCATGTACAGGTCGCCTCGCAGCCTGCGCCCTATCGTGATACCCGTGCTCGTGGTGGTGGCGATCGTCGGCTACCTGGTTGGCGTTCACCGTGCGCCCGCCCCGTCCACGGCCGCGTCTGCGCAAAGGACGCGGATTGCCTCCGGGTCGAGCGTCCTGCTCGAATATCCAGCCGGCTGGCAGCCGGCTGCCTCCGCTCCGGCGATCCCCGGCCTTGCGATCGCCCATCCACTGCTGCTGGCCCCGGGCGGCGACTCAGGTCACGCGGGCCTGCTCAGCGGACAGCTTCCCGCCGGCGGGTCGAGTCCGCTTCCCGCATCGTTCCTGGCCTTGGTGCGCGGTATTCCCGGCACCGAAGTCGTGGATCTCGTCAATGTCCAGGCGTACAGGTACGACCGGCTCAGCCGGCTACGACCGGACACTGGACATCTATGTGATTCCCGACCGTGGGGGAGAGCCCCACGGCTCTGGTCTGCTACGCGTCAAGTGGATTCTCCAGCTACCTGCGGCAGTGTGAGCAAATCGTGGCAAAGGTCACGCTGGTGGGCCAGACGTCGTATGACCTGAGCCCCAACGCGACCTACGCCGGCCAGCTCGGTGGGCTGATCGGAGGCCTGGACAGGGAGCGTTTGACGCTGAGGCGCGAAATGCGTGTGCAGCCGAGCGAAGTGAGCGCCCTCGCGACGGCTCTCGCCGATCGCTTTGCCAGCGCGGCTGCGTCGCTGGCGGCGCTCGAACCACCGCTCGCGGCCAGTGCGGCCCAGGCCGCGCTCGCGAGCTCGCTGATCGGGGCACGCGATGCATACACGGCACTCGCCGCCGCAGCCGCTGGCGAAGGTCCGGTCGGCTACGGCGACGCGGAACGGCAGGTGGACGAAGCGGAGGCCGGCGTGGACGCGGCGCTCGAGAGCTTCGCCCTGCTCGGCTACAACCACACGTAGGCGATCAACGCTGCGTGAGGACCGCGGGCGCGCGTCGCTGGATGCGGACGAACCAGGCGGTCCCGGCCAGGAACAGGATGCTGGCGACGTAGAGGTTCAGCCGCAACCCGAAGATGTGGTGGGCGGGATCGACGCGCAGCAGCTCCTCGCCTATGCGCGCGAACGAGTAACCGGCCACGTAGAGCGCGAACAGGCCGGGTGGCCGTATCCTCCGGTGGCGGCCGAGCCACACCAGCGCACCCGCCAGCAGCAGGTTCCAGATCAGCTCGTAGAGGAACGTGGGCTGAAACGTCGCGTAGTGCGCATAGCTGGCGGGGCGGTGCGCCGGGGAGATTTCAAGCGCCCACGGCAGGGTGCTCGGCGAACCGAAGAGCTCCTGGTTGAAGTAGTTGCCGATCCGGCCGATCGCCTGGGCGACGAGCAGGGCCGGAGCAGCGACGTCCATGAATGCTGGGACGTTCGCACGATGGCGGCGCAACACCCATATTCCCGCGAGCGTGCCGAGGGCGATGCCGCCCCAGATGCCCAGGCCGCCCTCCCATATCGCGAACGGTCCCCACCAGTGCGGCGGGACTTCGTTCCAGCTGGTGGCGAGGAAGTACAGCCGCCCGCCGATCACCCCGGCGGGGAAGCCCCACAGCGCGACGTCGTAGACGAGCTGACGGTCGCCGCCCACGGCCTCCCAGCGGCGTGCGGTGATCGTCACGGCGGCGAGCACGGCGACGACGTAGGCCAGGCCGTAGTAATGGACGAACAGCGGGCCCAGGTGAAACCCGTTGCTCGATGGGCTCGGGAGAAAGCCGGTGGGTGGGTAGATCATCATCGTCGGATTCACACGAACTCCGGGCAGGCTGCCCACGGCGCGGGTCTCAACGTAGCTGTCTGCAGCGTCGTGCGCGTGTCCGCCACGGCAGCAGAACGTCTTTACGCCCGAGGAGCTCGGGCTCCTGCTCCCAGAGTCGATCGAGGCTCGCGAGGACACCCTCCCGCTGAGCGTCGGGCATGACGGCCAGGCTGCTGCGCGAGCTTGCGAGGTCGCGCAGGCTCGCGCGGTCTACGCGCTGCTCGTGGGGGAACTCTTGGTCCTCCACCTCTGCGAAGTGCTCGCTCAGATCCTCCACCGAGGGCCAATGGCCGGGCCTTTGGATCGCGGGCGGCCCCAGGATCTCTCGCACGCGAGCCACCCACGGCACGGACGGGTCGAAGGCGTTGCCGAGCAGCCCGAGCACACCCGGCGGGCGCAGCACGCGCGCGATCTCCTCCTGGGCTGCGCTGTGGTCGAACCAGTGAAACGCGGCGCCGACCGTGACAGCGTCCACGCTCGCGTCCTCGAGCGGCAGCCGCTCGGCCGATCCGGCCAGCGCTCGCGTCATGGGCAGCCTCGACGTGAGGATCGCCCGCATCTCGACGAGCGGCTCGACCGCGATCACGCGATGCCCGGCCTCGACCAGCGCGCTCGTCAGCTTGCCCGTGCCCGCACCCAGGTCGAGCACCTCCAGGGCGTCGGCTCCGAGCAGCCACTCGATCGCCTCGCGCGGGTATCCCGGGCGGCCACGCTCGTACTCGCCGGCCACGCGGGCGAAGGAGCTAGCACGCTCCGCCCTGTTGGTGGCGGCCTCGTCGGGATCCCCTCGGCAGCTCACGTCGAACAGGCCGCTGCCGCGAGCACGCGTCCGGCGCTCTCCAGCTCGGTGAGGTCGCTGGCCTGGCAGACGGACGCGAGCGCCAGCTGCTCGGACTCGGTGGCGGTCAGTGCCAGAGAGCCAACCACCGCGTGAACGGGTACGCCGGCGCGGGCGCAGCGCTGCGCGATCTCGCTGATGGCCTTTCCTTCGAGCGTCTGGGCATCGAGACGACCCTCGCCGGTGATGACCGCGCGCGCCCGACCGAGCCGGTCATCGAAGCCGATCGCGTCGAGCACCCACGCGGCGCCGGACAGGATCCTCGCGTCATAGCGCGCCCACAGTCCGCCGGCCAGCCCGCCCGCCGCGCCGCTCATCGGCACGCCGCGCGGGTCGCGGGGAAGCGCCGTGGCCTGTGCGTGCAGCCGCGCCGTCAGACGCTCGGCCGCGCCGGCATCCGCCCCCTTCTGGGGACCGAACACCTCGGCTGCCCGCTCGAACGGCGTGCTCACATCCGCGAGCACCGTCAGCCTCGCCCCACGCAGCCCGCCGGCGGCCTCGATCGCCCGGATCGCTCCGGCGCCGCCGTCGGTGCTGGCCGACCCGCCTGCGGCCAGCGCCACGCGGCTGGCGCCGGCCGTGACGGCAGCCACGATCAGCTCGCCGGTGCCGAATGTGGAGGCAGCCTCAGCGTCACGCTCGGACGGCGCCAGGAGGCAGAGGCCGGAGGCGCTCGCCGTCTCGACGATCGCGAGCGGCTCTCCTCGATCCAGCCCAGCCTGGCGGTGATCGGCCGGCCGAGCGGATCGTGGACGCGCTCCTCCAGCGTCCGGCCGCCGAGCGCGTCCACGAGTATCTCCATCGTTCCTTCGCCGCCGTCTGCGACCGGGCAGACGTCGACCGCGCCGGCGCCGTCGCCTGCGGCGCCGCTGGCGATCGCGATGGCCACCTCGCGGGCCGAATAGGTGCCCTTGAAGCTGTCCGGGGCGATCAGCCAGTCAACCTCTCGCGTCACGCACAGATCAGTAGCAGCATGCGTCCGGCGGCGCGCCGGGCTCGGCGTCACATGACAGGCTCACGCCGCACCGCTAGACTCGCGAATCGATGCCGGAGTCCGACGATGATCTGTTCGGTGGCGAGCATCTGCGGGTCTATCGCGACACGGCCGGCGCACGCGGCTATCACTGGCGTGGAACGACGATCCTCCTGCTGACCACGCAAGGGAGGACATCTGGCCAGTCAAGGACGACGCCCCTCATCCACCGCACCGACGGCGACCGCTGGGCCGTCGTGGCATCGAAGGGCGGGGCGCCGGCGAACCCCAGTTGGTACGAGAACCTGCAGGCCAATCCGGAGGCCACGATCCAGGTCCGCGACGAAACGGTGCCGGTGCGTGCGACAACGGCCGCGGGCGAGGAGCGCAGCCGCCTCTGGTCGCTGATGACCGAGGTGTGGCCAGCGTACGACGACTACCAGGCCAAGACCGACCGGGAGATCCCGATCGTGGTGCTGGCTCGCCGCTAGGACAACCTCCCGGCGCGCATGCACCTGCCCACCTTCTCCTCCAGGCGCGTGATCGGCACGGTCGCATTGGCCTGCGCCCCGGCGCTGGCATCGGTGGCCGCGGTCGCCGCCACAGCCTCACCGGCGGCACCTGCTGGCGCAACCGCGGCCGCTACGCCGAGGTGCGCGACATCCGGGCTGGTCATCTGGCTGAACGACGAACAGGGCGGCGGTACGGCGGGCAGCATCTACTACAAGCTCGAACTGACCAACCTGTCCGGGCATACGTGCACCCTCCTCGGCTATCCAGGAGTCTCCGCGGTCGACCTTCGCGGCCACCAGCTCGGCGGCGGGGCCTCCCACGAAGCCTCCCCGAAACCGCGCGTGGTGACGCTCGCCAGCGGGACGCCAACGCTCGCCAACGGGACCACCGCGACCGCCGTGCTGCGGATCGTCGACGCAGGCGCCCTGCCGGCCTGCCGCCCGGTGACCGCCGCGGGGCTGCGTGTCTACCCGCCGGGGCAGACCATGTCGAAGGTGGTCCCGTTCCCGTTCCAAGCGTGCTCGCGCGCTGCACAGAGCAACCTGGCCGTGCGCCCGGTGACGCCCGTGCAATAGGTGCTGTCGCGCCTCGGTCCGGCGGGTGGCCGCGTCGGCCTCGGACGATTTTTTTTGTATATGGTTGCGTCGGTTTGAGCGTCGGGCCTGTCCGGAGGAGGTCTTCATGTTCAGAGCGCTGAGGTCGGCGCAAGTCGGACGCTGCGACGCGCAGGCTTCACGCTCCTTCACTTCGACGTCGAGCGCCGACACCCGTGCGGATCAACTGCGAGGGCACGCAACCTGGCGGCCGATATGCCCGCGAGCTTGGGTGCAATCAGCCGGGCGAGCGCGTGAGCCGCTCGCCTCGCGAGGCTCGGAGGGTCGGGGCTCCCATAGGAGGAGATCACGACGGTCGTCTGACCCGTGTACATCTCAAGCCGTGCCCCGAAGTGCCCATATTCGAACGCCGCCGTGGGAATCTTGTAGCTACCACCCAGGAAGAACGACTTGCGCGGACTCAGGGCTCCGGCTGGCTCTACGACACCACCGTAGGAGCTGAAGTTGCGATCGCACTCGGGATAGCTCTGAAGCTGTAGCGGCGAATCGCAGGTCCCTTCGCTGCCTGCTTCTGGCGTACACGTGCCGTAGGTCGCGTCGGAGGTCCAAGCCAGAGAGGCCGGTTCTCCTAGACGGTGCAGTGCCCGGGGGGACGGCGCAAAGCAGGAGCGTTCCACGGACGTGAGGGGCAGGCCGTCGAACGTGCTTCCGAGGTTGTAAGCCGTGAAGGCGGGGAGCTGGCGTTGCTTCAAGCACGGTGCTTCTTCACTTCTCGACTGGGACGCCAGACCGATGCCGCCGAACACGTTGGCAAGAACGAGAGCGCACGGCACTGCCAACATGACCGATCGCAACGGCCGCCGAGGCGCACACCCCCCTCGCCTTATCGGCGTCTCGACCGTCGAGGCGTGCCGCCGATCCAACATGTGGACAGGCTATCGGTCCTGGGACAGGTGTCATCTTGGAGTCGGCCGTCAAGCTCGCCGACGAGCGCCTGACAGAGCGCGGCCTGCCGCCGCTGCCGCACGTCACGCCGCATACCCTGCGGCGGACCTACGTCTCGATCATGCTGCTGGCGACCAACTTCGAAGTGACCTGCGTCCAGCATCAGGTCGGCCACGCCGAAGCAGGATGACCGTCGACGTGTACGCACAGCTCCTGGACCGCCGCAAGCGCGACCACGGCGTGGCCTTCGGCGTGCTGCTCGCAGACGCACGCAGCACCCTCTACGGGCCACAAACCGAGGGGTTTGGGCCACCGTTTGGGTCACCGAGCCCCGACGCGCCCGATGCCGCTCCTGAGCCCCCCCAACGAGATGTGTCATTTGCAGGCACTTCTGGAGCGCGCCCGGGCCGATTCGAACGGCCGACCTCTCGCTCCGGAGGAACGACAAGGAGGAAGCGAAAGAGGCGTAGAGATGGCCCTGGACCGCCAGATCCCCAGAGGTCCAGCGACGGATGATACCCGCGGGTACTGGCCGTTTCCGGTGGGTTTGGGCCACGGAGGGGTCGGCGGTGGCCCGAACGTGGTGGGGGGACGATTCGCGGTGCGTCTACCCGCACGCTGAACCAGGATATGCTCGCGCGACACACCCGAGGAGAGGATCAACTATGGCAGTCGGCATAAGGCTTAAGTTCGGCGGGGGCACGCAGCAGCAGTACGAGACGGTGCACGGGCATATGGACATCGACAACAATCCGCCGGAGGGTCTGATCTTCCACTCGGCCGGCCCGATTGACGAGGGTTGGGGCGTCATCGACTTCTGGGAGTCGGCCGAGGCGTTCGACCGCTTCGCTCAAGGCCGTCTCATGCCCGCCGTCGGGGAGCTTGGCGACCGGGCTTTCCCTGCTCCGCCGGACCGCAAGGACTTTCCGGTTCACAACTTCAACAAGCCGTAGCCGCCGCGGGCGCAAAACGCCGTGGAGCGAGATGAATTGCGTGCGCTGCAAGCGCCGCTGAAGGAGCGCTACCGTGCCGAGCCTGGTGCCGCGCAAGTCACGCTGTCGGCGACAGGCACCCTGGGCGACGGAGTGTCGTGTTCGGTACGAACGGGGCGCACGCTCGCCGAGGCCGGGCTGCATCCCGCCTCAGGTGGGGACGGCTCGCTGCTGTGCTCGGGCGACATGCTGCTCGAGGCGCTCGTTGCGTGCGCGGGTGTGACGCTCCGGGCGGTCGCGACCTCGCTCGGTATCGTCGTGACAACGGGGCGTGTGCACGCCGAGGGCGATCTCGATTTCAGGGGGACGCTCGGCGTCGAGCGGGAGACGCCGGTCGGCTTCTCGGCGATCCGCCTCTCCTTCGAGCTCGAGACGAACGCCGATGACGAGCATCTCGCGACGCTCCAGCGGCTGACAGAGCGCTATTGCGTCGTCTACCAGACGCTCGCGAGCAGACCCGTACTCACGACGGCCCTCGCTCGAGCAACGCCGCCTTAGCACGGCTACTTGAGTACGCGCCCGGCAAGATTCGAACTTGCGACCTCTCGCTCCGGAGGCGAGCGCTCTATCCACTGAGCTACGGGCGCCAAATGCCTGCAAACCGGGCCTTTCTGTCCATGGGCTCAGGCGCTGAAGACTCTACAGTAGGTCATCGGCGACACGAACAACGGGCACCCTGATCGTCGTGTGCACGCGCTTGACCTTCACCAGCCTTGAGATCCCGGCGTGGTGCGTCAGCCGAACGCACACGCCGGTCCTCGAGGCAGCTATCTCAGCCCGCCGACCATCCCTCCTGGCAGTCTTTGATGTTTTCGGGGCCGACGACCGCCCCGAAGCCGATGCTGTCGCAGCTCGCTTCCTCCGACTTGCCGGCCTTCGCCCCTTCATAGCCTTGCGCGCACGCGGCGACCGACCCCGACACGCTGTTTTCCGCGATCAGAGCGCAGACGGTTTCCGCCGTAGCAGGAGCGTCGGTATCACCGCTTGGCCCACGCGCTCGCTTCGCCGCCGCTACCGTAGCCACCATGGATCTGTCGCTGTTCTTCATAGGCACGGGCGGCTCGGTGCCGAGCGCGCGACGCGGGCTGCCCGCAGTGCTGATCCGCCGCGGCGGCGACCGCCTGCTGTTCGACTGCGGCGAAGGCACCCAGCGCCAGCTCCTGCGCTCGGTCGGGCTGCTCGACGTGGACATCGTGTTCATCACCCACTTCCACGCCGACCACTGGCTGGGGCTGCCGGGCATGCTGAAGTCCTTCGCGCTGCGCGAGCGCAGCGCGCCGCTGCGGGTGTATGGGCCGGCGGGTCTGAAGGAGCTGATGGGGGCGATGCGGATCGTTTACGGCCACCTGCCCTACGAGCTCGACATCGTCGAGCTCGCGCCCGCGGAGACGGTGCAGCGCGATGGCTACCTGGTGGCCGCCATCCCGGTCCCTCACAAGGGTGAGTCATCGTTCGGCTATGCGCTCGTCGAGGAGCCGAGGCCCGGCCATCTCGATCCCCGCCTGGCCGAGCAGCTGGGAGTGAGCCCCGGGCCCGACTTCGGCCGGCTGCAGCGCGGGGAGACCGTCGCCGGCGTCAAGCCCGAGCAGGTCATGGGCCCGAGCAGGGAGGGGCGCAAGATCGTGCTCTCGGGCGACACGGCGCCGTGCGAGGCGCTCGCCATCGCCTCCCACCAGGCCGACGTGCTCGTGCACGAGGCGACGTTCCTCGAGGAGGAGGCTGAGCGCGCGAGCCAGACGCTGCACAGCACCGCGCGCCAGGCAGCGGAGCTCGCGCGCGAGGCCGACGTGCGGCTGCTGGTGCTCACGCACGTCTCCAGCCGCTACGCCGGTGGCGAGCTGCGCGACGAGGCGCGCGCCGTGTTCGCCGCCACCGAGGCCGCCCGCGACTTCGACACGATCGAGGTGCCGTTCCCCGAGCGCGGTCGCGCGAGCCTCGTGCGCTGGTCCGAGCGTCTCGCGCGCACCCCGAGGGGCACACCCCCTGCGGGGGCGCAGGCAGGCGAGCGCTGGCAGGAGGGACAGCTCGACACGCCGCCCGCATCGTCGCCACAGGGGGAGCCCGTCGCTTCTCCCTGATACATTTCAGCTGCTCCTTAACCCGGTCCGGCGAGGCCAGGAAGGAAACGATGGCAGCCAACGAGAAGGTGGTCCTCCACGAGGAGGAAGTGCGGCGGGCGCTCACGCGCATCGCGCACGAGGTCGTCGAGCGCAACCCCCGGGAGCCGGTGCCGGCGCTGGTCGGCATCCACCGTCGCGGCGCGTTTCTCGCGCAGAGGCTGCAGGGTCTGCTGGCGGAGCTCCTGGACGCGGAGGTGCCACTCGGCGACCTCGACATCGGCTTCTACCGCGACGACGTCGCCACGCGGCCCGATGCCCCGGTCCTGCACGCCTCGCACATCGACTTCGACGTGACCGGTCTGACGGTGGTGATCGTCGACGACGTGCTCTTCACCGGGCGCACCGTGCGCGCCGCGATCGAGGCCCTGTTCGCCTACGGCCGGCCGGAGCGCGTGCAGCTGGCGGTGCTGGTCGACCGCGGTCACCGGGAGCTGCCGATCCGCCCGGACTACGTCGGCAAGAACCTGCCCACCTCCAGGGCCGAGCACGTGCACGTCCGCGTGCGGGAGCTGGACGGCGTCGACGAGGTCGCCATCGCCGCCGGCGCCAACCCGGCTGTGCCCGCTGCGGCCGAGGCCCCGGCATGAACCATCTGCTCTCGATCGAGGATCTCGAGCGGGCGGACATCGAGCGGATCGTCACGCAGGCGGAGCGCTTCGCCGAGGTGGCCGACCGCGAGATCAAGAAGGTGCCGGCGCTGCGCGGGCGCATGGTCCTGAACCTCTTCTACGAGGCCTCGACGCGCACCCGCAGCTCCTTCGAGCTGGCCGCCAAGCGCCTGTCGGCCGACGTCGTCAACTTCGCCGCCAGCGGATCGAGCGTGGAGAAGGGCGAGTCGCTGAAGGACACCGTGCTCACCCTCAGCGCCCACAAGCCCGACGCGATCGTCCTGCGCACTCCCTGGGCGGGCGCCTCCGAGCTGGTCTCCAAATGGTGCAGCGCGGCGATCGTCAACGCGGGCGACGGCAAGCACGAGCACCCCACCCAGGCGCTGCTCGACGTCTACACCCTGCGCCGGCGCCTGGGCCAGATCGACGACGCCTCGATCTGGATCGTCGGCGACGTCGCCCACTCGCGCGTCGCCCGCTCCAACGTGCTCGCCTTCCAGCGGATGGGCGCCAGGGTGACGGTCGCCGGCCCGCCCACGCTGATCCCGCGCGACATCCAGGAGCTCGGCTGCGAGGTGCGCTACACGCTCGACGAGCTGCCCTCGGCCGACATCGTGTACGCGCTGCGGATGCAGCGCGAGCGCATGAGCGAGACGTGGGTGCCCTCGCTGCGCGAGTACGCCTCCTGGTATCAGATCAACGGGCGGCGGTTGACGCCGCGCCAGATCCTGATGCACCCGGGCCCGGTCAACCGCGGCGTGGAGCTCTCCGGCGAGGTGGTCGACTCGCCGCAGGCAGTCATCACCGCGCAGGTCGAAGCCGGCGTGGTGGTGCGGATGGCCGTCCTGTACGAGCTGCTCGCGGGTAGAGAGGCCCGCCCACCCGCACATCCGGCTCCCGGCGGGACGCCGGTCGCTGACACGGCCGCGGGGGCGCCCGGGCACACGGTCCGGAGGACCGGGTCGGAGCCGGTCGTCGGGGGCCGGCTGGCATGAGCGCCCCGGAGTCGCTCATCAGCGCCGGCCAGGCACCCGCGGAGCTCCTGCTGCGCGACGTGCACCTGCTCGACCCGCGCGCCGGGATCGACGTCCGCCGCGATCTGCGCGTGCGCGGCGGTCAAATCGCCGAGCTCGCCGAGCCCGCCACCCTTGACGTCGCAGATGGCGAGGAGCTGATCGAGGGTAACGGTCGCCTGCGGCTGCTGCCGGCGTTCTTCGACCCCCACGTCCATCTGCGCACTCCCGGGCAGGAGCACAAGGAGGACCTCGAGACCGGCACCCGCGCCGCCGCCGCCGGTGGCTTCGGCGCGCTGATCGCCATGCCGAACACCGACCCGGTGCTCGACTCGGCTCCGCTGCTGCGCTCGCTGCGAGACGCGGCCGCGCGCGAAGCCCGCGTCCCCGTCGGCTTCCTGGCGGCGATCACCCGCGGCCTGCAGGGCGAGCAGCTGACCGAGATGGCCGAGCTCAGGCAGGAGGGCGCGCTGGGGTTCACCGACGACGGCCGGCCCGTCCGCAGCGCCGGCATGCTGCGCAAGGCGCTCCAGTACCAGCGCCTGTGCGGCGGCGTCCTCTCGCTGCACGAGGAGGACCCGACGCTCTCGCGCGACGGCGCGATGCACGAGGGCGCCGTCAGCGCCGCGCTCGGGATCGGCGGGATCCCGACCGTCAGCGAGTCCACGATGCTCGCGCGCGACGCCGCGCTCGCCGGCTACGAGGGCGCGCGCGTGCACTTCCAGCACCTCAGCTGCGCCGCCTCGGTCGACGCCGTCGCCGAGGCCAGGGCGCGCGGCTGGAGGGTGAGCGCCGAGGTCTGCCCCCACCACCTGCTGCTCACCGTGGAGGACGTGCGTGGGATGGACACGCGCATGAAGATGTACCCGCCGCTCGCCACCGAGGACGACCGCCTGGCGCTCGTGGAGGGGTTGCGCGCCGGCACGATCGACTGCGTGGCCACCGACCACGCACCCCACGCGCGCGATGAGAAGGAGGTGCCCTTCGAGCAGGCGCCGATGGGCACGACCGGCCTGGAGACCGCCTTCGCCGCCCTGCACACAGGCCTGGTGCTCCCCGGGGTCCTCGACCTGGCGCTGCTGGTGGAGAGGATGAGCGCGGGCGCGCGGCTGTTCGATCTGCCGACGCCGTCGATCCGAGTCGGAGCACCGGCAAACCTCACCCTCGTCGACCTGGACGCCGTTTGGATCGCCGGCGAGCACGGCTGGGAGAGCCGCTCGGAGAACTGCTGCTTCGCGGGCCGTCGGCTGCAGGGCCGCGTGCTGATGACGCTCGCCGCCGGCGCGC
The DNA here is from genome assembly GCA_963711985.1 of uncultured Solirubrobacteraceae bacterium. Lineage (GTDB taxonomy): Bacteria > Actinomycetota > Thermoleophilia > Solirubrobacterales > Solirubrobacteraceae > Palsa-744. The sequence continues at coordinate 98,559 of CAVQGG010000003.1, read as the reverse complement.
TGGCCCATCGCGACCGGTCGCTGGCGATGGTGGGCGCCTGATGAGCCTGCTGGCGCGCGATCGCGCCGCGCTGGTCGTCGTGGACGTCCAGGAGGGCTTTCGCCCCTACGCCGCCTTCGCGGGGGTCGCCGGCGCGTGCGCCAAGCTCATGCAGGCGGCGCGCATCCTCGCCGTTCCCACGCTCGTCAGCGAGCAGTACCCGCAGGGACTCGGCCACACCGCGCCAGAGGTCGGCCTGCAGCACGAGCCGGTGATCGAGAAGACCGTGTTCTCGGCCGCGCGCGCCGAGGGATTCGACCTCGGGGGCGCCGAGCAGGCGATCGTGTGCGGCATCGAGACGCACGTGTGCGTCAGCCAGACCGTCCACGACCTGCTCGCGGATGGGATCGAAGTCCACGTCCCCGCGGACGCGGTCGGCTCACGCCACGACGTCGACTACCAGCGCGGGCTGGAGCGCCTGGAGCGCGCCGGCGCGGTCGTCAGCACGGTCGAGGCGGCGCTGTTCGAGCTGCTCGAGCGCGCCGGCACGCCCGAGTTCAAGGCCGTCCAGAAGCTGATCATCTGAGATGAGCGACGCAACCGCCTACGTGCTGCTCGAGGACGGCACGCGCTTCGACGGGGAGGCGTGCGGCGCCGAGGGCCACGCGGTCGGCGAGGTCGTGTTCACGACCGGGATGTCCGGCTACCAGGAGTCGCTGAGCGACCCCTCCTTCGCGGGCCAGCTGATCGCATACAGCTATCCGCACATCGGCAACTACGGAGCCAGCTCGCAGGCGATGGAGTCGCAGCGGGCGTGGGCGCGCGCGGCGATCATGCGCGAGGCGTGCAACCGCGAGGACGCACCCACTGCCGAGCGCGGCTGGCTGGACTGGCTCACCGACTGCGGCGTGCAGGCGATCAGCGGTGTCGACACGCGCACGCTCGTGATGCACATCCGCGAAGCGGGCGCCATGCGCGGAGGCGTGTTCCCCGCCGCGATGGCCGCGGCGCAGGCGCGTGAGCTGATCGACGCCGAGCCGCCCATGGCCGGGCAGGACCTGGCCAGGCTCGTCAGCCCCGATCGGGTGAGCAGCCACGGCGGCGGAGGCGGGGCGGGTGGGCCCCTGATCTCCGTCATCGACACCGGCATCAAGGCCTCGATGGTGCGCGAGCTCCTCGCGCGCGGCGCGCGCGTGTCGCTGCACCCGTGCACGAGCAGCGCCGAGGAGCTGCTCGCCGAGGACCCCGACGCCGTCTTCCTGTCCAACGGACCCGGCGATCCCGCCGCGCTGTCCTACATCGTGCAGACCGTTCGCGCGCTCGTCGGCAAGAAGCCCGTGTGGGGCATCTGCCTCGGCCACCAGCTGCTCTGCAGGGCAGTCGGCCTGGAGACGTTCAAGCTGCCGTTCGGCCATCACGGCGCCAACCACCCCGTCAGGGACCTGCAGACCGGGCGCGTGGAGATCACCTCCCAGAACCACGGCTTCGCCGCCCTCGGCCCCGGCGGCTCGCGCACGATCGACAGCGACGAGCCCGTGCGCTGGGAGACAGACTTCGGCGCCGCCGCGCTCTCCCACGTGAACCTGTATGACCGCACCGTCGAGGGCCTGGAGCTGCTGGACGTGCCCGGCGGGACCGTTCAGTACCACCCCGAGGCCGGCCCCGGCCCGCACGACAGCCTCTACCTGTTCGACCGCTTCCTGCAGCGGATCCAGGAGGCTGCCTGATGGTCGATCGGTCTTTCTGGGAGACGCGTTCGCACGTGGCTTGGACAGCCGTAGCGGCACCGGTCACCACACCCGCCGGAGACGCGGATGCCTAGAAGGGATGACATCCACAGGATCCTGATCCTCGGCTCGGGGCCGATCGTGATCGGCCAGGCGGCCGAGTTCGACTACTCCGGCGTGCAGGCGTGCAAGGTGCTGCGCGAGGAGGGCTACGAGGTCGTGCTCGTCAACTCCAACCCGGCGACGATCATGACCGACCCCGAGTTCGCCGACGCCACCTACATCGAGCCGCTGCTGCCGGGGCCGGTGGCGCAGGTGATCGAGCGCGAGCGCCCGCACGCCCTGCTCGGCACGTTGGGGGGCCAGACCGCACTGAACCTGTCGAAGGCGCTGCACGACGACGGCACGCTGGCGCGCTTCGGCGTGGAGCTGATCGGCGCCAACTACGAGGCGATCGCCTGCGCCGAGGATCGCGACCTGTTCAGGGAGGCGATCGCGCGAGCCGGGCTGCGGATGCCCCGCAGCGAGATCGCGACCAGCGTCGAGCAGGCCAGCGAAGCGTTGCCAACGCTCGGCCTGCCATGCATCGTGCGTCCCGCGTACACGCTCGGGGGCCGCGGCGGCGGGATCGCGCGCGACCCGGAGGAGTTCGAGCGGATCGTCGCGCAGGGCCTCGAGACCTCGCCGATCGGCCAGGTGCTGCTCGACGAGTCGGTCATCGGCTGGGGCGAGTTCGAGCTGGAGGTGATGCGCGACCGCGCCGACAACGTGGTGATCGTGTGCTCGATCGAGAACGTCGACCCGATGGGCGTGCACACCGGCGACTCCGTCACCGTCGCGCCGCAGCAGACGCTCAGCGACCATCTCTACCAGCAGCTGCGCGACCAGGCGATCGCGGTCATCCGCGCGGTCGGGGTCGAGACCGGCGGCTCCAACGTGCAGTTCGCGGTCAACCCCGACACCGAGGAGATCCTCGTCATCGAGATGAACCCGCGCGTGTCGCGCTCCTCGGCGCTGGCCTCCAAGGCGACCGGCTTCCCGATTGCCAAGATCGCCGCCCGGCTGGCGGTCGGATACCGCTTGGATGAGATCGACAACGACATCACCGGGGTCACGCCGGCCTGCTTCGAGCCGGCGATCGACTACGTCGTGGTCAAGTGGCCGCGGTTCGCCTTCGAGAAGTTCCCCGAGACCGAGCCGACGCTGTCGACGCACATGAAGTCCGTGGGGGAGGCGATGGTGATCGGGCGCACCTTCCAGCAGGCGTTCGCCAAGGCGCTGCGCTCACGCGAGCTCGACAAGACGCCGCGCCTGCAGGACGTCCCCGCAGAGCAGCTGCTGGAGAGCCTGAGCACGCCTGGGCCGGCGCGCTTCGAGACGGTCCTCGAGCTGCCTGGGGCGAGGAGCCAGCGTGGAGGCGGTGCACGAGCGCACCCGCATCGACCCGTGGTTCCTGCGCGAGCTGCGCGCGCTCGCGCTGCACCCGCAGGCGCCCTTCGAGGGCGAGCGCTCGTTCCGCTCGGTCGACACCTGCGCCGCGGAGTTCCCCGCACGCACGCCCTACTACTACTCGGGCTGGGAGCGCACGGGCGCCATTACCCCCACGGGCACACCCCCTGCGGGGGCGCAGGCAGGCGAGGTCATCCGCGGCGAGCGTGAGTCGGTCGTGATCCTCGGCTCCGGGCCCAACCGCATCGGGCAGGGCATCGAGTTCGACTACTGCTGCGTGCACGCCGCCATGACCGTGCGCGCCTCCGGCCGCGACGCCGTGATGGTCAACTGCAACCCCGAGACCGTCTCCACCGACTACGACACCTCCGACCGCCTGTACTTCGAGCCGCTCACGCTGGCGGACGTGCTCGCCGTCGTCGAGGTGGAGAAACCGCTGGGGGTGATCGTGCAGTTCGGCGGGCAGACGCCGCTGAAGCTCGCCGCCGGCCTGGTCGACGCGGGGGTGCCGCTGCTGGGCACGAGCGTCGAGGCGATCGACCTGGCCGAGGACCGCGCGCGCTTCGGCGCGCTGCTCGACCGTCTCGGCTACAAGGCGCCGCCGTACGCCACCGCCGGCTCGCTGCAGGAGGCGCTCAAGTGCGCCGACATGGTCGGCTTCCCGCTGATCGTGCGCCCCTCCTACGTGCTCGGCGGCCGCGCCATGGAGATCGTCTACGCACACGACGGCCTCGCCGACTACCTGCGCCGCGAGGTCCTCGGCGCGGGGTCAGGCCACGACGCGACCCACGCATGGAGCCCGGAGGGCTCCCCATCGATCTTCCTCGATCGCTTCCTGGAGGACGCCACCGAGGTCGACGTCGACGCGCTGTGCGACGGCACCGACGTGTGGATCGGCGGGATCATGCAGCACGTCGAGGAGGCCGGCGTGCACTCCGGCGACAGCGCCTGTGTGCTGCCGCCGCACTCGCTCGGCGAGGAGATGCTCGAGCAGATTCGCAACGCCACGCGTGCGATCGCGCTGGAGCTCGGCGTCGTCGGGCTGCTCAACGTGCAGTACGCGGTCGCCGCCGGCGAGCTGTACGTGATCGAGGCCAACCCGCGCGCGTCGAGGACGGTCCCGTTCGTCTCCAAGGCGATCGGCCTGCCGCTGGCGAAGCTCGCCTGCCGCATCATGCTCGGCGAGCGCATCGCCGAGCTCGATCTCCCGCAGGCGCGCCAGGGGATCGGCTTCGGCGATCACGTCTCGGTCAAGGAGGCCGTGCTGCCGTTCGATCGCTTCGAGGGCTCCGACGCGCTGCTCGGTCCGGAGATGCGCTCGACCGGGGAGGTGATGGGCATCGCGCGCGACTTCCCGACCGCGTTCGCCAAGGCGCAGGCCGCCGCCGGCGTGCCGCTGCCGCGGGAGGGCACCGTGTTCATCACCGTCACCGACTCCGACAAGGCCGGCGCTTTCGCCGTCGCCCAGAGCCTGCACGAATGCGGCTTTCGCATCGTCGCCACGCGCGGCACCGCCGAGGCGATCTCGCGCATGGGCGTGCCGGCGCAGGCCCTCAACAAGATCGCTGAGGGCTCCCCGCACGTGCTCGACTGGATCGAGCGCGGCGACGTCGACCTCGTCGTCAACACGCCCACCGGCGTCGGCGCGCGCACCGACGGCTATGAGATCCGCCGCGCCGCCGTCGTGCACGGCATCCCCTGCCTGACCACGCTCGCGGCCGGGATCTCGGCTGCGAGCGCGATCGCCAGCGCCCACCGCAACGGCGCGCCGGAGGTCCTGTGCCTGCAGGAGCTGCACGACATGACGCGAGCGCCGCACAGCCAGCGGGCCATCACCCGCGCGCCGGGGGGCGAGCGCTCGGCCAGTCCCGACGGAGCCGGGGTGGCGTGAGCACGGCCCCGTTCGCGCGCCGAGAGCTGACCGTCACCGCCATGGAGGAGCTGGGCGCCTACCGCGTCCTGCGCGTGGCCGACCCGGACGGGCCCGAGGGTGGGTCAGACGGTGGGCCCGAGGGTGGGTGGGATCCCATCCCCGGCCAGTTCGCGATGCTCGCCGCCGTCGAGCGCTGGGGCGGCGGCGAGGATGAGCGGCCCTACCTTGCGCGCGCCTTCTCGGTCGCCCGGCACAGCCACCGGGAGTCCCACTTCCTGCTCGAGGACGTCGGGCCGGGGACGCGGCGGCTGTGCGAGCTGCGTGCGGGGGATGGGCTGTGGGCGCTCGGGCCGCTTGGCCGCGGCTTTGACCCGCCGCCGGACGGGCGCCGCGCGCTGCTCGTCGGCGGGGGCGTGGGCATCGCGCCGCTGGCGATCCTGCAGGACACGCTCGCGCGGGACGCGCCCGCCACAGCGGCGAGCGTCCTGCTCGGCTTTCGCGACCGCGCGCGCGCCGCGGGCGCCGCGCTGCTGCACGGCGCGCAGGTGGCGACCGACGACGGCTCGGTCGGCCACCACGGCCTGGTCACCGAGCTGCTCGCAGAGGAGCTTCAGCGCGACCCCCACGCGGTCGTGTACGCGTGCGGGCCGCCGGCGATGCTCGAGGGCGTGAGGGCTCTGTGCGCGGAGCGCGCCACGCCCGCCCAGCTGGCCCTGGAGGCGGGGATGGCCTGCGGGTTCGGCGCCTGCTTCGGCTGCGTCGTGCCCCGGCGCGGCGGCGGCTACCTGCGGGTGTGCCTGGACGGGCCCGTCGTCGACGCCGCGGAGCTCGAGCGCGTCGACGAGCACGCCGGAGGGGCGGGCGGGACTCGATGAGCGTCGAGTTCTGCGGCCTGGAAGCTCGCCCATCCGGTCATCAACGGCTCGGGGACCTTCGATGCGATCGCCGCTCGACGCGTCTTCGGGGAGCAGCTGCTGGAGGCCTTCCCGTTCGCGGCCTACGTCTCCAAGACGATCACCCTGCAGGCGCGCGTCGGCAACCCGCCGCCGCGGCTGTGGGAGACCCCCGCGGGCCTGGTCAACTCGATCGGCCTGCCCAACAAGGGTCTCGACGGCTACCTCCGCGAGGACCTTCCCCGGCTGGCGGAGCTCACGAGCGGCGCACGGGGCGACGCAGGCGGTGGCGCGGGCGGGCGGGCGCCGGTCCCGCTGATAACGAACGTCATGGGCGCCAGCGCCGAGGAGCTCTCCCGACTGGTCGAGGCGTGCGACGCGCGCGCGGAGATCGCCGCGGTCGAGCTGAACGTGTCCTGCCCGAACGTGAAGACCGGCCTGGACATCGGGGCCGATCCCCGCCAGCTGCAGGAGGTCGTGCGCGCGGTGCGGGGACGCACGGCCAAGCCGCTGATCGTCAAGCTCACCCCCAACACCGCCGACGTCGCGGCCTGCGCGCAGGCCGCCGAGCACGGCGGCGCCGACGCCGTCTCGCTGATCAACACGCTCCGCGCGATGGCGCTCGCGCCGCGCGCCCACCCGGACGGCCGGGGGCGCGTATCCGATCCATGGCTCGGCGGCGCCACCGGCGGCCTGTCCGGACCGGCGGTCCGCGCGGTCGCGCTGGCCCAGGTGGCGGCCGTGGCCGCGCGCGTGGCCATCCCCGTCGTTGGAATGGGCGGCGTGCAGAGCTCAGCCCACGCGCGCGACCTGCTCGACGTCGGGGCGACCCTCGTCGCGGTCGGCACCGAGAGCTTCCGCGACCCCGCCGCCGGGACGAGGATCGCACGGGGCTTGATCGTATGAGAGGTGCAAAAAACCCCTGCAAACACAGTTCACACCATCCACCAGCCTCGATGTATCTATACCTCAGCTTGAGGTACAGGTGAATTCGGCGAGTTTTGCTTGATCGCCGGCCGCTGGTGTGTAGACTCGCCGCCCATGGCGCCGGCGAGCGGAACGACGTCCGCAAACACCTCGGCAGCTCCCGAGCGGTCTCTCAACCAGAGGATGGATGCCCTCGCGCGAGCCAACCAGATCCGCATCCAGCGTGCCCAGCTCAAGCGTGATCTGAAGGCCGGCCGCCGCTCGATCCACTCGCTCCTGCTCGATCCGCCGGAGTACGTCGAGACGGCCAAGGTCTTCGACATGCTACTCGCCGTGCCCAAGTACGGCCGCGTCAAGGTCAACAAGATCCTCGCGCACTGCCGGATCGCCCCGAGCAAGACGATCGGCGGGCTCTCGGACCGCCAGCGCAGCGAGCTCATCTCCCTGCTGCATCACTGAGCCGGCCGCCGATTCCCACCGGGGCCGGCAATAGGGTCCCGGGCACCGTGGCGCGCGTGTTCGTCATCACCGGACCCTCGGGGGTCGGCAAGGGAACGCTCATCCGGGGGCTGATGGAGCGTCTGGCGAACCTGGAGCTGTCGGTCTCGGCCACCACGCGCGCACCGCGCCCGGGCGAGCACGACGGGGTCGACTACCACTTCCTCACCCGTGAGCAGTTCGACCGCAAGGTGGCAGAAGGAGCCTTCGTCGAGCACGCCGACTACGCCGGGCGCAGCTACGGGACGCTGCGCTCCGAGCTCGAGGACCGGGTGCGCGCGGGCGTGCCGGTGGTGCTCGAGATCGAGGTCCAGGGCGCCCGTCAGGTCCGCGCGGCGATGCCCGAGGCCGTGCAGGTGTTCATCGTCCCGCCGTCGCTGTCTGCGCTGCGCACGCGGCTGATCGGGCGCGGCACCGACGATCCGCAGGAGGTCGAGCGGCGCCTGCGCGTGGCCGAGCAGGAGCTCGCCGCGCAGCCGGAGTTCGCCCACGTGGTCGTCAACGACCGGCTCGACGAGGCGCTCGACCGGCTCACGGCGATCGTCGCCGGGCATCTCGACTGACGCCGGTCAGGCGGGACTCGGGGCCGCGGCGCACTACACTGCAAGGCCAACAAGGAAAGGGAACGCAACCGTGATCTCCCCCCGCATCGACCGCCTGCTGGAGCAGGTCGACTCCAACTACGCCGGCGTCATCGTGGCCGCCAAGCGCGCCCGCCAGATCAACAGCTACTACCACAACCTCGGCGAGGGGACGTTCGACGAGTTCCCGCCCCCGATGATCGAAACCGCCTCCAAAAACTACCTCACGATCGCCCTGGAGGAGGTGGCAGCGGGGAAGATGAAGTACCACTACCGCTAGCCACGAGGCCACCGCAACGCATACGCCAGGGCTTGCCAGCGCCCGCCGGTCTCTCTACAACCTCTAGTCATGCTTCGGATCCTGCTCGGCGTCAGCGGCGGCATCGCCGCCTACAAGGCGCTCGAGCTCGTGCGCCTGGCGACCGCGGACGGGCACGCGGTGCGCGTCGTGCAGACGCCCGCGAGCCGGCGCTTCGTCGGCGCGGCCTCGTTCGCCGCGCTCACCGGCGCGCCTGTGCTGGCCAGCGAGTTCGAGCACGACCCCGCGCGCGGGGTCTTTCCCGACCAGCCGCTGCCGGCGCACGAGCCGCTGAGCCACCTGGCGCTGGTCGCCCACGCCGACGTGTACGTGATCGCGCCCGCCTCTGCGAACACGATCGCCAAGCTCGCCGGCGGCCTCGCCGACAACCTGCTCACCAGCTGCGCGCTGGCGGCCGCCTGCCCGCTCGTGCTCGCGCCGGCAATGAACAACCACATGTACGAGCACCCGGCGACCCAGGCGAACCTGAGGACGCTGCGCGAGCGGGGGGTGATCGTCGTCGAGCCGGGCGTCGGACGGCTGGCCTCCAGGGGCGAGGAGGGCGTCGGGCGCCTGGCCGAGCCCGCGCGGCTGCTCGCCGCCTGCGAGGCGGCGCTCGCCGGCCGCGCCTCGGGCGAGGGCTCCCCGAGGGACGGCCTTGCGGGCCTGAACGTGCTCGTCACCGCCGGAGGCACGCGCGAGCCGATCGACAGCGTGCGCTTCATCGGCAACAGCTCCTCCGGGCTCATGGGCTTCGCCCTCGCGCACGCCGCGCGCGAACGCGGAGCCGACGTGACGCTGGTGGCGGCGAACGTCGCGCTGCCCACGCCGCCCGGGGTCTCCCGCCGCGAGGTCGTCACCACCGCGGAGCTGGCGCGGGCGTGCGAGCAGGAGTTTCCGCGCTGCGACGTGCTGCTGATGGCAGCGGCGGTCGCCGACTTCACGCCCACGGCGCCCGCGAACGGGAAGATCAAGAAGTCCGACCGCGAGCGCCTGGAGCTCGTGCTGGAGCCGACGGCGGACGTCCTCGCCGGGTTGGCGGCGCGGCGACGCGAGGGACAGACACTGGTCGGCTTCGCCGCCGAGCACGGCTCCGGCGCGACCGAGCTCGCGCGAGGCAAGCTCGCGGCCAAGCGGCTGGACGCGCTCGTGGTCAACGACATCTCCCGCCCGGACATCGGCTTCGACGTGGACGCCAACGAGGTCACGATCCTCAGCGCCGGCGAGGAGCGCCACGTGCCGCGCGCCACCAAGGCGCAGGTCGCCGAGGCGATCCTCGACGCCGTCGAGGGCCTGCGGGGGAGCGGTTAAACTGGTCCGATGGAGAGCGTCTACGATCTCTATCGGCGGGGTTGCGAGCTGCTCGAGCACGGCGACCACCAGGCCGCGATCGTGCCGCTGAGCAAGGCCCGGGATCTCGAGCCCGACAAGGCGTCGATTCGCGAGGCGCTCGGGCGGGCGCTGTTTCATGCGCAGCGCTACGAAGGCGCCGCCGCGGAGTTCCAGGCGGTGGCCTCCAGGACACCCACCAACGACTACGCGCTGTTCTGCCTGGGTCGCTCGATGCAGCTGCTCGGACGCCATCGCGAGGCGCGGGGGCCGCTGGCGCTGGCGTGCTCGCTGCGGCCCGAGCGGGCGGATTACAGGCTGTACCGCGAACGCGCTCGCCGCGACGCCGCGCGCGCCTGAGCCGGGTATGCGCGGCCGCCCCGCTGCTATCCTCGAACCACAGCTTTCGTGCCGACGCGCAGGCGCCGGCAGCAGTGCCGAGAGTGGGCGCCCGCCCGCTTTTTTTGCGTAAGGAGCTAAACGAAATAGGGATGATGACCGCGCTGCAGACAGAAATAGAGAGGCGTCTGGCCGACAGCGAGCCCGCGATCGAAGTGCTCCTCGCCGAGGTCCTGGGCGGCCGCTGCCTGCGCGTGTTCATCGACCACCCCGACGGCGTGACGCTCGCGACGTGCGAGCGGGTGAGCATGCTGCTCAACGACCTGCGGGAGCGCTACTCGCTGGAGGTCTCCTCGCCGGGCACCGAGCGACCGCTGACCAAGCCCGCCCACTTCCGCCGCTTCGTCGGACACCGCGCGCGGGTGCGCACGCGTCACCCCCGTCCGATGGCGCCCATGGCCGACGGCGAGCGGGCGGGCGGGCACGGATCCGCGAGGGCCGTGCAGAGCTTCACCGGCGAGCTGGTGGGGGCTTCCGAGGAGGAGGTCACGCTCGCCGCCGACGGGGGCGTCATCGCGATCCCCTACTCGGAGATCCGTCGTTCGAACCTGGTCGAGGAGTAGCGCAAGCCATGTCACGCGAAATCCTCGAGGCCATGCACGCGCTGGCGCGCGAGAAGGGGATCGAGCCCGAGAAGCTGATGGTTGCGCTCGAGGACGCCCTGCTGTCCGCCTACAAGAAGCAGCCCGGCTCGGCCAAGTACGCGCGCGTGGAGATGGATCGCGAGACCGCCGACTTCAGGGTCATCGAGCTGATCATCCCGGAGCGCCTGGAGGCGCACCTGATCGTGGAGACGATCGACGAGGAAACGACGATCGACCCCGAGACGGGGGAGATGCGCGAACCCGAGGAACCGGAAATCGACCCCAAGAAGTTCGCCGAATACCGCGATCAGATCGAGGAGCGCGACGTCACGCCCGACGACTTCGGGCGGATCGCCGCCCAGACCGCCAAGCAGGTGATCCTGCAGCGCATCCGCGAGGCCGAGCGGGACATGATGTACGAGGAGTACCGCGACCGCGTGGGCGAGCTGATCACCGGCATCGTGCAGCAGTCGGACTCGCGCTACACGCTCGTGCAGCTGCGCGAACGCGTCGAGGCGCTGCTGCCCAAGTCAGAGCAGGTGGAGGGCGAGCGCTACGACCACTCGCAGCGCATCAAGGCGGTCATCAAGGAGGTATCGCCGTCGACCAAGGGACCGGCGATCATCGTCTCCCGGCGCGATCCCGAGCTGATCAAGAAGCTGTTCGAGCTGGAGGTCCCCGAGATCGCCGACGGCCTGGTCGAGATCGCCAACGTCGCGCGCGAGCCCGGCTATCGCTCCAAGATCGCCGTCATCTCCCACACCGACGGCGTCGACCCGGTCGGCGCCTGCGTCGGCCCGCGGGGCTCGCGCGTGCGCATGGTCGTCTCCGAGCTGCGCGGCGAGAAGATCGACATCATCCCCTTCAACGACGAGCCCGCGCGCTTCGTCGCCAAGGCGCTGTCGCCCGCGCGCGTGCGCGAGGTGCTCGTCGACGACGAGGCCAAGCAGGCGACGGTGATCGTGCCCGACGACCAGCTGTCGCTGGCGATCGGGCGCGAGGGCCAGAACGCGCGGCTGGCGGCGCGGCTGACCGGCTGGCGCGTGGACATCCGCTCGGAGACCGAGTTCGCGGCCGAGGAGGCCGAGCACGGCTACGAGGAGGAGGAGGTGCAGGGCCGCTGCGCGGCGATCCTCTCCAACGGCCGGCGCTGTCCCAACGCCGCGCTGCCCAACTCCCGCTACTGCGGCCTGGAAAGCCATCAGGCGCTCGCCCACATCGCCAGCGACAACATCGGCGACCTCGCCGACGAGGCGGCCGCCGAGGAGCAGGCGACATAGGTCTTCACGTGGCCCGGCGTCGGTGCGTCGGCTGCGGGCGGATCGCGCCGAAGTCCGAGCTCCTGCGCATCGCCGTGAGCGATCAGGGATCGGCCCCCGACGGCGGGGGTGCTTCCAGACGGGCGATCGCCGATCGCGACGGCACCATGCCCGGCCGCGGCGCCTACCTCTGCCGTGGCGGCGATCTGAACCCGCCCACCCTGGTGGATCCCGCGTGTCTAGCACGCGCGGCGCGCGGCCGCGGGATCGCGCGCGCTCTGCGCTCGGCGGTGACGCTCGACCCCAAGCTCGTAGAATCGCCATGAGCGTGGCGAAGCCGAGCGCAGACCGGCTGGCCGAAACGGGGATCGCGCCGAAGGCGCGTGTCACCCGGCTTCGGTCGGGCCCCACTATTTTTCATTGACACCATGAGCAAGAAGCGCGTACACGAAATCGCCAAGGAGCACGGCCTCTCGAGCAAGGAGCTGCTCGAGAAGCTGAAGGCCGCCGGCATCGAGGCCAAGGTGGCCGCCTCCTCCGTCGAGGAGGACGCCGCGCTGAAGGCGCTCGGCGTGGGAGCCTCGGCCGCGCCCGCGAGCGCCAACGGCGGGCCCGCCGCGAAGGCATCGACCACCGTTCCCGCCGCCGCCAAGGCGAGCCCCAAGACCGCGCCCGCGACGCCCGTGCCAGCTGCAAGCGCGCCTGCGCCCGCGCCCGGGGCGGGAGGCTCTGCGCCGGGCGCGCCCGCGTCCCAGGTGACAGCGCCCGCGCCGGCGGCGAGCGCATCGGCGCCGCCGTCGGTCGCGGCAGCTCCGGCTGCGTCGGCCGCGGCCGCGGAGCGGGTGCGCCCGACGCGCGACTCGCGCACGGGCGAGCGAACGCCCGGCGACGTCGGCCCGGGAGGACGCCGGCGCGTGGTGATCGACTCGCAGGCCTCTCGCCGCCAGCAGGGCGGTCCCTCCAACCAGCCTCAGCGCCGTCCGCGGCGCGGACGCCGTCGGCGCGGCACCTACGACGAGACGATCGCCCCGATCGACACGGCGGCGATGGAGGCGACCGACCTGATCCGCGTCAACTCCGGCGCGACCGTCAAGGGCATCGCCGAGTACCTCGGCGTGGCGGTGCCGGAGGTGATCAAGAAGCTGATGTCGCTGGGGGAGATGGCGACGCTCACGCAGACGCTCTCCGACGACGCCATCCAGGTGCTCGCCGACGAGTTCGACAAGCAGATCGAGATCATCCACGCCGCCGACGACGTCGAGCTGGAGCCGGTGTTCGAGGACGCCGAGGAGGACCTGATCGAGCGTCCGCCGGTGGTCACGATCATGGGCCACGTCGACCACGGCAAGACCTCGCTGCTGGACGCCATCCGCGAGACCGAGGTCGTCGCGGGCGAGGCGGGGGGCATCACCCAGCACATCGGCGCCTACCAGGTGCGCCACGCCGGCAAGGAGATCACCTTCCTGGACACGCCCGGCCACGAGGCCTTCACGGCGATGCGTGCCCGCGGCGCGCGCGTGACCGACCTGGCGGTGATCGTGGTCGCGGCCGACGACGGCGTCAAGCCGCAGACCGAGGAGGCGATCGATCACGCCAAGGCCGCCGAAGTGCCGATCATCGTGGCGGTCAACAAGATCGACAAGGAGGGCGCCCAGCCCGAGCGCGTGCGCACGGAGATGACCCAGCACGGCCTGCAGCCCTCCGAGTGGGGCGGGGACACCGAGTTCGTCGACGTCAGCGCCAAGACGCACGAGGGCCTGGACACCCTGCTCGACACGGTCCAGGTCGTCACCGATCTCGAGGAACTGAAGGCGAACGCCGGGGCGGAGGCCTCGGGCGCGGTGATCGAGTCCAAGCTCGATCCCGGGCGCGGACCGGTCGTCACCATCCTGATCCAGCGCGGGACCCTCAGGGTCGGCGACGCGCTGGTCGCCGGCGCGCACTTCGGACGCGTGCGGGCGATGCACGACTTCACCGGTGGGAAGCTGAAGCGCGCGATGCCCGGCCAGCCGGTCGAGGTGCTCGGCTTCGACGGCGTGCCGGAGGCGGGAGAGCACGTGCGCGTGGTCGAGAACGAGCGGCGAGCGCGCCAGTTGGCGGGCGAGCGCGCCAACCGCCTGAAGACCGAGGCGCTCGCCCGGCGCTCGGGTCGCAAGGTCTCGCTCGAGGACGTCTTCAAGCTCGCCCAGGAGGGCACGGTCAAGGAGCTCGGACTGGTCGTCAAGGCCGACGTGGCCGGCTCGCTGGAGGCGATCGAGGACGAGATCGCGAAGCTGCCCCAGCAGGAGGTCAAGGTCAACATCATCCACCGCGGCGTCGGCGGGATCAACGAGTCCGACGTGATGCTCGCCGCGGCCTCGGACGGCGTGATCCTGGCCTTCAACGTCCGCCCCGTCGGGGACGCACGCCAGATCGCCGACCGCGAGGGCGTTGAGATCCGCTCCTACGCGGTCATCTACCGGGCGCTGGAGGAGCTGCGCGCGGCGATGCAGGGGATGCTCGAGCCGGCCGAGGTGGAGACGCCGCTCGGCCAGGCCGAGGTGCGTCAGCTCTTCAAAGCCTCGCGCATCGGCACGATCGCCGGGTCGTTCGTCACCGAGGGCAAGGTCACGCGCGGCGCGCGGGTTCGCGTGGTCCGCGACGGGACCGTCATCTACGACACCACGATCGAGAGCCTGCGCCGCTTCAACGACGACGTGCGCGAGGTCGCCAGCGGCTTCGAGTGCGGCATCGTGCTGGCGAACTTCCAGGATCTGCACGAGGGCGACGTGCTCGAGACGTATGAGACGCGGCTGCTCGAGCGCGAGCTGTCCTCCTGATCCTCACGCCACGGCTCAGCAGGGACGCGCGGCTCGGCGAGGAATTGGAGGGGTAGGATGACGACAGGACGCATGCGCCGGGTCGATGAGGCGATTCGGCAGGTGATCGGCGATGCCGTGGCAGGCGATCTGAAGGACCCGCGAGTGGGATTCGTAACCGTGACCGATGTCAGGACCAGCCCAGACCTACGCCATGCGCGCGTGTACGTGAGCGTTCTCGGCGCCCACGGCGGGGCTGGTCGGCTCTCGACCCCGGCCGAGCGCGAGGCCACGCTGGAGGGCCTGCGCAGCGGCCACGGCTTCCTGCAGGCGCGCGTCGCAGGCGAGCTGCATCTCAAGCGCACGCCGACGCTCGAGTTCTTCTACGACGAGACGACCGACCGGGCACTGCGCGTGGAGGAGCTGCTCGCGAAGTCCCCGGAGGGGGAGGAGATCGACAGCCCATGAGCGAGATCCCTCCCGTCCAGGCGACACGTGAGCTGGTGCTCGCGCGGATCCGCGAGGACGACCGGTTCGTGCTCGCCGCCCACGAGAACCCCGACGGCGACGCGCTGGGCTCGCTGGTGGCGATGCAGGGGCTGCTGAGCGCGCTCGGCAAGGACTCGGCGATGTTCATCTCGCCCGACGATCTGCCGCTGCCGCGCGAGTACAGGTTCTTCTCGCTCGACGGCCTGATCCAACAGCCGCCGCCCGACATCGCCGGGCGCACGGTGGTGTTCCTGGACTGCGGCAACATCGATCGCAACTCCGCGAGCGTCCTGCGCGACGGCGCGCACCTGCTGAACATCGATCACCACCACGACAACACCCGCTTCGGCACGCTCAACCACGTCGTGCCCGACGCCTCGTGCACGGCGGAGATCGTGTGGGACCTGATGCACGGGCTCGGCGTGCGCCCGACGCCGAGCATCGCCGAGGCGCTGTACGTGGGGCTGATCACCGACACCGGGCGCTTCATGTACGAGAACACCGGGCCGCGCGCGCACCTGATGGCCGCGGAGCTGATCGACGCGGGCGTCGACGTGCCGGGCGTCTACCGGAGTCTGTACGAGGACGTCCCGCCGGGGCGGCTCGCGCTGCTCGCGCTCGCACTGGGACAGCTGCAGCGCTTCGACTCCGGGCAGCTCGCGCTGGCGGCGCTGAGCGCCGAGGACTTCGACCGTGCCGACGCCGAGGAGAGCTACTCGGAGGGCATCATCGACCAGCTGCGCGCGCTGGAGGGGACGAAGGTGGCGGTGCTGGTGCGCGAGCTGAGCAGCGGCGAGCGCAAGGGCCAGCACAAAGTCTCCCTGCGCGCCACCGACGACGACGTGGACGTGTCGATCATCGCCCGCGCCCAGGGCGGCGGCGGCCACCGCCGCGCGGCCGGCTTCTCGACGACGCTGGAGCCGGAGGAGCTGATCGCGTTCCTGCGCGGGGCGATCGCCGCACAGCTGCATCCATCCTCAGACGGGCACGCGGCCGCCACGCTCGCCTGAGCGCGGGAGGGTGGGGTGCTCATCGAAGGTGTGCAGGAGGGACGCCAGCTGGACGGCGTCCTGCTGATCGACAAGCCGGCGGGGATGAGCTCCCATGACGTGGTCGCCGCCGTGCGACGCGCGCTGGGCGGCGTGCGCACGGGACACGCCGGCACGCTGGACCCGTTCGCGACGGGCCTGTTGCTCGTGCTCGTCGGCAGTGCGACCAAGGCCCAGAGCGCGCTGATGGCGCTGCCCAAGCGCTACCGGACGGTGGCGCAGCTGGGGGCGGTATCGAGCACGGGCGATACGGAGGGAGAGATCACGCACACCGGACGGCTGCCGGCCGAACCGCCCGAGCTGCCGACCGGCGAGATACGCCAGCGTCCTCCGATCCACTCGGCGGTGAAGATCGGCGGAGAGCGCGCCTACCGGCGCGCTCGTCGCGGCGAGCGCTTTGCGATGCCCGAGCGGGTGGTCACGGTCTATCGCTTCGAGCAGCTCTGGCGGGATCCGGATCCCGCCCACGCCGAGGATGGGGACCCCACCCACCCAGCCCACCGCGCGCGCCCCGCGCGCGCGGCGCGCGCGGGCTATGAGATCGAATGCGGCTCCGGCACCTACGTGCGCTCGCTGATCGCCGACCTGCACGACGCCTACTGCCTGGAGCTCAGGCGCACGGCCATCGGTCCGTTCGACGTGCGCGACGCGGTCGCCCCGCCGGCGCGTGGACAGCCGTGGCGCGATCCGCCCCTGATTCCGCTGCACAGGGCGCTGCAGGCGATCTCCAAATAGGCTTTGCGGCCGTGAAGGTCACTCGCCTGCCCGACGTGGAGCGTGGAAGGGAACGCAGCGTGGCGGTGGGCACATTCGACGGGGTGCACCTGGGTCATCGCGAGGTCATCAGGGGCGCCGACAGCGTGCTCACGTTCGATCCCCACCCGGTGTCGGTGGTCGCCCCGCAGCACACGCCCAGGCTGCTGACAACGCTGAAGCGCAAGGCCGAGCTGGTCGCCTCGCTCGGCGTGGCGGAGCTGATCGTGATCCCGTTCGACCGCGAGTTCGCCAGCCGCTCGGCCCCCGAGTTCATCGACGACGTGCTCGTCGGCGCACTCGGCGCCAGGCGGGTCTCGATCGGGGAGAACTTCCGCTTCGGCCACAAGGCGCAGGGCGATGCGCGGCTGCTGGCCGCCGACGAGCGCTTCTCCACCGATGTGCATCCGCTGCTGGAGGTCGACGGGGAGATCGTCTCCTCGAGCCACATCCGCGGCCTGGTGCTCGCCGGCGAGGTGGCCGAGGCCGACCGGCTGCTGGGGGCGAGCTTCGAGCTGTGCGGGGAGGTCGTGCACGGGGACGAGCGCGGACGCGAGCTCGGCTTCCCGACGGCCAACCTCGTTCCCGACGAGGCGCTCGTGTGCCCCGGCCACGGCGTCTACGCCTGCCTTGCCGCGGGCGCGGCGATCGGAGCGCGCCCGGCGGCCGTGAGCATCGGCGTGCGCCCCACGTTCAAGACCGGACGCGGCGAGCTGATCGAGGCCTACATCCTCGACTTCGACGGCGACCTGTACGGCGGCGAGCTGCGCCTGGCGTTCCTCGCGCGCCTGCGCGGTGAGCGGCGCTTCGAGGACCCGCCGAGCCTGATCGAGCAGATGCACCGCGACGTGCAGCGCACGCGCGAGATCGCGGCGGGCTCATGACGCGCGTGCCCGGTCGGTCCGCATGTCGCGCCGGCCACGGCCCGGGTAGAGTCCTGGCGCCAGCAGCGCGAGACGGCGGCGGCCTGGCGAGCTTGGGCGATGACGGGGCGAAACGGAGCGGCGTGAGCGAACCCGGGGCGGGACTTCAGATCGGCGGAAGGCGGCTCGCACTTGCGGTTGCGGCGAGCCTCGCGCTGGTACTCGCGCAGTGCGCCGGCAGCGCCGCGCCGGCCTCACCGTCGCCGTACTTCACCGAGCTGCCGGCGGCGGGCGCCACCGAGCAGCAGGAAGGCCGAACCGAAGCAGTCGCTGCACCGCTGCTCGACGGCGAGGTGCTGATCGCCGGCGGCCTGCACGAAGGCACTCCCCTGAAGACCGCCGAACTGTTCAACCCGATCACCGACACGTTCACCAAGCTCACGGCGGAACTGCACACCGCCCGCAACGGCGCGATCGCCGCGCCCCTGCCGGACGGGGAAGTCCTGATCGCCGGCGGCTCCGGCCTGCAGAGCGCGGAACTGTTCAACCCCGCCACCGACAGCTTCGCCGCGCTGACCGCCTCCGGCGAAACCGAGCTGCAGACCGCTCGCCAGTTCGCGATGGCGGCGCCGCTGCCGGACGGGCAGGTGCTGATCGTCGGCGGCGTGCACAGCGGCGACATCCTGAAGACCGCCGAACTGTTCAACCCCGCCGAAGGCACGTTCACCGCCCTCGCCGCCGAGAGCGACATGCACGTCGAACGGGAACTCGCCGCCGTCGCACCGATGCCGAACGGAGACGTGCTGATCGCCGGCGGCAAAGACCCCAGCGTGCTGCGAAGCGCGGAACTGTTCAACTCGGGCACGGACACCTTCACCGCGCTGCCCGTCTCGGGCGAAACCGAGGAGCAGGCCGAACGCTTCGGCTCCGTCGCCGCGCCGGTGCCCAACGGGGACGTGCTGATCGCGGGGGGCGACGGCCTGCCAACCGCGGAACTCTTCAACCCGGCCAACGAAACGTTCACGGCGCTGCCCGCCGCGGGCGACACCCAGGAGCAGACGACCCGCGAAGACGCGATCGCCGCGCCGCTGCCGGGCGGGCAGGTGCTGATCGCCGGTGGTTTCCACTCCGGCTACCAGCAGAGCGCCGAACTGTTCTTCTCGGCGCCCCAGGCAGCCCTCGCCGGCGGCGACTTCGGCGATCAGACCGTCGGTGAGCATTCGCCCGCATCGGTGCTGGTCGTGAGCAACGTCGGCGCGCAGGCGCTCTCGATCGGGGGCGCGGCGCTCGAAGGCGCCGACGCCGGCGACTTCGCGATCACCGCCGACGCCTGTGCGGGACGCAGCCTCGCCTTCGGGCAGAGCTGCACGATCACCGCGCGCTTCACCCCGGCCGCCGCGGGAGCGCGCACGGCGAGCATCGCGCTGTCGGACAACGAGCCGACCGCCAGCGTGATAGCGCTGAGCGGCACCGGCGTCGCCGCGAACTCGGGGCCGACGGGCGCCACCGGCCCAGCAGGGCCGACGGGTGCGGCCGGCGCCACCGGCGCGAGCGGTCCCGCGGGCCCGGCAGGGCCGACCGGGGCGAACGGTGCCGCCGGTGCCGCCGGGCAGGTCGTGCTCGTCACCTGCACGACCGCGACCAAGACCGTCAAACACAAGCCGAAGCAAGTGACCACCTGCCGGTCCAGACCCGTTCCCAGCCCCGCCACGTTCATGTCCGACAGCGAGGTGCGCGCGACGCTGGGGCGCCACGGATTCGTGTACGCGACCGGCACGGCGAGCGGAGCGCGCGTGCTGCTGCACGCCACGCGCGCGCTGCCGGCGGGGCGCTACACGCTGACACTCACCAGCGGCCGCGGCAGGCACGCGCACGTGCGGCGCATGCCCGTCGAGCTGTCCTAGAATGGCGCCCTCGGCCGCCGGCTGGCCCGCCGGCGTCTGCTACGGTGCGGCGGATGGCCGCTATCACCACCGAGCGCAAGCGCGAGCTCGCCGAGAAGTTCGGGTCCGGCGAGAAGGACATGGGCAGCACCAAGGTCCAGATCGCGCTGCTGACCGAGCGCATCAACCACCTGACCGAGCACCTGCGCACGCAGGGCAAAGACCACAGCTCCCGTCGCGGCCTGCTGATGCTGGTCGGGCGCCGCCGGCGCTTCCTGGCCTACCTGCAGCGGCGCGACCTCGAGGGCTACCGCGCGCTGATCAAAGAGCTCGGCCTGCGCAAGTAGCCACATGGCCGTGATCGCCGCTGGCACGCCCGCGCCGAGCTTCAAGCTCGCGCGCGCCGACGGCGAGAGCTTCACCGAGCAGGACCTGCAGGGCCGCACGACGGTCCTCGTCTTCTACCCGTTCGCATTCAGCCCGGTGTGCACCGACCAGCTGCAGCTGTACGAGGCGCTTCGCGGCGAGCTGGCCGAGCGGGGGGATGCGCTCTACGGCGTCTCCTGCGACTCCACCTGGGCGCAGAGCGCGTTCGCCGACAAGCTCGGGGTGGGCGGCGAGCAGCTGTCGGATTTCGAGCCCAAGGGCGCCGCGTGCGCCGCCTTCGGAGTGCTCCACGCGGGCGGCTTCCCCGAGCGGGCGCTGGTGATCACCGGCCCCGACGGGGTCGTGCGCTGGAGCTATCAGGCCGCCTCGCCCGGCGAGCTGCCGGGCGTCGAGCTGCTGCGCGAGGGTCTGGCCGCCGCACTCCGCTAAGCTCCCTCCGTTCGGGAAAAGAGAAAAAGAAACGGACCGCCGACCGACGGGCGGAACAGGAAGGCAGTGAATATGAGCAGTGATGCCGTGACGCGGGTTTCCGTGGAGATCGCCGGCAGCGAGATCTCGTTCGAGACCGGCAGGATGGCCAAGCAGGCCTCCGGCGCAGTGGTCGTCCGCCAGGGCGACACGATGGTGCTCGCGACAGCCGTCGCCGGCTCCCTGCGCGACGTCGACTTCCTCCCGCTGACGGTGGACGTCGAGGAGCGCATGTACGCGACCGGGAAGATCCCCGGCTCCTTCTTCAAGCGCGAGGGCCGCCCCGGCGAGAAGGCGACGCTGACCGCGCGCATGATCGACCGTCCGCTGCGCCCGCTGTTCCCCAAGGACTGGCGCTACGACACGCAGCTGGTGGCGATCCCGATCTCGATCGACCACGTACATCCCTACGACATCCTCGCCATGAACGGCGCCTCCGCCGCGGTGATGATCTCCGACGTCCCGTTCCCGACCCCGGTCGGCGCGGTGCGCATCGGCAAGATCGACGGTAACTTCGTCGTCAACCCCTCCGAGCAGGACCT
The DNA here is from genome assembly GCA_963711985.1 of uncultured Solirubrobacteraceae bacterium. Classification (GTDB taxonomy): domain Bacteria; phylum Actinomycetota; class Thermoleophilia; order Solirubrobacterales; family Solirubrobacteraceae; genus Palsa-744. The sequence continues at coordinate 77,531 of CAVQGG010000003.1, read as the reverse complement.
GCTGGCGGGGGCGGGCTCCGAGAACGAGGGCAGCTCGGATCTGGACCTGATCGTCGCCGGCACCGAGGAGGCGATCCTGATGGTCGAGGCGGGCGCCAACGAGATCCCCGAGGCGGAGATCCTCGACGCCCTGGACATCGCGCACGCGGAGATCAGGAAGCTGTGCGCGCTGCAGCGCGACCTGGCCGCCAAAGTCGGCAAGGAGAAGAAACCCTTCGAGACGATCGCGGTGGACCCCGAGATCCTCGACGTGATTCGCTCCTCCCACGGCGCTGCGCTCGACGCGGCCACGCAGGTGGAGGACAAGCTCGAGCGCCAGGAGGCCACCAAGGCGGTCGAGACCGCGGTGCTCGAGCAGCACGCGCCGCCGGTGCCGGAGGGAGCACCCGAGGATCATCTGCTCGGCGCCAAAGCTCGCCGCGCCGCCGTTCAGCTCGCGTTCGAGACGCTGGAGAAGTCGATCATCCGCGAGCGCATCGCCGTGCACAAGAAGCGGCCCGACGGGCGCGCGGAGAACGAGATCCGCGACATCACGATCGAGGTCGGGGTCACGCCGCGTACCCACGGCTCGGCGCTGTTCACCCGCGGTCAGACGCAGGCGCTGAGCGTCGCGGCGCTGGGGACGCTCAAGGAGGAGATGCGCCTGGACACGCTCGGCCTGGAAACCAAAAAGTACTACTGGCACCACTACAACTTCCCGCCGTTCTCGGTGGGAGAGGCGGGCCGGATGGGCGGGGTCAAACGCCGCGACATCGGCCACGGGGCGCTCGCCGAGCGCGCGCTCGCGCCGATGGTGCCCTCGATCGAGGAGTTCCCCTACTCGATCCGCGTCGTCTCGGACATCCTCGAGTCCAATGGCTCCTCCTCGATGGCCTCCGTGTGCGGCTCCTCACTGTCGCTGATGGACGCCGGCGTGCCGATCAAGCGCTCTGTGGCCGGGATCGCGATGGGGCTGATCAAGGAGGGCGAGGACTACATCGTCCTGACCGACATCGCCGGCGTGGAGGACCACCTGGGGGACATGGACTTCAAGGTGGCCGGCACCGAGCGCGGCATCACCGCGCTGCAGATGGACATCAAGATCTCGGGCGTCACGTTCGAGATCCTGCGCGACGCCCTCACCCAGGCGCGCGAGGCGCGCACGTTCATCCTCGGCAAGATGGCCGACGTGATCCGCTCGCCGCGCGAGCAGCTCAGCCAGTTCGCCCCGCGCATCCAGACGATCCAGATCGACCCTTCCCAGATCGGCCTGCTGATCGGCAAGGGCGGCGAAACCATCAGGGGGCTCTCGGAGGAGTTCGAGTCGCAGATCGACGTCAACGACGACGGCCAGGTCCTGATCTACTCGGCCAACGGCGAGCTCGGCGACGCGCTCGTGGAGCGGGTGCGGATGATGATGAAGGAGGTCGAGGTCGGCGACGAGTACGTCGGCAAGGTGGTCAAGACGACGACCTTCGGCGCGTTCATCGAGCTCGCCAAGGGCACGGATGGCCTGCTGCACATCTCCAACGTCTCGCCCGGCCAGCGCGTGGACAGCGTCGAGGACGTGCTCAACAAGGGCGACGAGGTCAACGTGCGCGTGGTCGAGGTCGACCGCGAGCGGGGGCGCATCGGCCTGCGTCTGGCCCAAGACCCCGAAATCGCGGGCAAGTCCGTCGAGGAGCTCGCCGGCGTGGGCAGCGGAGCCCAGCCACCCAGCGGCCGCGGACCGCGCGAGGGCGGAAGATCGTCCAGCAACGGCCGCACCCAAAGGGGCACAGGCGAGCGCTCCAGCGATCACAGACCGGCCGGCGGCCGGCGCCGCGAGGGCGAGCGTGGCTCGGGGCGCCCGCGCCATGGGCGTGAGCGCGACTGACGCAGAGCCGTCGGGCGTGAGCGCGGAGCATCGGATAACCACGCTCGACTCCGGCGTGAGGGTGGTCACCGAACGCGTGCCCAGCGTGCGCTCGGTGGCGCTCGGCTTCTGGATCGCCACCGGCTCGGTGTCCGAGCACGACGGCCAGGCGGGAATCTCGCATCTGCTCGAGCACATGCTCTTCCGCGGCACCGAGCGCTTCGGATCGCAGGAGATCGACCAGATCTTCGACGCGATGGGGGCCGAGGTCAATGCGGGGACCGACAAGGAAGCGACCTCGCTGTACACGCGCGTGCTCGACCGGCACCTCGAGCGCGCGTTCGAGGTCATGAGCGACATGGTCTGGCGCCCTCGCTTCGGCGAGCTGGAGGCCGAGCGCGAGGTCGTGCTGGAGGAGATCGCGATGTACGAAGACGACCCCCAGGACCGCGTCTTCGACGTGCTCGGCAAGGCGATCTTCGGCTCGCACCCACTGGGCCGGGCGGTGATCGGCACCGCCGAGGTCGTCGGCGCGGTCACGCGCGAGCAGCTGGCGGCGTTCCATGCACAGCGCTATCTCCCCCACAGCATCGTGGTCGCGGCCGCCGGATCGGTCGACCACGACGCGCTCGTGCAGATGACCGATCGGAGATCGGCCAGCGGCGTCGAGCTCGCCTGCCTGTCCTCCGTCACGGAGGGTGCCCCTGAGGGTGCGCCGGCTGGGTCCAACGGCCACTCGCCGGCGACCCCCGCGCCGGACTTCCGCCCGCGCGCGCGCTTTCTGCAGAAAGACACCGAGCAGTACCACGTGTGCGTGGGAGGCGCGGGGATCGCGCGCGACGACGAGCGCCGCTTCGCGCTGCGCGTGCTCGAAGGCGTGCTCGGCGGGACGTCCTCCTCGAGGCTCTTCCAGGAGGTGCGTGAGCGCAGGGGGTTGGCCTACTCGGTGTTCTCCTTCTCCAACCTCTACGCCCACACGGGTGAGGTCGGGCTGTACGTGGGCACGCGCCCGGACAACGTCAGGGAGGCGCTGGCCGTCGTCGCGGCCGAGCTGGAGCGCTGCGTGGAGGACCCCGCCAGCGAGGAGGAGCTGATCCGCTCGCGCGAGAACCTCAAGGGGCGGGTGGTGCTCGGCATGGAGTCGACCGGCGCGCGCATGAGCCGTCTTGGCGCCTCGGTGCTCAACGGGCTGCCGATCCTCTCGGTCAACGACATGATCGAGCGGATCGACTCGGTCGACATCGACGAGGTCCGGGCGCTGGCGGCCGAGCTGTTCCCGCCGAGCCGGCTGTCGGCGGCCGGCGTGGGGCCCGAGGAGGCGGAGTTCCTCGCGGCGATCGAGCCGCTCGGCGCCCACCCTGAAGGGCACGCCCTGAAGGGCGCACCCGCCGGGGCACACCCTTTAGGGCACAGGCAGGCAGACGGGCAGGCGGGCGACGCGGAAGCGGCGCGATGATCAGGGTCGCCGTCGCCGGTGCGGCCGGGCGCATGGGCCAGACGGTCTGCGAGGCGGTGCTGGGCGCCGAGGACATGGAGCTCGTCGGGCGCGCCGACCCGCTGCTGGACACCGCGCTTGCGGACGTCCTGGCGGACGCCGAGGTGGTGGTCGACTTCACCACGCCGGACACGGCCCTGGAGAACGCGCTGGCGTGCGTGCGCGCGGGGGTCCACGTCGTGATCGGCACCACCGGCTTCGACGCCGCGCCGCTGGAGCAGGCCCGCCGTGGGCAGGGCGGGCGGGCATCCGAGGGTGGGCGGGCATCCCATCCTGCGAACGTGCTGATCGCCCCCAACTTCGCGATCGGCGCGGTGCTGATGATGCGCTTCGCGGCGGAGGCCGCCCGGCACATGCAGAAGGCGGAGATCGTCGAGCTGCACCACGAGGGCAAGCTCGACGCGCCCAGCGGCACGGCGGCGCGCACCGCGCAGCTGATGGCCGCCGCGAGCGGCGGCCCGCCGCCGCCGATCCATTCCGTGCGCCTGCCCGGGCTCGTCGCCAACCAGGAGGTGATCCTCGGCGATCTGGCTCAGACGCTGACCATCCGCCACGACACGATCGGTCGCGAGTCGTTCATGCCGGGGGTGCTGCTCGCCGTGCGCCGCGTGGGAACGCTCGAGCGCTCTCCGACGGTGGGTCTGGAGAGCCTGCTGTTCTGAATGGCGATGCGCGTGAGATACTGCAGCCGATGAGCACCCTGAAGGGCACACCCAGCCGGGCACACCCAGGCGGGCGCGGGCAGGTGGGCGGTCTGGGAACGATATTGACGGCGATCGTCACCCCCTTCGACGAGGACGAGCGGGTGAACGAGGAGTCGTTCGTGGCGCTGATGCAGCATCTCGCCGAGAACGGCTCGGACGGCTTCGTGGTGGCCGGGACGACCGGCGAGGCATCCACGCTGAGCGACGAGGAGCAGCTCGGGCTGATCGGGCTCGCCGCGCGCGAGCGCCCGCCGGGCACGACGATCATCGCCGGGACGGGCGCGAACGACACTCGCCACGCCGTCTTCCTGACCGAACGCGCGACCGAGCTCGGCGTCGACGCGCACCTGAGCGTGACCCCCTACTACAACAGGCCCAGCCGGCTTGGCCTCATACGACACTACGAAGCGATCGCACAGGCCACGGACAAGCCGATCCTGCTGTACAACATCCCGGCGAGGACGGGGACGAACATAGGACCCGACCTGCTGGCCGAGCTCGCGCAGATCGACGGGATCGCCGGCGTCAAGCAGGCCAACGCCGAGGAGCTTCAGCCGATCGACGGCCTGGCGCTGTACGCCGGGGACGACGGGACCTTCGCGCGAACCCTGGACATGGGCGGCGGCGGCGGCATTCTCGTCGCCAGCCACATAGTCGGAAACGAGATGCGGCGGATGGTCGACGAGCCCGAGCATCGCGCCGAGATCGACGCGTCGCTGCGCGACGTGTACAAGACGCTGTTCCTCACCTCGAACCCCACCTGCACCAAGGCGGCGCTGAACCTGCTCGGCCACGACGTCGGCGGCCTGCGCCTGCCGCTGGTGGAGGCCACCCCCGAGGAGACCGAGGCGGTACGCGCGATGCTCGAACGTCACGGGCTCGTGCCGGTCCCGCCCGCCCGTACGCCGGCGTGAGCTCATCGTTGCGCGTCCTGCCCCTCGGCGGGCTCGGGGAGATAGGCAAGAACATGACGGTCGTCGAGTACGACGGGCGGATCATCGTGGTCGACGTCGGCCTGCGCTTCCCGACGCCGGAGATGGTCGGCATCGACCTGGTCCTGCCCGACTTCTCCTACCTGCGCGAGCGCGCCAGGGACATCGAGGCGATCGTCGTGACCCACGGCCACGAGGACCATCTGGGGGCGCTGCCCTGGGTGCTGCGCGAGCTCGGCCAGCACGGCCTGCCGCCGGTGTACGCCGGCGCGCTGACGATCGCGATGGCGCGCTCCAAGCTCGACGAGCACAAGCTGCGCGACGTCGAGCTCAACGACGTCGATCCGGGAGAGAGCCTCGAGCTCGGGCCGTTCTCGCTCGAGCTCGTGCACATGACGCACTCGATCCCCGACTCCAGCGCCGTCGCCCTCGGGACCGATCTCGGCACGGTGCTGATCACCGGGGACTACAAGTTCGACCAGACGCCCGTGGATGGGCCGCCCGCGGATGTCTCGCGCCTTGCCGAGCTCGGACGGGAAGGCGTGCTGCTGCTGTGCGGGGACTCCACGAACGTCGATCGCGACGGCTTCTCGCCGTCGGAGTCGGTGGTGGGTCCGCACCTCGAGGAGGTGTTCGCCCGCTGTGAGGGGCGGATAGTGGTGACGAGCTTCGCCTCCAACATCCATCGCGTGCAGCAGGTCGTCGACGCGGCCTACGCGCTCGATCGCAAGGTCGCGCTGGTCGGGCGCTCGATGCGCAAGAACGTCGGCATCGGCCGCACGCTCGGCCACATCGAGATCCCGGACGGCTTGCTGGTGGGCCCGCGCGAGATCGGCGACTTCCCCGACGAGCGGGTCGTGATCCTATCGACCGGCTCGCAGGGCGAGCCGCTGTCGGCGCTGCGCAGGATGGCCTACCGCGACCATCCCCAGGTGGAGCTCAAGACCCATGACACCGTCGTGTTCTCCGCCACGCCCGTGCCGGGCAACGAGCGCGCCGTCAACGAGACGATCGACCGCCTCTACCACATCGGCTGCGACGTCATCACGCCGCGCGAGGCGCCCGTGCACGCCTCCGGGCACGGCTACGCCGAGGAGGTCAAGCTGATGCTGAACCTCGTCAAGCCGCGCTACGTGATGCCCTTCCACGGCGACTTCAAGCGGCTGCGCATGCACGCCCAGCTCGCCGAGGCGGTCGGCGTGCCGCCGCGGGACATCTTCCAGGGGGACAACGGGCTGCCGCTGGACATCGACGAGCGTGGGGCACGCTTCGGCGCGCGCGAGCAGGCGGGCATGATCTTCGTCGACGGGGTCGAGATCGGCGACATGGCCGACGTCGCGCTGCGCGATCGCCGGATGCTCTCGGCCGACGGGATCTTCATCGTGGTGGTGACGATCGCCGAGCAGGACGGGAAGCTCGGTCGCCGATCCGGAGGTGATCTTCCGCGGAGTCCCCTTCCTCGATCAGGCCGACGAGCTCCTGGGGGAGATCCGGGTGACCGTGGAGCACACGCTGCGGCGGGCGGCGGGCGAGGAAATCCGCGAGGTGGACCTGCTCCAGCAGGTGCTGCACAACGATCTGGCGAAGCTAGTCTACGACCGCCTGAAGCGACGGCCGATGGTCCTGCCGGTCGTCGTCGAGGTCTGAGCAGGCCGGCAGCCGCACCACGAAGCGGGTGCCGCGGCCGGCCTCGGTGGACTCCAGGGTGACGCTGCCGCCGTGGGACTCGACCACGGCCTGAACGATCGCCAGACCGAGGCCGAACGAGCCGCCGCGGTCGCCCGCGCCGCGGACGAAGCGCTCGAACAGGGTGGGCGCGAGCTCGGGGGGGATGCCCGGACCGTCGTCCTCGACCACGAGCTCGACCTGCCCGCCGGGCATCGTGGCCGTCGAGACACGGATCGCCGTGCCCGGCGGGGTGTGGCGCAGCGCGTTCTCCAGCAGGTTGATCGTCAGGCGGTGAAGCTCGTCGCGCGCGCCCATGACCTTGGCGGGGTGGATGTCGAGCGAGATGTCGTGGGCGGTGCTCACCGGCCCCAGCTCGGCGGCCGCCTCGACGACGATATGGGCCAGGTCGCACGGCTTGCGCGCGACGACGCGAGCGGCGTCCGTGCGCGCGAGCAGCAGCAGGTCGGCGACCAGGCGGCGCATGCGCTGCGAGGAGCGCAAGGCCGAGCGCGCCGCCTCGCCCTGATCGCCCTGGAGGGATTCGGCGAGCAGCTCGAGGTTGGCGAGCACGCTGGTCAGCGGCGTGCGCAGCTCGTGTGAGGCGTCCGCTACGAACCGGCGCTGGCGGGCCAGCATCGACTCGGTCTCCGCGCGGGCGGCATCCAGCTCGTGCAGCATTCCCTCCAGGGTGCGCGCGAGCTCCGCGACCTCGTCGTCGGCCTGCGGCTGGGGCACGCCGCGGGAGGGATCGCGGGTGCGCGCGATCTCGGCGGCGGTGGACGTGAGCGTCGCGATCGGCGCCATCGCCCGCCGCGCGATCGCCATTCCCGCACCCAGCGCCAGCAGGCTGCCCGCGAGCACCCCCAGCACCAGGAACAGCTCCACGCGCTTGACCGTCGCCTCCGTGTCGGCCACGCGCCGCCCGTACTGGATCCACACCCGGCCGATCGGCTCGCCGCTTTCGTCGACCACGGAGGCCGGGCGGCTGAGCACGCGGTAGCCGTCGACGATTCTCGCTTCGAGCTGCGGCGGGCCGAGCGACGGCGCGTTCGCGGGTTCCCGCGCGACGACGGTGCCGTCGAGCGTGAAGATCCTGACGACCGCGTGGTCCGCGGGAGCGGCGAAGGCGTACAGTGGCGGCGTGATCCTGAACGGCTCGACGGCGATCCTCAGCTGTGAGGGCAGCTCGTTGGCGGTGTCGAGGACCTCGCGGTTGAAGTCGGCGCGTATCCGCTCGACGGTCAGCGAGCCGATCGCCAGCGCGAACGCGCACAGGATCACGAACGTCAACAGGGCCGAGACGCCCGCCAGACGCACGCGGATCGGCAACCGGTCGAAGCTGGCGGACACCCTGGAGGACGCAGGCAGGCGCGCGCCGGCGCGCCGCAGCGAGGCTCGGAGCCTAGGCGCGGAGGACGTAGCCGGCTCCCCTGATCGTGTGTAGGAGGCGGGGCTCGCCCTCGGCCTCGAGCTTGCGGCGCAGGTTGGAGACGAACACCTCGATCGTGTTCGTGGTCGAGAACGGGTCATAGCCCCAGACCTCGTCGAGCAGGCGCTGGCGCGAGATGACGATGCGCTCGTTGCGCATCAGGTACTCGAGCAGCTCGAACTCGCGCTGGGTGAGCTCGATCGTCCGCTCGCCGCGGACCACCTCGTGGGTGTCGGCGTTCAGCGACAGGTCGCCGACCCGCAGCGGGGCCGAGCCGCGCGGGGGCCGGCGGCGCAGCAGGGCGCGCATGCGCGCGAGCAGCTCCTGGCGCTCGAATGGCTTGACCAGGTAGTCGTCGGCGCCCGCGTCCAGCCCCTCCACGCGCGACTCCAGCGCGTCGCGAGCCGTGAGGATCAGGATCGGGACGTCGTCAGCGGCGCGCAGCTCGCGCGCGACGTCCACGCCGTCGAGCTCGGGCAGACCGAGGTCGAGGATCACCAGATCGGGCGCGAAGGCGTGCCCCTGCTCGAGCGCGGCGCGCCCGTCGGCGGCCGTCCTCACCTCGTATCCCTCCATGCGCAGGGAGCGCTGGAGCGCTTGGGCGATGTCCTCGTCGTCCTCGACCACCAGGACGCGTGGGGCGCGGGAGAAGTCGTTCATGGTCTTTATGTAATCGCAGGGTGTAAAGCGATGGTAAGGCCCCGAGGGAGGTTCCGGGCGCCTGGCGTCGAAGTTGCGCGAGATGGCCGGCACCCGCACCCCCAGGGGCACAGGCAGGCGCGCGTCCCCTAAACGACGGAGCGCGCCCGCACGTGCCCGCACCGGGCGACGGCGACGGCGACGCAGGGCCCCGAGCCTCGGGGCGCTGCTCCCCGGCGGGCTCCCACGCCTGCTCGTGCCCTTCAGGGTGCCCGTGCTCGACCAGCGCCAGCGCGACGTGCTCGGCCTGGCGCTGGTGGCGGCCGGCGTGTTCATGAGCTTCATCCTGTACGGCGGCTGGAACGGAGGACGCGCGGGACATGGCCTGGCGGTGGCGCTCGGCTGGACGCTCGGCCGCGCCCGCGTGCTGGCGCCGGTGGCGCTCGTCCTCGGCGGGGGCTCGCTGCTGCTGCGCCCCGTCGCTGCCGGCCCTGCGACCGCTGCGCACCGGCGCGCTGTGCCTGTTCGCAGCGGTTACGCTCGCCCTGGCAGCCGGCACGCTGGGCCTCAGCTCGGGGAACGGCGGGGTCGCGGCTGGGAGTGCGGGCGCGTGGACGTCCGCCCATCTGCAGAGCCATGGGGGTGTCGCCGGCGAGGCCATCTACGAAGTCGCCCACCGGTTGGTCCAGAGCGTGGGCGTGGACATCCTCGTCGTCTTCCTCCTGCTCGCAGGCGTGATCCTGCTGACAGGGGCCTCGCTCGCGAGCGTGATCCGCGCGACCGGGAGCGGCGTGGTGGACACGACACGGATGCTGCGCGGGCTGCGCCACCGCGAAGCCGAGGCGGCGCTGCGCCCCCCGGAGCCCCCGGCCAGGGAGCTGATCGTGCGCGCGACGCATGTGGAGGCGCCATCGCACGACTGGAGGGATGAGGAGGAGGCCGGCGCGGGCGCCGCGCTGCAGGCGCCGGGCGCCGCCTCCGAAGACGGCGAACAGGCGCCCCACGCGCAGGACCTGGAGCCGGCGCAGGGCGTGGCGGAGGAGGAGGTCTCCGGCGTGGCCCACGCCGAGCCGGGGGGGTGGGGGGTGAGGTGGGCTCCAATACGCTCACACCTCAGGGCAGGCTGCGCGACACGGTGACCGACGACCCCGACTTCGTGTGGGAGCTCCCGAACCCCGCCAGGCTGCTGACCCGCTCCAGCGGCGAGCAGGCGCGTCCGGACACCGCCGGACAGGGGCGGATCGCGACGAGCCTGGTGGAGGCGCTCGGTCACTTCGGTGTTCAGGCGAAGGTGATCGGCACGGTCGCGGGCCCGCACATCACGCGCTACGAGCTGCGCCTCGCGCCCGGCACCAAGGTCGCCAAGGTGGCCCAGCTGAAGGACGATCTCGCCTACGCGCTGGCCGCCACCGACATCCGCATCCTCGCGCCGATCCCCGGCAAGCAGGCGGTGGGGGTCGAGGTGCCCAACGCCCACAGGCGCATCGTCAGGCTCGGAGACGTCTTCCAGGAGCCGCCCAGGGACTGGTCGCCCCTGACGGTCTGGCTGGGCAAGGACGTCGCCGGCAAGGCGATCGGCGCGGACCTCGCCAAGATGCCCCACCTGCTCGTCGCCGGCACCACCGGCGCGGGCAAGTCGGGCGCCATCAACGCGATGCTCTGCAGCGTGCTGCTGCGCGCCACACCGCACGAGGTCAGGCTGGTCCTGGTCGACCCCAAGCAGGTGGAGCTCAACCACTACGAGTCGATCCCGCACCTGCTCACCCCGGTGATCACGAGCCCGCGGATGGCGGCCAACGCGCTGCAGAACCTGGTCAAGGAGATGGAGCAGCGCTACGGGATCATGTCGCTGGCGCGCACGCGCGGGTTGATCGAGCTCAACCGGTCCCGCTCCAAGCGGGGCGAAGCCCCGCTCCCCTACATCCTGTGCGTGATCGACGAGCTCGCCGACCTGATGATGGTGGCGCCGGCCGACGTGGAGGACTCGATCATCCGTCTGGCGCAGAAGGCGCGCGCCGTCGGCATCCACCTGGTGCTGGCCACGCAGAGCCCGCGGGTGGACGTGATCACCGGGATGATCAAGGCGAACGTGCCCTCGCGCATCGCCTTCGCGGTCTCCTCGCAGACCGACTCGCGCGTGATCCTCGACCAGAACGGAGCGGAGTCGCTGCTGGGAGCGGGCGACATGCTGTTCAGCCCGGTCGGCAGCTCGCGCCTGCAGCGCATCCAGGGCGCCTACATCGACGAGCCTCAGATCGCAAAGCTCACCGACCTGTGGCGCCGCCAGGGCGAGCCGGAGCTGCGCGAGGAGCTGCTCGAGGACGTCGAGCCCGAGACGCCGGAGGGCGCGGCGGACGAGTTCGATCCCGACGAGGATCCACTGCTCACCGATGCGATCGTGCTGGTCGCCGAGATGCAGACGGCCTCCACCTCGATGCTCCAGCGCCGGCTGCGCCTGGGCTACACGCGAGCGGGTCGCATGATCGACATGCTCGAGCGCCGCGGGGTGATCTCCGGCTATGAGGGCTCCAAGCCGCGGCAGGTGCTGATCACCGAGGCCGACCTGCCGCGGGTGCTGGACGAAACGGGGAGGCTGGCCGGAACGGGGACGCGAGCCAAAGGCGAGCGTCTCCCGGCTTCGCCGGGATTGGAATCCCCACCCAGCCACTCCGCCACAGCCGTCAGCGACTAGCCTCTTAGGCTAGATGCCCGAGATTGGAGCAACGCTGCGCGAGGCGCGCATGCGCGCGCGTATCGACGTGTCGGAGATCGAGGCCAAGACCAAGATCCGCGCGAAGTACCTGCGCGCGCTGGAGAACGAAGAGTGGGGCCTGCTGCCCGGGCCGACCTTCGTCAAGAGCTTCCTGCGGACCTACGCCCAGGCGCTCGACCTGGACGCCAAGGCGCTGGTGGAGGAGTACCGGCTGCACCACGAGCACCCGAGCGAGGCGATGCTCGAGCCGATCGTCTCCACGCCGCAGAGCACACGCACGCGCGGGCGGGCGGGACCGGACAAAAGGCCCTCGCGCGGCTACATGATCGCGGTCAGCGCCATCGGCGTGGTGATCGTAGCGCTGATAGCGCTGCTGATCGCCGGCGGCGGCCCCTCCACGAACACGGCCAGCACATCGACCGGCGCCGCGGCGCACGGCCGCGCGTCTTCCAAGCACGGCGCGAGCGCAGCCGCGGCTCGCCGCCACGCGGTCTCCTCCTCTGCGACCGTGGCGCTGTCGTTGAAAGCGACCGCCGTGGTGTATGTGTGCCTGATCGGTGATAAAGGGCTCAAGCTGATCCCGGGGATCGAGCTGCAACCCGGCGAAAGCACGCCGACCTACCATGCCAGGCGCTTTGAGATCACCCTGGGGAACAACTCGGTGACGATGTTCGTGGACGGCATAGCGCGGACCGTGCTGCCCTCCAGCCAGGCGATCGGCTACTCGATCACCAAGGCCTACGGCCGCCGGCCGCTGCCGGCCGGCCAGCTGCCGACCTGCACGTGAGCGCGCTGCCGATCCGCGGCACCGCCCGAACCGGTGGTGGGCCGGCGCGCGCCGGCATCGTCGTGACCGGCACCGAGGTGCTGACCGGCCGGGTCAGCGATCGCAACGGACCGTGGCTGGCCGAGCGGCTGCACGAGCTGGGCGTCGAGCTCGCGTACACGACGATCGTGGGCGACCGGCCCGGGGACATGCGCGCGGCGCTGGCGTTCATGGCCGAGCGCGGCATGGACGTCGTCGTCACCAGCGGCGGGCTCGGGCCGACCGCGGACGACCTCACGGCCGAGGTCGTCGGGGACTTCCAGGGCCGCGAGATGGTGCTCGACGAGGCGCTCGAACAGCGCATCGCCGAGATCCTGCGCGCGCTCGCCACACGCTTCCCCCACATCGACATGGAGGCCGTGCGCGCGGGCAACCGCAAGCAGGCGACGATCCCGCGCGGGGCGACCGTGCTCGAGCCGGTCGGGACCGCGCCGGGGCTGGTGGTGGCGCCCGCGCAGGACGGCAACGGGCCGACGGTCGTGGTGCTTCCCGGCCCTCCGCGCGAGCTGCAGCCGATGTGGAGGAAGGCGCTGGAGACCGACGCGCTACGGGCGGCGCTCGGCGGCGCCAGCACCTACCGGCAGCACACGCTGCGCCTGTTCGGGATCCCCGAGTCGGAGATCGCCGAGACGCTGCGGGTCGCCGAGCGCGAGGGGGTCGAGCTCGCGCAGGCTGGAGGTGACGACCTGCCTGAAACGGGGCGAGGTGGAGGTCGTGACCCGCTACGAGCCCGACGCGCAGGACTCCTACGACGCGTTCGTGGAGGTCGTGAGGACCCGCCACGCCGACACGCTGTTCTCGCAGGACGGCAGCACCGTCGACGAGCAGGTGGCCGCGCTCTTGAGAGGAGATCGACCCCACCCACCCGGATCCCGCCCACGCTCGCCCCGGACGATCGCCACGGCCGAGTCGTGCACCGGCGGTCTGCTGGCTGCGCGGCTGACCGAGCTGGCGGGCGCCTCCGATTACTTCAGAGGCGGGATCGTCGCGTACTCGAACGAGGCCAAGATCGCCCACGCCGGCGTGGCGCGCGAGCTGATCGAGACGCACGGGGCCGTCTCGGCCGAGGTCGCCCGGGCGCTGGCCGACGGGGCGAGGGCCGGTCTGGGCGCGGACGTCGGCGTCGGGATCACCGGCGTGGCGGGCCCGGGCGGCGGCAGCGAGCAGAAGCCGGTGGGGCTCGTGTGGCTGAGCGTCACGCTCGCCGCGGCCGACCGATCGGAGATCGGCCTGACGCGCTCGGTCAACCTGCCCGGGGGCAGGGCCGACGTGCGCGAGCGGGCGACCACCGTCGCCATGCACCTCCTGCGCCGCGCGCTGAGCGACCCCCGCCGCTAGCATCGCCTACGGCGATGTCCCGCGGTGCCACAGCGAGGCTGTTCGTGGCCGTCGACCCGCCCCTGCCGGTGTGCGAGGAGCTCGCCGAGTGGGCTCGCGGCGTGGCGGCCGGCTCGCGAATGGCCGGGAGCTCGCGCGGTGCGCTGCGGCTGCTGGACGCGCAGTCGCTGCATCTGACGCTGTGCTTCCTCGGCAGCCGTCCGGTGGGGGAGATCGAGGCGCTGGCGGCGGCGCTCGCTGCCTGCGCCGAGCACGCCTGCGAGCTGGCGGTGGGCGCTCCGCTGTGGCTGCCCCGGCGGCGGCCGCGCTCGCTCGCGGTGGAGATCCACGATCGCAGCGGGGAGCTCGCCCGCGTGCAGGAGCGGGTGAGCGGGGCGCTCGCGAGCGTGAGCGCCTGGCGACCGGAGCGACGTCGCTTCAGGCCCCACATCACACTCGCGCGCGTGCGTCGCGGGGCCGCCGGCGGGCGCTGGCCCACCACCGACCCGGGGCGCGAGCAGCCGCTGCCCGCCACACCGCGGCTGAGCTTCACGCCGGAGGCGATCGTCCTGTACCGCTCGTGGCTCGCGCCCGAGGGCGCCACCTACGAGGCGCTCGCGAGGAGCGGCCGGGCGGCGACCGGGCGCTGAGCGCCCGCCGCGGCTGTCAGCTTTCGCCTTCGCAGACGAAGCTCGAGCCGTCGCTCGGGAGCGCTTCGCAGCCCTGTTCGGCCGGCGCGGAGCCTGTTTCGGCGCCGCAGCCGAGGCCTTCTTCGCATTGCGCTTCGCTCGAGCCCGATGCTTCTTCGGTGGAGACGGGGCAGAGGAGGTCCTTGCCGTTGGGGGAGACCGTCGGGGTCGCGCCGTCTTCGCATTCCGGTTCCGAGCCGTCGTCGCACGAGAAGGAGCCGTCGCCGGCCCGCACCGGCGCGCTGCCGTCTTCGCAGTACGCCGCCGCCAGGGCCGGGGAGGCCGGGGTGCTCGCCTTGGGAGTCTTCTTGGCCAGGGTGCGCCTGGCGCGGCGCCCGGTCGCGTGGTGCGCCTTGCCCTTGTGCGAAGACCGCGCGCACGTGCGGGCGGTCTTGGCCTTGGAGTGGGCGGCGGAGGTCGAGCAGGTGGAGCCGTGCGTCTGGGCGAGCGTCTGGGCGGGCCCCAGGAGCGCCGCCGCGAGCACGGCCAGCGACAGGGCGAGCGTCAGCGCCAGCAGGGTGAGGCGTCGGGCGGGTGGGCTGATGGGCAAGGGGGAGGAGAACCTCGAAGGCGGGTGGGGAGTCTCGACGGCGGGCGTGGACCCAGTTGGCTTATCGTCGGCGAGCGCCGACGGCGCGAGCGTGGGCGGTGGCCTGTGGACGAAGGGCCGGCGGCCGCGCGCCGCCCGGCGTGCGGACCGGCCGGCGGGAGATGAGGGGAGGGGAGGGCGAACAACTGTTCCGTCCGCAGCGCCGTCTAGCTTCTCCTCTCCATCTCGAACCGGAGGAGTCAGACCATGTCCGTGACCGACCAGGAGAAGGCCGCCAAGGCGCGCGACGCCGCCCTTCAGGGTGCGCTCACGCAGATCGAGCGCGAGTTCGGCAAGGGCACGGTCATGCGCATGGGCGACGAGGGTGCCCAGGTGCGCTGCGACGCGATTCCAACCGGAGCGCTCTCCCTGGATCTGGCGCTCGGGATCGGCGGCGTGCCGCGGGGCCGCATCGTGGAGGTGTTCGGCCCGGAGTCATCGGGCAAGACCACGATGATCTACCACGTGCTCGCCGAGGCGCAGAAGCTCGGCGGCGTGTGCGCGTTCATCGACGCCGAGCACGCGATGGACCCCCTCTACGCGAAGGCGATCGGCGTCGACATCGACGAGCTGCTCGTCTCCCAGCCGGACTACGGCGAGCAGGCCCTGGAGGTCGCCGACATGCTCGTGCGCTCGGGCGCCGTGGACGTCGTGGCGATCGACTCGGTAGCGGCGCTCACACCGAAGGTCGAGCTCGAGGGGCAGATGGGCGACCAGACGGTCGGCTCGCAGGCGCGCATGATGTCCCAGGCGATGCGCAAGCTCGCCGGCAACCTCAACCGCACGCAGACGCTGTGCATCCTCACCAACCAGATCCGCGAAAAGGTCGGCGTGATGTTCGGC
Organism: uncultured Solirubrobacteraceae bacterium; assembly: GCA_963711985.1. GTDB lineage: Bacteria > Actinomycetota > Thermoleophilia > Solirubrobacterales > Solirubrobacteraceae > Palsa-744. Next base: position 61,853 of record CAVQGG010000003.1, on the reverse strand, counting down.
TCGCCGGAGACCCAGCCGGGCGGTCGCGCGCTGAAGTTCTACGCCTCCCAGCGCCTGGACATCCGGCGCATCGAGACGCTCAAGGACGGCACCGAGGCGGTCGGCAACCGCGTGCGCGTGAAGGTGGTCAAGAACAAGGTGGCCGCGCCGTTCCGCCAGGCGGAGTTCGACATCGAGTTCGGCAAGGGCATCTCCACGTCGGGCTGTCTGATCGACCTGGGCCTGGAGCACAACATCGTGTCCAAGTCGGGCTCGTTCTTCTCCTACGGCAACGATCGCCTCGGCCAGGGTCGCGGCAACGCCAAGGCTCACCTCGACGAGAACCCGGCGCTGGCGAAGGAGATCGAAGAGAAGATCTACGCGGCGTTGGGCCTGGGCAAGGACCTGGTGACGCCGATCGACCGCGACAAGGACGCATCGCCGGCGCCGATCGCCAGCGAACCGGCGGTGGCAGCCGCCTGACGCCCAAGCCAGCCGTCGGGAGCCGTAGGTGCGTGCATGCACCAGCCAGCGACGCACCCAAAACGCCTCGAAAACCCGAGCGCGAAACGGCCCAAAGTGACGAATCGCGATATGGACTCTCTGATCGTTGCCGCCTGGGAGCAAGGATGGTGGTGCGTGGAAGGGGGGCGCAACTACATCAAGTGCTATCCACCGGACGGCAGTCGAATGATCCCGATTCAGAGCACCCCCAGCAATCCGAGACGGGCACGGGCCAATAAGAGAGCGGCATTGCGGCGTGCAGGACTCGACATCTAGTGTCCGCGGGCGACTATCCTAGGAACATGGCTGCTGGTTCATCAGGGACGCAAGCCGAGCAGGCCGCCCAGGAGTTCAGTGCGCGTATCGGGTTGATAGCGCTTCCATGGGTCTCGGATGACCTGCTGGAGGAGTTGACCATCTGCGTCGAGGATGCCCTAAGCGTTCGCGCGACGGGGATAGCCCCGGGCGCATCCGCCTCGGCAAACTTCTCGGATCGCGCCATCGAACTCGATTTCACCGTCGAGACAACCCCGATCGAGGTTCATCGGCTTGTCGGCGAGGTGGTACGGATCGCGATGGAGGCGCTCAACGAGCACGAAGCAAAGGCTGCGGTGTTGTTCGGGTCGAGTGCCACCTCATCAGTGCTAGCTCACGTCTAGCTCGCGCCTGTCTCGGCCAGGATCATGGACTGCATCCGCATCCTGCACCATCACGCGCCCGGCTATGGCTGGAGCTTCGTTTCCCCGGACATCCCGGGACTCACCGGAGGTACGGAGACTTACGACCCCGCCCATGCCGAGGAGGCAGCCAGGTTTGCCCTGGCCTGTGCCGCCGAGGAGCAGGGTCTCCCCGCGCCCGCCGATCTGACCTTCGAGCACTACGTCCCGGCGGGCGTAGCCGTCGCCGCTTAGTCCTCGGCCGAAGGCGCAAGAAGCGTCGCTGTTCGTTGGGCCGACGCGCGTGCGCCGGATACCCTGTCCCCATGAAGCGCTACCACGTGACGACGTTCGGCTGTCAGATGAACGAGCACGACTCCGAGCGGATGAAGGGGATGCTCGAGTCGCTCGGCTACGCGGAGGCGCGCGAGCGCGGCGAGGCCGACCTGATCCTGTTCAACACGTGCTCGATCCGCGAGTCTGCGGACAGTCGCTTCATCGCCCACCTGGGCGAGGCCAAGCGCCTGAAGCGCGAGCGGCCGGAGCGGATCGTGGGCGTCGGCGGCTGCTGGGCGCAGTCGGTCAAGGACGAGGTGTTCGAGCGCTTCCCGTTCGTGGACGTGGCGTTCGGCCCCGGCCAGGTGCACAAGCTCGCGGAGTTCCTGACCAGCGACTCGCTCAGCGCGCAGGGCTACTTCGAGTTCGAGGGCTTCACCGGCCACCTTCCGGCGCACCGCGAGCGCGCCTTCCAGGGGTGGGTGCAGATCAGCGTGGGCTGCAACTGCGTGTGCTCCTACTGCATCGTCCCGTCCACGCGCGGGCGGGAGGTCAGCCGGCCGCCCGAGGAGCTGGTGGCGGAGGTGCGGGCGATGGCGGCGGACGGCGTTTGCGAGGTGACGCTGCTCGGGCAGAACGTCAACTCCTACGGCCGTGACCTGCGACCGCGCGCCAGCTTCGCCGAGCTGCTGGCCGATATCGACGCGATCGAGGGCATCGAGCGCATCCGCTACACGAGCCCCCACCCGAAGGACATGCGCGAGGACGTGATCCGCGCGCACGCGGAGCTTCGAGAGCGTGTGCGAGCACATCCACCTGCCGCTGCAGTCGGGCTCCAGCCGCGTGCTGAAGGCGATGCGCCGCACCTACGACCGCGCGCGCTACCTCGACCGGGTGGCGATGATCCGCGAGCACGTCCCCGACGCGGCGCTCACGACGGACATCATCGTGGGCTTCCCGGGGGAGACCGACGAGGACTTCCGCGAAACCCTCGAGGTCGTGCAGGAGGTCGGCTACGACGGCGCGTTCACGTTCGTCTTCTCGCCGCGGCGCGGCACCGAGGCGGCCGCCATCGCCAGCGGTCTCGTGCCCCATCCGGTCAAGGTCGAGCGGATGGAGGAGCTGGTGGAGCTCGTGCAGCGCAGGGCGCGCGAGCGCGCCCAGCGCTTCGTCGGGCGCACGCTGGAGGTGCTGGTGGAGGGCCCCTCGCGCACCGACCCCGAGCGCCTGCGCGGACGCACGCGCCACAACAAGGTCGTCAACTTCACCGGCCTGGCGGCCCCGGGCGAGCTGACCGACGTGGAGATCGTGGCGGCCACCAGCCAGACTCTGTCCGGCGAGGAGCGGCTGCTGGCCCGCGCGACGCCTTGAGCCGATGAAGATCCGCGCCGCCGTGCTCGAGGAGTTCGCCCGGCCGCTCGTCGTGCAGGAGGTCGAGCTGGCCGAGCCCGGCCCGCGCGAGGTGCTCGTGCGGCTGCAGGCGTGCGGCGTTTGCCACACCGACATGTACACCGCCTCGGGCGCGGATCCCTCCGGCTACGCCCCAACCGTGCTGGGCCACGAGGGCGCGGGCGTCGTCGAGCGCTGCGGCGTGGACGTCGCGCTGGTGCGCGAGGGCGAGCACGTCGTGACCCTGTTCTCCCCGCAGTGCGGCGAGTGCGTGCACTGTGCCAGCCCGCTGACCAACCTCTGCCTCGCGATCCGCGAGCAGCAGAACCTCGGCTACCTGCCGGACGGCACCACCCGCCTCTCGCGCGCCGGCGAGCCGCTGCGCCACTTCATGGGCACCTCGACGTTCGCCGAGTACACCGTGATGCCGGAGATCGCGCTGGCGCGCGTCGATCCCGAGGCGCCGCTCGACCGCGCGTGCCTGTTCGCATGCGGCCTGTCGACCGGCCTCGGCGCGGCGATGAAGACGGCGTCCGTCCGCGCGGGCTCGACGTGCGTGGTGTTCGGCGCGGGCATGGTCGGCCTCGGGGCCGTCGCGGGCTGCCGCCTGCAGGGCGCCGAGCGGATCGTCTGCGTCGATCTCTCGCCCGAGCGGTTGGAGCTGGCGCGCGACCAGGGCGCCAGCGACGTGCTCATCGGCGGAGCCGACGCGGTTGCGCGGATCCTCGAGATGACCGCCGGCTTCGGCGCCGACTACACCTTCGAGGCGACCGGCAACGTCGCGGTGATGCGCCAGGCCGTCGAGGCGGCGCGCATGGGCTGGGGTCTTTGCACGGTCTGCGGGGTGGCGGGTCGCGGCGAGACGCTGGACGTCGTGCCGCGCCTGCTGATCACCGGCAGGCGGGTGTGCGGCTCCTCCTTCGGCGGCCTGAAGGGGCGCGAAGACGTGCCCGCGCTCGTGGCCCGCTATCTCGACGGGGAGATCGACGTCGACCCGTTCATCTCGCACCGCCTCCCGCTGCAGGAGATCAACCGCGGCTTCGAGCTGATGGAGGCCCAGGACGGCATCCGCAGCGTGATCGAGCTCTGAGCACCGCGTGCCTAGCCCTTGGCGATCGTGAACTGCAGCGTTCTCGCGACCGAGTGCTTGCCCGAGGCGGTTGCGCTGACCAGGAGGGTGTAGCTGCCGGGCTCGAGACTCTTGTGCCCGGTGACGAGGCCCTCGAAGCGCACCTTGTTGGTCCCGGCGTGCGCGGAGAACGTCAGCGTGGCGGCGATGACGGTGCGGGCGCAGCGGCGCTCGTGCGTGTTCTTCTTGGTCTCTGCCACGCAGCTCTTCCCGACCTCGCGTCCGCCGGCGGTCTCGGTGAACGTGAACGTGACGCTCGCGGGCTCGTTGAGGCCGAAGGAGAACGTCGTGCCGAGCGGGGGCTTCTTTCTCTCCTTCTCGAAGCTCGCGGCGGCGAGCGCGTTGCACTCACGCCAGGTCTTCGCGGTCTCGCTCAGTTTGCGTATGGTCGGCGTCGGTCCGGTCACGATCGGCGGCCGGGTTGGGGCGGGCAGGGTGATCGTGCAGCTCGCCACACTGGCCATCGTGATCGTCGCAGACGAGACGAGGTCCGAGCCCTTGCTCGTTTCCGCGGCGGTGCCCCCCGCCGGGCCCGAGGTCGGGTCGATGGAGCTGATGTAGGGCGTTGTGGAGCGGATCTCCGCCAGCGCTTGGACGGAGCCTGACCGTGAACGCCCAGCCGCCGACCACCCGCTTATACCGACCGCGGCGCATGTCGATCCCACCGTGCACGACACCGCGTGCAGTTCGCTTGCCTGTTTCGCCTGCTTCGTCAGCTCCAGCGCTTGGACACTCCACGCGACGCCGCTCCACGTTTGGGCCATCGCGACCCAGCGTCCATTTGGCTCGTAATCCCCGACCGCCGTGCATTCTTCAGAGGTGGGACACGAGACACCGGTGAGTTCTTCCTGATGTCCGGTGTTCGCGGTCGCCTGCACGGACCAGCTTTCCCCGTCCCATCGCTCGGCCAGGCTCGCCTGGCCGCTGCTCGCCGTATAGGTGCCGACCGCCGTACACGCATGGGAAGCCGCACAGGACACTGCGCTCAGCATCACACTCCTTGCTTCGGCCGGCGCTTGCGCCGAGGTGCTCGACCAGCTGGACCCCCCGTTCCAGCTCTCGCTCAATGTGCTCTTCACCCCCGCGCTGCTTTCGCTGAAGCCCACCGCCACGCAGGACGCGGCAGAGGGACAGGAGACACCCTCCAGTCTCGCGTTGGCAGCGTTGGGCACGGCCGACAGCTCGAGCTCGCTCCATTCGCTGCCGTTCCAAAGCGCGGCGTAGGGCAGCTCGGCACCCGAGCCGCTCACGCTGAGCCCGACCGCCATGCATTCGCTCGAAGAGCTGCATGACACTCCCTCGAGGCCGGCTTCCTCAGCTCCGGCTGGAGGCGGTATGGACGAGGCCGACCAGCCTTCCGTGCCATTCAAGCGCTCGACGACGGGCACACAGCTCCCGCGGTGTTCCTCTCGTATCCAACGGCCAGACACGCGTTCGTGGCGCTACACGACACGCCGGTCAGCGCGACCTGGTCGCCGGTGCCTTCGGGAACGGGCAGCGCGTTCAGCGACCACTGCCCATCGCTCCAGGTGTCAGCCAGCGGGAATTCGCGTCTATACGAGCCGTCGAGCTCCGACGATTCATAGGATCCGACCGCTACACACGATTCGCGCGACGGGCAAGAGGCTCCGCCACATGACCAGGGCACGAATGAACAGGAGAGAAGTGCGCTGCCAAATGAGCTCTGGCCGGTTCCGGGCGGGAGGGGAACCTCGCCGGTGGCCCACTGCGACGGTTCATAGACGAAGCGGTCGGCAGGGGTGATCGGGGTGGTGCCCGCCGGCGTGGTAACGGTCACGTCGACCGTACCGCTTCCCGCCGGGGCAACGGCTCCGATCGAGGTTTCTGAGCTCACCACGAAGCTCTTGGTGTCGGTCGAGCCGAACGTGACCGCTGTGGCGCCCGCAAGGTTGCTGCCGCTGATCGTCACGTACGTGCCCCCGCTCGCCGGCCCGATGTCGGGCGCCACGCCCGTGACGGTCGGCGGCGCGGTCTTGAAGGCACTATCTTCTCCCGCGCCCGTCCCATTGCTGCTGGTCGCGACCAGCCGGTAGTGATAGGTCGTGTTCGGCTGAAGGCCGGTGATCGTCTGGCTGACTTCCTCTTTGGTGCTGCCCGATCCCGCAGACGCATCGGGCACCGGCACGCTCGTACCGTAGGAGGTGGTGGTCCCGTATTCGAACTGATAGGTCGTTTCGGCGCCCTGTGGGTCCACCGCGCCGTTCAGCGCGGCAGCGGTGCCCGTCACGGCAGTCGCCGATCTCGTGGCGAGAATGGGGGGCACGCTCGTGAGCTCGAGCGGACCGTCCGGTGCGCCGTTGCCCGTCGGCCCGTCGTAGCCGGCCTCTGCGTCGCAGAGATATTCCGGTTCGGCCGGCGCACATTCTCCGCTGCTGCCTGTCGTGACGTCAAACAGGGCACCCGGGTCGGAGTAGAAGGCGTCGGCGCCCGGCAGAGAGCGCGCGTATGCGCTGGCGTGCGCCTCGATCCCTGCGACGAGAGGCGAGGCTACGCTCGTACCGCACACGTTCGCCCAGCCGCCCAGGCCAGCAGCGTAGATCGAGACCGGCGTCTTGCATGCGGCAACCGCCGCCACGTCGTTGTCGGTCCGGTTGGCGCAGCCGGTGTCGCTCTGCCAGCCGGGCTTTGGCTCGGACCGGCTGCAGCCGCCGCCGGTCCCCAGCCCTCTTGCCGGTTCCAGCCACGCTTCTTCAGACCAGCCACGTGGGTTTGATGCCTTGCGCAGGCTGGTCCCGCCCACGGCCACCACGTATGGCGATGCTGCGGGAAACTCGGGCGATTCGTAGCCAGCCAGGTCGTTGTCGTAGCCGCTGTCGCCGGCAGACGCGGTGACCACCACGCCGGGATGGTCGTAGTCGACGCTGTATTCTTCGCAGTTGGTTGCCCCGCAGCTTTCCTCGGCAAATCCGTAGCTGTTCGAGATCTCCGTGGCACCAAGCGCGGCGGCCGTGTTCACTGCCGTCCCAAGATCAGAGAAGAAGTTGGTAGTGGCCTCCACGAGCAGGATGTGGCAGGCTGCGCACGCCGCCGAGGCCATGTCCAAATCCAGCGCGGTCTCGAGTTCCCAGCCATCTGGAGGCGGATAGTTGGCTTCTTCGCCGTCCTCGTTGACCTTCCTGAAGCAGCCGTTGGCCTCGGTGCACGGTTCGAGCCCATACCGTTGACGATATGTGGCGAGGTCTTTTTCGGCCCCTTCATAGCCGTAGGCCTCGACGAGCGCGATCGTCTGGGTCGAGCCTCCCGAGGTGGGGATCTTGTAAGCCGACTGGAGATCCTGCGGGTCATATCCACCATCTTCCCCGCTGCCTTCGAGCAGCGGCCCTCCAGCCGGCAGCGCCCAGTGGCCCGACACTCTGACCGACCGCGGATCGATGATCGCTTCACACGCTCCTTCCGGGCAGGCCCAGTAGGGCTCTGTCTCGGAGGGCGTCAGGGAGATGCCCGCGCGCGGCGGCCGGCGACGGACCCCGCGGCCTGAGAAGGGCTTGCCCGCGCCCGGGCCGCTCGGCATCAGGGAAGTGCTCATGGCGCCGCTCGATCCACTCAGCGACGGCGCAGCGACCACAGCGCCGTGGGCGGACGCGGCCGCCGCCGACGCCGACGCTGCCACGGGCGTGCTGAACGCCACGACGATGGCCGCTGGGAGTATTGCGCCCAGCGCCGTCCGAGCGCGCGGGATGATCAGCCGCCCCACCGATCCGCTCACCCCAAGCCGCCGAGCGCCGCGGCGCGCTCCGTGCAGCCGACGATGTCGGTGAACATCACGCTTGTGAGGATACGATCGAATATGGACGCGACGCCGGCGCTCCGGCCTCGCGCGAGATCCGGGCTTCTCGACGGCGCGGCGGGGTGAGCCGCCGCGCCGTCGAGCTATGTCTGCCGGCCCGGCCGGCAGCCGATCACTGGGAGGTCGCCCCCGCAGGGCCACCGGTGTAGCTGGAGCCCGAGTTGGAGCTCCCGCTTGAGCCGGAGCCCATGTTCGGGCAGGGTTTCCCGCTCGGCGTGGTCGATTTCTGGGCCGGCGTCGGGGTCGTCGACGACGTCGAGGTCGTCGGCGTGGTCGACTGGGTGCTCGCCGCGCCGGTCGCGCCGGTCGCGCCGGTCGCGCCGGTCGCGGCAGTGCTCTGCGTCGTCGGCGATGCAGCAGCGCCCGCGATGCCGGCGGCTGCGCCTCCGGCGGCGAGCGCCCCCGCGACCATGGTCGCGCCGAGCAGCTTGGAGATGGTCATTTGATCGAACCTCCTGAGGTCGATTGCTGGGGTGTGCCAGCCATCGTGCGCAACGACGCTAAGCGGCAGCGCAGGCAATGCGTAGGGGTTGTGTAAGGCTCACCGGCCGGCCTGCGTCTGGCGGGGATGCGAACATGTGTTCGTGCGCTGGAGCAACCTCACGCTCGACGGCGAGGAGCAGCGGCGGCTGCCGGGCTACCGCGACCCGGCCGCCGTGCGCCGCTTCCAGGCGCCCGAGGCCCTCGACATGCGCTTTTACGAGGTACACGCGAAGTCGGTCCTCAACCGCGTGCCCGAGCGATCGCGGATGCCGTTCCGCTGGACGGTCAACCCGTACAGGGGTTGCAGCCATGCATGTAATTTCTGTTTTGCAAGGCCGACACACACGTTTCTGGGATTCAACCCGGGCCGGGACTTCGAGCGGGAGATCGTGGTGAAGGTCAACGCGCCGGAGGTGCTGCGCGTCGAGCTGGCGCGACCCTCGTGGAAGCGCGAGCACGTCGCGCTGGGGACGAACACCGACCCGTATCAGTGGGTGGAGAGCCGCTACCGCCTGATGGAGGGCATCTGGGAGGCGCTGCGGGACGCGGCCAATCCGTGCTCTGTGCTGACCAAGTCGCCGCTGCTGCTGCGCGACCTGCCGCTGATGCTGGAGATCGCGGAGAGGGCGAGCTTCAGCGCCTGCCTGTCGATCCCGACGCTCGACGAGAAGGCCTGGCGCGCGACCGAGCCGCACACGCCCAGCCCCCGCGCGCGCCTGGAGGCCGTCGCGGAGCTCAACCGGGCGGGCATCCCGACGGGCGTGCTGATCGCGCCGCTGATGCCCGGGATCAACGACGCGCCGCATCAGGTCGAGCCGCTGCTCGAGCTGGCCGCGCAGGCCGGCGCGAGCAGCATCGGTGGGGTGGCGCTGCACCTGCGCGGCGAGGCGCGCACGGTGTTCATGGACTGGCTGCGCTCGCAGCGGCCCGACCTGGTGCCCCGCTACGAGGAGCTCTACCGCAGCCGCGCGTATGCGCCGCGCGAGGAACGCGAGCGCCTGGCGCGGATGGTTCGCCGCGGGCGAGCGCCGGGCGCGTTCTGGCGCATGAGCCCGCCGCCGGCGGACGATGCGGCGGGTGAGCAGGCCGCCTCGACGCAGCCGTCGCGCCAGGAGAGCCTGTTTTGAGAGCATGCAGCGAGCATGCCCAGAGCATGCTACAGTCATGCTGTGAGCGCGATCCAGATCAAGAACGTACCTCCCGAGCTGCACGAGCGGCTACGCGAGCGTGCCCGGCGGGAGGGGCGAAACCTGAGCGAGTACGCCCTGGGCGTGCTCGAACGAGACCTAGCCGCGCCGACCACGCGCGAGTGGCTCGAGCGACTGAGGCAGGACGAGCCGGTGCGGGGCATCGCCTCCGAGGACATCGTGAGCTTGATCCACGAGGGACGGGCTGAACGCGATGAGCAGATCCTTCGCGCCCTCTCCGGTCGTGATTGACGCATCGGCGCTCGTCGAGCTGCTGCTGCGGAGCGTCACCGGCGAGAGAGTCGAGCGGGCCATCGGCGATGCCGAGCTGGTCGCCCCAGACGTCGTGAACCCGGAGGTCGTTCAGAGCCTGCGGGGACTCGAGCGCGCCGGCAAGCTGACAAGCGCCCGCGCATCCGCAGCCATAGCAAGGCTCGCCGAAAGTGAGATCTCACGCGTGCCCACCAGAATGCTCCTGCGGGATATGTGGTCCATGCGAGCCAACCTGTCCTCCTACGACGCCTGCTACGTCGCGCTGGCGCGCGCACTGGATTGTCCGCTGCTGACGGTCGATGAGCCGCTGACACGGGCACCGAGACTGGGTATCACGCTGATCTGCGTTTGAGGCGCGCCGGCCGGAGAGCTGCAGCGCTTGTCGCGCTGGCCGGCCTCCATCCTGCGGGCGATCGCGTCGGAGCCCAGCCGCCGAGAGACGCTCGTGGCCAGCTCCGGCGCGAGGCCGGCGAACATGGCGCCGACGCGCAGCGGCAGCGGCGCGACGTCGATCTCGCCGCGGTTGTGCTCGATCGCGGTGACGACCGCGCGAGCGACGTCCTCGGGCGTGCGCGTGCCGACGCCTGGCGGCAGCTCGACGCCGGTGTCGGCGAACATGCCGGCGTCGCGGATGAAGCCGGGGAAGAGGCCGAGACGCCGACGCCGCTGCCGTGCAGCTCGGCGCGCAGCGCAGAGGCGAAGCCGCGCAGGCCGGCCTTGGATGGCGTTGTAGATCGACGCGCCCTGGCGTGGGCGCCTTGCCGGCCAGCGAGGAGACGAACAGCAGGTGCCCGCGACCGCGCTCGAGCATCGCCGGCAGCAGCGCGTGGGCGAGCACGATCGGCGCGCGCAGGTTGACCTCGAGCGCGCGGTCGATCTCCTGCGACCGAGAACGACTCCAGGCGCCCCGAGGCGGGCAGGGCGGCGTTGGCGAGCAGGATGTCGACCTCGCCGGCCTCGTCGCGCAGGCGCTCGAGCTCGGCGCGGTCGCTGAGGTCCGCGGCGAGCGCGCGCGCGCCGAGCTCGGCGGCGAGCGGCTCGAGCACCTCGGTGCGCCGGCCGGTGAGGATCAGCGTGCGCGCCGCGGGCGCGCAGCGCCCGCGCGATCGCGTGGCCGATGCCGCCCGTGGCGCCGGTGAGCAGCACGCATGGAGCCGGAGATCTGCACAAGCTGTGAGCCTATCCCCATGCGGATCATCGCGCTGTTCGGCCCGACCGGCGTCGGCAAGACCGCGGTCGCGGTCGCGCTCGCCGGAGCTGCTGCGCGCGCGGGGCGAGGACCCGGTGGCGGTTTCGGCGGACGCGCTGCAGGTGTACGCGGGCCTGGAGACGCTCACCGGCGTGGCGACGCCGGCCGAGCGGGCGCGCCTGGAGCACCGGCTGGTGTCGTTCCTGCCGCTCGACGCGCACGTTCAGCGTCGGGCAGTACGCGCAGCTCGCCCACGCGGAGATCGACGACCTGCTCGCCGCCGGCAGGCGCCCGATCGTCGTGGGCGGCACGGGCCTGTACCTGCGCGCGGCGCTCGACCGAGCTCGAGCCTGCGCCCGCCGCCGCCGGAGGGCGTGCGCGAGCGCTGGACGGCGAGCTCGAACGGCGCGGGGCGCCGGCGCTGCACGCGCGGCTGCAGCGAGCGCGCGCCGTGGGCGGCGCAGGGGATCGACCCCAACGACCGCCAGCGCGTGGTGCGCGCGCTCGAGCTGCTGGACCTGGGCGAGGAGCTGGAGCCGCCCGAGGGGCGCCTCGCAGCTGTGGAGCGAGGAGCTGCGCCATCCGACGCTGCTGGTCGGGGCTGACGATGCAGCGCGAGGCGCTGTACGCGGCGATCGACGCGCGCGTCGATGCGATGCTGGCGGCGGGCGCGCGCGAGGAGGTCCGCCGGGCGCACGCGGCGGGCGCCTCGCGAGACGGCGCGCAAGGCGCTCGGCTTCGAGGAGCTGCTCGCGGGCGACGTGGAGGCGATGAAGCGGCGCACGCGCAACTACGCCAAGCGCCAGCTGACGTGGATGCGCAAGCTCGCGGGCGTGCGGCGTGATCGACGTCGAGCGGCACGCCGACCTGTCGCGGTCGCGCGGGAGATCCTAGACTGCGCGCGCCTGATGCACCGATGAGGTTCGAGAAGTGGCAGGCGCTGGGCAACGACTATCTGATCGTCGAGCGCGACGAGCTGCCGTTCGAGCTGACGCCCGCGCGCGTGCGCAGGCTGTGCGAGGGCCACTTCGGCGTGTTCGCCGACGGCGTGCTGCTGCTCTCGCCGCCGGCCGACCCCGCCCACGTGGCCGACCTGCGCATCTTCAACCCCGACGGCTCGGAGGCCGAGCTGTCGGGCAACGGCGCGCGCGAGGCGATCCTGTACCTGCGCCGTCGCGGCTGGACCGACCGGGACACCTTCGCGATCCACACCGCCGCCGGGGAGATCCGCCCGACGATCACCGGGCCGGACACGTGCACGGTGGACATGGGCAGGGCGAGCCTGCGCTCGGAGGACTTCCCAGCCGGCCCGGCGGACGGGCAGGGAGCGGTCATGTCCGGCGGGCGGCTATGGGGCTTTCGCCACGTCTCGATCGGCAACCCCCAGTGCGCGATCCACGTCGGCTCGCGAGCAGGAGCTCGACGCGCTGGACCTGGCCGCGATCGGCCCGGCGATCGAAGGCGACGCGCAGTTCCCCAACCGCACGAACGTGTCGTGGTACACCGAGATCGACGCGCCGGCGAGCCCGGCACGCGATCCGCGCGCGCATCTTCGAGCGCGGCGTGGGGGAGACGCTGTCCTCGGGCACCGGCGCGACCGGCGCGGCGGTCGCGCACGCGCGGAATGCGCGCCGGCGCTGCGACCCGACGCAGGTGGCGGTGCTGCTCGACGGCGGCGAGCTGGAGGTCGAGGTGGGGGAGGATCTGCGGGTCAACCTGACAGGCTGGGCGAGGCCCGTGTTCGCGGGCCGCCTCAGCGAGGACTTCGAAAAGGAGCTGCATGAGACCGAGTAAGCGCCTGGAGCGCATCCCGCCGTACGCGTTCGCCCAGCTGGAGCGCAAGATCGCCGAGAAGCGCGCGGCGGGCGTGGACGTGATCAGCCTCGGCATCGGCGACCCCGACCGCCCGACGCCGCCGCTGATCGTGGAGGCGATGCAGGAGGCGGTGAGCGAGCCGGAGACCCACCGGTACCCGACCAACCGCGGGCGCGAGGACTTCCGCGGGCGCCGTCCGCGACTTCTACGAGCGCCGCTTCGACGTGACGCTCGACCCCGAGAGCGAGATCATCCCGGCGATCGGCGCCAAGGAGGCGATCTTCAACCTCAACCTCGCGTTCCTGGACCCCGGCGACTACGCGCTCGCGGCCGACCCCGGCTACCCCGTCTACACGGGCGGCCCGTGGCTGGCGGGCGCCGAGCCGGTGCTGATGGCGCTGGAGCCCGAGCACGGCTTCGTCCCCGACCTCGACGCGATCGACGAGGACGTCGCGCGCCGGGCGCAAGCTGATGTACCTGAACTACCCGAACAACCCGACCGGCGCGGTCGCGCCGGAGGGCTTCTTCGAGCGGGTCGTCGAGTTCGCGCGCGAGCTACGAGATCCTGGTGGTCCACGACAACGCCTACTCGGAGATCGTCTTCGACGGCTACCGCGCGCCGTCGTTCCTGGCCACGCCGGGGGCGAAGGACGTCGGCATCGAGGTGTTCTCGCTGTCCAAGGGCTACAACATGACCGGCTGGCGCTGCGCGGTGGTTCGTCGGAAACGCGCAGGCGCTCGAGACCTACTGGCGCCTGAAGACGAACATCGACTCGGGCCTGTTCGAGGCGGTGCAGCTCGCGGGCGTGGCGGCGCTCTCGCCGGACGCGGACGCGGAGGTGGCGTCGATGAACGAGCTCTACCGCGCGCGGCGCGACCTCGTGTGCGACGGCGCTGCGCGAGATCGGCGTCGAGGTGCAGCCCGCCGCACGCGCACGATCTACGTGTGGGCGCCCGTCCCCGAGGGCTTCGCGAGCTCGGAGGCCTACTGCGAGCACGTGCTCGAGCGCACGGGCGTCGTGCTCACGCCCGGCGCCGTCTACGGCCCGGCCGGGCGAGGGCTGGTTTCGCATCTCGCTGACCACGCCCGACGAGCGCCTGCTCGAGGCGGTGGAGCGGCTCGGCGCGCTCGGCGGTTGAGATTTCGGGAGACACGGGAGCGCGAGCTTCGTCGAACCGTAGCGGCGCCGGTCACCGTCCGTGCCGGCGTCCGGGAGGTCCTAGACTGGAAGTGGATGGACAAAACCGATCGAAGATCGGCCAGCAACGGCCGCAGCGCCGTCACCGCGAGACCCGCAGAGCACCCTGAAGGGCACAGGCGGGCGGGAAACGGGTCGCAGCGCGCGCGGCAGCGCGCGTTCTGCGATCGCGGCGCTGCCCGACGGGGACGACCTCGCCGAGCTGGGCGAGCTGCTGCGCACCGCCGGCGTGGCGGTCGTGGGGGAGATGGTCCAGCGCCGCGAGCAGCCCCACCCGAACACCTATCTCGGCCCGGGCAAGGTGGCGGAGGCGAAGGCCGCGGCGCTGGCGTGCGACGCGAACCTGATCGCGTGCGACGACGAGCTGAGCGCGCGCCAGGAGCGCAACCTCGAGGAGGCGCTGGGCCTGCCGGTGGTCGACCGCACGACCGTGATCCTCGACATCTTCGCCTCGCACGCGGACAGCGCGGAGGGCAAGCTCCAGGTCGAGCTGGCGCAGCTGGAGTACAACCTCGCGCGCATGCGCGGCCTGTGGAGCCACCTCGAGCGCCTGGGCGGCGGCATCGGCACGAGGGGCCCGGGGGAGACGCAGATCGAGACCGACCGGCGCCTGGCGCGCGACCGCATCGCGGCGCTGCGCCGGCGCCTGGAGCACGTGAAGGGCACGCGCGCGGTGCAGCGCGCCGAGCGCGAGCGCGCGGCGCTGCCGACGATCGCGCTCGTCGGCTACACCAACGCCGGCAAGTCGACGCTGCTGAACGCGCTCACCGGCGCCGAGGTGGGCGTCCGCGACCGCCTGTTCCACACGCTCGACCCGACCACGCGCACGCTGCGAGCTGGGCGGCAGGCCGTACCTGCTGACGGACACGGTCGGCTTCATCAGCAAGCTGCCCCACCAGCTGGTCGACGCGTTCGCGGCGACGCTCGAGGAGACCGCGCCGCGCGGAGCTGCTCGTGCACGTGCTCGACGCCTCCGCGCCCGAGGCCCAGCAGGAGATCATGCGAGCACTCGGTCGAGCAGACGCTCGAGGAGATCGGCGCGGGCGAGCGCCCGCGGCTGCTGGTGCTCAACAAGATCGACCTGCTCGACGAGGCAGGCCCGCGAGGAGCTGCGCCTGCGCCATCCCGGACGCGGTGCTCGTCAGCGGCGTCAGCGGCGAGGGCCTGGAGGAGCTGGGCGAGCGGATCGAGCGCGAGCTCGCGCACACGCTGCGCCCGCTCGACCTGCTGGTCCCGTACGCCGACGGCGGCAGCCTCGCCGAGCTGCACGAGCTGGCCGGCGAGGTCAGCCGCGAGGACACCGCCGAGGGCGTGCGCGTGCACGCGCTGGTCCCGGCGCGCCTGGCCGAGCGCTTCGCGCGCTTCGCCGTCGCCTCGTCAGCGGCGCCTCAGCGCTCGTCGCCGCTGCCCGAGAGCACGCCGCGGCGCTGGCGCGAGAGCAGCTTCTCGAGGTTGCCCTGGGCGATCTCGTCGAGCTCGAGGCCCAGCTCGCTGGCCAGCTGGGCGACGTACCAGAGCACGTCGCCGAGCTCCTTGGCCATCGCCGCGCGGCGCTCGTCGCTGACGTCGCCGCCGTCGTCGCGGATCGCCTTCTTGGCGTGCTCGGCGACCTCGCCCGCCTCGCCGGCCAGGCCGAGCGCCGGGTAGGCCAGCCACGCCTCGCGCGGGTACTCGGCGGTGCGCCGCGACAGGCGCTGGTACTCGGAGAGCTCCATCGCCGCGATCCTACGAGCCGCGCGGCGCTGGCGCGGCGCGCGAGGCGCCGAATTTGCGGGCGATCGCAGCCGAGGCGGCTGCGGCTCAGACCCCGGCGGCGCGGCGCGCGCTCGCGGTGCGCCTCGGCGCTCGAGCGCGTCGTCCAGCGGCGCGAGCTCGCCCGCGGTCGATGCCGAGCGCGCGCGCGATCAGCCAGTCGGCGAACCACACGTTCTTGGGCAGCAGCGGACCGTGCAGGTAGGTGCCGATCGTGTTGCCGCTGCGCGCGCCCTCGAGGCCGCTGCGCCCGTCGTTGCCGTAGCCCTTCAGGACGCGCCCGAGCGGCGCCGGCCGGCGCCCGAGATGGGTGCGCCCGCCGTGGTTCTCGAAGCCCGCGAGCACGCGCGGTCTGCCGCGTCGCGTGCCGCTCGAGCGAGACCTCGATCGCGACGTTGCCGATCAGGCGCGGCCCGTCCTCGCGCACGGTGCGCACGTCGAGCAGCCCGACGCCCGGGATCTCCTCGCTGGCCGAGCGTGTAGGAGTGCCCGAGCAGCTGGTAGCCGCCGCACACGCCGAGCACGACCGCGCCGCGCGCGGCGGCCGCGTGCAGCCCGTCGCGCTTGGTCTCGATCAGGTCCTCCGCGCACAGGCGCTGGTCGCGGTCCTGGCCGCCGCCGATGTAGAAGAGATCGTGGGCGTCGGCGTCGAGCGGCTCGCCGAGCCCGCTGGCGCGCGAGCTCGAAGCCGATCCCGCGCCAGGCGCAGCGGCGCTCGAGCACGAGCAGGTTGCCGCGGTCGGCGTAGATGTTCATCAGGTCCGGGTACAGCGCGCACACGCGCAGCGCGCGGCGCGGAGCGGGCGAGCGGCTCAGGCACGCGAGCATCACCACCACGCTGCCGACGTGCTCCTCGGTCGCGCGCGATCGCGCGCGTGCCCGCCGGCGTGAGGCCCGCCTCGCGCGCCCTCGCGCTCGAGCTGGGCGGCGCTGACGCGGTCGAGCTCGATCGACGTCGCGTTCGCGCGCGGCTGCGCCGAGGCGCCGCGCCGCCGTGCCCGTCGGCGTCGCGGCAGATGCGGCGCTCGCGCTCGATGCGCACGACGCGTCTGCGCGCACGTGCACGCGCGTGGCGCGGCTGACGTAGTGGCGCCCGTCCGACGCGCGCGATCTCCGGCGGAGGGACCGAGGTCGCCGGCGGCGCAGTCGAACGGCTCGACCTCGGTGACGATCGCGCACGCGAGCAGGCCGCCGGGGCGCAGGTGCGCGCGGGCGCGGCGCAGGAACGCGACCCGGCCGGCGGCGCCGCCGAGCAGCTGGACGTCTGCATCGGCACCAGGCACAGCGGCGAAGTCGCGGCGCGCGAGCTCGAACGTGCGCGCGTCCGCGCACACGCGTCTCGACGTCGCAGCTCCGCCGCGCGCTCGCGCAGCGCGTCGAGCAGCTCGGCGTCGAGGTCGAGCGCCGTCACCCGATGGCCGCGCGCGGGCGAGCTGCGAGCGCCACGCGGCCCGTGCCCGCGCCGACGTCGAGTACCGCGCGCGGCGCTCCCGCGCGGCGCGCGCGCCGCGCCAGCTCGCGCCACAGCGGCAGGTCGGCGGTGTAGGTGCCGCACTCGAGGTCGTGCCAGACGACGCGCTCGCGGCTGCGTGCGCCGCTCGCGCGACGGCGCTCACGACCACGCGCTGCTCGCCTCCCCGCGCGCCACCAGCAGCTCGCGCAGCGCGAGCATCGCCGTGTAGGTCGGCAGCGCGTACAGCGGCGCGTGCTCGGCGCCGCGCGGCGGTCGCCGGCGGCCTCGCGCAGCGCGGCGCGAGATCCTCCTGCACGTGGATGCGCGCGGGGTCGATGCCCGCGTACTTCAGCCGCGCCGCCAGGTCCGCCGCGCGGCGTGCCGCTGCAGGTCACGCGCGCGCACGCGCCCGGCGAGCAGCTCGAAGTCGGCATCCCAGATCCAGGAGACGTCGCGGCCGTCGGCGATGTGGTCGTTGAGCACGCCCAGCAGGTCGTGCTCGCCGGGCTCGAGCGCGAGCGTGCGCAGCACCTCGTTGGCGCCGGCGGGGTTCTTGACGAGCAGGATCCGCAGCTCGCGTGCGGCCGGCTGCGCCGCCGGCGCGCGCCGGCGGGAACCGACAGCGGTGACGCGTCTCGGCGCGCCCGAACGCCGCCCTGGTGCTCTGCAGGCCGGCGACGATGCTCTCCAGCGGCACCTCCAGCGCGCGTCGCCAGCGCGGCCGCGGCGAGCGCGTTGTAGACGTTGTAGAGGCCGGGCAGCGCGAGCGCGACCTCGGCCTCGCCGGCGGGCGTGCGCAGCGTGAAGCGGGCCGCGCGCACGCCTTCCAGGCGCACGTCGCTGGCTGTGACCGCCGGCGCCGGCCGCGACTGGCCGCAGCTCGGGCAGTGGTAGTGGCCGAGGTGGCCGAGGTAGATCGCGTCGAACACGTACGGCGCGCCGCAGCGGCGGCAGTGCTTGGCGTCGGCCGCGTGGGCCATCCCGGCCAGCGCCAGCGAGTCGTCCTCGACCCCGAAGTACAGCGCGCCCGGGTGCTCGCGGCCGAGGTCCGCGATCAGCGGGTCGTCGGCGTTCAGCACGAGCCGCGCGCCGCTCGCGCGCAGCACCTGCTCCCAGCGCTCGGCGATCGTCTCGAGCTCGCCGTAGCGGTCGAGCTGGTCGCGGAACAGGTTGCCGAGCAGGATCGCGCGCGGGTGCAGCTGCGCGGCGAGCGCGGCCAGCCACAGCTCGTCGACCTCGAACAGCCCGAGCTCGCCGTCGATCGCCGCCGCCCGGACGCGCGGCGGCGAGCAGCGTCGTGGCGATCCCGCCGGCCATGTTCGCGCCCGCCTGGTTGTGCACGAGCGCGACCCCGTCGCGCTCGAAGATGCCGGCGGCCATCGCGGCGGTCGTCGTCTTGCCGTTGGTCGCCGAGATCGAGCACGCTGCCGCGCTGCAGGCGCGCGCCGAGCGCGCCGATCGCGTCGCGGCGCGAGGCGCATCAGCACCTTGCCCGGCGCGCTCGTCGCGCCGCCGCCGCGCAGGCGCGAGAGCGTGCCGACGGCGCGCGCGAGCGCGAGCTTCGCGGCGAGCGTGTCCGCCATCAGGTCCCGTGCGGCACGCGCGGCGAGGACGCCGACGGGGCGCCCCGTCGGCCTGCGCGCGCGCGGGAGGGCGGAGGGGGCGCGGCGAAGGCCGACCTGCGTGCGCGGGCGTCAGCATCGTGACCGCGCCGGGCAGCGCGCGGACGCGCAGCGGCAGCTCGCCGATCGGGTCGCCGTCGGCGTACATCGTGAACGGCCGGTCCGCGCTGAGTCGCGACCTCGCGCGCGCGGAACACGTGCACGCAGGGCTCGCTGCACGTGCGTGCCGCTGAACACCTCGCGGCAGGATCCGCGTCAGGAACCGCGAGCTTGCCGACGTGCTCGACGGACGACCACCTCGAGCAGGCCGTCGTCGAGCATCGCGTCCGGCGCCGCGCGCATGCCGCCGCCGTAGGCCTTCGAGTTGGCCGCGCGCGACCGAGTAGCCGGTGAACGCGCGGCGCTCGCCCGGCGGGTCGAGCTCGATCTCGAAGCGCGCCGGCCGCCAGGACGGCAGCGCGCGCAGCGCGCCGTAGGCGTAGACGAGCCCGCCGAGCCACGACGGCGCCTCGTTGGCGATGCGGTTGGCGTCGCTGTCGAAGCCGGCCGAGGCGATGCCCACGAACGCCTGGCCGCGCTCGCCGGAGCCGCGCGTCGACCACGACGCCGAGGTCGATCGGCCGCGGCACGCCCGTGCGGCGATCGTCGCGCACGCGGCCGACCGGGTCCTCGGGTATGCCGAGCACGCGCGCCAGGTCGTTGCCGCGCCCGCCGGGGATCACGCCCAGCACCGCGCCCGGGAATCTCGCGCAGGGCGTCGGCGAGCGCGCCGATCATGCCGTCGCCGCTGAGCGCCACGACCGTCTCGCCGGCGCTCGCCGCCTCGGCGGCGAGCTCGCGGGCGTGGTCGAGGTCGCGCGTGTCCACGCGGCGCACCGTCAGCCCGTGGCCGCGCAGCGCCCGCTCGACCGCGGGCGCGACGCGTCCGGCCCTGCCGCCGCCGGCGGCTGGGTTCACGATCAGGCAGACGGCGTGCTGGCACGCACGCAAGCCTAGTGCGGCGGCGGGAACGCGGTGCTCGGGCGGGCGGTCGGTCAGCCGGGGCGAGCGGTCAGCCGGCTCGGGCGGCATTGGCGCGGTCGCGCCGGCGCCGGCCGAACGCCGCGACGATCGCCGAGCGCGGCGATCACGACGAACAGGCCGAGCAGGATGCCCGGCGCGAGCCCGAGCCCGCCGAAGGGCAGCGAGACGAGCTCGACGATCCCCAGGCCGATCGCGAGCAGCACGACGATCAGCACGATGATCAGCAGGACGCCGCGCACGCGCGCGAGGATGCCCGCGGAGGCGGAGGGGACGAGCAGCCCCATCGCGCGCAGCGCGAACATCTGGCGCCCGCTGGGAGGCGCCTGCCCGAGCCGCTCGACGGCGTCCTTGAGGTCCCCGGCGCGGCGTTCGGCCAGCGCGAGCGACGCGTCGGCCATGCGCCTGATCTGCATCCGCTCCTGCGGGCGCGCGGCGGCGATCGCGCGCTGGAAGTAGCCGCGAGCGGCCTCGGCGTCGAAGCGCTCGGACGCGCGCGCGCCGAGGATCGCAAGGGCGGCAGCCTTGTATTTGGTCTCGGCCTCGAGCTCCTCGTCCGAGCGCTGCTCGAGCGCCTGGATGGCCTCGAGGCCGCCGCGCTGCTCGAGCCGGACCTGGCGTTGTTTGGGGGCCATGGGCTGCCATTCTATGGTGTGGGGACCGGCTGCCGCGGGAGACCGCGCCTGCGCGCCGTCGTGCTCGGCGTCGGGCCGCCCAGACGCGTATGCTCGCCACGTGCCGAGCCGTTCTCGTCCCACATCCCGGAGCCTGCGCGCGAGCGCGTGCGTGCTGTCCCTGGCGGCTCTGCTGGCGCTCGCGGGCACGCCCGCCCCCGCGGCGCTCGCGGCGGGCCTGGGCGCAGGCGGCGCGTTGAGCGAACTGACGGAAGGGTCCTCGGAAGAAACGACGACGGCGACGACGACGAGCGACATCCTCGGACTCCGGCAAGTTCGAGCAGCGTGGTCCTGCCGGCGGTCGTGATCGGGGCGCTGCTGCTGATGGGGATCGCGTTCGTGATCGTGCGCGATGCGCGCCGCGTGGCGCCGGCGACCGAAGGCGAGCTGGTCGAGGGCAGTACGCCGCGACACTCGGAGGCCGCGCTGCGCAAGCGGCGTGCGAAGGCGAAGGCCGCGCGCAGGCAGCGCAAGCGCAACCGCTGAGACGGCCCGAGCGCGCGGCGGGAGACCGCAACGCAGCCGCGCCGCTCAGTGGGAGACGCGCAACGGCCGCGTGCTGTGCACGTTGGTGCGCACGCGCGGCGGAGACGGCGGAGACGGGGAGCCGTGCGGTCCGCGCCGCGGCCTGCGGGGAAGCGGCCTGCGGGGGTGGCGATCCCGCGGGCCGCCCGGCAGGGCCTTCGAGCCGCCGTCATCTTCGGAGTCGGAGGAGTCCGGGACGTCGGGAGCTCGCAGCGACTCGTCATGGCGAAACGGAATCCACAGCATCAGTCCGGCGAGCGGGATCTTGGCCAGCCCCACCATCAGCAGGATCCAGAGCCACAGCGGCATCTCAAGGTGATGGTACTACTGCCGTGTGCAATCGCAAAGAGCCGACCGGCTGAGCGAGCTGGCGGCGCAGATCGCTGGCTGCCGGCGCTGCCCGCGACTGGTCGCCTGGCGGGAGCAGGTCGCCCGCGAGCGTCGCGCGGCGTTCGCCGAGGAGGAGTACTGGGGCCGTCCCGTCCCGGGCTTCGGCGACCCGTCTGCTCGCGTGCTCCTGCTGGGCCTCGCGCCGGCCGCGCACGGCGCGAACCGCACGGGGCGCATGTTCACGGGCGACCGCTCCGGGGACTTCCTGTTCGCGGCGCTGTGGCGCACCGGCTTTGCCAGCCAGCCGGTCTCGAAGCAGTCGTGACGACGGCCTGGCGCTCAGCGACGCGTGGATCACCGCGGCGGTGCGCTGCGCGCCACCGGCCAACCGTCCGGCTCCAGCCGAGCGCGAGGAGTGCCTGCCGTGGAGCGTCAGGGAGATGGGGCTGCTGAGCGACGTGCGGGTGGTGGTGTGCCTCGGCGCCTTCGCGTGGGACGCTGCCCTGCGGCTGACCGCGGCGCTGGGCGGACCGCGCAGCGCTCCGCGGCGGCCGCGTCCCCGCTTCGGCCACGGCGCCGAGCTCGCCGGCGAGCCATACTCGCTGATCGGCTGCTACCACCCGAGTCAGCAGAACACGTTCACGGGCAGGCTGACCGCGCCGATGATCGACGCCGTACTAGAACGTGCGCGGGCCCTGGCCGAGGGCTCACGCTAGTGCGTGAACCGCGGGAGCGCGTTCTAACCTTGCGTTCGTGCCCTACGCGACCGCCGACGCCAGGCAGCAACTGCTGGACACCGTCGCCGAGGCGGCCGAGGAGCTCGGCGCGGCGCTGGCGTCCCTGAGCGAGGCCTACGAGCAGCTCGACGAACGCAACGCCGACACGGTCGAGGAGCAGCTGTTCCGGCCTGTGCAGATGGCCTACGGGCGGGCGAGGCGCGCGCACGCCGCCTTTGCCGAGCGCCACAGCCTGCCGACGCGCAGCTTCGAGCCGGCCGTCGCGGGGGCCCCCTCGAGAGGGGTCAAGGGCTTCCTGGACGGCGCGGTGCAGGCGATCGGCAAGGCCGACCGCCTGCTGGCGACCCTGCAGGACTCGCTGCTCCCGGTCGAGGTCGGAGACATGGAGCTCCGCGCGGATCTGGAGCAGGTCCGCGCGTTGCTTCAGGGTCTCGGCGCGCGCGCGCGCGAGCTTCGTGCGCACGCTCGGACGCTAGCTGTAGAACCTGAGCACGTTGTTCATCCGGGCCTCCTTGGAGGCTGAGGGGTGTCGAAGCCACTCAGACCAAGGAGGACACCGGATGAGGTTGCACGGTAACGCCGAGCTCAGCCTGAACAAGCGCCGTCGTCTGGCGATACGAGTCGAAGAGGGGGGCTGGACGCTGAGGAGGGCGGCCGAGGCCGCCGAAGTCAGCGTCCGCACGGCGCGCAAGTGGGTGCGCCGCTATCGGACCGAGGGCGAGCTTGGTCTGCTTGACCGCTCGAGCCGGCCAAAGCGCTCTCCCAACGCCACGCCCGAGCAGCGCGTCGCGCTGATCGCGCTGTTGCGCCGCTCTACGAGGATGACCGGCGCCGAGATCGCCGAGACGCTTCAGATGCCGATCACCACCGTGCAGGGGATCCTGACGCGCATCGGGCTTGGCAAGCTCTCGCGTCTGGACCAGGAGCAAGCCGTGCGCTATGAGCGATCGCGACCGGGCGAGCTCGTCCACGTCGACGTCAAGAAGCTCGGCCGCATCGAGCGCGGCGCTGGTCATCGGGTCACTGGGCGCAAGCACTACAACCCTCGCCGGGGAGGGCGCGGCGCTGAACGCAGGACCGTGGGTTGGGAGTTCTGCCATGTCGCGATCGATGACTTCAGCCGCCTGGCATACGTCGAGGTCCTTGGCGACGAGAAGACCGCCACGGCCGTGGCCTTCCTGCGCCGCGCGCTGCGCTTCTACGCTGAGCATGGCGTCACTGTGGAGCGCGTCCTTACCGATAACGGCGGCGCCTATATCTCGATCGCGCACGCGATCGCCTGTCGCGCTCTGGGCATCCGCCACCTGCGCACACGTCCCCGCCGTCCACAGACCAACGGGAAGGCCGAGCGCTTCATCCGCACGCTACTCGGCGGCTGGGCTTACGGACGCATCTATGGCTCCAGCCATGAACGCACCGCTGCCCTCGCCGCCTGGCTCGACTTCTACAATCACAGACGACCACACGGCGCCCTCGGCCACCATCCGCCCATCAGCCGCATCGGCGGGAACAACCTCCTCGGGTCTTACAGCTAGCGCCCGAGTCTCCCCGCGAGTGCCGCCGCGCTCTGGCGCGCGTCGGCTGCAAGGCGGCGGACGACATCGGCGGCGGGCGCCTCCTCGGCGAGGGTATGGGCCTGGCCGGCCCAGAGGTTGATCGCCTCGGCATCGTCTGCGTCTCGTGCTGCGGCGCGGATCGGCGTCGTCAGGTGGTGGATGTCCGGGTAGGCGATCGGCGCGTGCGCGCCGTGCTCGGTCATGAATCTGTTGACGATGCCTCTCGCCTGGCGACCGCTGAAGGCGCGCGTCAGGCCGGTTGCGCCGGGCCTGCCCAGCGCCCGGCGGTGCGCCGCAGATGTACCGGCCTCGGGGGTGAGCATGAACGCGGTGCCCACCTGCGCCGCGACGGCGCCGGCGCACAGGACGGCGGCGACGCAGGCGCCATCGGCGATGCCGCCAGCGGCCACGAGAGGCATGTCGACGCGCTTTGCGACGAGGCGCAGTGCCACCAACAGCCCGAGGTCCTCCCGCTCTGGGCCGTCGCCGAAGTAGCCACGGTGCCCGCCGGCCTCGACGCCCTGCACAACGAGCGTGTCAGCACCGGCAGTCTCGGCCTGGAGCGCCTCGTCGGGGTGGGTGACCGTGACCCACACGTCGCATCCGGCGGCGCGAAGACGCTCGACGGCATCGCGCGGTGGGCAGCCGAAAGTGAAGGAGACGACAGCGACGCGCTCCTCCACGACGAGCTCGAGCTTGGCGCGGAAGTCGTCATCGTCGTGTCGAGGCTCACCGAGCGCCACGCCGCGGCGCTCCGCCTCGGCCTGCAGACGAGCGGCATAGCCCGCGACGGCCGCCGTGTCTCGCTCGGTTGCCGGCGGAGCGAAGATGTTGACCCCGAACGGCTCATCGGCCAGCGTCCGCAGGCGGTGAATGTCGTCGCGAACGACTTCGGGGGTCTTATAGCCCGCGGCCAGGAATCCAAGTCCGCCCGCCTGGCCGACGGCGGCGGCCAGGTGTGGCGTGGAGGCGCCGCCGGCCAGCGGGGCCTGGACGATCGGCACCCGCAGCTGCCTGAGATCCATGCCTCAAGCCACGGGCGCGCCGTTGGCGGTGAGCGCCACCTCGATGTTGCCGCGCGTGGCGTTCGAGTACGGGCAGACCTCGTGCGCGGCCCGGACCAGGTCCACCGCGCTCGCCGCGTCGGCAATCCCGGGCAGGGTCACGTTGAGCGCGACCGCGAGCAGGAAGCCGCCCTCGCCGTCCGGAGACAGCGACACCTCGGAGTCGATCGCCGCGTCTCCGGTCTCCGCCTTGGCGCGGCGCGCGACGACGCCGAGCGCGCCCTCGAAGCAGGCCGCGTAGCCGACGGCGAACAGCTCCTCGGGGTTGGTGCCGCCGCCCGGGCCGCCCATCTCGGACGGTATGCGCAGGTCGACCTCCAGCGCCCCGTCGCTGCTGCGGCCGTGTCCCTCGGCGCGGCCGCCGGTGACGTGCGCCTTGGCTGTGTAGAGCGTGTTGGCCATAGCCTGCCTCTCCTTCGCTGGTCGGGATCCAGCTCAGATCCTAGGCGACGGTCGCCGCTCACCCGTGCACGCCCTCCGGCGCTGCGCCGGCGACCGTGGCCCCGTCGTGAGCGCCGTCCAAGGCCGCCCCCGGGCGTTGCCTGCTCGGCACGAGCATTCCCGCGACGAGGCACACCAGCAGGAAGCCGGTGGCCATCAGGAACGTCTCGGTGAAGCCGGTGACCGCCGGCAGTCCACGGACGGTGTGGGCGGCGATGAAGGTCGCCGAGAGCTGTCCGCCGAGTGCGCCTCCCAGCGTTCGCATGACGGTGTTCATGCCACTCGCCACGCCGGTCTGGCGGTTCGAGACAGCCTGCACGATGAGGTTGCCGAGCGCGGCGAACGCCAGACCGACACCCACGCCGAGCAATGCCGCTGCGATCAGCAGGTCGTAGGGATGGCTGTGGGCCACGGCGAGGAGCGCAAACGACGCGGTGGTGAAAGCGGTTCCCACGAGCAGGGCGCTGCGCGAGCCGAATCGGGCCGAGATCCGCCCCGCGCACATGCCCAGAATTGACATCCCGACCGCCGAGGGCAGCAGGTACAGGCCGGAGACGACCACCGAGGCGCCGAAGCCGAACCCGGTGCTCCTGGGCAACTGCGCGAACTGGGGAAAGACGATGAACGACGCGTACATGCCCGCCCCCAGCAGGAACGCGGCGAGGTTCGTCGTCCACACGCCCCGTATGCGCATCATCGTCATGTCGACGAGGGGATTGGAGCTGCGCACCTCCACCACTATCCAGGCGATCGAGATGGCGACGCCCACCAGGATCAGACCGAGCGCCTTCGGCGATCCCCAACCCCACGTCGTCGTCTCGCTGACCGCGAGCAGCACGGTCGAGATGCCGACGGTCATCAGGGCCGCGGCCAGCCAGTTGATGCGCCCGGGAGCGCGGACCGGTGATTCCGGGATGAACCTCCAGGTCGCTACCGCGGCGACGAGCGTTGCCAGGAGCGGGATCCAGAAGAGCCAGTGGTAGTCGAGGTGCTCGACGATCACGCCCGAGAGCACGATGCCGGCGCCGGCGCCCACACCGAGGATCGCCGAGAGCAGGCCGATGCTGCCCGCTACCTTCCCGTACGGGAACTCGTCGCGGACGATTCCGAATGCGAGCGGGAAGATCCCGCCGGCCGCGCCCTGGACGAACCGGGCCACGACGATCACCACGAGGGAGCTGGACACGGCGGCGAGCAGCGTGCCCGCGGCGAGGACCACCAGCGTCCACAGGAGCAGGCGCTCCTTGCCGTACATGTCGCCGAGGCGGCCGATGATGGCGGTGCCGACGGAGGCGGAGAGCAGGTAGGCCGTGAGCAGCCACGCGATCTGCGTCTCGGTCGCGTGCAGCGCGTGCTGAATCGTCGGCAGCGCGGGTATGACCGAGGAGCTGAGCATCGCGTACGCCAGCCCGCCGAGCGAGAGCACGGCGAGGATGAGCGTCGGGTGCGTGCGGTTTGCGGTCGTCGAGGTCATGCGCGCATGCTCGTACCGGCGGTACGCAATGGGCGTTCCGCGCCACCGGGCCACTACGCTAGCGCGGCGCGGACCGAGGGGCGGCTGCCGACCGACGCCACCCCGTCAGGTTTACATAACATGCATTATCGAGCGTTGGATCGGGGCCACGCGCACGCTTTCGAATGCGCTGCGGCGTCTCGTCCCTGCCGTCATCTACCGTGACGCCATGCCGCGCCAAGCCGACGCCCGCAGCTACGGACGCGTCTTCGACGAGGTCGCCGAGGACTATGACCGTCATCGCCCGACCTACCCGGAAGTACTCGTCGACCGGGCGTGCGAGGGCATCGGCCCCGGCGCCGCGGTGCTCGAGATCGGCTGCGGCACGGGACAGCTCACGCGCAGCCTGCTGGCCCGCGGGCTGCGGGTGACAGCCGTGGAGCCGGGCCAGCGACTGATCGGGCGCGCTCGCGATCAGTTGAATGGCGTCGGCGATGTGCAGTTCGTCGACGCGCGCCTGGAGGACGCCTCGCTGCCGCGTGCCCAGTACTCGGCTGTGTTCTCGGCGTCGGCGATCCATTGGATCGATCCGGATGTGAGCTGGCGCAAGGCGGCAGACGCGCTGGTGGACGGCGCGAGCCTTGCTCTGGCGTTGGCGCCCGGCGCGAGAACCTCTCGGAGGTGTGGGCGTGGCTGGGGGGCTATGAGATCGCGTGCGGGTATGCGGCAGACCTGTTCGATGAAGCGCAGGTGGCCGTAGTGCCGAGGCTGCTGGAGCACACCGCTGACGAGCTCAACGCTCTGCTGGGCACCATGTCGTTCTGGGCAGGACTGTCACCCCGACAGCGCGACGCTCTCGTCGCCGAAAACCAATCCTTCCACCAGCGGCTCGGGCGGCCGATCCGCTCTGGCACGGTCGCCTGCCTGGTGGTGGCACGGCGCCGGTCCGGCGCCAGTACGCCATCGGGAATTTGTGCGACAGCTGTGTAGGTTCGTTGGTGCCTACTGGCGCTGTGAGTGCAGTAGGCCCGTCGCCCCGCGTGATCGCTACCGTGACAGTCGGCCGCACGTAGGATCTCCGGCATGAGCGGCCGACCGTGGATTGAACGGCAACCGGAGTAGCGAGTCGTTGCTCCTCTACAACGCCCCAGTTTCGGGCAATTGCTACAAGGTCAGGCTTCTCCTAGCGCACCTCGGCGTGGAATACGAGTGCCGCGAGATCGAC
The DNA here is from genome assembly GCA_963711985.1 of uncultured Solirubrobacteraceae bacterium. Lineage (GTDB taxonomy): Bacteria > Actinomycetota > Thermoleophilia > Solirubrobacterales > Solirubrobacteraceae > Palsa-744. The sequence goes on along the minus strand of CAVQGG010000003.1, from coordinate 34,114 downwards.
GTGGTCGACCGTTCCAACCGACCGGAGCTGCTCGGCGACGTCAACCCCGCCCTTCAGGTTCCGACGCTGGTGCTGGATGACGGCCGTGCGCTGGCGGAGTCAAACGCGATCCTGTGCTACCTCGCTCAGGGCACGACCTACGCACCCGACGATAAGTTCGAGTGCGCCAAGGCGCTCCAGTGGATGTTCTTCGAGCAGTACAGCCACGAGCCCAACATTGCTGTCGTCAGATACTGGGTTTCCATTGCGGCTGTCTCACCCCGCGAGTCAGTCGTCGAGGCCAGGCGGAAGGCAGGCTATGAAGCGCTCGATGCGATGGAGCGCGAGCTCGCAACGCGAGAGTTCCTCGTCGCCGATCGCTACACGATCGCCGATATCGCCCTCTATGCCTACACGCATGTGGCCGGCGAGGGGGGCTTCGATCTGTCGGGCTACCCAGCCATTCGCGAGTGGCTTGATCGGGTCGCAGCCCAGCCGGGCCACATACCGATCACCGCCTGAGCAGACCCGCGACATCTTGGGTGGATGCTTCGGCGGCTCGGACCATGTCCGACGACGATTGCCTGCGTCGTGCCGCCTTCGGTGTCGAGCGGTAGCGTCGAGCTGTCGTCACGGACGCGATGCGAGTGTCGATTGGGAACGAACCCGAGCACGGTCCCCGCTGTGGCGCACCAGCTAATCGAGGTGGGCGCTCTGTGAGTGGCGGGGTAGGCCATCATCTGGGATCGGCTCCCAGGCCACAGCATAGGCGACGAACTGGCGCACGCTGGGGCGAATACCGGGATCCGCGTCGAAGGCGCCCATCCGAATGCTCATCCGGGCAGGGTCTTCGGGATGGCGGCTGAAGACGGCGGAGCCACAGTCTCCGCAGAACCACTTCTCCCAGCCACTGTTCGGCCTCCAAGCGCGCAGCGTCTCCTCGCCAGAAAGCAGTCGAAACGAATCTGGCTCGGGTCGGGCATTGGCCGAGGCCGCGGTTCCGCTGCGCCGCTGGCAGCGCGTACAGTGGCAGTAGTTCGCGGACATCAGCGGAGTAGTCACCTCGAAGCGGATGGCTCCGCAGCCACAGCCGCCGGTCAGGGGAAGCTCGGGATCTGCTGTCACCTCGACGCGGAGGATAGCGCTGCCCGCTCAGGTGCTGTTGGCGGCGTTGGGTCGGTAGGCCGCACCGCCTGCACGCAAACAGCGGCACTCTCAGACCGCGCAGGTCGAGCTGGCCGACAGTGCCGGATCGGAACGAACTGGATATCCCGGATCGATCTCTGCGACGCTTCTGCCTCCTGGTGATCTAGCCCGGAACGGCAGCTTGCCGTGGTATACAGCGGCGCCACAGCTGCCCTTGTGCCACCGGCGGCCACTACCGTGGAGCTGGTGCGAGTGGTCGAGCTGGAGAGAGTCACCGACGAGGACTGGCAGCAGGTCATCGCGGGAGAGCCCGAGCCGTGGGGCGGCGTCGGCGAAGCGCTCCGTTGGCGAGCGAAGAGTCACAACCTCGGACTACGCGATGACACAGGGAAGCTGGTTGCACTCGCGGGGCTCGTCCTCGCCGAGGTTCGAGTGGCCGACGCATCGCTCCAGGTGGTCGGGATTGGCGGTGTGATCGTCACGCGCGCTGCCCGCGGGCGCGGTCTGGCGCGCGCGTTGATCGAGCGCTTGCTCCAGATTGCCAGTGAGTTCGGTGCCGAGCGGGCCATGCTCTTCTGCTTGCCGGCAAACGTCGGCCTATACGCCAAGTTCGGCTTCCAGCCGATCCAAGAGCCCGTCTTCGCGCAGCAGCCTTCAGGGATGATCGAGATGCCCCTGTGCGCGATGTGGAAGCCGCTCACGAGCGCAGCGGCTTGGCCCGAGGGAAGGGTCGAGCTGCCTGACGAGCCGTTCTGAGACGACCTCGGGCACTCCCGCGAGTCTCCCATGCCGGCAACCGAATGCCGCCTGTTATCCGCGGTCCGTGCTGCCACCCGCGCGGAGCGGAAGCTTCGCGGCCCATATGGAGCTGCCTTCGCAGACTGGTTTGGAACGATCTCGACAGCGTCGGCGATGTCCGGGCTGAGTACCGCTGCCACGGCCAAGCGGGTCTCACAGCCGCAAGGCCCACGATAGAGTGCGGCTCTTGAGCCAGGCGCTTCACCAGCCCTCGCGGTCGGCGACCCTGTTCGAGCGTGACGGCTTCGTGCTGCTGGAGGGCTTCCTCGGAGATCGCGAGTTGGCTCTCCTGGCGACGGACCTGGACGCCGTGCTGGCGGGCCCGCTCGCGCCCGGCTGCACGAGGCCGCACAACACCCTGGCGCCGCTCTGCTGGAGCGACGCGATCGTGGGCGGACTGCTGAGCTCGCCGGAGCGGATCCGGCGCATCGTCGATGCGATCGCCGCCGAGGACCTTCGCTGGATCTCGGCATACATCAGCGTCAAGGAGCCACACAGCGCCGCTCTGTGGTGGCATCAGGACTGGTGGTGCTGGGACCACCCGGCGACCTACGAGCGGGCCGCCCCACAGGTCGCACTGCTGTGCTATCTCACCGACACCACCGCGACCAACGGCGCCCTACGCGTGCTTCCCGGATCGCACCGGCACAGCCTGCCGCTTCACGCCGCGCTCCCCGAGGCGCACACGCACGAGTCGGGCGATCTCGAGGAGAGCCACGTGGCGATGAGCGACCACGCCGGCCAACGCACCCTCGCGGTCAAGGCCGGCGACGCCGTGCTCGCCGACTACCGCCTGCTGCACGGCACTCACGCCAACCGGACCGACGAGCGCCGTGACTCGCTGCTGTTCACGTTCGTGCCCAACTGGCGAGGTCTGGCAGGCGATCTCAGAGCACACCTGGTCCAGCATCCTGCGCAGCCTCGCGCGATCGACGCGATCGACGCGCCGGGCTGGGCTGATCTCCTCCCGGACTTCGACGGGCTTCTTCGGGACGTTGCGATCAACCGCGTCGCACCCGATCGCTTCGTCGTCGATCGCTGAACGACCCTTTACTGGAGGCGAATCACGTCAGTGGTTGCTGCCGAGCCAGCGACGCGACCGCCGGGCGAGTCGCCGGCAAGACCCGTTCGACCGCGACTCCCACGCCGTGCTTCGGCGCCAGCGTGATCCCGCGCACGACGACCGGGTCGGGCTGATCGCGCAGCGGTCGAAGCTCGACCCGCGGGATCGCCATGCGCAGCACCTCGGCGATCTCGGCGTGCGCGAGCGCGGCACCGATGCAGCGCCGGATCCCCCCGCCGAACGGCAGCCACGAGTATGACTCGGCGCCGTCCTCGACGAACCGCTCCGGGCGGAACTCTTGAGCACGCGGGTACAGGTCCTCGCGCACGTGCACGAGCGCGATCGCCGGATACACCTTCACCCCTGCCGGCAGCTCCCAGCCGGCGACCGTGCGCGGCACGGTCAGCGTGCGCTCGGCCGCGTCGATCACCGGGCGCAGCCGCAGGGTCTCCTTGACCACGGCATCCAGATAGGTGTCGTCCTCCCCCGCTTCGAGCTCCTCGCGCAGACGGGCGAGCACGGTGGGGTTGCGCAACAGCAGCTCAAACGCGAACGCCAGCGCGGTCGCGGTCGTCTCGTGCCCGGCGCCGAGCATCGTGAACAGCTCATCGCGCAGCTCGGAGTCGATCATCGGCTCGCCCTGCTCGTCGCGGGCGCGCAGCAGCAGCGAGAGCACGTCAGAGCGCTCCTCGAGGTCGGGCGCGTGGCGGCGGCGCTCGATTTCCTCGTACAGGACCGCGTCCGCGGCGCGCAGGCGCCGCGCGAACACCCCGCCTGGGCTGAAGCGCCCGAGGTCGGCGCGGGCGGGCGGCGCGATCACGAAGATCGGGCTGCTGTCGATCACCGCGACCAGCCGCTCGCGCAGCCGCTCCACCAGCTCGGGCTGCGTGACGCCGAAGACGGCCCGGCAGATCACCTCGAAGGTCAGCGCCCGCATGCGCTCGCGCAGCACGAGCTGGGAGCCAGGTCGCCAGCCTGCGACCTCGCGCTCTGCGACCTCGCGGATCACCTCGCGGAAGGCCGCCACGCGCGAGCCCTGAAACGGCGGCAGCAGGAGCTTTCGCTGTCGCAGGTGCTCGGGCCCGTCGAGGACGAGCACCGAGTGCGGCCCGAGCACCGGCTCCATGAACGAGTTGGCCTCGCCCGCGCGCAGATCGGACTGGTCGCCGGTGAACAGCTCCCGGATCGCGTCGGGGTCGACGACGTAGACGCCCGTGCCAAAGCCGGTCAGGCGCACGGTGAACAGATCGCCGTAGCGCGCGTGCCACCGCGCCAGCAGCTCCAGCGGTCTGCGCATGAAGCGCACCGTGTTGACGACGGCCGGGGCGGACGGTCCGGGCGGTAGCGCCATGCGGCCAGTCTAGGAAGGCACGGCTGGGGCAGCGAGCCGCAAGAGCACCGTCCGGCTCAGGAGCCTCTGGGCTCGCCTGTCGCGCTCTCGAGCTGGGCATCGCCCGCCAGCCAGGCCAGGATCGCGCTGCGTGAGAAGCGCCAGTGGCCGCCGATCTGCCGGCCAGGAAGATCGCCGCCCCGCGCGGCGGCCAGCACCGCCGGCTCATCGAGCTTGAGCAGCGCGGCGGTCTCTCCGGCGGTCATCACCTCATCGCCTGTCTCGCGCAGCGCGACGCGACCGACCACGAGCCCGTCGTCGGTCAGATGCTCGCGCACAGCCTCGCTGACGAGCCGGCGCTTGCTCTTGCCGGACGCCGCGACCGCCCGCTCCAGGTGCCGCGCATCCTCGTTGGGGAGCCGCACAAACAGAGGACTCGCATCCGCTGGCATATCGTGGATGATATCATCTGATATCGATGTCGGCTCGACGCGAGGAGACGACCCGTCCGCGCCACCGGCCAGCTGGTGCGCGTCCTGGGCTGAGCCTTGCCCGTGGTCATGCCATGGCCAGAGTCACCGCCATGATCCAGTCCGCCGTCGTGAGCTTCCCGGGGCTGGCGAGTCGAGCGCGCCAGCTAGGTGACGTGCCTACATACGTTGTGAACGGTTGAGGAGGCATCCGGGCCTCATCCCAGGCTGTGGGTCTACGAGAGCTCACTTCCTAGGAGGACCCGGATGCAGATCCACGGTAGAGCGAAGCTCGGACCCGCTGGTCGGCTGGCGTTGTGCCAGGCGATCGAGAGCGGGGTGACGTTCAGAGGCGGCAGCGCGGAGCGTTGGGCGTCTCGCCGGCGACGGCGCATCGCTGGTGGCATCGATATGCCGACGCTTTGCCGGCAGAGCGACACTCGTCTGGCGTGGGCGGCTGATCGCTCCAGTCGTCCTCGTCGCTCTCCCGGCCTGCTGGACGCCGGCGCTCAGGAGCGGATCTGCGAGGCCCGACGGCACACCGGCTGGGGGCCGCGGCTGATCGCGGGGAAGACCGGCCATCCGCACTCGACGGTCTGGAAGGTGCTGCACCGCCACGGCCTCTCGCAGACGGCCGAGAGCTCCCCGTGATGCCGCCGACGCTACGAGTGGCCGTGCCCCGGCGATCTGCTGCACATGGACACCGCCCGCTACGCACGCTTCGAGCGGCCTGGGCATCGCGTCACCGGCGACCGCTCGCAGCACCACCTACGCCAGGATGGCTCGAGCACACGGGTCGGCTACGACTTCGCGCACGCGATCGTCGACGACCACTCACGGCTGGCCTACGTCGAGCTGCACAGCGACGAGACGCGCCCAGACCGTCACAGCATTCGTGGCAGCGCGCCCTAGACTGGTTCGCCAGCACAAGGGATCAACACCAAGCGGCTGATGACCGACAACGCCTGGAGCTACGCCCGCAACCGCTCCCTGCACGAGCTCCTCGCCGCCCGGAGGTCAAGCACCTACGCACCCAGCCCTACCGGCCACAGACCAATGGCAAGGTTGAGCGCTTCCACCAGACGCATGGCCAGAGAGTGGGCCTACGGGCTCAGCTACCGCTCACACCACCACCGCAGCCAAGCCCTGCCACACTGGCTCGAGCACTACAACACGCGCAGACCACACAGCGGCATCGAGAACCGGCCACCCATCAGCCGCGTTCACAACCTACGTGGGCAGGACAGCTAGGCACGGCGCGCGGACCTGTCGCGCCACGCTCAAGCTCTGCGGCTCGCCGCCCGATGATCGTCCCGTGACTATCTTCGGCCTTGAATAATCTTTTGGCATGCCATATCCTATCTCCATGGCCACCAAGGATCTGCTGCGCACCCCCGCCATCGAGGACTACTCCAAGGCGATCTTCTCGCTGGAATCTCGCAGCCAGGAGCCGGTGTCGACCAACGCGCTGGCCGAGCGCCTGGGCATCACGCCGGGCTCGGTGTCCGCCATGCTCAAGCGCCTGGACGAGCTCGGCCTGACCACGCACGTGCCCTACCGGGGCGTGCGCCTGACCGCCGACGGCCGGCGCATGGCGCTGGAGGTGATCCGCCATCACCGCCTGCTCGAGAGCTATCTCGCCGACGCGCTGGGCATGCCCTGGGATCGGGTGCACGCGGAGGCCGAGATCCTCGAGCACGTGCTCTCCGAGGACCTCGAGAAGCTGATCGCCGCCAAGCTGGGACACCCGACCGTCGATCCCCACGGCGACCCGATCCCGAGCGCGGACCTCAAGCTCGAAGAGCGCGCGACCGACCGCCTGGAGAGCCTGCAGCCCGGCGACGAGGGTCTGTTCGTACGCGTCTCCGACTCCGACCCGGAGATGCTGCGCTACCTGGCCGATCGCGGCATCTCGCCGGGAGACCGCTTCGCGGTGCGCGAGCGCCAGCCCTTCGGCGGCCCCCTGTTCGTGCGGTTCGGGGGGCGCGAGCACGCGATCGGCGGTCGGCTCGCCGGCGCGATGCGCGTCGAGCTCGAGCGCTCGTCTGAGACGCCCGCAGTCCCTGCCGAGGACAGGCGGTAGATGAGCACGCGCGAAGCCACCGCCTCTCCCCTCCTCGGCCAGCCCCTGATCACCGACGAGGACACCGTGCGCTCGCACGACCGCTCGCGCGTCCATCACGCTCGCCACCACCGCAGACGCTGGCATCTGCTGTGGCTGCTGGTCGGGCCGGGGATCCTTGCCATGCTCGGAGAGAACGACGGGCCGAGCATGATCGCCTACGCCGCCGACGGCGCGCAGTACGGGCTCGGGTTCTTCGTGCCGTTCATCCCGATCCTGTTCGCGATGGCGTATGTCTGCCAGGAGATGTGCATGCGCGTCGGGGCGGTCACCCACCGCGGCTATGGCGAGCTCGTCCTGCAGCGCTACGGAAGGGTCTGGGGCTGGTTCGGCGCCGGCGATCTCACCCTCACCAACCTGGTCACGCTCGTCGCCGAGTTCGTCGCCATTCGCGTCGGGCTCGCCTACTTCCACCTCGGCTCCGGCGTGGCCGTCGCGCTCGGGCTGACGCTCGTCGTGTTCACCCTCAGCGGCGGGCGCTACTGGCGCTGGGAGCGGATCGTGCTCGGCCTGGCCCTCTTCAACGGCCTGTTCCTGCTGGCGGCGATCCTGGTCAAGCCCCACGTCGGAGCCCTGGTGCAGCTCCCTGGACTTCACGCCCTTCCCCGGCGGCAGCTTCAACACCCTGCTGCTGCTGCTGGCCTCGACGATCGGCGCGACGGTGACCCCATGGATGATCTTCTTCCAGCAGAGCGCGTCCGCCGACAAGGGCATGACTCCCCGCGACGTCAAGCACGGCCGCTATGACACCGCGGTCGGCGCGGTGCTGGCCGCGATCTTCGGGGTCGGGGCATTGATCGCCGGAGCGGCGCTGCTCACCCACGCCGGATCGGGCATCCAGGGGTTCGCCGGCGCCGGATTCCCCGAGGCGCTCAAGCACGTCGCGGGCAGCGCCGTCGGCAGCGTGTTCGCGCTGGGACTGATCGAGGCCGGAGCGGTGGCCATCCTCACGATCTCTGCCAGCACCGCCTACGCCGCCGGAGAATGCATCGGGGTCTCCCACAGCTTCAACAGCTCGCCGCGCAATGCCGCAGTCTTCTACGCAGCGAACATCGGCGTCGCGCTGCTCGCGGCGGCCGTCATCCTGATTCCGGGCGCGCCGCTGCTCGCGATCGCCCTCAACGCGAACGTGCTCGCCACCGTGCTGCTCCCCGTCAGCCTGGTCTTGATGGTCATGCTCGCCAACGACAGGGGGCTGATGGGCTCGTGGGCGAACAGGCGCTCGACCAACGCGATCGGGATCACCGTGATCGCGTTCGTCGGGCTCTGCGGCGCCGCATACGGCATCGACTCCTTCCTGCAGGCAATCCATCTCATCGGCTCATGAACACGGACACGCGCGCCAGCGACGACGCCCGCCACGGCTCCGGCATCCGCGAGCAGGACCTGCAGCCCCAGGAGCGCATGGAGGATGAGCTGATCATGCACCTCGAGCGCGATCAGTTCGTGGTCGAAACCTCCAGGCCCGTGCCGCGAGCGCCGCTCAGCGCACGCGCCACGGCCGCACTGTGGGCATTGCGCGTGTTCGTCGTGCTCGTCAGCCTGATGGTGATCTACACGTTCGTGGACCAGTTGCACTGACCCGCGCGACTCGCGCCTGCTCGCTCAGCTGGTCAGCAGGCGCACGATCGCAAAGACCCCCACCACCACGATGACCGCCCGCAGCGCATCCGGCGGCAGCCGGCGCCCGTAGCGCGCGCCGAGCTGGGCGCCCACGATCGAGGAGCACGCGATGATCGCCACCGGGGCCCACTCGACGTGCGCGGCGAACACGAAGTACACGCCTGCCACGCCGTTGACCAGCCCGACGAGCACGTTCTTGAGGGCGTTCGTTCGCTGCAGGTCCTGCGCCAGCGCCAGGCCGAGGATCCCCAGCAGCAGGATCCCCTGGGCCGCGCCGAAGTAGCCGCCGTAGACGCCGGTCAGGTAGACCGCGAACGGCGCAAGCGCGGCGCCCCTGCGCTCCAGGTCGATTTCGCGCCTCACCAGCCACGCGGCCAGACGCGGCTGCAGCACGGTCAGCACGAGCGCGATCGCGATGAAGACCGGCACGATCGCCTTGAACGCCGACGCGGGCAGCACCAGCAGCAGCACCGCGCCCGTGATGCCGCCGAGCACGGACGTCGCGCCGAGGCGCACGGCGCGCTCGCGCTGGCCGGTCAGCTCGCGTCGATAGCCCACGGCCCCCGACACGTTTCCCGGCGCCAGACCGATCGTGTTCGAGACGTTCGCCGTCACCGGCGCATAGCCGAACGCCAGCAGCACCGGGAAGGTGATCAGCGTGCCGCTGCCGACCACCGTGTTGATCGTGCCCGCCGCCAGACCGGCAAGCGCGATCGCGACGACCTCGCCGGGACTCAACTGACCTCAACGCTCGGACGTGGGATGGGCGGGCACCTCTAGTGTTCTGGCATGGACGTCGAGAAGGCTATCCGCACCCGCCGCACGCACAAGGCGTTCGCAGCCCGCGCGGTCGACGCCGCGGTGCTCGACGAGCTGTTCGAGCTGGCGAGCTGGGCGCCCAACCACCATCTGACCAGCCCCTGGCGGTTTCGCGTTCTCGGCGCCCGCACGCGCGGGCGGCTGATGCGGCTGGCCGAGTCCGAGCAGGCCGGCTCGGCCGTCAAGCTGCAGCGTGCCCCCACCCTGATCGCGGTCTCGGCGAGCCAGACCGGGGATCCCGCGCAGGACCGCGAGGACCTGCTCGCCACCGCCGTCGCCGCCTACCTGGTGCTGCTGGGCGCCCACGCCCGTGGTCTGGCGGGCTACTGGCGCACGGTCGCGCTCCTGGACGATCCCAGGGGACGCCGGATCCTCGGCCTGCAGCCGACGGAGACGCCCGTCGGACTGCTCCACCTCGGTCAGCCGGTGCAGGAGCAGCGAGTGCCCGAGCGAGCGCCTCTCGCCGAGATCGTCACCTACCTGGATTGACCCGTGCCCGCACGATAAGGTCAGGCGGTGTCGCCGGCGAGCTCTCCGACATGAGCGTCCTCGACGAAGCCGCGCGCACGCTCTGGCCGCCACCCGGCGACCGCCACGGGCCGCTGGCGCCGATGATGGTGGCGCTCACGTTCCTCACCGGCGTCGTCGACGCCGCCAGCTACCTCAAGCTCGGGCACGTGTTCGTCGCGAACATGACCGGCAACGTCGTGTTCCTCGGCTTCGCCCTCGCCGGCGCGCGCGGCCTGTCGAGCGCCTCCTCGCTGGTCGCGCTCGGATCGTTCCTGGCGGGCGCTTTCGCGGGCGGCCGCCTCGGCGCACGAACCCCCGACCATCGCGGCCACCTGCTGCGCGCCGCGAGCATGGCCCAGCTCGCTCTGATCGCGATCGCCCTGATCGTCGCGCTGGGAGCCACCGAACCGCTGCACACCGGCGTCCGCTATGCGCTGATCGTTCCGATGGCCCTTGCCATGGGGGTGCAGAACGCCGCGGCGCAGAGCCTGGCGGTTCCCGAGCTCACCACCACGGTCCTCACGCGCACCATCACCGGGCTCGCCTCGGAAGCGGGACTGGCGCGCGGGGCGGGATCCAAGCTCGGGCGCCGGGCGATCGCGATCGCTGCGATGCTGCTGGGCGCGCTGACGGGCGGGCTGCTCGTGCTGGACATCTCGGTCGCGGCGGCGCTGGCCGTGGCGGGCGCGATCGTGCTCGGGGTGAGCCTCGCCCTCCACGTGCTGTCGGGCTCCGACGCCGCCTGGACCCGAGCCTGAGCCGCCGTCGGCTGCACGGACGGACCCCACGCGCCGCGGGCCGATGCCTGCACGGCGCTCGGGAGGCGTGCGTTAGCCTTATCGTGGTATGAGGGCGTTCGTCGATCGGATCGCAAATGTGGCCCGGCGCTTCTCCACGCGGGCGTCGGCGAGCGTGCTGGTGTTGTCGCTCGCGGTGGCCGGGATCGGGACCGCGGTCCTGCTTGCCCGCGATCACGGCATCCGTGAGCTGCTCAGCGCGCACGCCGCCGGCGCCACCGCGGCGGCCGCGCCCCTACCCCCCACCCGGCTCGTGGCGCTGCCTGGGCACAACATCGCCGACGCCACCGCGCCGCTCACCGTGACGCTGTCGGCGCCCGTGTCCCCGAGCTCGCCGCCACCGACGCTCGCTCCCGACGTCGCCGGCGCATGGAGCATCGTCGGCGACTCCGAGGTCTTCACGCCCGCCTCCACGCTCGCGCCGTGCTCCAGCTATGCGCTGACGCTATGGGCGCGCACGAGCTCCACCGGCTACGCGCCCCTCGGCCGGCGGCGCACGATCCGCCTGGACGTGGCCTGCCCGCCGATCGCCGGCCTCCAGCAGGCCCTCGCGCGCCTCGGCTACCTCGGCTCCAGGCTGCGTCCCCTGTACATCGTCCACATCCCCTCCGGCGCGGAGACGCGCCGCGAAGCGGCCGTCCACGCCTTCCACCCGCCCCGCGGCAGGCTCGCCCCCGACCCCTGGAATGCGCCGCCGGTGCAGATGGGCCAGCTGGATGAGACCACCCGGGGTGCGATCACGGTGTACCAGTCCGACCGCGGGCTCGAAGCGACCGGCGAACCGAACCGGGCCACCTGGGAGTCGCTGCTCTACGACGAGACCCACTACCGGCGCGATCCCATCTCCTACACGTGGGTGACCGTGTCCGAGTCGCTGCCGGAGACGCTCGACGTGCACGAGGGCCACCGTGTCGTGTTCAGCACCCCCGTCAACACCGGCGTGCCGGGCGCCGAAACCGCGCAGGGAATCTTCCCGATATACGCCCGCTACGTGTCCACCACCATGAGCGGCGAAGACGTCGACGGCACCAAATACGTCGTGCCCGACGTGCCCTGGGTCAACTACTTCAACGGCGGCGACGCCGTGCACGGCTACCCGCGCGAAGCGTACGGCTTTCCCCAGTCCAACGGCTGCGTCGAGCTGCCGATCGAAGCGGCTCACACCGTCTTCGGGATGCTCGCCATCGGCGACATCGTCGAGGTCAACGGCTGAGCGCCCGGCGCCTACCTCACCGTGAGCGTGCCTTCCATGCCGGCCATCCGGTGTCCGGGAACGGAGCAGAAGAACTTGTAGGTGCCCGCCTTGAGGTCGAGCGTCAGGAGCTTCGTGGCGCCCTGGAACGTCGGGGTCGCCCCGAGGATCTGGTGGGAGGAGGATTCGAGCGTCACGTTGTGCTCCAGCGGCGACATGTTCGTGAAGTCGATCGAGACCTTGCCGGCTGTGGCCGCCGTCAGCGACGTCTTGTCGTATGCCAGCTGACCTTCGGGGTTCGCAGCGAGGGTCAACGCACCGCTGGGCGCGGAGCTCGACGTCGTGGACGTCGAGGATGCGGTCGGGGTCGTGGAGGAGCTGGTGCTGCTCGAGGAGCTCCCGCAGCCGGCCAGCGTGAGCAGGCCGACGGCCAGCGTCAGAGCCGAGAGCCTGGGCACGCTCACGGCGTCGCTTCGATGACCTTGCCGGCCGGCGAGATCACATACCACAGGCCGCCGTTGGCGTTCACACCCTGACCGTTGGCGGTGCCGGGACCGGAGTCGGCAGCGTAGGTGTAGAGCGGCCATCCCGCATAGGTGACGACGTTGCCGCCTTCGGGGTCGGAGTCGCTGCCCAGCAACGAGGACTTCGCTTCCCCGCCGGCAGCGGCCTTCTGTCCGCTGGAGAGCTTCGCCGGCGGCCACAGCGACGCGCAACTGCTCACGCAGGTGACCTTTGCGTGCTTGTCTGGAGCGAACACGTAGAGGGTGCGGCCCTGCGCGTTCACCAGCACCGGCCCCAGCCCGGACACGGTCTTGGTCGATATCTGCGCGGCCGTCGCCGCGGCCGTGCTCGGGGTTGTGGCGGGTGTGCTCGCAGTGGTCGCCGCCGGTGTGGATGAGGTCGGCGTGGAGGTCGAGGAGCTGGTGCTGCTGGAGGAGCTCCCGCAGCCGGCCAGCGTGAGCAGGCCGACCGCCAGCGCCACAGCTGAGAGCCTGGGCACGCTCACGGCGTCGTTTCGACGATCTCGCCCCTTGAGCTTCACGAGTCGGATGCTACCTCCTGCTCGGCGGCGTCCGCGCCTCCCGCGTTCGCGGCCGGGTCTCCCGCGGACCCGTTCGCGCCTTCGGCGGCCGCGTCCGTCGCCGCCGGGGCGGGTGCCGCGGCGGCAGCCAGGTGCGCGCCGAGAGCGCCCACGGCGCCGGCGAGGAGCACGGCGAGCGCCGATCTCGCGCCGAAGCGCTCGCGGTCGATCTCGACGAGCGTGAGCACGGCGGCGATCAGGACGACGTTGTACTCATAGCCGCCGTCGCTCAGCCAGGGGCCGTTCTTGGCGTGCACGGTCTTGATCGCCGTCAGCATCGTGGCGGTCAGGGCCGAGGCGGCGAGGGGCGTCGCGACCCCGCTCGCGAGCAGCGCTCCGCCGCCGGCCTCGGCGGCACCGGCGACGATCGCGTTGGCGCGCCCGGGGCGCAGGCCGAGCGCCTCGAATCCCTGGGCCGTCGCATCGAGGCCTTTGCCGCCGAACCATCCGAACAGCTTCTGCGTCCCGTGTCCGAAGAAGAATCCACCCACGGCCAGGCGCAGCAGCAATCGTCCAATCTTCATCTGGAGCCCTTTCTCGGTTCAGTTGATTTATACGCCTCGCGCTATGGCGCCGCGGGGACGACCACCAGCGGCGCGTCCGCGACGGGAAGCTCCGCGGTGTCGAAGGCGGCTCCGGGCAGCCGCTCGATGTGGCCGGAGCGCTCGAGGAAGGCGTCGGCCGTCTCCAGGAAGCCGATGCGCGCGGTGCGGTAGTGCATCGGCACGACCCAGCGCGGCGACAGGCGCTCGACGATCGCCGCCGCCTGCTCCGCGCCGATCGTGGGGCCCCCGCCGACGGGGAGGAACAGCAGATCGACCGCGCCGATCGCCGCGGCCTGCTCCTCGCGCAGCCCACTCTGGCCGAAGTCGCCGAAGTGGCACACGTAGTCGAACTGCATCCCGCGACTCGTCAGCCCCGACAGGTCCCCGAAGGGGTCGATCGCCACGGACGCCTCCTCCCCTTCGCTCAGGTGAAACGCCGACTGGCCATACCACTCAACGCGCATGCTGCTCCTCTGCTGTCGTGGTTCGCACGAGGGATCCCGCGCCGGAGTTCAAGCTCTGCTGGCGACCGCCCGATGCCGCGGCCTCGCCATGCGCCGCTGCCTCCCGCCGGTCACCGATCGCGCCGTCGGCGGCGGGCGCGGGCGACTCCTCGGAATAGTGATACCTGCCGCCGCGCATCAGCGAGGCGCCGGCCGCGACCAGGCAGGCGAGGATCGCGAACAGGAACGCCTCGTGCAGCCCCGTGCGAAACGGCGCCGAGATCAGCTGCGGGAAGAACGAGCGGCCGGTCACCGTCGCGTGGTTGGCGGCCGACAGCGAGGCGAGCACGTGCGGCCCGAGGAGGTGTTCGATCGGGTTGTAGCCGAGGAAGGCCGCGAACAGCACGGATACCGGCGGGGTGTGCGCGGCGCCGCTCGCCGCGACGGCCGAGACGCCGTGGGCCTGCAGCCCGGCGGACAGCGTGTGCGGCAGGTTCGAGGCCAGCCCGAGGATCATCAGCGTGAAGAACACGCCGATCGAGAGCACCTGCGCGGAGTTCTGGAAGGTCTGGTTCATCCCGCCGCCGGCGCCCCGGTGCTGCGGCGGCAGGCTGTTCATCACCGCCGCCCGGTTGGGCGAGGCGAACATGCCCATCGAGACGCCGATCATCGCGAGCACGAGCGCGAACAGCGGGAAGGAGAAGTCGATCGGCAGCAGGGTCAGCAAGAAGAAGCTGAGGGCGGAGCCGAGCATCCCCCCCGTCGCGAACCAGCGGGCCCCGAAGCGGTCGGACAGGTATCCGGAGGTCGGGCCGGCGACGAGCATGCCCAGCGTCAGCGGCAGCATGTAGATGCCCGCCCGCAGCGGCGTCTCGGCGAAGTCGACGCCGTGCAGCGGCAGCCAGATGCCCTGCAGCCAGATGATCAGCATGAACATCAGCCCGCCCCGCGCGACGGCCGAGAGGAACGTCGAGAGCGTCCCGAACGTGAAGGCGCGGATGCGAAACAGGGGCAGACGGAACATCGGCTCGGCGACCCGTTGCTCGATCGCCGCGAACGCGAGCAGGAACGCCGCTCCGGCGCCCAGCAGCCCGAGCACCCGCGGGCTGCCCCAGCCAGTGGCATGGCTGCCATACGGTCTGATCCCGTAGGTGACCGACACCATGATCAGGATCAGCCCGAGCGCGAACGTGGCGTTGCCCCACCAGTCCACCGGCGCGCGTTTGGGCGTGCTGCGCTCCTCGAGCTTCAGGTACGCCCACACCGTGCCGAACAGACCAACCGGCACGGAGATCAGGAACACCAGGCGCCAGTCGATCGGCCCCAGCAGCCCGCCCAGGATCAGTCCGACGAACATGCCGCTGACGCCCACGATGTTGTTGATGCCCAGCGCCATGCCCCGCTGGTTGGCCGGGAACGCGTCGGTGATGATCGCCGCCGAGTTGGCCAGCAGGAACGCGGCGCCCACGCCCTGCACGACGCGAAAGGCGATCAGATATGCGGCCCCGGCTCGCCCCGTCATCCAGTCGACGGTCAGCACCAGCGAGGCGAGCGTGTAGATGACGAAGCCGAGGTTGTACATCTTCACCCGGCCGTACATGTCGCCGAGGCGGCCGAGGCTCACGATCAAGACGCTCGTCACGACCAGGAAGCCGAGGATCATCCACAGCAGATAGAAGCTGTTGGCCGGCACCAGCGGATCGAGGTGGATGCCCCGGAAGATGTCCGGCATGGCGATCAGCGTGATCGAGCCGTCCAGCGTGGCCAGCAGCACCCCCAGCGTGACGTTCGAGAGGGCGATCCACTTGTAGCGATCCGAGCTGCCCGGACCCGGGGTGCGAGCGCCGGCGTTCGTACGCGCTCCTGTTTCCAAGCTCTTCGCCACCAAAGCAAATATACAGGAAAACTGAGCAGTTTGCCTGTGCTTCTGGTGTATAGTCGGGAGCGTGGGCACGGGCGTCGACACCGGCCGCTCGGCGAGCGAGCTGCGCATGGTGCTCGGGCACCTGATGCGCAGGCTGCGCGCCGAGCATCGCTTCTCCCTCTCCCAGGGCGCCGTGCTCGGGCGCCTGGACCGCGAAGGCACGAAGTCGATCGGCGATCTCGCGGCGCTGGAGCGGGTGCGCCCGCAATCGATGACCCAGACGATCGCCGACCTCGAGGCCGACGGCCTGGTCGTGCGGCGCCCCGACCCCGCCGACGGACGGCGAACGCTCGTCGAGCTGACCGAGCAGGGAGTGCAGACGCTGGAAGCCGACCGCCGCCAGCGCGAGGGGTGGCTGGCGCGCGCTATCGCCGAGGACCTCTCAACGGAGGAGCAGCAGGTGCTCGCGCAGGCAATCGGCCTGCTCAGGCGCCTGTCGGACGCGTGAGCAGGCCAGCCACGTGGGTCGCTTCGCACTACGCCAACAAGAGCGTGTGTGTGGGACCGCGTACACGGCCCCACACACGTACTGTCTACCGCGGCTGGCGGTCTACGTTCACGACTTGATCTCGACCTTCCCCATCATCTCCACGGCCGTACTGGTGTTCGACTCGAACTCGAAGCCGGCCGGTTCGTAGCTCAATCCCCCGTTGTTAGAGAATTCGGAGTAGAGATCCTGCACACCTTGCCCTGGTCCATATGAGGTTTCGGCCAGCTCCCGCATCGCGTTGACCGGGCTGGCGACGTGGCCGATGAGAAGTCCGGCGAGAGTACCCTGCGTCCGGAACATCACGCCGGGTTCACATACGTATTCGGCGTAGGGGTAGCCAGGTGCGGGAGAGTATTCCACCCAGACCCTTCCTTCGGCAGGCCCGACTGGATAGGATTCCACTTCGAGTGTTTCCTCGTTCAGCTTCTCCTGCTCCCTGGTTTCGGGATAACCGATTAGAGTGACGTCGAGGGCGGATGTCTCAATTTCTCCCGGGCTTAGACCCTCACTGGTGCACTTTCCGCCAGTAACATTGAGTGTGCATCCGTGCAACAGGATTGTGTATACGCCTGTTGTCTGGCCGGTCCATTCACCTGTCCCGGCGCTTTTCGATTTGCATGTGATTTCGGCTGCAAGCGTGTACCCCGGCATTCTCAGACTCACCGTCCCGCCTTTCAACGTGTATGTGTGACCCGCCGCGGACGTCCATTCGTACCTGTTTCCCTTGCCGCCTTTTTCTACTTCTTCGTTTGAAGCCTTCTCCAAACAGCCCTTTTCGAGGTACTGGCCTTTGAACACCTTGCCGGTCTTTTCAACCCGTGCGCAGATGCCAACTTCCGATGCCTGCGCCACCGACACGACCATTGCGCTGAACGCGAACATGGCCACAAGGCACAGCCCGACAATCCTAATGCGCTTCATCTCATCCACGCTCCTTTTCCCCTCTCGGACAACTATTGACGGGCCCCGAAGTCCTCCGTCACGCCCGGTCTCGCTCAAGCATAGCCAACGGGAAGCATAAAATCAACCGCGACCATGACGTGAAGGATGCGAGAACCCGGTTCGATCGCGCCACCGCCCGGTCAGCACTCGTGCCGGATGGAGATCAGCGGGGGGCCCCTTCCGGGACCCCCCGTTTGCCGCTGCTCGCGCTATCGACTGGCCGGTACCGAGCGAGCGCTCAGGTGCCTCTGGCTCTGGTTTCACCTTTGGAGCCTGTTCACCCCTTTCATCCGAGCGGTAGATAGATCGATACCAGCACTTCGATTTCCGCGTTCGCCTGGACACCCCACTTTTTACCGGCGGGAACGATGAACGTGTAGACCTGTCGTTCTTTGTTCACGTTGCCCTTGAGGATGTCGATAATTTCCGCACCGGGTCCGCCCAGTTCTACGACTATTGTCGTTTCTTTGGTCTGCTTCGTTCCCACTTCGAGAATGACCTCGACGGGTTCGGTCGCGGAGGGCTCGTACATGGTTCCGGTCAGCCGTTCGGTCCTTGCGGAATAGGAGCCGACGGAGAATCCAGGCCCCGCGGGTCCGGTTGCTCCTTTGGGTCCTTCAGGGCCTGTGGCGCCGGTCGCGCCGGCAGGTCCTTCTTTGCCTTCGGCTCCCGTCGCCCCTGTGGCTCCGTTTTCGCCGTTGGTCCCGTTGGTCCCGTTGGTGCCGGCTTTGCCTTCGGCTCCGGTCGCCCCCGTGGCTCCGTTTTCGCCGTTGGTCCCGTTTTCGCCGTTGGTCCCGTTGGTCCCGTTGGTGCCGTTGGTGCCGGCTTTTCCTTCGGCTCCGGTCGCTCCGGTTACGCCGGCGGCTCCTTCTTTGCCTTCGGCTCCCGTGGCTCCCGTGGCTCCGTTTTCGCCGTTGGTCCCGGCTTTGCCTTCGGCTCCGGTAGCTCCAGTCGCGCCGGTAGCTCCAGTCGCGCCGGCGGGTCCTTCTTTACCTTCGGCTCCCGTCGCCCCGGTGGCTCCGTTTTCGCCGTTGGTGCCGTTGGTGCCGTTGGTGCCGGCTTTTCCTTCGGCTCCGGTCGCTCCCGTGGCTCCGTTTTCGCCGTTGGTCCCGTTGGTGCCGGCTTTTCCTTCGGCTCCGGTCGCTCCCGTGGCTCCGTTTTCGCCGTTGGTCCCGTTGGTGCCGGCTTTGCCTTCGGCTCCGGTGGCTCCAGTCGGGCCGGTAGCTCCAGTCGCGCCGGCGGGCCCTTCTTTACCTTCGGCTCCCGTCGCCCCGGTGGCTCCGTTTTCGCCGTTGGTCCCGTTGGTCCCGTTGGTCCCGTTGGTCCCGGCTTTGCCTTCAGCTCCGGTTTCGCCTTTGGCTCCGGTCGCTCCCGTCGCTCCGGTTACGCCCGTGGCTCCGGCTTTGCCTTCCTTGCCTTCCTTGCCTTCGGCTCCCTTTTCGCCCTTTTCGCCCTTTTCGCCCTTGGCGCCGGCGGCTCCGGCTTTGCCTTCTTTGCCTTCGGCTCCCTTTTCGCCCTTTTCGCCCTTGGCGCCGGCGGCTCCGGCTTTGCCTTCCTTGCCTTCTTTGCCTTCGGCTCCCTTTTCGCCTTTTTCGCCGGTGGCCCCGGTCGCGCCGGTGGCCCCGGTCGCGCCTTTGAAGCAAGTCTGAACGTCAGTGAAGGTGAAGGCCTTGGTGGCGCTGCCGTCGATGTTGACGGTTCCGACACCGGTGCCCTGCGCCTGCAGGAAGATCGGCACGATCGCGGTGGCTGTCGTGTTTTCTACCGTGGTCGTCGCGGTCGTGCTGACCATCTCGCCGAGGTTGTCGCCGCTGAGCTGCTGTGCGGTGGTGTCCGTCCATTCGACCGTCGCCGTGGTGCCTTTGGCTCCGAAGTGTTCCCCGGTGAACGTGATCGTTTCCCCGGGGCAGCCTTTTTCGGGTGAGACTTTGGTCAGTATCCATGCCGATGCAGCCTGGGCGCTGCCGAAGAACACGACCAGCCCCAGCACGCTGCCGAGGAGGCTCACACGCCCCGTCAGTCGTCGCCCGAGCACCGCGCGGATGCATCTGGCCACAATCGAAGTCGTTTCGGCTGTGCCCTGCCGGGCGTGCCTGCCCTGCTCGGTCCCCCTGTGCTGCCGCATTGGTCCCCTCCTTGTCGTGCTGGCGCATTGAGCCGCTGATTGGAGGCCTGAAGCCTCTGATCCCCGGTGAAGCAAGAAAAAACGGCGCGATCGTACCACACTTGAGGCCAAAGAACACACTGGGGCCGGGGAGCGTCAAGGAAAGCCCCTGACGCACCCCCGTGGATGGGGGTTCTCCGACGCGATGGCCCCAGTCGCAGCCGACTGTCTCTGGGCAACCCGGACCGCTCGCGGGCCGCTCGAACTCAGCGCGCGTGCCGCCGCCGACCTGGGCGTCTGGCGCATCTCCTCAGCCCAGCCAATCTACACTCTCACCCGCCGCAGACGTCTCCCATCCGCCGTCGGCACTGGTTGTCGTGACCAGCCGGCCTGCCGTAAAACGCACACCCCCGATCGCCGGACTCCCCCGGGCGCACCGAACCCCTCCGCAACCAACACCTACCAGCCAAGAGCGCTCCCAGACCCAATGACGAGCATCACCGCCGTGATCCTGTGCTACGACGAGGAGCCTGGGCAGACCGGCGCCGCCGTCGACAGCCTGCTCGCGCAGACCCGCCTCCCGTCCGAGATCCTGATCATGGACAACGGACCCGCTGGGCGGCTGGCCATCGCGACGCGCGGATACGCACCCGCAGTCAGGCCGATCGAATGCCGCGCGAATCTCAGCTACATCGCGCTCAACACGACGGCCTCGCAGGCCAGCGGCGACTACCTCGTCTGCCTCAACCCCGACGCCAAAGCGCAGGACGACTGCCTGGAGCGACTCGCGGCCGTCGCCGACTCCGACCCGCAGGTCGGCATCGTCGGCGCCCAGATCCTGCTGGAGGACGGGCGCACGCGCAACGCGGGGGCCAACCCGCTGCACCCCACGGGCATCTCGCCGTCGGGAGGCTACGGCGAGCCGCGCGAGCACGACCAGCCGCGCGATGTCATCGTCGCCTCGGGCGCGTGCTTCCTGGCCCGCCGCGACGCGTTCCTGGCGCTCGGCGGCTGGCTGCCCCAGAAGCTCCGCGCCTACGGGTCGCTGTTCGCGCTGCGCAAGCGGCTGATGCTCCAACGGCGAGCGGTTCAGGCGTCGCGACGATGCTCGGACGCCGAGTTGCTGCGCTTCTTCGACGATCGGCTGGACTCGGCGCTCATTCCCCACGCGGGCGCGGCGCTCGCGAACCTCTTCTGCGTCCCATACGTGTTCCTCCTGCGCCGGGTGCTGGCCTGAGCCATGTCGCTGATCCTGGCATGGGTGCTGTTCCCGCTCGTCCTCGCCGCGATCGGCGCGGGCTGGGGCGTCATCGTCGAGCGCGCCGCCGGGACGAAGGTCGACAACGCCCTGTTGCTGCCTCTGGGGCTGGCGGCGGCGCTCGTGCTCGCGGGCACCGTGACGGCGTTCTCCGCGACCGCACCGGCGGCCGTGCCCGTCGTCACCGCGGGCGCCGCGGCGGGGCTCGTGCTCGCGTGGCCGGGGCGCCGGCTCGGACGCTGGCCGCTGCTCGCCGCGGTGGGCGTCCTGCTCGTCTACGGCGCTCCCGTGCTGCTCTCCGGTCAGGCGACGTTCACGGGCTTCATCAAGCTCGACGACACCGCAACCTGGTTCAACGTGATCGACCACGTCATGTCGCACGCGCGCTCGGTCAGCGGCGAACCGCCGTCCACCTACACGCTGGTCTACACCGGCGACGTCGGAGCGAGCTACCCGCTCGGGGCCTTCATGCTGCCCGGCGTGGCACGCGCCCTGCTGGGGGTGGACGTCGCGTGGGTCTTCCAGCCCTACCTGGCGTGCTGCGCGGCCGCGGTGGCGCTGTGCCTGTATGCGCTGGTGGAGCCGATCGTGGCCTCGGCCCGGATCAGGGCTCTGCTGGCGTTCATCGGCGCCCAGTCGGCGCTGCTCTACGGCTACAGCCTGTGGGGTGGGATCAAGGAGCTGACGGCGTCGTTCCTGCTGGCACTCGGGGTGGCGCTCGCCGCCGCCGTGCTCACCCGGCGCCCGGCGCGCTGGCGCGAGCTGCTCCCGCTCGCGGTCGCCGCCGGGGCCCTGATCCAGACGCTCGGGCCGGGTGCGGGGGGCTGGGTGGCGCCGGCGCTGGTGTTTGTGGCCGTGGCCTGGCTGTGGCAGGGAGAGCGCCCGCGGCGGCCGCGGGGGACCTTCATCTCGTTCGCGTGGCTGGCAGGGCTGACCGCGGTGTTCGTGGTGCCGGTTTGGGTGGTCGTGGGAGCGTTCCTGTCCAGCGGTCTGGCCGCGGGCCTGTTCTCCAGCGGTCAAACGCAGGCCACGCAGCTTGGCAACCTGTTTCATCCCCTGAGCGTGTTCCAGCTCGCCGGGATCTGGCCGGTGGGCGACTTCCGCCTGACGGCGCCGACGCTTGCCAGCGCGCTGTTCATCGGCCTGGTGCTCCTCGCCGCCGCCGTCGGTCTGTGGGTGAGCGTGCGCCGGCGCCGGTTCGGCCTACTGCTGTACGTGGCGGTCGCGTTGGTCGGCTGCGGCGCGGTGTACTTCTCCGGCGGCACGCCATGGGTGACCGCCAAGGCGCTGGCGATCTCCTCGCCGGCACTGCTCGCCGCGGCACTGACCGGCGGCGGCACGCTGTGGAGCTTGTGGAGCCGCCGTCGCGCGGTGGGCATCGCGGGAATCGCCGTGGCGGCTGCGCTCGCCGGCGGGGTGCTGTGGTCCAACTTCCTCGGCTATCAGGACGCGACGCTCGCGCCGCGCGCACGGCTGGCCGAGCTGCAGCACATCGGCGATCTCCTCGCCGGGAAGAGCCCTACCTTCATCAACGACTACGAAGTGTACGCCGACCGCCACTTCCTGCGGGCCGGCGCCCCGGTCGAGCCGGCCGAGTACCGCACGCCCTACCTGTCGTTGCGCGACGGCGCGATCCTGACGAAGGCCGCCGCGGCCGACCTCGACTCGTTCCCGCTCTCGACGCTCGAAACGTACCGCTCGATCGTCACTCCGCGCTCGCCCGTGGAAAGCCGTCCGCCGGCGATCTACAGGCTTGTCTGGCAGGGCAGCTACTACCAGCTCTGGCAGCGCGCGGCGCAGCCCTCGAGGCGGATCCTCGAGCAGGTTCCGCTCGGTGAATCCAACACCCTGCCCTACTGCGGCAATGCCCAGAACGGACCGACCGAACCGCTGTGCTCGATCGACCCCGTGGCAACCCCGCCATGCGGGCGGATACTGGGCCTGGCCCGCCAGGCGCTTGCCGAGCACGCACGACTGATCGCCTACCAGCGCCCCGAACCGGTCGTCGCGCGCGGCGATCAGACCCTGTGGCCCGCCACCTGGATCCACGACGTCGCCGAACATGCGCTCACGCCCACGACTCCGGGAACGGCCGTCAGCCACATCGCCGTGGCCAGCGCGCAGAGCTACGAACTGTGGCTGGGCGGGAGCTTCTCCCGTGGCTTCGAAGTGAGCGTCGACGGCCGTCACGTGGGCACGGTCAAGGACGAGCTCGCGAGCATCAACGGATACGTTCACGTCGCCAACGTCTTCCTGGCTGCCGGCATCCACACATTCGCGCTCACCTACCCCCACGCCAACCTCACGCCGGGCAGCGGCGAGAACGAACTCACCTTCCTCAGCGCGATCGCGCTGGAGCCGCGGCAGAGTCCCGCGAGCGAACTGATAAGCGTCCAGCCGCGACAGGCCGCACAGCTGTGCGGACGCCCGCTCGACTGGATCGAGATCGTGACCGGGGTCTGAATGTGGACGGCGCGTCGATGAGCGCCACCCCCGACGACGTCCTGACCTCCGCCGAGGCCGGCGGCATGGTCATCCGCGGCAGCGCGCTGCGGGTGGGCGGAAGCGCCGCCGGCATCGTGGTGGGACTCGCCACCGCCACGCTGCTGCTGCGTCATCTCGGGGTGCCCGAATCCGGACGCCCGGCGGCTGACCGCCACCGGCGGCTGAGCGGGCCCGCCGGGGCGGACCGACTGCCTACTTGCCTGCGTAGGTGACGTAGCCCGTCTTGTTGTGAATGGTCACGACGAACGGTGTCTTGACGAGGCTCGAAGGCTTTTTCGCGCTGGCGGTCGTGGCGACGCATTCGAAGGTCCTGCCCGCTTCCTGCGGTACATCGGTGGGGCACACGACCGTGGAGGCGAGGTGACGCTCGCTGAGGATGCTCTGTTCGATGGAGTGCGCGACGCGCGTGGTGTTCAGTTTGATCGTCGTGGCGCTCGCCGGCGCGGAGCTCGTGGAGGAACCGGACGAGCTCGGGGAGCCGGACGAGCCGCAGGCGCTGATCAGCGCCGCGCACGCAAGCGCCGCGAGCGCAAGGCCGGCGCCGCCACCGACGCTGAGGACAGAAACGCTTCTGGACCTGATGGCGTCGATGTGCATGCGCGCATGCTAGCGGCCTATGGCTCGGTGTGGACGATCACCTCGGCGATGCCGTCGATTCGCTGGCGCAACTCGTCCTCCAGCTCGCCAGCCAGCCGGTGAGCGTCGGTGAGGGACTCGGCCGGGTCCACGACCAGCGTCAGGAACAGCACGTGGCCGGCGTCGGTGGACAGCAGCCTCACCCGCAGCGGATCGCTGCCCGTGCGCTCGCGCACGAGCCGCTCGATCGCGCGCGTGGTCTGCACGTCGGCGCGCTCGTCGCGCGGGCGCGCCGCAAGTGGGCGCTCGAGCGGCTCCAGGTGGGTCTGCACTTCGGCCACGCCCGGCCGCGCCCGAATCGCCCGCTCGACGCGCTCGGCGGTCTCGTGGGCGGCCCGCAGATCGAGGTCGGCCGGGAACTTCAGGTGCAGCGAGACGCTGCTCGACCCCCGCTGCTCGAAGATCGTGATGTCGTGGGCCTCCTTGACCAGCGGCTCGGACAGCGCGATCGCCAGCACGCGGTCGCGCAGATCGAGGCCACGGCGGCGAGGCTCGACGTGCACGACCACGTCGCTGCCGGGCAGCGCCTGCTCGAGCGCGCCCTCGATCAGGTCGGCGGCGAGGTGGCCCTCGACCACCGCCTGGCCCGGCGGGACGCTGACGACCACGTCGGCGAAGTAACGCCCGGCCGACTCGCGCAGCCGCAGCCGTTCCAGCTCGATGTCCGCGCCGAGCCCAGCGATCGCCCGCTCGGCAGCCGTCCGCGCCTGTGCCGGCGTGCGATCCATCAACACGTTTGCGTTCTCCGCGATCAGCCGGGCGGCGGCCGCGAAGATGATCACCGCGACGAGCAGCGCGGCCAGCGAATCGCCCTGGTGCAGCCCCGCGCGCACGGCGAGCAGGCCGGCCAGCACCACCAGCGAACCGGCCGTGTCGCCGGCGAAGTGCAGCGCGTTGGCGCGCAGCGCGGAACTGCGGTAGCGCCGGGCGGCGACGCGCGCGAGGCCGATGCGGCCGGCTTCCAGGATCAGCGCGAGCGCGATCACCGCGAACTCATACCAGTGGACCACGGGGGCCTTGGCAGTGCCCGAGAGGCGGGTGATCGCCTCGACGGTGACGAGCACGCCACCGCCCAACAGGATGGCCGCCTCGCCCAGGGCTCCGAGGTTCTCCGCCCGGCGGTGGCCGTAGGGGTGCTCGAAGTCGGCGGGCCGGCCGCCCAGGCGCACGGCGAAGAACGTGAGTGCCGCGGCGATCACGTCGCCGCTCGACTCGATCCCGCTCGAGATCAGCCCGAGGCTGGCGCTCACCAGGCCGACGCCCAGCTTGAGGGTCACCAGCAGGCTGGCCACGACGATCGAGACCAGGGTCGTGGCTCGCTGCGTGAGCACCCGGCGGTTCTCGTTGCTCCGCGCCATCGCCAGTAGAGACTAGGCTGCCCCTGGGGCGCGGGCCGGCTGCCCGCGAGGTCCCGATGCAAGCACAGCCGGCCGCGGGCGCGCGAAAGGAACCCGGGCGGAGCGGAGTCTGGAGGGACAGTGGCCGGCTGTGCGCCGCCGGCATATCGTCCGTAGCCCTGTCCAAAGGAGCCCCGATGCGCCCAACCCTGAAGGTCCTCCTCCCCGCCCTCGCCGTGTCGCTGACCCTGGCGGCGTGCGGGAGCAGCTCGAACAGCTCGAGCTCCACATCGCAGGCCAGCACCGCCACGACCTCGAGCGCCGCGAGCGCGGAAGCCGTCAAGACGGCGTCCAACGCGACGCTGGGCGCCACGGTGCTGGTCAGCGCGCAGGGCAACACGCTCTACCACCTCAGCGGCGAGCAGACCGGCAAGTTCCTCTGCACCAGCGCCGCCTGCGTGGCGAATTGGCCTCCCGTGAGCGCGAGCGCCATGAGCACCAGCGTCAGCGGCGTGGAAACGGTCAAGCGCCCCGACGGCACCGAGCAGCTCGCCTACAAAGGGGAGCCGCTGTACACGTTCGCCGGAGACAGGGCGGCCGGAGAAGCCAACGGGCAGGGCGTCAAAGACGGCAGCCACACGTGGAGCGCCGTCGTGGCGGCGGCGAGCGCCGCCGCCGCCCCCCAGACCACCTCGACCTCCGAACCGGCCAGCAAAGCTTACTGACCGGGCCGCGGCGGCCTGTCGCGACGGGCACTGACGGGCCCGTCGCGACAGGCGCTGACGCTCGCCCATCGGCAGCGGCGCGTATCGTGAGCCGATGGCTCACGAGCACGCCGCGCACGCTCACGCCGTCCACGCCGACGCCAGCAGCGGCCGGCTGAGGGCGGCGCTCGGGCTGATCCTCGCCTTCATGGCCGTCGAGGTGGCGGTCGGCGTGCTCGCGCACTCGCTCGCGTTGCTCTCGGACGCCGGGCACATGCTCACCGACGCCGGCGCGATCGGCTTCTCGCTGCTCGCGCTGCGGCTGGCGGCGCGACCGGCCGCCGGGGCGATGACCTTCGGCTTCAAGCGCGTGGAGATCCTCTCCGCCCAGGCCAACGGCGTGACGCTGCTGATCCTGGCCGGGTTCATCACCTACGAGGCCATCCGCCGCCTGTTCGCCCCGCCCCACGTCCGTGCGCTCCCGATCCTGATCGTCGCCCTGGCCGGCATCCTCGTCAACCTCGCGGCGATCTGGATACTGTCGAGGGCCGACCGCCGCCGCCTGAACGTCGAGGGCAGCTTCCAGCACATCCTCACCGACCTGTACGCGTTCATCGGCACCGCGATCGCCGCCGGGATCATCCTGCTCACCGGCTTCCAGCGGGCCGACCCGCTCGCCTCGCTGATGATCGCCGGGCTGATGACCCGCTCCGGCTACTCGCTCGTGAAGGCCTCCGGGCGCATCTTCCTCGAGGCTGCGCCCGAGGGGCTGGATCCACGGGCGATCGGCGAGGCGCTCGCCGGCCAGGACGGCGTCGTCGAGGTCCACGACCTGCACGTGTGGGAGGTGGGCAGCGGCTTTTCGGCGCTCTCGGCGCACGTGCTGGTGGCGGCCGACCGCGACTGCCATGTGGCGCGCCGCGCCATGGAGGCGATGCTGCACGAGCGCTTCGGACTCGACCACACGACCCTGCAGGTCGATCACCGCGGCAGTCAGCTGCTGGAGATCGCACCGCACGCGGCGGCGTCCGAGCCGTGCTGAGCAGCCGCGCCCGCGCGCGCCCGGGCGGGCCGCGGGAACGTCCTCGCCGAGCCATATCGTCAGCAGGCGATGCGGATCCTCGTCGGGGTGCTCGGCGGCGCGTTGGTCGCGCTCATGCTGCTCGAGATCTTCATCTCGTTCCTGCTCCCGCGGCGAGTCAAGCGCGATCCGAGGATCGTGCGCTCGGTCTTCATCTACGCCTGGCGGCCGTGGCGCCGGCTGGCCCGGGCATGCCGGCCCAGAGCGCCGACACGATGCTCGGCATCTAAGGTGGGCGGCCTCCGGGATGTGCCGACAGGTGCGGCTCATCTTGCCTCCATCTTTCGGGCACCGTAGACGATGTCTGCGGGGATGCGTCCTTGGGTGAGGCGTCCGTGATGAACGCGGTCGGTGTTGTAGTAGCGCAGGTATGTGTCGAGCTCTCGCCTTAGACCGGTGTAGGCGGGGTAGATGTAGCGGGCGAACGCTGGTCGCCAGCACTCCTCGAGAATCGTCTTGTGCAGTGCCTCGACGTGACCGTTGGTCTGAGGGCGTCCTGCGTGAATGCGGGTGTGCTTGATCTGTAGCGTCTCGAGAACACCAGCGAACTCGGGCCCACGGAACTCGTTGCCGTTGTCTGAGAGCATCCGTTCAAGGCGCCAGCCGGCGGCCTTCAGCTCGCTGGCGACGCGATGGGCGAACTTGCTTGTCTGCCGGGCTGTGGGGTTGCGCTGTTTGGCGATCACGAGCTCCGCCCAGGCATATGAGGAGCACACGTCGATCGCGGTGAGCTGCCAGATCGCGCCCTTGGTGCCCTTCAGCCGCCCGACATAGAAGCAGTCGATCCCGACGAGCTCGCCGGGCCGATCGACGTCGATGTGCCGCTCGGGCCCAGGATCCCTGGGCGGCTCATAGGGGGCTGCGTAGCCCGCGATCAGCCCGAGGCGCTTGGCGCGGGTGTTCAGTCCGTGGCGGCAGAGGACCTTCCATACGCCATTCGCCGAGACGATGATCCCGCCCCACTTCTCGCGGGCGAGCTCTGAAGCGACACGCCGGGGCCCGAGCCCGGGATGGGCGATCGAGAAAGAGACGATGCGCTCCTCGATCATCTTCGGCAGCTGGTTGGGCATCTGCGGCCGGCGACGCTCGCGGGGACGGAGCATCTCAAGGCCATGCCGGTCGACCTGGCGCTTCCAGTGGTAGTAGGTGGAACGGTGCACACCGAACGTCCGGCACGCCGCCGAGACACTCGTCCTCGCGGCCTCTGCGAAAAGCTGCTGGCGGTAGCCGAACAGCACGTCATCCTTAGTCATCAGGCTCTGCTCCTCTTCACTTTGCCGGTGAAGGAGGCAGCTTGAGCCGCGGTGCAGACGGGTCCCGCCGATCGGCGGGACCCGTCTGACCTCAAAGACCTATCGAGCCCCCGACTGTCGGGAGCACTCAGAGACAGCCCAATCTAAGGCCCGTTCGGCGTCCTGCTCAACCTCTCCCTGTGGATCCTGGGGATGATGCTCGGCTATGGCTGCCTGCAGTGGGCCGGCGGCTCGCATCTGGCGGGCACCGGCGCGGGCGCCCACGCAGTCGGATCGCCGCCCAGCGCCGGGCGGCTCGTGATCCGCTCGGCCCAGCACGGCGGCTGGCCGGCGCTGAACCGCTACCTGGGCAGCTGGGAGACGTGGGTCGCCGAACTGATGGAGACCCATCTGGCCTACCCGATCCTCGCCTACTTCCGCTCCCAGCACGTCAACCAGAACTGGCTGGCGGCGATGTGCACCGTGCTCGACACGTGCGCCTTCACGATCGCGGCCGCTCCGCTCGGAACGGTCGACAGCGCCCGCTTCACCTTTGCGATCGCGCGCCACGCGGTCGTCGACCTGAGCTACACCTTCCACGTCGACCCGACGGCGCCGGCACTCGAGCGCCTGCCCACGGAGGACCTGCAGGAGCTCCTGCGCCAGCTGGCGCAGGCCGGCGTCGAGCCGGACGCCGAGCTGGTGATCGTGAAGGAGCGCCTGACTCGGATGCGCGCGCTGTATGAGCCCTACGTCAACGCCCTCGGCGAGCGCCTGGAGCTCGCCCTGCCGCCGTGGCTGGCGCCGGAGTCGCCAACGGACAACTGGCTCAGCACGCAATGGCACTGACGGTGCCCGGCGGCTCGCCCGCGCTGGTTCTGCCAGCGCTAGCGGACCTGCCCGCGGGGGCGCACGAGCACCTCGTTGACGCTCACGTTCGGCGGCTGGCCGATCGCGAACAGGACCGCGCCGGCGATGTCCTCGGCGGAGAGCGGGGTCACGCCCGCGAAGCGCTTGGCCATCTGCTCGAGGACCTCCTGGCGATTGTGTCCGGGCAGCTCGGTGGCCACCGCGCCCGGCTCGATCGTGCTCACGCGCACGCCCATCGCCACGCCCTCCTGGCGCAGCGACTCCGAGAAGGCGCCCACGCCGAACTTCGTCAGGTTGTACACGCCCGAGCCCGCGCTGGCGACGCGTCCGGCGACGGAGCTGACGTTGACGATGTGCCCGGAGCCCTGCTCGCGCATCAGCGGCAGGGCCGCGTGCGTGCAGTAGAGCACTCCGAAGACATTCGCGTGGATCATCCGCCGCCACTCCTCGGTGGGCGCGTTCTCGATCGGACCGAGCAGCATCACGCCGGCGTTGTTCACGAGCACGTCCAGCCGGCCGAGCTCGGAGTGCGCGCGCGCCACGAACGCCCGTGCCTGCGACTCCTCCCCCACGTCCGTCGGCACCGCGATCGCCCGCCCGCCGTCATCGGCGATGCGCTGCGCGAGCGCCTCGATGCGATCGGCGCGGCGCGCGGCCAGAGCCACGGCGGCCCCGGCACGGGCGCAGGCCAGCGCGGTGGCCTCGCCGATGCCGGACGAGGCGCCGGTCACGGCAACTACCTGTCCACTGAGATCATCGATGGTCATACGCCGAGCTTAGCTGGCCGACCTCAGCCAGCGATCAGCAGCGGCCGATACCTACCTGGGCCTCGACGGACCGCTCCTTTCGGCCCGGCTGCGGGTTCTATGCGGCAGCCGTCGGGGAAGCTCGGCAGCCGTCGGGGCAGCTCACTTGTGATCCGGCAGGCAGGTGAGCGCCTGCCAGCGTCGAACGAGCTTCAAGGATGCTCCAACACAGAATGGTTGACAACGCAACTATCGTGGCGTATAATTCCGACTCCAAGCATCGGATTAGAAGGACGCCCATGTCAGACTCCCCCACAAACCCGACCCTCACACTAGAGCAAGAGCCCGAGGAGCTGCGTCGCGGACGCCGAGCCGGTTGCCGTCTCGGCGCGACTGGACAGCCCGATCGAGCGTCTCGACGTCGGCTCCGCCGACACGTTCATCCCGGAGGCCGTCGACCAGCTGCTGGCCCACTCGCGCCGCTACCCGCTGCTCACTCCCGCGGAAGAGATCGACCTGGCCAAGCGGATCGAGCGCGGCGACCTGCACGCCAAGGAACTGCTCGTCAACTCGAACCTGCGCCTGGTCGCCTCCAACGCGCGGCGCTACCAGAACCAGGGCCTGCCCCTCGGCGATCTCGTCCAGGAGGGCATGCTCGGCCTGATCCGCGCCAGCGAGAAGTTCGACTGGCGCAAGGGCTTCCGCTTCTCGACGTACGCCACCCTGTGGATACGCCAGGCGATCCAGCGCGGGCTGGAGAACTCTGGGCGCACGATCCGCCTGCCCGTCCATGTAGCGCAGCGCTCCCGCAAGGTCGGGCGCGTCGAGCGCGAGCTGTCGGTGCGGCTCGGACGCGAGCCCACGCTCGAGGAGCTCGCCGTTGAGACCGGGCTGCCGATCGAGCAGGTGGAAGAGGTGCGCCACCAGCGTGCCGCCCTGGTCAGCCTCGACCAGCAGATCGGCGAAGACGGCGACACCGCGCTCGGCGACCTGCTCCCCTCCGACGCCGAGGTGCCGGAGGAGACCGCCTGGGAAAACGAGCGCGAGCGGATCGTGCACCGCGCGATCTCGCAGCTGCCCGAAACCGAGCGCAAGGTCCTGACCCTGCGCTTCGGCACCGGCCGCGAGGATCCCCAGACGCTCACCGCGATCGGCAAGCGGCTCGGGTTCTCCGCCGAGCGCGCCTCCCAGCTGGAGCAGCGGGCGCTGAAGAAGCTCGCCGAGTCGCCGGAGCTGGCGGCCCTGCGCGAGGCCGCGTAAGCACACGAACCACCCCCTGATCGCACAGCCCCGGCTGGGATATCTCGCCCGGGGCTGTCGCGTTTTCATGCTCATCTTGTGGTTCCGGTCGGTGCATGCACCGACCGGCCGGCCGCGCATGCGCGGCCGGTGAAGGGCCGCATGCGGCCCTTCTTCAGCCATGAGAAGAGATGAACGAGATGTGGGAGCGCTATCGCGCAGGCGCGCAGCGAGCGGCTGACGATCGTGACCGCCGATCCGCACTTCGCCCGCTACGACGTGCCAGTCGTCTCCGCCGCGTGAAATTCTCCAGGGCGCGCCGGTACGCCGGCCCGGCGTTCTAGGATGCAGCGCGTGACGAAGGGACAGGGCAAGTCGCTGTGGGAGCGCACGGTCGAGCTGACGATCGCCGTGGGCGAACGCATCCTCGCGCCCATCGAGCGCTTCATCGGCAAGCGCTCGCTCGTCGGCGACGCGACGTTCTTCCCGCTCGATCGCTTTCCGTGGGTCGAGCACATCGAGGACAACTGCACGGTCATCCGCGAGGAGGTCGAGCGGCTGCTGGAGGATCACGCGGCGCTCCCCAACTTCCAGGACATCTCCAAGGACCAAATCGAGATCACCGACGACGACCGCTGGAAGACGTTCTTCCTGTACGGCTACGGCTTCACGGCCAAGCTCGGCGTCGAGATGTGCCCGCGGACCGCGGCGTTGATGCGCGAAATCCCCGGGATGACCACGGCCATGATCTCGATCCTCTCACCGCGCAAGCACATCCTCGACCACCGCGGCCCGTACAAGGGCGTGCTGCGCTACCACCTCGGGCTGATCGTGCCCCGGGACGCCGAGGCCTGCCGCATCCGCGTCGGCGAGGACTTCCGCCACTGGGAGGAGGGCAAGAGCCTGATCTTCGACGACACGTTCAACCACGAGGTCTGGAACGACACCGACGAGACGCGCGTGGTGCTGTTCGTCGACGTGCTGCGCCCGCTGCCGTTCCCCGAGTCGGCGATCAACAGGGCGATCATCAAGGTGATCGGCTACTCGCCGTTCGTGCTCGACGCCAAGCGCAACCAGGAAGCGTGGGAACGGCGGTATCTGGAGGGGCGCTCAGATGCTCGACACGTCGAGGCCAGTGCCCTGTAGCAGCGTGTTGGCCTTGGCGTTGAGGATCGTGAACTCGCCGGTGAGGATGAGCACCCCCAGCAGGATCATCACGGCCCCTCCGACGGCGATGATCACCGGGAAGTGGCGCTTGACGACGGCGAGCGCCGCTGTCATCCGCTCGAACGCGAGCGCGATCAGCAGGAACGGGATCGCCAGGCCCGCGGAGTAGAAGGCGAGCAGCAGGGCGCCGTGGGCGGCCGAGCTGGAGATCGCCGCCTGGGTGAGGATGGCGCCGAGGGTGATGCTCGTGCACGGCGTCCACGCGATCGCGAACGCAGCACCGGCCACGATCGGCCCACCGCGGCCGGCCAGGCGCAGCAGCGACTCGGAGTGCCACTCGCGGTTGAGCATCCGCACGAACGGCGTGGCCAGGAAGGCGACCCCCATCAGCACGATCAGCGCGCCGCCGACCTGCTCGAGCGCGTGTTTGTGGGTATTGAGCGTCGAGCCGATCACCGTCGCGCTCATCCCCAGCAGGATGAAGATGGCCGAGAAGCTCACTATGAACAGCAGGCTGGGGACCAGGACGCGACGAGCGCCCACGCCCCCCCTCAGGTCTGCGGGCGTCACGCCGATGACGGTCGACAGGTAGCCGGGGACCAGCGGCAGCACGCACGGCGAGAGGAACGACACCAGACCGGCGGCGAGCGCGAGCGGGATGCCGACGCCGGTGGCGGTGTCCGAGGAGGCGAGGATCAGCTGGAGGTGGCTCATGGCTGGTGCTCGGATACAGGATGGCGCATCGCCGCGCGCAGCTCCGCCACCTGGCGCTCGAGGCGGGCGACTCGCTCGTGCAGCTCGCGCAGGCCGTCCGGCTCCCGCGGCGCGCCGGCCGGCGCGGCCCGTGCCGCCTGCTCGGGCCCGGGCTCCTGCTCGCCATCGGCCTGCAGCAGCTGCGCGTAGCGCTCCTCCTTGTGCCCTGGGCGGCGATCCAGCCGCGCCACAAGCCGGCGCTCGATCAGCCGGCGCAGGGTCTCCTGAACGCTGTCGAGGTCGGAGAACGCGTGCATCCGCTCAGTGCGCTGCTTGAGCTCGCCGGGGGTCTGTGGCCCGCGCAGCATCAGCACGCACACGATTGCCTGCTCGCCGGCGTCCATCGGCAGCGCCTCCGCCAGCAGGTGCCTGTACTTCGCGGCGCGGCTTCCAGCGCCGCTGGCCAGGCGGGTGAACCCGCGACGCTCCAGGCGATGCAGCGCGTCGCGGATGACGGCGTCGTCGTAGTCGACCACCGGATCCCTGTTGGTGGACTGGTTGCACGCCAGCCGCAGCGCGTTGAGCGAGAGAGGATAGGCCTCGGGAGTGGTTCGCTGCTTCTCCAGCAGGCAGCCCAGACCCGCGCCTCGCTCGGAGAGAGGTCGAAAGCGCCTGCAAATACGCGGTTTCCGTTGCTCACGCGGCGTGTCCTCGCGCCCGCTCGATCGGGACAACCTGGCCGCGTGTGCCTTTATGTGCCTTTTCAGCCCCGGCCACGAGCGCGGCGAGCTGGTCGCGCTCGTCATCGCTCAGTCTGAGGGCCTGCGCGTACACCCTGAGCGCCAGAGCCGGGCTCGTGTGCCCCATCTCCGCCATGACGACCGGCGGGGCCTCCCCGAGCGCGTAGAGCACCGTGGCGAACGTCCTGCGCAGGCTGTGTGGCGTCAGGTGCTCGGGCAGAGGCGACAGGTCCTTCGCGGCGAGGTTCGCGTTCGCGCGCTTCACCGCCTCCCCGAGCGTGCGCGTGCGCACGTGGCTCTCGTACTGGCGCCGGCCCGAGCGGGTCGCGAACACGTAGGCATCCTGGTCGACCGGCGTCCGGTCACGGAGCGCCTGCAGCTCGCCGGCGAGCGCACCGCGGATCCTCACGCGCCGGTCGGCCTCGCCGGTCTTCGTGCCCGGCACGTGCAGCCATCCGGTGTCCAGGTCGACGTCGCGCCAGCGCAGCGAGCACAGCTCCCCGATGCGCACGCCCGCGTAGATCA
>CAVQGG010000002.1:0-343115 GCA_963711985.1 uncultured Solirubrobacteraceae bacterium | reverse complement strand
ATGTACATGTGATGGGACGCGGTCAGTCTCCCGCGAGACGCCGACCGTGTTCCTGTAGCTCAAGCGCGTATGTGGCCAGAGGGGCGTTGGGTCTGCTAAGCGGAGGCACGCACGACCCTATGGCGCTGCCACCACTAGCTCGAAAAGCTCCGACGGGTCTTCTCGGAAGAAAGCGGCAAGCCACCGCTCTAGCAAGACCTGGGCGGACTGCTCGGGCAAATCGCGCAACTCGACAGCACTGACCTGCGCGCTCATTGTGACTCCGTCGGACGCGCTGGGAAGAAGCGCCGCCGTGGGCGTACTCTCCCCTCCTCGCGTCGGGCTCAGCCCAGGCGCCGCGTCAGGCCGCGCCGGGCGACTCCCCAGATGCGCGCTCAGGACGGCGGCGCTCGGGACCGAGCAGATCAGGTGGCAGCCCCGCAAGCAGGTCGCCGCACAGGCCACGCTCAAGGAGGCTGATGTAGGTGCGGGTCAGGCCGCACCGGCAGGCCAGCTCCTCCTTGGACATGCCCAGCTCACGCCGCCGTTTGCGCACCGCTTCGCCGAGGGCCTGGCCTCTGGGCGTCCACTCCTTCATGCCCTCGGAGTCTCGCCGGCGATCACGGGGGTGTCAAGCTTCGGTTTCTCTCCCCTGTTAGGTCGGCTGGCAGCTTTGGCAGATTGCCCACCGGCTTTGATATCCGATTCTCAGACATCAAAGACTGATGCTCCTCTGAGGTCAACAGTCGTCCCACTTGCCCGACTGTCGGCTACCGATGGCGCAGCAGCTCCTCGACGAGCCCGATGAGGTGGCTCTTCGCCGCCTGACTGATGCCTTGGTCCGCGCGGATCGCCTCCGCGACATCAGGCGTCTCGGCGGTGGCGCGCCCAACGAGCAGCCAGTCAGTGCTCACTCCCAATTGCCGGCTGAGGCTCAGCAGCATGGGCAGTGTCGGCGTGTCATGTCCAAGCTCCAGCCGCGAGAGGTGCTGACGGGTGACGCCAAGCTCTCCTGCCAGCTCGGCCTGGCTGAGGCCGAGTTCCTCGCGCCTGGTGCGCAGGCGGATGCCCATGCTGCCTGTGGTGGTGGCCATCTCTCCTGGGGAGCCTGCCACACAGTCGGCGAGTTGAGCAAGTCCGCAACCAGCAGTTGCGCGGAGCAGTCGGGCGGGTGGCATCTCCGCCAGTGTCGAATCCCTGGGGCACCTCGAGGCACACCTCTTCCA
Source organism: uncultured Solirubrobacteraceae bacterium (assembly GCA_963711985.1). Taxonomy (GTDB): domain Bacteria; phylum Actinomycetota; class Thermoleophilia; order Solirubrobacterales; family Solirubrobacteraceae; genus Palsa-744. Next base: position 341,910 of record CAVQGG010000002.1, on the reverse strand, counting down.
GGACCCGCCTCACCCTACCGAGGAGATAGAAACCGGCGCTTGGCTTGATGCAGGCGGCGCGCTACCGTGCGGCTGCCGACCTCGTGATGGGTCGGGCTCGTGATTACCACCGCATCGGGGCGCGACTACGCGCCCCGATGTCGTAGCGACTGCCACGGCGCGTGCCGTAGCTCAGGAGCGCCGACGATGCTCTGCGGCAGGAGGCACCCCTGAGATGCCAAAGCGTGCGCGCAGGATCTGCCGCACCCGCTCGCGTGAGACTCCGGTGCGCTCCGCGACCTCCACGAGCGTCAGCCCCTCGACCACGCGCAGGCGCGCCATCTCAAGATCGCGCTCGAAGGTCGGCATGTCCCGATGAGGCGGCGCCTTGCTGTCTTCGTAAAGAGGCATGGCACGGCGACAATAGTCTCCGGCGACTCCCTGTCAAGGCACTGTCTTTGCTCCACCCGTATCGCCCGCACTCAGCCCCTTCCCACTTACCATGAGAGTCGGGGTCGTGCTGCCGGGTGGTCAGCTTGGAGAGGTCAATCGCGGGCGCCACCGACTGGATCTTCGCCGATCATCTGCCGCAGCCCCTCGATGAGCGCCGCCCGCAGCGCCCTGGCCGCGTCGCCTTGTGCCCATCGCTCGCCGCGCGTCGATGTCTCCCCTGAGAGCTGCAGAGCCTCGCGCGCCCGCGGCCACGACCAGTCGAAGAACTTGTAAAGGCGAGAGCCGCCAGTGCGTCCGCCTACCCGCCTGTTTGGCCTCGGCAAGGCGGACATCTCCATGCCTACTGCCGAGGCTGTTCAGCGAGCCATTCGTCGAGCATGGGGCGCGTGAAGCGGATGTGCCGGCCGACCCGATGGCAGGGCAAGCGGCCGGTCCTCACGGCCTCGTAGACCCAGCTCGTCCTGACGTTGAGATACCAAGCGGCCTGATCTGGGCGAAGCAGCCGGTCCTGCTGCAGCGGAGCCTCTGTTGTTGGTGTTGTTGCTTCCATGCGGATATAGACCCCAACGCGGCCGAACCGGCCAACGGATTTCTCCGTCGAACGCTCGGCCCGCCTCACGACCTGGCGTGCCAGCAGGGCCGCCGGAGACGCCCCAAAACAAGCCCCGGCGACCGCCGGACGACCGCTGGGGAACGATGTAGGGAACGATGCCCTGCCGTCGCAACCTCGTGATAGGCTTGCTTTTGCTGCGTTTGCAGGTGTTTTGGAAGTGGGCCCGGCAGGACTCGAACCTGCGACCTACCGATTATGAGTCGGCAGCTCTAACCAACTGAGCTACGGGCCCGCCGCGCGTTCGGACCTGTGGGCCGCGCGCGCTTGCGCAGACGCTACCAGCGAGATGTGGGATGCTCCCGCGCGCCGCCTTGCCGGCAAGGCGGCCGCTTCGATTCGGCTCACCAAAGGAGAGGACGGCAGATGTCAGCAGAGCGAGCAGCGATCGTCACGGGAGCATCCAGCGGCATCGGGCTGGCCATCGCCAGGGTGCTCTGCGAGGAGGAGCTCGGCGTCACCATGGCCGCCAGGCGGCCCGAGAAGCTCGACGCTGCCGCCGCCGGTCTTGCCGCCGACGGGTTCGACGTGCAGGCCATCGCCGCCAACGTCTCCGACGAGGCCGACATCCAGAGGGTCGTCACCGCCCACCGCGCGCGCTTCGGCCGGCTGGACGTGCTTGTCAACAACGCCGGCGTCGGGATCGGCGCCGCGCTCGCCGACATCGAGACCAAGCGGCTGGACATGCAGCTCGACATCAACCTCCGCGCCATCGTCCTCTTCTACCGCGAATGCGTCCCGCTGCTGCGGGAGGCCGCCGGCGAGCACCGCAACGCGCTCGTCGTCAACACCTCGTCCATCGCCGGCAAGCGCGGCAGCGGCTGGCTGTCCGTCTACTCCGCCGCCAAGCACGGCGTCGTCGGCTGGACGCAGGCCATGAACAACGAGCTCGGAGCCGAGGGCATCAAGTCGACCGCCCTCTGCCCCGCCTTCGTCGACACGCCCATGACCGACTACGTCAAGGAGCACGTTCCCGCCGAGGACATGATCCGCCCCGAGGACATCGCCGAGGCCGTCCGCTACCTGCTGCGAGTCTCCCCCGCCTGCGTCGTGCCCGAGATGATGTTCGTGCGGCCCGGCGAGGGGCTGTAGCCGCCGGGCGACGCCCAATCGCAAGCCCCGGCGAGCAGCCGCGGGCTCGATCAGCCCCGCGCCGAGACCGGCGACAGCGGCCCTCGATCGGTCCGCGCAGCGAGATCGTCTCCCAACAATCGCCGCAGCGACGGCCTGCGCACGCGCCGCGCCAGGATCTCGCCCGACGGGTCCGCCGCATCCGGGAGCCCGCTGTGTGCCCTCTGAGTGCGTCGCGTGCGCACTCGACGGCTCATCAGCTCACGGTGCTCGCAGATCGCCACATCCAGCTCCAGGCCGCTCGCGCTCATCAGGCTGTCCTCCAGCTGCGCCACCAGGATGCGCAGCTCGCGCTCCGTCGCCGCCCGCGAGCGTCCGGCCACTCGCGTGAAGCGGTCCCACGACTTCGCGAACGACAGTAGATCCGTGCGTCCGCCGCGCCTGTGCGCCGCCAGCATCGGGCACACCCCGCCCTCGCCATCCACGTACGCGCCAGCGATGATCCGCTCGTTCGCGCGAACCCCCTCAAGCATCGCTTCGCGCGTGGCCACCGGCAGGCAGTCGATCGCCAGGCGCAGGCGCTCCACGGGGCTGCTGTTGCGGCGGCTGCGATTTCGCATAGGCTGTGCTCCGCCGCACGCACGTTTTGCGTGCGGCCGGATGCGCGGCCAAGCCTAGGACACGCCGTCCTCGTTGGCAACGAATTCCCTCCCGCTGAAAGGAAACCTGCACATGAAGCTCGGCGTGCACATCGGCTACTGGGGCATGGGCCTCACCTCCGAGGACCAGCTCACCATCGTCCAGGAGGCCGAGCGGCTGGGCTATGACTCCGTCTGGGCCGCCGAGGCCTACGGCTCCGACACCGCCACCGTGCTCGGCTGGCTCGCCGGCCTCACCACCAAGATCCGCCTCGGTGCCGGCATCTTCCAGATGCCCGGCCGCTCGCCCGCCATGACCGCCATGACCGCCGCCACCATCGACCAGCTCTCCGGCGGGCGCATGATCCTCGGCATCGGCTCCTCCGGGCCCCAGGTCGCAGAGGGCTGGCACGGGCAGCGCTTCGCCAAGCAGCTGCAGCGCACGCGCGAGTACGTCGCCGTCGTGCGCATGGCGCTCGCGCGCGAACGGGTGGAGTTCCACGGTCAGACGCTCGAGCTGCCGCTCCCCGACGGCCCCGGCAAGGCGCTCAAGCTCACCATCTCCCCCGTGCAGGAGCGCATCCCCATCTACCTCGCCGCCATCGGCCCCAAGAACACCGCCCTCGCCGGCGAGATCGCCGACGGCTGGATCCCCACGCTGTTCTCGCCCGAGCACGTCTCCGAGCTGCGCCCGCTGCTGCAGGAGGGTGCCGACCGGTCGGGCAAATTGCTCGATGACTTCGACATCGCCCCCACCGTCAGCCTGTGCATCACCGACGACCTCGAGGCCGGCCGCAACACCATGCGGCCGTTCATCGCCCTGTACGTCGGCGGCATGGGCTCGCGCAAGCAGAACTTCTACAACCAGCTCATCCAGCGCTACGGCTACGAGGCCGAGGCCCAGACCATCCAGGACCTCTACCTCGAAGGCAAGCGCGATCAGGCCATGGCCGCCATCCCCGACTCGCTCATCGACACCGTCTCGCTCTGCGGACCCCAGGACCTCGTGCGCGAGCGCCTCGCCGTCTACCGCGACGCCGGCGTCGGCACGCTCGGCGTCACCCCCACCGCGTTCACCGCTCCCGAGCGCCTGCAGCAGCTGCGGCTCCTCGCTGAGCTCGCCGCCTGACCCGAAGCTCCGTGGAAAGCGCCGGTGCTACGGGCGCAGGGCCCCCGAGGCGGGTGCTGCTCGGCGCCTTCGGCGACCCCGGCCACGCCTTTCCCATGATCGCCCTCGGCCGCGCACTCGCGGCCCGGGGGCACGACGTCACGCTGCAGACCTGGCGTCGCTGGCAGGAGCACGTCCAGGCCGAGGGTCTCGCCTTCGCGCCCGCACCCGAGTATCAGGTCTTCCCCTCCGGGGGAGCGGGTTCGCCAGACATGGACTTCTACGAGGCCGTCGTGCACGCCACCGCCGACACCGTGCCGCTCGTGCGCGAGCTGGCGCCCGACGTCGTCGTCGCCGACATCCTCACGCTCGCCCCCGCGCTCGCCGCCGAGATCGAGCACCGACCCCGCGCCACGCTCATCCCCCACGTCTACCCTCACGGCCTGCCCGACTTCCCCATCTACTCGCTCGGCGCGCGCCTGCCGCGCACCGCCGCCGGGCACGCGTTTTGGCGCCAGGCCCAGCGGGCCGTCGACCGGGGCCTGGAGCGCGGCCGCCTCGAGCTCAACCAAACCCGCTCGCGGCTCGGTCTGCCGCCGCTCGCCCACGTGCACGGTGGCATCAGTCGCCAGCTCGCGCTCGTCGCCACCTTCCCCCAGCTCGAGTACCCGCGCGCCTGGCCCGCGCACGTGCACGTCGTCGGGCCGCTCATGTGGGAGCCGCCCGCCGCCGATGTGGAGCTTCCCAGCGGCCGTCCGGACGGCCGCTCGGACGGCGTCGGGCGCGACGCGCCGCTCGTGCTCATCGCCCCCTCAACCGCCCAGGACTCCCAGCACACGCTGCTGCGCGCCGCGCTGCGCGGCCTCGCCGACGCGCCCGTCCGAGTGCTCGCCACCTACAACCGCCGCCTGCCCCCCCGCCCGCTGCCCGTGCCCGACAACGCGCGCATCGTCGACTGGGTCTCCTACGCGCGCACCATGCCCCACTGCGACGCCGTCGTCTGCCACGCCGGCCACGGCACGCTCGCCCGCGCGCTCTCCTGCGGCTGCGCCGTCGTCGCCTGCCCCGCCGTCGGCGACATGAACGAGAACGCCGCACGGCTGGACTGGGCCGGGGCCGGCGTGCGCGTGCCGCGGCGGTTCGTCAGCCCGCGCGTGCTGGCGCTCGCCGTCGAGCGGGCGCTCGGCGAGGCGTCCATACGAGCGCGCGCGGGGCAGTTCGCTGCGTGGGCGCACACGCATGACGCCGGGGAGGCCGCCGCGCTGCTCGTGGAGCGGCTCGCGGCGGGAGGTTGACCGCCCAGAAAGAGCTCCGGGGGACCGGATCGCACGCCCGCCACACCAAGTTAGAGGGGCCCTCGCGGCGTCCGGCACGGCCCGCTGCGGGCCCGGGACGCCCGCAGAGTGCACCGCCCGCCCGGCCCGCCCCGATCGCCGGCCGGGCTGGAGGCCCGGCGCAGCGACCGGCGGTCGGGCCGCCCGGACGAGGGCTACTTGGTCTTGAGCGTTTCGCCGTCCAGGCGCCTTTCCTTGCAGATGATCCAGAACTCCGCAAAGCCCCTTACCAGGTGGGCTTTGGGCTTGATCTTGACCTTGATCGAGAAGCTGCCGTTGGCTGCAGCGGTCGTGCTGAAGCCCGGGTCGCCCTTGTAGGTGCCCGTCGGGACCGTGTGCGCGCCGACGGCCTGGCGGAAGAGGCCAGAGATCAGCCAGATCTTTTCCCCGGCGGGGCAGAATTCGTTGGCCGGCAGTGAGAATGTGAGCGTGGAGCCGGACTTTGCTGTGGTCGGAGACACTTTGACTTCCGGCGGCCGTTCGGCCATTGCGACGGGCGCGCCAATCGCGAGCACGGCAAGAGCGACGATGAGCTTCTTCATTGCAAGGTCCCCCTGATCTGGTGATGGGCGGTCAGCGACGGGGGATCATCGCGGATTCCTGCCCGCGATGCCGGATGCCGCCTACTTCGAGCGTCCCGGCAACCGGTCAACGCCATTCGGGCCGCTCCGGATGCAGATCAACCGCCAGTTGGCGAGCTATCGGTACAGGGAGGGTTGTGCAGTGGATGCCAAGGGGACGTCCTGGAGTTGCTCATAGCGCAGGGGAAGCACCGACCCGACCATTTGACAATGTTCGGGTGACCGTGCGACGAATGGCACAGCGAGGCGAACTCATCGAGTTCCCTGGCCTGCTCGTCGCTTTCATCCAGCGTGACGCCTGGCAGCGATCCCAGCCGTGATCAGCGAGCTGCCGCCCATCTCGTGATCTGTCGTTGTGTGAACGTCTACTCCGGGGGTGGGACTCGAACCCACAACCTCGATCTTAACAGGATCTTGCGCTGCCAATTGCGCCACCCCGGATCGCCAACTTGAGCTACGCCGGAATGGAAGCGATCCCACCCTCCACCTCGGCGTGACAATTAGAGCATAGAAGCACGCACTTCTGCGCCTCGACGCGAAGCGCACCAATTGACGGAGTAAGGCCGCGGATACTCAAACCGAAGCTCTTCGTCGCTGGATCGAGGTGATGGAACTCCAACGCTCCGAAATAGCGGTCGTATCCGCACAGCTGGCAACGTCCGCCAGCCTCATCCACGAGGATCTTCTTGACCTTGCGCCTACGGCGAGTCACGGCCTCCGTGCGACACCGCTTGCAGCGATAGTAGCCCCGCTTGTCGAGGTAGTGATCGGTGTCCCCGTGTCGGCGGCAACTTCCCTTCACTGTCGACAGCCCCGCCTCTCGTGCTGCGCGCATCCGCTCTCGACGCGTACCGGGCTGCGTCAGCAGCTCGTGCTTCTTCAGCCAGTGCCGCACAGTCGCCTTGCTTCGCCCGACCGCCTCGGCGATCTGCGCGATCGAGGCGCCCGCGTCGACCATCCGCTCAAGCTCCTCACGAGCGATCCCTCCCCGCGCGGCGTGCTTCTCGCGGTTAGCTGCCTGCAGCCCGTGTTTCTTGGCCCAATAGCTGACCGTCGCTTCATGCAGGTCAAACCGCCTACCGATGTCAGCCAGCGACAGACCTTGGCCCAGAAGCTGCTCCAAGGAGGCGCGATCCATGCACTGTATTGTCGTCGGCGCTCCGGACGAAACGGCACGAACGCACGTTCGTTTATGTGCCTATTTCGTGTCGTCTCTGTGACGTGTCGCCAGCGATGGACGCGCCGCCAGCCAGACCCGCGGGCGCTCACCCCTCCCTCTCCCCCGTCTGCTCGAGCACCCACCCGTACGCCCGGTCGAAATCCCGTTTGAGCTCGCCGCGCCGCTGCGCCAGTGCGCTCACGTCGACACCCTCCCGTCCTCGCGCCTGCTGGATCTGGCGGTCGACCCGGGCCAGCTCCAGCTGCAACCGCTGCACCTCGAGCATCGCCGGGTTGGCCTGCTCGGCGCCCGCTTCCACGATCAGCTCGGCCAGCAGGCGCCCCAGCCCTGGATCCCCGTCCACGCCGCCGCCCTCGCCGGAGCGCCCGGCGATCGGCTCGCTCAGGTCGCTCGCGCGCAGGTGCCTGGCGACCCTGCGCAGCAGCTCGCTGGAGAAGTGCTCCTCCACGTCCAGGCCCTCCAGCGCCCTGGCCCCCTCCTCGGGCGAGGCGATGCACAGCGCCAGGAACGCCCGCTCGGTCTCCTCTCTTCCGGAAAGGCCAGCCACGCGCGCGCCCGAGCCGTTGGCCCGTCGCTCCCCGCCGTCGGCACCGCCCGCACCGGCCGCATCCCCCCGGCCGCCCGAGGCCCCGCGCCGGGCAGCGCCGGAGGCCAGCAGCTGCTCCGCGAGGCTCTCCGGCAGGGCCAGCCGGCTGGAGACCATCCGCGTCAGCTCCATCCGCATCGCGCTCGGCGCCAGCGTCGCGAACACCGGGCGCAGCTCCTCGACCATCCGATCGCGGCCCTCCGGGCTGGAGTCATCGCCTGCAGCCAGCACCCGCTCGACGCGGAAGCGCACGAACGGCACCGAGCGCTCCACCGCAGCGCGCATCGCCTCCGGTCCCTCGCGCTGGATCAGCTCCGCCGGGTCGGTCCCCACCGGTAGCGGCACCACGCGCAGCTCCAACTTGCGCCTGGCCGCCAGGCTCGACGCGCGCAGCATCGCCTCCTGCCCTGCGCTGTCCGCGTCCAGCGCGAGCAGCACCGTCTGGGCCAGCCGCGCCAGCTCGCCCACCTGCTCGCCCGTCAGCGCCGTGCCCATCAGGCCCACCGCATTGCGCATGCCCGCCTGGCGCAGCGCGATCGTGTCCGTGTAGCCCTCGCACACGATCACCTCCCCGGCGCGCGTCGCGTGCGCCCGCGCGAGGTCCGCGCCGTAGAGGTGCAGACCCTTGTGGTAGATGTCGTTGTCGGAGGTGTTCAGGTACTTCGGCCGCTGTTCCTCTCCCATCGCGCGCGCCCCGAAGCCGAGGACCCGCCCGCGGATGTCAGCCAGCGGGAACATGATCCGCGAGCGGAAGCGGTCGTACGGCCGGCCGTTCTCCTTCGAGCGCTGCGCCAGCCCCGTCGCATACAGCTCCTCCTCGGAGAACCCCCCTCTGCGCGAGGCGCTCAGCACGCGGTCCCACGCGCTCGGCGCGTAGCCCACGCGGAACTCCCTCAGGACCTCCTCCCCCAGGCCCCTGCCCTTCAGGTACTCGCGCGCGCGCTTCGCCTCGCTTGACTCCCACAGGTAGCGCTCGTAGTAGGAGGTGGTCCTGTCGAGCAGCTCGAGCAGCCGCTCCCTGCGCCTGCGCTTCTCCGCCTCGCGCGGGTCCTCCTCCTCGCGCTGGAGCTCCACTCCGTAGCGTTCCGCCAGCAGCTCCAGCGCGCCCTTGAAGTCCACGCCCTCGGTCTCCTGCACGAACGTGAACACGTCGCCCGAGGCCTGGCAGCCGAAGCAGTAGTACACCTTCTGCGCAGGGTCGATCCCGAACGACGGCGTGCGCTCCTCGTGGAACGGGCACAGGCCCTCGTAGCGGGCCGGGCCGGCGCGGCGCAGCTCGGTGCGCGCGGAGACCAGCTCGAGGAAGTCGACCGCGTCGCGCACGCGGTCCTTGGACTCGTTGGTGTACAGCGCCACGCCGGCAACGCTAGCGGGCGAAGGCCTGCGGCACCTGCAGCTCGGTGTACTCCCTGATGCAGTAGCGGTCGGTCATTCCCGCCAGGTAGTCGGTCACCCGCCCCGCCAGCTCCCGCTCGCCCCCCGCACCGCCGCCGCCCCCACCCGGCGGCAGCAGCTCGGGGTGCTCGACGTAGTGGTCGAACAGCCTCCTCACGACCGCCGAGATCTTCGCGTGCTCGGCGCGGACGGCCGGCCCGAGGTACACGCGTTCGAACATGAAATCGCGCAGCTCGCTCATCGCAGGGCCCGCAAGCGGCCCCTGGACGATGTCGCCCGCCGGCTGCGAGTGCTCGACCATGTCGTGCACGAGCGCGTCGATCCGCGCCGAGCCGCTCGCCCCCAGCACGGCGATCGGCTCGCTCGGCAGCTCGTCCTCGCGCAGCAGCCCCGCGCGAATCGCGTCGTCGATGTCGTGGTTGATGTACGCCACGCGGTCCATCACCCGCACGATCCGCCCCTCCAGCGTCGCCGGCGGCGGCGTGCGGCTGGAGTGGCGGGCGATCCCGTCGCGCACCTGCTCGGTCAGGTTGAGCCCCGCGCCGTCGCGCTCCAGCTGCTCGACGATCCGCAGCGAGTGCTCGTAGTGGTGGAAGTCACTGCCGAAGCGCTCTTTCAGGCAGCGGTCCAGCACCTCCTCGCCGATGTGTCCGAAAGGCGGGTGCCCCAGGTCGTGGCCGAGGCCGATCGCCTCCACCAGATCCTCGTTCAGGCGCAGCGCCCGGCCCACCGTGCGGGAGATGGTGGTCACCTCGAGCGTGTGCGTCAGCCGCGTGCGGTAGTGGTCGCCGCGGGGCGCCACGAACACCTGCGTCTTGTGCGTCAGGCGGCGAAAGGCCTTGCTGTGGACGATCCGGTCGCGGTCGCGCTGGAAAGGCGTGCGCAGCGCGCAGTCCTCCTCGGGGCGCGACCGCAGCGCGGGGTAGGAGCGCGCCGCCAGGGGCGAGAGCAGCCGTTCCTCCTCCTCGGCGCGGCGCTCCGCGAAAACGGCTGCGACGGCGTTCTGCTCGCTGGCGATGCTCACCGCTCGATTGTGCCACCGGCCGCGGCCGGTGCCGTGCTCCCGCGCTTTTACTTCTCGCGCTTCCAGTCGCCGCGCATGGTCGCCTTGTGCGCCCAGTGGTGCCAGCCCTTCATCTCGCCCGGGTCCTCGTCGAACACCGGGGCCCCGCCGCCCGGCTGGGGCAGGCTCTGCGCCGCCGCCGAGTCGATGCGCAGGTCCACGCCGCGTTCGTGCAGCGAGGCCACATCCGCCGCCTCGACGAACCGTCGCCCGTGCGCTGGGGTCGAGATCACCAGGCCGTGGAAGATGTCCTTCTCGGGCGCCGACACCACGTGATGCACCGTGCCGACCTGCTCGCCGTCGGACGCCAGCACCGGCACGTCCTTTTCGAGCACCTCATACGCGATCGGAAAGCCCTCGTCCATGCGCTCCACGATACACGCGCCCGATCAGCCCGCGCGCCCGCCGGATCAGCCCGCGCGCCCGCCGGATCAGCCCGCGCGCCCGCCGGATCAGCCCGCGCGCCCGGCTGCCGGCATCAGGCGCACGTGCGCGTGGTGCTCGAGCGTCGCCGCGATCGCCCGCTCGACCTGGCCGAGCGCCGCACCGGCGGCCTCGGGAACCTCCGTCAGGGCGCGGCCGAGCGCCTCGGCCATGAAGCGGTGGGCCTCCTCCTGCAGCGGGAACGATCCGGCCTCACACGCCGCGCACACCACGCCTCCGGCCGCGCCCGAGAAACCCACCAGGTGCTCCCGCTCGCCGCAGCTGGCGCACGCGCCGAGCTGGGGCGCGAGGCCCGCGGCCAGGAGCAGCTTCAGGCGAAACGCCAGCGCGCCCGCGCGACCGCTGGCCGGGCGCCCGCCGCCGCCCGCCAGCTCGTCGAGCAGCGCCAGCTGGCGGCACAGCAGGTTGAACACGCCGGGGTGGGGCTCTGAGGTCTCGAACAGCCGCCCCACCGCGTCGCACGCCCGCGCGGCGGCATCCAGCGCGCGCGCGTCGCCGCGCAGACGGGCATGACCGTCGACGGTCTGCGCGCCCGTGACCGTCAAGAGCTCGCCGCGCCCCTCGTGCAGCTCGATGTGCAGGCGGAAGAACGGCTCCAGCCGTCCGCCGAAGCGGCTGCGCGCGCGGCGCACGCCCTTGGCGATCGCGCTCACCCGCCCGCGATGCGGGGTGTACAGATGCAGGATGCGGTCGGCCTCTCCGTAGCGCATCGAGCGCAGCACCACCGCCTCCGTCTTCACGGCCCGACTTTTCATGCCACCTATGCTGACCTATGCGCCCGACGGCCCGAGGAGCTCTGGCGCCAGCCATTGGAGTAGGCGGTACCTGACGACGTCGTGAGCGGCGTCACCGGCGCCTCTCCCGAGCCCATCGCCGACCTTCATCAATACGATGCCGGCCGGCACTGCGACGAGAAGCCATGGGGTCAGGACTCCTCCGACGACGGCAGCGACGAGTCCTGCCCCGCCGGCAGTCTCTACGACTGACGCGATCGACCGGCCTGAAAGGGGGCTGCTCTCGAACGGTATGTCGGTGCTGAGCAGGAGACTCTCCGCAACCGCCAGGGGGGCCGGCGGTCGGGCCCGTGGCGAGGACCACCACGATGGCTCGACGAACTGCTCGAACTCCGCACCGGTCTCGGCGTCAGCCCTCAATGCAGCCCAGGTGGCGCGCTGCTCATCCTCCCCTCCGGGTCTCGGGGCGAACGCGGGGTCGAGCATCAATGCGACAGCGGTATCAAGGCTCCAGGTGTTCGGCAGCGGTATGGCCTCACCTGGCTCGCCCCCGACTACACCGACGAGTCCGGGCAGGCTCTCGACCTGTCTCTTTTGCTCCGGCGCGAGCGACCGGGTCGGCACGACCCCGAACGTGACCGCGACCGTCTGCCCGGATACGGCAACGAGAATCGTCGTTTCGTAGAACTGCGTGGCCTGCCGCGCGTCTGCGAAGCCACCCTCACCGGCGCGAGTGCGATCACCAGCCACGGTCGCCGAACCTACAGCATCGGTGCGTCCGCGCGTTCTCGAACCGGCACATCCTCTAACTTGCGCAGACGGTGGAGGAGCTCACCCACAAGCAATACGAAAAGGAGCTGCTGCGTCTGCAGACCGAGCTCGTCTACATGCAGGAGTGGATCGTCGCTGGCGGACAGCGCCTGGTGGTGCTGTTCGAGGGGCGGGACACCGCCGGCAAGGACGGGGTCATCAAGCGCGTCATCACCTACCTGAACCCGCGCACGTGTCGGGTCGTGGCTGTGCCCACGCCCAGCGAGCGGGAGCGCACGCAGTGGTACTTCCAGCGCTACGTAGCGCATCTGCCGGCCGCCGGCGAGATCGTCCTGTTCGACCGCAGCTGGTACAACCGGGCCGGGGTGGAGTGGGTCATGGGCTTCTGCACGGAGGCCGAGTACGAAGAGTTCCTGCGCTTCTGTCCCTTCTTCGAGCAGGCGCTGCAGAACGAAGGGATGATGCTCGTGAAGTACTGGCTGTCGGTCAGCGACGAGGAGCAGGAGCGCCGGTTCGAGAAACGGCTGTCGGATCCGCGCAAGCGCTGGAAGTTCAGTCCGATCGACCTTCAGGCCCGCGCCCGCTGGGTGGACTACGCCGAGGCCAAGGACCGGATGTTCGCCTACACCGACACCGAGTCCAGTCCCTGGCACGTGGTGGAGGCGGACGACAAGCGCACCGCGCGCCTGAACCTCATCAGCCACCTGCTCTCGCTCGTCCCCTACGAGCACCTCGACAGGTCCAAGCCGCTGAAGCTTCCCCCCCGCCAGGAGCGCAAGTACCTGCGGCCTTCAAAGGGGACCGAGCACCTCGTGCCCGCCCGCTACGTCGTGGATTCGCACTGATCTGCGCCCCTCCTCGGCCCCGGGACCCATTGCTATACTTTATGAAGTAATGAGTCAGGTAACCGTCTACACGACCGAGCCGTGCTCGTTCTGCGCCAACCTCAAGGGGCTGCTGCGGGCACGCGGGATCGAGTTCGCAGAGATCAACCTCGCCAAGGATCCCGACGGCCGCGAGCAGCTGGCGCGCAGCACGGGGATGCTGAGCTTTCCCCAGGTGATCGTCGACGGCGAGCTGCTGGGCGGCTTCACCGAGGTGCAGGCCGCCGCCGAGAGCGGCCGCCTGGACGAGCTGGTCGGTTCGGGGATGCGAGCGAAGCGAGCGTCTACCGGTTCGTCCGCCGCCTGAGCGGCGGCTGGCAGGTCTCGCACACGTAGGTACCCCGCCCGGCGACGACCATCTTCACGATCGTGCTCCCGCACGCGGCGCACGGCTCGCCCGCACGGCGATGGACGAGGAACTGGTCCTGGAAGGAGCCGTGCACCCCGTCCACGTGGCGGAAGTCGTCGATGCTCGCTCCGCGCGCGTCGATGCCGGCGCTCAGCGCCTCGATCACGCTCTCGCGCAGCCGAGCGCACTGGTCGCCCGACAGCCGCCCGGCCGCTCGCCGGGGGTGGATGCCCGCCCGGAACAGGGCCTCGTCGGCGTAGATGTTGCCCACTCCCGCGATCCTGCGCTGGTCGAGCAGGAGCGCCTTGATCGACGCGGTTCGGCCCCTCGCCAGCCCGCGCAGGTGCTCCGCGGTGAAGCGCTCGTCGAACGGCTCCAGGCCGAGCCGAGCCGCGAAGAACGCCGCGAGCGCCTCGGAGCCGAGCAGCAGCTCCCCGGTTCCGAAGCGGCGCGGATCGACGATCGCCAGACGACGCCCGCCGCGCCCGGCGCCCCTGCCGGCGGGGCCGAGCTGCAGGCGAACGCGGGTGTGCGCCGGCTCGGGGTCGGGTTCGGAGAGCACCGCGCCGGTCATACGCAGATGCTGGACGAGGTGCACGTCGCCGTCGAAGCTCCACACCAGGTACTTGCCCTCCCGGCGCAGACGCTGGATGCGTCTGCCCAGCAGCGCGTCCGCGAGCTCCTCGGGCGCGCGTGGGCGCGACCAGCGCGGGTCGAGTATCTCGATCCGCTGCAGCCTGCGGCCCTCCACCAGCGGGGCGAGCTGGCGTCTGATCGTCTCGACCTCTGGCAGCTCGGGCATCTCGCCCTAGCTTATGAAGGACTCTCCGGGAAGGCCGCCCGCGTCGCGGCCGGCCAGCCAGCGCAGGACGCTCGCGCCGACGTCCGCCAGCGGGCCGTCGTGGCGGGCGCCGCCGAGGCTCCCGCCGCTGGACCGGCGGGCGAGCATCTCGCCGGTCACGGCCAGCAGCGGCGCGTACTCGCGCGTGTGGTCGCTGCCCGGGTGGGCCGGATCGACGCCGTGGTCGGCGGTCACGATCAGCAGGTCCCCGTCGCGCAGGCGCTCGAGCATGCGCCCCAGGCGCCGGTCGATCTCGCGCAGGGCACCGGCGAAGCCGCCGACGTCCTTGCGATGGCCGTACACCTGGTCGGTCTCGATCAGGTTCGCGAACACTAGCACGCGCGCCAGCCGCACCATCAGCGCATCGACGATCTGCAGCGCCCGCGCGTTCGTGGCGCCCGGGTGGGACACGCTCACCCCCACCCCGGCGAACAGGTCGCCGATCTTGCCGACCCCGTGCACCTCCACGCCGGCGCCCTGGAGCTCCTGCAGGTAGCTGCGCGCCGGCGGGGTCAACGCGAAGTCGCGCCTGCCCTCCGTACGCACGAACGCTCCCGCGGCGCCGGTGAACGGCCGCGCGATGACGCGCCCGACGGCGTGCTTGCCGGTCATCGCAGCGCGCGCCGCCGCGCACGCGCGGTAGAGCTCATCGACCGGGACCTTCTCGATGTGCGCCGCCAGCTGCACGACCGAGTCCTGGGAGGTGTACAGGATCAGCGCGCCGGTGCGCAGGTGCTCCGGGCCGAACTCCTCGATCGCCGCGATCCCGTTGTCCGGCCTGTTGCAGATCACCTCGTGACCGATCGCGTCCACGAGCAGGGAGACGACCTCCGGCGGGAAGCCCGTCGAATAGGTCGGCAGGGGTCGCTCGAGCACCACCCCCATCAGCTCCCAGTGGCCGCTGATCGAGTCCTTTCCCGGCCCCAGCGGGTGCAGGCGACCGTGGATCGCGGGGTCCTCGCTCGGGGCCACGCCCCGCAGGGGAAGGATCGAGCCGAGCCCGAGCGCCTGCAGCGTCGGCAGCTCCAGCCCGCCCACGGCCTCGGCCAGGTGCCCGAGCGTGTTGGTCCCCTCGTCGCCGTACGCCGCCGCGTCCGGCAGCGCCCCCATGCCGCACGCGTCGATCACCAGCACGAACGCCCGGCGCGCGGACGGCGGGGTGCGCGGGGACGGCGGGGTGAGCGGGGGGGCGGGCGGGGACCCCATCCTGTTCATCGCTTGATGTCTACCGTGTGCTGGACGCACGCGGGTCTACCGTGTGCCGGACGCTCGCGGGTGCGCGCCGAAGTAGACGTCCTTCAGCCGCTCGGCCGACAGGTGGGTGTAGACCTGGGTGGTCGCGAGGTCGGCATGGCCCAGCATCTCCTGCAGCGAGCGCAGGTCGCAGCCGCCGGCGAGCAGGTGCGTGGCGAACGTGTGGCGCAGCGTGTGCGGGCTCATCCTCTCCTCCAGGCCCGCACGGCGGGCGTGGCCCTGGACGATCTTGTACAGGCCCTGGCGCGTGAGGGCGGAGCCCCGGCTGTTGACGAACAGCCGTGCCTGGACCGTGTTGCCGAGCAGGACGGGACGGCCGCTGCGGGAGTACGCGAGCAGCGCAGCCACCGCCTGGCGGCCGATCGGCACGATCCGCTCCTTGGAGCCCTTTCCGCGGGCGCAAAGCAGCCCCTCCGCGAGGTCGACGTCCGCAAGCTCCAGCCCCACCGCCTCGGAGGCGCGCAGGCCGCACGCGTACATCACCTCGAGCAGGGCGCGGTCGCGCAGCGGCAGCGGACCGGTCCCCCGCGGCTGGCCGAGCAGCTTTGCGACCTCGTCGCGCGTGAGCACGCGCGGCAGGCGCTGCGGCTTGCGCGGGCCGCGCAGGTCGGCCGTCGGGTCGTGCTCGATCGCCCCCTCGCGCCGGAGGTGGCGGTAGAAGGAGCGCAGGCACGCGACCTTGCGCGCCAGCGTGCTCGCCGCGACGGCCGGGCGCTCCTCGTCGCCGCTCGCCAGCTCGGACAGGAACGCCGCCAGATCTCCGTGGGCGGCCTCGGTCGCTCCCAGCCGGCGGCGATCGAGGTACTCCCCGAGCTGAAGCAGGTCCGAGCGGTAGGCGTCGAGCGTGTTGCGCGACAGCCCCCGCTCGAGCTCGAGGTAGGCGAGGAAGTCGAGGATCAGCGGCTCGATTCCGACGGCGATCGGCGGCGAGGCCGTCTCGGCGGGCGTCATCCCCTCACCTTCGCGGGCGACGCTGTGGCTCCTTGACGGTGCAATCAGGCGTTCAGCCGACGCGCCAGCCACAGCAGGCCGATGAGCGTCTTCGCGTCGCGGCACTCCTCGATCGCCCGCTGAAGGCCGGCCAGCGGCCAGGGAACGATCTCGATGCGCTCGTCCTCCTCGCTGTGCGCGTGCGACGGATACAGCTCGGTCGCACAGAACAGGTGCACCCGCTCGTCGGTGAAGCCGGCGCTCGTGTAGTAGGCGACGATCGGCTCCCAGCTGCGCGCGCCGCGGCCGATCTCCTCGGCAAGCTCGCGCCGGGCGGCCTGCAGCGGCTCCTCGCCGTCCACGTCCAGGCGCCCGGCCGGAATCTCCAGCAGGTCGGGCTCGCCCACGGCCTCGCGCGGCTGGCGCACCAGCCACACCTGCTCGCGGTCGCAGGCCACGATCCCGACAGCCCCCCGGTGGCGCACGATCTCGCGAGAGACCTCGGCTCCGTCGGCGTGGCGGAAGCGCTCGATGCGCACGTCCACCAGGCGCCCGCGATAGACGGTCTCGCCGCCGAGCGGCTCGAATGCGCCGCTCATGCCCCTTCGCCGGTCCGGTCCTCGCAGTCCGCCCGACCGATCGAAGCTCGGCCGGTGAGCTGCACGAGAGCGCTCCCGCCGGCCAGCGCGGCGCCGAAGAACACCGGGTCCGCGGCCAGCCCGCGGCCCATCGTCTCGGCCGGAAGGCCGCTGGCGGCGTACGCCGGCAGGTCGACCGCCGCGCGACGCCAGTCGTGGCGGGTGATGCGCGCTGGCCGATCTACGATCGGTCGCTGGACGTCGAGGGTCTGCGCTGGACGGCTGGGCAGCGCACCGCCGGAGACCGCACCCAGGCCGACCGATCGAAGACCGGAGAGCAGGTCGGCGCCCACCGGCGAGCGCATCCCCGCGGGCAGCGCGACCGTGACCGGCTCGAGCAGCAGATCCAGGACAGTGAGGGTGTGGTGGGAGATGCCGCGATGACGCGTGCGCTCGTCGCTGGAGGACATCCGCGCCACGAGCAACGTCGGGCAACCGAGCGCCAGGGACACGTGGGCCGAGTCGAGCGCGATCATCCCTCCGTGTCCGAAGGAGGAGCTCGAGCCGACGATTCCCGGGCCGGGTCCGCACACGGCCGCGTCCCAGCCCAGGGCGCAGAGGCCGTGGTGGAGCGCCCCGGCGGTCGTGATCGCCTCGCTCTCTCCGCCAAAGGACGCTCCCGCCGTCACGTGGCCGGCCAGCAGCCCGCGCTCGCGCAGCACACGCACCGTCCGCGAGTGCCCGCCCGGCAGGGCGCCGCCCTCGGTCTGCACGTAGCCCAGCGTGGCGCCCGGCGCTCCCTGGGCGAAGGCCCAGGCTAGGGCGGCCAGCTGGCCGTGCAGGGCGAGCACCGCCACCGGCCGCCCCACTGGCAGTTGCAAGAGCTCGTCCTCGACCGGCTCGACGGCATGCTGGAGGCTTGTGTAGTTGAGCTTCATCACGTGCGGGCGGGCGGGGTGGGCGTGGTCCAAATCCCGCTCCCCGTCCAGGCCGCGCGTGAGGTTGACGTGCACGACGTCAAAGCCGCCCGAGCCCAGGCCGAGGTCGAGCGCCTGCACGTTCACGATCACCTCGTCGCCGACCTGCGCGAGCCCCAAGAGCCCGATGTCGGCGATGGCCGCGCGCCGCGCGCCGCGGCTCTCGTCCCCGGCGAGCTCGATCACGAGCCGCTGCTCCCCGCCGGTGCTCGAGCGATCACCCGCAGACGCCTCGGCGCCGGCGTCGGCGCGGTCGGTCTCGACCACGATGGCAGGGCGGAGCTTCAGCATGGGCGCTGCAAGCTACAGTGCCGCGGCTGGCGGAAGAGCCGCCGCCTCGTCAAGCAGGGCGAGCGCGACATCGAGCATCTCCTCGAGCGCGACCACGCTCACGCGCTCACCCGGCTCGTGGTTGCGCTCGGTCCCGTTGGCCAGGTTCACAGTCTGAAGGCCCCGCGCGAGCAGCGCGTTGGCGTCCGATCCGCCGCCGCTTGCGATCCGCACAGGCTCGTGCCCGCAGGCGCGCAACGCCATCTCGGCCACCCGCACGGGGGGGCTGGTCGCGGGCAGGCGGTAGCCGGAGAAGGTTCGCTGGACGCTGACGTCCACGTCGCAGTCGCAGTCTGAGAGGTTCGCCGCCTCGTGCAGACAGTCGACGATCTCCGCCACGACGTCCTCGGCCCGGCCGTCGCCCATGGCTCGTGCCTCGACCAGGAGCGAGCAGCATTCCGGGACGACGTTGATCGCCGTGCCGCCCGAGATCGTTCCCACGTTGACGGTGGTCTGGTCATCCAGGCGGCCCAGCTGCATCGAGGCGACCGCGCGTGCGGCCGCGAGGATCGCGCTGCGGCCCTCCTCGGGACGAACGCCCGCGTGAGCGGCTGCGCCGCGAAACGACGCCTCCACGCGGAAGTGCGTCGGCGAGTCGACCACAACCTCCCCGATCGGCGAGGCGTGGTCGAAGACGAACCCGAAGTCGCTGTGCAGGCGCGAGACCTCGAACGCGCGCGCGCCGGCCAGCGCCGTCTCCTCGCCGACGGTGAACAGCATCTCCACGTCCACCGGCGCGCCCTCCTGGCGGACGTGGCGCGCCAGTGCGAGCAGCACGGCGACGGCGGCCTTGTTGTCGGCGCCGAGGATTCCTTCGTTGGCGTTCTCCCACCCTCCGTCGAGGAGCACCGGCTCGACGGGCGCCTGCAGCGGGACCGTGTCCAGGTGGGCGCACAGCAGCACCGAGCGTCCGCCACCCTCCGGGTCTGCCAGCCCGCCGGACCGACCCGCGGCCGGGATGCGAGCCAGCAGGTTGCCGCAGTCAGAGCCCGCGCGCGCGCCCGCGTCGTCCTCGTGGACCTTCACTCCCAGCGCGCGCAGCTCGGCGATCACGCGTTCGGCGCACCTGCGCTCGCGCCCGGACGGGCTCTCGATCCGGCAGAGCTCGGCGAACGTGCCGCTCAGGTAGCGTCGCTCGAGCGTCCCGACTCTCGACGCCGGCGCAGGGACCGTCACGACAGACCGGCGCGCTGCGCCGGCGCGGGCGCCGGCGCCGGCGAGACATCCGAGAACCCGTCGCGCGCGGAGGTCCGCTCCAGCGCGGCCGCGACGAAGCCGCGGAAGAGGGGCGCCGGGCGCTCCGGACGGGACTTGAACTCCGGGTGGAATTGGGATGCCACGAAGAACGGATGGTCTTCGAGCTCGATCACCTCCACCAGGCGCTCGTCCGGCGAGGTGCCCGAGACGCGCAGGCCGGCGCTCTGCAAGCGCTTGCGCAGGAGGTTGTTGACCTCGTAGCGGTGACGGTGGCGCTCGTAGATGACCGCCTCGCCGTACATCTCCCGCGCCCAGCTGTCGGCGTGGAGCTTGATCGGGTCGGCGCCCAGGCGCATCGTGCCGCCGAGGTCGGCCACCTCCTTCTGCTCGGGCAGCAGGTCGATGACCGGGTAGGGCGTCTCGATGTCGAACTCCGTCGAGTTGGCTCCCTCCATGCCGGCCACGTGGCGGGCGAACTCCGCAACGGCGACCTGCATGCCCAGGCATATGCCGAGATAGGGGATCTCGCGCTCGCGCGCAACCCGGGCGGCGGCGATCTTGCCCTCGATTCCCCGTCCGCCGAAGCCGCCGGGGATCAGGATGCCGTCGGCGCGGCCGAGCCTGCGGAGGATCTCCTGCTCGTCGCCGACCTCGAGGCTCTCGGAGTCGATCCAGTCGATCTCCACCCTGCTGTCCTGCAGGGAGGCGGCGTGGCGGAGGGCTTCGCAGACCGACAGATAGGCGTCCTCCAGCTGCACGTACTTGCCCACCAGCGCGATCCTCACGGTGCGGCCGACAGGAGATCGGCCAGCCCGCTCCCAGCGTTCGATCGGCTCCTTCCACCTGGTCAGCTCCCCGTCCCGGGACGATGCGGGCGCGGGCGCCTCCAGGCCGAAGTGCTCGAGGATGAAGTCGTCCACCCCCTGGTCGCGGAAGGTGAGCGGCACCTTGTAGATGTTGTCGACGTCGCACGCCGAGACGATCGCCTCGGTCGGCAGGCTCGCGAACAGGGCGATCTTCTTGCGTATCTCGGCCGACAGCGAGCCCTCCGAGCGGCACATCAGCATGTCCGGCGCGATGCCGAGGCGCCGCAGCTCGTTGACCGAGTGCTGCGTCGGCTTGGACTTCAGCTCGCCCGCGTGGCCGATGTAGGGCACGAGCGTCAGGTGGATGAACATGCAGCGCCGGCGCCCCACGTCAACTGGGAACTGGCGGATCGCCTCCAGGAACGGCAGCGACTCGATGTCGCCCACCGTGCCGCCGATCTCGGTGATCACGAAGTCGACGTCGCTGGACTCGGCGATCAGCGCGATCCGCTGCTTGATCTCGTCGGTGATGTGCGGCACTACCTGCACGGTGCCTCCGAGGTAGTCGCCGCGGCGCTCGCGGCGGATGACCGTGTCGTAGACGCCCCCCGCTGTGACGTTGGAGGCTCTGCTCGTGTTGGCGTCGGTGAAGCGCTCGTAGTGCCCGAGGTCCAGGTCGGTCTCGGCGCCGTCCTCGGTCACGAACACCTCGCCGTGCTGGTAGGGCGACATGGTGCCCGGGTCGACGTTGATGTAGGGGTCGAACTTCTGCAGACCGACCGTCAGCCCGCGCGAGACCAGCAGTCGCCCGAGCGAGGCCGCCGCTATCCCCTTGCCGAGCGAGGAAACGACGCCGCCGGTCACGAAGATGAACCGGGTCTTGCTGGGCGCCTGGGCGTGGCGGTCGGAGTGGTGCATGCTCATGTGGGCCTGCCCCAGGAGTCTAGCTGGCGCAGAAGTGGCGTCCGTTCGATCAGCGTGGAGATCGATCGCAGCTCGCCGTAGAGCGTGATCGCGCCCAGCAGCGCGAGCGCCACGAGCTGGCCGGTGCCGGACAGCGTCAGCACCAGCCACAGGCCCGCGAGCGCTCCCAGCAGGTTCGCGCCGGTGTCGCCGAGCATGGCCCGCTCGCGCAGGTCGTAGAGGCCGGCGACGAGCGCCGGCGCGGCGAACAGGCCGAGCGCCCACAGCGGGCGCAGGTCGGCCGAGCCGATCGCCAGGCCGGCGCCCAGCAGCACGAAGGCCTTGGTCGCGCGCCCCGGACGCAGATCGAGGAGGTTGAACACGTTGGTCGCCAGCACGAGCACCCCCGCCGCCAGCAGCCAGCGCCCGTTGGACAGGCCGAGGTAGCTCATCGCCAGCAGCGCCAGACCGAGCGAGCCGGCGGCCTTGAGCGTGCCCGTGGACAGTTCGCCCCGCAGCGCCGCCGCGCCGTGACCGCGCCAGCCGCGCTGGTGCACGCGACCCTCCCCGCCGGAGACATCCCGGGCGAGCGTGTCGTCGAGGAGCCCCAGGGCGAGGACGCCGAGCGCGTACACGGCGATCGGGAGCAGCTCGGGGTGAAAGACCCGGGTGGACGCCAGCCGCTGCAGCAGCGTCAGCGGGATCAGCGCGAGCAGCGCCGCCGCGAGCGTGAGCACGCCGAAGGGAAACGGGAGCGCGCGCTGACGGTAGTTGGTCCTGGTGTGGTCTGCCTCGCTGAGCGCGCGCAGCAGCAGCGGAGCGAGGATCGCGGCGCTCACCAGCGCGATGAGGAAGGGCAGGGCGTGCATGTATGGAAGCTAGCGGCGCCGGCGGACGCGCTTCAAGGCTGAGAGGCGCTCGTGGTGAGGCTCGGCAGCAGCGAGTCGGCTGTCGACTTGATGCCGAACGTGCCACGGTCTCCGGCGAGGGCGTAGTCCAGCGCGGCCTGGCCAGCCAGGTTGTCGAGGTCATCGACGCTGGAGAGACCCTTGCCTTTGTACCAGGGGATCTGCGACGGTTCGGTGCTGCTCAGCTCCACGCCCACCATGGGGACGCTGGCGGCTGTCACGCCGGCGAGCAGGCCCGACTCGAGGGCGGCGCAGGCTTCGCTCTGTTCGGCGCTCATGCCCGACGGTTCGGCGCGCATCACGACCAGCCCTTCCAGGCGCGTGAGCTGCCCGTCGAAGGCGCTCAGCAGGCTGGCGCGCACCCGGCTGATCAGCTCGCGGTCGACCAGCGGCCCGCCGCTGACGAGCTGGCGGCCGATCAGATCGCCGAAGCTTTCCACGAGCTGGGTGGAGCCGGCGAGCGGCGCGAAGTGCGTTCCGGCCGCCTCATGGGAGATGCCAGACAGATCGAGCGGCTCGCGCACCGCCACGACGGTCGTGACGTCACCGCCGGCCTGGGCGACGGCCGTGCGCACCAGCGCGTCGACCTGGTCGGAGGAGGCGCCGAGGAACACCAGCCCGATGGTGCGCCCGGCCAGCAGTTCGTGCACCGCGAGCGGATACAGGCCGTTCGCGAACGCTTCCTCGTTTGTGAGCCGTTCCTTGACCTTGCCCGCCTGCCGGCGCGCCTGGCTGACTTCGGAGTCGAGGTTGTGGACGATGCCGTTCTTGGCCGAGGACACCAGGTTCGAGTCGCCGATCGCCACGCCCAGGAGCACGCCGAGCGCCAGCGCGAACAGGACCGCCGCCAGCGAGAGCGCGTGGTAGCGGAAGTCGAACATGGAGAGCGCGCACCCGGGGTGGGGTCAGCCGGCGCCGACCGATGAGACATCGGCCAGCATCTGCAGCTTCAGCCAGAGCAGTTCAGCCACGTCGCGCAGGGCGGGGCTCATCCAGACGACGGCGATCAGCGCGATCAGCCCGGCGGCGATCACCGCCAGCAGCGGCGCCAGGCCCGGTCGGGGTCGGTAGAGACGGCTCACGCCCTTGGCATCGACGAGGATCTCGCCGATGCGCAGACGCGTGAGGAAGGTCGAGGACATGCCTTTGCGGTTGCGGTCGAGGAACTCGACGAGGTTGAGCTGCGAACCCACCGAGACGATCAGCCGCGCGCCCTTCTCGGCGGCCAGCAGCATCGCCACGTCCTGACTGGTGCCGGGCGCCGGGACGAGCTTGAACGGCAGGCCGAGCTCCTCCAGGCGCTGGCGACCGGGCGCACGCCCGTCGGGGTAGGAGTGCACGACGAGCTCCGCGCCGCAGCGCAACGCCGCCTCGCCGGCCGAGTCCATGTCGCCGACGATCATGCTCGGCGTCAGGCCCTCCTCGAGCAGCGCGTCGGCGCCGCCGTCGACGGCGACCAGCACGGGGCGCATGTCGCGGATGAAGGGCCGCAGGGCGCGCAGGTCGCGCTGGTGGCCGACGCCGCGGACGACCACGAGCGTCGGGCGGTCGCGGAAGTCGGTGGCGAAGCGGGGCAGCTGGATCCTGCCGGCCAGCAGCTCGCGCTCCTCGCGCATGTGCTCGATGGTGTTGTGGGCGAAACGCTCGAGCGCCTCCCCTATCTCGCGCCGCCGGACCTCCGTTTCAGCGCACACGCGCTCGAGATCGAGCACCTCGCCCTGGGCCAGCAGCTCCCCCCTGCGCAGCACCTCCGCGCGGGCGGGGCGGGCGGATCCGTCAACCAGATTGCCGGCAGGAGGGAGCGCCCGAAGCACGACCGGGTCCCCGTCGGAGAGCGCGTCGAACAGCGAGTCGTCGGGCAGGTCGACCAGCACGATGCCCGCCTCCACCAGCAGCTGCGGGCCGAGGTTCGGATAGGAGCCACCGGACGACGGGCTGCAGTTGAGCACCGCGACCGCGCCCGCGGCGATCAGCTCCTCGGCCGAGACGCGATCGATATCCAGGTGGTCGATCAGCGCGACGTCGCCGCGGACCAGATGTTTGACGAGCACCTTCGTCCGCCTGCCCGGTCGCACCGGACCGGCAACGATCCACGCGGGCGCAGGCTCCGCGCCGGAGACCGGCCTGCTCGCCGGCCGCGGATGGCCCGACCCGGCCGTTGCGTCGCCAGCCGTCCCGGGCCCGGCCGTCCCGACTGGGTGCCCGTGCCCGTGCCCCATGGATCGCGTAGCGGCCACAGTGCGAGAGTAGCCCACAGGCGTAAAGCGCAGCGCCTGCGGACGCTCAGGCCGCGCGGCGCAGGTCGCGCGCGTGGCGGCGCGCGGCCGTGTCGTCGCTCTTGGCGCCAAGCATGCGCACCAGCTCGGCGACCACCTCGCCCTCGCCGAGCTGGAGCACCGTGGCGCGCGTCGGGTCGGCGCTGGTGTCCTTGACGATCGAGAAGTGGCGGGCGCCGAGCGAGGCTATCTGCGGCAGGTGGGTGATGCACAGCACCTGCCTGCGCTCCCCGAGCTCGCGCAGGCGCGCGCCGACGACGCGCGCGGTGTGGCCGCCGATGCCGGCGTCGACCTCGTCGAAGACGAGCGTCGCGTCCGCCAGGGAGGCGCTGGCGACGCTCATCACCGCGAGCATGACACGCGAGAGCTCCCCGCCGGAGGCGATCTCCCGCAGCGGTCCCGCCGGCACTCCGGGGTTGGGCGCGATCATGAACTCGACCGAGTCCCCGCCGGAGGGGCCCGGCTCACGTTCGCCGAGGACCACCCCGAAGGTGGCGTCCCCCATCGCCAACGAGGCGAGCTGCTCGCGCACCGCGAGCGCGAAGCTCCGTGCGGCGAGCCTCGCGCGCCCGGCGCAGCGACAGCACGTGGCGCTCGAGCGCCGCGCGGGCGTCGCCCAGCTGCTCGGTGGCCTGCGCCAGCGCCACCTCCGCCCCGGCCAGCTCCTGATGACGCGCGCGGGCGTGCACCGCATAGTCGAGCACCGCCTGAACGCTGCCGCCGTGCTTGCGCGCGAGGCGCTCGATCGCGGCGAGGCGCTCTTCGAGGGCGTCCAGCGTGTCCGGACCCAGCTGGCCGAGGACCCCATCGTCGGGACCCAGCCCGCCAAGGACGCCGTCGAGGCCGTGCGTCGTCGCCCGCTCGCAATGGTCGCGCAGCTCGACGGCCAGATCCTGGGACTCGATGATCACGGCGTGCATGCGCTCGGCCAGGGCATCCAGCGCGGGGTCGACGCCGGCGAGGGCGTCCAGCCGCCCCACGGCAGCGGCCGCGAGCTGCGCGGCGCCGGGGACCTCGCCCGAGTCCGGCGCCAGCGCCTCCGCCGCCGCACCCGCGGCCGCGCGGAGCGCGTCGAGCCTGCGCAGACGCTCGCGCGCGGCGAGCAGCTGCTCGTGCTCGCGCTCGTCGGGCGCCAGCGCGTCGATCTCGGCAAGCTCGTACTCGAGCAGGTCGAGCTCGCGCTCGCGCTGGGAGGAGAGCTCGCGCAGGGTCCGCAGCCGCCCTTCCAGCAGCCGCGTCTGCGCCAGCGCCTGCGCACACGCACGCAGGCGCCCGGCCTGGTCTCCTGCGCAGAGGCCGTCGAGGATCTCCAGCTGGGCGGCGGACAGGGTGAGCTTGCGGTGCTCGTGCTGTCCGTAGAACGCCAGCAGCGCTCCACCGACGTCGCGCAGGTCGCCGACGGTGGCCGAGCGGCCGCCCAGGTAGGCACGGGTGCGCCCGTCCGCGCCCACGCGGCGGGCGAGCGCTAGCTCCTCGGCGTCTGAGCTCAAGCGCTCGCCGAGCTCCTCGCGCACGCGCTCGGGGAGATCGAAGATCCCCTCGACGTATGCCTCGCTGGCTCCAGGGCGCACGATCCCCGGCCGGGCGCGCCCGCCGAGGAGCAGGTCGAGGGCATGGGCCAGCATGGTCTTGCCGGCGCCGGTCTCGCCGGTGAGCACGTTCAATCCGGGTGCCAGCCGCAGCTGGGCCTGCTCGATCAGCAGGAGGTTCTCGACGCGAAGCTCTTGCAGCACCTCAGGTGGTCTACCAGCGCATGGGGACGGATCGCCCGCGCGCGCCCTCGCCCGGAGGATCCCTCCGTGGCCGCGAGCCGGCGCCACTTGCCCACGTGCTCCGGGGCGGGCATAATCCGTACGAGCGGTCCAGGAACGGACACACTATCCCGGCGTACACTCGTCCGCTACAGGCATGGCTGCCAGCGACCCCTATCCGCGCTCCGATCGGCTCCCGCCGGGCGGGATCGACTGCCTGACGCCGGCGGCGCTGCGCGAGCGCCTGGAGGAGGAGGTGAGCCGCGCCGAACGCCACGGCACCCAGCTGAGCTGCCTGCTGGTCGTGATCGACAACCTCGAGGAGATGACGCGCGAGCACGGGAGCGAGCTGCGCGAGCAGACACTCGAATACGTGGAGGGAGCGCTGCGGCGCGAGCTGCGCCGGTTCGACCGGATCGGCCGGGGCGGGTGGGGTGGGCGGGGCTCGGATCACGATCTGCTGATCATCCTGCCCGGCGCCGACGGCCCGCGGGGAGAGATCGTGGGCAGGCGTGCGCTCGAGCGGCTGCGCACGATCAAGGTCGAAGCCCGGGGCACGCGCCAACCGCTGCAGATTTCGGTGGGGTTGGCGGCGTGGCGGGAAGACGTGAGCGCAGAGGCGCTGCTGGCACGCGCGCGCGCCGCGGTGCGCAGCGTCAACGGGGATCAGGCTGCCAGCGATCCGGCGGCGCACGACAGCGCCGCACCGCCGCCCCGCCAGCCCGCGGAGCCTGCGACGGCGCGCACCCATGGCAGCTTTCCTCCCGCGCTCGGACGCGCGGGGGGTCCATAATTCCTGTCCGGTGCTCTCCGGATCAGAGTTGTGGCTGTTGCGTCTCATGGCCGATCGTGGCCTGGCGCTGCTGGACGCAAGCACGCTGTTGGTGGTGATCGAGGAGCGCGGCGAGCTGCGGGTCGCCGCCTGCAGCGGCAGCGGGTCTGTGCGCCTGCGGATCATGCCGGTGCACGGCAGCGCGCTGGGGGCGCTGTATCTCGAGGGCAAGGCGGTGTCGCTGGATCGTCCCCGGGGCCAGGAGGCGGCGTGGCTGCACGAACTCGGCTTGGAGGCGCGCGCGGTGCTGGTCGAGCCGTTGAGCATGGAGGGCCAGGGCGGCGGCCTGGTGATCGCGCTGCGCGCCGCAGGAAGCTTTCGCGAGCCCGACCGGCAGGCGTTGCGCGCGTTCGCGTCGAGCGTCGCGCAGCGTCTGGCAGCCGAGCGCTCGGTCGAGATCGAACGGCTGCGCTACGGCATGCAAGCGCGCGAGCACGAGCGTAAGCGCTGGGCACGCGAGATCCACGACGAGAGCATCCAGGGCATCGGCGCGCTGCGCCTGCAGCTGGCCAACGCCCGCGACCTGGACGACAAGCAGGCGCTGAGCGATGCCGTGGACGCCGCGCTGGAGGGTCTGGGCACGGAGATCGACGGCCTGCGCCACCTGATCACCGAGCTGCGGCCCGCGGCACTCGACGATCTCGGGCTCGAGGCCGCGCTGCAGGCGCTGGCCAGGCGCGCGCAGGCGGTCGACGGGCTGGAGGTCAGGACGGAGATCGATCTCGGCCGGGAACCCGGCCAGGCGGGGGACGCGAGCGCGGCATCGTCCCCGGAGGGGGAGAACGGCAGCCGGCGCCTGGACCCCGAGCTCGAGAGCACGATCTACCGGGTCGTGCAGGAGGCGCTCACGAACGTCGGCCGCCACGCGCGGGCGACCAGCGCGGTGATCAGCGTCAGCGAGCGCGACGGTGTTATCCGTGCGTCGGTCACCGACGACGGCCGCGGACTGCCGGACGCAGGGCGGCTGGGTCCGCGCGGCGACGGCCTGGAGGGAGGCTTCGGGATGTCGGGGATGCGCGAGCGCGCGGAGCTGGTCGGAGGCGAGCTCGAGTTCGCCCCGGCGCCCGAACGCGGGACCGTCATGCGCCTGACGGTGCCCCTGGCCGGGCGCCCCAAGCACTCCGGCTGACCGCCGGCGTCCTGGCCAGGCCGGTGTGGATTACCGTTTTGGGAGACGCGATCGCGACGTCCTTCGCACAGCCTCGGTGGCGCCGGTCACCACACCGGCCGACACCAGTCAGGACTGCTCCCCCGCTCCCGCCTCGTCACCCTGCTGCTCCTCCTCGCCCCGCTCCTCACCGCCGTCCCTGCGCAGCCACCCTGCCAGCTGCTTGCCGACGGAGTTGATCGACTCGCCGGCGTCGCGAAAGCCGTCGCGGATACGTTCGGCGTAGAAGGAGACCGCCTCGCCGCTGTCGGCGCGAGCGTCGACGGGCTCGCCTCGGCGCGGGTACTCGCCGTCGACGATGCGGTCGAACTCGCCCGAGTGCACCCACGCCATCAGCTCGTGCGTGCGCTTGACCACCATCGGGTGTGTGACCCCGAGGTCGAGCATCAGCCGCGTCAGGCGCTCGAGCGCGCCGCCCTTCTCCTTGTAATCGAGCCCCTGGCGCATGAATGCGTCGAGGTCGAGCTGCTCCACCATCGCCCCGGCGGCGATCGACATCAGCGTGCGGCACACGGCGAGCGGGTCGCGCGTGACGAGCGCGGCGGCGCGGTCGGCGCTCAGCTCGGTCGCCCGGCCCCACTCCATCAGCGCCGAGCGCACCGGCGACAGCGGCAGCGGCAGTCGCGCGCTGCGCGTCATCAGCACAAGGATCGTGAGCGCCGTGCGGTACAGCTGGTGGTCAGAGAGGATGTGGGCCGCCTCGTGTGCGAAGACCGCCCGGCGCTGGGGACCGTCGAGCAGCTGCAGCAGCTCCGACTGCACCACGACGATCGGCCTGCGCGCGCCGATCGCCAGCGCGTTCGGCATCGGGAACTGACTGAGATAGAGGTCGGGGGCCTCTCCCATGTCCAGCGTGGCGTACGCGAGCGCGTGATCGCGCCACACCTCCCCCAGCTGCTCTTCGGACAGGCGCACCGAGGAGCCCAGATAAGCCTGGCGCAGCGCCCGCTCGTAGCCGAGCTCGATCAGCTTGCGCACCACCGTGTCGAGGTACGGGATCGATCCGAGCGCGGCGGTGGCCGCGCGGTCGGCCGGATGCTGGAAGGCCCGCGGGGAGATCTCCGTCAGCCGGTGGCCCTCGGCGGGAACGCTCGACTCGGTGGAAGTCATCGACCGAGAGTACAGCCCCGGCGCGCGACCACGCCGAAGGTCGACGCGCGCGTCGGGCGGACAGCCACGCGACCCATCCACCCGGCCGGCAGGCCGGTTCTCAGACCTAATCAGCCAGGCCGGTGCGCCGCACGTATGCGGTTATCTCCGCGCGCGAGGAGAAGCCGAGCTTCTCGATCGCGCGGGCGCGGTAGGTCTTGACGGTGCGCTCGGCGACGTTGAGCTGCTCGGCTATCTCGGGGTTTGTGAAGCCGTTGGCGATCAGCCGCACCACCTCGCGCTCGCGCTCGCTCAACACGACTCCGTCGGTGATGCCGTCTTCGCCGGTGGCCATGAGCGCACCGAGCCTGGGATGCAGGTAGTTGCCGCCGGCCACCGCCAGCCGAAACGCCTGCAGCAGCTCCGCGGGCTCGGCCTCCTTGAGCACGTAGCTGCGCGCCCCCGCGCGGAGCGCCTGGCGGGCGTACTCGGGATCCTCGCGCATCGTCAGGATCGCGACCGCGAGCGTGGGATGGGCGATGAAGCAGGACGCCAGCGCACCCAGGCTCGAGCCTCCGGGCATCGTCAGGTCGAGCGTCAGCAGGTCCGGCTTGCGCTCACGCACCTCGCGGATCATCGTCGGGATGTCCGCGACCTCGGCCACCACGCGGAACTCGCCCCCCTCGCGCTGCAGGACGGCGCGGATGCCATCGCGGACGACGGCGTGGTCGTCGGCGATGATCACGTCGATCGGTCGAGTCACCCCTGGAGAGCCGGCATCCATCAGAATGGACGGTAGCGGCTCGACAGGACTGATCCAACGTGCGAGTGGACACCTGATCCAGTGGCACGGTCGACTCCGCAGCGGTTGTATCGAGGCTGTGCATCGCTCGACGTCGTCGCGGTCACGCGCTAGCGTGGCGGCGTGCCATCTGCGCTCTCCTCGCCGCGGCTGCGCAGGATCCTGCTCGGCTACACGGTTAACCGGCTGGGCACCTGGTTCGGCGTGGTCGCGCTGATGGTCGCGGTGTACGACCACACGCACAGCGCGCTCGCCGTCGCGAGCCTGCTGGTGGCCTGGCAGGCGCTTCCGGCGTTTGTTGTGCCGGCCCTCGTGGCGAAGGTCGAGGCCTCCAGCCGTCGTCGGGAGCTGAGCGGGCTGTACTTCTTCGAGGCGCTCGCAACGGCGCTGCTGGCGGTCCTGCTCTGGCACTTCTGGCTGCCGGCGCTGCTGCTGGTGGCGGCGCTCGACGGGACGGCGGCACTCGCGGCGAGCGCGCTGCTGCGCGCTGAGGTGGCGCGGGCGGCGCGCGATCACTACGAAGAGCGGGCCGTTCACGCGGCCGAGCGGGACGGGAGCTTCGAGCACGGGGCGCACGAGGCCGAGCGCAGGGCGAACGCGGCTCTGAACGTCACGTTTGCGGCGACGTTCGTGGTCGGTCCGGCGCTGGGCGGTGCCGTGGTCGCCTCCGCCGGGGCGCCCGCGGCGCTGTTCATCGACGTGGGTTCGTTCCTCCTCTGCGGCGCGCTGCTCCTGGACCTGCACCCTCACGTGGAGGAGGCGGCCGGCGACTCCGTGCGCACACGCCTGCGCGAGGCGTGGAGGCACATCAGCGAGGTGCCGACGCTGGGCCCGCTGCTGCTGGTCGAGGCGATCGCGATCGTCTTCTTCGAGTCCGGTGCGCCGATCGAGGTCACGTACGCGAAAGCGACGCTCAAGGCCGGCGCAGGCGGCTTCGGCCTGCTGCTGGCGTCGTGGGGAGCCGGCGCGGTGCTCGGCAGCCTGGTGTTCGCGCGCATGGTTCGCCGCCCGCTGCCGGCGATGCTCAGCGCGGGCACGCTCGCGGTCGGGCTTAGCTACGTGGGCTTCGCTGCGGCGCCGTCAGTGGCGCTCGCGTGCGCCGCGGCGCTGGTCGGGGGGATCGGAAACGGGGTCGAGCTGCCGGCGCTGAACAGCATCGTGCAGCGGCTCACTCCACAGCGCCTGCACGGGCGCTTGATGGGCGCGGTCGAATCGCTGGGCGCGCTGTCGCTGGCGATCGGCGTGCCGCTCGGGGGCGCTCTCGTGGCGCTGAGCTCGCCGAGGGTCGCGTTCCTGGTGATCGGACTGGGCACGGCGGCTACAGCGGCGGCGCTGCTGGTGGTCATGCGCGCGGGGATCGAGCCCGCGCCCGGGGCAGCGCCCGCCCCCGCAGCGGAGATCTCGACGGGCTGATGGATCGAGCCCGCGGCGCACGAGCGCGCGCTGCAGTGACGGTCCGCCCGGGTCGGGCGCCCGCCCGCGAGCGCCCGTGACGTTAAGCCCCTCAAGTGCCACGCCGTGTCGGTCGTTAAGTACGACGGAGCCGACGGCATGGACACACCCAAGCTCAAGAGACGACTTTTCTGGGGCGCCGAGGTGTTGCTCCTGGCGGGCACGGTCGGCGCGGCCGCGTGGCTCTCGCACACCGAAGAATGGCGACCGCTCGCGCTGGTCGGGGTGTTGCTCGCGATCACGTTGGTCGGCGAGTGGCTGACGATCGAGACCCACAGCGGGGTTCTGAACCCGTCGTTCGTGGCGCTGGTGCTTGCCATGAGCCTGCTGGGGCCGGCGCCGGCCGTGGCGTTCGGCATCGCCGTCGAGGCTCTCGCGTCCTTCCGCAGGCGTCTTCGCCCGGCCTTCTGGCTGGGCAACCTCACCACCTACGCGGTGGTCCTGTTCACGGGGGCGTTGATGGTGCAGGCGCTGGCGGGCAACGTCCACGATCCGCGCAATCTGCGCATGACGCAGGGCGTCACCTTCGGCCTGATCGTCTTCGGCGTGTTCGTGGTCGCGACCGGCCTGAACGCCGTCATGGTCGCGCTGGACGTGCACATCGCGGAGGGCCGCTCGCTGCGCGCCGAGATCAGCGAGCTGTTCTTCCCCGTGCTCCCCGGGCAGCTGGCGGTGGGCGCGCTCGCGACGATCCTCGCGGTCGCCTATACGAACCTGGGGCTGCCGATTCTGCTCGGCGCCCTCGTGATGTTGGTGATCTTCCGGCACCTCACCGTCGCGCTGCTGCGCTCGGAGGAGCGCGCCGAACAGCTGGAGGGACGCTCCAGGCAGCTGGTCGGGCTGCAGCTGGGGGTGCTCAGGACGCTCGTGAGGGCGCTGGGCAAGCGCGACCGGACGACCGGTCGGCACGCGGCAGCGGTCGGGCGCTACGCGAAAGCTCTGGCGGCCGAGGTTGGCTGCAGCGAAGACGAACAGGAAGTCATCCACATGGCCGGCCTGCTGCACGATATCGGCAAGTTCGTGTGGCCCGACCACGTCCTCAATGCCGAGGTCGTCAGGCAGGAGGACCTGGCGATCGTCAAGGACCACCCGCAGGAGGGCGCGATACTGGTGGGCGCGCTCGACGGGTACGGGGAGGTCGCCGAGGCGATCCTCTACCACCACGAGCGGATCGACGGCAAGGGCTACCCAGCGGGGCTGATCGGGAACGAGATACCGCTGGCGTCGCGCATCGTGGCGACCTGCTCCACGTACGACACCATGACCACCGGGCGCGACTACCAATCGCCGATCACCAACGACGAGGCCATGTCGGAGCTGCGCAACGCCGCCGCCGCCGGTCAGCTCGATGGTGAGCTGGTCGAGAGCTTCATCGCGATGCTGCAGCGCGAAGGGGCCGCGTTCGCCGGCGACGCCGACTTCGAGATCGAGCTCGACTTCGAGCGGCGGGTGCGCCAGATGGCCGAGCCGCGCTCGGCCGGCGCACCATCGCACCCTGCGAGCGACGCGCCCGCGCACCCCGTTCATCGCGACTGGCGCTCGACCGTACGGGGTCTCAGCCGCCGCGCCCTGAACAAAGGCTGAGGGCGCCAAGCACCTCGCCGGCGCCCTCAAACGTCATCGGCGGCCACTGTGGCCGCCGATGTACCAACTCCTACCTCAATGACCGCGCCATTCCGTAAGTGTCATTTGAGTCTCCTTCTCCCGCTTCTGGTCAGGTTGCGAGGCCGCCACCAGTTCATTCGCCGCCTCGTTGAGTAGGTTCGGGTAGAGATGCTAGCTGATGGGCCGGAAAGATGCACACTGCGGAGATTTGTGCACGAACGCTTGCAACGCCCAGCGAGCGGTCCGGCCTCGCGGGGACGGGCGCGACCGGGCCCGACCCGTGCACTGGCGCTCCGGAACGGGCCAAACGTCCACAAAGCTGAGCGGCGCTCAAGTTCCGCGCCGCAGCTGACGAAACATGAAGCGACCCCAACCGATCGAGGTCAGCAAATGCCCCTCTCCGCGTCGTCCTCCCAACCACGCAACGAGCGCCAGCTCGTCTTCACGAGCTCCCAGGCGGCCCGCTACCTGGGTGTCTCGCTGGCCACCGTCCGGCGCTGGACCGACGCCGGCCACGTCGGCTGCTACAGGACCCCGGGGGGCCAGCGGCGCTTCTCGAGGGTCCAGCTCGACGAGTTCATCGCCTCGATGCACCGCACCGGCCCCGCCGACCCCGCGGCCGTGGCCGAGCATGACAGCGCGCGCGTGGCCTGAGCGGCCTGGCCGCTCAGCTGGATAGGCGACCGAACTTCTCGCGCAGGCGACGGTAGAACGACGAGCCCGGCACTTGGGCGATCGTGCCGACGTCGTTGACGAATCGCGCCTCGATCCCCCCGGCGGGCGGGATCTCCCCGGCCGGACGCCCGTCCACGGCCACGTCGAGCGGCTCGCGCGAGCGATTGTAGATCGTCATGCGGTCATCCGGCGCGACCACCAGCGCGCGCGCGGTCATCGAGTGGGGGGCGATGAACGACACCACGAACCCCTCGACCCCCCACGCCATCACCGGCCCGCCGTTGGCCAGGTTGTAGCCGGTCGACCCCGCCGGGGTCGCGACCACCAGGCCGTCGCAGCGCACGCTTCCCACCTCCTCGCCGTCGAGCGCGTACGCGAGCTCGGCGACGCGCTCGCCCACCTTGCGATGGATGGCCACATCGTTGATCGCCATCTGGACGGCGCTTGCGTCGCGTCCAGCGCTGGCTGCCCGGCCGTGCTCGCCGAGCACGATCGCCGGCAGGCGCAGCAGCTCGAAGTCGCCGCTCAGCGCGCGGCGGATGCCGTCCTCGATGT
Source organism: uncultured Solirubrobacteraceae bacterium (assembly GCA_963711985.1). Classification (GTDB taxonomy): domain Bacteria; phylum Actinomycetota; class Thermoleophilia; order Solirubrobacterales; family Solirubrobacteraceae; genus Palsa-744. The sequence continues at coordinate 307,801 of CAVQGG010000002.1, read as the reverse complement.
CCTGCGGCTCGACCGTCGCCAGGAAGCCGATCTCGCCGAAGTTGATCGCGAAGACGGGGACGCCGGTGCCCGCGTAGCGCTGGAGCGCGCGCAGGATCGTCCCGTCGCCGCCGAGCACGACGCACAGCTCGACGTCGTCCTTGGCCGGCGCGCCCAGCGCCAGCCCCGGAGCGGCCGTCAGCGCGTGCTTGCGCGTCTCCTCCTCATCCAGGCGCAGCGTCACGCCGGCCTGCGCCGCGCGCGCTGCGAGCAGCTCCAGCGCCGTCTCGGTGTCGTCGGGGCGGCGGTGGGTGAGCACCGTGATCTCTCTCACGGCTCGACCTCGCGCGCCATCGGCTCGAGCTCCGCCCGGTCCCGCGACCCGCGTGCGCCCGCGGGGTCGGTCAGCCACAGGAACGTCTCGCGGTTGCCCTTCGGCCCGGGCAGCCCCGAGGAGTGGTAGCCGACCACCGCCGCGCCCAGCTCGAGGGCCGCCTCGCCGACGCCGATCAGCGCCTCCCGCCGGTCATCCGCGTCGCGCACCACTCCCCCCTTGCCGACACGACCGCGCCCGAGCTCGAACTGCGGCTTGACCAGGGCGAGGACGTCGTAGGGGCGGGCCAGGCATCCCAGGACCGCGCCGAGCACCTTGCGCAGCGAGATGAACGACACGTCGATCGTCGCGAGATCCGGCGGGGCATCTCCTCCGGGCCTCGCCGCCGCCAGCATCTCGGGCGTCAGCGTCCGGGCGTTGGTGCGCTCCATGACCGACACCCGCGGATCGGTCCGCAGGCGGTAGTCGAGGGTCCCATAGCCGACGTCCACAGCGATCACCTGGCGGGCTCCGCGCTGGAGCAGGCAGTCGGTGAACCCGCCGGTCGAGGCGCCCACGTCCAGCGCGCGCCGGCCCTGCACCCCCAGCCCGCAGGCCGCGAGGGCGTTGGCGAGCTTGATCCCGCCGCGTGAGACGAACGCCGGGCGCTCCACGACCCGCACATGCGTCTCGACGTCGACCAGCTCGCCGGGCTTGGCCGCGCGGCGCTCGCCCGGGCGGGCGGGTTCCAGATAGACCTCTCCCGCCATCACCGACGCGGCCGCTCGACTGCGCGATGGGAACAGTCCACGCTCGGCCAGCAGGGTGTCGAGGCGGCGCTTGCCCATCGCGGAGGAACCCTTACACACAACTACACCCGGTGCATCGGGCGCACCTGCCAGGGCGAAGCCGCCGGGCGCTCTCGCGCGCTTATGTGATCGATATCACACCCCGTCCGACGGGGGCATTGTAGAGTGCGATCGAGAGCGCAATATCCACTCTCTGAATCCCTCCTCTCGGAACGGCCCGCTTTCCCCGGCGGGTCGTTTCATTTAAAGGGAGCTCGGTCAGGCAAAGGGAGCTCGGTCAGGCGCCCACGATCGCCGACCCAGCCCCTCGGGACCCGGTCCCCTGGACCGACCCGGCCCCGTGGGCTGTGTGCCGCCGGTGCCCGCGATCGGATATGGCCGCAGCCACGCGCTCGGCGATGCGCTCGCCCGTGAAACCGACCTCCTGGTGCAGCAGCGCGGGCTTCCCGTGCGTCACATACCGATCGGGGAGCCCCACCCTGAGGATCCGTGGCGTCACACCGGCGTCGTTGAGCGTCTCCCACACCGCCGAGCCGAACCCGCCGGCCAGCACGCCCTCCTCGACCGTCACCAGCAGGTCGTGCTCGGCCGCCAACTGGGCCATGAGGCCCGCGTCTATCGGCTTGGCGAAGCGGGCGTCCGCGACGGTCACCGCGATCTCATGCCGCCTCAGCTCCTCCGCGGCGGCGAGCGCCTTGCCGACGCCGCTGCCATAGCCGATCAGCGCCACGCGCCTGCCGGCGTGAGCGGAGGCGAGAGCGGACGGTCCGACCACGTCATCCGCCTCGCACAGGATCTCGCCCGTTCCGATCGCTATCGGCGCCGCCAGGCTCGGAAGCGGCGTGCCCGTCCCTGCTCCGCGCGGATAGCGCAGCGCGATCGGGCCGGCGTCGTACTCCAGGGCCGTGCGCAGCATGTTCACCAGCATCGCCTCGTCCCGGGGAGCCATCAGCACGATGTTCGGCAGGCAGCGCAGATAGGCGATGTCGAACGCCCCGTGGTGGGTCGGGCCGTCGTCGCCGACGAGCCCCGCGCGATCCATCGCGAACACCACGTTCAGGTTCTGCAGGCAGACGTCGTGCACGATCTGGTCGTAGGCCCGCTGCAGGAACGTGGAGTAGATCGCCGCCACCGGCTTGACGCCCTCGAGCGCGAGGCCGGCGGCGAACAGGATGGCCTGCTGCTCGGCGATCCCCACGTCGAAGTAGCGCTCCGGCATGGCCTTCTGCAGGATGTTCAGCCCGGTCCCCGAGTTCATCGCCGCGGTGATGCCCACCACACGCTCGTCGCGTTCGCATTCGCGCACCAGCGCCTCGCCGAAGACCTGCGTGTACTGGGGCGGGGCCGCGCCCGCGGAGTCCGGCCCCGAGCCGCTGGCCGCCGGCGCGGGGCGCGTGGGAGAGCCGTTGAGGATCGACTTCGGCTTGGCCGCGTGCCACTTCTCCATCCCCTCCAGGCCGCCCTCCTCGGCGGGCGCGAAGCCCTTGCCCTTGACCGTCGCGATGTGCACCACCACCGGGCGCTCGGCCGCCAGCGCCTCGCGCAGCGCCTCGCGCAGCGCGCGCACGTCGTGGCCGTCCACGACGCCCATGTAGGCCCAGTCGAGCTCCTCCCACCACAGGCCGGGGGCCCAGAACGCCTTGATCGACTCCTTCAGGTGCGGTCCCAGCCGCTCGAACGCGGCGCCGATCCCGCCCGGCAGGCTCTTCAGACCGCCCTCCACGCCCGCGCGCGCGCGCCACAGCTTGGGGTTGAGCCGCACGCGGTTGAAGTACCGCGACAGCGCGCCCACGTTGGGGGCGATCGACATGCCGTTGTCGTTCAGCACGACCACGATCGGCGTGCCGAGCCCACCCGCCTGGCTGATCGCCTCGAACGCCACTCCGCCGGTCATCGCGCCGTCGCCGATGACCGCCACGACCTTCCCGTCTGTCTTGGAGCCACCCGCCTCCTCCGCCAGGTGGCGCATGCCCTCCTTGATCCCCACCGCATAGCCGATCGAGGTGGAGGCGTGCCCGGCGCCCATGATGTCGTGCGGAGACTCGGCCCTCGAGCAGAACGGCGCCAGCCCGCCGTACTGGCGGATCGTGCTCAGCTGATCGCGCCGGCCGGTGAGGATCTTGTGCGGGTAGGCCTGATGGCCGACGTCCCACAGGATCTTGTCGCGCGGGGACTCCAGCAGCGAGTGCAGCGCCACGGCCAGCTCGCACGTGCCGAGATTGGCGCCGAAATGGCCCCCGATCTCCCCGACGGTGTCGATGATGTGCTCGCGCACCTCCTGCGCGAGCTGCGCGAGCTCCTGCTCGGAGAGACCGCGCAGGTCCTCGGGACCGTCGATTTTCTCCAGCAGGCTCATGAGCTGCGGGTGTAGATGAAGTCCGCGATTCGCTCGAGCTCCGCCGTGGTGTGCGATGGAGCTCGGCGTGCGAGGCGAATCGGCCGGCGACCTCGGCGAGCGCCTCGCGCGCCATCCGGTGCGACTCGGCCGCCAGCTCCCTGGCGCGATCGATTCCAAACTCGCTCACGTACGTGCGCTTCCCGTGACGCTCATCGCTACCTCGTGGCTTTCCCAGTGCATCGTCTGTGCCGGTCACATCAAGTATGTCGTCCACGATCTGGAATAGCACGCCCAGCTCCGCGGCAAACGTGCGGAAGGGAGCCGTCTCAGGACCGTCTTCGATTCCCCCTCAACAGTAGTACGCAGAGCACCGACGCGCCGATCAGACGGCCGGTCTTCAGCTCGTGCAGCCGCCGCAGCGCGGCGGGACCGGGCGGGGTGCTCGGGTTCACGTCCGCGTACTGCCCACCAACCATGCCGTTCACGCCGGTCGCCGAGGCCAGCTCCGCGGCCGCGGCCAGCACCCGCTCGGGCGCCGAGCGCTGGTGGGTGAGCAGGTGGCGGAATGCCTCCGCGTACAGGCCGTCCCCCGCCAGGATCGCCACGTCCTCGCCGAACTTCACGTGGCAGGTCGGCGCTCCGCGGCGCAGCTCGTCGTCGTCCATCGCCGGCAGGTCGTCGTGGATCAGCGAGTAGGTGTGGATCAGCTCGATCGCGCCCGCCAGCGGCAGCACCTCCCCCTGCTCCAGCCCGACCGCGCGCGCGGTCGCCAGCGCGAGCACCGGGCGGATGCGCTTGCCGCCCGCCAGCAGCGAGTAGCGCATCGCCTCCTCCAGCCCCGCCGTGATCGGCTCCTCGGCGAAGCTCATGTCCTGCAGGTAGCGCTCGACCTGCTCGCGCAGGTGGTCCGGGTAGCTGGCGTTCACAGCGTGAGCGAACCGGCGGGTGGGCGGGCGGGTCCTATAGGAGGGTGTCCTGGCCGGGTGCCGGGGCGGAGACCTCGGCGCGCGTCAGCTGCTCCAGCTCCGCGGCCGCCTGCGTCGCCAGCGAAGCGCAGTCCTCGACCATGCTCGCCGCCGCGTCCGGCGACAGCTCGCCCGAGCGCAGCTGCTCGCCGGCGCGCTCCAGGCGCGCGATCAGCTCGTCAAGGCGCTCGATGCTGCTCATTGGATCCGCGCATTCTCGCGCACCTCGCGCAACGCTGCCGCCAGCACCCCGTTGACGAAGCCGGGCGCCTCGGAGCCGCAGAACGTCTTCGCGCTTTCGACCGCCTCCTCGATCGCCCCCTCCGGCGGTATCGGCTCATCGGCCGGGACGGCGTCGGGGTGGAGCATCTCGACCAGCGCCACGCGCATGATGCTGCGCTCGAGCGGCTGGATCCGCTGCACCGACCACCCGTATGCGTGGCGGTCGATCACCTCGTCGAGCTCCTGCGCCCGGTCGGCCGCCGCGTGCGCCAGCGCCCGCGCGAACAGCGACGCGTTGGCCCCCAGCGTCTCCGCCAGCGGCCGGCCGGTCAGGTCGTGCTGGTAGAGCGCGACCACGGCGGCCCGGCGCTGATCGGAGCGGCGCATTCAGGCGCGCGCGAGGTAGTCGCCGGAGCGCGTGTCCACCCGGATGCGCTGCCCCGGCTCGACGAACAGCGGCACCTGGATGACCGCGCCGGTCTCCAGCGTCGCCGGCTTGGTGCCGCCGCCGGACACCGAGTCGCCTCGCAGCCCCGGATCGGTCTGGGCGACCTCGAGATCGACCGCGCTCGGCAGCTGCACGTCGGCCGGCTCGTCGTCGATGAACAGCACGTCCACCTCGCTGCTCGGCGTGATCCAGCGCAGCGCGTCCTGAAGGGTGCGCTCCGGGACCGCGATCTGCTCGAAGGACTCGGTGTCCATGAAGTGCGCGTCCGCGCCGTCCGCGTAGAGGAACTGCATCGCCCTGGACTCCGTGCGCACCTCGCGGAACTTCTCGCCCGCCCTGAACGTCCTGTCGATCACGTTGCCGTCGGACGCCCTGCGCAGCTTGGTCCGCACGAACGCCCCGCCCTTCCCGGGCTTGACGTGCTGGAACTCGAGGATCTTGAAGACCGTGCCCTCCACCTCGATGTGGTTGCCGTTTTTGAACTGGTTGGTGCTGATCACGTGCTCGCAGCGTAGCGGGCTACGCCGCCGCCGCGAGGCTGGCCAGGTCGATCCCGATGACCTTCAGCCGCCGGTTCAGCGCGTTGAACGCGAACGTGTTGGTTTCCTCCATCGAGTAGTCCAGGATCGTGTAGTTGTCGGGATCTTCGCCGGTCGGGACGAGCACCGCGGAGGCCAGCGGGATCAGCTCCGCCACGCGCGCGGCGATGCGCTGCCTGAGCGCAGGGTCGCTGGCCTTCTCGCGCAGGAGCCATGTGCCGTAGGCGACGTGGCGGTGCTCGTCCTGGGAGATGAGCTTGAAGCCCTCGACCCAGCCCGGCAGGATCTGCTTGCGTTCCATGAAGTCGGTCAGGAACCACTGGCCCGTCAGCGCGAGCGTGCCCTCGATGATCATGTGGTACAGCGTCACGAAGTCGACCTTGGCCTCGACGTCGCGCGGGTTCTCCACCAGGCGCCGTCCCCAGTCGACGAGGATCCCGTCGAACATCTCGATGAACGCCGGGTTGAGGTCCCCGCGCGCCTGGCGCATCCGATCCTCGAACGTGCCGTCGATGCCCATGACCTGCTCGTAGAAGCGGTTGAAGTGCTGTGCGTGACGGGCCTCGTCCACCTGTTGCGTGGTCAGGAACGCCTCCTCGCTCTGGCTCTCATAGGCCATGACCAGGCCCGAGAACTGCGTGGTGACGCGCTCCTCGCCGATGAAGAACGACGACAGGTTCCACGCCAGTCGCCGGCGCAGATCGTCGTCCATCTCCTCCCAGTCCCGCCGGTCCTCGTTGAAGTCGATCGTGTGCGACTGCCAGTTCTGGCGCTCCCACAGCTCGTACAGCTGCTGAGGCGTCATCAGCGTGACCGACGAGAGCTTCGACTCGTCGGAGATGGTGCCGACATCCCCCTGGCTGGTCAGGTCTAGAAGCGAGGGCATGATGGACCGAGACCTCCTGGACTGTAAGCGTTGGTTGGCTGCCTGTGGGCTCGAACATACTCGCTTCGGCGGGCTCAAGCCCTCCCGCCGGGAGGCCGATGCCAACCTATGCGGCAAGGCCTGCGCGAGAATGCCCTGTGCGCGTTCGTCGCGGCCGCCGGCTGCGCGGCGATGGCGTGGCTCGGCCTGCACGGCTTCGCGTGGAACGACTACGAAACCGAGGCGCGCCCGGCGTTCGAAGCGCTCGTGCACGGACATCTCCTGGGCTTCCTGCGGCTCGCGCCCGCCTACGGCGGCTCGCTGATCGAGCGAGCCCCGTTCGCGCTCCTGCCGGGGCTGTGGGGCGGCGGAGCGCTCGCCGTCTACCGCATGGTCGCCCTGCCCTGCCTGCTCGCCGCTGCCGCGCTCGGTGTGTGGCTGTGCGCGCGAATGCGCACCGAACGCCGCTCAACGCTTGCGCGGGCCGTGGCGGTGGCGGTCTGCGTGGCCAACCCGATGATGCTGAGCGCGCTGGAACTGGGCCATCCCGAGGAAGTGCTGGGCGCTTGCCTGTGCGTCACCGCGGTCGTGCTCGCGAGCCGCAACCGGCCGATATGGGCGGGGGTGCTGCTGGGGCTGGCGATTGCCAACAAGGAGTGGGCGCTGCTCGCGGCCGGGCCGGTGCTGCTGGCGCTACCCGCGCGGCCAGGAGCCAAGCGACGACGAGGCCTGGCGCGAGGGCGCGGGCCGATCGTCACCTGCGTGGCGAGCGCTTGCATCGTGACCGCGCTGATACTGGGACCATTGGTGCTTGTCTCCCAGGGCGGATTCGTGGCGAGCGCGCGCGCGGCGGCAGTCCCAGGTGGAGCACTGTTCCAGCCGTGGCAGGTGTGGTGGTTCTTCGGCTCGCACGGTGCGCTGGTGCATGGGGCGTTCGACATACCGTTGCACGGATACCGCACCGGTCCAACCTGGACCGGCACGATCAGCCACCCGCTGATCATCGCGATCGGACTGGGTCTGGCAGCGGCGCTGTGGCTGCAGCGCCGCCGTGGGCACCGCGCGGTGGGTGAACGCAGCGCCATGCTGCTGCTCGCGCTGGTGCTGCTGCTCCGCTGCATGCTGGACACCTGGAACACCGGCTACTACATGCTGCCCTTCGCGATCGCACTTCTCGCCTGGGAGGTGCGCGGCGCGAGCCGCCCGCCGATGCTGGTACTGATGAGCACCATGCTTCCTTGGCTCGGCCTGCAGGAACTCTCCGCGCGCGGCATCACCCCCGACGCGCAGGCGGCGCTCTTCCTGGCGTGGACGCTGCCGCTCGCGGCGTGGCTCGGCCTGCGCCTGTTCTCAGCCGGCCGTCCAGCGCTCGCCCCGCGCCTCGGACCGGGCGCCGGCGACCGCGCTCACGAGATGACCGTGAGCGCCTTGGGCAGGCTCGTCAAGACCTCCTGAGAGTCCTCGCCCACGACCACCAGGTCCTCGATCCGCACGCCGAGCACGCCGGGCAGGTAGACGCCGGGCTCGACCGTGACGACGTTGCCCGCCCGCAGCGGCTCCTCCCCGGCCGTACGCGACAGGCGGGGGCCCTCGTGGATCTCCATGCCAACGCCGTGACCGAGCCCGTGGCCGAAGTGCTCGCCGTGGCCGGCCCGCTCGATCACCGCGCGTGCGACCGCGTCCACCTCGCGGCCGCTGGGTCCAGCCCTGACCGCGGCCAGCCCCTGCTCCTGGGCGCTCAGCACGAGCTCGTAGACCTCCCGTGCCTGCGCGGAGATCCCCTCGCCGGTGGCGTACGTGCGCGTGCAGTCCGAGCAGTAGCCATCGTGCAGCGGCGCCCCAGTCGATCGTCACGAGCACGTCCCGGGGGATCTCCTGCCCGCGCGGCTCGGCGTGCGGGAGCGCGCCGTGGGCGCCGGCGGCCACGATCGACGGGAAGCTCGGCGCCTGCGCGCCGAGGCGGCGCATGCGCAGCTCCAGCTCGATCGCCACCTCGCGCTCGGCGCGGCCCACCACGCCGTCTTCCAGGATCGCGCGCAGCGCCTCGTCGGCCAGCTCGCTCGCGGCGCGGATACGGGCGATCTCCGCCGCGTCCTTGACCGCGCGCAGCCGCTCCACGACGCCCGCGCAGGGGACGCAGCTCCCACCCATCCCCCAGCAGCTCCGTCAGCCGCCCGTGGCCCTTGACCGTCAGGCTCGCCTCCTCGAAGCCCAGCCGCCCGTTCGTGTTCGCGAGCGCGGCGGCGAGCGCCTCGAGCAGATCGCCGGCGACGATCTCGCGCTCGAAGGCGTCCGGCACCTGTTCGGCCGCCTGGGTCGCGTAGCGGAAGTCGCTGAGGAAGCGGTGGGCGCCGATCTTCCCACGTGCCGCATCGCCCACCACCAGCGCGAGCGCGTGGCTGCCGGTGAAGCCGGTCAGGTAGCGCACGTTGACAAGCGAGTCGACCAGCAGCGCGTCGAGCGCCAGCTCGCCCAGCTCGCTCGCCAGCCGCGCCGCACGCCCGGGATCCGGATCCCGCCCACCCCCGGCGCGGGCCGCGCTCACGCCTCGCCCCGCTCGAGCGCGTCGCGCAGCTGCACGAGCGCGTCGCGGTATCCGTCCGGGCCGCGGCCCGAGATGGTCGCGAAGCAGAGGTCCCTGATGACCGAGACGCGGCGCCATGGCTCGCGGTGCTGCACATCGGACAGGTGGATCTCCAGCGCCGGCAGGCCGGCGATCTCCAGCGCGTCGCGGATCGCCCACGCGTAGTGGGTCCACGCGCCGGGGTTCAGGAGGATCGCGTCGGCGTCTGTGCGCAGGGAGTGCAGGCGCTCCACGAACTCGCCCTCGTGGTTGGTGTGGAAGAAGCGCGTGGCCAGGCCCAGCGCGCGCGCGTCGTCCTCTATGCGCCGCTCGAGCTCTGCCAGCGTGAGCGTCCCGTACAGCAGCGGATCGCGGCGCCCGAGCTGGTCCAGGTTGACGCCGTGCATGACCTCGACGCGGTTTCTCGCAGCGTTCACGACGCGAGCTCCGAAACGGCCGCCGCGACATCCTCGGAGGGAACCTCGCAGCCGAACTCGACCTCGCCGGGCGCTCTCACCAGCACGAACGGCACGCGTGCCCCCACGCGCTTCTTGTCGCGGGCGACGGCCTGCAGTACCGCATCCAGCGGAACATCATCATCGATCCCCACCGGCAGCCCGCGCTCGAGCATCAGCGCGCGCACGCGCTCGCGCAGAGCGTCCTGACCCGACAGCGCCAGCGCCGCCAGCAGCCCCAGGCCGACCGCTTCGCCGTGGCGGTAGCGGGCATAGCCGGTGGCGGTCTCGATCGCGTGCCCGACGGTGTGCCCGAGGTTCAGCACCTGGCGGCGTCCCGCGTCTCGCTCGTCCGCGGCCACGACCGCCAGCTTGGTGCGCGCGCACGCCAGGATCATGCGCTCGTCGACCTCCCCGCCGCCGGCCACGGCCTCCCACAGCGCCCCGCCGGCGATCAGCGCCGTCTTGAGCACCTCGACCCAGCCGGCCGCGAGCTCCGCGGGCGGCAGGGTGGCGAGCGTGTCGGGGTCGACGAGCACCCCCGCCGGCTGGTGGTAGGCGCCGACGTAGTTCTTGGCCTGCGGCAGATCCACCCCGGTCTTGCCGCCGTAGGCCGAGTCGACCTGGGCGACGAGCGTGGTGGGCACGTGCACGACCGGTACGCCGCGCTGGTAGGTGGCCGCGCAGAAGCCCGCCAGGTCGCCGACCACGCCGCCGCCGAGCGCCACCAGGTGATCGGCGCGGGTCATGTCCGCGGTGATCAGCGCGTGCCACACGCGTTCGGCGCTCGCGAGCGTCTTGTGGCCCTCGCCCGGCGGGATCGCGAGCGTCCCCGCCAGCGCCCCCAGGCGCTCGGCGTATAGGGCCAGGACGCTCTCGTCGCTCACGCAGAACGGGCGCGAGCGCGAGCGATCCAGCGGCCAGACCCTGCCCAGCCGGTCCTCGTCGCCGGCGCTCAGCAGCCCCCGGCCGACCAGCACCGGGTACTGCCCGGACGCGGAGCTCGCCCACAGCAGGCGCGTCCCGCCCGGCGCGGCGGACAGAGCGCGCAGGGCGGCCGACGTCCGCGCCGCCCCGCCGACGGGCAGATCCGAGAGGATCGCGTCGGCCAGCTGCTCGTACAGCGCCCGACGACCGGCATACAGAGCGAGGAACTCCTCTCGCTCGCCGGCCAGGGGCCGCTCGGCGGCGCCCTGCGGCGTTGCGTTCACGCGCTCCCACGCCGTCAGCGGATCGACGTCGAGCAGCACGGTCAGATGCTCGGCCAGCTCGTCGCGCACGCGCTCGGACAGGACGCTGCCACCACCGAGCGCGATCACATCCTCGGGCGCGGCGCCGGACAGCAGCGCGCACACGAGCTCCTCCTCGCTGGCGCGGAACGCGGCCTCGCCGCCCAGCTCGAACTCGCGCGCCACCGGATGGCCGAAACGCTCGGCCAGCAGCGCGTCGCTGTCGAGCGCCGAGCCGCCGAGCGCCTCGGCGAGCTCGCCGGCGACGGTCGACTTGCCGGCGCCCATGAAGCCGATCAGGACGAACGCCATCCGATCCGGTCTGTGTAGGCGCCCACGGCCTGGAGCACGTCGTCGATGTGGTCGCCGCCGAACTTGCGTCGGTAGGCGCCCGCCAGCACCAGCGCCACCATCGCCTCCCCGACCACCCCGGCGGCGGGCACCGTGCAGGAGTCGGTGCGCTCGCGCAGCGCCTGCGCCGGCTGGTGGGTCTGTGTGTCGACCGAGCGCAGCGGCTTGGTGAGCGTCGGTAGCGGCTTCATCGCGCCGCGCACGATCAGCGGCAGGCCCGTCGTCATGCCGCCCTCCAGGCCCCCGGCGCGGTTGGTTTCGCGGAAGTAGCCGTGCTCCTCGGAGAAGAAGATCTCGTCGTGCGCATGGGAGCCGGGCAGGCCGGCGACGGTGAAGGCGTCGCCGATGGACGCGCCCTTGACCGCCTGGATCGAGCAGATCGCCATCGCCAGGCGACCGTCCAGGCGCTCCTGCCAGGAGACGTGCGAGCCGAGGCCCGGAACGAGCCCGAACGCCTGCACCTCGAAGACGCCGCCGAGCGACTCGTTGGCCCTGCGCAGCTCGTCGATCTCGCGCACCATCGCCTTCGAGGCCTGCGCGTCCAGGCAGCGCACGGGCGAGCTGTCGACCTCCGCGAAGTCCTCCCGCGTGAGCGGACGCTCGCGCGCGGGCGCGTGAACCGAGGCGATCTGGACGACGTGCGAGTGGACCGTGACGCCCAGCGCGCGCAGGAACGCCTTGCACAGTCCCCCGCCGGCCACGCGCGCAGCTGTCTCCCGCGCGGAGGCCCGCTCGAGGATGTTGCGCACGTCGCTCTGCTTGTACTTCTGCGTGCCCACCAGATCGGCGTGCCCGGGGCGCGGCAGGTGAACCTCGGCCCCGTCCTCGGCCACCGGCCAGGGGTTCATCCGCTCCTCCCAGTTGGCGTAGTCGCGATTGGCCACCTGCAGGGCGATCGGGCTCCCGAGCGTGCGTCCGTGGCGCACGCCCCCGGTGATCTCGGCGGTGTCGCGCTCGATCTTCATACGTCCGCCACGGCCGTGGCCGAGCTGGCGACGCGCCATGTCGCGGTTGAGGTCCTCCGGGGACAGCTCCAGGCCCGCGGGCAGTCCCTCGACGATGCATGTCAGGCCCGGACCGTGCGACTCGCCGGCGGTGATCAGACGGAGCTCCACGGCTCCTAGCTTATTTGCTGGCGACTCAGCGCCTGTGGCGCCGGTGTCCGGCGCTGTGGGCGCGACCGATCGAACGTCGGGCGCCGAAGGCGGACCGCCCGCCGAACACGAGCACGCCGGCCTGGGAGGAGTAGCGCAGGCCGGGAATAGCCACGAGCCCGGCGCGGCTGAGCAGTTCGCGCCCGGCCCTGGACTCGCCGCGCAGGACGCCCTTGACCGCGGCGCTGGACGCCTTGCTGGAGGCGATGCTCACGATCCTCAGTTCGTAGGTGACCGCCTGGCCTCCCGGCGCCAGGTATTCGAGCTGCTCGGACTCCCCGGCCTGCAGGTCGATCGCTTCGCACTGCGCGGCATTGGGCAGGCACGCCGCGTCGCCGTGCAGGATCGCTTCGCCGACGAGCGTGAAGGTGGCGCTCTTGCCGCCAGCCGTCACGCCCCTGAAGACGATCAGCGGCTGCTTGGCGGACGGCAGCGGCGTGAGCAGCCTGAGGTTCTCATAGGGCGTCAGCTGGGCGCTCTGCGGCGTGGCGCCGGCCGGGAGCACGCCGAACAGCACCGCCACGTGGTAGACGGTCTTCGGCTTGGCCGGCGCGGAGGGCGTGGGGGGGGTCGTGGGGATGGAGGCGCCCGACCCGGACGTGGCGCTCGAGCCGGGGGAGCCGGCGCTCTTCGTGGAGGTCGCTGCGCTGGTGGTCGCGGTGGACGCTGTCGCCTTCGTCTTGGCTTCCGGAAGCGGAGTGAAGGGGTTGTGCGCCACCCCCTGACGCTGAGTGGAACCGCCGCCGGTCGTCTCGGCGACGGCCTTTTCGGGAGTCGTCTGGCTGATCGCCAGGCCCGAGGAGGCGGTGACGGGGCTCGTCGAGACCGCGGCGGCCGGCGTGGCGGTGCTCGAGCCGCCGCCGAGCACGGCGTAGGCGAGCGCGGCCACCAGCGCGGCCGCCACCAGGGCCACCAGCGGCAGCAGGCGCCGGTCGAGGAGGTCCGCCTTGAGGGAGCTCAGGAAGCCGGTCATGGGTTCACCCTCACGATCGCGGGCGCGGTCGGGGAGCTTGACGCTGCGGTGGTCGAGGCGGCGGGCGTGGTGGCGCCCGTGGGAGAGGTGGAGGTCGCCGTGGCGGTCAGCCCCTGGCTGGCCGGCAGCACGTAGGCGGTCGCGGTGATCGTGCCCGTCAGGTTGCTCGCGGCGCTCTTGCCCGGTACCGAGGAGGCGGTCGCCGGAGAGAGCTTGACGCTCTGGATCGTCAGCAGGCGGCCGCTGACCTGAAGGTCTCCGGAGGCGGTGAGCGTCGCGAAGTCGGTGAGCTGGCTGAAGAGGTGTTCGAGATCGAAGAAGCTGCCTTCGAAGATGAACGTGAAGGGCAGCTCGCTGAAGCCGGCCGCCGCGCTGGAGGCGCCGGACGCGCTCGTCGACGTGCTCGAGCCGCCGCTGCCTCCGGTCGTGATGGAGGAGAAGTCGACGTTCTTCTGGTTCGACGCCTGCGTGAGCTGGTCGATCAGCGCCGGCACTTCCTGGGTGGGCGGCACCGCTTTGCCGAGGCTCACCAACGAGGCGTACGCCGTCGCGTACTGCGACTGCGCGGCGCGCGCGTTCGCCAGCTTGCCTTCCGCCGCCGAAAGCGACGTCTGGGCGGCGACGACCTGGGCGTTGAGCTCGCTCGCCTTTTCGCGCTCGGGTGAGACGACCATGATCCACGCGGCCGCGAGGACCGCCAGGACGACGACGCCGATGAGCACTATGCGATCGCGGCCGGTCATCGCGCGCTCACCCCCGAGGTCGCCGGTGCGGCCGTCCCCGTCCGGGCGGATGTCGAATCCGAGACGGTCTTCGTCGCGGCAGCCACCGCCGCGGCGCTCGGCAGCGGGTCGAAGGTGACCTGCGCCGCGAAGGCGGGGTCATGGCCCGGGCATCCACCGCCGCCCGCGCCTCCGCCTGAGGAGATGGAGCTCTGAAGCGTGACTTCGCTGACGCCGTCGATCAGGCGCAGGCGCTCGAGCGTCAGCGCCACAGCCGGCTGGCTGGTGGCGCAGCCGGCGAGCGTGAAAGTCGGGACGCTGCCGGGCGGTGTCGCCGAGGCCACCGCGGTGCCGGCTCGCCGCGCTCGAGCTCGCGGGAGCGGTGGCGGTGGCGGTCGAGGTCGCCGACCCGATCGTGCCGCTGAGCGAGGAGATCGAGGCCTGGGAGGGCAGCACGCGACCGAACTCGTGGAGGACGTGGGCCCAGTCGAAGCGCGAGTCGACGAGCGTGTCGACGGTCTGCGTGCGCTGTTCGCGCAGCGCGATGAAGCTCGTGTAGGGCGCGAGCCGTTCAGCCGCTGCCTGGTCCTGCTGCGCCTTGGCGGCGACCGTCGCGGCCTGCGCGCGGCGACTTGCGGCCTGGTGGTCGGCGCGGCCGTAGAGGAACGCCATGACCGCCAGCCCGCCGATCAGGAGCAGCACGGCGTACGCGCCGCCCTGCGAGCGCCCGACGCCGACCGACGCGCCGCTTCGCTGCTCGGCGGGGATCAGGTTGACGGCTCTCATCGCGGAGCCTCCGTGGCGGCCAGTCCCGTGGCGACGGCCAGCCGGTGCGGGGAGACGGTCTCGGCGAGGCCCTGGTCGAGGAGAGCCAGCTCCTGGCAGCGCACCTCGACGCCCAGCGAGGCCTGCAGCGCCTCGGCGAAGCCGGGGATGTCCTGCACGGAGCCGCTCAGCACGACGTGCGAGACCTCGCCTCCACCCTCCTGGGAGCGATGGAAGTCGAGCGAGTTGCGAACCTCGCCGGAGATGTCGCGAATGCCGTTCTCGAGCACCGTCAACACGTCCGCGTCGGAGGAGGGCGCCTGCGGCGCGGGCACCGTCGCGAGATCCGCCATCTCCTCGTAGCTCATCGCGCGCTCGCTCTCATCCGCGTCCTCGCGGCTCTGAGGCTGCTCCTCCTCACCTGGCGCCTGCTCGGGCGCCTCCTCTGCGGGGGGCTCCACCGCGGATGTCGGCTCCTCGGGCACGCTCGCGCCCTGCTCGGCCGGTGAGGGGCCAGACAGGTCCACGGCAGCCAGGAGGGCGCGGGCCTCGGTGAGGGCGATGCTGCGACGCTCGGCGAGCTCGCTGGCCATCCCCTCCAGGCCGCTGCCCACGACGCGGGTGAAGCGGCATACGGTTCCCTCGGCGATCGCCAGGTTGGTCAGGCCGTCGACGTTCAGGTAGAGCACGCGGCCCGGCTCCCCGGGATCGGGACGGTAGAGCGAGCGGATCAGGGCGAAGGCCGACAGATCCACTCCCTGCGGGCTCAGGCCCGCGCGGCGCACGGCCGCGAGCAGTCGTTCGATCATGTCGCGCTGGGCGGCCACCAGCACCACGCGCTGGCGCGGGCCGGCGGGGGTGTCGACGATGCCGAGCGGGTGGAAGTCCATGACGGCGTTGCTGAGCGGCATCGGCACCTGGTCCTGGGCCTGGAAGTCGACCGCGGCCGCGAGTTCCTTCTCGTCGGTGACCGGGGGCAGCTCGAGCGTGCGCAGCACCGTGCGCTGGTTGGCCACGCCGACGCGGACGCGCTTGCTCAGTCCGCTCTCGGCGAACAGCTCGCGCAGGACCTCGCTGAGTGCGTCCTCGTCCATCACTTCGCCGTCGCGCACCGCGTCGCCCGGGAGCGGCAGGGCGGCCGCCTGCTCGGCCAGGATCGATCCGTTCACGCGCGCCCGCACGGCCGCCACGAAGCCGGGCTGGATGTCCAGGCCGACCACGTCAGCGCGGGAGCGGTGGCCCAGATTGACAGGAAGCTTCATGTGGAGTGAGGGGATTCGTGAGGGGATTCGCATCTGGCGTAGGCCGCTTCAGCAGGGGGACAGATCGCCCGTACGTGGGGTATCGGCGTCAACGCAGGAGCGCTTTAGTGAAGGAAGTGATTGACGTAGACAGCGACCAGCTGCGGCCCGAGGAAAACCGCCAGCAGCGCCCCGAGCGCGAGGAACGGACCGAACGGGACGGCCGTCCTGCGTCCCTCACGGGCGCCCTTGCGGGCGATTACCGCCGCGCCGAGCGCCACCCCGGCGAGCAGCGCGATCAGGAGCGCCGGCGCGACCGCCGCTCCGAGGAACAGCCCCATCATCCCCGCGAGCTTGACGTCCCCCATGCCCATGCCTCCCGGATAGGCCATGGCGCCAAGCAGCAGGAAGCCACCGGCGCCGGCGGCGGCGATCAGCCGCTCGGGCTCGCCGGCGGGGTCCAGCGCCAGCCCGATCGCCAGCGCGAGCGCCGCGCCGAGCGCGGTGATCCGGTTGGGGATGATCCTGTGCTCGAGGTCGATCAGCGCGGCGGGCACGACGAGCAGGATCAGCACGACGCTCAGCGCGATCCCGGTGGCCGAGCGGTGCGCCAGCACGGCGCCCGCGCAGAGCGCGGCGGTGAGCGCCTCGACGAGCGGGTAGCGAGGGGATATGGCACCCCCGCAACTGCGGCAGTGCCCGCGCAGCAGCAGCCAGGAGAGGATCGGGATGTTGTCGTAGGGCTTGACCGGCGTGCCGCATGTCGGGCAATGCGAAGCGGGCGCGATCAGCGACTCGTGGCGGGGCAGGCGGTAGGCGACGACGTTCAGGAACGAGCCGACGATCGCGCCCAGGACACCGGCGAAGGTGATGGCCTCCATGCTCAGCTAATCGACAGGCGCATCGCGGTGCTTGAACGTCGCTGCACCCGCCCGCGAGCCGCCGGCCCCTCGTGCACGAGCGCGCGTGCGACTACCATTCCGACGTGCTCGATCCGGCGCAGCCGTTTTTCGTGCTCGAGCAGGTACGCGTTACTTCTCCGTTTTTGTTACGTTCGATCGTGAATTCGTCGCCGGTGTTGGCGGCAACCGCGGTCACGGTGAATTCTTCTTCATTGCCGTTCGGCAGTTTGGGGGCTTCCTTGAGGTAGGCCCCACCTTTTGCGTCGGCTTGACTTTCCGGGATGCTCGCGTCGTATGCGTGCAGTTCCGCGATCGTCGGAGGAGTTCCGCTCACCGCGTACTTGCCATCATGATCGGTCGAATACGTTTCCATCGCCGTCCTGGCCGTGCGGACGAGTTCCTTCGCGCCAGCGTCATACGCCTTGCTCTTCTGGCTCAGGAACGATGGAATCGCGATCGCGGCCAGAATGCCGATGATCAAGATCACCACCAGGAGCTCGATCAGGGTGAAACCCTGATCGCCGCTCGAGCTTTCCCGCAGCGAGGTTCGCATGTTCGACCCCATCGGCAGCGCCGGCTCGGCGCTTTAGCCCGCCTGCCATCAGGCCAACACATCGCTCGGCGCCTCACGCACAAAGGGAGGAGGCGACCCAAAGGCCGCCTCCTCTCGTTGCGGTGCTTCAAATGCCCATCCGAAGACGCAGACGCCTCGGATACGCAATTACCATTCGGATGTGGCAGATCCCGCGCAGTCCTTCTTCCCGGTGGCGCTTACGCAGGTGCGCGTCACTTCTCCGTTTTTGTTGCGGGCAACCGTGAATTTGTCGGCCGTGTTGGCAGCAACCGCGGTCACCGAGTAGCCTTCTTCGGATTCGCCAGATACGATTGTGGGTGCCGCTTCGAGATAAGCCCCACCTTTGGCCGAAGCCTGGCTTTCCGGAATCGACGACTCGTATTCGTGCAGCTGTTTGATCGTCGGGCCAGTTCCTCCTACTGCGAACTTGCCTTCATGGTCGGTCGCGTAGGTTTCCATGGTGGTCTCGGCCGTGCGGGCGAGTTCCTTCGCCCCGGCGTCATAGGCCTTGCTCTTCTGGCTCAGGAACGACGGGATGGCGATCGCGGCCAGGATGCCGATGATCAGGATAACGACCAGAAGCTCGATCAGGGTAAAACCACCCTCGTCCTTCGAGCGCTGGCGCAGTCGATACAACATTTGATCCTCCTAGGATCCGCTTACATGGGCGCCAGCCCTCGGTAATCGCCTCAAGCGGCGATGCGTCCCCCTCGCGAGGGCCGCCGGCTTTGCTACGCACCTCAACGATGCCTGCCTTGGCACCTCGGTACTGGCTTTGTCAGCGGCTGGATCGACTCACGCGTGGATGACCTTTACAGCTGCACCGAAGCTTGGACGGATGACCAGCAGACCGATCGGGGATCGGCCGGCACCCACGCCGGGGCGCCTGCTCGGGCCGGGGAAGCGGGGGGCTGCGCTGCTCAGGCCGCCGGCTCCGGAGCCGCGCCCGCCGCGGCGTCCGCGCCCTGCTCCAGCCACCTGGCCTGGGCGTCGACGCCGGCCACGCGCACGCCGCCGCCGCCGCACCATGGGCAGGTGACCCTGCTGGGCGTGCCGCCGAGGTTCGAGATCACCTGACCGCTGCCGCGGCAGGGCATACACTCCCGCGGCCCATGGGACGCCGGTGCCTGCCCCTCGCTGTCGCTGTCGCTTGCCACGAGCCGATCAGACTAGCGTTCCGCGCGTGAGCAGACCGGGACGCAGAGCGGAGTGGGCGCTCGTGGCGCTGATAACGGCCGGCGCGGCGGTCCTGCGCCTGCTGCACATCGGCCAGGTCCCGCCCGACCCGTTCTACGACGCGGCCGTGCGCAGCATGGGGATCTCGTGGCACAACTTCTTCTTCGGCGCGTTCGAGCCCGGCGGCAGCGTGTCGATCGACAAGCCGCCCGTCGACCTGTGGCTGCAGGTCATCAGCGTGAAGCTGCTCGGGTTCAGCTCCACGACGCTGAAGCTGCCCGAGGCGCTCGCGGGGATCGCCTCCGTGCCGCTGCTGTATGTGGTCGTGCGGCGGATGTGGAGCGCGCCGGCGGGCATCGCCGCCGCCGTGGCGATGGCGGTGCTGCCGATCGAGGTGATCACCGCGCGCAGCGACACGATGGACGCGGTCATGATGCTCGCGCTGCTGCTCGCGCTGCTGGCGGTGGTGCGCGCGGTCGAGACGGGGCGCAGCGCCTTCCTGCTCGCCGCTGCGGCCGCGCTCGGGGTGGCGTTCAACGTCAAGCTGCTCGAGTCGCTGGTGGCGCTGCCCGGGATCGCCGTGTTCGCCTATCTCGGCCTGCCCGGCTCCCGCGTGCGGCGACTGGCGCGGCTGGGAACGGCCGCCGTCGTGTACGTGGCGGTGGCGCTGTCGTGGCTGACCGCCACGCTGCTGTTCCCGGCCCACGACAGGCCTTACGCGATCGGCTCGACGAACGGCAGCGCGTGGAACGCGGCGTTCGTCTTCAACGGGACCGACCGCCTGGGCGGCAAAGAACCGGAACCGGGACAGACCGACTATGAACCGGGGCACCGCTACCCCGTGGCCACGCAAGAGGAGCGCGACCACATCCCGATCGTGCCGCCCTCCCCCACCCGGCTGCTGGCGCGGGTCGGGCCGCTGTCCGGCGAGCGTCTCGGCCTCGAGCTCCTGGTCGGCCTGCTGCTCGGGGTACCGGCGCTGCTGTGGGGCCTGCGCGGGGAGGCCCAGGAGCCGGACGGTGGCGAGGCCCGGGCGGACGTTCGCCGGCGGATGCGCCGCGCGGTGGCGGCGGGACTGGGTTTGTGGGTGCTCGCGGGCATCGTGCTGTTCAGCCACATGATCCGCCTGCACCCGCGTTACGTGGAGGGCTTCACGCCGGCGGTGGCGGCGATGCTCGGGATCGGCCTGGCGTGGACGGCCGCGCGGCCGACCGCCAGCGGATCGGCCGGCCTGCGCCTAGCGCTGCTCGTGGGGATGCTCGCGATCACGGTGTACTACAGCGAGCGGCTGCTGTACGGGCACCCGGCGCAGTGGTGGGTGGCGCTCGCCGGGGCGCTCGGCGCGATCGCGTTCGCGCTGCTCGCACGCGTGCCGCGGGTTCCTTCGCGAACGCGCTCGCTGCTGGCACCGGCCGGCGTGATCGCGCTGGCGCTGGTGGCGGTGCTGGCGATCCCGCTGAAGGCCGATTTCACGGCGATCGCCGATCGCGTGAGCGACGCGGGCCTCGTCGGCGAGCTGCCCGGCGAACAGCAGCGCCCGCTGAGCGCCTACCTGCTCGCTCACCAGGACAGCGCGCGCTACGAGGTGGCGGCCGAGTCGGCCACCGCGGTCGGCTCGCTGATCGTGCAGGACGGCCGCCCGATCCTCGTCCTGACCACCTACGACGCGCGCGTGTTCACCTCGGTGCCCAGGCTGAAGCGGCTGATCGCCGAGGGACAGGTGCGTTACGCGTTCCTCAACAGCTTCTGCACGCCCGAGGCCCCGTCGCTGAATCCCGCCTGCTCGGCGCCGGCCGAGTGGGTGCGCGCACACGGGACCGACATCTCCCGCGCGGCGGGCCTGCACGAAGACAGGCTGCTCTACCTGCTGCCCGGGGCCAGGCAGTGAGCGCCGACTCCGAGCGCGACCGGCTGCAGGCGCTGGCCGACGGCGCCCGCGCAGCGGGCAGGCTGGCGCTCGACACCGAGTTCATGGGCGAGGGTCGCTACCGCACGCTGCTGTGCCTGGTGCAGCTGGCGATCCCCGAAGGCGAGGACGCGGCCGAGCGCATCCTGGTCGTCGACCCCCTGGTCGAGGACCTCGACGGCTCCGCGCTGGCGGCGGTTCTCGCCGACCCCGAGGTCCAGGTGGTCGTGCACGCCGGCCGCCAGGACATCGCGCTGGTGCGCAGGCGCTTCGACACCGAGGTGAGCAACGTGTTCGACACGCAGGTGGCCGCGGGCTTCGCCGGGTTGGGGGCGCAGAGCTCATACGACTCGCTGCTCACCGAGATCCTCGGCCTGCGCGTGGCCAAGACCGCGAGCTTCACCCGCTGGGACGCCCGTCCGCTCTCACGCGAGCAGCTGGCCTACGCGCGCGAGGACGTGATGCACCTGCTCGAGCTGGTCGCGGATCTGGAGCGCCGCCTGAGCGAGCTCGGACGCCTGGAGTGGGCGCGCGAGGAGTGTGAGCCGCTCGCGCTCTCCAGCGACGAGCGCGACCCGGAGGCGATCTTCGCCCGCCTGCCACGGGTCGGCGCGCTGAGCGCCTCCGCGCGGCCGGTCGCGCGCGAGCTGGTGCAGTGGCGCGAGCGGACCGCCGCCCGCCAGAACCGCCCCGTTCAGAGCGTGCTCGGCGACGCCACGCTGGTGGAGATCGCCAAGCGCGGGCCGTCCTCGCGCGCCGAGCTCGAGAAGATCCGCGGCGCGGGCGCCAGCGGCACGGGCCGGCGGGCGGAGGATCTGCTGGAGGCCGTCCGGCGCGGGCGCGCACACCCACCCGATCCGCCGCCACCGCAAGCGCGTCCGCCCGCGCCCAAGCCCGACGACGCTCCGCTCGTGGCGCTGGCGGAGACGCTGCTGCGCGCACGCGCCCGCGAGGCCGGGCTCGCCTACGAGCTGCTGGCCGCGCGCGCGGACCTGCAGGCGATCGTGGCCGCCGCGCGCGCGAGCGGCGCGGAGGCCGACGTGCGCACGCTGCGGGGGTGGCGGCGCGAGCTGGTCGGAGCCGAGCTGCTCGAGCTGCTCGACGGAGGAGTGTCGCTGTCGGTGCAGCGGACGGGCCGCGGCCGGCGGGTGCGGATCGAGCGATCGCCGAGCGGCCAGCGCCCGAGCGGCTGAGGCGCCCGATCGAGCTATTCGATGTGGTTGTACACTTCGAACAGCGGCAGGTACATCGAGATGACGATGAAGCCGACGATGCCGCCGATCACGATGATCATGATCGGCTCGAGGATCGATGTCAGCGCCTTGACCGACGCTTCGACCTGTTCCTCGTAGAATTCGGCGACCCTGTCGAGCATCGCGTCGAGCGCACCCGTTTCCTCACCGACGCCCACCATGTGCGTGACCATCGACGGGAAGATCGGCGCCTGCGCCAGTGGCGCTGCGATCGTTCCGCCGCGCTTGACCGAGGCGATGACACCGTCCATCGACTCCTCTATCGCGACGTTGCCGCCCGTGCGCCCGGTGATCTCGAGCGCCTGCAGCAGCGGCACGCCGGCGGCGGTCAGCGACGCCAGCGTGCGCGACCAGCGCGCGACGGCGACCTGCTGCACGATCGTGCCGATCTTCATCGGCACGTGCAGGCGGAAGTGGTCCCACTGGCGCCGTCCCCAGGAGGTTTTCTTCCACTTCAGGAAGGCCGCGACGAGAAGCGCGGCCACGGAGAACATCAGCCACCAGTAGCCGGTGACGATCTTGGAGAGCAGGACGGACACCTGGGTCATGGCGGGAAGTTCGCCTCCGAATTCCTTGAAGACGCCCTCGAACACCGGCACCAGGAACGCCACCAGCGCCATCATCACGCCGACCGCGAAGGTGATCACGAGTACCGGATAGACCATCGCGGAGCGGATCTGGCGGCGCAGCGCAGCGTCCTTCTGCAGCTGGTTGGCGACGCGCACGAGCGCGTCCTCGAGCACGCCCCCCATCTCGCCCGCCTGCGTCATGGCGACGAACAGGGGGTTGAACACCTTCGGGTGGCGCGCCATCGAATCGCTCAGCGACAGGCCGGCCTCGACGTCCTTGCGGACCGCGACGATCGTCTCCTTCAGGTATTTGCTCTCCGTCTGCTCCTCCAGCACATACAGGGCGCGCAGGATGCTCATCCCCGAGGAGATCATCGTCGAGAGCTGGCGCGAGAAGATCGCCAGATCGTTGGCCTTGACCCTCCTCATGAACGCGAACTCGATCTCGCGCGAGGAGTGCTTGTCGGCGATGTCCAGGACGATCAGCCCGCGCTGCTTGAGCTGATCGGAGACCGCCTGCTTGGAGTCGGCCTCGACCTCGCCGCGGGCCTTGCCACCGGCGATATCGATGGCCTTGAAGACGTAGGTGCTCATGGCCCGGTGCCTAGGCCGCCGCCAGCGAGGTCGCTCCCAGCAGGCGCCTGAGCTCTTCCGGGGTCGTCGAGCGCGCTTCGGCGAGCTTCTGGGTGATCTTGCCCTGGCGCACGAGCGTGGCCAGCGAGGCGTCCATCGTCTGCATGCCGGTCGCCGAGCTGGTTTGCAGCACCGAGTAGATCTGGTGGGTCTTGCCCTCGCGGATCAGGTTGCGCACGGCCGGGTTGGGCACCAGCACCTCACACGCCACCACCCGTCCGGAGCCGTCGGTGTTGGGCAGCAGCTGCTGGGTCATGATCCCCTGCAGGGCGACCGACAGCTGCACCCGCACCTGCCCCTGCTGGTGGGAGGGGAAGACGTCGATGATGCGGTCGATCGTCTGCGCGGTGTCCTGCGTGTGGAGCGTCGCGAACACTAGGTGGCCGGTCTCCGCCGCGGTCAGCGCGGTGGAGATCGTCTCCAGGTCGCGCATCTCGCCGACGAGGATGACGTCGGGGTCCTGGCGCAGGGCTGCGGTCAGGGCGAGGGAGAAGCTCTGCGCGTCGGAGCCCAGCTCGCGCTGGTTGACGATGCAGCGCTTGTGGCCGTGCAGGAACTCGATCGGGTCCTCGATCGTCATGATGTGCTCCTCGCGCGAGGAGTTGATCTCGTCGATCATCGCCGCCAGCGAAGTCGACTTGCCCGAGCCGGTCGGGCCGGTCACGAGCACGAAGCCGCGTGGCCTGCGCGTGAACTCGTGCACGGCGGCGGGCAGGCCGAGATCGTCGATCGAGGTCAGGTTGAAGGGGATCAGGCGGAACGCGGCGCCGATCGCGCCACGCTGGTAGTAGGCGTTGACGCGGAAGCGCGCGTGGCCCGGGATCGAGTAGGCGAAGTCCAGCTGCCAGTTGGTCTCCAGACGCTGGCGCTGATCGCCGGTCAGGATCGAGTAGACGATCTCGCGGGTATCCGTCGGCGAGAGCTTCGGGTACTCCTCCAGCGGCGTCAGGCGCCCGCGCACGCGGACGGTCGGGTGTGCGCCCGAGCTGAGATGCAGATCCGATGCCCGGCGGTGTACGACCTCCATCAGGAGGTCTGCGAAATCGATGTCCATGGGTCCGCCCATCGACCGGTTCAACGGCGCCTGCGCGCCACGGCGCCCGCCGCTGGACGAACGTTCGAGCCGAGGGTCCGCGGACCCTCAGTTGGTGCCGATGACGCGGGCGAGCTCGGCCATCGAGGTGCGGCCCTGCCTGACCTTCTGCAGTCCATCGTCGCGCAGACGCGTCATCCCCTGCGCGACGGCAACGTCGCGGATCGCCTCGGCGGGCTTGCGTTCCAGCGCCAGCGCCTGGAGCTCCGGGGACATGCACATGACCTCGTACAGGCCGACGCGTCCGCGGTAGCCGCTGCCGCCGCAGCGCCGGCAGCCCACCGGCTCGTAGGCCTCGAGCTTCCACGCGCGCCTTGTAGCCGCTGTCGCGCAGCACCCTCGCGGGGATGATCGTGCGCCGCTTGCAGCTCGAGCACAGCATCCGCGCCAGGCGCTGGGCGACGACGCACTCGAGTGCCGATGCGACCAGGAACGGCTCGATCCCCATCTCGATCAACCTCGTGATCGCCGACGGCGCGTCGTTGGTGTGCAGCGTGGAGAGGACCAGGTGCCCGGTGAGCGCGGACTCCACGGCGATCTGGGCCGTCTCGTGGTCGCGGATCTCGCCGACCATGATCACGTCGGGGTCGGCGCGCACCATCGAGCGCAGACCCGCCGCGAAGGTCAGGCCGACCTTGGGGGAGACCTGCACCTGGGTCAGGCCGACCATTTCGTACTCGACCGGGTCCTCGACGGTGATGATGTTCTTCTCGGGCGTGTTGAGCATCTGCAGGGCCGCATACAGCGTCGTGGACTTCCCCGAGCCGGTCGGACCGGTCACGAGCACCGCGCCGTGTGTCTCGCGGCAGGCGCTTTCGAAGCGCTCTCGCTCGGGGACGGCCATGCCGAGCTTGTCGAGCTCAACGACGACAGACGCCTTGTCGAGGACGCGCATCACAACGCCCTCGCCGTGGACGCTCGGCAGCGTCACCACGCGCAGATCGACGTGCCGGCCGTCGACCACCAAGCCGACGCGCCCGTCCTGCGGCAGGCGCTTCTCGGCGATGTTCAGCTCGGCCATGATCTTGATGCGCGAGATCACCCCCGCGGCCATCCGCCGCTGAACGGTGGTGACGTCCGCCAGCACGCCGTCGACCCTGAAGCGCACCCGCAGCTCGCGCCCGTCCGGAGCCAGGTGTATGTCGGAGGCGCCGCGCTCGACGGCCTGCGCGACGATCTGGTTGACGAGCTTGATGACGGGCGCGTCTTCGGAGGTCTCGTGCAGGGCGACGACCTCCGCCCCTTCCTCGGCCTCCTCGAGGATGCCGGCCGACTCCCCGACCACGTCTTCGAGCCTGTCCAGGCGCGAGATCAGGGTGGCGATGTCATCCGGGGGGGCGACCGCGACGCGGATCTCGTATCCGGTCATGATCGCGATGTCGTCCACCGCGAGCACGTTCGACGGGTCGGCCATCGCCACCAGCAGCGTGCGCTTGTCCGCGAAGGCCACCGGCACCGTCTGGTAGCGCTTGGCCACGGCCGTGCTCACGAGGTTGGCGGCCGCCATGTCGACCGAGAAGACGCCGAGGTCCAGGTGATCGAGCCCGTAGCGCTCGGCCAGCGCGCGCGCCAGCGCGTCCTGCGTGAGCGCCCCGTTCTCGAGCAGCGCGCGCTCGGGCGTGGTGCCCGATATGCGGGAGCTCTCCAGGGCATCTTCGACCTGCTTGCGCGAGGTCAGGCCCAGGTCGACGATCACGTCGGTGAGGAAGCGCTGCGAGGAGCCGCGGCCCGAGGGTTTGGTGATGCCCGAGAACTGCACGCCCCGCGCGGCCTGCTCGGCCCGGGTCCCATGCTCCTCCGCAACGTACGTGTCGGCGTCCACGATCGTCCCGAGCTCGACCTCCGCCGCGGCGTCCTGAAGCGAGTCGAGCTCGATCTCTGCGCCGGGGATCGCCGCCGGTTCGACGTCGATGCGATCCTCGACGCCGGGGAGCGGCTCGGTGTGGATGTCCGGATCGCCCCTCGCGGCCCGCTCGACGGAGATGACGTGATCGGCGCTGCGGTCGTCCGGCTCGCCATCGATCCCGAAGATCGCGTGCAGATCCGGGTCGGTCCGCTGCGGGAGCTCGCTCATCGCGTACGCTCCGCCGTCTCGCGCCTACCCTGCTGCCGGGCTCTCCTCGCGGACGGCGCGGCGCATGACCTGCAGCGGCGCCTTCCTGCCGGTCCACAGCTCGAAGCTGAGCGCCCCCTGGGCGACGAGGATCTCGAGCCCGTCGACGGTCCGCGCGCCATGCGCTCTGGCAGCCGCGAGCAGCTGCGTGGATCCGGAGCGGTAGACCAAGTCGACGACATGCGAGTACTCACCGACTTGATCGAACGTCAATCCGAGTTGGTTGAGCGTCTCACCCTCAGTGGCCGAGCGTTCTAGCGTTCCGCCGTCCTCGAGACCGACGGAGGTGCAGTTGACGAGCAGGTCGGCCGGTCGGGCCACCCGGACCGCCCGCACGCCGAGCTTCCCGCGCCAGCGTCTCGGCGCGCTCGGGGGTGCGGTTCCAGACGGACACCTCGCTCGCACCCGCCTCGCGCAGCGCCCACACCGCCGCGCGCGCGCTGCCGCCCGCGCCGAGCACGAGCGCGCGCATACCGCGCGGGGAGCGGCCGAGCGCGGCAAGCAGCCCGGGGGCGTCGGTGTTCTCGGCCGCGATCGTGCCGTCGGCGGCGAACGTGAGCGTGTTGGCCGCGCCGATCTCGCGCGCCGCCTGCGACGCCTGCCCGGCCAGCGCGAGCGCCGCCTGCTTGTGAGGGATCGTCACGTTCACCCCGAGGAAGCCCGCCTGCCCGAGAGCGCGCGTGGTCTGCGCGAACAGCGTCGGCGGGACCGGCAGGCGCTGATAGCGCCAGCCCTCCATCCCCAGCGCGGCGAGCGCCGCGTTGTGGATCGCCGGCGAGCGGCTGTGCGCGACCGGCCAGCCGAGGACGCCCAGGCGGGGCATCACTTGCGCTTGCAGGTCGGGGGGTGCCCGCCGTTGCGCTTGACCGCCGCCTTGTAGGCGGCGGCGTTGACTTCGAATTCGGCGAGCGTGTTGGAGAACACCTGCTCGCCGCAGCCATCAACGCCGGCGACGTAATACAGATAGGAGACGTGGGCGGGGTAGGCGGCCGCCTGGATCGAGGCCAGGCCGGGGTTGGAGATCGGGGTCGGCGGCAGGCCGACGTGCGTGCGGGTGTTGTAGGGGGAGTCGATATGCAGCTGCGCTTCTGTCAATTCGTGCGTGTAGGTCGCTATCCCGTCCGCCAGCTCGACCGCGTAGTAGATGCTCGCGTCGATCCCCAGCGGCATGCCCTGCGCCAGGCGGTTGTAGATGACCGCGGCGATCTTCGGCCGGTCGCCCGGGATCTGCGCCTCTCGCTCGACCATCGAGGCCACGATCAGCAGCTGGTAGGGCGTCACGTGCAGGGCGCGAGCACGCCCGAGCTCTCGTCGCACCGAAGTTTTCGCGGAAGGCGATCAGCTGCTCTTCCACCAGCCGGCCGACCGGCGCGCCCGGGTCCATGTCGTAAGTCGCCGGGAACAGGAAGCCTTCGAGATCCGGCGTGCCGGGCGGGGCGCCGTAGACGGCGAGGTTCAGCAGGGGCGAGCGCCTGGAGGCAGCGCGGTAGCTGCCCTTCAGGCCGTCGGCGGCGGCGATCTGCGCGATCTGCGGGCGGGTCTTCCCCTCCGGGATCAGCACCTTGACGACGGGCGGCGGCGCGAGCGTGTCGACGTGTTTGGAGTCAAGCGAGTGCACGAGCAGGAACACGGCCGCGACGACCGCCGCGAGAGCGACCGCCGCGGCCAGCCGCGAGAGTGGCGAACGCCGTCCCTTCGAGCGCGGGGAGGCGCCGGCCGGCCGATCGGGGACACCCAGCGGCTGGACGGGCAGCGGCGGCTCGGCGGGCGGCGGCACGGCGGACGCTGACGGCTGGGCTGGTGCTGACGGCTGGCCTGGCGCTGGCTCGGGCTGCGGCTGGAGCGGAGCCGCCGGCTGCGGCGGCGGGACCTCAGGCGGCTCATGGAGCGCACGCCGCCGCGCGCGCTCCTGGCGTTCGCGCTTGCGTTCCTCCGCGGTGCGTTCGCGCCCTGGCCGTGATCGATCGCCGCGAGACAAGGACCAGGAACCTTAACGCGATCGGGACGTGAGCCAGCTCTCCAGCAGGTGGGCGGCGGCCCGCGAGTCCTCGCTGGCGCTGAACGAGCCTTCCATCCTCTGGGCGATGCGCGTTGTGAAGCGCTCGTCGTGCATCTCCACGGGGATGCTCTCGCCGAGGCGCAGCGAGAGCTCGCGCGCGAACGCCCGCGTCTCGCGCGTCTGCTCGGTGTCCGTGCCGTCGAGCGAAAGCGGGAGCCCGACGATCACGCGCTCCACCTCCCGTTCTCGCACGAGCGCGCGCAGGCGCGCGAACCCACGCCTGGTGGCCGGACGGGCAACGGCCTCGACCGGCGTGACGATCGTGCCGGTGGGATCGCTGAGCGCGCAGCCGCAGCGCGCGCTGCCATAGTCGAGCGCGAGCACCCGCATACGCGACTCAGCCCCTGGGTGCGGCTCGCCCCGAGGACCGTCGAGGTGGTGTCGGCCGTGCACGCATCAGCCCGCCAGTGCCGCTTCGATCGCCGCGCGCCCCGCGGCGATGGCGTCGTCGAGGCGCTCGGGGTCGCGCCCGCCGGCCTGGGCCATCGTGTCGCGCCCTCCCCCGCCCCCTCCGGCCACCTCGGCGGCGGCCTTGACCACCGCGCCCGCCCTGACACCGCGCTCGACCAGCGCCGGGGCGACGCTTGCGACAAGATGGACGCGTCCGTCGGCGGCGGTTCCCAGCAGGATGGCCGCGTCGGGCAGATGACCCTTCACGCGGTCGACCGCGTCGAGCAGCGCCTTGGCGTCGCCGACGTCGACGGCCGCGGCAAGGACGCTTGCGCCGCCAACCTCGTGCGCGCGTTTCGCCAGCGACTCCACATCGAGATCGCTCGCGCCGCCTGGCGCTCCTCCACCCTCCTTCAGCGCCTTTTCGAGGCGCTTGCGCTCCTGCGCGAGCGTGATCGCAGCGGCGGGGACGTCCTCGGGACGCGCGCGCAGCGCTGCGGCCACCTCCCCCAACAGGCGGTCGTGCTCGCGCAGCAGGTCGACCGCGACCGGACCGGTGACGGCCTCGATGCGTCGAACGTTGGCGGAGCTCGAGGTCTCGTGGACGATGCGAAAAGCGCCGATCTCGGCGGTCGAGCGCACGTGGGTGCCGCCGCACAGCTCGCGCGAGTAGTCGCCCTCGCCGACCTCGACCATGCGCACCACCTCGCCGTACTTCTCGCCGAACAGCGCCATCGCGCCGAGGCGCCTGGCCTCCTCCAGCGTGGTCGTGATCGCGCGGACGGGATCGTTGCGAGCGATCCACGCGTTGACGCGGTTCTCGACGTCGCGCAGCTCCTCGGCGCTGAGCGCCTGGCCGTGGCTGAAGTCGAAGCGCAGCTTGTCCGGGCCGACGTAGGAGCCGGCCTGGCGCACGTGGCTGCCGACGCGCTCGCGCAGCGCGGCCTGCAGCAGGTGGGTGGCGGTGTGGTTGCACTCGGTCTTGTGCCTGGCGAGGTGGTCGACGCGCGCGAGGACCTGCTCGCCGACGTCGAGCGTCCCCGCCTCGACGACCACCTCGGGTATCCGATCCTGGCCGACGGTGAGGACCTCCTCCACGCGCGCACGGCAATCGCCGTGCTCGCATTCGATCGTTCCGGTGTCCGAGATCTGACCTCCGCCGGCGGCGTAGAACGGCGACTCCGCCAGCTTGACCAGCAGGCGCGTCGGAGCCGTGCCGTTTGCGCCATCCTCGGCGCCGGGCTCGTCGACCGCACGGACGGCTACGACCGTTGTCGGCTGCACCTCGGTCTCATAGCCGGTGAAGCGCGTCGGGGCACCGCCGTCAAGGGAACCGGAGCCGGTGACATGGACCCCCGCGCCCGCGCTGATCCGCACGGCGCCCCCCCTGCCGCGCGCGCGCTGCTCCTCCATCAGCTCCTCGAACTCGCCCTCGATCGACAGGTCCGCTTCGGCGAGCAGCTCGCTGGTCATCTCATACGGGAAGCCGTGGGTGTCGTGCAGGCGGAAGACATCGGCAGCCGCCACCGAGGAGCGTCCGGCCGCGCGCGCCTGCGCGATGTGCTCGCGCAGCATCTCCATCCCCTGGGCGAGCGTGCGCCCGAAGCTCTCCTCCTCGGCGGAGAGCCACATGTCGGTTGCGTCCGCCTGCTCGTGCAGTTCGGGGTAGGCGCCGCCCATCACCTCGCGCACGCGCTCGGAGTAGCGCGTGAGGAAGCCCGGCGCGAGCTCCAGCGATAGACCCTGCTGGATTGCGCGGCGCATCACGCGGCGCAGCACATAGCCACGGTCCTCGTTGGAGGGCACGACGCCGTCGGTTGTCAGGAACGTCATCGCGCGCGCGTGGTCGGCGAGGATGCGCAGCGCGCGGTCGCTGTCGAAATCGGAGCCATAGGGCCGGCCCGAGAGCTCCTCGCCGAGCTCGATCAGCGGCTGGAACTGGTCGGTCTCGAACACCGAGCGCTTCTGCTGGAGGATGGCCGCCATGCGGTTCAGCCCGAGGCCGGTGTCGATGCTCCTGGCGGGCAGGGGCTTGAGAACCGAGCCGGGCTCGTCGGGCGCGGGCTCCTGGTCGTACTGCATGAACACGAGGTTCCAGTACTCCAGGAAGCGCTCGTTCTCACCGCCCGGCAGGTCCTCGGGCGAGCCATGATGCTGGCCGCGATCTATGTACAGCTCGGAGCACGGTCCGCACGGACCGGTCGGGCCCGCCTGCCAGAAGTTCTCAGAGCGCGGGCACTGCACGATCCGCTCGAGCGGCACGCCGACGGCCATCCAGCGGTCGATCGCCTCCTGGTCGCAGTCGAGCCCGAGGCCCTCGTCGCCTTCGAACACGGTCACCCAGATGTCGCTGGCGCGAAAGCCGAACACCTCCCGCGAGAGCTCCCACGCGAACTCGATCGCCTCGCGCTTGAAGTAGTCCCCGAACGAGAAGTTGCCGAGCATCTCGAAGAAGGTGAGGTGGCGCGCGGTGTTGCCGACGTTGTCGATGTCGACCGTGCGAAAGACCTTCTGGCAGCTGGTCAGGCGTGGGGCGGGCGGCGTTTCCTGGCCGAGGAAGTAGGGCTTCAGCGGGTGCATCCCGGCCACGGTCAGCAGCGCGGAGGGATCGTGCGCGGAGGGCACCAGGGAGGCCGAAGGCATGCGCCGGTGCCCGCGCTCCTCGAAGAAGCTCAGGTAGCGCTCGCGTATCTCGTCGGAGCTCATCACGCGACGGATCTTAGGCCGGGCCGGGTCAGGCGATCGTGCCGTAGCCGACGACCAGATCGCCCGCGTACAGGCACGCGATCTGGCCGGGGGCGGTGCGCTCGGCGGGCTCGTCCAGCTCGATCGCCACGCGCGCGTGGCGCCCCGCACGCAGATCCCCGGGCAGACGGCAGGCGAACCGTCGCCCGTGTGCGCGCACGCGCACGCCGTCCACGCAGCGACCGTCGCGATGGAGCGTCGCCTCGCGCACGCTCACCCCGCGCTCCAGCAGTGCGCCGCGAGGTCCGACGGTGACGGTGTTCGAGCGCGTGTCGGTGGCGAGCACGTACAGCGGCTCGGACGCGGAGATGCCGAGGCCGTGACGCTGCCCGACGGTGTAGACGTGCGCGCCGGCGTGCTCGCCGAGCACCGTCCCGCGCAGGTCCACGATCGGACCGGCGCGTCTGGCGAGCCCTCCGTGGCGCTCCAGGAAGTCGCCGTGACGGGTTCCCGCCAGGAAGCACAGATCCTGCGAGTCGCGTCTGCGCGCCACCGCCAGCCCGGCGCGCTCGGCGAGCTCGCGCACCTGCTGCTTGCGCATGTCCCCGAGCGGGAAGCGCAGCCGCGCAAGCGACTCGGGCGCGAGCGCGGACAGCACGTAGCTCTGGTCCTTGTCCTCGTCGGCGGCGGTCCTCAGCAGCGGGGCAGGCGGGCCGGGGGCGGGCGGGCCGGGCGCTGTTCGCGCGTAGTGGCCGGTCGCGAGCGTCTCCGACCCGAGCTGGCGCGCGAGCTCGAGCATGGCCTCGAGGCGGACGTTGCCGTTGCAGCGAACGCACGGGTTCGGCGTGAGGCCGCCGGCGTGGTCGGAGAGCCAGTGGTCGACCACGCCGGCGCGGAACTCCGCGCGCAGGTCTATCGAGAGATGGGGCATCCCCAGCTCGTGCGCCAGCTCGCGCGCGCCGCGGACCGCCTGCGCCGAGCAGCAGCTGAGATCGCCGTCGTTGTCCGCGTCCGACCACAGCTCGAGGGTCACGCCCACCGCCTGGCGCCCCGCCTGCGCGACGAGCAGCGCGGCCACGGCGCTGTCGACCCCGCCGCTCATCGCGACGAGCGTCCGTCCCGGCTGCGCGGCCAGCTGCGCGCGCTCGCGCACGGCGCCTCCCAGCGCGCGGTGCAGCGCGTCGGCCGCCAGCTCGGCTGCGTGGCGCTTGGGCGCGCTCAGCCCTCCGAGCTCCTGCGCGATCTCCTCGCGCTCCGATTCGCGCGGCGCTGAGCAGGGGCGCTCCGCGCAGCAGGCTCACGGCAGCGCTGCCGGCCGCGACGGTGGCCCCGCAGCCGCTGGCGTCGAAGCCGGCGTCGTGGATGCGCCCGTCGGGGCTGTCCGGATCGAGCGCGATCGAGACGCGGACCACATCGCCGCACGCCGCCCCGCCGGCGGCGCCGGTGGACGCCTCGTGCGGAGTGTGGCCGCGCCCGAGCGGGCGTTCGAGATGGCTGATCAGCTCATCGCTGGTGGTGCTCACCCGAGCGAGTGTACGGCTATGGGTTGTGCGCTTCGTCGATCGCCTGTTCGATCGAGAACGCGTCCTGCACACCGGTCAGCACGGTTGTCTGCCCGTGCTTGTTGATGACGAAGATCGTGGGCGTCGCGTACACCTGCACGCCGCGAGTGACCGAGCCGAACGACGCGACCTGGCTCGGCTGCGCTTCCTGCACGGCGATCTGCTGCCGCGCGCTCCGATGCGCGTTCAGGACGAGCCGCAGCGCCCGGTGCACGGTGACGTCGTCCGCGCCCTTGGGGTCCCAGAACAGCAGCACGACCACGTCCCCCTTGGCGAGATCCGCTTCCACGGTCCGCTGACCGCTGGGCACGGTGACGCCGGAGGCTGCGCGCGGCGCGCCGGAGGCCTTGTGAACGGTGCCGGCGGGCACGGTGGTTGACGCACGCGGGGCGGCCTTGGTGGCCGGGACCGCGGCCTTGGCGGACGCGCCGCGCGACGGGCGCCGCCGTGCTTGTGGTCTGGCGCAGGCGCCGTTTCGTTGGACGCCTGCGCGGACTTGGCTTCAAGCTGCTTGGCCTGATGCTGAGAGGTCGCGACGGCTTCGTGGGCTTTGGCGATCGCGCGCGTCAGGCCCTCCACGCCGGGCGCGGAGCCGTGGTAGACGGGAGTCGGCGCGGCTGCGGCTTTCGCCTCGGCGGCCGCCTGGTTTCGGGTGATGTGCCGTGCGCCGTGGTCGAGCTGGCCGGCGCGGAGGCGGAGCCGCTGGTGCTGGTCGAGCGCCCCTGCAGGGCGAACAGCCATACGGCCGCCAGCAGACACACGGCGACGAGGGCGATCTGAAACGGACGGGAGAGCTGCGCCATCGCTTCCTGCTTCGGCATTTCGCGCGGAGAAGTTGAACGGCGATATGTGCCTTGGACGCTTCGCGCCGACGCCACAGGCCCCTCAGAGGGCGTGGTGACCGCGCAGCACGGCATGCACGACGGTGTTCGTCGCGACCGGCTCCTGCACACCTGCCTGCATGTCCTTGAGAACGGTCTGATCGTCTCCGACGATCGCCACGTAGCGGGCGCCGAGCGCGTCGGCGTGGCCGAGCTGGCCCTTCAGCGAGCGCCCGCCGAGATCCATCTGCGCGGACAGCCCCGCCGAGCGCGCCCCGCTCAGCAGGGCGAACGCCGCAGTGCGGAGGTCGTCGCGCTGACCGTCGAGTGCCACGAACAGCTCCACCGGGGCCGGCGGCGCCGGCTGGGCGCCACCTCCGGCGGCGGTGCCCCCGGTCTCTGCCGCAAGCATGATCCGCTCGATCCCGGCCGCCCAGCCCATGCCCGGCGTTGGCGGCCCACCGAGCTGCTCGACCAGGCCGTCGTAGCGTCCCCCGCCCCCCACGCCGCTCTGCGCCCCGAGCGCATCGGAGGTGAACTCGAACACGGTTCGCGTGTAGTAGTCAAGGCCCCGTACGAGCGTCGCGTCAACCTCGTAGGCGACGCCCGCCACTTCCAGCAGCTCTCGCACGTGCGTGAAGTGCTCGGCGTCCTGCACGCTCAGATGCTCGAGCAGCCGCGGCGCGCTCTCCATCACGCTCCTCGTGCCCGGGTCCTCGGAGTCGAACGCCCGCAGGGGATTCAGCTCGATCCTGCTCCTGACCTCCTCCGACAGGTTCGCTTCGTTGGCTCGCAGATGCGCCTGCAGCCGCTCGCGATACTCGTGCCTGCTGTGCGGGCTCCCGAGGCTGGAAAGGCGCAGCCTGAGGTCCCTCACCCCCATCTCCGCCAGCAGCGCCGCCAGCAGCGAGATCGACTCGGCGTCCACCGCCGGGTCCTCGGAGCCGATCGCCTCCGCGCCGACCTGCCAGAACTGCCGGTAGCGCCCGGCCTGCGCGCGCTCGTGGCGGAAGAAGCTCGACAGGTACCAGAGCTTGACGGGCTGGCGGCGCTTGTGCATGCCGTGCTCGACGTAGGCCCTGCACACGGGGGCGGTGCCCTCCGGCCGCAGCGTCAGGGAGCGCCCGGCCTGGTCCTCGAACGTGAACATCTCCTTGCGCACGATGTCCGTCGACTGACCCACCCCGCGGGCGAACAGCTCGGTCGCCTCGAACACCGGCGTCTCGATCCGCTCATAGCCCGCGCCCTCAAGGATCGAGCGGGCGCGGGCCTCGAGGATGGCGCGACGCGACGCCTGCTCGCCGAGCACGTCGAAGGTGCCGCGTGGTGCTTTGATCTTCGATGCGCCCAACGTCAGGCTGCCGGCCAGTCCGCGGCCGACCGATCGGAGATCGTCCAGCGCGGGAGGCGCACGCGAAGCTCGCTGAGGAACGGGTTGGTGTCGCGCTCTCGCCCCAGCGTCGTCACGCCCATGTGCCCGGGGTAGATCACGGTCTCAGCCAGATACGCCTTCAGCAGGCTCTCGATCGAGCGCTCGAGCGTGTCCCAGTCCCCGCCCGGCAGGTCCACGCGGCCGACGGACCCCTGGAACAGCACGTCTCCCGACAGCAGCGCGCCGGGCACCGCGTAGGTGCACGTGGCCGGGGCTGTGGCCCGGGGTGAAGATCACCTCGATGTCGAGGCCGGCCAGGCTCAGGCGCTCGCCGCCGGCGACCGTGTGGTCGGCCTCGTAGCTCTCGAACGGTCCGAACCCGGGGGGCACCCAGCTCATGATGTCGCCCAGCACCGGCCGCTCGATCTCGGGGCAGTACACGGGGGCGCCGGTCGCGCGCGCCAGGGGCGCAACCGCCCCGATGTGGTCGAAGTGGCAGTGGGTTATCAGGATCGCCTCGATCTCGACCCCCAGCGCATCTATCGCCTGCAGCAGGCGCGCGGCCTCGTCTCCGGGGTCGACGATCACCGCGCGCGTGACGTCGCTGCCGGCGCGAACGATGTACGAGTTCTCCTGCACCGGGCCGACGGTGAACGCCCGCACGTCCAGCCCGCTCACGGCGACGCCGCCCTTCCGCCGGCGCTCTTGGCCTTCTTGCGCTGGCGGCGGTCGTAGATCCACTTGTCGGTGACGTAGCTGATCAGCGTGTACATCACGAGCACGATCGGGAACAACTTGATCGCCTGGTTCGATTGCTTGAGGAAGACGATCACCACCAGCAGCAGCAGCACCGTGGCGAACATCGCCTTGACGAACGCTCCCCGCCAGGTGGGCGGACGGTCCCGCTTGTCGATCAGCTTCTCCTTCGCACGCGCGGCCTCGCGCGCGTTGCCGCTCTTCTCGGCGGCGGTCGGCTTGCGCCCGGTGCGGCCCCGCGACTCGACCACCCCGGCGGCGTTGCCCCGGTGCTTGGTCTGGCGCTTGCGTCTGGTCTGAGCCATGCCTATGAGCCTAGTGCGTTCTCGATCACGTGGCGCGCGGGATCGAAGCCCGGGATCGGGATGTCCTCCGGGAAGCCCTCGAGCGCGGCGGCGGGCGCAAGCCCGACCAGCTCGGCGCTCGCCACCTCGGCGTGGGGACGGACAGCGTCGAGGATCATCGCCAGCGAGAGCTCGAACGGACGCTCGATGTTCATCGACACCTGCGCCACCCCGCCGCTCAGGGCGACGCCGATCGCGCGCACGCCGGGCAGCCCGCGCTGGCCGTCCTCGCGGATCAGCTCCGCGACGGCGCGTGCGTCGCTCACGGTCGCGGGAGGCGCGAGCTGAAGGTTGAACGCCACCAGCGGCGGCCTGGCGGCGAGGAGCGTGGCGCCCGCGCTCGGATGCATCCGCGGCGGCCCGAAGTCCGGCGCAAGTCGCTCCTCGCCGCCGGCCATGCGCGCGGCCAGCCCGGCCACCCCGCCGCGTCGCAGCTGTGCGCGGGTCCTCGCGGAGCCCGCGTCCGGCCCGGACAGCTCGCCGTAGAGGAAGACCGGCACCCCCAGCTCCTCGCCGATCCGGTCGCCAACGACCAGCGCCTCCGCGCAGGCCGCTCCCCTCGCACGGGGGTCGAGGTGGACGACCGGCGCGACGTCCACCGCGCCGACGTGCGGATGCTGGCCGGCCTCTGCCGGGTCGCGCCGGGCGCGGGTCACCACGTCGATCCGCTCCACGGCCACCCGGGCACCTCGCAGCAGAGCGTCCGCCAGCTCGCCCGGGCGTCCGGCGATGGTGAACACCGAGCGGTGATGGTCCCGATCGGAGTGGACGTCCAGCAGGCGCGCGCCGTCCGGCGTCCCGTCCGCGAACGCCGCGCCGATGGCCGCGATCGTCATCTCATCGCGCCCCTCCGAGACATTCGGCACCGCGAGCAGGAGTGGAGGCGCCATCGCTCAACGAGGCTAGCGTTGACGGTCGATGACGGCCCTGCGGCTACACTCCTGCGTCATCCGGGCCGGAGTAGCTCAGCTGGTTAGAGCAGCGGAATCATAATCCGCGTGTCGGGGGTTCGAGTCCCTCCTCCGGCATCGTTGTTGTGTCCCGAGACATGCGTCCAGCATGTCCCGAGACATCAATCCACTATGTCCTGCAACCACACACCTCCTCCGGCATCGCACAAGGCCTGAGCTGACCGCGCTGTTTTGCGGAGACTCCAGCCCAATTTCTACGGAGATTCCGGCATACGGCGACGCACTCGGCGGCGGAACTCGACATGCTGGCACCGACGGGGATCGTTGTGCGTGAGGGCCGCACCGAGGCGGGAGGATCGTTGGATCGGATAGCAGATGGCGTGCTGTTGACGGGTGCGACCGGGTTCGTCGGGATGGAGTTGCTGGCGCGCTATATGGAGCGCACCGATCGTCGTGTGTATGCGCTCGTGCGGGGCGCGGACGATCGCGAGGTGGCGGTCCGGATGGAGCGTACGCTGCTGTCTTTGTTCGGTCCTCATCACCCCTATGCGGAGCGGGTGGTCGCGGTGCGTGGCGATATCACGCGCCCCGGTCTGGGCATTCGTGGCGGGCTCGACGGGCTCGCCGAGCGGGTGAGCGAGATCGTGCACGGCGCGGCGTCCGTGTCCTTCGAGCATGGGCTGCAGGCTGCGCGCGTGATCAACGTGGACGGCACTCGACGCATGCTCGAGTTCGCGGAGCGCTGCCACGCCCGCGGCGGCCTACGGCGCTTCTCCTACATCTCCACGGCATACGTCGCCGGTGAGCATGCGGGGTGCTTCAGCGAGGACGACCTCGACGTGGGTCAGCTCTTTCGCAACACCTATGAGCAGTCGAAGTTCGAGGCGGAGTGTCTCGTTGCCCGCTCGCGCGGGCAGCTTCCGATCACGGTCCTGCGTCCGAGCATCATCGTCGGCGAGCGCGACAGCGGCTGGACGGCGTCGTTCAACGTGCTCTACTGGCCGTTGCGTGCGTTTGCCCGCGGCTCCTATGCGGCGCTGCCCGCACGCCGTGACGCGCCGGTTGACGTCGTGCCGGTCGACTACGTGGCCGACGCGACCTTCGCGCTCAGTCAGGCTCGGGAGGCCGAGGACGCCACCTTCCACCTCACCGGGGGGGCGCATGTGAGCAGCGTCGGTGAGCTCGTCGAGCTCGCGACCCAATTCTTCGGACGTCAGGCGCCCCGTCTGATCGAGCCGTCACTGTATCGGAGTGTCATGCATCCGCTACTCGTGCGCGCAGCCCCCGATGAGCGGGCCCGTCGCGCCCTGACGCGCAGCGAGGTGTTCTTCCCCTACTTCGCCATGCGGGTCTCCTACGACGATCGTCGCGCCCGCGTGGCGCTGCGCGGGTCCGGGATCAGGACCACGCCGCTGCGCACCTACTTCGTCCGGCTGGTCGAGTTCGCGCTCGCCGCCCAGTGGGGGCGGCGGGCGATACCACGTGTCAGCGCCGCCGAAGGCGTGACGATCACGCCGAGCCCGTCGGCGCGCGTCCGTCGGGCTCGGGCCCACCTGGTGCTGGCAGAATGAGCAGCCAGCGGCTATCGGCGCTCGATGCGTCGTTCCTCGCGGTGGAGACACCCACCGCGCACATGCACGTAGGCTGGGTTGCGGTGTTCTCGGCTCCCGCCGACGGTCCACTGCCGAGCTTCCCGGAGCTTCGCGATCACATCGCGCGGCGGCTGGCGTACGCGCCGCGCTACCGGCAGAAGCTCGCGTCCGTCCCGCTCGGCCTGTACGCGCCGGAGTGGACCGACGATCGGGCCTTCTCCGTCGATCGTCACGTCTACTGGGCACCGGGGCCGCTCGACGACCTCGTCGATGAGGTGATGTCGATACCGCTGCGCCGTGACCGCCCGCTGTGGGAGATGTGGATCTGCGAGGACACGGAGGCCGGACGCCTGGCGATCGTCGGCAAGACGCATCACTGCATGGTCGACGGCCTCGCGGCGGTCCAGCTCGCCGCGCTGCTGCTCGACCCCACTCCCGAGCCGGTCGCGTGCGAGCCCGACGGTTGGAGCGCGGCGCCGGAACCCGGTGACGAGACGCTGCTGGCCCGTGGGCTGCGCGATCTCCTCGGTCAGCCGCTCGAGCTGCTGAACTGGTCGCTGGGCGTGGCGAGCGCGCCCGCCCCCGTGGCGCGGCAGGCCGCCGCCGGCGCCCTGCAGGTGACCCGCGCTCTCAGCGGATTCCTGCGCGCCGCGCCCGCGAGCGTGCTCAACGGACAGCTCTCGCCGCTGCGCCGCCTGGCCTGGACCCAGCGTCCCCTAGCGGAGCTGCGGACGATCAAGCGCGCGTATGGCACGACGATCAACGACGTGATCCTGGCCGCGGTCGCGGGAGGCATGCGCGCCTACCTGACCCGTCGCGGCGAGGAGCCGGTCGCGCTGAAGGTGATGGTGCCGGTCAGCGTGCGCAGCCCCGAGGACGTCCTCGGGAACCACATCTCCTTCGTGTTCGCGGAGCTGCCCTGCAACGAGCCCGACCCGGTCGGTCGCCTCTACCAGGTGCACGCCGACATGATCCGCGCCAAGCGCGACGGAGAGCCCCAGGGAGCCGACCTGGTGCTCAAGGCCGCGGCGCGCACGCCGGTGACGGTGCAACAGGCCCTGTCGCGGCTGATCGCCAGCCCCCGCGCCTTCAACCTCGTGGTGTCCAACATCCCCGGTCCCACCGTGCCGATGTACATGCTCGGCTGTCTGCTGCAGGCCGCATACCCGGTCGTCCCGCTCGCCGACCACCATGTGGTCTCCGTCGGCCTGCTCACCGTCCACGACCAGGCGTGCTTCGGCGTCTACGCCGACCGCCAGGCGCTGCCCGACGCCGACATGCTCGCCAGGGACATCGACGGCGCGATCACCGAACTGCTCGCCAGCACACATCAGGTCATGGACCCAGCCGGATCGCTGCTCACGCGCGCCCACGCGGCTGCGCCCCACACCCCACGCGCGTCCCGTCCGGAGCCGTTCGATGCGCCGGTTGAACAGGGGTTCGCGGCCGAACGGTGGGCGAGCCCACCCGATAGCGGCGTGGCCGACTCGGGCGCCTAACGGGGCGGACCGACGCTGGGCTGGGTGATCGGGTAGCTCAGCCGCAGTGCAGCTGCCCGGCCTCCGGCTCGCTGCCGTTAGAGGACGCTGGACTGCTGCTGTCCAGCGGCGGTCCAGCTGAGCGTCTTGCCCACCAGGCGCACGGAGGCCGCGGGGATCGAACCCTGCGCGACCAGACGCGGCTTGCAGACGAGCTCGCGTTTCGTGGCGGCCGCCACGCAGCCGTAGAGCGATGAAATGGTTGCTTTTTCCGGCGTCTGAAGCCATGCCACGGCCCCGTCGGCGGACAGCAGCGCAGTGGACAGCAGCCCGGCCTTACCGCCCGCGAGCAGATTGAGATCGGAGATGCTTCCCTGCAAACCGCTGGCAGCATTGACAACGAGCAGAGATTCGTTTGTGGGCGGGCACGGCGTCTGTTGGTACTTGTAACACTCCGCGATGCTGATCAGTCCGGTGTATTGCGTGACGATCAGCCAGTTGCCTGCAATCTGGATCCGGCTCAGCGTGCCTTCTTCGTAACCGGGTTGGAATTCTTCCCGGCCGACGAGGACGAACCGGTCGGTCTTGCGCCCGCACGCCCAAACGTCGTGCAATTCCTTGCCTTCTTCTTCGGACTTGGTGCGATAGACAACCATGCTGCCTGTGAGCTTGACAACCTTCGACGTACGGATGCCAGGAACCGAATGGCCGTGAACGACACAGCGCGGGGCTGCCTGCGCGGCAGTGGACCACAGCGTGAGAGAGAGCACGCCCGCGACGAGGCATCCCGCCGATGCGCTACCCACACGTCCCCACAGTTGGCATGCCATTACCCGATCCTACGGGAGTCTGTTTAGCCGCGAGCGGCGCATGCGGGCAGCGGTGGGTTCAGCCCACCAGCACCAGCTTCTCACGGGCGCGCTCGATGAAAGGCAGCTCGGAGCGAAGGCCGGTCGCCTCGACCGCTGCGGCCGCCTTCTCCAGCGCCGCCTGGGCCGCTGCTACCTTGCCGTGCTCCTCACTGGCCAGGAGCGCCTCGGCCAGCACCCGATAGCAGATGGCGAGCATCCCTTCGTTGCCACGCTCGCGCGCGAGCCGCACCGACTCCTGCGCCGCCTCCAGCGCCCTGGCGCCATCGCCGGCGCTCAGCAGCGCCTCGGACAAGCCAGCCAGCCGCAGCGACTCGCTCTCGAGTCCGGTGCGGGCTTCGCGGCCAAGCTCGATCGAGCGCTCGAGCGCGACGATCGCCTCGTTTGCTTCGGCGGCCATGAAACGGGCATAACCGAGGTTGTAAATAGCCCAGATCCGCGAGAAGGCATCGCCGATACGCTCGGCAAGCTCGTACGCCTGGGTTGCATGCCCGAGCGCCATCTCGGTCTGCCCGGTGATGCGTGCCAGCCCAACGTAGTTGGCGTGCGTCCAGCCCTCGGTCTCGAGGTCTCCCGCGTCCTGCGCCGCCTGCAAGGTACGTTCAAGCAACGGCTCTGCCTCCTCGCAATACCCCATCCCGGTCAGGATCACGCCTCTCATCATCAAGTACCACGCGTACGGACAGGTCAGGATGATCCCTCCGCCGAGCGTGGGGTCCTCGGCGCCCAGCGCGATCCCCTCGTCAGCACTCGCAAGCGCCTCGGCCAAGCGCCCCCGAACGTAGCGCGCGTAGGTCGTACCTCCCAGCGTCGCGATGCGCAGGCCGGGGTCGCCGATCTCGATGCCCAGACGGTTGACCTCCTCGCCGAGCTCAACGTACTCCTCGACGTGCCCGGCCAGGCCCCGTACGGTGGCGTACAGCGCGGTGATCAACAGCAGGTTCACAGCGTCGCCGCTGCGCTGCGCAAGCTCCCTGCCCGCCTCATAGTGCGCGGTCGCCTCCTGCTCTGAGATCCCCAGCCGCCAGCCGTAGTCAAGCCGCGCCACTCGAGCAGCGAGCGCCAGCGCGCTCGACTCGGGCGAGTCGGGCAGCGCTTCGACGAGCTCGCTGACCTTCCGCCAGTGACTGACCGCCTCGGCGATGTCGTTGAGCCCGACCCAGGATGCCGCCCGCGCACTCCACCGTGCCGCCTCGAGGGGATCACCGGCCGCCTCCCAGTGTTGGGCCAGCAGCGCGGCGCGCTCGTCGAGCTTGTCCGGATAGAGCTCCTGCAGCGCCTCGGCGACGCGGCGGTGCACCGCCGCGCGGCGCTCGCCGAGCTGGGAATGGTAGGCGACCTCCTGGGTCAACGGGTGCTTGAACGCGTAGATCGCCTCCGGGTAGAGCTCCTGCTCATATAGGAACTCCGCCGCGATCAGCCCCCGCAGCGCGGGCTCAAGCTGGCGCTCGCCGAGCGCAGCCGCGCGCGCGAGTATCGGCTCGGAGAACTCCCTGCCGATCACCGCCGCGCTCTGAAGGAGGCTCTTCTCGCGCTCGGAGAGCCGGTCGATCCGGGCGGCGAGGACGGTGTTGACCGTCGGTGGAACCGCCGTCTGGTCGATCGGGCGTACCAGCCGGTAGGCGCCCCGTTTGCCCTCCAGGCTGCCGGATTCCGCCAGCGCACGCACGACCTCCTCGATGAAGAACGGGTTGCCTGCCGTGCGCTCCTGGACCAGGTCCGGGAGGCCGTTCAGCGAGGGATGCTCGCCGAGCAGATCGGCGAGCAGGGCCTTTATCGCCTCGGGACCCAGCGGCGCCAGCGAGATCTGGCGGTAGTAGGACTTGCGCATCCACGGGGCGCTGTACTCGGGGCGGAAGTTCATGATCGTCAGGTTGCGCGTGCCCGGGATCGCCTCGACGAGCTGGGTGAGGAAGATCTCGGTCCCCGGGTCGATCCAGTGCGCGTCCTCGAGCAGGTTGATCCCGGGCTCGCGCTGGCTGCTTGCATGAACCAGGCGCTTGACCATCTCGAGCAGCGTCCGCTGGCGAGCGTCGGGGTCCATGCGCGGCGCCGGGCGGTGCGGGTCGGGCACGGCGAGGAAGTCGAACACCAGCGGCAGGCTCTCGGCGAAGGCCTCATCGAGCAGCAGCAGCCGCCCGGCTATCTTCTCGCGCGCCTGCTGGTCGGAGTCGGACTCCGCGATCGCGAAGTAGCTGCGCATCATCTGCAGCACCGGCAGGAATGGGACCGCGCTGCCATACGCCTGGCCCTGGGCTTCGTACACCGGAATGCCCCGCCGCCGGCAACGCTCGACGAACTCGTGGCACAGGCGACTCTTGCCGACACCGGCCTCGCCGACCACGCCCACCACCGCACCGCTGCCGCTGCGGGACTGCTCGAGCGCCGCCTCAAGCGTCGCCAGCTCGTCCCCGCGCCCTACGAACTTCGTGAAGCCGCGCGCCCGGGAGATATCCAGACGCGAGTGCGCGCCGCCTGCGCCCGCCAGCGCATGCACCCGCACGGGCGCGCTGACGCCTTTGACGTCGAACTCGCCGAGGTCGTCGAGATCGAGATAGCCGGACACGAGCTTGGCGGTCTGATCGGTGAGGTAGGCCTTGCCCGGCTCGGCCAGGGACTCCATCCGCTGCGCCAGGCCCACGGTATGGCCCACCGCCGTGTATTCGAGGCGCAGGTCCTCGCCGATCGCGCCGACGATGACCTCGCCCGAGTTGATCCCCATCCGCACCGAGAAGCTCAGCCCCTGCCCGCGGCGCACCTCTCCCGCGTAGGCAGCAAGCTCACGCTGCAGTGTGAGCGCAGCCCAGCAGGCGCGCTGCGCGTGGTCCTCGTGCGCGAGCGGGGCGCCGAACAGCGCCATGATCCCATCCCCGGTGAACTT
Source organism: uncultured Solirubrobacteraceae bacterium (assembly GCA_963711985.1). GTDB lineage: Bacteria > Actinomycetota > Thermoleophilia > Solirubrobacterales > Solirubrobacteraceae > Palsa-744. Next base: position 263,931 of record CAVQGG010000002.1, on the reverse strand, counting down.
GTCCACGGTCCCCTCGAAGCGGTGAACACCGTCGCACAGGATCGTGAAGAAGCGATCCATGATGTTCCGCCACAGCTCCGGGTCGGTCCGCTCGGCGAGGTCCATCGAGCCGATCACGTCCGCGAACAGCACCGTCACCTGCTTTCGCTCCCCATCCAGGTCGGCCCTGGCCTCACGGATCTTCTCGGCCAGGTGCTCGGGGGTGTCGGCCCGCGGGTCGCGCTCGCCCGGCGCGGCGGCAGCGAGAGGCCCTCCATCGACGGCGGACGTCCCCGCACCCGCGCCGGTAACCGAAGGAGAGGCGTTCAGCACGAAGCCACATGCGCTGCAGAACTTGTAGGCGCTCGGGTTCTCCGCGCCGCACCCCTGGCACGCAACCGCCGTGGCCAGCGCAGCCCCGCAGTCGCCGCAGAAGCTGGCGCCCGCCAGATTCTCAAAACCACAGATCGCACAATCCACAATCCCACCCCCGCGTAGCGTTGGAGCCGAGCCAAGGGCTCCGACCGACCCGCCAGGTTACTCTTTTCCGCTCCGCCGGATGCCTCTATGCACGCTCCCTTCCGGCCGTCCGGTCATAGACTGCTAGCCACCCTCGAGAGGAGAGAGCATGCCACAGATCACCCGCGTCGGCAGGGTCATGGTTCCGGTCGCCGACCAGGACGCAGCGATCGCCTTCTACACCCACAAGCTCAGCTTCGAGCTAACCGCAGATGTTCCCTTCGGTGATGGTGAGCGCTGGGTCGAGGTCGCGCCACCCGCGGGCGGGACAGCACTCGCACTGGTGCCCCCACGTGGCGAATACCAGGCCGGCCGCATGACTGGAATCGCGCTCGAGACGACGGACGCTCGCAGCGTGCACGAAGGCCTGAAGAGACAGGGCGTCGACGTCGACGCGGAGCTGATGGGCGGAGACGGCACGGTGCCGACGCTGTTCTTCTTTCGCGACCAGGACTCGAACAGGCTCATGATCGTTGAGACCTCTTGAGCCCCAGCGTGCGGGGCATGCCCGCCGCCGGCTCCCGCTCAGCCGACCGCGGCAGCGCAGCGTGACCACGGCGACCCGTGAGCGTTCGCAATCTCAACAACCTCTTCGATCCCACGCACGTGGCCGTCGTCGGCGCTGGCGGCGAGCGCACGCAGCTCGGTCACATCGTGCTGCGCAACCTCGTCGACGCCGGCTTCGAGGGGGTCATCTACCCGATCAACCCAAGCCACGAGTCAGTCGGCGGCGTCCAGGCCTATGCGAGCATCGCGGAGACGCCCGCCAAGCCTGAGCTGGCGATCGTCTGCACCCCTGCCGCCGCCGTTCTCGACATCGTGCGTGAGTGCGGCGAGTCCGGCGTTGCAGCGATCGCCGTCCTCTCTGCGGGATTTCGGGAGGCCGGCGCCGAGGGGGCAGAACTCGAGCGCCGCGTCGCCGAGGAGCTTGCTCGCCACGACGGCGTACGGCTGCTGGGACCAAACTGCCTCGGGCTGATCGTGCCGCGGCTGGGGCTCAACGCCAGCTTCGCCGGTGCGATGCCGAGCGACGGACACGTCGCATTCGTCTCGCAATCCGGTGCCCTGGCGACGTGCGTGATCGAGTGGGCGCTGGCCGAGCAGGTCGGTTTCTCATACGTCGTCTCGCTCGGCAACATGCTCGACGTCGATCTCGGCGACGTGATCGATTACCTGGGCCAGGACGGGCGGACGCGTTCGATCATCCTCTACGTCGAGTCGGTCACCGACCCGCGCAAGTTCATGTCGGCGGCGCGCGCGTTCGCGCGCAGCAAGCCGATCATCGTCTGCAAGGCGGGGCGTTTCGCCGCCTCAGCCAAGGCAGCCGTCTCGCACACGGGCGCGATGGTGGGCGAGGACGCCGTGTACGACGCTGCCTTCCGCCGCGCGGGACTGGTGCGCGTACAGCGAATCGAGGATGTGTTCGCAACCGCTGAGCTGCTCGCACGCGAGCGTCCGGTCCGCCGTGCCGGCCTGGCGATCGTCACGAACGCGGGGGGCGCTGGCGTGATAGCCGCTGACGCGCTGCTCGCGCGTGGCGGGATGCTCGCCGAGATCGAACCGGCGACGCTGGCGGCGCTCGACGCAGTGCTGCCGCCGGCGTGGCCGCACGCCAACCCGATCGACGTGCTCGGCGACGCACCGCCGCAGCGGTTCGCCGACGCGGTCAAGGCGGCGCTGGGCGACGGGGAGGTCGACGCCGTGCTCGTGATCCTCACGCCGCAGGCGATGACGGACGCTACCGCCACCGCCGATGCCGTGCTTGCAGCGCGGCGCGACTCCAAGAAGCCCGTGCTGGCAGCCTGGATGGGTGGCGACTCGGTGCGTGCGGGGATCGAGCGCCTGACCGCCGGCGGCACCGCCGCCTACACCTATCCCGAGCAGGCGGTCGACGCATTCATGGACCTCGTGTCCTACGCCCGCAACCTCGAGACCCTGCACGAGACGCCGCGGACGATACCCGTCAGCTTCGCGCTCGACCGTGGGCGCGCGAAGGAGTTGATGGGCGCGGTGCTTGCCGAGGGACGCGGCGTGCTCTCCGAGACCGCATCCAAGACGCTGCTCGACGCGTACGAGATTCCAGTCACCAAGCCGCTGCCGGCGCTCTCGGCGCACGATGCGGTGGAGGTCGCGACGCGCATCGGCTACCCGGTCGTGCTCAAGGTGCGCTCATCCGAGATCGCGCACAAGACCGATGTCGGCGGCGTCGAGCTCGGGCTCGCGAGCGACGAAGATGTGCGGGCGGCCTACGAGCGGATCGTGGCCTCGGTGGGCGAGCGCCGCCCGGAGGTCGAGGTGCAGGGCGTGACCGTCCAGCCGATGGCGCAGACCTCCACGGCCTCCAACTGGGAGCTCGTGCTCGGTGCGCGCAAGGACCCGACCTTCGGCGCCGTGATCCTGCTCGGCGCCGGCGGTACCGCCGCCGAGGTCCTGCACGACCAGGCGATCGACCTGCCGCCGCTCAACGAGCGCCTCGCGCTCGCGATGCTGAAGTCGCTGCGGATCTGGCCGCTTCTGGCCGGCCACCGCGGACGCCCCGGGGTCGACCTCGACGCGCTGCTCGAGGTCGTGATGCGCTTCTCCTACCTCGTCGCCGACTATCCCGAGATCAGCGAGATCGAGATCAATCCGCTGCTGGTCGGGGCAAACGGCGCCGTCGCGCTCGACGCCAGGGCCGTTGTCGACCAGTCATTGGTCGGCCGTCCACCGCCGCCGTTCTCGCACCTGGCGATCCGGCCCTACCCGGAGGAGTACACGCGCGCGGCGACCACGGCCGGCGGCCTGGACGTGACGCTGCGGCCGATCAAGCCGGAGGACGAGCCGTTGTGGCACGAGATGCTCGACGCCTGCTCGCTCGAGTCGATCCGGATGCGCTTCCGCTCGCTGGTCAAGCACACGCACGAGATGGCCACGCGTTACTGCTTCACCGATTACGACCGCGAGCTTGCGATCGTCGCCGAGCTCCAAGCGCAGGACGGCGCCCCCAAGCTGGTGGGTGTCGGCCGGCTTGTCGCCGATCCCGACCATCGCAACGCGGAATACGCGGTGCTCGTCGCCGACCCATGGCAGGGGCGCGGGCTCTCGGACCTGCTGACCGACTACTGCCTGGAGATCGCACGGTCGTGGGGCATCGGCACCGTATACGCGGAGACCTCACCGGACAACAGCCGCATGATCGCCGTGCTGAAGACACACGGCTTCACAGTGACGCGCCGCGTCGAGGAGGGCATCGTCGTGGGCGAGCGCCGTGCCTGAGCGCCGTGCCTGAGCGCCGTGCCTGAGCAGCATTGGGCGGCACTGCGGCAGTCCGCTGTTCGTGTGCGGATGAGCCTGCGAGGTGGCTACAGCTGCCAGTGGCGTCCGACGTAGGATGCAGCGTGCTGGGTGTAGATCGGGTCGGGAGCGATCGACTCGGCTCTGCCCGCACCGCCCAGCGCGCGTAGCGTCGCGAGCACGCAGTCGGCCAGCGCGTGCGGTTCATAGCCACCCTCGAGCACCACGCCCACCGGCGCGTCAAATGGCTCGGCGAGGTCGCGAACATGACAGGTCATCTGTGCGAAGTCCTCGGTCTGAAGACGGCAGCCACCGATGGGGTCGGCGCGATGCGCGTCGAAGCCGGCCGAGATCAGCACGAGCTCGGGCGCGAAACGGGTCGCTACCGGCAGCACGACGTGCTCGAGCAATGAGCGCCACACCTCGCCCTCGGTACCGGCGTGGACGGGGAGGTTGAGCGTGTAGCCAAGGCCGGCGCCCGAGCCGGCGTCGGCAAGCAGGCCGGTGCCGGGGTAGAGGCCCTCTTGGTGAATGCTCGCGTAGAGCACATCGTTGCGGCGGCGGAAGATCTCGGCGGTGCCATTGCCGTGGTGCACGTCCCAGTCGATGATCAGCACGCGCTGCACGCCGAGCGCCATGATCGCGTGCTGTGCGGCGACGGCGACGTTGTTGAACAGGCAGAAGCCCATCGCGCGGGCATGCTCGGCGTGATGCCCAGGCGGGCGAAGCAGCCCGAAGCCGGCGCGTGCAGCGCCGGCCACCAGCGCGCGCACCATCGCACAGGCGCCGCCGCTCGCGTGCAGCGCAGCGCGGTAGGAGGCCGCGCCGACGAACGTGTCGGCGTCGATCTGGCCACCACCGACTGCAGAGAGTCGCTCGATGTGGTCGATCAGCTCGCGGGCATGCACGGCCTCGAGCTCAGCGCGCGTTGCCGCCGGCGCGGCGCGCCGCTGCCAGCCGAGCCAGTCGACTGCGGCGAGCGCCGCGTCGATCGCCGCGATTCGCTCGGGCGTCTCCGGATGCCCGGCTGCCTGCTCACGCGGATTGTGCTCAAGTGAGGAGGGATGCTCGAACAGCAGTCCGGTGACACGCACGCACAGATCATGAGGGAGCAGGCGCATGCGCGCAGCGACGCCAGCCGCTGTCGCCGAGCGTTCAGCGTCCGGCCAGCGCGAGCGCGGCGGCCGTCACGATCGACGCGCCGCGCGGGTCTCCGAGGACGCCGGCTTCCATCCTGTTCATGACGTAGGCGACCGTGACACGGGCGTCAAGGTCGTTGAAGACCAGCGAGCCTCCATACCCGCCCCACGCGCAGGAGCGTGGTCCCATCGGCATCGTCTCGCTGGCAAGACCGAAGCCCATGCCGAAGCGCAGCGGAACGTTCAGCACCAGATCGACTCCGTTCGACTGCTCCTCGAAGATCGCCGCCAGGCCGTTCTCGGAGAGCAATCGCATGCCGCGAGCCTCGCCGCCGCACGCGACGATCGACTGGATCGCCGCGACCGAGCGGGCGTTGCCGTGCCCGTTGGCTGCAGGGATCTCGGCGCGCCGCCACCAATCCTCGGCAGTGACCTCACCGGTGATCGGAGGGTTGCCGAGAGTCCGCACGCCGAGCTCTGGCAACGCCGCCTGACGCAGGTCAGCCGGTGGCGGTGGGATCAGCGGTGCGACTCGCCGGTCTGCATCAGGCGGCAGACCGATGTGGAAGTCCGCACCGAGCGGATCCGCCACATTCCCCTTGAAGAAGCGGCCGAGCGAAAGGCCCGTGATGCGACGCACGACCTCGCCGACGAGGTATCCCTGGGTGAGCGCGTGGTAGCCGGACCTCGTGCCGTGCTCCCACCACGGTGCCTGCGCCGCCAGCAGCGACGTGCAGCGGTCCCAGTCGGCGAGCTCCTGGGGCGCCAGCGGCTCCTCCCAGCCAGAAAGACCGGACGTGTGCCCGAGCAACTCGCGCACCTCGATCCGATCCTTGCCGGCCTGCGCGAACTCCGGCCAGTAGCGCGTGACAGGAGCGTGGAGGTCGAGCTCTCCGCGATCAGCCAGAATCAACGCGCACAGCGCGGTCATCGTCTTCGTAGTAGAGAAGACGTTGACGATCGTGTCCCTCTCCCACGCCTCGGTTCCGGCTGGGTCCTTGTGACCACCCCAGATGTCGACGACCGGCTCACCGTCAAGCACAACAGCAACCGACGCGCCGACGTCGACACCCCCGTCGAGGTTTCGCGCGAGCGCCTCCGCCACACCACCGAAACGCTCATCGAACTCACCCTCGATCTCCGCCACACCACACACCCTACCTGAGCCGAATCGACGGCTGGTGGGCCATCCCGGGCTGTCTCGGAAGGATTTCTCGCCGGTGATCTGCGTTTCACGGCGAGCTCCAGAGTGCTGCTGTGGGCGACCACCGGCGAAGTTTCGCCTGATCGCCCCTCGCTCAAGCTGCCTGCGACCGCGAATGCCGCGCCGGCCGACTCCTCCGGAGCGTTGACGCCCGCAGTCCGTCCAGCGCGCGCGTGGCCGCCGTGTACCCCTGGCGGATCAGCGCGGGCCACTGGCGGCGGTCGATGAACAGGTCATAGAAGGAGACGCCGCGCAGCAGCGAGGGGTCGATCGGGTCGATCAGCGTGAAGTGCTCGCCGAGCTCCCGCCGCGCGCGCCTTGCCATCTCGAGGTGGTTGCCCTGCTGCAATTGCCTGCTGGCCTGCATGAAACCCCCGCGGCGCTCGGCCCAGCCGGTGATGTCGTGCGCCTCAAAGCCCAGCGGCAGCATGAAGTTCAACCCGAAGACGTGATCGAACCCGCCGTCCTCGAGGATCGGCTGCGCCGGGAACAGCTCGATGACCCCGCCGTCCACGTAGAGATGGCCGTCCACCGGCACCGACTCGATGAACAGCGGCAGCGCCACCGCGATGCGCACGAGCTCGCCGACCGTCAGCTCGGGCGTGCGCTCGGTGCCGAAGTACTCCACGCGACCGAGATCCATGTTGTAGGCGATCGAGGTCATTGGGAAGGCGGTGTCGCCGACGCGCATGCTCCACAGCCGCTCGTTGAACAGATGTTCGAGCGCCTCGCCCTTCATCAGCCCCGTGAACCCTTTCAGCGCGCCCAGCGCGAAGCGTGAAATCCGCGCCCATTGGACGTCCAGGTAGTCCTCGGCCCGCCACGACAGGGAGAAGTCGGCCATCTCCTGTGCGCTCATCCCGGCCGCCCACATCGCGCCCCAGATCGCGCTGCCCGAGCAGGCGGAGTACGACGCCGGGCGGATCCCCGCCTCCTCGAAGGCCCGGGCGACCCCCACCATCGCGACGCACCCGCCGCCGCCGCCCGATGCGATGACACCGATCCGCTTGCCCTTCAGGGCCGCGAGCGGTCGCTCTCTCAGAGGCGGGAGGATGTCGGTCGGCACGGGCTGCCGCCGATCGATCACCGGCAGCGGCATCAGCACGCGGCGCGCGTGGTTCAGGAAGGAGACACCCGTGCTCGCGCGCCCGAGGTCGAGCAGCTCGTTCGCGCGCTCGAAACCGCGTTTGAGGTTGTAGATATCGAAGTCGGGGATCATCGGCCACAGAGCCCGCTGCTATCAGACATGCCCGCATTCACAGCGCTCGTTGAGACCTGCACGTGTGGTATCGGTCCCTCACCGGGTGCTGCTTGAGCGGGCACTGCGCGAACGTCCACTGCAGGTTGGAAAGCCGCCAGCGTTAGTAGCTCCGTAGCGGCCCGCCCCGGGCCAGTTGCGAGAGCCCCCAGACAACGCTCATGCGCCTCAGCCGGCGCCGCGAATGGCGCTCGGCACCTCCGCGTGCCCTGGCTCGGGCGGTGCACCTCGGGTCTGCATATCGCGGGCGTGCCCGAAGGGCCACGACCGGACCGTGAGCCATCTACTGAGGCACGAAAGCCCCGCAAAGCCTGACTTTTCAGCGATGGGCGATACTGGTTGGGAGGGTGCGAAACTTGGCTTGCTGAGCGGGATTACGGGGCGGCTGCGAACGTTGGCGTACCTAACCAGTTGGCCGCTAGCGCCACAACAAACGTCTAGCTTCGCCCAGCGACGCGCTTGATGCGTCGCGCGTGCTGAGTGGTCCACATCCAACCCCTACCATTCCGTTGATGCTGTCCGTCGCAGAAGCCGCCGAAAAGGCCGCTACCGGGCACTGAAAACCGGGAGCTGAACGCGATGACCGAGCTACCGATCACGGCGGTGCTCGCCGACGTGGATGGCACGCTCGTGACGCAGGAGAAGCTTCTGAGCGAGCGTGCGATTGCGGCGGTCGGCGGTTTGCGCGAGCAGGGCATCGAGTTCGCCGTGACCAGCGGCCGTCCGCCCCGCGGCATGTCGATGCTGATCGAGCCGCTCACTCTGACCACGCCGATCTCGGCCTTCAATGGCGGGCTGATCGTGCGCCCGGACATGTCAGTTCTGGAGCAGAAGACGATCCCCGAAGCGGTCGTCGACCCGGCAATCGAGCTGCTATCCGCCGCCGGGCTCGACGTGTGGCTGTATAGCGGCGCCGACTGGCTCGTTCGCGACCCCAAGGCTCCCCACGTGGACCGGGAGTCGAGCACAGTGAGGTTCGAGCCGACGGTGGTCAAGAGCTTCGACGGCGTCAAGGACGTCGCCAAGATCGTGGGGATCTCCGACGACCACGGCTTGGTGGCGGCGGCCACGGAGCAGGCGCGCGAGAAGTTCGGCGACCACGTGTCCGCTGCGCAATCCCAGCCCTACTACCTCGACATCACCCACCCTCGGGCGAACAAGGGCGAGGTCGTCAGCTACCTCGCCGCGCATCTCGGCATTCCCGGCAACCAGTTCGCGACGATCGGGGACATGCCCAACGACGTCCTCATGTTCGCCCACTCCGGCCTCAGCATCGCGATGGGCAACGCGAGCCCGGAGGTGCAGCGCGCCGCCCGGCGCGTGACTGCCTCCAACGAGCAGGAGGGGTTTGCGAAGGCGATGGAGCGCTTCGTGCTACGTGCAGCGACACCGGGGAAATAGCCGCTTTAGCCAAACCGCAGCCCAGCGATTTGCTCCGGCTTGGAGTGGACGCGCTTCGACGAAGCGCGTCCACTCCAAGCAGCGTTAGCATCGTGAGCATGACGACGCGCGCCCAAGCGGCTGAGAACGCCCTCGCCTCCGTACGCGCCGAGGGCCTTGATCCGGGCGTCGACACGCTGCTCCGTTGCTGGGCGCGCGGGGAGCTGAGCGATGCGCAGCTAGACGACGCGGCGCGTCAGATCAGCACGGGCGAGCTACTCGTGCCACCACGCGCACAGCCCCGAGCTAGTACAGCGTTCCCGAAGTGGCTTGTCGATTCGCGGCGCTGGTAACGGTCGCTCGCACGCCTGCTGTTCGTCCGGACCAGCGGTGTCACCCGTCTTCATCGACACGCTCGCATCCGTGACCAAGCGCTCATGTCAGTCGTTTCGACGACCTCGGGCGCACCGGATACCAGCGCGTCCGGAAAGGGCGCCGTGGCCGGTGTTCAGAATTCGGGCCGCCAGGCGAGCCCGCCGGCGGCTTCGATCCTGAGCTGCGTGATTCGTAGCTGGCCGGTGCCGTCGGCCGAGAGCACGTACAGGGCTCGTTCTCCTTCGGCGGGTGGACATGCCTGGGTTTCTTCGCCGACGACGGCAAGCTGCTGTTCGTCGTCTGACCAGAGCGGTTTTTCGTACAGCCCGAACCCGGTCAGGCGCCGCCGACCGCCACCCGTGGGGGTCATCACGGCGACCGCGTCTTCCCCGCACGAGGCCGAGTTGTTGCGTTTCGCTTCGATGAACGCGATGAGCCCGCCGTCCGGCGACCAGGCCGGTTCGAGGTTCTGTGTGCCCGTGCTTGTCAGCCGGCGAAGACCCTTGCCATCGGGGCTCATCACGTAGATGTCCGACCGTGCCTCCATAGGCCCGATCGGCGTCTGGCGGGTGAAAGCCAGCTCCGCGCCGTCCGGAGAGAAGACCGGGTCATTCGTCCGCCTCCCGCGTCAGACGGCGCATGCCGCGCCCGTCGGAGCCAACCGTGTAGATGCCCTGCTTCAGGACGCCCGAAAAGGCCAGCGTCTTGTTGTTGGGCGACCAGACCGGGGGGCTATAGCCGACCGCCCACGGGGTGAGGCGACGCAGCCCGCGCCCGTTCGGCGCGATCGTGAAGATCGCACAGGACCCGCTGGCAACGTTCCGGCAGCGGTCGAATGCGATCAGCTTGCCGCTGGGAGACCACGCCGGGTTGGCGCTTGTGCCGCTGCTGGTCAGGCGACGTGGCGTGCCACCACCGGCGCCGACGACATACAAGTCGCTGCAGCCCGCGCAGCCCAGGTTCCCTTCACGCGAGAACGCCAGCTGCCCGCCACTCGGGGACCACGCGAAGAACGGGTCGACACCCGTGGCGAGTTCACGCAGAACATCGCCACCGCTCGTGACCACGTAGATGTTGCGAGACTTGAAGACTGGGTTCAGGGCAGCGACTGCAAGCGAGCCCCCACCGGCTTCCGCCGCGGGGTGCATCGACCCCTCGGCGGGTCCCGCCGGCACAAGCCCCGAGACGGTCAGGATGAGCAAGCCGACAACTCTGGCCCCCACGCACCGCATGCAGCACCACACGCTACATGAACGTGCCCTGCGCTGGCGCGGTGCGCTAACGGTGTTGGCCCTGTTGGCGGGGTACTCGACGATCTGCGCACCGAGACGATAAGCACTCGTCCGTGCTCCGGCGCGCGAGACGCCTCCTTCGCCATGACCAAGGCTCACGGACGTCATTCTGGCTGACGATCGGGGCGTCTTGCAGCCGGGACGCTGTGGAGATCGCTGCGTGACGGGCGGCGGCAGGCCTGTCGAGTGGCCAGCGGTTCGCCGCGAGAAGGCTATGCGCTACCTCATGTTGTCCGAGCCGTGGGAGTGTGGCCCGCCGCGGTCCCCGGCGCCGCGTGCGACGCTGTTACGGCTCAATGCTTGGTGGGTAGCTACTGAAGAGCCACCGGCCGTTGACCCTGACGAGGGTTGTCTGACCGGGGATTCCGCTGGGACCGATCGCGGTGGCGTGTGCCCCGTGGATGCTGAGCTTCAGGTGGGCCATGACCTGAGCGACCTCTATACGCCATTCGTGGGCCGTGAAGCCGGAGTCGTCGACCCCGGGGGTCTTGTGCCGCAGCACGTTTTGCAGGGCATCGAATGCGTGTCTGCATGTGCCCTGGCCGCCCGCCGTGAACGAGTTGACGCCGCTGGCGGTCAGGCGAGAGCAGACAGCGCTGGCCGGGCCGAAGTACTCGGCGGCCAGGACGCTGCGGTAGACGGCCCGGATCTGGGGGCTGGAGCCGCTGGCGGCACTCGCTGTGGCGCCGCTCATCGCGACCGTTCCCAGGGCGATCGCAAATGCAGTCGTCGTCGCTCGCAAGCTCATCCAGGGCACACTCTACAGGCGGCTGGCGGCGCCTTGGCAGCAGCGGCGCAGCCCTTACCGACCGGCTGAGCCGGTCGGCCGTTTCGTGACCACGGTACGGACAGCTGTGAGTTTGCCGGTGCGGTAGGCCCAGGTGGTGCTCGCGCGCCCGGAGGCGCAGCAGGTCGGGTCGTTTGGTCCGTACCAGTATTCCGCGACGACGATCCGGCCGTTGACCCACTTGACCTTTCCCAGCAGCGGCACGTGCCCCACCGTCGCAAGGTGGGGCTGTTGGGGCGTGATCAGACCCACGGCGCGCGCGTTCGTCGCCGAGCCGCTGAAGACGACCTCGGCAAAGCGGATCTGACCGTCCGCGGTCCCGCCGTTGTTGGAGCAGACGACATCAACCGCAGCCGCGGGCCCAACGCCGCCAAGCTGACCATAAGTCACGTCGTACGCGGCCGCGACTTGAACGAGGTCGCGGTTTGAACCGGAGCTGTTGACGTCCCCGAAACCGGTGTGCGAGATCTGCGCGACGTGGTTGTGCAAACGGATCGGACTGTTTGCTTTGCAAGCCGCCCCCGGCAGGGTCTCGTTCTGCCAGCCGACCGCCTGGAGCGGCAGCGTGGTCTGCGCGGACGCGACCCCGGCGACGCCGACGACAGCAGCCAACGCTGCGGCACTGGCCAGGCCACCGATCCAATTCTCATGTCTAGTGACAACTCGATTAAGCACGGGGTTGGGTACCGCTCCTGTGTTTCGGCGCTCACGCTGGCGAGGCGAGCCTGCGCACATCATTCTCACACGCTCCTCGGCGTATTGCGCTGAGAACGCCAGCTCTGCCGTCGGAGGGGCTCGGACGGGCCCCTCCGCTGCACCCAGCCGGTTCCGGCCACGGGCTGCGCGACGCCACCCTCGGCCGTCTGAACGCCGCGCCGTCCGTCAGAGCGTTGTCGCTGCCTCCCTGAGCAGTCCGACCATAGATGGGTTTTCGCCTTCGGTCGTTTCCACGAACAGCTCCGCGTTGTCGATCCGAAGGTACCCATAGCCATCTCCGCTGCTTGCGTCATAGCCGTATTCGGCCGTGTCGCCGACTCCTTTCAGGACGTGCCTCCCGAAGCCCGGCGGCCAAGACGACGCCCTCGCGCCCTTCTTGAGCTTCGCGAGGAGCTTTTCCACCTTAGGCCCATAGGAGTACAGCACCGACGCATTGTCGATGCGCCAGCAACCACCCGCCTTGATTTCGCTTTCATCGACACCTTCCTTGACCATTTTGAAGACGTTGGCAAGGCATTCGACGCCGAGTTCCCCTGCCCCGGTGAACACGTGGAAATCCCCCGACCCGTCCGCGCTGGTTGAGGCGTATTTGCAGACGCTAGTCTTAGCGGTCACACCGGGCGCCGAAGAGACCGACGTGGGAGCGACTTCCACGAGATTGTCGTTGAAGTCCTCGCCACTGAGTGTGCCGTTGCACGGTTTGAACGACAACATGCGGACGTGGCTTGGTTTCGGTTTCGAGTGTGCAGCCGCTGGCGCCGCTGCGATCACCAGACTCGCGAGGAGCGTGATCGTCGCCAGCAGAGCTCGTGAGCGCAAAGAAATGCTCGGGATCCTCATCGGGACTCCTCCCTGCAGGGCCCCGAGATTCGCTCTGAGCCGGCTTGCGGTGCATACGGTGTGTGGGAGCGTATCAGTGCGCACGGGCTGCGACGAGCGCCCACGAGCGCCGTCACGTCGTTTGGGGACCGCGACGTAGCATCCCAGCGGCGCCTTTCGTCACCCACCTCGCCGCCGCTGCGAGACCGCTCCCTTCGCGCAGGAGCGAGCGCCCGAGCGACCTCCAAACAGACGAGCGCAAGGGACGAAAAGCAGGTGTGCGAGCGATCGTTACAGCGCCGCGAATCGACAAGCCACTTCGGGAACGCTGAACTAACTCAGGTGCTTGCCGGCAAGTCAGGCGTGCGCGAGGGCGCGCATCTGGCGCACCGGGTGACGCCCCAGACGACTCAACGTCGCGTAGGACGAGGGGTGCCCATGCGTTCGGGGCGCGACGCTGACGGGCACACGGCCCGTGAGCCGGTCGATCACGCCGCGGCGCAGCGGCACCAGCAGCAGCTCGGTGTCCTCACCGACAAGGACGGTCGCCTGCCCTTCGATCAGGTTGCGCCAGAGAACGTCGTCGGTCCACTCCTCATCGCAGGGAACGAACGCAACATCCGCCGGATGGCCGAGATCATCGTCGCTACGCGACGCCGCCATGAACAGCTCGTCGGTCTTGTCGGTGATCTCGCTCATTGCATGTGTTCCCGAGCGTGAACGATATCGCGCCAGTCGCGCAGCAGCTTGAGTTCGGCGGCATACATCGCATCGTTCACCGGGCCATGCGTGACGGTGGGAGACCGCTTCTCCAGGCCGACGTATGTGTGCTCGTGGTGCTCGCTCGGATCGTGGGCGTTGTCGAACGTGCGCACCGTGCGCCAGCGACTGTCCCGCAATACGAGGAGCACGATCGCGTACTCGATGGGGTGCTCGCTCGAACGCTCTACCACGAGCTGCACATCGGGAGCCAAGAAGCGGCGTCGAGTCCGATCCTTAGGCATCTTTGAGCGCCGTCACGTCGTCTGCGAGGCGAGCGGTCGGCTGCTGCCACCCGACCCAAAAGGCCGCCTCCACAAATGCCGACTCGTGCGCACTCGGCGAGTAATCCGCGTAGCGCTGGGTTGTCTCGACGTCCCGATGCCCCATCCACTCCTTGCAAGGTCCGCATGGGAACGCCGGTACCAGCCATCGCCGTGCCGAACGTGTGGCGTAGATCGTGGAAGCGGTGCGACTGCTCAAGCTGCGCGGCCTTGAGCGCCCGGCGGAAGCGCCGCAGGATCGCCGCCTTATCGAGCGGCCCGCCCGTGTGGGGATCGGCGAAGACGAGAGCATCGCCACTGCTCTCCCCCGCTGCGCGGCTGAGCCGGTCAAGCTCTCCCGCAACCTCGTCGGCCATCGGAACTTTGCGCGTCGAGCGACGGGACTTCGGAGTGCCGAACTCGCCCAGCACGTAGTTCTGGCGGACCCTGATCCGGCCGGCGGTCCAGTCCACGTCGCGCCATCGAAGCGCCACCAGCTCGCCCTGCCGCAGGCCGGTCATCGCGGCCGTGAGATACATCGCACGACCGATCTCGCGGTACGGACCATCGACAGCGGCGTCGGCCAGCGCACGCACCTCAAGCGGCGCAAGGAACCTGATCTCGGCGCTCTCGGGCTTGCCGGGCAGCTCGATATGCCGGGCGACGTTCACAGGCAGCCATCCCTTGCGCTCGGCGAACCCAAGCAGTGCTGAGAGGTAGCCGATGTAGTTGCGAACTGACTTTGCGCCGACCGGATGCCCATAGCGACGGTCCCCCTTGGCCTTCGGTCCAGGCCTCTCGCCCTTCTCCATCAGCGTCATCAAATTCTGAACGTCTTGGGCCGTGATCCGGCGTTAGATCGCGCTCCGCGAAGAACGGCTCAAGCCAAACGCGCAGGATCGACTCCACAGCGGTCGTCGTCGCCTTCTTGCGGCTATGACGCTCCAGGTTCGCGAGGTAACGGCGTCCCAGCTCGGCCATCGTCAGCGCGTCGCCGGCGGTTATCCGGGCAGGCTTCGTCTCCGCGATCAGCCGGCGCAGCTCTGCCTCGGCCTGGCTGCGTGTCAGGCCATCCCGCGAGCCCTCGACGCGCATTGGGCCGCCACGACGCTTCACCTGTCGGCCACCGTGTGCACGCCAATGCGCATACCAGACGCCCCCACGCGCGTAGAGCGAGCCAGCTCCGTAGGGGCGTCGGGTGGTCTTCCTCGCTGTGGCCATCACTCATCGTCTCACTGATCACGCGCCACCATGGGCCGCCCAAGGTAGCGGGCGCTGCGGCTGCTTCAACGCGATGGTCGTCTCGTTAGTCACTTGCCCCGGATAAATGGGTGGGGTTAGGCGGCGAGGTGGAGGCCGCCTGGGGTGCGTTCGACGCCGACTGAGATCGCGACGGCGTCGAGGAGGCTGGCGCCGATGAAGCGTGTGGATCGGCTGTCGAGGTCTAGGAGCGCGGCGGCGGCCTGTCGGCGGGGCAGGCGTTGTTGGTCGCGTAGACGGACGAGCGCGTCGGCGAGCTTGGCTCGCTGTTGGGGGGTGTCGATTTGTTCTGCGACGGCGGTGAGGGCGTCCCAGCCCCAGTCGGGGTCGTCCCTGGAGATGGCTTCTTGCAGGCGTTTGAGGTCTGGGCCGATGAGCTTCGGCAGGGTCACAAGCAGCGAGAGGTCGATGCTGGGAACGTCGAGGAGTTGCTCCCAGAGGTGGTCCAAGGCTGCGTCGGAAAGGCCGTGCAGGTCGGCGGTGGCGTCGCGGGCGAGCAGTGCGACGTGAGCGCGAGCGAGTTGCTCCTGCGAGGGTCCGCGTTGCTGGCCGCAGCAGCGCTTGACCTTGCGATTTGAGCCGCATGGGCAAGGCTCGTTGCGTCCTGGTCCGGGCATCGCCGCCTCCTGTCTTTTCGGGTGTCGTGAGGGTCCCATCCGGGCCGGTCAGAACCCCCGGGTCTGTCCGCTGTGTTGAAGACGATTCACCTGCTCATGAATTGGTTTCCAACCCGGTGGAGGTGTGATGCTCACGCTGTGTGGCGGGCAGGTGGAGTGCTTGTGGGACGAGGTGCTGCCGATCCAGGCGCGGGAGCTGCCGGAGGATCTGGCGCGGCTGGATCGGGTGCTGCGCGACGCGGCGCTGTTGAGGCCGGTGGAGCAAGCGTGGGAGTGCTCGGCGCGCGGGCGTGGCCGTCCGTCGATCTCGATCGCGACGTTCGTGCGGTTGATGGTGATCAAGCAGCGCACGGGCTGGGGCTACGAAACGCTGATGCGGGAGGTCTCAGACTCGCTGCACCTGCGGCGCTTCTGCCTGATCGCGCTCGATCAGCGTGTGCCGGAGGAGTCCACGGTCAGAAAGCTAGCCCGCAGGCTGGGTGCCGAGGTCGTGCAAGAGATCACCAGGGTGGTGATCTCCAAGGCCCAGCGCGAGACGCGTTTCCGTGCGCGGGCGGCGAGGATCGACTCGACGGTCGTGGAGGCGGACATCCGCTACCCCTCCGACGCGATGCTCGCCCTGCAAGGCGTTCGGGTGCTCGCACGAGAGGGTCGCAAGGTGACCGGGATGATCAAAGACAAGACGGTGTGGGTCAGGGATCGTTCGCGTTCAGTTGGGCGGGCTGTCCGTGCGATCTCAAAGACACTCGCGCGCCGCACCGGCCAGGCCAAGACGGAGGTGATGAAGCTCAACGAGCACGCCGGGCGGCTGATCGCACGCTCGGTGAGAGAGGCACAACGACTCGCTGGGAAGGCCAGGGCCGCAGCGCGTGGCCGCGGCGCCCAGGCCAAGCTCAGAGCGGCCAAAACGCTCGAGCAGCTCGCCGCGCGCTGCCAGAAGGTGACAGAGCAGATCGACCGCCGCTCAAGGGGGTTGAAGATCACCGACCGGCTGGTGTCACTCGCCGACCCCGACGCGCGGCCGATCCGCAAGGGCAAGTTCGGCAAACCGACGGAGTTTGGGTACGTCGCTCAGATC
This sequence comes from uncultured Solirubrobacteraceae bacterium, assembly GCA_963711985.1. Lineage (GTDB taxonomy): Bacteria > Actinomycetota > Thermoleophilia > Solirubrobacterales > Solirubrobacteraceae > Palsa-744. Next base: position 247,212 of record CAVQGG010000002.1, on the reverse strand, counting down.
TGCGAGATCACGGAGAACACCCGCAAAGGTGCCCGTGGGCTGATCCTGCCCGCCGGGCACGCACCGGGCAACCCGGCCGAGAACCGGCTACTGCCCCAAACCGCGCGCGAGCTCGAACACGCCGGGATCACGCTCAGAGAGATCGTCTGCGACGGCGGTTTCCAGCCCGGCCCGACCAAAGACGCGTTCCCCGAGCTCATCGAGCAGCAGATCCAGATCTCCGGCCGCCACGAGTCCGGCTCGCGCAGAACCCGCAAGCGCAGAGCGCGCTACCGAACAGGTATCGAGGGCCGCATCAGCCACCTCAAGCGCGGCTACGGGCTACGCCGAACCAGGCTAAAGGGCGATGACGGGATGAGAACCTGGACCGGATGGGCGATCCTCGCCTACGACCTCGACACCCTCGCCATCCGCGCCGGCTGAAACACTCCCCGCCAGCCCACCAACCGGGCAAACCCATGAATGAGCCTGACTCGGCCGCGCCCAACCAGACGCGGCCGTTTCAGTCCCCAGCATTTATCCGGGGCAAGTAGTCAGGACGCCTCCCGTGCTCTGCCTGTCGATCGACAAGCAGCGAGCGCGCTGTTCGCGAAGCTGCACCTCGTGTACGCTACGGCCCCCGCATCCGCGCTCGCCACCATTCCTCCAAATCGTCCGCGCTGAACCGCACATAGCGACCGAGCCGCACATGCGCGATCCGGTTCGCTCGTGCCTCAGCGAGTACCCACCACGCGGGTACCGACAGCAACCGCCCAGCCTCCGTCGCATCAAGTAGGGGCGAGAGAGGCGCGGCTGCTGGCGCGGGCGCGTCCTGTGATGGCTTCGTGGCGGCCATCATGGTTAATGACCCTGAGCCGCGAAAAGCGGCCAACGAATTTCCGTACACCAACCACAGGACCGTGCAGGCGGCCGATCAAATCGGCGCGTCCGTCCCCTCAGAATCCGCGTCCGACCAGAGCCGAGTGTTGCGTCGTCCAGCGCGACGGGCTTGGCGTCGCTGCCGCTCGCGCGGGTTGAGCGTCAGATCGGCCGGACTGACGTGGTCGTCGATGTCCGCCCGATCGTCGTCGGGCTCCATCCACTCGTGCAGGCAGTAGGTCGCCGACCCGAGTCGCCTCGCAGCGCACTGGAGCCGCTCCGCCAACTCGAACCACGCGTCGGAGCCTGGAGTGTCGCTGAGTAGCGCGCTCGCCTCGGTGACCGCGTCACGCATCGTGGCGCGAAACCGCTCGATCTCTTGCGCGGCGAGCGTGCAAGCGTTGCGCCACTGACGGTGCTGGGGGGACTCCGGGAGGTCCACCAGTCCGGCGCCTTGCAGTCGTCTGCGACCGCTTGGAGCGAGCGCCCAAATGTCCACACCGTGCCCTCGCCGCTGTTCGATCGCGCCGTCCTGCACAAGCGCTTGAAGCTGGGCGCGCACTCCGGGAGCGCCGTGGAATGCCCAGGTGCTCGAAGATAGCCAGACGGGTACGCCCGGCCGGCCTCGGTGGCGCTCCGCGCGGTCGATCGCGGCCAGCACGGTCACGTCGGGGATCTCGGTAGTGCTCATCGGTTCTTCCTTGTCGTCGGAGGCTCCGGGAGGACTGCTCGGGGCGAGAAGGCACCCATCGCGCCGCTCGCCGGTCGAAGGGTCGAGCAGCGCGGCAACCGCCTGCGCCTGGTGAACATCAAGCCCGACAAGGACCATACTCTCTGACATGGTCGGCACCTCCCATAGCTGGGGTGTCGGCGCCAGGACCACCCTGACGCCCAGTCCCCGCACATCTATGCGCGGGGTGCCGGCCGATCCTTCACCAAACGCCGCAGAGCCGACGCTCCATAGGGTCTAGTAACCGTGGCCTGTGCTCAGACGTCCGCTTTGCGCATCGAAGCAGCGGTCGCCGGACACCCTCACCCGACTGCTACTCCGTGCGGCTTGCCGCCCGCAACGCCTCGCCGTGATCGAGATAGGTCAGGACGCGCGAAATCTTGCCGTCGAGGAAATCGAAGGCCATCGCCAGCGGCGAGTCGACCTGGACGCCGCTGCCTCTACCGCGTCCCTCGGTTCGACCGAGCACTAGCACGCGGTCGCCGAGATCGCGGAACTCGTCGCTGAGCACGCGAAGCTCCTCCCAGGTGTCGGAGATCTCCTCGAAGTACGTTTCAATACCCTTGCGACCCCGGTAGCCGTCGCCCTCGACAATTCCGGGAAGCGCAGGGAACCACGCGAAGTCAGAGGTCGTCAGGATGGCGAGCAGGTCAACGTTGCGATGGTTGAAGGCGTCTATCCCCCGCCTGGCGATCTCCACGTTCTGCTGTGACATCGCCTACCCCTCTAGTCCTACGGCTTCGAGAGCCTGCTCCACGCTGCCATACCAATCGAGACGCACGATGTTCTCACCACGTATGGTGAACACCGGCACCACAAGGACCTTTACCTCGGCGCTCGCTCCTTTCGGGACTCCGCACCACTGTGTGGGGACGATGACACAGTCACCGGCCTCAATCCATCGTTCCGGAACCAGCCTGTCGCTCCCGAAAAGGGACCTGTTCTCGACGAGGCGTGTGAATGCCTCATCGCGGCTGCTACTTGTGATTGCGTCAGGCCAATCAGGCGGCGTAGACATGACGAGGTCAGGGGCAAACATCACCTTAGCGACCTCCATTTCGCCCGCATTCCACAGGTCGTACCCGCGCTGCACTAGCTCGACGTTCGACTGCGACATCGCCTACCCCTCCAGCCCTGCGGCCTTGAAGGCATCGGAGCGGTCGGCGAAGAACTCGGCGCGAGCCATCTTCCCGTCGCTGATCGTCCATACGGCAGAGCCATCGATCTTGACCTCCTCCGCGACCCCCTCACGGCGTCCGTAGTCGTGGGTGAGCAGCAGGACCCGATCCCCGGCGTCGATGGCCTGCTTGATTTCCGTTCGATACGTCAGCCACGGCTCCATCCACCCCAGCCACGCCGCCCTCAGCCCGTCCAGGCCGACATGCACCCTCTCGGTGCCGGGCACTCCGGGAGGCACGCTCTCGAAGTCGGGGTGGAAGAAGGGCGCGACGGCGTCAGCCAGCGCCGACCACATCTCGCCGTTGCGGAAGAGTTCGGCCATGTCCACGTCCGGAGCAGGCTGCAGGTTCGTGACGAGTTCTACGTTCTCCTGCGACATCGCCTACTCTGCCAGCCCCGCGGCCGCGAGAGCCTCCTGTGGATCCCAGAATCCCTGTATGCGGATGATCTTCCCGTCCCGGAAGGTCCAGCAATAGGCGCTGGGTTGGTCGAACTCGATCCCTGTGTACCGCGCTCGCGCCCGGAACCGGTGGATCGACACGAGGCAGTCACCCGAGCCCACGATTCGCTGCAGCTCGTTGGTCATCTCTTCGTAAGGTTCAGACCAGGTTTCCATGGCTTTCAGCACACCCTCGTGGCCGCTGTAAATCTCGCCAGCGTGATCAGGCAAGCTGTAGTCCTCGTAGGTGACCTCGGGATCCAAGAGAGCCAGGTCCGCCTCGCCCCGTCTCCACGCCTCCAAAAGCGCCTGGATGGTCTGGGTCGAAAACACCGCTGCCATCACGTGAAGATTCTCGGCGTTCGCGTCCGACACCGCCTACCCCCGCTCCTGTGCGAGGCGTTCGGCGGCAGCACGAGCCTCATCGATGTCGGCGTAGGATGTGAGTCGCACGATCAGACCATCAACCGCCAGGACGACCCGCGCAGACCGCTGGTGAACTTTTCCCGTGCTGCCAGCGGGACAGCCTCGCTGCGTGAACACTTCAAAGCCGACTCCCTCGCCGAGATCGAGAAGCTCCTCGACCTCTAATGCGAGGTCGTCATAGGCGCCTAGCCAATCTTCAAGGAAGTCGCGAATCGCGGCGCGACCCTCGAAGACGCCCAAGTCCATCGGCGATATGTCCCACACAGCGTCGGGAGCGAAGAGGCTCGTCGCCTCATCAACGTCGTGCCGGTTAGCAGCCTCTTGCGAACGGCGCGAAAGCTCCACCAGGTCGGGGGTCGTAGACTCCTCGGGCATCGGTTGAGTATCCCGGACCGCCGCTTCCGCGGGAGGCTGTTTCGCAAACAGTGGTCTGTCCGCCGCGTTTAAGAAGCTTCTGGCTATGGCTCAGAACTTCATCGAGTGTGATCGTGAGCAGTTGCTGTTGATGTCGCCGTCGCTGCGCGAGTGGCTTTCCAGAGGGCCATCTGGCGTGGTTTGTGATCGACGCGGTCGAGGACATGGATCTGTCGCCGTTCTACGCCCGCTATCGCCAGGACGGGTGGGGTCGCGCGGCCTATGACCCGGCGATGATGGTCGCGATCGTGCTCTACGCCTACGCGAGAGGGCAGCGCTCCTCGCGAGGCATCGCCCCACGATTTGCAGGGCTTTTGTTTGATGGACCTTAGTGGACACCACTCAAACCCTCCAGCACCCCTTGAGGCTTTGCTCAACGGGGCGCCCTCCGACCCCGAAACTGGCCTCGAGGCGACCGTGGACCCTCGAACTTGCGCTCCCGGAACGCCGTGGAAGGCGGTCGGCGCCGCGCATCCACGGCAAGGACGGATCATCGACGCCATCTCCCAGGTGCTCGCCGACGAGCACGGCCCGATGCAGGCGCGCGACGTGCACGCGCGGGTAGAGGCTCTCCTGGGCGAACCCGTTCGGTGGGCGTCGGTCAAGGCGACCCTCGCCGACAATCTCACGGGCCCGGCCCCCAGATTCGTCCGGGTGGCGCGCGGACGCTACGGCGTCCCCTCTCCACACATATGAGCGCGAGCCACCCGGTAGCCGGCGAGACGCCCGCTACCCGGCGGCTAGAGCAGAGGCGATGCATCTCCCCTCCTCCTGGCGATTTGCGGGACTCGCGGTGGGCCGGCGTGCGGACCTGCTTTCAGCTGCCTGCGGTGCTCACGACGCCGGCGAATCGCGCGTCGCCGTCCGAGGTGCCGGCAGCGCCGCCCGCGGTGATCGCACGCGCTCGCAATCGCAGGGAAGCAGTAGCCAGCGGAGCGCCGCCGAGCGCTGCTGCTGGTCGTCCTTTCCGCTAGTGAGCCCAGACGATGCTCAGATGCTCGCTCAGCCTGAAAAAGCACAAGCGTGGCGAGATGGTGGGCCTTTGCCCGTAAGCACGGGCCACACCCGTCACATGCACTTTCGCGCCCAAGCACGACGCGTCGCCGCGGCTCACGTGGGCGTTCGGTAGGCTCGCAACACGACGACGAGCCTCAGGTGAACCTACGACTCAGACGACTAGAAGCCGTCAATAGACTTCATGCAGATGCGGGAGAGGGGCGTGCCTCTCGGCGCGATGGATGACTTCAAGAGCTTGGTGGTAGGCAGCTTCGAGCCGCGCGTCGGTTAGTTCGAGTATGACTGAACCGTTTTCCAGCGTGTGTGCCGCGGCTGCTTCGTAAGAGCGCATGGGCGCCCGCCCATATTGGATCGCCATTGCCGCGTTGAATAAGGTTGTCCCTATCGTCTCGGACGGCGACAGCTCGAACATGTACGTCGCACTTTCCGGTGGAATGGGCGGGTCATACCAGGAACGCCAAGGCTTTGTCAGCTTATTGATAGCGACGTTCACCCCTAGTTGCCCTTCCCATTCCTCCAAGGCAAACGTGTAGACGCCGTAGCGCGAGACAGGTCCCGGCGCCGCCCCGAAGGCGACGTTGAGTACGCCGGTCTTGTGCACCACGGAACCGGGAGCATGGCCATGCGTGCGCCTCGCAGATTCGCGAATCAAGTCCGCGAGCCTCACCGTGTCTTGTTTGGCTTGCGCTGCCACTTCCCCTGTCGCCTGACTGTCGATTGCCGTCGATGCTGACCATGCCAGCGGCTCCGCTGCCTGGGCAACACCTGTTCCGATTGCACCTGACAGCGTAATCGCGGCAGTCGCTATAAACGCAGTGCAACTCGACACCTGCACGCGGCCTCGCAGTGACAACAGCATCCGCATAACGCGGCCTCCTGGTCGATCACGGCCCGAAGTGCCCGCCGCTCGGCGCAACAGGCTGGGATGATGCAAACACCATGCGGCATCGTACTGCATCACGCAAGGCGGCTTTCGGCCGCATCGCGTGATGCTCGGCGCAACAGGCTGGGATGATGCAAACACCATGCGGCATCGTACTGCATCACGCAAGGCGGCTTTCGGCCGCATCGCGCGGAGAGGCACCCGTCGCGAACGACCGTACTGCCGCTTTCGCGTGTATTGGAAACGAGACCGGGCCGGAGCCACACGCGGCCCCTTGGGACGAGCTGCAGCAGCGCCCGGAGACACTCCGCTGGCTACTGCTTCGTTCCTGATTGCGAGCGTGTCCGCGTCAACGGCCGCGCCGCTCCCACGGTGCTGCAAGGCCGTCCACGTGGGCACGAGGCGAACCCCCTGCTTTCGCCCCGCGAGGGTATTGGTGGCGAACCCGCCCGGAGACCCGGAAAGCGCGGAAAGCAGGCGCCGCACGCATAGCCAGCGAGACACCTGATTTGGCATGCGTCCTGCAGGCACTCTCCCGCCCTCCCATCGAAGCGCGCGTGACGGAGCGAGGTGTCGCTGGCGCGACCCCTTAGATTCGGTCCGCCTCGTGTGAGAGTCCTTCTGCTCATGGAAAATGGGCGAGAGGAGGACTGATCACGTGAAGCGCAGACGACACACGCCGGAGCAGATCGTCAGGAAGCTCAGGGAGGCCGACAAGATGCTGGCCGACGGCGTCGAGGTGCCCGAGGTCTGCAAGGCACTGGAGGTTTCCGAGGCGACCTATCACCGTTGGCGGGCGCAGTTCGGCGGGATGAAGGCCGACGATGTGAAGCGTTTGAAGGAGCTCGAGCGCGAGAACTCGCAGCTGAAGCGCCTGGTCGCGGACAAGGAGCTGGAAAACCTTGCGCTCCGGGAGATCTCGAAGGGAAACTGGTGAGCCCGTCGCGTCGACGCTCTGCGGTCTTCATGCTCGAAGACCGTCTGGGCCTCTCGGAGCGCCGGGCGTGCCAGATCGCCGGGCAGCACCGCTCAACCCAACGCCGTGAGCCCGTCGTCGCCGAGGACGATGCTGCTTTGCGAGCACGCCTGCGGGAGATCTCGCGTGAGCGGCCGCGGTGGGGTTATCGCCGTGCCCACGCCGACCTCGTCAGCGAGGGCTGGCAGCTGAACCGCAAGCGGGTGCAGCGCCTGTGGCGCGAGGAGGGGCTGCGTGTCCCCCGGCGGCGCCGCAAGCGCCTGCGGCTCGGGGACTCAACGGTCCCCGCGAGCCGTCTGCGGGCAGAGCGCCCCAATCATGTGTGGGCGATCGACTTCCAGTTCGACCAGACCGCCGACGGACGGATCCTGAAGCTGCTGCACGTCGTCGACGAGTTCACCCGGGAGGCCCTGGCGATCAAATGCGAGCGGCGCATCGACGCCGACGCCACCGTTGCAGAGCTCGACCGCATCGTTGCTACGCGCGGCCGAGGACCAACGTTTCTTCGCTGCGATAACGGGCCGGAGATGACCGCGAACGCGCTGAAGGACTGGTGCCGGTTCTCCAAGGCCGGCAGCGCATACATCGAGCCGGGATCGCCGTGGCAGAACCCCTACGTCGAGTCCTTCGGCAGCCGTGTCCGGGACGAGCTGCTCACCGTCGAGCTGTTCTCCTGCCTGGCCGAGGCCAAGGTCCTCGTCGAGGACTGGAGAGAGGATTACAACCACCACCGGCCACACTCAGCACTCCACATGAAAGCGCCCGCCCGTTTCGCCAAGGCGTGGAGGTCCCAGCACGAGCCGCCCGCCGCCTCGCTAAGTTCGCCCTACGGGCTCACTCCGCGAGACGGCGGCACCCCTACCCTGCAACAGAACAACACCCACCGACTCTCACAGCAGGTGGACCCATGAACGGGGTCCGGTCATCGCCGACGCGCCCTCGCGAATGTCGGCGTTCTCCGGATTGATTGTCGATTGCCCGCAAGCCCGCGGCCAGCCATCGGCGCCCGGATCACATGAGTTAGCTACCTGCTCCTCTGATCCAGAGCTGATCAACCGCGGCCGCGAAGCCTACAACTACGAAGACTGCGACAAGGACTGCCCAACCCGTTTCGAGGCCGACGGCAAGAAGCAGCAGGATGGCAACGACCGTGACGAGTATGGCCGCAACGAGAGTCCGCAGTCGACGTTGCGTCCGGATTCTGTCGCGGCGCTCTCGATCGGTGGCCGTCTTGGCCTCTTCCGAAATCCGATCGATGGATGCCTGATGATCGGCTTTGCTCGCCGCGAGGGCCTCAGCGTGTCTTTGCTCCTCAGCGGCAGCTGCGTCACGCGCTCTTTGCTCGGCACGAGCAAGCTCATCGGCGTGTTTAGCCTCATGCCGTTCCAGTGCTGCGGCCCCTTCCTGCTGGGCGAGCCTCGCGCGCTGTCTCTCCGCTTCGGCCTCGGCCTGCGCCTTGCGGGCATCATCCTGTGCCTGCTGTGCGGCAGCGACGATGGCATTGTCGATGCGCTCGATACGCTCCGAAGAGTCGGGCTCTGTTTTTTCGATCTCCTCGATCCACGCCGAGTTCATCATGATCCGCGCGGCTAGCTCTGGATCGCCCCCGTCGAAGAGCTGCACGCGCGCCACGACAGCTTGCGCGGCATCCTTCGAGAGCGTTCGCCGATATCTGACGTATGGCGACGCCAGCAGATCGGCAAGCGTCCGCAACACGTCCTGAGTCTTTGGTCGAAACGCCTCGATGATCTGGAACCACGATCCGGCGCTGACGCAGAAAGGGAGCGTGTCGCTTGTGCCGCGCCGCGCCTGGCGGTCGTACCGGGGTAGCACAGAGTCGAAGGTGAGGAACCAGTACCCACCGTTGGCGAAGGTCCGGTTGCCGGCACCGCGTAGCCGTCGAACCAGCAGACGGTGACGTACATCGTGGGTTAGTAGGTCGGGATGTCGATACCCGCCGTTTAGCGCCTTGGCGAGCGTCGACACCTCGTCGGTGACCGCGTCGTCCTGATTCTCGATTGCCGCGCAGCCTTCCGTGTTGATCGCGATCCCGAGCTGCTCTAGGTGGACCTCAACCTCCCGCCAGTGAGCGTAGAAGTCGTCGATCTTGACGGGAGAGTCCTTCGCTTGCCGCCAGTAGGCAGTGACAAAGTCTTCGTCGGATGTGGCATCAGCCAGCAGCGACGCGTACTCTGATCCAGGCACCGGGTACCGATGCATGTACGCACGGGCGCGGTCGAGCGACCGCTTGAACTCCTCAACCGTCCACGGGGTCACGCAACACCGATATCCGACGCCCTTAGTCGTATCGAGAATCGTCCGCGCCGCGCGAACGTGGCGTGGCCCCTGGATGCCAAGGACCCGGTATACGAAGTTAGTGTCCAAGAACACCACTTGACCGGAGGCGATCTCGCGCACAAGGGCTGCCGCCTCAGGATCGATCGACAGCACGCTCAGGAAATACGCCGTATTGAGGTTCTGGCCGAGAAACTGCTTCTGTGGGTCACTCGGGTGACGGAGGAAGTGCGCGAGGGCTGCCTCCTGTATCTCCTCCACATCTCGGTCTGCTGGTCCGAGATACCCGAACCCTGCTTCCTCGAGCTCTGAGTAGCGTCGCTCGGCCTCCTCGTCGTCCGGGTAGAGCAGCGCAGTCGCCTCCGCCCCATGGCGCCGAAGCACCTGGAGTAGGAACGAGCGGAGCTGGCCCTCGAGCTGGTCGAGCTGGTCGCCTGAAAGCCCGGGCCAAGTTGCGACAATGTACGCCCTCCATTCGCTGAGTGCGCGTGTAGCGTTCTCTTCACTCTCGGCGGCGGTCATCTCGAGGCGTCGGCGCTCCAGATCCGTTAGGCAGTACGAGCCGCCGGTGTGCTCGACCCGCAGATCTTTGATTAGCTGACCAAGCGCGCGGTCCACCTCGACTTGGTGGAGATCGACACCAAACAGAGTCGTGGTCGCATCTCGAAGCTCGGCTGGCGAGGCGCAGCTCCCTCCAGCCTCCGCCAGCGATGCCAACAGCAGGTCCTCTTGTGCCTCACGCGGACCCGCACCCCCACGCTCAAACGGCCGATACTGGCTGAGGACGCGCATCGTCGCGTACCCCTCGGCTGCGCTATGGGATGGCATGTGCGACATCGACGCACAAGCATTGCATCCGGCCCGGTCGTGTTTCCGTGATCTATCCAGCGGGCCCGACCATCCGCCTCGGTGCAAGCCCGTTTTGGCCTCCCAGACCGCGCGCTTGCCGGAGTAGATCTTCCCGCGCGACCCCAGGCCGACGATAAGCCACGCCCGCCTAGGCGGGCGTGGCGGCCAAGAACGAGATCCAGGGGCGCCGTTAGTCGAGTTTGGCGATAACGAAGCTCATCAGCGCCGTGGCCATATGCCGGCGGAGCTGCGCGTCGACCTGATCCGAGATTCCGGCGTGTGATCCGGCCCGCCCGGCAAACGCCATGAAAGCTCGGCTCAACTCGGCCTCGTCCTTCTCGAGAAAGCTGTGTTCTTCCAGCCACCTTCTGGCGACGCCGCCCTTCTTGCCCGTGGGGCAGCCTTTCGCGTGCGCCAGGGCATCGAAGGTGGCATCGCACGCGCTGCGGAACTGAGAGTTCGCCGCCTCCCAGTCACCGCGCTCAAAGGCGCGCGTTGCTTGCTCGTAGTGGCGACGCGCCACCTTCAGCGCCGGGCGATCCGCAAACAGACTCCCCAAGAACGTTGCGAGCCGGTCCGCTGGCTCGTCTTTCGGCTCCTCGGAGTCGTAAACCGCAAGTCCGTCTTTCGCGAGCGCTGCGTCGAGCTTCTCTGCATCAACGTGGGGTTCCTGCATGAGCAGCACGGCGAGCTCCGACACCACCTGTTTGATCTGCTTCTCTGCGGCCCGATTGAATGGGTCTCCGGTCGCGGCCAGCAGCGCTTTCAGCCCGCCGAGAACACGCTGAAGCTTGTTGCCTTCGGTGGGTAGACACCCCTCGGCCCCAGCGCCAGCAAAGATCAGCTCCATTCCGCTGGCTCGCGGCCTGTCGTGCTTGACGCCATCGGGGCGGGGCGTGTCCTGGGTGCAGCCACCTTCGAGGTCCGCTCAGAACTTCCAGACTTCGTCGTACGCTCGCTTGGCTAGACGTTTTGTGCGGTCCTCGATCGTTTTCCGGGTCCATGTCTTCGCCTGCACGATTTCTTCGTCGACACCTTGCTTGCCTTCAAGCACCTGTTTCTTCGCGGCGAACGGCTTGTCATCGAGCTGTTTGTTGAGGCCTTCGGTGACGAGTATGAGGTTGCCTATCCGCGCCACGTCCGACGCGTCGAGGTTGGCCGGGCGCTTCGATCCCTGTGGTGCGAGGTGCTCGATGGTCAAAGCGTCGAGGTCCAGTTCGGCGACTTCAACCCCTTCGGTCGCGGCGACGTGCATCCGTCTCAACGCGTACCTTACGAGCGGCGTCTGCTGGGTGAACTCCTTTGAGCTGCGCAGCTCCAGGAACGATGCTTCGAACTCGGCAAGCGAGGGCAATCGTTCTCGCAGCTTGTCGGCGATCTCGTCGATGGCGTCGGATTTCTTTTGGGCGGTCTTTCCGGACATGATCGCCCGTGCGGCTGCGGAGTACATGCGAGAGACGCCGCCGGAGCTGGGCTGGTGGGTGACGGCCGTGCCGATGAAGTGGTATCCCTCGATCGCACGAAGCCCCTTGAGCACGACGCGCGGCTTGAGGCCTCCCGATTCCAGCTCTCGAAGCAGGGCGAGGACCATCGGCAGCGGCTGGCGCAGACGGAAGAGCACGAGCGTATCGAGCGATTCGCGTAGCTCCTTTTGGCTCTTCTGCCAGCTCTTGTAGGACGGTTCTTGGGCGACGCGATATAGCTCGGCGTCTTCGGTCAGCTCGTCGAGATATTGGCTTGCGTTGTTCGAGCGTGCGTGGGAGCGGATTGCCTTGAAGAGCTGCTTCTCACCGACGTAGCCGTGCCGTGAGAGCCATGAGTGCATGAGCAGCTGGTTCATCGTCAGGTCCGCGGCGCTGTCGTCGAAGCTCTGCAGGACGGCGTTCCAGCGGTCGCGGACTTCGTCGAAGGATGGGTTCTGCGGCTTGAGCAACGCGAAGAGGTGCGACTTCACGAGGTCAGCGACCTCGAGGTCCTTGCCGCGGCTGTTGAGGGTCTGGAAGATCACGGTCGCGTCGTCCTCGTCGTCCACCTCTACGAGGACGACGGTCAGCTTGAGCAGCTTGTCGCGCACCGCGTTGAGCCGCTTGATCTTCTCGCGCGTCCCGTCCTTCTTGGAGATGCTCGCGTCTGTCTCGACAGCTTCGCTGAGGCTGTGCACGCGTTCGCTAATGATCGAGAACGCCTGCGCAAGGGCGAGCTCCTCCTGCCCGGCAGCGGTCTGGCTCGTCGCGCCCTTCGTGGGTTCGCTTTGGATTTGGCCCTGCAGGTACGGATAGGAGGTTTCGGTCTCCAGGACGAACCGCTTCTTAGCGTTCAGGTCGACCCGCTCGATTAGCGTCTGCAGCCCCGTCGCCTCTTGGTCTCCTCCGACCGCGCGAAGCTCGTTGCGGAGTGCCGCGAGCAGGATCGTGATCGTCGTGAGCCGCTGCTGCCCGTCGACGAGCCCGCTCGCGTCGCCGTCCGTGTAGATGACCATCGAGCCGATGAAGTAGCCGTCGTGGCTCTCGACGAGGTCGTCCCAGAAGTCCTCGACGTTGGCGCGGTCCCACGAGTACGCGCGCTGGAAGCGGGGCACCTTGTAGAAGCCCGCCGTGAGCACCTGATCGATGCGTCGCCAGTTGCTGCTTACCTGCATCGGCTGGCATTGTCGCGGATCTCGCGGCGCAGCATCGCCGCAAGCCTCGAGCTGCAGATACGACCACGCGGCCCTCTAGGGTTCGTCCGTGCCGCAAGCATCCAAGGCCCGAACCCGTTCGCCCTCTGGCCCCCGTGCTCCGGCTGCGTCCTCGCCGGCGGTCCGGGCTGTCATGCGAGGCAACCGCAAGCGCGATACCCGCCCTGAGATGGCCGTCCGCCGCGCCGTACATCGCCTCGGTCTGCGCTACCGAGTCGCGGCGCGTCCGGTGCCATGGTTGCGATGCAACGCGGACCTCGTCTTCGCGTCCGCGCGTGTGGCGGTCTTTGTAGACGGGTGCTTTTGGCATGGGTGTCCCGAGCATTTCTCCGCGCCCCGCACCAACGCCGGATATTGGGGCCCGAAGATCGACGGAAACCAAGCCCGTGACGCCGCGACGACTGAGGCCCTCGGCGCCGCCGGCTGGACGTGCATACGCATATGGGAGCATGAGAGCGCCGAGGATGCCGCCATGCGCATCGCCGCCGTCGTCCGGGAGCACACAGCCAAGGAAGGGGGTGAGCCATCAGCGGCGAGCAACAGGCCGGCGAGGGTCGCCTGATGTCGCTGCGAGAGGCGGCCGATCGGTGCGGGATCTCTACGTCCCGACTACGGCGGCTAGCGTCGCGAGGTGTCCTTTCGGCGCAGAAGATCGGCTCTTACTGGGCCGTATCAGAGAGGGCGATGGCAGACTTCGAAGCCCTTGAGCGTCCGCACGGCGTCCGGGCAAGCGCCAGGCACTCGGGAGGCGAGCACCGTGCTAGATAGCACAGGTTCGTGCTATCATGAGCTTATGGGTCCCCAGCTGCGCGCCTTCAGCTTGTTTACCGGTGCGGGCGGCCTGGACCTTGGCGTCGAGATGGCAGGCTACGAGGTCCTGTGGGCGATCGAGAACGATCCGACCGCTGTCGAGACGCTGAATCGCAACCGGCCGGGATGGTTCCAGGGGCTGCCGGAGACCCGGCCGCTGGACATCACGACGCTCGACCCTTCAACGGTGATGGAGGAGGTCGGGATTGGTCCGGGCGAGATCGACTTGCTAGTGGGCGGCCCGCCGTGCGTCGCGTTCTCGAAGTCCGGATTTCACCTGGAGTACAAGCGCGAGGGCCGAGATCCCCGCGCCGGGCTTCTCGGTGACTACCTGCGCTTTCTCGACGCCGTGCAGCCGCGCGCCTTTCTGCTCGAGAACGTCTTCGGGCTGGCATATCGCAACCAGTCAGCTGCGTTCTTCGACTCGCTGCTTGCCGGAATCCGGTCTCTCGGGTACTCGATCACTTACGCCGTCCTGAACGCCGCTGACTACGGGGTGCCGCAGAACCGCCAACGGTTGTTCGTGATCGGCGCCCGCGACGGCCAGCCGCTGAGGCTTCCCGCACCGACTCACTGGGGGCAGCATGAGCGCCGCCGACCGCCGGTCGACGTTCATGAGCTTCTACCGCACGTCACAGCGGGTGAGGCCCTTGCCGGCGTCCAGGCACCGCCTGAACAGGAGGAGCACGTTGCGGGCAAGTACGGCCACCTGCTGCCGGACATACCGCCCGGCCGGAACTACCTGCATTACACCGCACACGAGGGTCACCCGAACCCGCTTTTCGAGTGGAGGTCGCGCTATTGGACGTTCTTGCTCAAGCTCGACCCCGATCGACCCGCCTCAACTATCCAAGGACAACCGGGCCCTTACGTCGGCCCGTTCCACTGGGATAACCGCCGCCTGCGAGTGCCGGAGCTGAAGCGCCTGCAGGGGTTCCCCGACGAGTACGACTTCGCGGGGTCCCGCCGAGACGTCCAGCTCCAGGTGGGCAACTCGGTCCCGCCGCCGCTTATCGCGAGTATTGCCTCGGCGGTCCGCGACCAGCTCGACGGCATCGAGATCGTCGGCACCCGCAACCACGAGCAACTCCCGCTGCCCGTTTGATCACAGCTGTGGGTCAGGTACCTCGGCCATAGCCGTGCGCGTTATTCGGTCGAGCACATGCTGGATGCCGTAAGCGGTAAGTTCATCGGCGACGTCGTCCCACGCCGAGGTCTCGGTCTCAACGGACACGTGAATATTGACCTCGCCGCGGATCACGCCAGTCCCCGCCGCCTTCACACCGAGGCCGGGCACTCGACGTGGCTTACGCCGCATGATCGCGAGGGCGCGTTGCGCGCTGATCACCCGAAAGCCCTTGACCCCCGGCGCAAGCGCTCGTAGATCCACGTCATGCGCATCGAATAGAGCGGTTATGTACTCGTCCTGAGCACGCTTCATGCCACTTCCGCCGAACCAAGACAGCAAGTCCCACCCAATCGTGAGGTCCTCGTCAATCCCGCCCATGAACGCGTCCACCCGCTCGCGCAGCCCGAAATCGACGAGAAAGACATAGACCAGAGCGCGAACGCGCTCGGACGCCCCGATCGCCTTATAGGCGCCGAGCGGTATGCAGTCCTCCGGATCGAGGTCGACCACGCGGCGCGCCTCACGGAACATGGTGCTTGCCACCTTTACGTTGATCGGCAGCTCAGCGCCATCCCTCTTGACTCCGAAGTCGCGGTTCTCGCCGGCCTCGTGATAGTCGGCGATCTCGAAGCCGCTCGACTCAAGCGGAGCGAGGTGCTCGTCACGGAAGACCCTCTCGGCGAGCGTGCCGACCACAAGGTTCTCGAACGCCGCGTTGCGTCGCTCTCGAGGTGCCGTAAGGCACGCCGCGTCGGGCGCTGCAGACGCTGCCTCGCGGATCATGGTCGCGACCTCCCAGCCGTCGCCGATACCAAGCCCGTCCAGGACGTCGCACAGAGTCTGGGCACTAAGGTCCATGAGATCTTGAAGCTCCACGATGGTCGCGAGATTAGCCTGTTCGGTCGCGGCTAGAGCGAACCGCTCGCCTTGCTGGCGCCGCTACAGCCGGAACCGGAGAACCAGATACCCGCTGACTCAACGGGCTGGTGCCTCGGTGACCGTGACCTCGCGAGATGTGCCAAGCGGACCGGGCGAGCGTTCGCCTAAAGGCTCGTGAAGCGGCGTCATGACCGCTCTTTGCACTTGCTGTCGGGGGATCAGGTGCTATGCGGCGAGCAGCTCGGAGGCGGAGACGACTTGCTCGCGGCCGATGAAGCGCTCGATCAGCAGGAGCCCGGCGTCGTTGATTTGTTCTCCGGCGTGGCTTGCGCAGGCGTCGCGGACGACGATGGGGCGGATGTATCGGGGGCGGTACTCGAACAGGTCGACGGCGGTGGCGAGTACGCAGCCGTCGGTTGCGATGCCGCAGATCACGACGTCGGTCCAGCTCGCGCGTTCGAGGTCGCGCAGGAACGGTCCGACGACGCAGGAATATGAGCGCTTCTCGTAGGTGATGGCGTGGTGCTTCATGTTCGACAGCTCGGGGCACAGCGCGGTCTCGGGCTCGTGGGTGAGCCGCTGCCAGCTCAGGAGGCGGTCCCACTGGCTGCCGGGATAGTTCGTGAACTGCGACATGTAGACCGGGGCTCCCCTCTTGAGCCAGTGTGCGGCCAGGGCTTCGATCACCGGTACGACGTGGCGGGAGTTCTCGTTTACAAATCCGTTTTGCATGTCGACGATGAGCAGCGGGGTGGCTGGCATGGGGATGGGTTCTCCTTTCATAGTTTGGTCGTCGCCTCGATCGCGCTGGCCACGAGATCCGCTATGCGGCTCGTGTGCAGGAGCGCCTCGCGGAGCCGTCGGACTGCGGTGTGCTCGGTCGCGGCTGGACGCTGGAGCTTGCTGAGCACGCGGCGCAGGAACTTCGCGTCGAACGCGTCGTTCGCGAACGCCCCGCGGGCCTCCACGTTGCTGGCGTAGCACCAGAACGCCTGTAGCTGGATCTCAAGCTCAACGAGCGCGTCCGCCACCTCGGAGAACTCGTCGGTGGGCAGCACGGCGACCGCGGCCCACGATGCGGCGCCGTAGTGGCTGCCGGTGAGCGAGAAGTCGATGACGTCGTTGATCTGGCTCGCGGAGTAGAGGACCGTCGCTGCGCGTTCCTCGGCGCTCTCGCCGTTGCCGCCCGTCAGTAGGACGTTCGGCATCGCCAGGATGTGGGTCGCCCGGTTTTGGAGCTGCTCATCAGGCCACGGCACCCCGTTGACGACGAAGACCGTGAAGCAGTAGGGGTCGTGGTCGAGCGCAACGACCCGCACGCCGAGCTTCTTGAAGTGCTCGGCGGTCGCCTGCTTGCAACGGGCGATCTGGTCCCGGCGCCACGCTGCGATCCCTGGCAGATCGAACTCTGCGAGATCGTGCGTCTCGTGGAGCACGACAACGTCGAACGGGAAGCCGTGAACGACCGCGAGCGAGGACTGCGAAGGTAGCTGCCCCAGACGGGGCAGGAAGTCAAAGGAGCCCGCGACGTGCGGCTCCTTGACCTTCGGGACCTGCTTGAGGAACAACGGGTAGAAAAGGTGCGCGGTCACGAGAACCGCGTCCGAGGGCACCGCAGGAAGGTCCGGGACCTTCGCGCGGCGGAGCATGAACCAGAGCTCACGGGACGTCCCGAAGACTGCGTCGAGCCCCCGTATGAGATCTGCGCTCGGCCAGGTACTCGCACGCTCGACCTGCGAGAGGTGCTGCACCGACGTCCCGGTGCTGACCCCTGCATGGCGTAGCATCTCGCCGACCTGCTCCAGGGTCAGCCCAGCGTTCTTCCGGAGTTCTCGGATGCGTGATGCGAGGGTGTGTTTTGCATCCTGCGTCATGGCCGATCACGCCGAGCGTACCTGAAGGATTGCGATCCGCCGAGCGGCGGAAATCTCCCGGGATCAGCGGACCGACAGCGCGGTCTGCCGTTGCGCCGCCGGGGAGAGAGATTCTCCGCTTGGACAGAGCGGGTGCCGCGCTGGTTACCTCGCACGTACGCCGCGTCCGCGGCGCCAACGCGAGAAACGAAAGGCGGCAGTATGACTGATTCAAGCGCCGCGCACCAGGTCGCCTCCCATCCATCGGATGCCGAGTGCGACGTGTGGTGGGGCCCTGACGGGATCGACGCTCTCATCTGGGCTGACCAGGTTCCCTATGAGTCCGCGAGCCTCGAGGCCGAGGCCGAGGCTGTTCCTTCGGGCGGGGGCGCGGTATGAGCCCCCACGTCTGCGCCACATGTTTTCTTTTCGAGACTAGAGGTGTCTGCCCGCGCGCGACCTCGGAGTACGGGCTTGAGACACCGGCCTACGTGCTGGCTCGCGCCGAGGTCCTGCGTGCGGCGATCGAGCAGGACGCGCACGCGGCGCGCACGTTGTTCCAGCTGATCCGCAGCGATGCGGCGCGGTTGGACGATGCACGCCGCCAGCGCGGGGGACCGCGGGCGTTGCCCGCGGCGCCCGAATCGAACACCAACGAACAGCAGAAGGAGAAGATCGATGTCATTTCTTCCCGCACCGTTTGAAGACGGGAATAGCCTCACCCAGCGCCAGGAAGCACAGGCCAGGCGCGCACAGGCGGGCGCTGTGCTGGACGTGTACCGCCACGAGCTCGGCGCCCGCACCCTCGCGGAATACGACCGCATTGACTCGCAGGCACTCGGCGACGCTTCTCGCGCATCGTTGGCCGAGGAGTTCGAGACGTTGGACTGGGGCCTTGAACACGCGAACGGCTCGGCGGCCAAGGTCGAGCTGGTGCATCGCAAGCTCGAGATCCAAAGCGCGATCAACAACCGCCGCACCGCGCGGCGCTTCGGCGGGTGATCGTGATGACGATCATTCTGATCGCGATCGCGGTGGGGATCGTGACCGGGACGCTCACGGGTGTTCTGGTCGGCGTGCTGCTTCACCGCGGCGGGGGTGGCACCGGGCGCGGGCACGACGCGGGCCCGATCGACCGGGACGTGGACATGAGAATCAGGGACGCGGCGGTCGGCTGGGCGTCGGCGCACGGCAGACCGGAAGGCGCGGGCCTGGTCGCCGAGAAGCTGCGCATGCTCCACGTGCTGGGGCGCAGGCGCGCTAGCAAGAGGTGGCGCTGATGATCTGGGTGCTGGTCCTGCTCGTCGTGATCGTCGTCGCGGTGCAGCTCTGGACGGTGTTCCACAGCCGGGGAGCGGCCCGTGTCGATGAGACGGGCAACAGGGTGTCGGTGGCGCTGTACGCGATCCGCCGCCGCATGGAAATCGCGGAGTTCAAGCGCGACGTGCGCCGCGACGGCGCGGAACTTCGTCGTCAGCTTCGCGAAGAACTCGAAGCGCACGATCGGGGGCGGCGGTGACGTCGCCCCCGTCGCAGTGGCCTGACCGGGCGCTCGGCATGGCCGTGACGGTGCTCGCGATCGCGGTCGTGCTGTACATCGCGGCGAAGTTGATCGAGGCCGTCCTGACCCTCCTCATCGGCGTCGCCGTGGTGGGCCTCGTGATCTACGCCGCGTGGGCCGTACACCGGTTCCACCAGTCCAGATGGTGAGCCGCGCCCACCCCAGTACGCCGGCGCTGGATTGTTGTGGAATTGACCACAAAACCTTGACTGATGCGTAAAAACATCGTTCACTAGGCATGCTCCCCTATTGCATAAACGCGGTAGGCGGCTGGGGTTGGAGAGGCGGGGTAGTGCCCGCTGGCGCGTTTGTGGCGCTGGCGGGCACTGGTCCTCTGCGCTCTTTTGACCTTTCTGGGTGGCGGGAGAGAAAGGAGGCTCGTTATGAGTAGGACTTATCACCAAGGTGAACGGCATATCCGCGTGCGTGGTGTGCGGCGCGATGCCACAGATCTGCGCAAGCTCGCACGGGCGCTGATCGAGTTGGCGCAGGCCCAGACGGAGGCGGAGGCCCAGGCTGAGCATGCGCAGCTGCCCCGCGCGAAGGCGAAAGGCGCGGAGGCAGATGAGGCGCGCAAGAGGAAGGCCGCTTGAGAGGCGAGCCGTTGACGTGGTACCGGCTCCGCTGGCCGCGGCAGGTGACCGCCGAGCAGGTCGAGAACGCGCTGAGGTTGATCGCCGGGGCGGCCGGCTCGCCGGTCGTCATCGAGGCCGTTGGCGAGGCCGGCACGGTAACGCACCGAGTAGCGCTCCCCAGCGGCCGCGCGGCAGCCGTCGCCCATCAACTCCGTGCGCAAATCCCTGGGCTTGCGTGCAGCGTCGATCACGACCGGCGGGCTGAGATGACGCGAAGCGTCGAACTCCGTCTCTCCACAAAGCGAAGGCCGCTGCGGACCGACGACCCTGCGGCCGTCAGCCGTTCGCTCATCCTGGCCCTCGGACATGTCGGCCGCGAGGAGCGGCTCGGCCTGCAGTGGGTGCTCGCGCGGCCCGCCGTGCCGGTCGCGGTCCCAAGCCGGCTCGAGCTTACCTCGCACGAGTCATGGATCGGCGCGCTGCTCAGCGCTCCGTTCGAGGGCACAAAGCCCGCAGACGCTGAAACGCTCAGCGCGCTCAGATCCAAGCAGTCGCAGGCCGGCTGGCGCGCTGTTGGCCGTGTTGCCGCTCGTGCCGGCTCGGCTGGTCGCGAACGTCAGTTGATCCGTGGCGTTCTGGGCGCGCTGCGCACCGCGGAGGGCCCGAGCGCCGGGTTCCGCGTCCGCAGTGGCAACCCGAGGGCATACGGGCGCGCAGGACGCGGCCTCAGGACGCCGCTCACGGTGAACGTGAGCGAGTTCGCTGGCCTTGCGGCGTGGCCGATCGGCGAGACCGGCGAGCTGCCCGTGCGCATGATTCCCGCCCGCATGCTTGCGCCCTCCCGGGCGGTCCCACGCTCCGGCCGGGTGCTCGCGACCGCATCGCTCCCCGGCCAGGAGCGACCCGTGGCGCTCACACCGGAGGACGCGCGCCGCTCGCTACATGTGATCGGGCCCACGGGTACGGGCAAGTCAACCCTCCTGTTGCGCCTTGCTTGCTCCGATGTGCAGGCGGGCCGCGCCGTTATGGTGATCGAGCCCAAGGGCGACCTGATCGCCGACATCTTGGCGCGGGTGCCTGCCGACCGGCTGGACGATGTCGTCCTCATCGACCCGACCGACCCTCGCTCGGCCGTTGGCCTGAATCCACTCGCGCCCGCCGGGCGATCACCTGAGCTTGTCGCCGACCAGCTTCTCGGTCTTTTTCATGCCCTCTATGCAGATCACTGGGGTCCGCGGACCCAGGACATCCTCGGCGCGTCGCTGCTGACGCTCGCGCGGATCCCCGGAATGACGCTCGCCGCTCTCCCGCTGCTCTTGACCGACCCCGGCTTCCGTCGCAGGATCCTGCCGAAGGTTGTTGATCCGGTCGGCCTGGAGCCGTTTTGGAGCACGTTCGAGGCGTGGAGCGAGGCCGAACGCGCCGCCGCAACCGCACCGGTCATGAACAAGCTCAGACCGCTGCTCATGCGCCCTGAAGTCCGCGCGATCATCGGTCAGCTCCCCCGCGGTTTGATCTGCGGCAGGTGTTCACCGAGCGCAAGATCCTGCTCGTCAACCTCGCCGTGGGGCAGCTCGGGCCGGAGACCGCGGCGCTGCTCGGGAGCACGATCGTGAGCCTGCTCTGGGCCACGATCCTGGGCAGGTCCGCGATCGCGCCCGAGCGACGACATCCCGTCTTCGTGTACGTCGACGAGTTCCAAACGTTCCTGCATCTGCCGGTGGACTTCGCCGACGCGCTCGCCCAAGCCCGCGGCCTCGGAGTCGGGTTCATCCTCGCTCACCAATACCTCGCCCAGCTGCAGCCCGCGATCCGCACGGCCGTTCTCAACGTTCAGTCCCGGGTCGCGTTCCGGCTCGCAGCCGAGGACGCCCGGACACTAGCCTCCGGACAGCTCGCGCCCGAGGACCTGCAAGGCCTTCAGGCGTTCGAGTGCTACGCGCAGCTGGTCGCGAACGGAACGGTGCAGCCCTGGCTAAGCGCCAGAACGATGCCCGCGCAACCAGCGACCACCGATCCTGAGGCCGTTCGGCACGCCTCGCGCGAGAGGTACGGCACCCCGCGAGAGCAAGTTGAGCACGAACTTGTAGACCTCGTGGCCGGTGGGCGCAGATCCGGCGGCGATGACCTCTCGCCGCGGCGCATAGACAGCGAGGGTACATCGTGAGCGCGTGTCCGATCGCCCGTCCTGTCGCGTGGACTCGCCCGCACGAAATCGCCTGCTCAGAAGGTGTTTTGCCCTTTGAAATGGCGAGGAAAGTTCTACGCATCCTGCTCGCACTCCTCCCTTCGGGCGGCCGACGCGGCGGCATGCGCCCGAGGAGCACAGACAGCGATCTCGCCTACCTCCAGGCGCGCCCATCACGGGGTCCCGCGAAGCAAGGCGCCGGCGGAGCGAGCAGTTCAACATCTGCCTGTCCCGTCGCGCGCATCAATCGGCTCGCCCCATCACCTCCGGACCGCACCCATCTGGCTACGAATGCGCACGGCTCCGGAGGTGCGCGATGAGCGCCCGACCGCACCCGGCGAGCACCGCGCTCACGACGCTCACAGAGAGCCTGTCCGTGCGGGATATCGCGGTCGTCAAACAGGTCGCCGAGCTGCGCATGATGAGCGCGCGCCAGATCCGCGATCTGCACTTCCCGCCGCATGCGCACGAGAGCGAGATGGCTGCGGTCCGCTCATGCCACAGGGTCCTGCAACGCCTGACGACCGCCCGGCTGCTCGTACGACTCGACAGGCGCATCGGAGGCGTCCGCTCGGGGTCCTCCGGGTTCATTTATTCAGCCGGCCCGGCAGCGCACCGCCTGCTCGCCGATGGCCGACCGCGACGGCGCGCCTACGAGCCGACGGCGCGATTCGTCGACCACACGCTCGCGGTGGCACAGCTCGTCACGGACGTGACGCTCGCCGCCCGCTCCGGGATGCTCGACCGCGTCGAATACCAGGCCGAGCCCGACTGCTGGAGGTCCTTCTCGCGGGCCGGCGCACGGGTCGTTCTGCGGCCCGACCTTGCGCTCACGCTCACCGCGCAGGGTTTCGAGTACCGCTGGTTCATAGAGATCGACCGGGCCAGCGAGTCGCTTCCCGTGATTCTGCGCAAGTCGAGGCTCGCCGCGAGCCTCTATCAGTCCGGGATCGAGCAAGCACGCAACAACGGCACGTTCCCCCGCGTGTGCTGGATCACCCCGGACGAACACCGCGCCAAGAAGATCAGGGACGCCATCGCCCGCGACCGTCAGCTGCCTGCCCGCTTGTTCGTCGTGGCACGTTCGGGCACGGCGCTCTCCGTGCTCGCCGGAGGAGAGCCATGAGCACGTCGACGGAGACGCCGAGGAATGTGGTGCTCGTCGGCGACGCGACGCGCCAGCTCGCAAGGCTCCCGGCGGCCTCCGTGGACTGCGTGGTGACCTCTCCCCCGTACTTCAACCTGCGCGACTACGGCAAGAGCGGGCAGATCGGCCTCGAGGCGCACGTCGATGACTGGGTCAACGCCCTGGTCCTGGTCATGCGCGGCGTGCGGCGCGTGCTCAAGAGCACGGGATCAGTCGCACTGAACCTCGGGGACAGCTATAGCCGCCACTCCAGCTACGGCGCCCCACCCAAGAGCCTGCTGCTCGCGCCCGAGCGGCTCTTGATCGCGCTGCTCGACGACGGGTGGATCGTGCGAAACCGCGTCGCCTGGGTCAAACCAAACGGCATGCCCTCCAGTGTCACCGACCGCCTCACATGCCGGTGGGAGCTGATCTACATGCTCTCCGCTGGCCCACGGGCGTATTTCGACTTGGACAGGGTCAGGGTCCCGCACACCTCCGCACGTGGTCCCTCGCGGCGGCCAGTGATCGGGTATCCGCCGGCCGCGGCGGCACCGCCGAGCTGGGGCGGACCGCTCGCCGCGAGCAACACCGGCCTTGACCGGCTCAAGGCCAGCGGTCACGTCGGGCATCCGCTCGGCAAGAACCCGGGCGACGCGTGGACGATCCCGGTCTCGAACTTCCGGGGAGAGCACTTTGCAACCTTTCCCGAAGCGCTCGTCCAAACGCCGCTGCTCGCCACCTGCCCAGAACGGACATGCACCGCATGCGGAGTCCCATGGGAGAGAGAACGCAACCGCCGGACACTCGGCGACCTGCACCCCGGGTGCGACTGCAAAGCGGCTTGGCAGCCTGGGCTGGTGCTCGACCCGTTCATCGGGTCGGGAACCGTCGCCGTCGTCGCTGATCGCCACGGCCGTGACTGGCTCGGCATCGAACTGAACCCCGCGTTCGGGCGAATCGCCCGCGAAAGGATCGCCCAAGCCCGCACGAAGAACGACACCGGACGGACGTCCAGCGACGCTCGGCGCACGCGTACCGGAGCGACCACATGATGGCCCCAACTACTAGCAGCAGATCGCACCATGTAGAATCGACAACGAACCGATACGTTCGAGTATCGACTCTGGTACAATTGTTACAAATAGGAGGGATCTGGTTTGTGACGAACGAGCAGGCCGAGCAACTTGGCAAACACCTTCGCGCGCGCCGCGAACACCTCGGCCTGTCCACGCACCGGCTTGCAGCCAAGGCGGGGATAACGCAGCCGACGGTGATCCGTATCGAGCAAGGAAAGTTCGCCTCGCCCAGGCCCGACAAGCTCGCTCGCCTCGCCGGCGTTCTCGAACTGAAACTCGCCGACCTCTACGCGCACGCCGGCTATCTCGTGCCGGACGAGCTGCCGGACATCGAGAGCTACCTCGCCGCCAAGTACCGGCACCTGCCAGGCCAAGCGCGCAAGCAACTCGCAGACCTCGCAAGAGACTTGACGCAGCAGCACGCGACGCGCAGCGACGACACGCGCGCCGTCGCGAGGGGAGTGAGCTAATGGGTGAAACCAACTCCGCTCTCTACCCTGGTGAGCTGTTCCACGAGATGTTCCCAGAGCTGGACCCGGCCGTCCGCCACCTGGGCGCCCGAGCATTGACGTTCGCCATCTCCGGAGCCCCGGCAGCCGCGGCACGCCTTGTCCCGGATCAGCTGCCGGACTTCGAGGCCTACCTGTCGGCCAAATACCCCGGGCTGCCTCCCGCCGCCGCAGCCGACCTCGTGCGGCATTTCCACGACCTCACTGAACACCACGCGACAGATCGGAGACCACCGGTATGACCGACGCCCTGCCATCCCAGACCGAGGGCGCTGTTGCCGTGATCTACCTGCGGGTCTCGAGCAAGGAGCAGGCCGAGCGCGGAGGAGAAGCCGAGGGCTACTCCATCCCCGCACAGCGCGAAGCCTGCAGGCGCAAGGCCGAAAGCCTCGGCGCCGCCGTAGTCGAAGAGTTCGTCGACCGCGGCGAGTCCGCCAAGACCGCCGACCGTCCCGAGCTTCAGCGCATGCTCACCTACATCACCGAGAACCCCGTCGCATACTCGATCGTCCACAAGGTCGACCGCCTCGCCCGCAGCCGCGCCGACGACGTCCAAATCAACCTCGCCCTCAAAGCTGCCGGTGTCGAACTCGTCTCCGTCAGCGAGAACATCGACCAAACCCCCTCAGGGCTCCTGCTGCACGGGATCATGAGCTCAATCGCCGAGTTCTACTCCCGCAACCTTGCGGCCGAGGTCCTAAAGGGCAGCGTGCAGAAGGCCCGCAACGGCGGCACACCCGGACGGGCCCCACTCGGCTACCTCAACGTCCGCCACATCGAGAACGGACGCGAACTACGCACCGTCGAAATAGACCCCGAACGCGCACCACTCATCGCCTGGGCATTCGAGGCCTACGCCACCGGCAACTGGACCGTCCGCAAGCTCGTCGCCGAGCTGAACGACCGCGGGCTGACGACCCTCACCACCGCCGCCCGGCCAAGCAAGCCGCTGTCCGACAGCCAGCTACACAACATCCTGCGCCACCCCTACTACACCGGCGTCGTCCGGTACCGCGGCGCGATCTACCCCGGCAAACACGACCCGCTCGTCGACATCCAGACCTGGCAGCGCGTGCAAGAACTGCTCACCGCCAAGAACCTCGCAGGCGAGATCCACCGCGAGCACCCCCACTACCTCAAGGGCTCCATCCACTGCGGGCACTGCGGCAGCCGCCTCATCGTCAGCTACGCAAAGGGACGCGGCGGCACCTACCCCTACTTCATCTGCATCGGTCGCCAAAGAGACAGGCACAGCTGCACCCAGCGCGCTCTACGGATCGCGCTCGTCGAAGAAGCCGTCGCCGGCCACTACGCAACCGTTCAGCTCCCAATCAACGAGATCACCCCACTCCGCTCATTCCTCAAAGGCGAACTCGAAAACCTGAAAACAAACGCCCATCGCGAGCAGAAGACCCAGCGTCGCCGCCTCGACAAGCTCGAACGCGAACGAAAGAAGCTCCTCGACGCGCACTACGCCGACGCGATCCCCCTCGACCTCCTCCGCACCGAGCAAACCCGCATCACAGCAGAAGTCGCCGCCGCAGAAGGCCGGCTCACCGCCGTCACTGCCGACTACCAGACCGCCGAGATCAACCTCCAGCGCGCCATCACCCTCGCCGGAGACTGCCACGCCGCCTACCAGCAAGCATCCGACACCGTCCGCCGCCAGTTCAACCAAGCGTTCTTCAAGCGCATCTACATCGACGAGAACTACAACGTCACCGGCGAACTCGACGAGCCATTCGCAACGCTCCTCGGGGACGACCTACGCCGCGCAGCCGTCGCCGACCACGAGCAAGACCTCCGCGAAGCCGTCGAGAACGCCCTCAAAGACCGAGACGAGCAAGCCCAAGCACACCACGAACACCGCGCCAAAGCCGGAAGACGAGAACTGGTCGCCGCGACCCCAACCCCAACCACCTCTCGTGGCCAGGGTTGGAGTGCGGACCAAATGGTGGGCGATGCGGGGCTCGAACCTGCGACCTCCGCCTTGTCGAGGCGGCGCTCTCCCAGCTGAGCTAATCGCCCTGGGATCGGTTTTCAAGCGTATCAACGCGCGACGGCTGCGATGAGCGCTGAACCGGAGCGACCGGCCGAGCCCGGACGAGGCACGAGACCCGGGCGCCGCCAGCCAGCCGGCGACCTCCCAGCAGCGCCCGGGTCTCGTGCCCGGTCAGCGCACGATCGCTTCCTGGCCTTCGCCGACCACGCCAGCCGATTCGGTGCCGCTCGAGCCAGAGCCGGCTTCGATGCCAGCTTGAGAAGACTGTCCGCCGACTTCGACTTCGCCGTAGGGACTCTGCGAGCCGTACGCGGAGCGACTGCTGTAGGGCGACTGCGTGCCGTAGCCGCCTTCGGCCTGGACCCGGCTCTGGGTGGCCGAGGCGTATGAGACGCCTTTGCCGGACTCGATCGTCTTGATCGCCTGGGCGACGGTGTTTGAGGAGATCGCAAAGCCGACGCCGGTGCTGCCGGGCTGCGAGCCGGCGACGGTCGCCGCGTCGCTCGCGATCTGGGAGTTGACGCCGATCACGTCGCCCTGTTCGTTCAGCAGCGGTCCACCCGAGTTGCCCGGGTTGAGCGCCGCGTCGGTCTGGATCGCGCCGGTGATCTTCGCGCCGTCCAGCGCGGAGATTTCGCGGCCGAGCGCCGAGACGATGCCTCTGGTGAGTGTCTCGTTGAGGCCGTACGGGTTGCCGATCGCGTACACCGAGTCGCCGACCTGGACGGAGCTCGAGCTCACCAGTGTCAGCGGCTTCAGGCCGAGCCCGGACGGATTAACTCGGATGAGCGCCAGATCGCTGTTGGCTTCTTCGCCTACGAGCGTCGCCGCGCGGGTCGTGCCCGAGGACCCGCTCGCACCGACAGCCAGGCTGCTCGCGCCCTCGATCACGTGGTCGTTGGTGAGGATCAGGCCCTGTTCGTTGAGCACGATCCCCGTGCCGCTGTCCTCCCCGTCCGACGTAACCGCCACGATCGACACGACGCCCGGGGAGTTGCGCTGGTAGATCTGAGTGGCCGTGAGCGCCGTGGAGGCGACCTCCCGACGGGTCCCCGACGAGCCGCTCTGGGCAGACGCAGCGGTTGCGCGCACGACGGGCGCCGAACTCCGAGTGCCGACCCCCAGGAGGAGCACCGCCGCGCTCGCGACAGCTCCTCCGACGAGCGCCGCCAGCAGTATCGGCGCGAGTAGACGTTTCACGGATCACCTCCAGCTTTCTTTGGGAGGGTCCATCGTGCCCCGGCTGGCTGTGCGGACGCTAACAATCTCCCAAAGCGCCGCTAACGGAACGGCAAGGCGTTCATAACCCCACCCGAAGAGCCCGATAAGACGTCAAGTGGACCGGACACAAGCTGCTCTGCTGTCGCCCTGAGCGTCAGCGCCAGCAGCGACGACCTCACCGTGCCGGCCCGATACGCTGGTGGGGCTTCACGGCGACGTGGCGGAGTGGCTACGCAGCGGCCTGCAAAGCCGTCTACACCGGTTCGATTCCGGTCGTCGCCTTTGCCGCCGCCTGAGCGCCGGGCCACGTGGTGACGGAGCGCCTGCCAGCACCGGTCTCGATGATCGCCGTGTCGCTGTAGACCAGCCGCCGCCCCTCGCTGCTTCACACAGCGCCGACGTCGCCGGCCTCGCCAGCCCGAGCCACGCGGACGCACGCCCGCGCGGCTCACACGGCGGCGGACTCAGCGGAGCCGCTCTGCGTCCACGTCACCGTGTGGCCGTTGTACGCGACCGACCCCGGCACGATTCCGCCGGGAGTGCTGATGGCGAGCCGGCGGTGGAAGTGGTGGAAGCCGAGCAGCACGAGCACCTGGCGCGTGGGAAACGGTTCGCTGGCACTCGGCGCGACGTTCGCGTCGAACACTTCTTCGAGGCAGGCCGTGCGGCCGTCCGGCCCGAGCACGAACGCCTGCAGCGGCGACTTCACGGGCGAGGGAGGTTCGTCGAACGGCAGCACCTGTGACCAGGAGGCGACCGGATAGCCGGCGCCGCTGCGAAGGTCCATCACGTCGATCGACCAGTCGTTGGTGCCTTTGACGCCCGTTTCGGTTTCGAACGCGACGAAGCGGCCGGACACCTGCAGGATCGAGCCGCTGACCGTTTCGTACGGTTCGTCCGTCGATCCCCACAGCGGCCAGGCGCTGGTGCTCCCATCCACGCAGCCGAACACCGTGCCCGAGCACTTGAAGGCGCGCACGATGCCGTGGCGAAAGATCGTGTGGCCGTGCTTTCGCTGGCAGCTCACCCCGCGCCGCTTCGCGGTGCGCGCGACACCCGCAGCGTCGGTGGTGCAGGCGGCGAGGGCGGACGTCAGCAGAGCGCACGCTGTCAGCGCGAGCACCAGCTCAAGCGCGTTCACGCCTCGGAGTCTCGCTCGCCTCATCCCGCCTGCCCCCTTCGGCACGTATCCGCTCGACGGACGCTCGTGCGCCCCCGACCACCCACAGCAGATTAGAGGACACATCCTTCGGGCGTGGCCGCGCCCGCACGCGACGCTCGGGATTCGCGCTCACGCCCAGATCGGACGCAAGGGGGACCGGGCTGGGCGGTCCTCAAACAGGGACGGTTTACCGACGGTCTTCCTCACTGCCGACGGCCGACAAGCGCGACGGTTGTGAGCCCGCCGGCTCCAGAGCGGCCTGCTCTACTCGCGCCACGTCCGGGTTGCTTCCGAGGTACTCCTCTAGAGCGTCTGCGCCCAGGAAACCAACCGCGTCGTCATCGGGTGCGCGCTCCGCCAGCAACTCGAGCAACTCAAGGCGGTCGATGGCTGGCGCGAGGCGCACCGCTCTCCCCTCTTCGCGCGCGTCCCAGACGCCGTCCCACGTCTCGCCCGACACGATGCACTCGCCCATCGCCCAGCCCCATTCCAGGCCCGTCTGGGGCTCGTCATCCGGGCGTCTCCTCGCCACCAGCCTCCATCCCGCACCCTCCGCGACAACCTTCTCGCCCGCGTCCAGCCCGCCCGGTCGAGGGTCACGCGAACTCTCCGCACTCCTACTCCGCTCGTGGTCGCCCCAGTACGCGTCACCACGGATGTTGCCCCTGACGATCGACACGGCCCTCAGGACCGGCAGGGTCTCCACGCGATCGCGGGAACGACGCTATGCGTGCGCCATGGCCGCCAGCTCCCGCGGCCCCGTCTCGCCGGCGGCCTCCTCGGGGTCCGGCGCGGAGCCCCCGCGGCCGGGAAGCGGCGGCAGCGCGAGTTTGACGATCTTGCGCACGACGCTGCCGAACTGCTTGTGCAATGGGCCGGTGTTGTCGGGGATGCCGTAGCGCTCGCGGATCTCGCGCACCTCGTCGGAGATCTCGCCGTAGCGGTGGGCGGGCAGGTCGGGGAACAGGTGGTGCTCGATCTGGTAACTGAGGTTGCCGGCGAGGATGTGGAACAGCTTGCCGCCGGTCAGGTTGGCTGAGCCGAGCATCTGGCGGTAGTACCACTCGCCGCGTGTCTCGTTCTCTGTCTCCTCCTCGGTGAACTCGTGTGTCCCCTCGGGGAAGTGGCCGCAGAAGATGATCGTAAACGCCCACAGGTTGCGCGTGAGGTTCGCTGTCGCGTTGCCGGCGAGCGTCAGCGGAAACGAAGGGCCGGACAGCAGCGGGAACAGCACGTAGTCCTTCAGCGTCTGGCCACGCACCTTGCGCCAGATGGCCTGCAGCTTGTCGTGCTTCTCCTCGTCGAAGGTGCTCTCGCCGGCGGCGATCCGCTCGGCCTCGAGGTCGTGCATCGCGACTCCGTACTGGAAGAAGGTTGCGAGCAGCGCCGCGTACAGCGGGTTGCCGAGGTAGTACGGACGCCACGGCTCGTCCTCGGACATGCGCAGGATGCCGTAGCCGACGTCGCGGTCCTTGCCGACGATGTTCGTGTGGGTGTGGTGCATGTAGTTGTGCGAGTGGCGCCACTGATCGGCCGGGCAGGCGGTGTCCCACTCGAAGCTCTTGCCGTTCAGGCGCTCATCGCCCGTCCAGTCGTACTGGCCGTGCATGACGTTGTGGCCGATCTCCATGTTGTCGAGGATCTTCGACAGCGACAGCGCGGCGGTGCCGCCGATCCAGGCGGGCGGCAGGAAGCCGAGGAACAGCAGGCCACGGCCGGCGACCTCCAGGCCGCGCTGGACGCGGATGAGGCTGTTGATGTAGTCGACGTCGCGCTCGCCGAGGTCAGCCACGACGCGCGCACGGATCGCGTCCAGCTCTTGGCCGAAGGCCTCGAGCTGCTCGGGTGTGAGATCGGGTGCTGGGGCAGACATGGCTGGCTCCTTCTCGGTCGGTGTTCTAAAGGTCGAGCGCGACGTCGCCGACCGGCACGGACACGCAGATACGGATCTGCTCCTCCCCGGCGCTCGAGAGCACGCCGGAGATGACGTTGCGCACCGTGCCGGCCCTCTTGCGGGCGCTGCACGTGTTGCAGATGCCCATTCGGCATCCGTGCTCGGGCGCCAGGCCGGCGTCCTCGGCCTGCTCGAGCAGCGGCAGGCCGCTGTTGGCGGCCTCGCGTCCGCTGGCGGCGAAGCTCACGCGGCCCTTGGCGCCGTCGGTGTCCAGGCGCAGCGCGGGCGGCGTGAACGTCTCGACAGCGGGCGCGGGCAGGCCGTCCTCGCTCCAGACGGCGCGGACCGAGTCGATCAGCGCCGGCGGACCGCAGACGAACGTCGCCGCGCTCGAGTGCTCGGAGATGACCGCGCGCAGGTGCTCACGGTGAAAGCGCCCGGTGAGCTCCCGAGCCGCGCGAACGGGTGAAGCCTCGTGCGACTCTGAGCCCCTGGCGATCCTCGGCGAGCTCGCGCAGCTCGGGGTCATAGAGCGCGGTGAGGGGCGAACGCGCGTAGTTCAGGAAGCCGATCTCACCCGCGAAGCCCTCCTCGCAAAGCGTGCGCAGGATCGCCATCACCGGCGTGATGCCGCTGCCGCCGCTGATCAGCAGCACCCGCTCGGGCCGCTCCTCCGGCAGAACGAACTCCCCCTCCGCCTGGGTCAGGCCGACGATCATGCCCGGCCGCGCTTGCTCGCGCAGGTGGCGCGAGACTCTGCCCTCGGGGTGGGTCGAGACGGTCAGCTCCAGCGCACCGCCGGGGGCCTGCTCAGAGCCGGCGGGCGAGTAGGGCCGGGTCAAGCGGACCCCGTCGACCTCGACGCTCACGCCGACGAACTGCCCGGCGCGAAAGCCGCGCCAGTTGCCGTTCGGACGCAGCGTGAGCGTCACGCTCTTCGCCGTCTGCCAGCGGACCGCCGTCACCTCGGCGCGCACATCGCGCGCCAGCAGCAGCGGGCGGACGAGCTCGACGTAGCGATCCACCCCATGCGGATAGGCGAGCGCCTCGAGCAGGTTCGAGCGCAACAGACGCCGGCCGAGGCCACGAGGACGGATCTCGCTGGATCGCAGCACCCTGGTAACCATGACAGATTATCAGGATACCTCATTTGAGGTTACATCGCTTGTGGTATTCTGAACTTGCGTATGGCCCAGGCGGTTTCTGAAACCATCGATGCGCCGGATCGGATGCGCGGGGGCTCCTCCTCCGGCTATGACCTCACGGTCGAGCAGCTCGCCGCCGAGGTCGGGATGTCGGTGCGCAACATCCGCAACCACCACACGCGGGGGCTGTTGCCCCCACCGCAGGTACGCGCGCGCGTGGGCTACTACAACGCAGACCACGTCGCGAGACTGCGCCTGATCCTCGACCTGCAGGCCGACGGCTTCAACCTCGCCGCCATCGAGCGGCTCCTGAGCGGATCCGACGGGCTGGCCGAGCGTCTGCTCGGCCTGCGCAACGCGGTGACCGCGCCCTTCGAGCCAGAGTCCCCGGAGGTCATCACCGGCGAAGAACTGGCCGAACGCTTTGGCGAGATCGACGCAAAGGACATCGCGCGGGTCCGCAAGCTCAAGCTGCTCGTCCCACTCGGCGAAGACCGTTTCGAAGTCCCGAGCCCAGCGCTGTTCAGAGCGGCCGAACAGGTCATCGACCTCGGGATCTCGCTGCACGCCGCGCTGGCGCTCGCCGAGCGTGTCAGCCACAACTGCGAGTCGATCTCACGTGCGTTCACAAGGCTCTACCTGAGAGAGCTCTGGGAACCCTTCCAGCAGGCCGGACAACCCGACGATCGCTGGGACGAGCTCATCGACGCGGTCGACACCCTCAGACCGCTGGCATCCGAGGCGCTGCTCGCGCTGTTCAAGCAAAGAATGACCACACAGCTCGAGGACACCTTCGGAAAAGTGATCGAGCACCAAGCCAAACGCAGGTAACCGAAGCAAGCAAGAAGGGCCCCGTCTGGCCGGTCATGCACGGCATCTGACAGCATCGAGGTCCGGAAAAACCGCAGGGGCAAGGGATCCGAGACCCACGGTTCAAGGTGGGATGGCTGGACTGCCGATATCTAGCTGTGCGCCCCATCTCGAGCGACGGGACAGGCCCCACCAGTGGCTTCGTCGACGCTGCCACCGCAGGCGGACACCCCCTGCGTCGCCGGGACGATCCACCTCGCCCGCCCTTCAGGCCTGACGAGCTAAGAACCTACGCGCCTGCGCCAAGCGCTGCGATCGCTCCGTCCGGCCCGATGGCAAGAGCGGCTCGCGCGTTCGGCGATGCCTACCCGCCGATTCAGCGCCACTGGTTGACCCGCTGCACCGGGCTCGCCTACGCCCTGGCCTGCGTGCTCTACCTGCCGTGGCTGCTCTCAGTGCTCAACCGCCACCTGCCCTGGATGTCGTGGCCATTCTTCATCGCCAGCGTCTTCACGCTCGGCCTGACCTTGCTGAATGTGGCCAACACCTGGTGGCGGACAGTGCCCGACCGGCGTCCCCTGGCCCACGGAGCTGAGCCCACCGTTGGGATCATCGTGCCCTGTTGCGGGGAGCCCGTGCCGATGATCCTGCGCACGATCGCCTCGATCATCCACCAGGACTGGCCGCGCGAGCGAATGGTGATC
Organism: uncultured Solirubrobacteraceae bacterium; assembly: GCA_963711985.1. Taxonomy (GTDB): domain Bacteria; phylum Actinomycetota; class Thermoleophilia; order Solirubrobacterales; family Solirubrobacteraceae; genus Palsa-744. The sequence goes on along the minus strand of CAVQGG010000002.1, from coordinate 213,822 downwards.
GTCATCAGCGACGACGGCCACGATCCCGCGCTGGCGCTGGCGGTCCAGAGTTGGCCGGTCACCTACTACTCGCCCCCTGCGCGATTCGCGCCGGGACGCGACGGCGCCGCGAAGGCGGGCAACCTCAACTCTGCGTTTGCCATGCTCGTCGAGCAGTACCCCGAGCTGCGCTATATCGAGACTCGCGACTGCGACGACGAGCTAGGCTCAACCGGGTTCCTGAGGGAAGCCGTCGGGCAGCTCGAGCACAGCAACGGCCTTGCCTTCGTGCAGACGATCAAGGAAGCACAGGTCAGCCCAGGAGACCCGTTCAACAACCGCGAGGCGATGTTCTACCGCGGCCTGATGCTCTCACGCAACGCCGCCAATGCCGCCTTCCCGTGCGGGTCGGGCGTGGTGTGGCGGCGCGCGGCGCTGGAAGACATCGGCCTGTTCCCCACATGGAATCTCGTCGAGGACATGCAGTCGGGCGTTGAAGCGCTGCGGCGCGGCTGGCGCGGCGTGTACCTACCGATCGTCGGCGCCGTTGGCCAGCACTCTCCCGAGGATGTCCCCAACGTATACAAGCAGCGCGGCACATGGGCGATCGACACGGTGCGCCTGATCGTCTGGGGCGATCTCAGCGGCCTGAACCTGCGCCAACGTGCCCAGTTTCTGGAGCTCTTTTTCTATTATCTGCACGGTTTCGCGGTCTTTATCTTCATACCGTGCATCATCGGCTCGCTGCTCGGATACGTGCCATTTCAAACCGACGGGCTGGGCTTCATCGAGCATGTGGTTCCAGTGGTGCTGGCCACCGAGGCGTGGATGCTGGCCATCAACCGCCCCTACAACGATCGCCGGCGCCGCCAGCGCCACCCGATCCGCGACCTGTGGCGCATGCGAATCATTTGGACCGGAATGTCACCCGTGTTCATCAGGGCGACCGTGCAGGCGATCCTCGGCGGGCCAAACCGCAAGCCGATCTACAAGGTGACCCGCAAGCAGACAGATCCACGCTGGCACTGGGGGCACACCCTGCCGCAGAGCACCGTGCTCGCGATCGTGTTCTGCGCATTCGCGTATGCGCTGCGCGACGGCACGCTCCCGCCGCCGATCGTGTTGCTGCCCTTCATCTACTGGGGCGGGCTGTATGTGGCGCAGTTCGCCGGCTTCGTGGCCCGCAGCTGGTACGGGGTCATCAATCTGCGCAAAGCACTTCTATGGCCCCAGCCGCTTGCGCCTGGAACGTACGTCCAATCGGCGTCCAATACCGCGGAAGCGCACGTACTTCGGCAGGGATCCTCGCCGTAGCGTTGACCTGAGCGGCGGCCGCCGGGCCGCGCCAACCGAAGCTGCCATGCTTCGCATGTGAAGGATCGAGCTTCGCGAGCGTTACCAAGCGCAGCTCGACGGGCTGCGTTCGCTCGCCGCGCTCGTCGCGATCATGTGGGCCGTCGAGCTCGTCAACGCGCTCGACAGCTACCGACTCGACCACGACGGGATCGTGCCGCGAAACGTCTCGCACCTCGACGGCATCGTCTTTGCGCCGTTCCTGCACGCCAGCTTCTCACACCTGCTTGCGAACACCGTTCCGTTTGTCATCCTTGGCTTCGCAATCGCACTCGCCGGGGCGGGACGCCTGCTCCTCGTGAGCCTGATCGTGGCGCTGGTAAGTGGGGCCGGGACCTGGCTCACCGCACCCGGCGGAAGCGTGACGGTCGGCGCGAGCGGCGTCGTCTTCGGCTATGCGACCTACCTCATCAGCCGCGGACTGTTCAATCGCCAGATGATCGAGATCGTACTGGGCGTCGTCGTCCTGATCCTCTTCGGCGGTGCGCTCATCTCCGACCTCATCCCGCACACCGGGATCTCCTGGGAGGCGCATCTCTTCGGCGGCATCGGCGGGGTGCTGGCTGCGGCGGCGCTCGCGCGACCGGCGCGCGACCGGCCGAGCGCGGCGGGCGCCACGAGCCTGCCCGCCTCGCTGCGCTGAGGCGTGCGGCACACTCGTCTCGACGGCCGCCCGCTCCACAGATGCCGCACGCTCGCTAGCGCTGCGCGCTGCAGGCCGCAATCGCGTCGGCGATTGCGCCGGCCCCGCGCTCGCCGAGGGTGATGGTGTAGTGGTTGCTGTCGGGCACCGCGATCACGCTTCGCAGTTGCGGCGCCTCTGCCGCCCACTCACGCGCAAGCCACTCGGGCTGCATCGGGTTGGGGTCATCGAGCAGACCACGAGCGGCGCACAGCAGGGTGGCGGTAACCGTCAGCCGGTGTGCTGCCGCGCCCATCTCGAACAGCTCGCTCGCCGCGTCGCGAACCGCTTGCTCGAGGACCGAGGAGCGAAGCTCCGGCTCCTCGCCGGTCAGGTCGTGCTCGGCGTAGGCGAGGAGATCCTCATCGGCGACGGCGCGCCCTGCCGCGCCCGAGAACGCCGGGTGTGAGCGCCACCACGCCGTGTACTCCTCGCGCGTCGCGAAGGACATCCGCAGCCTGGCGAGCGCCGGTCCCAGGAAACCATCTATGAACACCTGCGGGTCCACGCCCGCCTCGGTCTGTGGGCGTGTGAGCCCGCCGTCGACCAGCACGACCGCGGTCACGCGCGCCGGATCGTCGGCTGCCAGCCGGGCCACCGTGTACGCGCCGAGGGAGTGACCCACGAGCACCGCTCGCTCCAAAGCGAGCTGGTCGAGCATCGCGAGCACGTCGTCCGCCAGCGCGCGTATGCCGAACGGACCGGGCAGCGCGTTGCTGTGACCCCGGCCGCGCAGGTCGGGCGCGACGAGCGTCGCCCGCCCGCCAAGCGCACGGGCGACGGGCAGCCACGCGCGGCTGGTGGCCGTGATCCCGTGCACAGCCACGACGACAGGCGCATCCGGCGGCGCGTCGCCGAGCCGGAACGCCGCCAGCGTCCCTCCTGGCACCGGCACGTCGAACGGCTCGATCACGACCGCGGCGCTCATCAGCGCAAGGCTAGCTGCATTCGGAGCCGGATATCGTCGGCCAGCACGGCAGCCACGCTCGCCGCTTACGCATCGGTCAGTGCGCGGCGGTATCGCTGCGACCGCGGCTCCTGCTCAAGCAGCCCCACAGCCATCCAGGTGCCGATGTAGCGGTGCGTCGTGCTGGGCGACAAATCAAGCTGCCTGGCCACGTCTGTCAGCTCGCGCTCGCTGCCATCCGCAGGAAACGCACCAAGCACCAGCAGCGCGCGGAAGGTCGAGCGCGAATACGTAGCATCATCCAACAGCGGCAGCAGGGCGCTGCGCAGCTCCTGCAGGTCGCCCAGCCTGGACAGCAGCGTGGCCGGGCCCGCGCCGCCGGACACCTCACGCACGACCCGTGCGACCTGCCCGTCGGTCAGCGTGATCGTCACGTCCCGACCGACGCTCACCGCGACACCCCGCTGACCACGCGGCCGTCCTCTGCGAGCGGGCGATGACCGAGCGGGATTCTTCGCGTTATTGGTCACGACGCCGCGATGATGTCGCTTGCTTGCGCGCTTGAATAGTCACGCCCGACGGGTTGATAGTTACTAGACACTTGCCCCGGATAAATGGGTGGGGTTAGGCGGCGAGGTGGAGGCCGCCTGGGGTGCGTTCGACGCCGACTGAGATCGCGACGGCGTCGAGGAGGCTGGCGCCGATGAAGCGTGTGGATCGGCTGTCGAGGTCTAGGAGCGCGGCGGCGGCCTGTCGGCGGGGCAGGCGTTGTTGGTCGCGTAGACGGACGAGCGCGTCGGCGAGCTTGGCTCGCTGTTGGGGGGTGTCGATTTGTTCTGCGACGGCGGTGAGGGCGTCCCAGCCCCAGTCGGGGTCGTCCCTGGAGATGGCTTCTTGCAGGCGTTTGAGGTCTGGGCCGATGAGCTTCGGCAGGGTCACAAGCAGCGAGAGGTCGATGCTGGGAACGTCGAGGAGTTGCTCCCAGAGGTGGTCCAAGGCTGCGTCGGAAAGGCCGTGCAGGTCGGCGGTGGCGTCGCGGGCGAGCAGTGCGACGTGAGCGCGAGCGAGTTGCTCCTGCGAGGGTCCGCGTTGCTGGCCGCAGCAGCGCTTGACCTTGCGATTTGAGCCGCATGGGCAGAGCTCGTTGCGTCCTGGTCCGGGCATCGCCGCCTCCTGTCTTTTCGGGTGTCGTGAGGGTCCCATCCGGGCCGGTCAGAACCCCCGGGTCTGTCCGCTGTGTTGAAGACGATTCACCTGCTCATGAATTGGTTTCCAACCCGGTGGAGGTGTGATGCTCACGCTGTGTGGCGGGCAGGTGGAGTGCTTGTGGGACGAGGTGCTGCCGATCCAGGCGCGGGAGCTGCCGGAGGATCTGGCGCGGCTGGATCGGGTGCTGCGCGACGCGGCGCTGTTGAGGCCGGTGGAGCAAGCGTGGGAGTGCTCGGCGCGCGGGCGTGGCCGTCCGTCGATCTCGATCGCGACGTTCGTGCGGTTGATGGTGATCAAGCAGCGCACGGGCTGGGGCTACGAAACGCTGATGCGGGAGGTCTCAGACTCGCTGCACCTGCGGCGCTTCTGCCTGATCGCGCTCGATCAGCGTGTGCCGGAGGAGTCCACGGTCAGAAAGCTAGCCCGCAGGCTGGGTGCCGAGGTCGTGCAAGAGATCACCAGGGTGGTGATCTCCAAGGCCCAGCGCGAGACGCGTTTCCGTGCGCGGGCGGCGAGGATCGACTCGACGGTCGTGGAGGCGGACATCCGCTACCCCTCCGACGCGATGCTCGCCCTGCAAGGCGTTCGGGTGCTCGCACGAGAGGGTCGCAAGGTGACCGGGATGATCAAAGACAAGACGGTGTGGGTCAGGGATCGTTCGCGTTCAGTTGGGCGGGCTGTCCGTGCGATCTCAAAGACACTCGCGCGCCGCACCGGCCAGGCCAAGACGGAGGTGATGAAGCTCAACGAGCACGCCGGGCGGCTGATCGCACGCTCGGTGAGAGAGGCACAACGACTCGCTGGGAAGGCCAGGGCCGCAGCGCGTGGCCGCGGCGCCCAGGCCAAGCTCAGAGCGGCCAAAACGCTCGAGCAGCTCGCCGCGCGCTGCCAGAAGGTGACAGAGCAGATCGACCGCCGCTCAAGGGGGTTGAAGATCACCGACCGGCTGGTGTCACTCGCCGACCCCGACGCGCGGCCGATCCGCAAGGGCAAGTTCGGCAAACCGACGGAGTTTGGGTACGTCGCTCAGATCTGCGAGATCACGGAGAACACCCGCAAAGGTGCCCGTGGGCTGATCCTGCCCGCCGGGCACGCACCGGGCAACCCGGCCGAGAACCGGCTACTGCCCCAAACCGCGCGCGAGCTCGAACACGCCGGGATCACGCTCAGAGAGATCGTCTGCGACGGCGGTTTCCAGCCCGGCCCGACCAAAGACGCGTTCCCCGAGCTCATCGAGCAGCAGATCCAGATCTCCGGCCGCCACGAGTCCGGCTCGCGCAGAACCCGCAAGCGCAGAGCGCGCTACCGAACAGGTATCGAGGGCCGCATCAGCCACCTCAAGCGCGGCTACGGGCTACGCCGAACCAGGCTAAAGGGCGATGACGGGATGAGAACCTGGACCGGATGGGCGATCCTCGCCTACGACCTCGACACCCTCGCCATCCGCGCCGGCTGAAACACTCCCCGCCAGCCCACCAACCGGGCAAACCCATGAATGAGCCTGACTCGGCCGCGCCCAACCAGACGCGGCCGTTTCAGTCCCCAGCATTTATCCGGGGCAAGTAGACAGCCACGATTGACTCTGCCAAGCCGGGAGCAGCCGCCGTCAAGCGGGGCGTGGTTGGCGTATGGTTCCGTTGGCCAAATCGGATGGGCTGAGATGAGGAGCGATGTCCAGGGCGAGCACCGGCACCGAGCAGTTGAGTGGGTCACCTCTGCAGGGGGTCCTGCTCGCTCTTCTGCTCGGCGAGCAGGAGCAGCCGCTTCACGGTTACATGCTCACCACCCTCGTCGAGCGCCGTCTCGGCCCGGCGTGGGGTGTGACGCGCCAAAGCGTCTACGGCGCGCTCAATCGGCTTGAACAGGAAGGGCTTGTCTCCTCTGCATGGAAGACCGCGACGGTTCGCGGCGAAGGCCACGGGCAGAGGGTCTATGTCGCGACCGATCGGGCTGAGGCGGCTCTTTCAGCGTGGATGCAGAGCCCCGTTTGCAGGGAGCCCGTGCGCGTGGAGCTCCAGGCGAAGATCGTGATCTCGCGCGTCCAGGATGCGCCGCAGCTGCTACGGGCGTTGGACGCGTACGAGCGGCAGTGCTTCGAGATGCTCCGCGAGACCAATGAAGCGGAGGTCCCGATGGGATCGTGGGCGGGTTTGGCATTGAATCTGACGCGGATGGCAGTCGATGAGGGCCTGCAGGCGGAGCTGCGGTGGATCGCAACCGCGCGTAGGTGGATCAAGGAGTTCCTGGCCGAGACGTCGCGCGAGCCGAACCCATGAGCCTCCTTACGCTTGAGCACGTGTGCAAGCGCTACCCGGATGGCCAGGGTGAGATAATCGTTCTCGACGGCGTGTCGCTCGAGCTGGATGAGGGCGATCTGGTGGGAATCTGGGGTGTGCGACGCTCGGGCAAGAGCACGCTGCTGGAGATCGCCGCGGGGAGAAAGCTTCCGGACGAGGGCAATGTCTGCTTCGAAGGCGCCGAGATCACGCGAATGTCGCCTGACCGCCGGGCGAGGTTGCAGCGCCGCGGCGGGATCGGTGTCCTCACCGAGGACTGGCGTCCGGTACGCAACAAGCCGGTCGTCGAGCATGTGGCGTTGCCGTTGCTGAGCGATGGCATGAGTCTCCGGGAGGCCACGGAGCCAGCGCGGCGCGCGCTCGAGCGGGTGGGCGTCGCAGGCTGCGCTCACATGCCGGCGGACAGGCTCTCCCAAAGCGAGCGGATACGGGTGGCGCTTGCGCAGACGCTGGTGCACGAGCCCCGGGTGCTGCTCGTCGATGAGCCAGCGGTGCTGTTGAGGCCGAGCGACGGAGTCGAACTTTACGAGCTGTTGCGCACGCTTGGCCGGGACTCTCGGCTCGCGATCGTGATCGCCTCCGAAGACATCGCGCCCATCCGCAAGGCGCGACGGATGTTCTCGATCGACTCCGGCAGGTTGCGCTCGATGGACCAGCCGGGGACGGTCGTGCCGTTCCCCGACCAGCGGCTGGCCGGAAGGACGCAGTCTCAGCTGTGAGCGCCCTGCAGTTGCGCGATGTCGTCAAGCACTACCCCAGCGGCGACGACATCATTCGCGCCGTAGACGGGGTCTCGTTGACCGTCTCGCCGGGCGAACTTGTCGCTCTATATGGGCCGAGTGGGTCTGGCAAGACGACGCTGCTGCAGCTCGCCGCGGGGCTGCTTGTCCCCGATGACGGAAGCGTTCTGTTCGACGGGCGCGACATCGCGCGGCTGTCCGCCAGCGAGAGCGCGGCCTACCGGCTGCGCGATGTCGGCCTGGTCTTTCAGTCGTTTCACCTGATCGCGGGAGCCTCGGCGTTGGACAACGCGGCGATCAAGCTTCTCGCGGACGGGTTCAGCCTGCGCGATGCCAAGCGCCGCGCGCGCCCGTGGCTCGCGCGCGTCGGCCTCGGTGCACGCGCCGAACACACGCCCGCGCAGCTCTCGATGGGAGAGCGCCAGCGGGTCGCCATCGCGAGGGCGCTGGTCAACGAGCCGCGACTGCTGCTGACCGACGAGCCGACAGGCAACCTCGACTCCAGGCGCAGCCGCGAGATCCTCGAGCTGCTCAGGGACATCTGCCAGGAGCGACAGATCCCGGGGCTGCTCGTCACTCACGATCCCCAGGCTGGCGCGTTCGTGTCGAGCGTCCACACGCTTCGTGACGGGCTTCTGCGCGAGGATCTTGACGCGGAGCTCGCCGTCGCACCGACGCCATGAAGCGCAATGGCTTGCCAAAGCCGACGATTGCAGGTATGCGCCTCTCCGCGCTCGTGGATCTGTATCGCTGGCGTCTGAGCAACCGCAAGGCCCAGGAGCTGCTGGCAGGGACGGGCATCGCGATCGGCGTCGCGTTGTTCTTCGGCGTGCTCGTCGCCAACACGAGCCTCATCGGCTCGGCGAGTCAGCTCATTCATGCGGTCACCGGCTCGGCGCGCCTGCAACTCGCCGCACGCTCTTCTGAGGGGTTCGACGAGGGGCTGGCCCGCCGAGCCGGCGGGCTGGCGGGGGTGAAGGTCGCGGCGCCGTTGTTGCGCGAGAACGCCGCGATCATCGGCCCGAAAGGGCGCGACTCGATCCAGCTGGTTGGGGTGACGGCCGGGCAGATCGCACTGGGAGGCGTGGCGACCCGGGATCTCGGGGCGGGCGCGCTGTTGCTCGCGGGTGGACTCGGGCTTCCGTCCGGGGTCGCCGGTGACATTGGCGCAGCGGCTGGCCAGCCGGTGACGCTGCTCACGGACGGATCAGCCCACTCCATTCAGGTCCGCGCGATCCTCGGCAGCCAGACGGTCGGACCCGTGGCGAGCAGCCCGATCGTGGTCGCGCTGCTCCCCCTTGCGCAACGGCTCACCGGTGAGCCAGGGCGGGTCACCCAGGTGCTCGTCGAGCCCCAGCCCGGCGCGGACCGGCTGGTCGAAGGGGAGCTGCGACACCTCGCGGCCGGCCGCCTGGATGTCGAGCCCGCCACCAACGAATTGCGTGTATTGGAAGCGACCGCGAAGCCGACGAGTCAGTCGACAAGCCTGTTCGCCGCGATCAGCGCGATGGTCGGGTTTCTGCTGGCGCTGAACGCGATGTTGCTCACGGTGCCCGAGCGTCGGCGCTTTGCAGCGGAGTTGCGCCAGCAGGGCTTCGGGCCGCAGCAGGTCCTGCTGGTCTTGATCTCCCAGGCGGTGATGCTCGGCCTGGCGGCCTCGCTGGTGGGCGTGATCCTCGGCGACATCCTGTCTCGCTCGCTCTTTCACGAGGTGCCGAGCTATCTGACGCTCGCGTTCCCGATCGGCACGCACCCGGTTATTCCCGTCACCGCGGTCCTCTTGGCGGTGGGATGCGGCGTGCTGGCGACGGTGCTGGCTTCGCTGCTGCCGGTCCTTGACCTGCGCCGCGGCCGACCGGCCGACGCTGTCTTGCACGAGGCCGGAGAGGCCGGACAGAGCATCGGCAAACGCGCGATCGTGCTGTCCGGCCTGGTGGGGTCGCTCCTGGTCCTCGCGGTCACCGTCTTCGTCTTGCTGGTGCCGGGTCTCAGTGTGGTGGGAGGGGTCGTGTTGGCGCTTGCGACGTTCTGCCTGATCCTGCCGATCTTCGTGCTTGTCGTGAGGAGCATCAGGCCGCTCAGCGAACGCCTGCGAGGCAGCATGCTTGCGCTTGCGGTGGTCGAACTCGATGCGACCGCCACCCGCTCGGTCGCACTGGCTGGCGTGGCGGCGTTGGCCGTATACGGGATGGTCGCGATACAGGGTGCTCGGCGTGACCTGCTCACCGGCCTTGATGCGGCGCTCGTGCAATACCTGGATACCGCCGACGTGTGGGTGACAACAGACAACAACTTTCTAACGATCGACAGCTTCCAGGCCCCCGGCGCGCTGGCGGCTGTCGCCCGCACTCCCGGCATCGCCTCGGTTCGCGAGTATCAGGGCGCGCTGCTCGATGTCGGCACCCGCAGGCTGTGGATACGCGCCCGTCCGGCGGGCGATAGCTCGCTGATACAGGCCAGCCAGCTCTTGCACGGCGATCTCGCCGAAGCTACCCGGCTGCTCCGCCTCGGTGGCTGGGCCGCGATCTCCAACGGCTTCGCCGACGAACGCCACCTTCACGTCGGAGATACCTTCACGCTTCCCACACCATCGGGTGCCGCGCGGTTTGGCGTGGCGGCGATCACGACCAACGTCGGCTGGCCGCCGGGCGCGATCACACTCAACGACGCCGACTACCAGCGCTACTGGCAGACCAGCGATCCGACTGCCCTGGAGGTCAATCTCAGGCCCGGCGTCACCCCCGAGGCGGGCAAGCGTGCGGTGGAACGCGCACTCGGCGATCGACCGGGACTGCTCGTCGAGACGCTCGCTGAACGCGAGGCGCGATACGAAGAAAGCGCCCGTCAGGGCATCAAGAGCCTCAGCCAGATCGCCACGCTGCTGCTCATCGCGACGTCATTGGCGATCGCGTCCGCGCTCAGCGCCGCGATCTGGCAGCGCCGCGCTCGCCTGGCCTCACTCAAGTCCCACGGCTTTGACAGCGGGCAGCTCTGGCGCTCGCTGCTGCTGGAGAGCGCGATCCTGGTCTGTACCGGCTGCCTGGACGGCGCGATCCTGGGCATCTACGGCCACGCCCTCGCGAGCCGATGGCTGCAGCTATCGGTCGGCTTCCCAGCACCGTTCTCCCTCGGCGTCGGCGTGGTCTTCCTCACTCTCGCGATCATCACCGGCATCGCTCTCGCCGTCATCGCGCTACCCGGCCTGGTCGCTGCGCGGGTGCCAGTACGAGCGAGCCTGCAGGAATCCCTGTGACGAGCAGTGCGCTGACGCGATGCTGTCGTCATGACGGCGAGCCGCCCGATCAACCGAAAAGTTCTGGCTACCTCCTTCCTGAAGGCAGCGAGACGCTACTGGCTCAGCGTCTTTCCGCGCATCTGCCGTGAGAGTCGCCACTGGCGCCGGCGCGCCAACGCGATCCCCGACCCCGTCCTGCACCGGCTCGCGCTGGAAGCCCAACGCATCAAGCGAGGCAACATCGAGGGCTCGGCGGCATTCGCCGCATTCGCAACACGCGCCCACCGTTGCGAGGTCGTGCGCGCACAGGTCGCGTTCCAGTCAGCCTACGACTACGCCGACACCCTCTCCGAGCAACCGAGCGAGGACCCCGTCACCAACGGCCGCCAGCTCCACCAAGCGCTCCTGGCCGCGCTCGACCAGGACGCCGGGCACCCCGACTACTACGCGCTCCACCCGCGCCGCGGCGACGCCGGCTACCTCGAGCAGATCGTCGACGCTTGCCGCTCCGCGCTGGACGCGTTGCCCTCACACGCAGCGATCACAGGGCCCGCCCGCAGGCTCGCCGAGCGAATCGTGGCCTACCAGAGCCTCAACCTGAGCGAGCCCCAGGGCGGGCACCGTCACCTGGAAGAATGGGCTGTACGGGAGACCCCGCGGGGGACAGGCCTCAGATGGTGGGAGACAGCCGCCGCGGCGGGCTCCTCGCTTGGCCTGTTCGCGCTGATCGCAGCCGCCGCCCAGCCAGCTCTGCTGCCAGCAGACGCCCTGGCGATCGAGCACGCCTACTGGCCGTGGGTTGGTGCGCTGCACTCGCTGCTCGACAGCCTCATCGACGAGCCAGAGGACGCGGCCGTGGCGCAGCGCAGCCTCCTGGACTACTACACCACCCCCCAAGAAACCGCTGCCCGCCTTCAGGTGCTCGCCCGCGAAGCACTACGCGCCGTCAGGTCACTGCCGAACGCCCACGAGCACGTGCTGATCCTCGCCGGGATGGCGAGCTTCTATCTCACGGCCCCCGAGGCGTCATCGCCCACGGCGCAGCTCGTCTCCCGGAGGGTCATCGAGACGCTCGGGCCCATCGCCAGGCCCAGCATGACGGTCTTCGGCGCACGACGCACGGCCAGCCGCATCGCCCACCCGCGCCTCAGGGGCTCGTAGCGGTCAACCACGGGACCGGCGCGAGCGCACGCGCTCTCAACCGGCTCCTCGGCGCCTGCGGCGAGGTGGCGCTTACCCACACGGGCTCACGGTGCTCGCTTGGCTGCGTGACGTCGGGCGTAGAGCTTCTCCCGGACCGTCATCGCGCCCGGATGGCCACTGCCCGGCCACGGGGTCAGCAACAGCAGCAGCCGCGCCTTGGCGGACGCGACAACCTCGTGGCGCTCCCCCGGGGCGAGCTCGATCAGCAGTCCCACGCCGCCGCTAGCGCGCTCGCCGGCAGCCGTGGTGACCTCGATGGCGCCGTCGAGCACCAGCACCCACGCGCGCTCGTGGACCTCGTGGTCAGCCAAGCCCTCACCCGCGGCAAGGTCGAGCGCAATCGCGCGCGCGGCGGCGCCCGAGGAGAGGATCTCGGGCAGCCGCGGCCTGAGCTCCAGCGTGTTGAGGTCCCAACTGTTCACCCGCACCTCCCTGGTCAGAGCATGGACCAGACGATCATGCCAGCCGGATGCCCCCACGTCGAGCCGCGAGCGGCCTCGGCGGCGATCAAGTCCCAGCCCCGAGCGAGCGAACCCTTGCCCGCGGCGCGCCGGCGGCCTTCGCCGGTCGCGGCCGCGCCCTTCTCACCCACGCGCTGAAGACCTCCTTGCCCCAGGGGTCGGTGAAGCGCGCGCGTGCCGCGAGCGTCATGTGCGGCTGCGGCCGGTTGCCGTCGCGGAGATAGACCGTCCACTGCACGGGACGGTTGTGCAGCTCGTAGTAGGAGCCCAGTCGCGGAAACGAGCCTTCCGCCAGGACGCGGTCACCGTGGCGGACGAGCAGGAAGCGGATCGCGGGCTCCATCGGCTGCGTGCCGGTGTCGAGCGGGCCGAGGCGATATTCGATCGCCTGGCCCGATGGGATCAAGCGCTCGATGCCCGCCGCAACGGCGCGGATCGACCGGTACTCGTACACGTGGGAGTCCGGCTTGGCGGTCGACGCGACCGCGCTGCCCACCGCGGCCACTCCGCCGAGGCTTGCCAGCGAGGCGAGCATGACCGCAACGAGCCGCATCCGCGACGGCAGCGCCCTCCCGTCGCTGCGCAGGCGCCGGCGCAGCGCCCGCAGTGCCAGCCGCGACAGCCCCACCAGCCCGAGCCACAGCGCCCACGCAAGGATCAGCCACACCCAGAACCCGAGCTCCGACCCCCACCACATCGTGTAGCCGAGCGTTTCCGCGAGCAGCGTCGCCGACGGGTTGGAAGCCGCCTCGATGCCGATCGCCGCAGACAGCCCAAGACCGATCAGGGTCGCGGCCGCAAGGTCCCAGCGCCGCCTGACGGCGCCGATCAGACCCACCAGGGCCAGCGCTCCGAGCAGCGCGATCGTCGAGTCGACCCGGCTGCTGCTCGGCGTGGCGCGAACGTCCGCCTTGCGCTCCCACTCCGACGCCGGCACGTACAGCCACCACGGGCGCAACCCCACCGAGCGGACCACCGCGTGCCACCCGACCGTCGCACCGAGCGTCGGCCCGCGGTGCTCGACGGTACGCACGATCATGGCGAGGTTCCCCGGGTTGTTCTCGATCTGATCGATCGCCGGCTCGGTCCAGCACGCGGCCGCCACGACGAGCGCCGCGAGCGCCCACGGCCAGACCCGCGGCCGTGGCTGCTGGCGCTCGCGCTGAGCTGCGCGTGCGCGACGGCGCGCGAGCGAGCCGATCAGGAGCCCCCCGAAGCCGACCGCGAGCAGCACCGCGGTGGGCGCGGCGTACATCAAATGCGTCTGCGTGACGTAGCTCGCGACGAACACGGTGATCGGCAGCAGGCGGTGCTCGCCGCAGGCGAGCGACCAGCCGAGGAAGATCAGCAACAGGAACGGGAACAGGCCGGCTGCGGGGTTCCAGATGTCGTGCATGGCCTCGGTTGGCAGCGACTGGCACATCAGCGCCATCCCGACCGCGGTCGCGAACATCAGCACCAGGCCGCCGCGACGGCGTGCCAACACGACGCAGCCGATGATCGCGAGCGTGTTGATGACGCCCATCGTCGCCGCGAGGCTCGTGACGCTGCCGAAGCGCGCCGGCAGCGCCAGCAGCCAGTACAGCATCGGACCGGGACTGTGCATGACCTGGCCGTGGACGACCAGGCCGGCCTCGGAGTACTGGCCGACCAGCGGCGTGTGCGACGTGAGGACGTCCCAGCCGCGCGTGGCGATGATCCCGTCGTCCCCCGCCGGCACCCATCCCGCGTGCACGGCCTTGATCGTCGAGTTCATGACGGGGATCGCCGCGGCGAGGCCCGCGGCGATCCCCGGCACACGAGCCCACAGCCCGTGTGCCGCACGCGCCGCGAGCCTGCGCGGATCGAGGCTCGACGGATGCGGGCGCGCGGGATCAGCCGGCGCCGGCCAGGCCTCGGTGGCACCCAGCGCGCCAGCGCTCGACGCGGACGCCGGCACACCGGTGCCGCTGACCTCCTCCAACAACTTGATGTCGTCCAATCGTGACACGCCGACCAGTTCACCCGCCAGCCCGCGACCCGCTCCGGCTAGCCCGTGGGGTAGAGCGTAACCAGTGCCGCGCTGCTCGGCGGCATGTCCAGCTCGAGTGAGCCCGGCCTGCCGGATACGCGCGGCAGCCGCCTGCTGGCGTTCCACGTACCCGCGCTGCTGACGCTGCGACCGCCGAGTGTTGCGCCGGCCGTCGCTCCCGGCCCGCGAGCCGTCAGTCGCAGGATCGGGCCGGCGCCGCAGCGCCGCCGCAGGCGCAGACTCACCACCAGCCGCTGCGCGCCCCTCGCGAGCTCCTGCGCGTCGCCGGCCGCCAGCGGGCTGTAGGTGAGCGGTTCGGCGATCAGGTCGTGGACGTTGAGCCCGGCAACGCCGCTGGCCATCGCGCGCGCCACGTAGTCCACCGCCCACAGCGCCGAGGCGAACACGTTGCTCACGCCGGGCTGCCCGCGACAGGAGATGTTGTTGGTCTCGTCCAGCCGCAGCGGGAGTCCGCTCGCGCGCGAGATCGCCGCAAGCTGCTTCAGCGTCGCCGTCTCGTCCGCGCGCGTCGCCGGACTGAGCAGTTCGCTGAGCTCGGGTGCCTCCCGCTGACATTTGGTCAGCGGGTAGTAGTGGTCGGTGAGCAGCGCCGGGCGCTCGGCCGTGGCCGCTGCGGTGACCCACGGCAGGGCCAACCGGCCGCTGGAGGAGTCAGGGCCTACGATCTGAACGGCGGGAGCTGAGGCGGCGATCGCCGCCCGGTACGCTCCGACTTCGCTCAGGTAGTCGGCGAACGTCCAGGGCGCCGTCCGCAGCCCGTCAGCCACGTACCTGTCGGGCTCGTTCCCGATCGCGATCCCGACCAGGCTCGCGCCGAGCAGCGCCTGCGCGACCTTGGCCTCCTACGCCGCGGCGGCCGGCTCGGGGTGGCCGAGGTTGACGGTCAGCAGCATGCGCCAGCCGGTCGCTGCAGCGAGGTCGGCAAGGCCGGCGAGATCCCGCGGCCCGATCGTCGTCCGTGCCCACCCCGGCTTGAGGCCCTCCTGCAGCCAGGCCGTGTCCTGGTCCGCGCTGATGCCGCCGAAGCGAATGACCCCTTGCCCGAGCGAGCGCAGCAGCTTGACGAGATCGCCGCGGCTGGCGAAACGGGCGACGTCGGGCAGGTTGCTGGCCTCGAACGACAGCCCGAGGAAGTCCTCGGGAACGCGCGGGCCGATCACCGCTCCCGGATCGACGGACACGCTCACCGCCGGGCCGGCGAGGCTTCCAACCGGCGCCGGCGCCCGCTTCAGCCCGCGCGCGGTGCGCGACCTCGGAGCGCCGCGCGCGGAGGACGACGCCAGCGGCGCGAGCACCATCGCGACGACTGCCACGACCATGACGCCAATCACAGCTCGCCGAGCGGTGCCCACGCCTTGCTCAGCTGTGTTCCACACCAGCCAGCGCAGTCTGCAGCGAGCGTTCGTTCTGCGGGCCGCGCAGCACCGCGCGGATGCGGCCGCCGGCGTCGAGCACGAACGTCGTCGGCAAGACGGCCAGGCGGTATGCGTTGCCGACGGTCCCTTCCGCGTCGCGCACGTTCGGAAAGGTCCAGGAGTAACGCCGGATGAACGCCCTGGCGCCGGACAGGGCGTCGCTCCAGTCGACCCCCACGATCCGTCCGCGACCGGTCGGACTCTGGGAGAAGCGCTCGAGCGCCGGCGCCTCTCGAGCGCACGGCGGGCACCAGCTCGCCCAGAAGACGACCAGCGCCGGTCGGCCCCCCGCGGCCGCCAACAGGCTCGCAAGCGTGACGGGCGACCCGGCGAGGCGTTCGCGCGGCAGCGCCGGCGCGCGACGGCCGGTCGAGGAGCGCGATGCCAGCCCGAAGACGGCCAGCGCCGCGAGCGCCGCGGCGACCGCGAGCGTCCAGCCGAGCAGTCGCAGCCGCCGTGCCATCGCGGACCGCTCAGAGAGTGGCCAGGAGGGGTACGTCGTGGGCTATTTCCGACGGCGCGAAGCTCGCCGCGTAGAGCGTGAGCCGCTTGCCTGAGGCGGTGATCCCGTAGACGATCCCCGTGTGGTTGACGAACTGGGGCTGCTGGGCGTCTTGTTCGGAGCCAACGCCCCACGCCTTCCACACGCGCGCCAGTTCCTTGGCGGAGCCGATCAGATACTGCATCCGGCCGGTCATCGCGTGGCGCGCCAGAAACGCCGCCACCGACTTTGGCGTGTCCGCGCGCGGGTCCACCGACACGGCGATGATCTGCACTTTGGAGGCCACCTTGGACCCCATCAGGTTCAGCGCGACGCGCAGGTCAGAGGTGATCAGCGGGCAGATGTCCGGGCAGGTCGTGTACAGGAAGGTCACGAGCACGGCCTTGCCCCGGTAGGAGTCGATGTTCACCGGCCGACCGAGGTAGTTGCGCAGCGCCAGCGGCGGCGCCGGCTCGGCCGGCGTGAGCACTCCCTCGGCGTCGAAGCGGACCTGGCCGTAGCGCGGGTGCGTGTCGGTGGGGCGGCCCGAGCTTCCGATCGCGAACAGCGCCACGCCCCCGGCGACCAGGACGAGCACCAGGAGAGAGAGGAACAGGCGGAAGTCGAGTCCCTGCTTTCGCATCAGACAGCGAACTTATCAGCGCCGACCCCGGCGTGCGACCGGTTCCGTCGACAACAAAGCTTGCAGACCTCCCTCTGGAATGCATCTTGCAGCGAGATCTGTTAGGTTGCCGACCGTTCGTGCCGAGTCCTCGACCCCAAGGGGTCCAGGAGCGGGGGACCCAATGTAGCCGAGAGGCTGCGGGGGCGAATCGCCACACCGAGTGGCGTAGCGTAAATCCTTTTACGCGAGCCCGACAGCTAACCCCGTAGGCGCCTGGAAAAGGAATGGAGAAAGGACGCCTAGCATGTCGGGTTCCCCGCGTGATCTTGCTGTTCTCGACCACTGGAACGAATCGTTTGAGCGCTCGCGTGCACGCCGTGCTCGGGCCACCCGCGGGAGCGCACGCCGCAACGCCCACGCCGGCCCTTCGCTGGCCGCGCTGCTCGCTACGCGCGTTGCCCCGCGGCAGCCGCGCGACCTCGCCGACGAGGAGCCGTGGCAGCTCTCGCTCGGGCGCTCGCGCGCGCGCAGGCGCGCGGCCGAGCTGCGCTTCGTGCCCGCGGGCTCGCGCGCCAAGCGGATCTCGCTGGGGGCCCTCGCCGCGCTCACCGTGGGACCCACCGCCAGCCTCGCAAGCGGGCAGGCCACGGTCAACTCGGCGACCAACCCCGAACCGACGACCACAACCGAACACAGCATCCTGCTGAGCTACGGAAGCGAAGGCAGGCAGGTGCAGCTGCTCCAGCAGGCCCTCGGCGGCATCAAAGTGGACGGGATCTTCGGGCCGGAAACCGAAGCGGCCGTCCGCAGCTTCCAGGCGAGCAGGGGCCTGACCGTCGACGGCGTCGTCGGGCCCCTCACGAGCGCCGCGCTGCGCAGCGAGGCCGCCGGTAAGGCGTTCATCGCGGACGTCAGCAGCGCGCTTCCCGGAGCAGCGTCCTTGCCGGGCGGCAGCGGCGGCAGCGAGGCGCTGACATCCACGCAGAGCCCGCCGCGTACGCCACGCTGGGCGTCGCGCAGGAAGCGACGACATCCACGAGCGCAGCGGAACCCCAAGCGTCCACCGGTGGAACCACCGACGAGAGCGCTGAAAAGACCGCCGTGGACGCCGTCAAGCAGCTGCAGAGCGCGCTGCACGTCACGGTCGACGGTGAATTCGGTCCCGCAACCGAGGCGGCGGTCCGCCGCCTGCAGGCCCGCCACGGCCTGGCCGTGGACGGCATCGTCGGCCCATCGACGTGGGGCGTCATCGGCGTGCACGGCCAGGAAACGCTGACCCCCCCGCCCTCGGCCCTGCCAAACCCCGCCCCGCAGCAGGGTGTCGCGGACGCACCAGCAACCGAGACAGGGCTGACCCCCGGCAGCGGGGGAACGCCCGGCAGCGGCGAAGCGCCAGCCCCGGGCGGCGCCAACGCGGTGGGGTGGCTGCAGGCCGCGCTGCATCTCCCTGTCGACGGTGAATTCGGTCCCGAAACCGAGGCGGCGGTCCGCCGCCTGCAAGCCCGCCACGGCCTGACCGCGGACGGCATCGTCGGCCCAGCGACGTGGGGCGTCATCGGCGTGCACGGCCAGGAAACGCTGACCCCCCCGCCCTCGGCCCTGCCAAACCCCGCCCCGCAGCAGGGTGTCGCGGACGCACCAGCAACCGAGACAGGGCTGACCCCCGGCAGCGGGGGAACGCCCGGCAGCGGCGAAGCGCCAGCCCCGGGCGGCGCCAACGCGGTGGGGCGGCTGCAGGCCGCGCTGCATGTGCCCGTCGACGGTGAATTCGGTCCCGAAACCGAGGCGGCGGTCCGCCGCCTGCAAGCCCGCCACGGCCTGACCGTGGACGGCATCGTCGGCCCATCGACGTGGGCCGTGATCGGCGTGACCAACGAGGCCACGCTCACCCCGCCGCCGTCCGCGCTGGGGTCGCAGAGCGCCGGCGGCGGGTCCGCGAGCACGGGCGGCGCCGGCGAAGGCGAAGGGGCGAACGTGGTGGCACAGGTGATCGCCGCCGCCGACGAAATCGCGACGCGGCCGTACGTCTACGGCGGCGGGCACGGCTCGTTCCAGTCCTACGGCTACGACTGCTCGGGATCGGTGTCCTACGCGCTGCACGGCGGCGGGCTGCTGAGCTCGCCCGAGGACTCCTCCGAACTGGAGTCCTACGGCGAATCGGGGCCGGGCAGGTACATCACGATCTACGCCAACGCCGAACACGCCTACATGACGATTGACGGCCGCCGCTTCGACACCGTGGCGCTGGCGGAAACCGGGTCTCGGTGGTCCGACTCGTCGGGCGATGACGGCGGCGCGTTCGTGGAGCGCCATCCGGACGGGCTGTAGCACCGCCCGCCTGGACATAGCCGCGGCGCCCCTCTACCTGGGCGAGCGGAGCTTCCCGGTGGATGGGTCTCGCCGGCCGAGCGTCCCGTCCCAAGCGTCGTCTAGCTTGCCCCGCTCCCTTCAGAAAGAGCGCCGACAGGAGATGAGACGATGCTCGCCCGCGCACACGCGTTCACGATCGACGGACTTCAGACGCGACACGTCACCGTCGAGGTCGACGTGCGACCGGGACTACCCGGATTCGCGATCGTCGGCCTCCCGGATGCCGCCGTGCGCGAGGCACGCGAGCGTATCCAGGCGGCGATCCGCAACTCCGGATACGAGCTCCCCGCTCGGCGCATAACGGCGAATCTCGCGCCCGGAGACGTGCGCAAGGCGGGTCCCGGCCTGGACCTCGCGCTCGCATGCGCCGTGCTCGCGGCCAGCGGGCAGCTGGCGCGACAGGGGCTCGATAGCGTCGCGCTCTTCGGGGAGCTGGCGCTGGACGGCTCCGTCCGGCCCTCCCGGGGCACGCTGGCGGTGGCGCAGGCCACACAGCGGGCGGGCGTGAGCACCCTGGCGCTCGCCGGTGCGCGCGCCCGCGAGGCGGGGCTCGTCGACGGCCTCGATGTGACCGTCGTCGAGCATCTGCGCAGCGCAGTGCGCGTGTTGAGCGGCGGGCCGGGGGACGCGCTTCCCGAGCTTCCCGATACTCGCGCGGGCGAGCGATCGGAGATCGGCCCGCGAGCAGTCTCCGCAGGCATGCCGGGGCCGGACCTGAGCGAGGTGAGGGGCCAGCACCATGCCGTGCAGGCGATCGTGATCGCCGCCGCGGGCGCCCACAACGCGCTGTTGAGCGGCCCGCCGGGCACCGGCAAGACGATGCTCGCCCAGCGGATCCCCTCGATCCTGCCGCCGCTGAGCAGGACCGAGGCGATCGAGGTGGCGCGCATCCACAGCCTGATTGGCTCCGGCGTCGAGCAGCTGGCGATGAACCGGCCGTTCCGAGCGCCCCACCACTCGATCACGGCGGCGGGCCTCGTCGGCGGGGCGAGCCGCGGATGGGTCGGGGAGGTCGTGCTGGCGCACAACGGCGTGCTGTTCCTGGACGAGCTCTCGGAGTTCTCGCGGCCGACCCTCGAGGCGCTGCGCCAGCCGCTGGAGGACGGCCGGGTGGCGATCGCAAGGGCGCGCCACTCGGCGGTCTACCCCGCGCGGTTCATGCTCCTGGCTGCCACCAACCCGTGTCCATGTGGTTACGCGGGCGAGGGAGATCACTGCTGCTGCAGCGAAGCGGACATGGCGCGCCACCGCCGCCGGCTCAGCGGGCCCTTGCTCGATCGCATCGACCTGCTGGCCAATCTCCAGCGAGACCTCGCACACGATCTTCGAACGGCGGCGATGACGAGCTCCGAGCAGGCTCGCGAGCGGGTCGCGCGAGCCCGCGAGCGCCAGGCGGCGCGGCTGGCGCCGGAGGGGGTGGCGGTGAACGCGCACATGGACGTGAGCATGCTGCGGCGGCACGTGAGGCTCGACGAGCGCGGCGAGCACATGCTGCGCGTCGCCCGCCAGGGAGGGCTGCTGAGCGCACGCGGCGAGCATCGCGTGCTGCGCGTCGCGCGTACGATCGCAGACCTGGACGCGAGCGAGCGCGTGCGGGCGCGGGATCTCGGCGCCGCGCTCGCGCTGCGTCCGGACGTGAGCCTGGCGAGCAGCCGCGCGGCATGAGCTCCAGCGGCCGAAGACAACCCCGGGCGCCCGGCGCGTGCGTGAGCTGCCTGCGTCGCAGCTGGCTGCTGTCGGCCCTGAGCGGGCCGCTCGAGTACTGCGCCCGTGACCGCGAGCGGCTGATCGAACTGCTGGCGCTGACGGACGGCGAGCTGCTGGCGGCCGTCGCGGGCAGGCGCACCGTTGAGCTGAAGGCTCGATACGAGCGCTTCCCCGCGGGTGAGCTGCGCGTGCGGGGAGGACCTGGAGGCGATCTGCCGCCACCGTCGCGGCTACCCACACGCGCTGAACGGGCCGGCGGCGCCGCGCATGCTCGACGTCGCCGGTGGGGCGGGCCGGCTGGCGAAGCTGACAGCGGCGCCGGTGGTCGCGATCCTGGGAAGCAGGGCGGCCAGCGACTACGGCCTGGAGATGGCCAGGAGCCTCGCGCGGGGGCTGGCTGCGAGCGGGGTGACCGTAGCGGCGGGCCTGACCGACGGAATCGCGATCGCGGCGCACGCGGGTGCGCTCGATGCGAGCGGTGGGACCGTCGCCGTGATGGGTGGCGGGCTCGGCGTGTCGTGCCCGGCGCGCAGACGCTCGCTGTACGCGCGCATCAAGCGTGACGGCTGCGCCGTCTCCGAGCTGCCGCGGGACTGCCGCGGACGGCGCTGGGGACAGCTGGCGAGCGAGCGGATCGTCGTCGAACTGGCGGGGCTCGCGGTCGTTGTGGAGGCCGAGCAGACGCCGGGGGACCTTGCCGGCGCGCGGATCGCGCAGGCGCTGGGACGAGCCGTCGCGGCGATCCCGGGCCGCGTCACCTCTCCCCTCTCGCGCGGCACGCATGCCCTGCTGATGGACGGCGCCAGCCTCATCCGAGGACCGCAGGACGTGCTGGAGCTCCTGTATCGCATCGGCGCCTCGCCCCCGGACGGGCACGCGGCGCGGGAGCCGCGTGCCGGAGCCGAGCCGTATGCCGAGCTGGAGCCAAGGTTGAAGGCGACGCTCGAGCGGGTCGGAGCCGGCTGCGACACCCCCGACAAGCTCACGCGCGCCGGGGCCGACTCCGCGGAGGTGCTGCTGGCGCTCAGCGAGCTCGAGCTGATCGGGCTGCTCGCCCGTGGCGACGGCGGGCGCTACGTGCCGCGACACCCACTGCCCGCGGGCGAGCCGTCTGGGCACCGGTCCGAGCGTCCTCCGAGAGCGCGTACAAGCGGTGCGCGGCGCGCCTAGACATTGGATATAGCGAAAGTTAGTCGTCTATTCACAACAAGCCAGCCTCAAGAATGAAGCAATCATCGCCGACGCCTTGGGCTGAGATGACTGATCGGTACACAGCCCCGGAGCGATGATGCAGGCACCGGCTAAACGGAGCCCCGAGCGAGGACAGCCAGACCCTGAAGTCCGTCGTCTCGGCGAGGCGCTGCGCGCGCGGGTCGAAGATGTGCTCAGTCGACACGGCCGCGCGCAGGAGACACGCGGCGCGAGGATCGGACCCGGCTCTGGACGCCGTGGTTCGGGACAAGCTTCGAGCGCATCGGCAGGAGCTCGACGATCGCGGTAGCCCGGTGGATGGCGGGGGGAGATCCAAAGGCTGGTCGGGACACCGGGCGGGAGGCCTGGCACACGTACGGCCAGCTCGCGGCCCAGAGCGCCGTGCCGCTGAACGCGGTGACCAAGCGCTGCCTGTACTGGCGCGACGCGGTCGCCGAGGTGCTGCGTGAGAGCGCCGCCGACATGGGCATCTCCTCCGCGGCGCTCGGCCAGGCCCTGGCAATGGTGCAGCGGACCCTCGACGTGACGCTGGTGCGGATGTGCGAGGCGTTCGAGCAGGAGCGGGCGCGAACCGAGGAGGAGCTAGCGCGCCGCCAGGACGAGCTCGCGTTCATGGCGACCCACGACCAGCTGACAGGGCTGCCCAACCGGACGCTGATCCTGGACCGTGGCGAGCAGATGATGGGGCGCGCACGCCGCCTGCGGACCTCCGTGGCGGCGCTCGTGATGGATGTCGACAACTTCACCAGCATCAACGACACGCTCGGACACGCCGCCGGCGACGAACTCCTCAAGGCGATCGCCGCCAGGCTCGACGGCATCGTGCGCGACACAGATGCGCTGGGGCGCATCGGCGTCGACGAGTTCGTCGTGCTCGTCGACGAGTTCTCGCAGGGCGCGGAGGCCGAGCTTACAGCCGAGCGGCTGAAAGTTGCCCTCAAGGCACCGTTCATGCTCGGGGACGGCGAGCACACCGGACTTCTGGTGACCGCGAGCATCGGCGTGGCGACCGGGGAGCGCGCCTCGATGGAGGAGTTGCTGCGCGACGCCGACATCGCGATGCACCGCGCCAAGTGGGACGGCAAGCACCGTCACGTCGTGTTCGAGTGCGGCATGCAGGACGTGGTCCAGAGTCGCATGGAGCTCGAGATGGATCTGCGCGGCGCGCTCGAGCGCAACGAGTTCTTCCTGCTCTACCAGCCGACATTCGACCTGCGCGGGATGCTTCCCACCGGAGTCGAGGCGCTGATCCGCTGGAGATGTCCGTCGCGAGGAGTCGTCCAGCCCAACGACTTCGTTCCGCTGCTCGAGGAGACGGGCCTGATCGTCGAGGTCGGGAAGTGGGTGCTCGAGCAGGCCTGCCGCCAGGGCGCGCGATGGCGCGATGCTGGACACCCGATCGGCATGGCGGTCAACGTGTCAGCGCGCCAGCTCGACATCGACCAGTTCGTCAGCGAGGTGCGCGACGCGATCTCGCACAGCGGGCTGGAGGCGGGAGCGCTGACGATCGAGATCACCGAGACGACCCTCATGCGCAACCCCGAGGAGACCGCTCGGCGGCTGCGCGCCATCAAGGACCTCGGCGTGCGCATCGCGATCGACGACTTCGGCACCGGCTACTCCTCGTTCGCGCATCTCCGGCGGTTCCCCGTCGACGCACTGAAGATCGACCGCTCGTTCATCTCCCAGCTCGCCGAGAACCCCGAAGGCGAGACGCTCCTGCGCACCCTCGTGCAGCTCGGCAAGGCGCTGTCGATCGAGACGCTCGCCGAGGGCATCGAGTGCCAGCACCAGCTGGCACTGTTGCGAGAGGAGCGGTGCGACGGCGGTCAGGGCTTCCTGTTTGCGCGTCCGCTGGCGGTGGGCGCCGCCGAGGCGTTCCTGCAGAACTGGCGGACCAGCACCGCTCCAGAGCCAGCCCCAGAGCCCGCGCCCACCTCGGGCGTGCCCGTGCTCGCGGTCGTGCCCCCCGCCGTGGGCAGACGCGCCCGGCGGTTGCTCGTGGCCGGCGGCGAAAGCGGATGAAGGGATTCGAACCCTCGACCTTCGCCATGGCAAGCCTTGAAATGCGCCACGAGGCGCGCAAATAGGCGCGATTTGGTCGGCTCAACATGGCTTAGTCAGGCGCGTTTCGGCTGGTTTGCTACCCAAAGCGCTACCCACGGCCAGTCTGCTACCCATCCGCTACCCACGGGTGTAGACTGCGGCGATCGCACCTGATCCGAAAGCCTCGATCCTGATCCGCGAGCACCGCGGCAGACCGTTCTACGAAGCGTTCTGGCGACTGAACGGCAAGCAGGTCAAGCGCCGCATCGGTCCAGCTTGGCTTGAACGCGATCTCGACTCTGGCGAATGGGGCCGGCGCCGTGGGCGCGTCCCTGACGGGTCCTATGACGAGCGCGGCGCCCACGTCGAGGCCGCCCGGCTCGTGGCCGAGTACGTGGCCGACGCCGCCGACCGGGAGCGAGTCGAGCAGGAGCGCCGCACGCGCGGCGTCACGTTCCGCGAGGTCGCCCACTCCTACATGCGCTGGCTGGCAGACGTCGCCGGGGCGAAGCCCTCCACTCTGCGCGACCGCGAGACCGTCTTGGGCGAGCCGGGTGTGCCGCGCAAGCGCGGCGAAGGCAAGACGCTGGGACACGTCATGGCTGCGCTTGGCGACCGTCCGGCGGCGAAGATCACCACCCGAGAGATAGACGAGCTGCTGGCGACGATCAGCGCCACGGGCGCATCGGCGGCCACCGTCAACAAGTACCGCTCGGCCGTCTCGGCCGTGTTCAACCACGGCTGCAAGCCGTCCACGTTCGCGCTGCCGGCGAATCCCGTGGTCGGAGCGGACAAGCGGCGCGAGCCTCCTCAAGCTCCCCTCGTGTTCTACTCGCCCGAGGAGATCGAGGCCATCGCCCGCGCCCTCGCCGAGGGACGGCACCGCGATCCGGCGTTTCCCGCCGTGAACGACAGCGAGCGGATCGCTCGGCAGGCCGAGGACCGACAGGACGCCGAGATGGTTCGCGTCGCCGCCTACGCAGGGCTGCGACAGGGCGAGTTGTTGGCGTTGCGCTGGCGCGATGTCGACTTCGCCGGGTCCGCGCTGACGATCGCCCGTGCGATGAGCGCGGGCGTCGAGTCGTCAACGAAGTCCGGGCGTGTCCGCCGTGTACCGCTCGCTGACCAGGCTGCTGGCGCGTTGGATCGGATGAGTCGGCGCGAGCACTTCACGTCGCCGGGCGACCTCGTGTTCTGCAACGTGTTCGGGCGCCCGCTTGATGGCTCGGCACTACGCCGCCGCTACAAGCGCGCACAAGCCGCTGCCGCCGCTCGCCCGCTGCGCTTCCATGACCTGCGGCACACGTTCGGGTCGCTGCTGGCGGCACGCGGTGTTGATGTCGTGACCATCCAGAAGGCCATGGGTCACAGCGCGCTCTCCACGACGAGTCGCTACTTGCACGCTCGCCCGGCATCAGAACAGGCCGAAGCGTTCACAGCCGCCTTTGCGCCTCGCTCCCCGGAACGCAGTAATGCGCTCTCCGCCTAAGCTGCGTCCGGCCCGCTACCGTTTGGCAGCCGGAGCCGCGGCGCCAGCGGCGGACTCGCGAGCATCCCGAGCAACGCGACGATCCATATCGCGCGAACTCATTCTCGAGCCGCTGCCGATAGCCTAACGTTCATGCCCGCCTACGCACCTCATGCCACGCTCAAGCGCGTATCCGCCGCCAAGAAGCGCGACATTGAGCATTGGGATGAGGGCCGCTACCTTGAGACACGATCTGGCCGAACCATTGACGAGCTTTGGCAACGCGCGATAGCAGACCGCTGGGCGCTCGCAAACGCGTTTCGTCGTAACGCCGATCGAATGATGACCCTCCAACCGCCCCTCTACAGAGACGCAATCAGCAGGTACTACTACTCGATGTATCACGCAATGCGTTCGGTGGTCTTTTTCGCTCAGAGGGGCGACGACTTTGAGGCGCATTCAACCCTACCCCGGTACACGCCGTCCGACCTACATGAAGCCGAGCGCTGGCAAAACGCGCTCAAGGATGCCCGCGAGCGTCGAAACGCGGCTGATTACGAAGCCTACCCGAAGGCAGCGTCCGCCTATAAAACAACCGCCGTAGACCTTCAGGCCAGTTCTTCTGCACTTCTTACCGTTACCCGAGACTATCTGCGCAGAAAGGGATGCCAGCACCTATGAATGCCAGTGTGCTCTCCTCCGAGGCTGAGGCCCTCGTCCGCGACAACTTCGCGGCAAGCGGGATCGACTATGGGCTATCTGTCCGAAGCTATCCCGAGGAGACCATTTTCGTCGTCACGGTATCCGCGGAGGATCTTTCGAGGGCTGCCGTCGTTGGCAACACCCTGGACGTAAAGCTCAGCGATTTGGGCTACGACGGGTTCGTGACCGTCCGCAAGGCGGCGGGCTCAGAACTACAGGCTGTGGCCAGCCACACTGCTGCTGGTGTACACGATCCCCGCGTCATAGACCTGATCAGCCTAATCGCCTCGCGCTCACGCACTTCCGAGATGCAGCCGAGTCTCGCATACGTACGGGATCTGGCCGGTAACGTCTCGCACGTGACAGCTCCCCGCCATTATTTGATATTCGGTCGCCGCGGTGCCGGAAAGACAGCATTGATGGTGGAGGCGAAACGTACCATCTCCAACGAAGGCGGCCTGAGCGTATGGATGAATATTCAAACTTTGCGCCACGAGGGAGCAATCCGCATTTATCTACGCTTTGTTCAGCTTCTCTTGGCCCAAATGCTCGTCTACTACAGAGATCGGCCTGGCGTTCCGCGAATTGCCGAGAAGGCCGAGCAGCTTGATCAGCATGTAACTAGTCTTCTTTCGGCCGACGAGGTTGCAACCGCGACAGCTCAGCGCCTGATCCCCGACATTCAGATGCTACTGCAACGCTTTCTAAGCACAAACGGGCTGCGCTTGTTTGTTTTCATCGACGACTTCTACTATCTGCCGCGGGACGACCAACCACAGCTGCTCGACATGCTCCATGGATCGGTGCGGGATACCGACGCATGGCTAAAGATCGCCGCGATTCGGCATTTGACTCGGTGGTATCAGGCATCTCCCCCCCTCGGGTTGCAGACTGGACATGATGCTGGACACTTGGACCTTGATGTCTCGCTACAGGAGCCAGCTCACGCAAAGGCATTCTTGGAGGAAATCCTCGGGAATTACGCGCGCTACGTCGGAATCACACGTCTTTCGGGTCTTTTCGCCGCAGGCTCGCTAGATCGTTTGGTACTCGCGTCCGGTGCAGTGCCACGTGATTATCTAACGCTAAGTGCCGCAGCGCTAACCCGAACCCGCACAAGAACAAAGTCAAGACTCGTCGGCACCCAGGATGTAAATCAAGCCGCCGGTGATGCTGCACAAGTGAAGGTGCAAGAGCTTGAAGATGACCTCGCCGCTGAGCACGCGGGCGCGAGTCGCACCCTCGCAGCACTCGAGCGACTGCGCGCATTCTGCTTGGAAAAGGAGTCGTCCACCTACTTTCGCGTGGACTTTCGTGACAAGGAGAAAAATCCATCCGCGTACGGAATGCTCACAAGCCTGCTGGAGGTGCGCCTTACGCATCTGATTGATCCAAGTATCTCGGGTGGGCGCGCGGGTGAGCGTTTCGAGGTGTTTATGCTCGATCTAAGCCAGTTCTCAGGGGCGCGCCTGAAGCAAGCGATCCGAGTCCTAGATTTGGAAAGAGGAGTGATTGTTGCCAAGACGACGGGTCAAAAGGCTTCCACTCGCGCGGGTCGTACGCCACGACAGGTCGTGAGTATTTATCGTGCGGGTCCAGTTCTGCCGCTCAGCGTCTTTAATGGCATGGAAGCGTTGTTCTGACCGTCGGGCCTAGCCGGCGTGGACGCGGTAGGGCGGAATTGGATCGCCGCCGGCGCGCCGGGTCGCCGGCGACATCGCGATGCGATACCCGCACAGGCGCTCAGCGATATTTGGGCCGGTGCTCAGCCGCACCCAATGGTGTCACACGTCCCATTCGGCCCAGGCATCTATCAGCGGCCGCATAAGCGGAGGGACCGCCCCCTCAAGTTCTTCCTGCACTGAGAGCTGAACGCCTTGCTCGGTGCGCTGAATGATCGACCGCCACGTCTGCGAACGCCCGCCGCGCTCGACTACGTGCGTGACGAAGGACTCATGGCGGTCCTCCCGCTCTGTCGCACGCATGTCGGCCCGTGGGTCATCCGCTTCGACGGCTATGGCTTCCCATGCTTCTGAACTCAAGATCAGCGCGTTCGCACCGAGCCGCGTCGCCTCAGTCGCGACGGTATCCATTACCAAATACTTCCCGCGCTGATCCTCTGGCTGCAGCCAGAGCTGACCGACCACGCTCCCATCTCTGAGTAGCCATGTGATCATCACGTGGCCTCCGTCGACTAGGAGCATCTGACGGCCCTGCTCGTGCAGGAGGCGCGCTCGCTCAAAGACATCGATATCAGTTGGCATCAACTCCAAGGAAGTGAGCGAGTATCGGTCCATCACTTCCTCGTCTGTGATCACTGGACCCCCTATCGGCTCCATGGTCGTACGTACCGGCGCACCGGAGGAAAGGTTACGACGGCTGGTCCGCGTCTCGCGTCCTGCCCACATACAGGGGAGGCGTCCGCTTGGATGCGCAGTCGCATCTGTCCATCCGCACGGATCGTTGGCCGATAGTTCGCAGGTGCGCATCAAGGCTGCGAACTGCTCGTGCGCCTCTGTGACGACCATAGACAGCATCCCAAAGCAGTGCGCCATCGCGTCGAGCAGCTCGTCATCGGGTAGGGCGTCCACGGTCCAGCGTCGTTCGACTATGAGGGTCCCCTCGGCGCGTGCCCGCCCGCTGACGCCCGGTACTGTGATCCTGCGGGCGATCTCGTCTACGGGTGTGCCCGGTTCGACGTCGATATCAACGGGGACGTTCTGAAGCAGCTCCCCGACAACTCGTACGCGCGCCTTGGAGTGCGTTTCCAGTTCGCCCTGCTTGACGATGTGGTTGCGTGCGTCCTTGACCCATGTCATTCGGGCATCTGCCCGCATGCGGGTCTGCCAGTCTTCGTACCACTCTGCAGCCGGCGAGGCTTTGCCGAGGTCCTTTTGCAACGCCCACGTGACATTGCGTAGCGTCTGGATTAGCGCGTTGAGCTTCGTCACAAATGCAGGCGGATCGTTATACGCGTCAAGCGCCTCGTGCCACAAGACGTGTGCTTGGTTAAGTCTCGCGTGTGCGTTCGGCACAGGACACGGCTCTGTCATCTCGGAGTCGTCGTACCCATCGGCGCGGTCGTCCTTGTCCTCGGGCCATCGTGGAAGGCCGGACGCGATAAGCCCGATCTTCTGTCCGGCGCGTTGGGCACGCCACCGTTCTGCTCGGGGCAGACTGGGCACAACGAAGGATGCGTCTGAAACCTCGAGTGCCCAAAGCACCCGGAGAACGCGTTGCACGAGGTTATAGGCAACGGAGGCTTGCTGAGCGCAGATCGATTCGGCGTCCATATCGATCCATGACGCCATTTTCCCATCCCCTCGTGCGACGCAATCTCCTGGCCCTGGCTGTGGCCACTCTGATCGCTCATCCTGGACGAACACCCAGCGCGCCCACGCCTGATAGTCAGTCCCGCCCCATGGGTGGACGCCCCCGACGCTGCCGAACGGAATCAAACTCAGCAACCCATCGCGCAGCCAACACACAGCACCCCGCAAGTGGAAAGGCAGCGGCCACGACTCGATCCTCCACGCGACCGGCGAACCGCCTGTGCTCTCGAAATCGAGGTAAACAGGCGACGATGGCAGTCGTGCTCCGACGGCGTACTCGGTCGCTTCCTCGTCTTTCTCCCAATCGGGAATCACTGCGACCTCGCTGGGTTCGACCACAATCAGTTGGGCTTCGGCGAGGATCCCGAGCGTTCGCAAGCCAATGTGAGCCTTAGCCGCGATTGCTTGGTCTACATCCTGGTCAGAGCCGGGCTCGGGCTCTGGGTTCCAGCCTTCTTTCAACCACATTTGCGGCCAGTCTTTGGCCGCAATAAGCGCGCCGAACGTAAATGGCAGTGTGTCGCGCCACACTGCCGGGAAAGAGCGGCCGTTCAACCAGGCCGGCGTCTCGGGGTTCGGGTCCGGTGGCGGCAACCAGCCTTCGCCGCTAGGGGTCTGTGGTTCTGTCTGCGCGTCACGCTCCGGTTCGGTCATAGCCGCCCTGATCATGCTATCGGCCTTCGATGAGGAGTTTCAGTCGGCGATGACTAGCCGTATACTCCGAAAGATTCATATGCTGGCAGTTATCCGAACCAGCCATTCTCAGCCTGACCAGTCAGCTTCGCTTCGATAGTTTGGCGTATGTAGAGCCTGCGCCTGCCGATCTTGACACTGGGCAAGATGCCTCGGCGTGCCCAGTCTTCAACGGTTGAGACGGGAGCGTGCAGGAGGCGGGCGACGTCGCGGGCGGTCATAACGTCGTCCGCAGTAAGGCGCTTGGGTCGAGCAGACCTCAGCTGCCACGCATCCCTTGCGACGTGTCCCGGCCGGGAGACGCTCATCGTGTCCGCTCCGGTGCAGGTGGCTGGGCGGCGCGGTGGAGAGTGCGGACGATGCCGGGAAGACGCGGGCCGTAGCGCTCGGGACCGCGGCTGGCGACGGTGCGGTCGAAGCGTGGCCACCGATCGTGGCCGGGCGGCCCAGGGTAGGCGAGTGATGGTGTTTGCGTGCGGCTGCGGCCCATGTCCCGTGCGAGGCGTTTGATGCGGTCGCTGTCGTGGCCGTCGGTGCCAAGGTCTTGCCGGTTGACGTACCAGTCGGTGCCTTCGCGTGCGCGGGATGCCTCGACGTAGGCGGGCTCCTTGCTGGTCTGCCAGGCGCCGGTCACGACGAGCGTGCGCGTGACGGTCGCGCCTTGCGCACGGTGGATGTGGCTCGCGTAGCCGAGCCGTAGGCGCGCGAGCTCGTCGCCGGCGAGTGTCCGCCATTGGCTGGTGGCGTCGAACTGGACAAGGACCTCGCCGGTGTCGTTGATGTCGATAACTTCGCCGCGAGCGCCGTTCTCGACGCGCTCGGCGCCGGGCTGGTGGTGCTGGTCGATCATCGCTACGCGGTCGCCGGCGCGGATGCCGTAGTGCACGCCAGGCACCTGGACTTCGATGTCGCCGAGTTCGCCCCGCTCGGCCCGGTAGTGCTGCGCGCGGGCGTTTAGACGGTTGATCTCCAGGTTGGATGCGTCGGAGATGAGCGCCACCTCGCCGATCGGGATGGTCTCGGTCAACGTGGCCCAGTCTTGGACGGCGTGCTCGACGGCCTGATCGCGCGTGTCGGCCATGTGCAGCCGGCCTCGGCGGAGGTAGTGCGCCATCGCCCAATCGGAGCGGCCCGCGCGTAGGTCCGCCCATGCTCTCTGCTCGGCGGGGTCGAGAGTTCGCCGCACGTTCGACAGCGCAGCGTTCGGGGCGATCTCTGTGAGCCGGTCGAACATGCCGCCGGCGCCGATCGAGGGGAGCTGCTCGCCGTCGCCGATCGCCACGAGCTTCGCCCCCGCCCGATCGACCACCTGAGTCAGCCGGTCGAGCCTGCTTGTGTCGGCCATGCCCGCCTCGTCGAAGAAGACGGTCGTGCGCGCGTCGATGCCGAGCCGGCCTTGTTGTGCCCTGGTGACGAGCGCGTCGAGCGTGAGCGTCCGCCCGGCGAGCGCGGGACTGTCCTGGCCAAGGCGCTGCGCGGTCGAGCCGGACACCGCGATCCCGAACGTGGAGTGGCCGGTGAGCTGCTCGGCGCGAGCGGCGGCGTCGATCACCGCGCCCTTGCCTGTGCCCGCCGGACCAACGAGGACCGCAGCGCGCTCGGGGCCTGTGATGACCTCAAGCGCGTGGGCCTGCTCGTCGCTGAGGCGCGAACCGATCCGCTCAGCGAGCTGGTCGCCCGCGACCGTGCGTGCCCGCTCGCCCACGTCTCTGCCGGCGGGCTGGGCGAGCTGGGTGACCCTGCGCTCGATCGCCTGCTCTTTGCCGCGTATGGCGAGCGTGGTCATACGACCGCCCTCCAGCGGGAGCACGCGGCGCTCAGCGATCATTGTTCGTGTTCGGGTGAGCGCGTCGGTTGGGGCGAGTTCGCCGACGGACTGCTCAAGCAGCACCGCGCGCAGCTCGCCCGGCTCGAAGGTGGCGGCGTGCTCGGTGAGTCGTTCTTCGACGCGATCCTCGAGCGCACCCTCCCGCCGCGAGCGGCCGTCCGGTTGTGTGTCGTGTCGCTCGCGCGGGAAGCTGTGGCGTGCGGCCTTCTCCTCCCACACGCGCTGCAGGTCCGCACGGGTCACGGGGAGCTTGGCCTTGCGGTTCTCGAGCTTCAGCCGCCGCAGCTCCCCTCGCTCGGGTGCCCTCCCCCATTTCGCCCGGAATCGCTCGGCCGCTGCCGCGACCTCGCGGCTGCGCGCGGAGAACGCGTCGATCAAACCTTGCGGCACCCCGGCGATCTCGAAGTACCGGCCCTCCTTGCCCGTGCCCGCATCGATCTCGTAGCCGCGCTGGGTGAGCTCATGTGCGAGCGCGGAGCGGTAGAACGCGCCGACCTCCCGCGCTGAGCGGAAGATCGGCCGGGAGGCGACCGCGACGATCCGCCCGTCATCCCGTATCGCGCTCGTCACGACCACGTGGCTGTGCAGCTGCGGGTCCGGGGCGTCGCCATCCATTACGCCGCGCGCGGTCGTGTGCAGGTACTCGGCGGCGATCAGCTCGCGTGCGGGCTCCTCGACCACCCCTGCGCCATACCGGCGCCGGACGGTCGGGACCGTCTCGGTCATGTGTTCGATCGCCTGGCCGACCGCGGCCCGGTGCGCCTGCTCGATCAGCTCGCGCTCGTGCTCGTCGCCGAGCGCCCACGTCACGGACACCGACTTGGGGGCGCTGAACGTCACGTCGATCCCGCCGCCGCGGCTGCCGTCCGCGCCTGCCTGTCGCAGCCAGCCTCCATCCCTTGGATGCCGGCCCTCCATCAGCGCGATGAAGTCCGGGCCGTCAACGACGGTTCCCTCGATGCCGAGCTGCGCGAGCGTGTCCGCCGAGGCGAGCCAGCGGCCGGGTGCCTGGGCGGGCTCGCCGCCGGGGGTGAGGTAGTAGTCGCCGCGCTCGGGCTGGACGGTCTTGCCCTCCAGATAGCGGGCGTAGCCGCCGCCTTTCGCGGCACCAATGCTGGACGCGGTCACCACTACCGTTAATGACCGCCAGGCCGCCGAAACGGCCACCGAGTTTCGGGTCTGCGCCTTTTCACACCCGCTACTGACCCCAACCACCCACGACCGGCCAACGACTTTTGCGCTGGACCGGGCAGCACGGACAAGGAGGCGAAGCCGACGCCTCCGGTGCAGCTAACGACGGCCACCCGGCCGGCGCCACCCCTACGGCCCCCGCGCGCCCTACACCGGCGGCACGCGCGGCCCCTCAGCGCTATCCGAGACTTGGCCGCTCAGCGGCGATCACCGTCATTTCCGAGTCACCAGCGCACAGCACTCGCACAGCACCCGCAGGGTCGATGCTTCTATGTTTGTCAAGTTTCGCTATTTGCGGGGATTGGGGGTGTGGCTTGTAGGAGTCGGTAGAGGTGTCGGGCGGTGTAGCGCTTAAGGCATCGCTTGATCTCGCGGGTGCTGCGTCCTTCGGCTTGGCGTCGGGCGGTGTAGGCGCGGGTTTGGGGGTCGTCGCGCATACGGCAGAGCACGATCGTGTGGAGCGCCCGGTTGAGCTGACGATCGCCGCCGCGGTTGAGGCGGTGACGGACGGTCTGCCCTGAGGATGCAGGGACCGGGGCGACACCCGCGAGGGCCGCGAACGCGGCCTCGGAGCGAATCCTTCCGGGGTGGGAGTAGGCGCAGAGGATCTGTGCCGCGACGATCGCTCCGATGCCCATCTCGGCGAGTAGTACGGGCGCGACGCGGGTCACGATCTGCTCGATCTCGCGTTCGAGTTCCAGTGCTTCGTCTTGGAGCGCGAGCGTTCGTCGGGCGCTCGCGCGTATTGCGATGATCGTGGCGCGCTGTTCACTGCTTTGCGCGGGGCTGATGCGCAGGCGGGCAGCACGGGCGAGCTGTTCGCGTGTGGGTAGAGCACGCAGTCCTTCGCGCAAGGATGGTGCGGCTGAGACGAGCAGACCCTTCATCAGCGTGATCGCTGCTCGCTTTGAGCGGACGGCGCTGTCACGCGTTGCGAGCAGCACGCGTAGCGCCTCTCGCTCGCCGCGCTGGCGGGGCCGCGCGAGATGCTCGCGTGTGAGGGCCTCACGCGCGGCGCGGATCGCGTCGAGCTCATCGGACTTCGCGCGGTCGCGGCGTGCGGGGCGGCGGGGACGGTCGACCTCGAGCACCAGCTCGCCTTGGCCTTGGAGGAACGCGGTGAGCCCGGCGCCGTAGCTGCCGGTGCCCTCGATCGCCCATGCGCGACGCCCGGGCGCGCGTTCTCGTGCGAAGCGCAGCAGCCGCCGGTAGCCCCGCTCGTTAGCGGCGATCGTGGTCTGTCCTTGCACGACGGCGGTGTCCGCGGCGAGGATCGCCGCGCTGTGCGAGTCGCGGTGGGTATCGACGCCGAGCACGTGGTCGGCTTGGTCTGCCAGCATGGAATGCGACCTCCTGTTCTGGGGGTTTGACTGTCGGTACTCGGCCTGGGCAATAGGAACCGCAAGGGCAGGACTGTGATGAGTCACGCCCCACACGACGGGGCGGACAGGCTTCTGATCAGGCCACCAGCGGCGGCCAGGCCGGGACCGGCAGCAACAGACGGACAAATCGGCTGCAAGGCACCCGCGCAAACGCAGGGCCAGTGCAAAATGGGGGTCACGTCCATCGCCACCGGGGCCAGCCTGAACACCAGGCCCGACGTTCCCCACGTGGGGAACGTCGAACAACACAGCGACCACCCTGTGCCCGTACCTAACGACACAGCAGCCGCTGTGTCAGAGCTTCACAGTGCATCTCGTCTGTTCGAGCTGTTGTCGTCGTACCGCGGGCGGTGGCCGGGGCGGCTCGTGAGTTTCGTCGGAAGCCTGCTGTAGCGTCGTGGTCATGGCTTCGGAGTCGATGAGGGTTTGGCGGACGGACGCGTCGGCGGCGTTCGACGAGATCGAGAACGCTCATAAGGCGGTCGGAGGGACAAGGCCGGGCAGGCGGTTCTTGACCCAGCAGCTCAACCACGCCTACACGATGCTGCTCGCGGCGCGTTTCCAGGGATTCGTTCGGGCGCTGCAGGTACAGACCGCGGAGGTGATCGCGCTCGGGGCGCACAACACCACCTACGGAGAACTGCTGCGCGAGAACCTGACGAGCAACAGGGCGCTCGAACGGCACAACGCGCAACCCAACTCGATCGCGGAAGACTTCGAGCGTTTCGGACTCGACATCTGGGCCGAGGTTGACAGGGAGCGCAAGGGCAACGACGAGCGCCGCAAGAAGCTATGGGCGCTCATCACATGGCGCAACGCAATCGCGCACGACGACATCGCCGCGAAGCTCGCGAAGGGAGCCCTGGAACCCGTGACGATCAGCCTCGGCACGTGCCGGACCTGGCGCAGCGCGCTCAACATCCTGGCCACATCGCTCGATAAAGTCGCGGCTGACCACTGCCAAGCGCTGGGACTTCCCCGTCCCTGGTGATACCTTCAGATCATGGCCCGAGTTCAAACAGCCCCGACCGACTCGCTGAAAGTTGGCGACCACGTGACCTCGAAGGTCCCCGGTTTCAACTGGAAGGGCGTCATCATCGAGGACCTCGGCCCCCTGGGTGTCGGCGGCAGACAGATCTTCCTGGTTCACGTCGGCGACGAGGACGAAGGCCGGCGATTCGACGTGCCGGCCGAGAACCTCGAACGCGTAGCGGCGTAGACAGCCGCCACGGCGCCGACTGCAAGCCGTCCTTCTCAGTTCTCGGGGATCAACGCAGATAGCCGGACGCCGATCCCGTCGGCCAACGCGCACATCACGTCAAACGCTGGATCAAGTCGTCCTGCCTCAAGGGCGTCGATCTGTCGCGCGTCGATGCCGGTGCTGGCGGCGAGATCAGCGACGCTGAGGCCCTCCCGCTCACGCACCTGCCGGAACGTCTGCCCGAAGCGGATCAGCTCAGCTCGCGTGTCCATGAGTTCCTCTCGTGAGTAGTTGTGGCCGTGGCGCGAGGCAGTAGCCCACGCCCCACGTCGAAGGCACCCAGCCGATCGTGCCCGCCTTCGCGAGCTTGCAGCGCAGGCGAGAAGCGTGCGAGTCCACCGTCCGCGTCGTGTCCTGCGGCGGGTAGCCCCACACATGCCGCAGCAACTCAGCCTTCGGGATGACGCGCGTCGGTTGGCGCGCCAGGTGGATCAGCAGCGCGTACTCGCGTCTGCGCAGCTCCACAGGCGTCCATCCGTAGATCACCGTCCTCGTCGCCGTGTGGATCGTCAGTGCCCCATAGCGGATCACCGGCGGCGTCTCGCCAGCGGACCGACGCAGCAAGGCTCGCACTCGGGCGAGCAGCTCCGCGTACACGAATGGCGCACGGATCACATCGTCAGCTCCTGTCTCGAACGCGCGCAGCGTGTCCGTGGCGTCGCTGCTGGTGCTGACCCAGAGCACACGAGCACCGGAACCCGCGAGCCCACCCCCTCGCAGGGCACGTAGAGCGCCGAGCCCTGCGCCTCGCCTCGACGCACGGCCAAACACGATCAAATCGACCTCGCCGACCGACGCGGGATCGCTGACCAGCCGTGTGTCGAAGCCGTCGAGCGCCAGCTCATCGGCCAGCGCTTCGTTCTCGCTCTCCTGACCGTAGATCGCTACGGTCGGGGGCACAGCTCGCGGGATATCCTCCGGCTGCATGGGAAGGTGCAACCTTTCCTTGCCACGCCCCCGGCTGTTGACGCAGCGCGGGGGCACTTATTCGTGTTGATACGGGACTTATCGCCCGTGGACTTCAATACGGCAGTTCGGAAAGCTACCACCATCCCCGGACTCTCTCCAGCACACGTCGCATTCGGCGACGCAATCCGCGCCATACGCAATGAGCAGGGCATCTCCCAGGAAGCCTTCGCGCTGAAGTGCGGCCTCGATCGTTCCTACTACGGCGCAGTCGAGCGCGGCGAGCGCAACGTCTCGCTCACAAACATCGTCAGGATCGCCGACGCTCTCCAGACTCGAGCGGCGAGCATCTTCGCTCGCGCAGAAGATGACGGTCGGCTGCGGGTCGGCTAGGACCGGCCGTCCTGGCTGTCGATCACACCGGAGCCCAGCAGCTTGCGGCATTCCACGAAGTAGGTCGTTCGTGCCGCGTTCCACCTCTGCCGCCATGCATCGTCGCGCACATCCACAGAGGACATCGCGCTGGTGATGGCCTCCATAGAGGGCATCAGCTTGATGGGCGCGAGCATCGATGCTGCAGTCATGGCACGAGTCAACTCCACGACGAAGACGTCGAGGTGCGGCTCGAATAGACGCCGCCGTGCACGCTCAACGGTGTAGTCGATCTGCGGGAGACGGGATAGCTGCTCGTTTATGAACCGCACCGTTTTGCCAGCCGTCGGCTCCGTTCTCAGCAAATGGTCTATCCGATAGACGACGTAGCCGAACTCGATGAGGGCTCGGCGAAGCTCCGTGCGCCGCGCCTCGCGCGCTTGGAGTAGACCAACCGCGTAGTTGCTGACGGCAACGATCGCACCGCCGCCTACCGCACTGGCGCCGGCGATGATCGCTGCTGCCTCGCTGCTGGGCATACGCGGTCACGCTACGCGGGCGCACGGACGATCTCGACCGGATCGTCCCGCGCCTAGCGTGGGCAACTGCCGGTCCGACCGTGGCAGCCATGATGCAGCGAGCTTTCGAGCGCGTGCTTAACGATCGGCGCGATGTGCGCAGCTTCGACATGCACAGCCCACATGAAGGCGGCGTCTGCATCGTGTGGGAACAACACGAAGCCCACAACGAGGGCCAGAGACAGGACTCGGGGCCAGATTGAACCGATGATTGAGAGCAGCCCAAATGGCCCCATAGTTGGAGGCTACGCCTGATCGCGGCGGCAGCCCAGATCGCGGCCTACACCTGCCCTAACTGGACACTCCGCTCGGACAACACGGGACTGCGTTTGCTACCCACGATTGCTACCCATGCCCCAATGCAGTCATCACGATCTGACCCTAGAAAGCAGAAAACCCTGCGATTTGCAGGGCTTTCGCTTCAAGCGGATGAAGGGATTCGAACCCTCGACCTTCGCCATGGCAAGGCGACGCTCTAGCCAACTGAGCTACATCCGCGCGGCTCGGCCATTCTAGCCCCCGACCGGTCGTCGCGCCCGCACCTGGTAGACGGCCGTGAGACCCGCTTCGAAGCCCTGCCCGGCGGCGCGGAGATACAGCCGCCAGACCCGCGTGCGCTCGACACCGGCCAGCGCCTCAGCCTCGTCGAGACGATCGTCCAGCCGCTGCGCCCAGTGGCGGAGGGTCATCGCGTAGTCCTCGCGGAAGCCCTCCACGTGCTCGGTGTGGAAGCCGGCGCGCTCGAGCGCGAGCTGAACGCGCGACAGTGGCAGCGGCTCGCCGTCCGGGAACACGTAGCGCGTGGAGAACAGGTCCTCGAGCGGCTCGGCCGCGGGATCGAGCGCGGCGATCGCATGGTTCAGCAGGAGCCCGCCGGGCCGCAGCAGGCCGAACAGCGACTGCGCGTACAGGTCGATCTGGTTTTCGCCGACGTGCTCGGACATGCCGATGCTCGCGATCGCGTCGAACGACGAGCGTGGCAGCCGCCGGTAGTCCTGCACGCGGATCTCGACCTTCTCAGCGACACCGGCCTGCGCGACGCGCTCGCGCGCGAGCTCGGCCTGAGGCTCGGACAGCGTGATGCCCACGACCTCCACCCCGTACTCGCGCGCCGCGTGGATCGCGAAGCTGCCCCAGCCGCAGCCGACGTCGAGCAAGCGCATGCCCGGCTGCAGCTCGAGCTTGCCTGCCACCAGGTCGAGTTTCGTGCGCTGGGCCTCCTCGAGCGTCTGTGCGCCCTTCGAGAAGATCGCGCAGCTGTAGGTCATCGACTCGTCCAGGAACAGCGTGAAGAAGTCGTTGCCGACGTCGTAGTGGTAGCGAACCGCCGCCGCGTCGCGCTCGGCGCTGTGCAGCCGTCCGCGAAGCGTCAGCTCCAGGCCGGGGCGCCGCGGAAGCCCGCCGGGCGCGGCGGCGGCGGCGGCGGCCAGACCCAGACGCACGCGATCGGAGAGGCTGAGGGCCGGCGGCTCGAATTCGTCGACCACGAGCAGCGCGCGATCGAGATCGTCCACCGCCAGCGAGCCGTCGACGTAGGCGCGACCGAGACCCAGCGTCCCGGGAGCGGACAGGAAATGAGCGAGGGCCACAGGTCGCCGCACGAAGAAGGTCGGCGCGTCGCCCACCGTCGCCGCGACCGCGCCGCCGTCCCAGAAGCGCACGTGGAAGGGCCTGGACGGGAACAGTCGCTGAAGCTCGCGGCCGAGCGGGCTGCTGACGCGGATGATCGCCACGGGCGTACGATCGCAGATGGGCGCTAGCCCTTGAAGGTCGAGCGCCCCAGATCCCCGAACGGCTCGTCGCGCTCGCGCACCGCCTCGCGAAAGCCCGCCTGCGCCGCCCGCCGCTGGAAGGCGTAGCCCTCGGCCGTGTGGCGGGTGATCCCGTCGAACACCGTCCCGAGCACCTGGGCGGCGTGCAGGCCCTGTGCATAGAGGGTCTGGTTGACCAGCAGCTTCATCATCATCAGCTGGTTGACAGGCACGCGGGCGATCCGCTGGAGCAGGATCTCGGTGCGCTCCTCCAGCCGGTCCGTCGCAGGCGCCTCGATCGCCAGGCCCCACTCGACCGCCTCTCTGCCGGAGAGCGAGTCGCCGGTGAACAGCAGCCGCTTGGCGCGCTGCGCGCCGACGCGGTGCGCCCACAGGGCGGTCGTCGGCGAGCCCCACACGCGCGCCGGCGGGTAGCCGATCTTGGCATCCTCGGCGATCACCAGCAGATCCGAGCACAGGGCCATGTCGGTGCCGCCGGCGACACAGAAGCCGTGCACCCGGCAGACCACCGGCTTGCCGCAGTGGAACAGGCTCATGAACCCCTGGACGTTGCGACCCATCATCGCGTAATCCACCATCGGGTCCCACGTCCCACGGGGATCGTGGTTGGCGGCGATCACCGCCGGGTCGAGCGGCGAACCGCCCGTCGCACTCTCCGCTGCCGCCGCCCCCGCACCCATGCCCTCAGCGCTCTCCACGAGGTCATACCCGCCGCAGAAGCCCGGCCCGTTGCCGGCCAGCAGCAGCACGTGCACCGCCGGATCCAGATCGGCGCGCTCGACGCAGGCGATGAGCTCCCCGACCAGGCGGGGCGTGATCCCGTTGCCGCGCTCGGGACGGTCGAGGGTGATCCGTGCGACCCGGTCGACGACCTCGTAGCGAACCACCTTCCGCTCGCTCACGCGCGCCCGTCCGATCCTGTGACAGAGCCCGCGAATGGCCCGCCGCTGACCCAGCTCGGGTTCATGCCGGCCCACTCTACAGCCGGGAGGCGGAGACAAGCCGGGGCGCGCGCCGGTGGCATGCTCCGGCGATGCCCAGCGATCACGAGATGAACAAGCAGTACGCGGGCTTCGAGGACTACGACGAGCGCGCCTCGCGCGAGATCGCGGTCTTCGTCCTCGAGCCGCGCTGAGGCGGAGGTATCGGCTAGCCTGGATCTCAGTGCGCCTCTTCGGCCGAGACAGGACCGCCATGGTGGAGCCCGCCTCCGCGCTCCCGGGGCGTGCGCAGGAGATGCCCGTGCCCGACCGCCACGAGGTGCTCGGGACGCCGCTGAAGGGACCGTTTCCCGACGGAGTGCAGACCGCCATCTTCGGCATGGGCTGCTTCTGGGGGGCCGAGCGGATCTTCTGGGAAGCCGACGGCGTGTACACGACCGCGGTCGGCTACGCCGGGGGGCTCACGCCCAACCCCACATACGAGGAGGTCTGCAGCGGGCGCACCGGCCACGCGGAGGTCGTGCTCGTCGCCTTCGACGCTGCCAAGACCAGCTACCAGGAGATGCTGAGGCTGTTCTGGGAGGGGCACGATCCCACCCAGGGAATGCGCCAGGGCAACGACGTCGGCAGCCAGTACCGCTCGCTGATCCTGTCGCACGGCGACTCCCAGCGGGCCGCCGCGGAGGCCTCGATGAACGCTTACCAGCAGATGCTCTCGGCCGCCGGCCACGGCACGATCACCACCGAGCTCGCCGAGGTCGACGCGCTCCACCCCTTCTACTACGCCGAGGCCTACCACCAGCAGTACCTGGCCAAGAACCCCGGCGGCTACTGCGGACTCGGCGGCACCGGGGTCGCCTGTCCTGTCGGCATCGCCCGCTGAGGAGCCTCAGCCACCGGCGCCGCCGCCGGGCGCACCGGACAGGTCGGCGGCCCCGCCGAAGCGGGGCCGCCGACCGTCCTCAACCCGAGGCGGGCGCGTCCGTGGGGGGGACGCGCCCGCGCCGGGAGAGACTTCCCGCCTCTACGCGCCCGTCCCCGCACCGGCCGGCCTCGCGCCGCCGGTGGCGTGCCACGGAGCCGCGTGGGTGCTGCCCAGCGTGGGCACGTCGGAGGGGTAGACCTCGTCGCCGTGGATCGCGTGATCGCCGATCTCCAGTTCCTCGTCGGACATGCGCAACGGTACGAAGATCCCGATGACCTTGAGGATGATGAACGTCCACGCGCCGTCCCACACGATGATCGTCAGCGCGGCCAGCGCCTGCCACTTCATCAGCGCCCAGTTGCCGTGAATCGCGCCCGCCTCGGGCTTGACACCGAGGTACTCGGTCATGTTGGGATCGGCGAGCATACCGACCAGCAGACCTCCGCAGAGGCCCGCTATCCCGTGCGTATAGACGACGCCGAGCGTGTCGTCGACCGAGCGGAATATCGGGGCGCGGCTGAGGAAGCGGATCGACATCCACACGATCGTGGAGGCCACCACGCCGACGATGATCGCCCCGTAGCCGTTGACGTAGCCCGCGCAGGGTGTGATGCCGACGAGGCCGGTGATCATCCCGTTGACCGAGCCGATTATCGAGGGCTTGTCGCGGAAGATGTAGTCCCAGCCGATCCACACGAGCATCGACACCGCGGTGCAGAGGTTGGTGTTCAGCACCGCCGCCGAGGCGTCCGCGCCGGCGAAGTAGGGGTCGCCGCCGTTGAAGCCGTTCCAGCCCAGCCACAGCAGCCCGGCCCCCGTGGCCACCATCAGCAGGTTGTTGGGCGCGTCGACCTCGCGGTCGCGCTGCAGCCGTGGCCCGATCACCGCCGCGGCCACGAACCCGGAGATCCCCGCCGCGAGGTGGATCACGTAGCCGCCGGAGAAGTCCAGGGCGCCCTTCTGCGCAAAGAAGCCGCCGCCCCACAGCAGGAACGCGTTGACCGTGTAGCAGACGGTGATCCACAGCAGCACGAACGGGGCCCAGGCCTTGAGGTTGATCCGCCCGAGCACCGATCCGAGCGCCAGGATCGGGGTGATCGCGGCGAACACGAACTGGAAGTACGCGAGCGAGGCCGTCGGGGAATTTGATCCCCCCCGTGGGCAGGGCTTCCTTGAGCAGCGGTATTTCCGCCTGCCCCTGCTCACCGACGTGGCCGAGG
Organism: uncultured Solirubrobacteraceae bacterium; assembly: GCA_963711985.1. Classification (GTDB taxonomy): domain Bacteria; phylum Actinomycetota; class Thermoleophilia; order Solirubrobacterales; family Solirubrobacteraceae; genus Palsa-744. The sequence goes on along the minus strand of CAVQGG010000002.1, from coordinate 171,297 downwards.
ATGCTGCCGGGTATGCCGAGCCCGGCGCCGAACAGTCCTTTGCCGCTGCCGATCGGCGTCCCGAAGCCCATCTTGTACGCCCACAGCACCCACGCGACCAGCACGACCGCGAAGGCCACGAACGTGAGCATCATGCTGTTGACCGACCAGCGCTTCTGCATGACGCCGCCGTAGAGGACCACCAGGCCGGGCACACTCATCAGGCCGACCAGTGTCGCGGCGGTCATCTGCCAGGCGTTGTCCCCGGGGCTCAACCAGCTGGGGTACGGGAGAATTGTCGCGAGAAGGTGCATATGCCTCCGTTGTCGGTGAGCGGGTCTGATGGCACGTTCCCGCGAGCACGGGGCGCCCCATTGCGTCGAGCATGAAACCGGGGAGCGGGCGGGGCCGGTAGGGACACTCAGGCCAACACTTGCGGCGCCGCTTTCGACAGATGTCGAAACGCCCAGCGGCCGCGCTGGCCGACCCGTGATCGGTAGGCGGCGAAGGCGCCCTAGACTCCGGTGCGCGATGATCATGGTGGGACAGTCCAAGCGCCTGCGCGAGCCCCTGTCCCGCCGTCAGCGGCGAGCGTTATACGCGACGGTCGCCGGGCTGCTCGCGGTGGTGGCGGCGCTCGCGGTTTACGGCGCCATCGTCGGCGCACCCAACGGGACCTCCGGCCACGGCTGCGTCAGCGTGACGTTCGCAAGCTCCACCGGGGGGGCGACGCTGCACGAGTGTGGCCGTGCCGCCGAGCAGTGGTGCAAGATGGAGGCCGAACGCAGTGGCCCCGTGGCAGACGTGGCGGAGCCGCAGTGTCGTCTGGCGGGCTATCCGTTCCGCGCGCGCGGCCACGGCGGCTGACGGCGGCGTGCGAGCGCCTGCTCCTCCATGCGTGCGCTACGCCGGTTCGCCCCGCTCGTCCGAGGGGACGAAGTCGAGCGCCGCGGAGTTGATGCAATAGCGCTGGCCGGCCGGTCCGGGTCCGTCGTCGAAGACGTGCCCCAGGTGCCCGCCGCAGGTGCGGCAGAGGACCTCGGTGCGGCGCATGAACAGGCTGTTGTCGGGGTGCAGCTCGACGGCTTCGGCGACCGCCGGCTCGGTGAAGCTGGGCCAGCCGGTGCCGGAGTCGAACTTCGTGTCGGCGCTGAACAGCACCGCCGAGCAGGCCGCGCAACGATACTCGCCGGAGTCCTTGTTGTAGACGTACTCGCCCGTGAACGGTGGCTCGGTGCCGGCCTTGCGCAGCACCTCGTACTGCGCGGGTGTCAGCTCCTCGCGCCACTCCTGATCGGACTTCACGACCTTGGGCTCGCTCGAGGACATGCCCGACGTTTTAGCAGCAGCCGGTTCTCGCTGGCGCCTGCTATCGTGATCTTTACGTTCACGTCAGATTCTTCAAACTCACGCTTCGGCGTGGCCGCGGGGCACGCGAACTACAAGTGGTGGGCCCTTTCCTGTACGAGCCTGGGGATGCTGCTCGCGGCCACCAACTCCGGGACGCTGATCATCGCCCTGCCCGACCTCGAGCGCTCGCTGCACACGAGCCTGCTCGCGCTCGTGTGGGTGATCCTCGCCTACCTGATCGCGGCGACCGTGCTGGTGCTCATGGCGGGCCGCCTGAGCGACCTGTTCGGGCGCAAGCGGGCCTATGTGGGCGGCTTCCTCGTGTTCGCGCTCGCCTCCCTCGGCGCCGGGTTCTCACCCGACGCGAGCGTGCTGATCCTGTGGCGCATCCTGCAGGGCATCGGCTCGGCCTTCCTGTTCGCCAACGCCGCCGCGCTCGTCACCGACGCCTTTCCCAGGGAGCAGCTCGGCCTGGCGATGGGCGCCAACACGATGATCGCCGCCATCGGGCTGGTGCTCGGTCCGGTGCTCGGCGGCGCGCTGGTGGCGATCTCCTGGCACTGGGTGTTCTGGTTCAACGTGCCGTTCGCGCTCGCCGGTGCCGCGTGGGGTGCGCTGATCCTGCGCGAGCTGGCCAAACCGGACCTCGTGCGCGGCTATGACGTGCTCGGCACCGGCACGTTCGTGCTCGGCCTCACCGGCCTGGTGCTCGGCGTCTCCCGCGGAGGACTCAGCGGGTGGAACGATGGAATCGTGATCGGCTGCCTGGTCGCCGCGGCGGTGCTGCTGCCGCTGTGGGTGCTGATCGAGCGCCGCTCCCGGGCGCCGATGCTCGACCTGCGGATCTTCCGCAACCGCCTGTTCGCGGCTGCCAGCGGCGCCGCGTTCATCAACGGCCTGGCGCGCTTCGCGCTGATGTTCCTGTTCGTCTTCTACTTCCAGGGCCCGCAGGGCAACTCGCCGATCGCCGCCGGGATCAAGCTGATCCCGCTCGCGCTCGGGATGCTGGTCGCCTCGCCGCTCGCCGGCATCTACGCCGACCGTCACGGCTCGCGCACGCTGGCGGCGCTGGGCATGCTCGTGAGCGCGGCGGGCCTCGCGGCGATGACCACCCTCCAGGTCCACACCCCCTACTGGCAGAGCGCTCTGTGGCTGCTGACGGTGGGCGTCGGCTCGGGCATGTTCAACAGCCCCAACACCGCAGCCATGATGGGCGTCGTGCCCGCCGACCGTCGCGGCATCGCCGCTGGCGCGAGAACGCTGCTGCAGAACACCGGCGCCGTGCTGTCGATCGCGTTCGTGCTGGCGATCGTCACCTCGGCGGTGCCGAAAGCGACGCTGTTCGCGGTCTTCTCGGGCCTCGCCAAGGGGCTCTCGCAGGAGAAGCTCGCGCCGTTCATCGCCAACATGCACACGGCCCTGTGGGTGCTCGCGGCGGTCTCCCTCCTCGGCACGTTCGTCTGCCTGCTGCGCCCGCGCCACGTGCAGCCGGGCGCCGCCGGCCGAACCGACGTCCCGCTGCCATCGGCGGGCGAGCCGTCCGCGGGAGGACTCGATCGCGAGCGCGACGGTCAGCCGGCGGCTCACAACGGCTCCCCCTCCCCCGCCTCGATTCCCGTGAGCACACGTTGAGCACCTCGCCAATGGACACGTCCACTCACGCCGACCAGCAGCCTCCAGCCGTGCCTCGCGCCGACAACCTGCGGATCGGCGACGTCGCCCGGCTGGTCGGCACCACTCCGCGGACGATCCGCTACTACGAGGAGATCGGCCTGCTGCCCGAGGCGCCCGCACGGCCCTCCGGCCAGCATCGCGTCTACACGCACGCGGAGGTCGAGCGCATGCGCGAGGTGATGCGCCTGAAGGACCTGCTCGGCGTGTCGCTCGAGGAGCTCAAGACGCTGCTCACCGCCGAGGAGGCGCGCGCGGAGGTGCGCGCGCAGCTGCGCCGCGACGACGTCGACCCCGAGCGCCGTCGCGAGCTGCTGGACGAGGCGCTCGGCCACATCGACCGCCAGCTCGAGCTTGTCCGCCACCGCGCCGCCGAGCTGGCCAAGCTCGAGCACGAGCTGTGCGAGACGCGCAAGCGCGTCAGGCGCAAGATCCGCGAGCTGGACGCCCGCGCCGACGGCGCGTTCCCTCCCGCGCCCGCGCTCGAGATGACCGGAGACTCGCGGTCGTGAGCGTCAGCGGATTCGAGCCCGCGGTGCTCGTCGACGATCTCGTCGTGCGCTTCGGCGAGCTCGAGGCGGTCGGCGGCATCTCCTTCGCGGTCGCCCCCGGCGAGGTGTTCGGCCTGCTCGGTCCCAACGGCGCCGGCAAGACGACCACGATCCGGGTGCTCACGACGCTGCTGGCGCCCACCGCGGGCCGCGCGCTCGTCGCCGGCTTCGACGTCCGCAACCAGAGCCTCGCGGTGCGCGCCAGCATCGGCTACATCCCCCAGGCGATCTCCGTCGACGGCGCGCTCACCGCGTACGAGAACCTCGACTTCTACGGCCGCGTCACCGGCGTGCCGCGACGCGAGCGACGCGAGCGGATCGCAGAGGCGATCGAGACGATGGAGCTCGCGCCGATGCTCGACCGCCTCGCGCGGACGCTCTCGGGCGGCATGCTGCGCCGGCTGGAGATCGCCAGCGCGCTGCTGAACCGCCCCGAGGTGCTGTTCCTGGACGAGCCCACCGTCGGACTCGACCCGAACGCGCGCACGATGGTGTGGGAGCGCCTGCAGGCGCTGCGCGAGCAGGCGGGCACGACGATCCTCGTGACCACGCACCTGATGGAGGAGGCCGAGCGCCACTGCGAGCGCCTCGCCGTGATCGACCGCGGGCGACTGGTCGAGCAGGGCGAGCCGGCGGAGCTGCATGCATCGCCACGGGACCGAGAGCCTGGAAGACGTGTTCACGGCCGTCACCGGCCGCGGATCGGCGAACAGGGCGACGAGGACGAAGGGAGGCTGTCCGATGTCCGCGCCCAGCGCCGCGTCGCCCGCCGCCTCGGCTGAGCGTCGACCCCAGGCGCTGTCGAGCGGCCCGCTCGCGCGCGTGGTGGCCGGGCACCCTCGCGATGGCCCAGGCCGAGATGCGCAAGCTGCGCCACGACCACCTCGACATCGTCACCCGCTCGGTGCAGCCGCTGCTGTGGCTGTTCATCTTCGGGACAGCGCTCGCGCAACACCCACGCGCTGAGCCTCGGCACGCTCGACTACCGCGCCTACCTCGCGCCCGGCGTGATGGCCCAGGCGGCGATGTTCATCGCGATCTTCTTCGGGCTGGCGGTGATCTGGGAACGCGACGTCGGCCAGCTGCAGCGCCTGCTCGCCACGCCGCTCCCGCGCACCTCGATCGTGCTCGGCAAGGCCGCCGGCGCGTGCGTGCGCGCGCTCGTGCAGGCGCTGCTGCTGTTCGCGGTGCTCGCCGCCGCCGGCATCGGCGTGCGCTGGAGCGCAACGGGCGTGCTCGGGGCGCTCGCGATGCTGATGCTCGGCACGGCGGCATTCGCGTGCATGTCGATGCTGCTCGCCGCCGCGGTCAAGGAGCGCGAGCGCTTCATGGGCATCGGCCAGCTGATCATGATGCCGCTGTTCTTCGCCTCCAGCGCGCTCTACCCGCTGAGCGTCATGCCCGGCTGGCTGCGCGTGATCGCGCGCGTCAACCCGCTCACCTACGAGGTCCAGGGCCTGCGCCAGATGCTCGTCGGCGTCGGCGGCGCCGGCGAAGTGTGGCTCGACTTCCTGGTCGTCGCAGGCTTCTTCGCGGTGATGCTCGTCGCGGCCACCCGCGCCTACCCGAAGGCGATCCTGTAACCGAGAAGGAGGCACAAGCGACGATGACAGGCATCGAGGTGAAGCCCAGCCCCGAGGGCGTCCCGGGCGCGGTGAGCGATCCCTCGAGCCGTGCGTTGCCGAGGAGCGCTCACGTTCGCCGGCGCTGGCGAGGGCACCGCGCGCCGAAGGCGGTGGTCAGGTCAACGGCTATCTCGCGCGGCCGGCCGATGCGGACCCCGCGCCGCCCGATCCCGGCGATGATCGTGATCCACGAGGCGATGGGGCCTGAACGAGCACATCCGCGACGTCGACCAACCGCTTCGCCAACCTCGGCTACGTGGCGCTCGGCGTCGACCTGTACACGCGCGAAGGCGGGCCGCCGCCGATGGGCGACATGCAGGCGATGATGGCGCGCCTGTTCTCGATGTCGGATGCGACGCGTGCTCGGCGACCTCGAGGGCGCCGCCGACCTCCTGCGCGCGCGCGCGGACGTGACCGGCAAGGTCGGCTGCATCGGCTTCTGCATGGGCGGGCGCTACACGCTGCTGTTCGCCTGCGCGAGCGACCGTCTGAGCGCCGCGGTCGACTGCTGGGGCGGCTTCATCGACAGCGCCACGCCCGAAGAGCGCTCGACACCCGCAGCGCCCGACGCCGCCGCTCGAGCTCGCCGGGAAGCTGTGCTGCCCGCTGCTGGCGGCGGTCGGCGCCGAGGACCAGAACCCCTCGCCGCGAGCTCGGCGCGCAGCTGCGCGAGCAGCGCGGCGGCGAGCGGCCAGGAGGTCAAAGTGGACATTTACGAGGGCGCCGGCCACGCCTTCTTCGCCGACTACCGCCCCAGTTATCGCCCGGCCGCGGCGCAGCTGTGGCAGAGGTGTCCGTTCCTGGCCGCACCTGGGGCGACGGCGAGAGCGCCTCGGGCTCAGCGCCTTCCTATAGTGCGAGCACCCTGAGCGAGAGGAGGCGTAGACCGTGGAGCGCAAATGGTGGACGCTGATCGCGGTCTGTCGTGGCGATCTTCATGCTGCTGCTCGACATCACCGTCGTGAACGTCGCGCTGCCCGACATCCAGCGCTCGCTGCACTCCTCCTTCTCCGACCTGCAGTGGGTCGTCAACGCCTACGCGCTGACGCTCGCCGCGTTCCTGCTCACCTCCGGCGCGGTCGCGGACCTGTCGGCCGCAAGCGCGTGTTCGTCACGGGCCTGTTCGTGTTCACGGCCTCCTCGGCCGTCTGCGGCCTGTCCGAGCACGCCGCTGATGCTCAACCTCGCGCGCGCCGTGCAGGGCACCGGCGGGGCGATGATGTTCGCCACCTCGCTCGCGCTGATCGCCCAGGCCTTCCACGGCAAGGAGCGCGGCACGGCGTTCGGCGTCTTCGGCGCGGTCACCGGAGCGGCGGTGGCCGTCGGCCCGGTGCTCGGCGGGATCATCACCTCGGGCATCGGCTGGGAGTGGATCTTCTTCGTCAACGTGCCGATCGGCGCGATCGCCGTGTTCCTCACGCTCACCCAGGTGGCGGACTCGCGCGACCCGGACGCCACCGGCGTCGACTGGCTCGGGCCTGGTGACGTTCTCCGGGTCGCTGTTCCTGCTCGTCTACGCGCTCGTGCAGGGCAACGAAAAGGGCTGGGGCTCGACCGAGATCGTCTCCCTGCTGATCGTCGCCGCGGTGCTGCTGGCGGCGTTCGTGCTCGTCGAGCTCGCTCCAGAGCCGGCCGATGCTCGACCTGTCGCTGTTTCGCCGCCCCGCGTTCGCGGGCGCGAGCATCGTCGCGTTCACCCTGTCGAGCTCGTTCTTCGCGATGTTCCTGTACCTGACGCTCTACATCCAGGACGTGCTCGGCTACAGCCCGCTGCAGGCGGGATTGCGCTTCCTGCCGATCGACGCTGCTGTCGTTCGTCGTGGCGCCGATCGCGGGCAAGCTCAGCGTTCGCGTCCCCGTCCGCCTGCTGCTCGGGCTCGGGCCTGACGCTGATCGGGATCGGCCTGCTGGCGATGACCGGCGTCGACGCCGCCTCGAGCTGGACCGTGCTGATTCCCGGGCTTCGTGCTCGCCGGCGCGGGCGTCGGCCTGGTCAACCCGCCGCTGGCCTCGACCGCGATCGGGGTCGTGCCCCCCGAGCGCAGCGGCATGGCCTCGGGGATCAACTCGACCTTCCGCCAGGTCGGCATCGCGACCGGGATCGCCGGGCTGGGCGCCGTCTTCCAGCACAGCGTCACCCGCACGACCACAGCGCCCTCCACGCCAGCGGGCACGCGCACGACGGTCCTGAGCGCCGCCCACGGCCAGCTGGGCACGCTGCTGGAGTCCGGCGAAGTCACCCAGATCGCGCGCTCCCTCTCCGCCGCCGCCCGCGCGGCCCTCGATCACTCCTACCGCGTCGGCTTCACCGGAGCGTTCACGACGATCGCCTTCATCGCCGCCGCGATCGCCCTGACCGGCGCCGTGCTGGCCTTCGCGCTCGTGCGCGGACGCGACTTCGTGACCTCCGGACCGCGCGCCCACGGCGCCCGCGAGTCCGAGCCCGCGGGCGCGCTCGCCGGTTGATCGGGTGCGTCTCTCAGCCCCCTCCCAGAACGCGGCGGCCCGCTCGCCCGTAGCCCGGGCATGAGAGCACGGGAACGCGCGGGTAGCGGGGATAGGCCGGATCCTGCGCGGGAGCGCCTGCACAGCGAGAACGTCGAGCCGCGGGTGTTGCGCACCAGCTGCTGGTGCTCGCACGTGTCGCACAGCCCCGCCCGCGGGGGCGGGTGGGGCGAGTGGGCTCCCGTCCCGGGGTCGTCGGTGTGGACATGACCCGAGCTTAGGAGCATGGCCCGCGCGGCGCCCGAGACAGCCTCGGGAAGCGCCTGCAATAATCGTTGACCACACAACTATGAGGACTTTCTACCGACTGCTCGGATTCCTGCGCCCCTACAAGCGCGGGCTGAGCACCTCGTGGGGGCTGGCGAGCCTCGCGATGGTGATGACCGTCGCCCTGCCCGAGCTGACCGGCCACGCGGTCGAGGCGATCAGGAATGGGGCTGTGCACGTCCACGGCCACGCCACTCGGGAGCGCGCGCCCACGATCGCCACACGCTGCTGGTGCTCGCGCTGGTGATCCTCGCGGCGTGCTCGCTCGCTGGGGGCTGACCTACTGGCGGCGGATGATCGCCGGGCGCGTGTCGCTGGCGGTCGAATACGACCTGCGCGAGCGGATGTACGGCCAGCTGCAGCGCCTCGAGCTCGGCTTCTTCGACCACCAGCAGACCGGACAGCTGATGTCGCGCGCGACCGTCGATCTGCAGGCCGTGCGCTTCTTCCTCGGCTACGGGCTCGTGTTCATCCTGCAGTCCATCCTCACGATCGTGCTCGCCGGTGTCGTGATGATCTACATCAACCCCGAGCTCGGCCTGATCGCACTGGTGCCGGTGCCGTTCGTGGTGCTCATCTCCTACCGCTACGGCCGCCGCGCGCGCCCGGCGATCCAGGAGACCCAGCAGCGCATCGCCGAGCTCACCGCGGACGCCGAGGAGAACATCTCCGGGGTGCGCGTCGTGAAGGCGTTCGCCCGCGAGGACCGCGCAGCTGACGCGCTTTCGGGACACCGTCGGGCGCGTGTTCAACCAGGCGATGGTCGCCACGCGCCTGGAAGCGACCTACAACCCCGTGATCGGCTTCCTGCCACAGCTCGGCCTCGCGGCGGTGCTGCTGCTGGGCGGCGAGTCGGTGATCCACGCCCACCTCACCTCGGCCAGTTCACCGCGTTCTATCTCTACCTGAACATGCTGATCACGCCGATGCGCTCGCTCGGCGTGACCCTCAACCTCGCGCAGCGGGCCACCGCCTCGGGTGCGCGCATCTTCCAGCTGCTCGACCGCGAGCCGCGCCTGACCGGACTCACCGGACGCGCCGCCGCTGCCTCCCGGCAACGGGCGGGTGCAGCTGCGCGACGTGACGCTGCGCTATGAGGATCCCCACGACGAGCTCGGCGCGAGCGCCCTCGTCGAGGCGGTCCGCAGCGGCGCCGCAGAGCGGGCGGGCGGTGCTGCGCGATATCGAGCTGGACGTCCCCGCCGGGCGCACGGTCGCGCTCGTGGGAGCCACGGGCTCGGGCAAGACCAGCCTGGTGGCGCTGATCTCGCGGCTGTATGACCCGGTCGCCGGAGCGGTCCTGCTCGACGGCGCGGACGTGCGCGAGCGTCAGCGTGCGCTCGGTGCGCGCGCCGTGGCGGTGGTCAGCGACGACCCCTTCCTGTTCTCGGCGAGCGTCGCCGAGAACATCGCCTACGCACGCCCCGGGGCGCCGATGCGGCGAGATCGAACAGGCCGCGCGCCGCGCCCAGGCGCACGAGTTCATCACGCGCCTGCCACAGGGCTACGACACCCAGGTCGGGGAGCGCGGCCTGACGCTCTCCGGCGGACAGCGCCAGCGCCTGGCGATCGCGCGGGCGCTCGTGGCGAACCCGCGCGTGCTGATCCTCGACGACGCCACCTCCTCGGTCGACGCCTCCACCGAGCAGAGCATCAAGCTCGCGCTCGCCGAGGCGATGGCCGGACGCACGACCTTCGTGATCGCCCACCGCCTCTCCACGATCGCGCTGGCCGATCAGATCGTCGTGCTCGACCATGGCCGGATCGTGGCCCAGGGCAACCACGAGGAGCTGCTGGAGAGCTCCGAGCTCTACCGCGAGATCGTGGCAGGCACGTCATCCGCCGCGCCGACAGACGGGATCGCGCCCGAGCATGCGCTCGCGGCAGGCGCGGGCGCCCAGCCGAACGCCGGGGGTCGGCTGTGAGTCCTCCCGGCCCGATGGGCGGCATGGGCGGGGGCATGGGCGGCGGACGCGGCGGTGCGCGCGGCGGCCTGGGTCCGGGCAGTGCACGCGGCGGACAGCGCTGGGACGGGCGAGCGCCCCAGCCGCGGCAGCCGCGGGCGCAACCTGCGCGGCCTGCTGGCGCTGCTGCGCCCCTACCGCCTGCGCGCGGCCGGGATGCTCGTCGCGCTCGTGCTCGGCACCGCCGCGTCGCTGGCGCCGCCGCTGCTGGCCAAGCTGGCGATCGATCGGGGCATCGAAAAACACGACATCCACACGCTGGTGCTGGTGGTGGTCGCGTTCCTGTTCTCGGCGCTGCTGGTGTGGGTGGCGACCTACGCCCAGACGTATCTGGTGGGCTGGGTGGGACAGCGCGCGCTGGCGGATCTGCGCATCCGCATCTTCACCCATCTGCAGCGCCAGCCGATCGGCTTCTACGAGAGCCGGCCGGCGGGGGTGCTGATCTCGCGCATGACCAACGACGTGGAGGCGCTGGAAAGCCTGGTGACCGACTCGGTCGTGACGCTGTTCCAGTCGGGGCTCACGCTGATCGGCGCGATCGGCGTCCTGCTCTTCCTCGACGTCAAGCTGGCGCTGCTGACGTTCTGCATCGTCCCGTTCGTGGCCGGAGGAAGCATCTGGTTTCGGCTCGTCTCCGCGGGAGCGTTCCGGCGCACGCGCGAGACGATCGGCTCGATCACGGGCTATCTGCAGGAGACCCTGTCAGGCATCCGCGTGGTGCGCAGCTTCGGGCAGGAGCCCGTTCACGAGGCCCGCTTCGCGGAGCTCAACGAGGACAACCGCGAGGCCAACATGGTCACGGTGCGGCTCAACGCCGCGTACTTCCCGGCGGTGGAAATGCTCTCCGGGATAGCGCTCGCGCTGATCGTGCTCTACGGCGGCTACCAGGCGATCGGCGGGCATATCACCGTCGGCACGATCGTGGCCTTCGTCGCGACCCTGTCGTTCCTGTTCGAACCGATCCAGCAGCTCTCCCAGCTGTACACGACCTACCAGTCCGGCATGGCCGCCCTGGAGAAGATCTTCCAGTTGCTCGACACCAAACCCACCCTCGAAGACCGTCCGAACGCGCCCGCGCTCGACAGGATCCGCGGCGAGGTCAGCTTCGAGGACGTGTCCTTCGCCTATCGCCCCCGATCGGAGGGGCGCCAGGACGGAGCCGCGGAGGTGCTCGCGCTCGAGCACGTCGACCTGCACGTGCCGGCAGGTCAGACGATCGCGCTGGTGGGCGCCACCGGAGCCGGCAAGTCGACGATGGCCAAGCTCGCAGCCCGCTTCTACGATCCCACCAGAGGCCGTGTGCTCGTCGACGAGCACGACCTCAAAGACGTCTCCAGCCACTCGCTGCGCTCCCAGATGGGGATCGTGCCGCAGGAGGCGTTCCTGTTCTCGGGCACCGTGCGCGAGAACATCGCCTTTGGACGCCCCGACGCCGACGACGCACAGATCCGCGCCGCCGCCGCCGCCGTCGGCGCCGAGGAGTTCATCTCCGAGCTGCCCAGCGGCTATGAGACCGAAGTCGGCGAGCGCGGCGCCCAGCTCTCCGCCGGCCAGCGCCAGCTGATCGCCTTCGCGCGTGCCCTGATCGCCGACCCGCGGATCCTGATACTCGACGAGGCGACCTCCAACGTCGACCTCCACACCGAGGGCCGCATCGAAGCCGCGATGCGCCGCCTGCTCGCCGGGCGCACCTCGATCGTGATCGCCCACCGCCTGTCGACCATCCGCCAGGCGGGACGGATAGTGGTGCTGGAGCACGGCCACATCGCCGAGCAGGGCACCCACGACGAGCTCATCGCCGCCGAGGGGCGCTACTTCGAGCTGTATCGAGACTGGGCCTCGCAGGCCGCGGCGTGAACGCGCTCGCCGGCGGCCTGTGGAGGACGCGTGAGGCGTGAGCGATAGTCTGCGCTGAGAATGCCTGCCGCTGCTCAACCGGGCCGCCAGCGTGAGCGAATCGCGCTCGTGCTGGCCGGCGGCGGGGCGCGCGGCGCATACGAGGCCGGCGCGCTGGCTGCGCTGGCGCCGGCCCTCGCCGCGCGCGGCCAGGCCCCGGACATCGTCATCGGGACCAGCATCGGCGCGCTCAACGGGTCGTTCTTTGCGGCTCGCGCGCATGAGCCGCTCGAGGTGGCGGCGGCGGCCGCGCTGGAGATGTGGCGTGAGCTGCGCTGGGGCGATGCGCTGCGTCCGCTGGTGTCGCCGTACGAGCTCGGTCGTGTGCTGAGCGCGAGCGCGATGCTCGCCGGCCTGCCCGGCGGCGATCTGGCCGGGCTGCTCGACCCCGCGCCGCTGCGCGGCACGCTCGAGCGGCTCGTCTCCTTCGAGCGGATCGCGCGCAACGTACAGGACGGCGCGTTGACGGCCGCCGCCGTCGTCGCCACGGCTTACGCCACGACGCGCAGCGTGGTCTTCCATCACGGCGGTCCGGCACTTGGCCTTGACTCGATGCACGCCATCGACTACGTCGCGACCCCGCTCGCGCCCGAGCACGTGCTCGCCTCGGCAGCGATCCCGGGCGCTTTCCCCGCGGTCGAGATCCGGCGACCGCGCGCGGCGGCGGGCTGGTACGGAGACGGTGGCGTGCGTCTCAACGCGCCGCTCGTGCCGGCGCTCGCGCTGGGCGCCGAGCGCGTCGTCGTGATCGGCCTGAACTCCTCGGTGACGCACGCCGGGGCCTCAGCGCGGCCGGACGCGATCGACGGCGTTGCGCAGCTGCTGCAGGTCGTGCTCGCCGATGAGCTCGCCGACTCCGTCGCGACGCTCGCCGCCGTCAACGAGAGGCTCACGCCGGCCGTGTCCTCCGCCGACGGTACCGGCGCCGGGCGTGTGCCACACCGAAGGATTCCCTACATCTTCATCGCGCCGCGCGACCGCCTCGAGATCGGCCGCCTCGCGCGCGATGTCTACAAGCGTCACTACGCGGGCATCGGCGGCCTCCTGCGCAACCGCAACCTGGCGCTGATCGGGCGGATCGTCAACGCCGAGCGCAGCGCGATCCACGGCGAGCTGCTGAGCTACCTGTTCCTTGCCAACCAGTTCATCGACGAGCTGATCGCGCTCGGTCGACGCGACGCCGAGCGCTGGCTCGACGCGCGACACGATGGCGGGCTGTGGCAAATCGGGCGGCTACGCCCCGACGCCACAGGCCCGCCACCCGCTCGCGGCCGGCCGCGCAAACGCAAACCTCGCGCAGCTCGCGCTTGAGCCCTTGACTTCCTGACCGGATGGGCGAACGATGAGTGCCGTGGAGCAGGATGGCGTGCGCACCGACGAGCGCGTCCGCGCCGCCCGCTGGCTGGCGCGGCTCGAGCCCACGCGGCCCGAATCGAGGATCGTGCTGCGCACCCTGCTGGTGGCCGACATAGGGCTGCTGCTCGTCACGGGAACGCTGTTCGCGCTGTTCATGCAGCGCCCGGCCGGATTCGTGTTCGCCGGCTGCTGCTGGGCGCTGGCGGCGCTGCTCATGAGCGCTTCGCGCGCTGCCCACCGGCTGGCGCGGCGCCGCGACCAGTAGGCGCGGGATCGTGGCTGTGCGGCGATGGCCGCGATGATGGCTCGCCGCGCGGCCGGGCCTCCCGCACGCGGACTACGAGGCGGGGGAGCTGACCTCGGGAGCGAGGCCGAGGTCGGCGAGCGCGCGCTCCCGGTCCAGATAGAGGACGAGCCGCGTCACCTTGCCGTCGCGGACGTGGAAGAGGCTCGCCGCCTCCGTCGGCATGACCTCCATTCCGCCCGGGTTGCCCCGCCCGCTGTAGCGCAGGAGCACGAGCACACGCTCGCCATCCACCTCGCGGTACCCGTCCGCATCGGCATGGAAGTCCTTCCACGCGCGCAGCCAGTTGCGCCAGATGTCCGCCATCCCGGCCACCCCCGTCGTATGGCCAAGTGGCAACAGCGGGTCCTCGCTCAGGTACTCGATCTCGGGGTGCGCCCACTCCGCCGAGCTGAAGTCACCGCGCTCCCAGGCCGCGTAGATCGACCGCACGAGGTCCAGGTTCGCCGACGCCATCGGCCCAGGATACGCTCCTGCGAGGAGCTTGCGATCGAGCTGGCGTGCGTAGCTTGATCACGGCCACGTCCGAATTCTCTACGGATGGAACGACCGGCAGGCTGGCCTATGGTCGTAGTCGAGACGGTGGCTGCGAAGCGGAGCCCGCGCGTCGGGGTTCTCAGCTGAGTGGCTTGCGTGAATGTAGAGCTAACGGGACACACGTCCCGCCAGGAGGTACATCCAATGCCAGCAGCAACCGAAACCCAGCGCAGCGCAGTCGAGCGGACCACCGAGCTCTCCGAGGAGGTGCTCCAGTCGGTCGAGTCGGGTGAGCGGGCTGCGATCGACGCGGTGCGCAAGTTCGTCGACACCGTCGACGAGAAACTGCCGTCACTCGGCGACGAGCATCCGTCCACGCGGCAAGACATCATCGACGCCGCACTGGAGCTGGCCGACCGACTGGTTCACACCCAGTACGACTTCCTGCGCAACGTTGTGGACAGTGCGGGCAAGTCGCTGAGCAGATAGGGCACGTGAGGCAGGGCGCTTGGGCGCGGCCGGTGCCGGGTCGGCCGCGCAGCGCTCTCGCCGCGGCCGACAACGCGGACAAGCGCGACCACGAAGCCGTCCCCGTCAGCGATGATCTCCTCGATCTCATAGCGCGCTCCGTCGGCGAAGACCTCGTAGAGGTCGCTCATCCATTCGCGCCAGCCGGCCACCCCGTGATACGTCCTCTCGGTGACTGTAGTGCCGACGCCCTCGATCCGAAACTCCGGGCCAAGGAGGTCACGAGGTACCTCGCGCGCGTTGATGGCCGCGGTGGCTCGATGGAAGACGTCGATGTTGCGCTGCGACATCGCCTACCCCGCCAGTGGATCGGACTCGGAAAACACGGAGGCATCCGGGAAAACGTCAACATCCAGCGTGAAGAACCCCAGCGTCGGGTGCATATCCCCGGTGTTATAGACGCCATACATCGCCAGTACGATCTCCACGTTCGCCTGCGACCTTGTGCCCGACGACCGCGCCCTGATCGAGGCGCGCCTCCGCGGCTGGGCCGACGCCGAGGACGTCCGCGGGCGCTGTGCGCTCGTGCTCACCAGCGGCGGCACCGGCGTCTCGCCCGACGATCTCACGCCCGAGGCCACGCACACGGTGATCGACCGCGAGATTCCCGGGATCGCCGAGGCCATGCGCCTGGCCTCCGGGCCGCACACCGCCAACTGGATGCTCTCGCGCGCCACCGCCGGTGTGCGCGCGGCGACGCTGATCGTCAACCTGCCCGGCCGCCCCCGCGCGATCGAGCAGGTTGGCGAGGCGCTGGCGCCAGCGCTCAGCCACGCGCTCACGCTGATCGCCGGTAGGCGGCCCGCACACGACGTTCGTCCAGACCGCGCCTGAGAGACGCCGCGCACAACGAGACGGGCCGCGCGGGCAGGGAGTACTGTCATGTCAAGCGCGACACCGCGCCCGGCGAAACGCCGGCGCCAGGAACGAAAGGCACGCTATGAAGCTTGGACTCTGCGCTGTTTGCGCCACTGCCCTTGCGACGCTGTTGCTGACCACCGCAGCGGCCACAGCCCAGGCGCTGCCCACGTGCGCCTCCGGCTACGCCCCCACCTCCCTGTCCGGGACTTCTAACGCGGCCGCCGCGCCCACAGCGGTGACAGTCAAATGGAAGATCGGCTCGACCGTCAAAAAAGAACTCATCGAACAAGACGTCAACGTCTGGCCAGCCAGCGAATCGCGCCAGGACGGCCGCCAGATGGCCGACGGGGAAACCTCTGCCGACAGCTTCACCTTCAACAACAGCGGCGGTAACGGGGAAGTCGCGAGTGGCGGCGAACCCGGCTTTGTCGAACCGAACACCGCCTACGACATCGCCGTAACCGCGATATACGGCAAAAGCAGCAAATACCCCGATGGCTGCTCGATCGAAGCCGAGGGCGGGAGCACCGTGACCACAAGACATATCTTCGGCATCAACGGGGGCTTCTGCTGCTCGAAGAAAGTCGAAGTGAAGTTCGTCAAAAACGCCGAAACGCTCGTCAAAGACGGCATCGCCTCCGATCGGGTCGCGACCAACGACGATCCGGAAACAGAAGCCGAAGAAACGTTCGGAAACACACCCGCGCTCGCATACGAACAGCACTTCGTCAACAACGACGTGATCGCCGGGAACGTGCTCGACTCAGACCGACTGTCCGCCGTCACGACATCCTCGTGGGTCACGGAAACCATGCAGCAGATCGAAACGGGGGCCAAATACGGAGACGTGCTCATGGAGGTGGGCGACGAGATGTGGCTGAAGGGCCAGTGCGGCGAATGCGCCGAACCGGCCAAGTACGCCGAAATGTTCGTCGCCCTCTCCAAGGAAGCCGATAAGGCCAAGGAGGCCAAGAGGATCCCCGACGACGTGAAACTGCTGTTCAACCTCACCGGCGACTACTACCTGGGCAACGACCACTGGTCCAACGTGACAGAAAAACGCGGCTGGCTCGGAGATGCGATCAAGGCGCAGCCAGAACTGACCACCCGCATCGAAGGCTTCACCTTCCATCCCTATGACCCCGAAGGCGAGACGCTCGCCGAAGAGGAAGAACAATACCCCTACGAATATGACTATGGACTGCGCGGTCTGAAAGTCGACTACGAAGAGGCCGTGGAACTCGGCGTCAAGCACACAAACGTGTTCGCCACCGAGTTCGGCCTATGCGTAACGAAGGAATTCGACGAAGAACCATGCACCGAAGCCGGCGCCAAGAAGACCGAGGCCGAAGAGACCAAAGAGGCAAAGACGGACTACGACGAACTCCTCGACAATGACGAGTTCCCCGAGCTCAAGGGCCTGTGGTGGTTTCCTTCCTACCCCGGAGAAGACAAATACAGCTTCTTCAAAGGCTGGAACGGCGGGGAAGCCACCGGACTGCTCAAACTCGCAAAGGAACTCTCCAAGAAAGGGTAGCCGGCGACCATGGAGGGAGGGCTCTTCAAGGCGCGCCTTCCCCCCGTGCGCCCGGCGCCACCCCGCGCCTATCGGGGCTCGTATTGGCCAAGGAACGTTTGCGCCGAGGCACGTTTGCGCCGGGCGGCGCAAGGTATGGCGCCGCTGGTGACCTCGCGCGAGCAGATTCGTTCAACCCAAAGCGCAGCACAGCAGTGAGCCCTCCTACACGCCCGAGACCGTCGAACGCGTGTGTGGCGTGCCGCAGGACGTGTTTGCGAAGGTCTGTGGGCTGTTCGTGGCGAACTCCGGGCGCGAGCGCACGGCCGCGTTCGTGCACGGCGTGGGCTGGACCGAGCACACGATCGGCTCGCAGTACATGTCTTGCGCCAGTTGCGGTGCCGAAATGGCGCGAATACTGGCGCGAGGCGCCCCTAGAACGCGAAGAGCCCCGCGCTTGCGGGGCAGATCGCCACTCCGGGACAGGGACTCGAACCCCAAACTCGTGCTCCAGAGGCACGCGTGTTGCCAATTACACCATCCCGGATCGAGCGTCCAAGGATAGTCAACAGGTGGGGCGACGGCCGGGCCGTCTCGGGGACGTCACCTTCGCGGCCCGCGCAGGCCGGCGGCGCTCAGAGCGCCGCGGGTTGGCCGTTGGTGGCGAAGTAGGCGGTGATCGCGTCCTCCAGGCCCGGGTCGAGCACGAGCAGCACCTCGTCACCCACCTCGATCACCGTGTCCGGCTTGGGCACGAACCCGGATCCGTCGCGCAGCACGGAGATGATCAAGCTGCCTTCCGGCAGGGCGATGTCCGACACCTTCTCGCCGACCGTGGGCGCATCCGCAGCCACCTCCAGCTCGATGATCTCCAGGCGCTCCTCTTCGAGCGCGAGCAGATGCACGAGGCCGTAGCGCGGCACCTCGTGCTCGATCAGCCGCAGGATCAGGTCGGTGGCCGACACCGCCGGCTGGATGCCCAGCAGCTTGAAGTGGTCGTGGTTGCGGGGGTTGTTGACCCGCGCGATGATGCGGTCGCACAGGTACTTCTCCTTGGCCACCTGGCAGACGAGGATGTTGTCCTCGTCGTCGCCGGTCACCGCGATCACCAGGTCGGCACGCTGGATGCCGGCGCGCTCGAGCACCCACACCTCGGTCGCATCGCCGTACTGCACGGCGTGCTCGAACTCCTCCTCGTTCGCCAGGTAACACGAGCGCGAGGACTCGATCAGGGTGACTTCGTGATCCTTGCTGATCAGCTCCCGTGCGAGGTTGCGCCCTACCTTGCCGGCGCCGGCGATGATCGCGTACACGGCCGCTACACCACCTCGGGCTGCAGCGCGCGCTCGAACATCTCGATCGCGTGCTTGGTCGGGGATATGGTCTGCAGGCCCTGTTCGCCGTACCAGTCGGCGCGCGCGGGGTCCATCACGCGGACGATCGCCTTCTCCACTCCGAAGCGCTTCTGGGCGATCTGGGCGATCACGAGGTTCGTGTTGTCGCCGGCGGTCGAGGCGATGAACACGTCGGAGCGCTCGATCCCCGCCTGGATCAGGGCGTCGGTCTCGAGCGCCGTACCGACCGTGAACTGGCCGCCAGAGTCCTCCCAGCTCTTGCTCTGGCCGGCGTCGAGCCGCTCGTGCGAGAGCGGGTCCTCGTCGAGGACGGACACTTCGTGACCGGCGGCGAGCGCCGACTTGGCGACCGCCGAGCCCACGCGGCCGGCGCCCACGATCAGGACGAACATGAAGCTGAGCAGAGAGACATAGGTGCGCAGGTTAGACCATTGGGGCGTTCGCCCGGTGCGCCCGTCGGGCCCGCTCGACCGGGGAGTCGCGGGCGCCCGGTGCAGTGACTATGACACGGCAGCCCGCCTTGCGCACGACGTACTTGGTGACGTCTCCCACATACGCCTCCAGCGGTCCCGCCCGGCCTCCGAGGCGTGCGCCGCCGCGGATCAGCGACGGCTCCTCGGCGCCGAGCACGATCGCCTCGACGCCGCGGCGGCGCGCCTCATCGACGATCGCGTAGCCCGCGCGGCGCGTACGCACGGTCGCCGTGGCCACGTGCACGCCGCTGTACTCCTCCCCCACCGCCTTGGCCCGCGCGAGCACCTGACGGGCATGCTTGATCTGCGCGTCGGGCAGGCTCGCGTCCAGCGGCAGCGACATCGGTATCACGAATACCCACAGCGCCTCGATCGTCGCCGCGTCGATCGCCGCCTCGTCGGTCTGCTCGCCCGACACCAGCAGGGCGGCCGTCTGGACAATGTCATCGTCGAGGTCGGTCCCGAACAGCGGCACGAGCACCGAGCCGTAGTCGCGCTCGCGCGGCTGCTCGGCGCGCAGCACCTGCGGCGCGACCGTCACGCGGCGCAGCAGCGATGTCTCATCCGCGCGGCGGTAGACGACATAGAGGGCGATCCCCACCGCCATCCAGCCGAGGCCGACGTAGCGGGCGCGTTCGTGCAGGACCATCACGGCCACCCAGCCTGCCGCGGAGACCAGCGCCCCGAAGACCGCCGGCAGGGGCAGTTCGCCGCCGCGCACCCTGATCGACAGCGGCACCCTGTAGGGGCGGTCGCGCTCGGCCTCGGTGTAGCGCAGGCGGCATATCGACAGGTGGGCGATCGTGAACGCGAGCATCGCGCCGAACGCGTAGATGCCGACGAGGAGGTCGAGGTTCTCCGGCACCACCAGCCCCGCCGCGATCACACCCGCCAGGATGATCAGCACGTACGGAGTCGAGCGCTGTGGATGCAGGCGCCCGAGGCCGCTGGGAATCTGGCGGTTGGTGGACAGCGAATACGCCAGCCGCGAGAGGCCGAGCATCGCGGAGTTCGCCGCCGCCACCAGCGTGACCGCCGCCATCGCCGCCACCAGGTACATCAGCGCCCGCGCCAGCCAGTGCGGGTGCACCTGCCCGACGATCCCGATCATCGGAGCGTCCAGATAGCGCCGCGCCAGTTCGGTGTGCCCCGCTCGCACCGGCAGCGCCGTCACCGCCACCAGCGCGATGCCGACATACAGGAAGGCCACCGTCGCGGTCGTGCTCGCGACCAGCCGCTTCAGGCCGCTGCGGCTGATCCTCACCTCTCCGGCCAGCCCCGAGGCGGACTCGAGGCTCGTGAACGCGATCACGGCGATCGTCAGCGCGTAGATGAGGTCAGACCACTTCGGCGAGCTGCCCAGATGGATCGGGTTCAGGAGCGTGTGCGGGCTGAAGAACAGCGCCAGCCCGAGCACGACGATGAAGCCCTGCAGCGCGAGGTCGCCAGCCAGCAGGATGCCCACCCGCCGCGCGCGGCGCCCGCTGAAGCCGCGCATGTTGCTCAGCACCACCAGCGCGATGAACGCCAGCGCCAGCCCCAGCGCCTCGCCGCGGTTGCCCAGCGGGCTCCAGAAGGTCTTCAGGTACTGGGTCGCCGAGTAGGCGGTGACCGCGATCAGGATTACGTAGTCCAGCAGGATCGCCCAGCCGGCGACGAAGCTGACGAGCTCGTTGAACGCGTAGCGGGCGAACACGGTCGAGCCGCCCCTGTCCTGGTGCAGGGACGCCCCCTCCACGTAGGTCATCGCGGTCAGCGTGTACAGCACGGCGGCGATCAGGAACACGAGCGGGGTCAGGCCGAGGGCGTGGCCCGCGATCACCCCGAGCGAGAAGTAGATGGCGCTCGCCAGCGAGGAGTACACGACCGTGAACAGGATCGGCGAGCCGAGGCTGCGCCGGACGACCACGCGCGAGCGTGCCGCGAGCTCGGATGTGGCGCGCTCGAGCTCGCCCTCGTCCGGACTCACGCCCGCCGGCCTTTCCTGACCTCGACGTACACCCGTCCGGCCCCGGCCGCGATGAACAGCACGCCCAGCAGCAGGCGCGGTGAGATCGCGCTCGCGTGTCCGCCCAAGGCCTGGACGATCAGCGCCAGGCCGATCCCCACCATCAGCAGCGACAGCACGAACGTGCCCATGCGGTGCGCCTGTCGGCCGTTCATCTCAATCGGAGCTTAGGTCCTCGAGGGCCGGCCGGGAAGCGGCGGCCGCCGCCACCGTCCACGAGCACGCGAGCGCGGCCGAGCCCCGTCCGCGCCTCAGGTTATGAGCGGGATGATCAGGATGGCGACGATGTTGGCGACCTTGATCATCGGGTTGATGGCCGGTCCGGCGGTGTCCTTGAACGGATCGCCGACCGTATCTCCGGTCACCGACGCGGCGTGGGCGTCGGAGCCCTTGCCGCCGAAGGCGCCGTCCTCGATCAGCTTCTTGGCGTTGTCCCACGCGCCGCCGCCCGCGGTCATCAGCACGGCGAAGAAGAAGCCCACGACGATCACGCCGATCAGCAGCCCGCCGAGCGCCTGGGTGTCGATCAGCCCGACGATGACCGTCAACCCGATCGGCAGCAGCGACGGCAGGATCATCTCACGCTGGGCGGTCTTGGTCACGATGTCCACGCACGTCGCGTAGTCGGGGTCTTCCGAGTAGTCCATGATCCCGGGGTGCTCGCGGAACTGGCGGCGCACCTCCTCCACGACGGCGCCCCCGGCGCGCCCGACGGCCTCTATCGAGAGGGAGGTGAACAGGCACACCATCAGGCCGCCGAGCAGTAGCCCGATCAGCACGGGAGGTTCGTTGATCCCGAACAGGGTTTCGTGGCCGACCTTTTCGGCGAGCTCCTGCCTGAAGCCCGCGAACAGCACCACCGCGGCCATCACGGCCGAGCCGATCGCGTAACCCTTGGTCACGGCCTTGGTGGTGTTGCCGACGGCGTCCAGCGGGTCGGTGACGTTGCGAACCTCCTCAGGCAGGTCCGCCATCTCCGCGATGCCGCCGGCGTTGTCGGTGATCGGGCCGAACGCGTCGAGCGCCACGATCAGGCCGGTGAGGGAGAGCTGGCCCATGACGGCCACGCCGACCCCGTAGATCCCGGTGGTGCCGCCCCCCGCGAGCTTCCAGGCGCCGAGAATGCCGAGCACGAGCACGAGCGCCGGCAGCGACGTCGCCTGCAGACCCGAGCCGAAGCCCTGGATGATGTTCGTCGCGTGG
This sequence comes from uncultured Solirubrobacteraceae bacterium, assembly GCA_963711985.1. GTDB lineage: Bacteria > Actinomycetota > Thermoleophilia > Solirubrobacterales > Solirubrobacteraceae > Palsa-744. The sequence goes on along the minus strand of CAVQGG010000002.1, from coordinate 149,408 downwards.
CCCGTGATCGACGCTTTGGCGGTCTTCTTGACCGGCGAGAAACGGGTGGAGGTGTAGTAGTCGGTGATCACGAACAGCAGCGCCGTCACCGCGATCCCGATCAGCGCGCACAGATAGAACTTCCACCAGGCGGGCGTGTTGACGGCGTTGCCGACCTGGCTGAAGCTGAGGTTGCGCATCAACCAGTAGGTGACCGGCGCGAACGCAGCCGCGGCGATCGCGCCGGAGAGGATCAGGCCCTGGTAGAGCGCCCGCTCGACGTTCCCGGAGCGGCTGCGGACGGCGAAGGTGCCGATGATCGACGCGATGATCGCCACGCCGCCGAGCACCAGCGGATACAGCGCCACGCGTGTGGCCTCGTGGAAGGTGAGCACGCCGAGCAGCATCACCGCGACCGCGGTCACCGCGTAGGTCTCGAACAGGTCGGCCGCCATCCCGGCGCAGTCGCCGACGTTATCGCCCACGTTGTCGGCGATCGTGGCCGGGTTGCGGGGATCGTCCTCGGGGATGCCCGCCTCGACCTTGCCGACGAGGTCGGCGCCGACGTCGGCCGCCTTCGTGAAGATGCCGCCACCGAGACGGGCGAACACGGAGATCAGCGACCCGCCGAAGCCCAGGCCGATGAGCGCGTCGACGGCCGTCTTCTGGCTGTCGTTGAAGGCCGCCGTGAGCAGGCCGTAGTAGCCAGAGACCCCCAGCAGCGCGAGGCCGACCACGAGCAGGCCGGTGATCGCGCCGCCCCTGAATGCCACCCTCAGGGCTCGCGCGACGCCGCCCCGCGCCGCCTCGGCGACGCGCGCGTTCGCGCGCACGGACACGTTCATGCCGATGTACCCGGCCGAGCCCGACAGCAGGCCCCCGATCGCAAAGCCGCAGGCCACGGCGATGTTCTGGACGAAGATCAGCGCGACGAACAGCACGACGCCGACGACGGCGATCGTCCTGTATTGGCGGTTCAGGTAGGCGCGAGCGCCCTGCTGAACGGCGAGCGAGATCGACTGCATGCGCTCGTTGCCGGGCGACAGCGCGAGCAGGGATCGTGCGGTCACGAGGCCGTAGACCACAGCGCAGGCCGCGCAAACAAGGCCGACGACGACCCCGTGGTTCGTCAGAAAGCTGCTCAACAGAAATCCTCCGCGGTCCGATTTGCGTGCCGCGCGAGGATGTATCGCGCGCACATTTGACGGCCGGATCGCTCAACGCGAGCGTCTATCCGGTGCAAACGCGGGCGGAGTCTATCGTGCCGGCCGACTGGGTGCCGGCCAGCTTCCACCGGGCTGGCAGCTCACCTGCCGGGCACCCACAGCCGGCCGCTCGCCTCGGCCGGTCCGGGACCAGCAGGGCGGTCGCCCGCCTCCGGCGCCTGCTGCTCGCCGGCGGCTGGGTGGGCGGGTCTCGATTCGCCACTCTCGGCGCCGCCCCCCTGCGCCTGCCGGGCCGTCGCCTCGCCGGTCTGGACCTCGCGCGCGTAGGCCATCTGCAGCCGCGAGAGCGCGTCGCGCAGGGGCCCCAGCTCCTGGGAGATCCGGCGCTCGAGGATGTCCAGCAGGCCTTTCGCGCCGTCGATCGCGTCGCGTGCCTGCTCGAGGTCGCGCTGAGCACTGCCTGCGGCAGCGGTGCCCCCGCCTCCGGCAGCCGTGCCCCCACCCGCGGCGGCGGTGCCCCCACCTCCGGCGGCGCGCTCGCCGCCCGCGCCAGGCGCCTCGCCGGCGGTCGGCGGTGCCAGCCGCCGAGCGCCGAGGTTGAGCAGCGAAACCGCCGCCTGCGCCATCATGTCGGTCGTGGTGATGCGGCTCAGTTCCGCCTCGTAGGCGGCCCGCAGCTCCTCCTCCGTCGGATCGCCCTCTGCGCTCAAACCGTCACCTCCTCCGGGTAGCTCTCTCGCGTCTCGTTCACGCTAGCCGCGAACACCTCCTCGCGCGGGGCGCCCATCTCGATCATCTGGCGCTGGCGCTGCGCGCCGTTGCGCTCCGGGAACGCCGGATCGATGGCCAGCTCCGCGCGTATCGGCGCCGTCCAGGCGAGCAGCCGCTCGATCGCCTCGCGCGCCGGATACTCCTCCCCACGCCCCAGGTCGATCAGCCACCCGTCGAGCCCGAAGCGGATTGCGCGCCACAGGTTCTCCTCGATGAGTCGCCCTGCGGGGTCCTCGAAGGGCGCGTCTTCGTCCGCGTCGCGCACCGCCTGGCCGATGCACGCGACCATCAGGCCCGCAAGCGCCTCGGACTCGCGTGCGGTCGCCTGCGCGTCGCAGATGCGCACCTCCACCGTGCCGAAGCTGAAGTGGGGCCTGACCGACCACCACACCTGGGTGAACTCGACGATCGAGTTGGTCTTCTGCAGGAACTCGATGTACTCGCGGTAGGCCGGCCAGCCGCCGAACGCGTCGGGGACGCCGCAGCGGGGAAAGCTCTTGGTGAAGCTCTGCGTGCGCGCCGAGTGCAGCCCGCTGTCGCGGCCGTCAAGGAACGGGGAGTTCGCGGAGATCGCCAGCAGCAGCGGCAGCACCGGTCGCAGGCGATCGCACGCGCGCACCGCGCGGTCGATGTCGCGTACACCCACGTGCACGTGCAGGCTGAAGGTGTTGTTGCGCCAGGCGACGTATTTGAGGCCCTCCTCGACGCGCCGGTAGTGCTCGGTGTCGATGATCGGCTGCTCGCGGTAGTCGGCCCACGGATGGGTCCCGGTCGCGCCGAGCGCGACGCCGTGCGTCCCGGCCAGCGCGAACAGGCGCCGGCGGCGCTCGCGCTGGCGGGCCAGCGCGTCGTGCAGATCGGACCCGACGCCCGAGATGATCTCGATCTCCGATGAGATCAGCTCGCCGGCGATGCTCGCGCGCAGCAGCCGATCGCCCGCCGCGGCGGCGCGCAGCTGCTCGAAGCGGGGGATCAGTTCGAGCGTGCGCGGGTCGAGGATGGAGAACTCCTCCTCCACTCCGACGGTGAGGTCCGCGGCGCCCGCGAACATCTCTTCGGCTCGGTCTAGATCCAGGCTGTTCATCGCGTAGCCTCTGCGTGGAGTGTCGGTCAGAGCGCTCAGGGCGTCCAGTGTGACGCACCCTGAAGCCGGCCGGCCTCAGGTCAGATAGAAGTACAGCGCGTAGAGCAGATCGACCGCCGGGCTGGAGGTGTGGACGGTCACCTCCGGCGGCACGTCCAGCAGCGACTCCGAGTAGTTGAAGATGATCTTCACGCCGGCGTCGACCAGCTCGTCGGCGAGCCCCTGGGCGGCGTTCTGGGGCACCGCCAGAACTCCCACGACGATGTCGTCGTCCTCCACCACCTGGCGCAGCTCGGCGACGTCGCGCACCACCTGGCTGCCGACCTGGCTGCCGATCTTGGTGTCGTCTCTGTCGAATATGGAGACGACGCGAAAGCCGTGGTCGGCAAAGATTTCCGAGGATGCGATCGCGTTGCCGAGGTGGCCCGCGCCGATCAGCGCGATGTTGTGCTGTCCGGCCGTTCGCAGGATCTTGCGAATCTGGGAGACGAGCGCCTCGACGTTGTAGCCGACCCCGCGCTTGCCGAACTTCCCGAAGCCGGACAGATCGCGGCGGATCTGCGTGGAGTTGACGTGGGTGTAGTCGGACAGCTCCTGCGATGAGATCGTCTCCTTGCCCATCTTCTTGGCCTGCGTCAGCACCTGCAGGTAGCGGGACAGGCGAGCCGCCACGCCCAGCGACAGGCGCTCGTTGGAGGAGCCGGCGCCATCCCGTTGGGCCGCCAGAGGGCCTGTCGTCCGTTCTCCGTAGCTCATCGCCGTGACTCTAGACGCTCGCGCACGACCGCCTCCTCGACGAAGTACTCGCACAGCTCCTCCCCGTCCATCGCCACCACCGGGATCCGCTCGAAATAGGAGCGCTCTAGCGCCTCGTCGGCGGTGATGTCGCGCTCTTCCAGCGTGAACTCCAGCTCGTCCTGCAGGCGGCGCAGCGCAATCATCGCGTCCGCGCACAGGTGGCAGTCTGGCTTGGAGTAGACGGTGACTCTAGCCCTCACGGCCGGGGGTCGCATTGACCCGAGATTATCGTTCGGGGCGGGGCTGCCGAGATAGGGTTTGCTTCTTTTCTCCTGGTATGTCTAAAATCAGGGCACCCGCCGGCAGGGCCTAGCGCGCAGGAGGAGGGAGCGGTCGATCGCCGATCACCAGCGAACGCCAGGCCGATCGTCTTCGAAGGCTCGCTTTCTAACCCCACTTGCGAGCCGACGTAGCGCAGCCGACTCCCCGGTCCGAGCAGCAAATCCCGCCGTCGGGCCGGGGGGAGGCCCGCGCAGTGGCAGCGTCATCGCGGACGTTCCCCGGTCGCGTAGGCGTCGAGCGCCAGGTAGTGCGGATAGGGCAGCCGCTCGCAGAAGCGGGCCGCGCTGGCGATCATCGCCGCGTTGTCGGTGCAAAGCGAGCGCGCGGGGACGTGCAGCGTGGCGTCCAGATCGCGCAGGCGCCGGCGCAGCTCGCCGTTGGCCGCGACGCCGCCGCCCACCGCCAAGCGCTCGATCCCCGTCCACTGAAGCGCCTGCTCGGCGCGCGCGATCAGGCGCTGGACGATCGCGGCCTGATAGGAGGCGGCCAGGTCGGGGGCCCGCTCCCGCGCCCCGACCTCGCCGAGCTCGCGCACGGTGTACAGCAGCGCGGTCTTGACGCCGGCAAAGGAGAAGTCGAGGCTGTCCGCGAACACCTTGCGGCGCGGTGAGCGGGCACGGGGTGGGCGGGCTGCAATCCCCTCGCTCGGCGATCCGGGGAAGCAGAAGGCCTCGGGATCCCCATCCCTCGCCAGGCGCTCCAGCGCCGCGCCGCCAGGGTAGCCCAGCCCCAGCATCCTCGCCCCCTTGTCGAAGGCCTCACCGGCGGCGTCGTCGAGCGTGCGGCCGAGAATCTCGAAGCCGTCGTGCTCGCTGACGAGCGCCAGCAGCGTGTGCCCGCCGCTTGCGATCAGACACACAAACGGCGGCTCGAACGGACCCTCGTCCGCGGCCGGCGCCGCCGAGTCGGGTGCCGCCGAGTCGGAATCCGGGCCGTCGGGCGCGTCTGGGCCGGCGCAGGGGAGGAAGTTCGCGGCGACGTGCCCCTGCAGGTGGTCGACGGGCGCGAACGGCAGCTCCCTGGCGGCGGCGAGCGCCTTGGCGGTGGACAGGCCGACCAGCAGGCTCCCACGAGCCCCGGGCCCTGTGTCGCGGCCACGAGCTCGACATCCTGCAGCGTCGCTCCCGCCCGCCGCAGGGCCTGCTCGACGATCACGTTCACCAGCTCCAGGTGCTGGCGCGAGGCGATCTCCGGGACCACGCCGCCGAAGCGCCCGTGCGCCTCCTGGGAGGAGATGACGTTCGAGCGCATGCGCCCATCCGCGTCGAGCACCGCCGCGCACGTGTCGTCGCAGCTGGTCTCGAGGGCGAGGATGCTCATGCAGGTCCCGCCCGTCCCACCGCTCCGGGGTTCGGCACGTCGCCGAGCGAGCCTTCGAGCGTGGCCGGCGTGCGCCACATCACCAGCGCGTCCTCGCCGTTGTCCTGGTAGTAGCGGCGGCGCATGCCCGCCGCGCGGAAGCCCTCGCGCTCGTACAGGTGGATGGCGACGTTGTTGGAACGGCGCACCTCGAGCGTGAAGCGCGCCCGGGGGTCGCCGACGCGCTCATACAGCTCCGCCAGCAGCGCCGAGGCCAGCCCCCTGCGCTGGTGATCGCTGTCCACGGCCACGTTCATCACATGCCAGACGGTGTCGTAGCGCGAGCAGATCAGGTATCCGACCAGCCGCTGCTCGCACACGGCCGCCAGGCATATCCCCGACTGCTTGGACAGCTCGAGCACGAACATCGCAAGCGACCACGGCGTCGGGAACACACGCCGCTCGATCGCGATCACCTGTGGCAGGTCGGGATAGCTCAGCCGTCGGATTTCCACGGGTGGCGCCTGCTCGACTGGCTCCTGGGCGGCGGTTCGCTCGGTCATGTCAACAAGCCTCTCCCTGTCCCCGCACCCTCCAAGGCTAGCTCCGCGTCCGGGCGGCGCCGGTAGTCGGGCACTACCTCCTGGAGGCTCGCCGCCGCCGACGCGCACACCCCCAGCTCGCAGATGGCCGCGGCGCTCACCGTGTGCAGCGGCGAGGAATCGGGCGGGGTGCCGACCCCGGCCGACTCGAGATGGCCGCGAAAGCGCACCGCTCCGTCGCCGACAGCCACCCAGCGCCGCGACGCGCCGCCCACTGCCTCCTCGGCCTGGGCGACGACGCTCGAGAGCTCCTGCGGCGGGAGCGCCCGCGGGGCGGCCAGCTCGCTCGGCGCTCCCCCTTCGCCCAGCTCGTAGGCGGCCGCGAACACCTCGCCGCGGCGAGCGTCGATAACGGCCAGCACCGCGCTGTGCGCGCCCCCGTCCGATCCCGCGGCCACCTCCGCGGTCCCTGCGGCGAGCGCCGGCAGCGCGAGCGCCCGCGGGCTCGAGACCCCGACCAGCTCGGCGGACAGCGACTGCGCCAGCCCGCGCGCCGTGGCCACCCCGACGCGCAGGCCGGTGAAGGTCCCCGGCCCCACCCCCACCGCTATCCGGTCGATCCCGCTCCAGGCGGTGCCGGCTCGCTCGAGCAGCTCGCGGGCCATCTCGAGCAGCCGCGTCGCGTGTCCGGGGTGCGCACCCGCTTGGGGGTCGTCGCGCGCCTGCGTCGTGCGTCCGTCCGCCAGGCGAAGGGCAACCGCGGTCGCGGGCGCGGACGTGTCGAAGCCGAGCACGATCATCGCGGCCCGCCCCAGTCCGCGGTGCGCGGGAGCTCGTCCACGTCGATTCGCCGGCGGTCGCCGCCGCCGTGGCTGAGGGTCACGCGCACGCGCGCACCCGCAAGCTCGGCGTGCGCGTCATCGGGCCACTCCACAAACGCGATCCGTCCCGGCCCGAGGTAGTCGGCCAGCAGCGCCGGGTCCTCGTGCTCCAGTCCGGCCAGCCGGTAGAGGTCCAGGTGCGAGACGGTCACGCCGCCGGTCGTGTAGCGGTGGCCGATGCTGAAGGTCGGGCTGGTCACGGGATCGCTCACGCCGAGGGCGCGGGCGGCGCCGCGCACGAGCGTGGTCTTGCCCGAGCCGAGCTCGCCCCGCACGAGCACCACGTCGCCGTCGCCGAGCACCCCGGCCAGCTCCGCGCCCAGCGATTCGGTCTCGGCGGGACCAGTGGTTTCGACGCTTCGTGCGGCCACCCCGAGACTCTAGAGCGTGTTCGGCGCCCGCAGGCTCGTCCAAAAAAAAGACCGGCCCGCGGGAGAATGGGTCGCGGGCCGGTCGTTACTCCTGGAGGGATGGAGACAGGACCTTCATCGGCAGCCGTGCCGACTGACTTTAGGACCTGGACAACATTGTTCGACACTCCCGCAGAGATCCCTCCTTTGCGGGGAAAACGTCGCTGGACGGCGTCTAGAACAGTCCAAGCTGGTCCATCTCGGAGCTGCGCTCCCCCAACGCTGGAGGCGCATCTGGCGCGGTCGGTGAGGGCTCGGAGAGGTCGGGGAACTCCTCCGGCGGCGGCTGCTCGGGCGCACCGAGGGCGAGGAGCCCGGGCAGCCGCGTGAAGTCCTCTCGCAGCGTCTCGAGCATCCGCGGGGTGTACAGCGCGGCGGCCGGGTGGTAGATCGGGTACAGCCGCACGGCGCGCGTCCCCAGCACGATCACCTCCGGCTGTCCGTGCAGGCGCGTGATCCCGGTCGGGTCGCCGCGCAGGAGCTTGGTCGAGAAGTTGCCGAGCGTGCAGATCACCGTCGGTTGGATCAGCTCGACCTGGCGCAGCAGGTACTCGTGGCAGTTCTCGATCTCGATCGGCAGCGGGTCGCGGTTGCCGGGAGGCCTGCACTTCAAGGTGTTTGCGACAAACACCTCCGACCGACTCATACCGATCTCCTCGAGCAGCCTGTCCAGCAGCTTGCCCGCGCGACCCACGAACGGCAGTCCCTGCTCGTCCTCGCTTGCGCCTGGCGCCTCGCCCACGAACATCAGCTCCGCGTCCGCGTTGCCCGCGCCGAACACCACCGTCTTGCGGGTGGCAGCCAGCTCGGCACAGCGAACGCAGCTGCGCGCTTGCGCGAGCACCTCCTTCAGGGCCTCGCGCCGCTCGGAGGCCGATCGCTCACGCTCCCCGGATGACACCCGCCGGATGGTAATTGCTACGTGCCAGAGCCGGCATGATCCGTGAGACCGGGATGTTGCGTGCGGCGCGGCCCGACCCGTGACGTGCCCTTGAGCGATGATCTCGCGATGGCCAGCGCCCTTGAGCACTCCGTGACGGCCCCGTTCGCTGGCGTCGTGGTCGCGATCCCGCACGAGCGCGAGGCGCGGGTCGGGGCGGGCACCGCGGTGGTCGTGATCGAGGCGATGAAGATGGAGCACGAGGTCCTCGCGGAGATCGATGGCGTGGTCCGCGGCCTGGCGGTGGCCGTCGGGGACACGGTGGAGGAGGGCCAGCTGCTGGTGACGCTGGAGCCCGGCGCCGCCGCCAGCGCGGACGCCGCGCCCCCCCAGGAGCCGCGGCCGCAGGGAGAGCGCGCGGACCTGCGGGCGGTGCGCGAGCGCCACGAGATCGGGCTGGACGCGGCACGACCGGAGGCGGTCGCCCGCCGCCGCGAGCGCGGGCGGCGCACGGCGCGCGAGAACCTCGCGGACCTGCTCGACGCGGGCACGCTCGTCGAGTACGGGCCGCTGATCTTCGCCGCCCAGGAGCGCCGGCGCTCGCGGGCGGAGCTGATCGCCCGCACGCCCGCCGACGGGCTCGTGGGCGGGATCGGCCAGGTCGAGAGCCGGACGTGCGTGGCGATGTCCTACGACTATACGGTCCTGGCCGGCACCCAGGGCATGCGCAACCACCTCAAGAAGGACCGGCTGTTCGAGATCGCCGAGCGGCGCAGGCTACCGGTCGTGCTGTTCGCCGAGGGCGGCGGCGGGCGCCCGGGCGACATCGACATGCCGATCGTGGCGGGCCTGGACTGCCGGGCGTTCGAGCTGTTCGCCCATCTGAGCGGGCTCGTGCCGCTGGTGGGCATAGCCTCCGGCTACTGCTTCGCGGGCAACGCCGCGCTGCTCGGATGCTGCGACGTGGTGATCGCCACCGAGGACTCGAGCATCGGGATGGGCGGGCCGGCCATGATCGAGGGCGGCGGGCTCGGCGTCCACGACCCCGGGGACATCGGCCCGATCGACGTGCAGCACGCAAACGGCGTGGTCGACCTGCGCGCCGCCGACGATGCCGAGGCCGTCGCCCTGGCCAAGCGCTATCTCTCCTACTTCCGCGGTGCAGCGCAGCCGGGCGCGGTGCCCGACCAGTGTCTGCTTCGCGAGCTGGTCCCCGAGCAGCGCAAGCGGGTCTACCAGGTTCGCCGCGTCGTGGAGACCCTCTTCGACGAGGGCTCGGTGCTCGAGCTGCGCACCGGGTTCGGGCCGGGGATGCTCACGGCGCTCGCCCGCGTCGACGGCCGCCCGCTGGGCGTGGTGGCCAACGATCCGACCCATCTGGGGGGCGCGATCGACGCAGATGGCGCCGACAAGGCGGCGCGCTTCCTGGCGCTGTGCGACGCGTTCGATCTGCCCGTGCTGTTCCTGTGCGACACCCCCGGGTTCATGGTCGGCCCCGCCGCCGAGCGAACCGCGACCGTGCGCCACTTCGCGCGCATGTTCCTCGGCGGCGCCAACGTGAGCGTGCCGACCGGGACGATCGTGCTGCGCAAGGGCTACGGGCTCGGCGCCCAGGCGATGGCCGGCGGCGGCTTCAAGGCACCGCTGTTCACGATCGCCTGGCCGACGTCGGAGTTCGGCGCCATGGGCCTGGAGGGCGCCGTGCGCCTGGGCATGCGGCGCGAGCTGGACGCGGTCGAGGATGCCGAGGAGCGCGAGCGGCTGTTCCAGGAGACGGTCGCCGCGGCCTACGAGCGGGGCATGGGGTTGAACATGGCCGCCTACGGCGAGATCGACGACGTGATCGACCCGGCGGACTCGCGGCGCTGGATCGCGACGCTGTTCGACGAGCACACCGGCGAGTGGTGGCGGCGTGCGGGCAAGAAGCGCCCGCACGTGGACGCCTGGTGAGGCGTCCACGGCGCAGTGTGAGGCTGCGCACACATGTGTAGAACAGGTATGTATCATCGAGAGCCCGTGACAGGGCAGCCTTCGGAGTCGGAGCAATCCGAAGGCTTGATGCTGCCTGCTTGCGTATGTGTGGGGGTGTAGGAGCGCTGGGGCGTGCGCCGCCGCGGCCCTCGCGCCTATCTAGCGATGCTCGGGCGGCAGTACAGGCCGGTTCCCCGTATGTGGCCACTCGTCGTACGTCTTGATGAGGCTTGCTGCTTCCTGCGGCGCAAGGCGTCCCTTCGGCGGCCAGTAGACCCGTTCGGGCGCCACGGGCCAAATCTGCTGCAGTACGCCTGGGAAGCGTTTGGCACCGTCAAGGACATCATCTGCCACGGCATCCTCGTTCCCTTCGTCCCATCCCATGACGAGGAATACAACGTGGCGGAGGTTGAACCAGCAGTGATAGCCCCGGTTCCTAAGCAGGGCGATGCCGGACGCCGTTTCTTCGGGGACTGTAATCGCCATTGACATCCAGGCGACGGGGAGGAGCGCGAAGCGGGAATCGGCCGCTCCGACGCAGACGCGCGTCCCCTTCTGAGGGTGGCCACCCTTCAGCTTGTGAAAGTGATCGGGCGATGCATGGGCTGGGCTGATTCCGAAGTCGGGGTGCGCCTCGCGCATGTCATGCAGGAAGACCTCAAGAAGTAGGGCGACCTTGATCGCCCAGCGTGCGAGTCGTTCCTGGCGCCCCTTGCTGAGTTCGACTCGCGCTCTTGGGCCATGTGTGATTGCGCCCCCCATGAAGTCAAGCATGAGGTTGTCCCACCGCTGCATCCAGCCGTTGTTGCAGCGCTTACAGACGCGATCCACGAGCACGATCTCTGAGTCGCGTTCGCCGTCCCCAATCTGCGTATGGATTGGGAGCGTGATCCCCAGCCGCTTGGCAAGCGTGTTTGTGCCAAAGATGTGCTCGACGGCCCAATCGGAGCGTCCACAGCCCCAGACGCACTCCCCCTTTGGCGGTACGTCCACGCGCTACCCTCGCTCTAGATGACCGACGATCACGAGCCGGAGCCTACGCCCAAGACGCAGCTCACGCAGCCGAAGGAAGGCGAGCCGATCGAGATTCCCGTCCCGAAGGAGGACGACTTCGAGAAGCTTGTCCGGCGCGCCGTCAAAGGCTCCGACCGAACGACGGAGTAGCGTCTTTTCTGTATGGCTCCGCTGGACATCCACGCGAAGGCTCTCTACGACGATCTCGACAAACTCGCCAATGGTGGCGCGGAGCAGGTCGGCCAGCCGCTCGCCAACGTCTACAACGTCCTGTTGGCGCAAGCTAAGAAACTGCGGCCCCAGGATGAGCTGCTAAAAGCGCTCGAACCCGTGGGGGACGGCATCGATCCCCGCGTGCTCTGCGGACTCGCGGGCCAGATCTACGTCACGCTTGCGAACTGACCGCTCAACTACGAGCGGCGCGCACGAGTAGCTGCTCGAACAGCGGGCCGAGTGCAGAGCGGTCGCGCTGCGCGTTGTGCCGCCACGAGTACTCGTCAAGGTAGGACTGCAGGTAGCGCGGCGACACCTTCTTGTAAGCGCCTCGCATCCCGGTCTTCATGTTCCCGAACGCACCCTCGATGGTGTTCGTGTGCGTGTCGCCATCGACGTACTGGCCGGCCGAGTGGTTGATGACCTTGTGGTCGATGTAGCGGCGGCGTAGCGGCTTGTAGGAGCCCCAATCGTCGGTGAGGATGACCGACTGCGGGTTGACGTTCGCCGTGACGGCTCTACTAAGCACCGCGCCGTGGCGGGAGGGGATGACGCGGAACCGGAGCTTGCCGCCGCGCTCGACCATCCCGAGGATCGTCGGCTTCGCCTCACGGTGCGCAGCGGCCGCGGCACGGCGCTCGGCCGGGTCGACGGTGAGATACGTCTCGCCGTGCGCTTTGCGCGGCTTGCCGCCCCAGGTCGTCTCGTCGATCTCCACGTCCCCGGCCAGCGGCTCGGCGTCCTCGTCGGTCATCAGCTCGGTGCGGATCTTCTTCATCATCCGGTGAGCGGTCTTGTAGGTCACGCCGATCTCGCGCTCGATCTGCTTGGCGGACACTCCGCAGCGAGTGCTCGCCATGACGTACATGACGTAGAACCAGAGCTTCAGCGACACCGGGGAGCCCTCGAAGATCGTGCCCTTCTGCGGGTGGATGTGCAGCCCGCAGGTGTCGCACGTGTACGAGGCCCGCGTGCGGGTCCGGTGGAACTTGCGGGTGCGCCCACACTTCGGGCACTCGGCGTGGTGGCCGTCCGGGGCGAAGCCCTCACGCCATAGGCGGTCCAGGCAGGCCGCGTCGTCCGGGTAGCGGCGCATGAACTCCATCAGCGAAAAGTCCGATTCCGAGGACTCCTGGCGCGTGGGGTTGTCGCGGGTCTTGGGCTTGGGAGCGGCGTTCTCGGTATCCATGCCTAACATTATACATACTTCTACTCCATATGTGTGAGGCTGCGCACACATAGCCGCAGCAGCGTTCACGCGCCGCAACCGGCTGTATGATTCTTTACAGGCCGTCATCGAGTTCGCTCGAGACGGACCTGACGCAGTGTCCGCCTGAACATCCTGAAGTCGCGCCGGTATCCGCAGGGAACTGGACCGAAACCGATGAGCCCCCAACGCCACCCAGCCTGGCTCCGCGCATGAGAACCGTGCGCACGGTAGCTGAGCTGCGTACGGCGCTCGCGCCTGCGCGCCGCGAAGGGCTCACGATCGGGCTGGTGCCGACGATGGGCGCGCTGCACGCGGGCCACCTCTCGCTGGTGGCGCACGCGCGCGAGCGCTGCGATCGCGTCGTCGTCTCGCTGTTCGTCAACCCTGCCCAGTTCAACGAGCGCTCGGACCTCGAGCGCTACCCCCGCCGTGAGCGCGACGACGCCGCCCTGGCCGCCGCTGCGGGCGCGGACGTGCTGTTCGCGCCGTCGGTCGAGGAGGTCTATCCGCCCGGGTTCGCCACGGCCGTCGAGGTGCTCGGCCTCACCGAGCGCTTGGAGGGGGTCGCTCGCGGCGCAGAGCATTTCCGCGGCGTGGCCACGGTCGTGACCAAGCTGCTGTGCATGGCGATGCCCGACGTCGCCTACTTCGGCCAGAAGGACGCCCAGCAGGTCCTGGTCATCCGCCGCCTGGCCCGCGACCTGAACCTGCCCGTCCGGATCGAGGCGCTGCCGACGGTTCGCGAGCCGGACGGCCTGGCGATGTCCAGCCGCAACGCGCTGCTCGCTCCCGCCGAGCGCACCCGCGCGCTGGCCCTGCCGGCCGCGCTGCGGGCCGCCGGCGAGCTGGCCGCGACGGGTGAGCGCTCCGCCGCGGCGCTGCTCGACGCGGCGCGGGCGGCGATGAGGCCGTTCGGCGTGGACCCCGAGTATGTCGCGCTCGTCGAGCCCGACACGCTCGAGCCCGTCGACACGCTCGCAGGCGAAGCCCTGCTGGCGCTCGCCGCGCGGATCGGAGAGGTCCGCCTGATCGACAACGCGATCCTTTCGCCCGTCGCCACGCAGAGCCCCGCCGCCACGCAGGCCCCCAGTCAACCGCTTGAAGGAAAGGCGATCGCCACATGCAGCGCGTGATGCTGAAGTCCAAGATCCACCGGGCGACGGTCACCGATTGCGACCTGCACTACGTCGGGTCCATCACCATCGACCCCGATCTGCTGCAGGCAGCAGACATCCTCGAGCACGAGCAGGTCCACGTTGTCGACATCGACAACGGCGCCCGCTTCGAGACGTACACGATCGCCGGGGAGCGGGGGTCGGGAGACATGCGCGTCAACGGCGCAGCCGCCCGCCTCGTCCACCGCGGCGACACGATCATCGTCATCTCCTACGGCTCCTACGACGAGGTCGATCTGCAGAGATACGAGCCTCGCGTGGTGCACGTGGAGGCCGACACCAACCGCATCATCACCATCGACGAGCAGGTGGCGACTCTGCTCTCCTGAGCGAGCGTCAACCGGCCGTCAGAGAGGAACCACCATGTCCAGCCATCCAACTGGCACACAGCGCGAAGCGCTGGGTCAGACCCCGCTCGACCGAGTCCCACCCGCCCAGCGTCTGCCCATGACCCTGCCCCTGCTCGCCGAGAAGAAGCGGCTGGGCGACCCGATCGTGATGGTCACCGCCTACGACTACCCGAGCGCCCGCGCGGCCGAGGCGGCGGGCGTGGACCTGGTGCTGGTGGGCGACTCCGCCGCCACGACCATGCTCGGCTACACCGCCACCACCCCGGTGGAGCCTCGAGGACATGCTCGTACTGACCCGCGCGGCGCGGCGCGGCCTCACGACCCCGCTCCTGATCGGCGACCTGCCGTTCGGCTCCTACGAGGTCTCCGACGAGCAGGCGATCACGACCGCCGTGCGCATGGTCAAGGAGGCCGGCTGCGACGCGGTCAAGCTCGAGGGCGGCGGCGAGGCCTCGGCCAGCCGCGCTCGCGCGATCGTCGGCGCGGGCATCCCGGTGATGGGACACGTCGGCCTCACGCCCCAGACCTCCACGGCGCTCGGCGGCTGGAAGGCGCAGGGCCGCACGGCCACGGCGGCGGCGCGCATCGCCGCCGAGGCGCTCGCCCTGCAGCGGGTCGGCTGCTTCGCACTCGTGTTCGAGGCGATCCCCAGCGCGGTCACCGAGGAGCTGATGGGGCTGCTGGAGATACCCGTGATCGGCATCGGCGCGGGCCCGGCGACCGACGGTCAGGTGCTCGTCTTCCACGACCTGCTGGGTATCCGCGACGGGCTCGGGCCGAGGTTCGTCAAGCGCTACGCCAACCTCCAGCAGGAGATGAACGACGGCGTGAGCGCCTACGCCGAGGACGTACGCTCACGTCGCTACCCCGGGCCCGAGCACACCTACTCGATCGACCCCGGCGAGCTGGCCGAGCTGCATGCGCGGCTGAGCTGAGGCGCGGCTAGCAGGCGATGGCAAGTTCGCAGCCGCGCCCGCCTTCCGTCGATGTGTGCGTTTCGGGAGCTGGCGTGGAGCTTGTCGAGCCGCCTCCGCTCGCTTCGCCGCTCGCGGGGCTGGGCGCAGGCGTCGTCGCAGTCGGCGTCGTCGCAGTCGGCGTCGTGCTCGCGGGTGCCGGCGCGGCGGGAACGCTGGGGGGCTTGGCCGGCGCCGGACGGGCGCGGTGCTTGGAGCCACGCTTGCCCGCGCGGCGGCGAGGCGCCGGGCGAGACGCCGGCAGCGGGACGCTCGGCAAAGGGCCGCGGCCGCCGTACGCGACGGCGGCGAGGGCGGATCCGTGGCCCTGTGCGAGCCGCGCCTTGGCCTGCGCCCGCCCGTGATGAGCCAGCCGGGTCGCGTGAGCGCCCGAGCGCCCAACCGGGTGCGCCGTACCGGTGGCACTCGAGACCGAGGTCACCCGCTGCGCCGGCACGCGGCGCTCGCGCGCGATGCTCCCCGCCAATGCGACCACGGCGATCACGCACAGCACGGCCAAGCCGAGAAGCGGCCACAGGAGCCGGCGACCAGGCGCTCCCGGCGTCCGCGGCGAGGACGGCGGCGTGGACGGCGGCGTGGACGGCGGCGTGGACGGCGGCGCGGACGGCGGCGCGCTGGGCGCGGAGCCAGCGAGCTGGCTCCAGTCGGCTCCCACCAGCTGCGCGGCGCGCGCGATGGCGGCGTGGCGCAGCCAGGCCAGCGGCACGATCGGCCCGAGCGCCCGGTAGGAGACGCCCGCCTCCTCCATCGCCGCACAGCTCAGACGGCATGTCTCGCAGCGCGCGACGTGCGTGCGCACCCAGTCGAGCTCCTCGCCGGTGCCACCCTGGTCGTCCTGGATACGCGCCAGCAGGGGCAGCGCGCGCTCACACTCGGGCGAGGACGCGGCGATCGACTCCAGCGCGCCGCCCCTGACCAGGTCGCGCAACCTGATCCGCGCGCGCGATATGAGCTGGGCGACAGCGTTGCTGTTGAGGCCCACGAGCTCGCCGATCTGCTCGTAGGAGAGCTGCTCGAGCTCCCTCAGGGCGAGGACCTCACGCTGGCGCGCGGGCAGCTCGGCATTGGCCTCGCGCACGGCCTCGCGCGTCGCCGCCAGCAGCGCGGCGCGCTCGGGGTCGAGTCCAGCTCCCCCGGCTCGGAGCCGCCCGGCTCGAGCGGCTCGCCGACGGGCGTGACGCGGCGCCTGGCCTCGATCGTGTCGTAGCACGCGTTGCGCGCCGCCCCGAGCGCGTAGGCGACGAAGTTCAGATCTCGCCCTTGCAGGGCGGGCAGACGCCGTAGCAGGCGCATGAACGTCTCCTGGGTCGCATCGGCGGCCTCGTCGTCTGTCCCCAGCATGCGCAGGCAGAAGCCGAACACGCGGCGCTCGTGGCGATCGTAGAGCTGGGCGAACGCGTCGCCGTCGCCCGCGACAGCCAGCCTTGCGAGCTCGCGGTCGTCGAGCGTGGTGCTGGGGCTTGCCGTTGTGCTCGCCATGGCCACCTGCTCACGGCGATTCTCCCACAGTGCTCGGACCTGGGCAAGCCGTCGGGGTCGTGCTGGACAAGTGAGCATCTCCTTCTCTTGCGCCCGCGCGGCGGGCATCGTCTGCTGTGGCGTCAGATGAAACGGGCGACCGGCCGCGTCCTTACGCCACCGCCGCACGATCGGTCGACCGCACGAGCTTTTTCTTGCAACGCGAGCGTAAGGAAGCACGAGCAGCTCGGTTGAGGGAGCACAAACGCCAAACCGGGCCACCGCCCGAACGACCGAGGAGGTCATCCCATGCGCAAGCTCCCAGTACTCATCCCGCCGATCGCAGTTGCCCTGTCGTTCCTCACAGCACTCGCCCTGGGCGGGTCCGCTGCCGGCGCGCAGCCCACCATCGCCCACAGCGCCTCTAGGCAGCACGGCCACGGCAAATCTCACTCCCGGAAAGTCACGCTGCCCAGGGGTCCGCAGGGCAAGACCGGCCCCGCCGGCCCGCAGGGCCCGGCCGGTCCCGCCGGCGCGCAGGGGCCGAAGGGCGAAACCGGCTCCACGGGTCCGCAGGGACCGGGCGCGGTCGAGTACACCTACAACTCGACCGCGCCGGCTGCCACCGAACAGAACACGCCGCTGGGCGACGCCGGGCCGTTCAAGCTGACCGGCAACTGCCTGCAGCTGGGCCCGAGCCTGATCGAGGTCACGGTGAATGCGTCCAACAAGGTCCCTGTGCAGGTCGATGAGATGCACACCGAGAGCCGACGAGGGCCTCAGCGGCGTTCATCCTGTTCAGCAGCTTCACCGCGAGCGTGCACCCCAGCCCCGCGTACTTCTTCGGTGTTACGAGCACCTCGGCGGGCGACAAAGAAAGCTACGCGGACGGGCGCCTGACGCTGACCTCGCCTGTGCACGGCGAGCTCGAACTGTTCACGTACGCCTCGGAGGCGACCAACGTCTGCCACATCTCGACGGTCTGGATCCCGGCGTCCTGACTGCGCCCCCCGGCCGTCCCGCGCGCTGCCGGCCGCCCCCACGTTCCAGCGGGGCGGCCGGCGCTCAGGATCGCTCGGGGTCGGCGAGCGGCTCGCCCCAGCGCTCGAGGAAGGCGAACTCCGACACCGGGCGGCGGGCGAGCTTTGCAGGCCACGGATCGGCGCGGTAGCCGACGCCGATGTGCGCGGCCACGGCGACCTCCTCCGGGATCTCGAGCAGGCGCCTGACCTCCGCCTCGGCCGGCACCAGCAGCGTGGTGAGCGCCGCGCCGAGGCCCTCGGCGCGCAGGGCGAGCAGCAGGTTCTGCACGAACGGATACACCGATGCGCCGCCCACGATGCTCTGGCGCGGCAGCGCCGCGTCGGTGACCGCGAGATCGCTCCAGGCGCACGCCCACCACGCAGGTGCACCGGCACCTCGTCCAGGCCGCTTGCGTACTCGTCGGCTCGCCGCACCATGCGCACGCGGGCGGGCTCGAACTGCTCCGGCTCGGCCAGCATGCGCGCGCCGCCGGTCTGCTCCAGGTAGGCGCGCCAGCCCGGCAGATAGAGG
The DNA here is from genome assembly GCA_963711985.1 of uncultured Solirubrobacteraceae bacterium. Classification (GTDB taxonomy): domain Bacteria; phylum Actinomycetota; class Thermoleophilia; order Solirubrobacterales; family Solirubrobacteraceae; genus Palsa-744. The sequence goes on along the minus strand of CAVQGG010000002.1, from coordinate 131,397 downwards.
TCGCGCAGCGCCGCCGCGCCGCCCGGCGTCCTCGACGACGACCACGCGCCAGCCCTGGCGGTTGCCGCCGCTGGGCGCAAAGCGGGCGCTGCTCCAGCGCTCGCACCAGCGCCTCCCGCGGCACCGGATCGGGCTTGAAGCGCCGGCTGGTGGGCGCGCAGCGCATCGCCTCGAAGAGGTCCATCCGCCGGACGCTAGCGGTTTCGGTACTCGACGCCGCCGCAGCACCCGCGCAGGCGCGCCGGCGGCGATCGAGAACGGCTCGATGTCGCGCGTGACCACGCTGTTGGCGCCGATCACGCAGCGCTCGCCGATGCTCACGCCGCTGGTGACGACCACGTTCGCCCCCAGCCAGCAGTTCGTCGCCGATGCGCGTCGGGCCCTTGCTCTCGAAGCCCTGCCAGGTGATCGGCTTGTCGGGGTCGTCGTAGCGGTGGCTGGCGTCCGAGACGAAGCAGCCGTTGGCGAGCATGCAGTGCTCGCCGATCTCCACGAGCTCGCTGCGCACGCCACCATCACGCCCATGTTCAGGAACGTGCCCGCGCCGATGCGCACGCGCGCGCAGCCCGGCGCGGTGATCCACACGTCCGGCTCGAGCAGCGCTCCCGCGCCCGATCTCCAGGCGCCCCTCGCGCAGCGCCTCGAGCACGTTGCCGTGCACCGGCCAGCGCACGAACGCCTCGCGGCGCATGAACTCCCAGTGGATGCGCGCGCGGTTCCACGGCAGCGAGTTGCGCTCATACCAGCGCCACTTCTGCGCCCACAGGCGCGCCTGCGCCGGCGGGGTCGCGCGTCACCGCGGGCGTCGCCCATCGCGCTCAGGCGGCCACCCTGGCCGCGCCGCCTGCGCTCGCCGGGCGCGTGCCGGGCTTGGCCGCGCCGCGCGGCTGGCCGCCGGCGTGAGCAGCTCGGCGAGGAAGCGCCCCGTGTGCGAGGCCGGCTCGGCCGCGACCTCCTCGGGGGTCCCCACGGCGATCGCCATGCCGCCCTCCTCCCCGCCCTCCGGGCCCATGTCGATCAGCCGGTCGGCGCTCTTGATGACGTCGAGGTTGTGCTCGATCACCACCACGCTGTTGCCCGCGTCCACCAGGCGCTGCAGCACCTCCAGCAGCCGCTGCACGTCGGCGAAGTGCAGGCCCGTGGTGGGCTCGTCGAGGATGTACAGCGTCCTGCCGGTGGCGACCTTCGACAGCTCGCTCGCGAGCTTCACGCGCTGGGCCTCGCCGCCCGAGAGCGTCGTCGCCGGCTGGCCCAGCCGCACGTAGCCGAGGCCCGACCGCGTCCAGCGTCTCCAGGCGCCGGCGGATCTTGGGGATGTGCTCGAAGAACCGCAGCGCCTCCTCGACCGGCATGTCGAGCACGTCCGCGATCGACTCTGCCCTTGAAGCGCACCTCCAGCGTCTCGCGGTTGTAGCGCTTGCCGTGGCACTGCTCGCACGGCACGTACACGTCGGGCAGGAAGTGCATCTCGATCTTGATCTGCCCGTCGCCGCGGCAGACCTCGCAGCGCCCGCCCTTGACGTTGAAGCTGAAGCGCCCCGGCTTGTAGCCGCGCGCGCGCGCCTCCTGGGTCTTGGCGAACAGGTCGCGGATCACGTCGAACAGGCCCGTGTACGTCGCCGGGTTCGAGCGCGGCGTGCGCCCGATCGGCGACTGGTCGACGGCGATGATCTTGTCCAGCTGCTCGAGGCCGTGGATCGCGCGGTGCGCGCCCGGCCGCGCGTGCGCGCGCGGTGCAGGCGGTTGGCCACCGCCTTGTACAGCACGTCGTTGACCAGCGTCGACTTGCCCGAGCCCGACACGCCCGTCACGCACGTCAGCACCCCCAGCGGGACGTGCACGTCGATGTCGCGCAGGTTGTGCTCGCTCGCGCCCACGATCTCCATGTAGCCGCTCGGCGTGCGCCGGCGCTTGGGCAGCTCGATCGTGCGCGCGCCCGACAGGAACTGGCCGGTCAGCGACTCCGCCACGCGCTGCGACCTCCGCGGCGGTGCCCTGCGCCACGATCCGCCCGCCGTGCTCGCCCGCGCCCGGGCCCGAGGTCCACGAGGTGGTCGGCCGCGCGCATCGTCTGCTCGTCGTGCTCGACCACGATCACCGTGTTGCCCAGGTCGCGCAGCCGCTCCAGCGTGCGATCAGCTTGGAGTTGTCGCGCTGGTGCAGCCCGATCGAGGGCTCGTCGAGGATGTACAGCACGCCCACCAGCGAGGAGCCGATCTGCGTCGCCAGGCGGATGCGCTGCGCCTCCCCGCCCGACAGCGTCGCCGCCGCCCGGTCCATCGACAGGTAGCCGATGCCCACGTTCTCCAGGAAGCGCAGCCGCTCGGAGATCTCGCGCAGGATCAGCCGCGCGACGTGGCGGTCGGTCTCCGACAGCTCGACCTCCTCCAGCCACTCCAGCGCCCTGTGCGCCGACAGCGCGCAGAAGTCCTCGATCCGCGTCCCCGCCACCAGCACCGCGCGCGACTCCGCGCGCAGCCGCGCGCCGCCGCACACCGGGCACGCGCGCAGCGACATGTACTCCTCGATCTTCTCGCGCGTCCACTCCGAGTCCGTCTCGCGGTAGCGGCGCTGGAGGTTCGCGACGATCCCCTCGAAGCGCGTCGCGTAGGAGCGCCGGCGCCCGAAGCGGTTGCGGTAGGTGACCTGCACCGGCTCGCCGTTCGTGCCGTACAGGAACACGTCGCGCTGCTCCTCCGCCAGCTCCTCCCACGGCGGCTCCAGGTCGACGTCGTAGCAGCTCCGCGATCGCCTCGGTCATCTGCTCGTAGTAGTTGGACGCGCTGTCCGCCCACGGCGCGAGCGCGCCTTCGCCGATCGACAGCGACGGGTCCGGCACCACCAGCTCGGGGTCGATCTCCATCTGCGAGCCCAGCCCCGTGCAGCGCTCGCACGCGCCGTGCGGGGAGTTGAACGAGAAGATCCGCGGCTCAAGCTCCACCAGCGAGGGTCCGTGCTCGGGGCAGGCGAAGCGCTCCGAGAACGTGAACAGCGTCCCCGGCTCCGGCGTCTCGCCCGGGACGATCTGCGCGGCCGCCGCGCGCGGCCCCTTCGCGCCCCTCGCGCCATGTTCCTCGCTCGCCCGACCCATCCTCGGCGGAGGCCGAACGGCCGGAGCCCACTATCTCGATCTCCACCAGCCCGTCGGCGAGCGCGACCGCCGTCTCGATCGAGTCGGCCAGGCGCTTGCGCACGTCGTGGCGCATGACCAGCCGGTCGACCACCACCGAGATGTCGTGCTTGTAGCGCTTGTCGAGCACGATCGACTCCTCCAGCATGCGCACGCGCTCGTCGATCTTCACGCGCGCGAAGCCGTCCGCGCGCAGCTCCTCGAGCAGCTTGCCGTACTCGCCCTTGCGCCCGCGCACCACCGGCGCCAGCACCATGAAGCGGGTCCCCTCGGCCAGCTCCATCACCTGGTCGATGATCTGCTCGGCCGACTGGCCCACGATCGGGCGCCCGCAGATCGGGCAGTGGGGCTTGCCCACCCGGCCCACAGCAGCCGCAGGTAGTCGTAGATCTCGGTCACCGTGCCCACCGTCGAGCGCGGGTTGCGCGAGGTCGTCTTCTGGTCGATCGAGATCGCCGGCGACAGCCCCTCGATCGAGTCCACGTCCGGCTTGTCCATCTGCCCCAGGAACTGCCTCGCGTAGGCCGACAGCGACTCCACGTAGCGCCGCTGGCCCTCCGCGTAGATCGTGTCGAACGCCAGGCTCGACTTGCCCGACCCGGACAGACCCGTGATCACGACCAGCGCGTCCCGCGGCAGCGCCAGCGAGATGTCCTTCAGGTTGTGCTCTCGCGCGCCCGAGACGACTATCTGGTTGCTCTGCCCCATCGACCATCCATGATACGCAGGCGAACAGACGTTCGCCTCGGCGGGCCGCCTACCCCTCGATCGCGGAGTACACCTCGTCGATCAGCTTCAGCCGGTCGGGAAGCTGGAAGTTCTCGGCGAGATAGCGCTCGGTGTCCGCGCGCGACTCGCCGTTCAGCGCCATGTTCAGCGCGATCAGGCGAGCGCCGTCGAGATCGCCGGCGCCCGCGCCGGCCGCCTCCGCGCCCGACTGGATCGGCGCCCCCACCGACTGCGGCGCCGCCTCCAGCGCGCTGTCCAGCTCCGCCTCGAACGGCCGCTGCGGCTCGGGCTCGAACTGCTGCGGCACGGGCTCGAACGGCCGCTGCGGCTCGGGCTCGAACTGCCGCGGAGGCTCGGGCTCGGCCGGCGCGATGCCTCGTCCGGACGCCGCGTCGTAGAGCTCGCCCATGCCCGTTTCCACGGCGGAGAGGTCAGCGGCCAGCCGGCCGGCGCCCGCGCGCAGGCTCTCCACGAGCGCGCTCACCTCGCCGTCCATCGAACCGACGTGCTCCAGCAGGTTCGCGGTGACCTGCGCGACCGCCGCGACGTGCGCCCGCGCCCTCTCGACCGCTTCTTCACGGGTCCGGTCCGCGTCCCGATCGGCGTCCTCGCGCACCTGCCGCGCGTTCTCGAGCGCGTGGCGCTCGATTTCCGCTGCCGCCGTCTCCGCCGCCTGGAGGATGCTCTGCACCTGGGTTCCGGCGGTCGAGGCCACCGAAACGTCGGCGCCGCCGGTGATCGCCGCACGCTGGAGCTCCTCGAACTCCTCGGCCAGCGCCCGCAGGTGCGCGTCCACGGCGGAGGGGTCGTATCCGCGCCGGCCGATCGGGAAGTCCCGGCGTTCGATTGCCTGCCGATCGAAGTCCACGGCGGGCATCCTAAGCCATGTCGCCGGTCGGGGTCTCGCTAGGCAAGATCTCGCCCACCGGAGCTTCCAGCGACTGGATCTCCTGGAGGTCGCGGCGCAGCTCGCGCAGCTCGTCGCGCAGCTGGGCGGCGTACTCGAAGCGCAGCTCGTCCGCGGCCGCGATCATCTCCTCCTCCAGCTCGACCACCATTCGCTCGAGCTCGTGCCTCGGCATCTCCCGCGCGGCCCCGCGCCTGGAGGAGCGCCGTTTGCGCCCGCGCGGGACCTTCGACTCGGCCTGCAGGAACTCGGCGATGTCGGAGATGCCCTTGACGATCGTCGCCGCCGTGATCCCGTGCTCGCTCGTTGTACGCGAGCTGGATCTCGCGCCGGCGATCGGTCTCCGAGATCGCCGCGCGCATCGCCCGCGTCTCCTTGTCCGCGTACATCAGCACCGTGCCCTCGATGTTGCGCGCGGCGCGGCCGATCGTCTGGATCAGCGAGGTCTCCCCGCGCAGGAAGCCCTCCTTGTCGGCATCCAGGATCGCCACCAGCGAGACCTCCGGCAGGTCCAGCCCCTCGCGCAGCAGGTTCACGCCCACCAGCACGTCGTACTCGCCCAGCCGCAGGTCGCGGATGATCTGGATGCGCTCGAGCGTGTCGATCTCCGAGTGCAGGTAGCGCGTCTTGAAGCCCATCTCCAGCAGGTACTGCGACAGGTCCTCGCTCATCTTCTTGGTCAGCGTCGTCACCAGCACGCGCTCGTTGCGATCCACGCGCTTGCGGACCTCGTTCATCAGATCGTCGATCTGGTTGCGGGTCTCGCGCACCTCCACCGCCGGGTCGACGATCCCGGTCGGGCGGACGATCTGCTCGACCACCCGCGTGGACTGCGTGCGCTCGTACTCGCCGGGCGTGGCCGACACGAACAGCAGCTGCGGGGTGATCGAGAGGAACTCCGCGAAGGTCTGCGGGCGGTTGTCCATCGCGCTGGGCAGCCGGAAGCCGTAGTCGACGAGCGTCTGCTTGCGCGAGCGGTCGCCCTCGTACATGCCGCCGATCTGCGGCACAGTCTGGTGGGACTCGTCGATGAAGCAGACGAAGTCCTTGGGGAAGTAGTCGATCAGGCAGTACGGTCGATCGCCGGGCCTGCGCCCGTCGAGGATGCGCGAGTAGTTCTCGATCCCCGAGCAGAACCCCACCTCCCTGAGCATCTCCATGTCGTACTGCGTGCGCTGGCGCAGGCGGTGGGACTCCAGCTGCTTGCCTTCGGACTCCAGCTGCTCGCAGCGCTCGCTCAGCTCGCGGCCGATCTCCGCCACGCCCGTCTCGATCGTGCCCTCCTTGACGTTGTAGTGCGTCGCCGGCCAGATCGCCGCGTGCTCCAGCTCGTCGGCGATCAGCTCGCCGGTGAGCGGGTCGAACTGCTGCAGGCGTTCGACTTCGTCGCCGAACATCGTCGCGCGGAAGGCCGCTCTCGGCGTACGCCGGGAACACCTCGAGCGTCTCGCCGCGCACGCGGAAGCTGCCGCGCGAGAGCACGCTGTCGTTGCGCGTGTACTGGATCGAGACCAGCTTGCGCAGCAGCCCGTCGCGGTCGATCTCCTCTCCGCGCTTGAGGATCTGCATGTTCATCTCATACGTCTCCGGCGAGCCCAGTCCGTAGATGCACGACACGGAGGCCACCACGATCACGTCCCTGCGCGCGAACACGGCCGCCGTCGCCGCGTGGCGCAGGCGATCGACCTCCTGGTTGATCGCCGAGTCCTTCTCGATGTACAGGTCCCTGCTGGGGACGTACGCCTCGGGCTGGTAGTAGTCGTAGTAGGAGACGAAGTACTCGACCGCGTTGTCCGGGAAGAACGTGCGGAACTCGTTGCACAGCTGCGCCGCCAGCGTCTTGTTGTGGGCGATCACCAGCGCCGGGCGCTGCACCTCCTGAATCACCCCGGCCATCGTCATCGTCTTGCCCGTGCCGGTGGCGCCCAGCAGCGTCTGGAAGCGCTCGCCGGCCTCCACGCCCTCGGCAAGCGCCGCTATGGCCTTCGGCTGGTCGGCCGTGGGTGTGAAGACGGAGTCGAGCTTGAAATCGGGCATGCGCGGAAGCTGGCCTCTACAGTAGCCCCAGCTGGCGCGGATACGTTTCGCGGTAAGCCCGCTGGGCGGCGAGCACGCGCTGCACGTATTCCCGCGTCTCCGGGAATGGGATCTCGTGCGCTGTGAGCTGCCTGCCGGCGGCATTGGCCTGCGCGACCCACCTGTCGACGTTGCCCATGCCGCCGTTGTAGGCAGCCAGCGCGAGCATCTCGTTGCCGTCGTAGTGGTCGAGCAGGTAGCGCAGGTAGTAGCTGCCGTAGGCCACGTTGATGCTCGGGTTGGCCAGGTCGCCGGCGGTGAAGCTGCTGCCCCCGGACAGCTGGGCCAGGTAGTAGGCGGTGGCCGGGAGGATCTGCATCAGCCCCTGCGCCCCCGCCGGGGAGGGGCGCGGGTCGAATTTCGTCTCCGCGTAGATCACCGCCGCGATCAACGCCGGATCGAGTCGCTTCTCGGCGGCCTGTTCGCGGATGATGCTCGCGTCGCTCAGCGGCAGCGCGAGGTTGCGCGCCGCCTGCTGCAGCACGGAGGCGACCACCCCCACGAACAGCACCGTGACAGCGATGGCGGCAATCGTGCCGAGGATCCGCCGGCTCATCCTCCAAGCTTGCCAACAACCGCCGACAGCTCCCGCTCGAGATCCTCCACGGTGCCATCGTTGTGCACCACGAACGTCGCCCGCCGCGCCTTCTCCTGCTGTGAGAGCTGGCGCGCCGCCCGCTCGTCCACCAGCGCATGCCCCCGCTCAGCCGCCCGCTGCTGGCGCACCGACTCCTCGGAGACCACCGCGATGGTCGCGTCGTAGAGCTCGTCCAAGCCGGCCTCGAACAGCAGCGGCACCTCGACCACCGCCGCCCGCGGCGGTGGCCTGGAGGCGCGCACCCGCTCGAGCCATCCCGCGACCCGCGCGCCGACCAGCGGCCACACCAGGCCCTCCAGCCACGCTCGATCCTCCGCGGACGCGAACGCCCGGCCGGCGACCGCCGCCCGATCCACCACGCCTCCCGGAGCCACCTCAGCTCCGAAGCGGGCGACCACGGCGTCGCGCAGCTGCCCGCCTTCGTAGAGCTCGTGCACGACCGCGTCGCTCGAGAGCACCTCCGCGCCGAGCCGCCGCAGCGCCTCCAGGGCGGTCGACTTGCCCGACCCCATGCCACCGGTCAGCCCGACGAACGGCACCGCCGATTGCACCTTCTCAGAGCCGCTCAGGCCGCGTCAGTCCTGCTGCGCGGACTCGGCCGTGAGCGCACCGTCGTCCGCCTGCGCATCCGCCGCGGCGGCCTGTTCAGCGGGCGCGTCCTCCTCCGTCTGCGCCGCCTGCGGCGCCTCGACAGCTTCGGAGACCTCGACAGCCTCGACGGCCTCCTCGACGGCCTCAACGGCCTGGACAACCTCCGCGACAGCCTCAGCCTCCGTGCCAGCCTCAGCCTCCTCGACAGCCTCAGCGGCCTCGACAACCTCGCCGACAGCCTCAGCCTCCGCGACAGCCTCGACAGCCTCGACAGCCTCGGCGAATGCCTCGCCCTCGCCGGGCGCGGCCCCGTCCTGTGGCTCGGAGCTGGGCTCGGGTGCGGGCTCGCCCGGCCGCGACACCGGCAGGATCTGGTCCTCGACCCGCTTGGCCGACAGCGACAGGCGCCGGCGCTCGGAGTCGATCTCGAGGATCTTCACGCGGATCTCATCGCCCGGATGGACGATCTCGCGCGGGCTCTCGACGTGGTGCGGGGCGAGCTCGGAGATGTGCACGAGACCCTCCACGCCGTCGAGGATCTCGACGAACGCGCCGAAGGTGACCACCTTGGTGACCTTGCCCGCGAGCTCGTCACCGACGTTGTAGGTGTCGACGATCCGCTGCCACGGGTCCTCCTGCGTCTGCTTGAGCCCCAGCGAGATGCGCTGGCGGTCGCGGTCGATGTCGAGCACCTTGACCTTGACGGTGTCGCCGATCGCGAGGATCTCGCTGGGGTGGTTGACGTGCGACCACGACAGCTCGGAGATGTGGATCAGGCCGTCGATCCCGTCGAGATCGACGAACGCCCCAAAATCGACGATGTTCGAGATCTGCCCCTCCACGACCAGCCCCGGCTGCAGACGATCGAGGATCTGCTGCCGGACCTCCTTGCGCTCCTCCTCGAGCACAGCGCGGCGGGAGAGGACGACGTTGTTGCGCGAGCGGTTGAGCTCGATCACCTTGGTCTCGATCTTGGTGCCCATGTATTCGTCCAGGTTGGGCACGCGCCGGATGTCCACGAGCGAGGCGGGCAGGAAGCCACGCACGCCGAGGTCGATGATCAGGCCGCCCTTGACGACCTCGATGACCGTGCCCTCGACCGGCTCGCCGGACTCGGCCGCGGTTTCGATGCGCCGCCACGCCTTCTCGAAGCGCGCGCGCTTCTTGGACATGATCAGGCGGCCGTCCTGATCCTCCTTGGTCAGGACGATCGCGTCGACCTCCTCGCCGAGGTGGACCTCCTCGTGGGGGTCGACGGCCTTGCGGATCGACAGCTCGTTCGCCGGGATGACGCCCTCGGACTTGTAGCCGATGTCGACGAGAACCTCGTCCTTGTCGATCCGCACGACGTGGCCGGTGACCACCTCGCCCTCCTCGATCGGCCGGAAGGTGGCATCGTAGTTGGGGACGATCTGGCCGTCGATTTCGAGCAGGAGCCCGTTCGACCCGTCGACCACGCGGGCCTGAGGATTCTCCATCACTGTTTGCACCGGCCGAAGCGTAGCGCAGCCGTATCATTGCTGGACATATGCCTGTTCGAGCGACGAAGCGGGGACAGGAGCGTACCCGCTTGGAGCGCGACTGCGACGTGCTCGTATGCGGCGCCAGCTTCGCCGGGCTGGCCGTCGCGCGCGAGCTGGCCGGCTCGGGCGCGAGGGTGCTGGTGATCGACCGCTACGAGCTCGGCGAGCGCCAGACGTCGGCGTGCGCGATGCCCACGGGGTGGCTGCGGGCGCTCGAGCTGATGGACTCGCGGCGCCAGGGCTTCGACGAGCTGGTCGTGCACACCCCGTTTCGCACCGCGCGCTGGTCGCTGCCATGGTCGTTCTCCACGTTCGACTACCGCGAGCTGTGCGCGCTGCTGTGGAGCCAGGCCGCCTGCTCCGAGCTCGAGCTCGAGACCGCCACCGTCACCGGCCGCGACGGCCTGACCGTCCACACCGACCGGGGCGAGCTGCGCGCGCCGCTGATCGTCGACGCGCTCGGCTGGCGGCGGGTGCTCTCCAACGCGACGCCGATCCAGCCCCCCGACGCCCGGCTCTCGCGCGGCCTGGAGGTGCACCCGCGCGGGCCGCGGCGGGGAGATGGAGCTGTGGATCGACCACCGCTACATCCGCGCCGGCTACGGCTGGAGCTTCCCCGCGCGGCGACGAGCTGCGCGTCGGCATCGGCTCCTTCTGGCCCTCCCATCACGTCAAGGAGCCGACCGTCCGGCTCGCCCGGGACCTGCGGCTGGCGCCCGACGGATACCAGGGCAACTGGATCCCCCACCAGCTGCGCAGCGCGGTCGAGGACGGGGTGTTCTTCGCCGGCGACTCCGCCGGGCACTGTCTCCCGCTGACCGCCGAGGGCATCCGCACGGCGCTGTACTTCGGGCTGGCGTGCGGGCGCGAGCTGCGCGCGGTGCTCGAGGGCCGCCGCACGCGCGAGCAGGCGCTCGCGCGCTACGGCGCCTTCTCGGACTCGCACGAGCGCAAATACCGCTGGCTGCTGAACGTCCAGCGGGCGATCGGCCAGATGACTCCCAGCCGCGCCGTCACCGCGATCGTCCACGGCTTCGAGAACCAGCGGCTGGCCTCGTGGGTCTTCGGCCGCTACCTGGCGATCGCCCCGCCGTCGTTCGTGCACGGACGGCCGGGACCGATGCCCTCGCAGGCCAGGCATCTGGCAAGGGCTGTGGCCTCCTGAGGGCCCGCACGCTCACCGCAGGATCTCGTCCAGGCCGGCCAGCCGCCGGATGCCCTCCTCGATGGCCGGCTCGGCGAGGTTGGCGTAGCCGAGCACGAGCCCGTCGTGGGTGGGCCTCACCTCCATGTAGCCGTAGCCGAGCGGATAGACGCCCACGGAGTGGCGCGCGGCCGCCTGCATGCATCTCGATCCCGTCCACCGCGCGCTCCAGACGCACGATCGCGTGCAGCCCGGCCGCCAGCCCGGTCACCCGAGCGCCCGGCAGGTGCCGCGCGACCGCCTGCACCAGCGCGTCGCGCCGCGCCCGGTATGCGACGGCGCGCCTGACGCAGGTGACGGTCGTAGGCGCCGCTCTCGATCATCCGCGCGAGCGCCAGCTGCTCGATCGTCGGGCAGCCGTGGTCGCTGAGCACTTTCTGCGCGACGACCGGATCGACCAGGCGCGGCGGCAGCACCAGCCACCCCAGCCGCAGCGCGGGAGCGAGCGTCTTGCTGACCGTCCCCATGTACACGACCCGGTCCGGAGCCAGGCCCTGCATCGCGCCGAGCGGCGGGCGGTCGTAGCGGTACTCCGCGTCGTAGTCGTCCTCGATCACCAGTCCGCCCGGTCTCGACCGCCCACGCCAGCAGCGCCGCGCGGCGCGGCGGCGCGAGGCCGACGCCCGTGGGCGACTGGTGCGCGGGCGTCACCAGCACCGCGTCGATCGCGCCCTCGGCTCCCGTCAGGCCGGTTCAGCTCCTGCACGCGCGCCCCCTGCGCGTCGACCGGCAGCGCGACCAGCGACGCTCCGTGAGCGGCGAGGATCGCGCGATGCGGCGGAAGCCCCGGGTCCTCGACCGCGATGCGCCCGCCCCCGATCGCCTGAGCCAGCAGCGCGAAGCCCTGCGCGGCGCCCGCGCAGACGACGATCGAGCGGGGTCGGCAACCACGCCGCGCACGCGTCGCAGGTGCTCTGAGAGCGCCCGCCGCAGCTCCGCGCGCGCCGCGCGCGTCGGGGTAGCCGAACGCCCGGTCCGGCGCCTCGCGCAGCGTCTCGCGCAGCACCCGCAGCCAGGCACCGCGCGGGAAGGTCGCGAGGTCGGGGTTGCCGGGGAAGAAGTCGAACGCGGGCGTCCCGCGCTCGGGCTCGACCGCAGGGGCAGACACGGCGCCCGCGGCATCGGCCACGAACGTTCCCGATCCGCGCCTGGCCACGAGATAGCCCTCGGCCAGCAGCTGTGTATAGACATCCACCACCAGCCGCCGCGATATCCCCAGATCCGATGCCAGCGCGCGGGTGGCAGGCAGGCGTGCGTGCGCTGGCAGACGACCCGTGCGCACCGCCTCGCGCAGCCCGTCCTCCAGCTGGGCCCGCAGCGGCGCGCGGGCGGCGCGGTCGAGCTCGACCAGCAGCTCAGGCCCTGAGCCGATGCGTGCAGCTCCCGAAGTGGTTCCCTTTTTTGGCAACAAAATGGTCCTTTACAGGGCTCCATTCTCAGCCTATCGTGAACGGACACCCGGAAGGAGCTTCGAACATGACCCGTATCGAAGGCGTACCTCGCAGCAAGGCCGGACCGCTCGTGCGTCTCGTCTATCGGATGGCGCGCCGCAAGAGCAGGCAGATCGCCGGCAGCAACGGCGAGCTGAGGATCGAGCCGATCGAGATCTACGCCCACGCCCCACGGCTGCTGCTCGGCTACGGGATGCTCGAGCAGAGCGTCGCCTCCAAGCCGCGCGTGGATGAGCACCTGCGCGCGCTCGCCGTCCTCAAGTCGGCGGTGATGCAGGGCTGCGAGTTCTGCCGGGACATCGGCTCGCACGAGGCGCGCAGGGCGAGCGTCTCCGACGAGCAGCTGCTCGACCTGTATCGCTACCGCGACAGCGACCACTTCGACGAGACCGAGCGCCTCGTGCTGGACCTGGCCGTGGGTATGACCGCGACGCCGGTACAGGTCAGCGACGAGCTGTTCGCGGCGCTGCGCGCGCGCTTCGAGGACGCCCAGCTCGTGGAGCTGGTCAACCTGGTGGCACTCGAGAACCTGCGCTCGCGCTTCAATGCCGCCTTCGCCATCGGTGCTGCGGGCTTCAGCGCAGGGCGGGTTTGCGCGCGCATCGAGACGCCGTCGGCTGAGCCCGCCGGCGTCCTCGCGTGAGGGTCTTTCTCGCGGGCGCCACCGGCGTGATCGGCCGCCGGCTCGTGCCGCTGCTGCTCGCCGACGGCCACCAGGTCACCGGCATGACGAGATCGCCAGGCAAGCTCGAGCAGCTGCGCGCGACGGGAGCCGAGCCCGTCCTCGCCGACGCGCTCGACGCGGCGGCCGTAAGCGCGGCGGTGGGCGAGGCCCGTCCCGATGCCGTCATCCATCAGCTGACCGCGCTGCCGTCCCGCATCGATCCACGCAGGATCGAGCGGGACTTCGCCATGAACGACCGACTGCGCGGCGAGGGCACGCGCATCCTGGTCGTCGCCGCCCAGGCCGCGGGCGCCACGCGCATCGTCGCCCAGAGCATCGCCTTCGCCTACGCTCCCGGGCCGCCCGGCACCGTGCATCGTGAGGAGGACCCGCTGCTGAGCGACCCGCCAAAGTCGTTCAGGCGCTCCGCTCGCGCCATGCAGGAGCTCGAGCGCACCGTGCTGGACGCCGACGGCTTCGTGCTGCGCTACGGCTACTTCTACGGTCCCGGCAGCGCCATATCGCCGAGCGGCTCGATGGGGCAGGACGTCTCGCGCCGGCGGCTGCCGATCGTCGGGCGGGGACGGGGCGTGTGGTCGCTCATCCACGTCGACGACGCCGCGCGGGCGACGGTCGCGGCGCTCACACGGGGCCGGGCCCGGGCCTACAACGTCGTCGACGACGATCCCGCTCCGGTGTCGCAGTGGCTGCCGGCGCTCGCCGAGGCGCTCGGGGCGCCCCGCCCGCTGCGGGTTCCAGCCTTGATCGCGCTTCCCGTGGCCGGCAGCTATGGCGTGGCGAGCATGACGAGGGCTCAGGGCGCCTCCAACGAGCTGGCCAAGCGCGAGCTCGGCTGGACGCCGGAGTACGCCAGCTGGCGCGAGGGCTTCCGCACGGGGCTCGGCTGAGCTACCTGCGCACCACCAGCACCACCCCGACCGCCAGCAGCACGAGCCCGGCGATGCGCGAGGCGTCGATGTGCTGCCTGGCGATCCCGAACAGCCCGAAGCGGTCGATCGCCACCGATATCGCCAGCTGACCGGTGATCACCACGGCGGTCAGGCCGCTCGCTCCCAGGGTGCGCACAGCCTCGAGCGCCACGAATACGTAAACGGCACCGAGCAACCCCCCGATCAGTGCCCACCAGGGCACCTTCCCCACCTGCCCGAGACTGCCGAGCCCGCCGCGCAGGACGGAGGCGAGCAGCACCAGCGCAACCGTGCCGAGGAGAAACGAGAAGGTCGCCGCCGGTACGCCGCCCACCGTCCTGCCCAGGCGCGAGTTGATCGGTGCCTGCATGCCGACCAGGCAGCCGGCGCCGACGCCCACCCCGACGGCCAGGCCACGGCTCATGCCCGCTCCAGCAAGCCGCTGCTCACAGCCGCTCCGTGCAGAGCCCCGGGCGCCCGTCCGCGCAGCCGGCGTCCCCGCCGAGCGCGGGGTCGTGTACGAAGGCGTGCCCGCCGCGAAGCGGCCGCACGCATTCGGACACCGACCCCGCGCGTCACTTCGCCTCCAGCCACGTGCGGCCCTCGCCGATGTCCACCGCCATCGGCGGCTCGCGCTCCTCCCATACGCCAACCATCTCCCGCTCGATCAGCTCCCGCGCGGCCGCAGCCTCAGCGGGTGGCCCTTCGAACAGCAGCTCGTCGTGGATCGTGAGCAGCAGGCGCGTCCGGAGCGTCGACTTCGCCAGCGCGCGGTGACAGCGGACCATCGCGAGCTTGATGATGTCCGCGGCGGTGCCCTGGATGACCGTATTGACAGCCAGGCGCTCGCCGAGGGTGCGCACCTGGTAGTTGCGGGCGCGCAGCTCGGGGATCTGCCGGCGGCGACCCCACAGCGTCGTCACGTGACCCTCCTGCCTGGCCTGCTCGATCGTCGCGGCCATGAACTCCGCCACGCGCGGGAAGCGCTCGAGGTAGGCGTCGATGAACTCCTTGGCCTCCGTCCGCGGGATGTTCAGGCGGTCGGCCAGGCCGTAGTCGGACAGGCCGTACACGATCCCGTAGTTGATCATCTTGGCCTTCGAGCGCATCCCCGGATCGATCTGGTCCGGCTGCACGCCGAACACCCTCGAGGCGGTCGCCGAGTGCACGTCCTCGCCCCGCGCAAAGATCTCCATCAGCGCTGGCTCGGCGGCGGCGTGAGCGAGCACCCGCAGCTCGATCTGCGAGTAGTCGGCGGAGATCAGCACGCCGCCCTCCTCCGCCTCGAAGCAGCCCCTGATCTCCCGTCCCAGCGGCGTGCGAATCGGCACGTTCTGCATGTTCGGGTTGGTGCTCGACAGGCGGCCCGTCTGGGCGACCGCCTGCAGGAAGGTGGTGTGGATGCGCGAGCGCTCGTCGACGAGCTCGGGCAGGACGTCCAGGTAGGTCTTGATCAGCGTCGAGAGCTCCCGCCAGCGCTCGATCTTGGGGACGATCTCGTGCTCGTCGCGGATCGCCTGCAGGACGCGTGCGTCGGTGGAGTAGCCGGTCTTGCCGCGGCGCTTGCGCGAGAGCCCGAGCTTCTCGAACAGGATCTCCCCCAGCTGCTGGGGCGAGGCGATCAGGAACTCCTCCCCCGCCAGCGCGAAGATCTCGCGTTCGAGCGCCCCGATCTCCCCGCGCACGCGCTCGGTGATCTCCGCCAGGCGCCCCAGGTCGAGCCTCACCCCGAGCAGCTCCATCTCGCGCAGCACGGCCACCAGCGGCAACTCGATGTCGTGCATCACCCCCTCCAGGCCGCGCTCTGCGATCTGCTCGCGCTGCCAGTCGGCCAACGCGCCCAGCAGCAGCGCGTCGGAGGCGACGGGGTCCTCGATGTCGCTGGCCAGACCGCGCTCCTCGCACAGCTCGGCGAACGGGTAGCCCCGGCGGGCCGGCTCCAGCAGGTAGGCGCCCAGCAGCGTGTCGTGCACGAGGCCCGGCGGCACGAGCCCGAGCGCCTTGGCGTCGTGCGCCACGACCGGGCGCTCGCCGCAGGCCCCCACCACCTCCTCCGGGCGCGCGCAGTCTCCCGCCAGCACCTCCCCGTCGGCGGCCGCGGCAAAGCGCCACGGAGCGCCCTCCGCGAACAGGGCGCCCTCGGGGGGCTCGCTCGCGCGCACGGCCAGGCACAGCTCGTCGCCGGAGCCGCCCAGGCGCGCGATGTCCGCCGCAGCGCCCGCGCGCACGCGCGCGGTGAGCTCGACCTCCGCGGCCGGCGCCGGCGCGGCCAGCTCGGCGTCGCCGAGCGCCTCCTCCAGGCGCCGGAGCGGGTCGCGCAGCTCGTACTCGCGGAAGACCTCGCGCACGCGCGAGCGGTCGGGCTCGCGCGCGGCCTCGGTGGCGACGTCGAAGTCGACGGCCACGTCGCGCTGGACCGTGGCCAGGCGCTTGGACACGCGCGCGTCCTGTGCGTGCTCGAGCAGGTTCTGTTTGCGCTTGGCCCCTTTGATGTCCGCGATGTGCGCGAGCACGTCCTCGAGCGAGCCGAAGCTCTGGAGCAGCTCGCTGGCGGTCTTCTCGCCGATTCCCGGTATCCCCGGGATGTTGTCGGAGGTGTCCCCCTTCAGGCCGTAGAAGTCGGGGATCAGCTCCGGAGGGATGCCGTAGCGGTCGATCACCGCCTGGCGGTCGTAGATCTTGGTCTCGGTGATCCCCCGCGCGGTCGCCATCACCTGGATCAGGTTTCGATCGTCGATCAGCTGGAAGACGTCGCGGTCGCCGGTGACGATCGTCACCGGCACCGGCGGGCTGGCCTTCAGGGCGCGATCGGCGAGCGAGGCGATCACGTCGTCGGCCTCGTAGCCCTCGACCCGCACGTTGCGGTAGCCGAAGGCCTCGACCAGCGGTTCCATCGCCGGCCACTGCTGCTTGAGCAGGTCCGGGCGCGAGCGGCGCTGCGCCTTGTAGTCGGCGAACAGCTCGGTGCGCCCGGAGGCGCCGGCGTCCCAGGCGACCACGGTCGGACACACGCCGTACTCGGTGACGATCTTGACGAGCATCGAGGCGAACCCGAAGATCGCGTTGGTGGGCACACCGGTCGATGTCGCGATCGACTCGGGCAGTGCGAAGAAGGCGCGGTAGACCAGGCTGGGACCGTCGATCAGGAACAGTCGCCGCGGAGCGGCGGGCTCGCGTGCCTGCTCGCGCGCCGAGGCCCGCGCCCCGCGCTTGGCGCTCGGGTTGGCGGCGGCTGTGGTGTTGGCTGACACTGATGAGCACTCTACGAGGACCGATCGAAGATCGCTGGCACCGCCGCCGCAGGCGGTGCTCGACGCATCGGCGGCGAGACCCCGCTCTACAGGAACACGTGTTCACTGCCGTTACCTCCTAACATCCCGTGCCGCCAACGACCGAGGAGCCCCACCCAGTGAGCGCAACCCCAAGCGCGCAGTACCGTCTCACGATCCGCGTCAAGCTCGAGGACTCCCAGGGCATCCTCGGTCACGTGACGAGCACCATCGGCGAGGCCGGGGGGATGGTCGGCGCCGTGGACCTCGTGGAGGTCGACGGCAACCACAGCCTGCGCGACATCGTCGTGGACGCCTCCGGCCGGGAGCACTGGGATCGCATCCTCGCGGCGATCGACGCGATCGACGGCGTCGAGGTGATCGACACCACCGACCGCACCTTCCAGCTGCACGTCGCCGGCAAGATCGAACAGCGCAACAAGCACCCGCTGAAGACCCGCGATGACCTCTCGATGGTCTACACCCCAGGGGTGGCGCGCGTGTGCCTGGCGATCGCCGACGACGAAGACAAGGCCTTCCAGTACACGATCAAGCGCAACACGGTCGCGGTCGTCTCCGACGGCACCGCGGTGCTCGGCCTGGGCGACATCGGACCCCGCGCGGCGATGCCGGTGATGGAGGGCAAGTGCTGCCTGTTCAAGGAGTTCGCCGGCGTCGACGCCTTCCCGATCTGCCTGGACACGGCCGACCCCGAGGAGATCGTGCGCACAGTCAAGCTGATCGCGCCCGGGTTCGGGGGAATCAACCTGGAGGACATCTCGGCGCCCCGCTGCTTCGAGATCGAGGAGCAGCTCAAGGAGCAGCTGGACATCCCCGTCTTCCACGACGACCAGCACGGCACCGCGGTGGTCGTGATGGCGGCGCTGCTGAACGCGGTCAAGCTGACCGGCCGGCGCCTGGAGGACCTGAACGTGCTGATCATCGGGCTGGGCGCGGCCGGCATCGCGGTCGCGAAGATCCTGATCGCGGCCGGCGTGAGCCAGATCATCGGAGCCGACTCCCGCGGAGTGCTGCACGTGCAGCGCGGGGACTACCTGGACGGATCCATGAACAAGGTCAAGCGCTGGTTCGCCGAGGTCACCAACCCGGACTGCCGTTCGGGCACGCCGGCAGACGTGATCGACGGCGCGGATCTGCTGATCGGGGTCTCCGGCGCGCACGCGCTGCCGGTGCAGGCGCTAGCGCGGATGAGCAAGGACGCGATGGTGTTCGCGATGGCCAACCCCAACCCGGAGGTCGACCCCGAGGAGGCGGCGCCGTACGTGCGGATCATGGCGACGGGACGCTCGGACTACCCCAACCAGATCAACAACGTCCTGTGCTTCCCGGGCATGTTCCGCGGCGCGCTGGACGTGCGCGCGCCGGCGATCACCGAGGAGATGAAGATGGCCGCGGCCCGGGCGATCGCTGCGACCGTGGAGGAGAGCGAGCTGCGCGAGGACTACATCATCCCGTCGGTGTTCAACCGCGACGTCGCCCCCGCTGTGGCCGCCGCCGTGGCCGAGCAGGCTCGCGCCGCGGGCACCGCGCTGGCCGGTCAGGAGGTCGGCTTCGCCCAGGGTGACGCAGTCATGGGAGGCTCCTCCGGCACCCAGGTGGTCGACGGGCGCATGTGAGAGGCTGAGTGCATGTCCGACCGATCGAAGATCGGCCAGCGCGTGACCGTCACCGGGGCGACGGGTCTGATCGGTCCGTCGCTCGTGGCGGCCCTGCGTGAGCGCGGAGCGCAGGTGACCGTCCTCACGCGCGATCCGGCCCGCGCACGGGCCAGGCTGGGAGATGTGGAGGCCGTGGGCTGGGAGCTGACGAGCGAGCCGGCGCCGGCCGAGGCGCTGGCCGGGCGCGACGCGGTCATGCACCTCGCAGGCGAGCCGGTCGCGCAGCGCTGGAGCGCGAAGGTCAAGCGGGCGATCAGCGAGAGCCGCGTGATCGGAACCCGCAACCTCGTCGCGGGCCTGACGCGCGCGGAGGAATCGGAGATCGGCCAACGCCCGCAAACGCTGGTCAGCTCCTCGGCGACCGGCTACTACGGAGCGCACGGTGAGGAGCCGCTCGACGAGGACGCCCCGCCGGGTGGCGACTTCCTGGCGCAGGTGTGCGTCGAGTGGGAGGCCGCGGCCGCTGCGGCCTGCGAGCTGGGCATGCGCGTGGTGCAGGTGCGCACAGGCATGGTGCTTGACCGTGCCGGCGGGGCGCTCGGCAAGATGCTGCCTGCGTTCAGGCTCGGCGTGGGCGGCCCGGTTGCGGGGGGGTGTCAGTACGTGTCCTGGATCCACGCGCAGGACGTCGTCGGGATGATGCTCGCTGCGCTGGACGACGAGCGCTGGAGCGGCCCGATCAACGCGACGGCGCCCGAGCCTGTTCGCAACCGCGACTTCTCGAAGATCCTCGGCAGGGTGCTCGGACGTCCGTCGCTGCTGCCCGTGCCGGGTCTCGCGTTGCGCGCCCTCTATGGCGAGATGGCCGAGATCGTGACGAGCGGCGCCCGCGTGATGCCCGCCAAGCCGCTGGTGCTCGGCTTCGAGTTCGCGCACCCGCAGCTGGAGGAGGCGCTGCGCTCGGCGATCGCCGCCGCATAGCGGCGCCCGGCGCGGAGAGCCCCGCAGGAGCGACGCCCGCGCTCAGGCCGGGGCGGGAACGCCCTCCGGCCGCGATGCGGGGGGGTTCTCGGTCTCGATGATCACCCGGCAGGGTCGCTTGCTGAGCAGGTAGGCCGCCGTCGGCCCGATGTGCTGCTCGCCGGCGGGCGCGTGGATGGCCGACCAGTAGATGACGTCCGAGCCGACGCGTTCTGCTTCCTCGACCAGCGCCGCCCCGGGATTGCGCGTGCGGATCAGGCCGGTGTGGATCTTGATGCCCGCGCGCCTGGCCTGGATGCGGGCGCTCTCGAGCACCGAGCGGCCGTGGGCCTCCTCCTCTTCCAGGCCCGCCTCCAGCGACAGCTGGCTGGGCACGGGCAGGACGTAGATCGCGTAGACGAGACCGTCCGCGCCGATCAGCTTGGCGGCGCTGCTGCAGAGCGGACGCGCTGACATCGTCGCCGAAGATCGGCACGAGCGCGGTCCTGTAGTCGAGCTGCTCGAAGTCCGCCGGGCGCTCGGGGCGCTCGATGCGGTAGTCCTTGCGCGGGTCGAGGCCCTGGCGTTTGCGGTAGTAGAAGTAGCCGCACATGCCGACGATCATCCAGGGGATGCCGACGTAGCGCGCCTCGGTGTGCAGCGCCGTCACGGCCACCCAGGCGGCGGACGTGCCGATCCCCCCGATCACGGCGGTCATCGGGATCTCGATGCCCCTTGATGCGCACCCCCCATGGGCTGCCGGTATGGGCGCTCGCGATCCGGGTCGACCACGCGCAGCCTCACGATCGCTGCGTGCGCGGTCGTGAACGACAGCATCGCGCCGAACGAGTAGAGGTTGCCGAGCACTTCGGTGTTGCCGTAGATAATCAGCGTGCTGGCGAGCAACGAGAAGAAGATCAACGTGAACCACGGCGTGCGGTAGCGGGAGTGCAGCTGGGAGAACAGCTGCGGCAGCTGGCGATGCTCGGACAGCGACCATGACAGACGCGAGATCCCGATCATCCCAGCGTTCGTGGCGATGAAGAGGATCGTTGCGGCGAGGATGCCGACGTAGTACCTGAGCCACTTTCAGGACGGTGCCGTGAAGACCCAGACGCGAGATCACCCCGAGGACTGGGTCGTTCTCGAAGAAGTGTCCGAGCGCGGTCGCGTAACCGGCGCTTTGTGAAGGACTGTTTGAGTTCGGCGCTGTAGCCGACGCCGTGATGCACGATCGGCAGCGCCGATAGCGCCACAACCGAGATGCCCGCGTAGACACCGAGCACGGCCAGCACGACGAGGTTCACGGCCTTCGGCACCTGCTTCCCGGGATCCTTGGACTCCTCGGCCATGTTCGCGACCGTCTCGATGCCCGTATAGGCGAGCATCGCGAGCGAGAGCGCGAAGATGAGTTCTCTCCAGCTCGGCACGCTGCCGAGGTGCACCTGGTGGATCAGCAGCGAAGGGTTGAGCACCAGTACGACGCCGACACACACCAGCAGTGTCTGCGTGCTCAGGTCGAGGATCGCCAGCACGATGTTGAGCCTCGCCGACTCGCCGAGCCCGCGGATGTTCAGCCAGGCCAGCAGGCCGACGACGATCAGGCCGCCGAAGATGTCGTCCGGGTTGTGGTTGAGCGCTCCAAGGCCGGGGAACGTGCTCAGGTAGTGCGGCACGAAGAACGCCGAGATGGCGATCGTGAGGATGTAGTCCAGGCTCAGCGCCCAGCCCGCGAAGAACGAGACGACGTCGTCGAAGGCGTGTCGCGCGAACGAGGACGAGCCGCCCGCTTCCGGGAACATCGCGGCGCCCTCGGCGTACGTTTTCGCAGTCAGCGCGAACAGCCCGCCCGCGAAGACGAACACGAGCGGGGTGAGCCCAAGCGCGTGGGCGGCGACCAGCCCGAGCGCGTAGTAGATCGAGGAGCCGACGTTGCCGTAGGCCGTCGCGAACATCCCCGAGACCCCGACCGACCGGCGCAGTCCGCGCTCTGAGAGGCGTGCCATCGGTCCGGGAGAGTACAGATGCCCGCCGGGCGGGCGGGTGGGCGGGCGGGCAATCCTTACATGCAAAATCCCGTGCACCACAGCCGCGAAAGCAGGAACGGGACGTATGATCCCGACGAGCCGGCGTGGGCGGGGTGGGTGGGCCCAGACGAACCCGGCACTGGCTATGGAAACGGCGCGACGCGAAAACTACGACTCGGGTGAGGACTTCGTCCTCGAATACGGCGAGCTTCGCTTCACCTTCAACGAGGCGGACTTCTCCGAGCGCTGCGAGCAGGCGGCGCTGAAGCTCGGGTTCGTCGGCGGGAGCCTGGGCGAAGAGGAGCTCGAAGACCTCGTCAACCTCGCCGTCAATGGCGAGATCCTCGACCCGGCGTCAGGGCTGGGCGAACACGTCAACGACTGCTGGCCGGAGCTGGTCGGGCCTGCCGAGCGCTCGCTGGTGCACTGGCTGCGCCGCCTGGTCTTCCGGGGGGCGTGGCTGGATCAGCGTGTCAAGGAGGGCGAGCTCGGCGTGAGCTTCGACGAACGGACCTGCGCCTTCGGCTACGTGCAGCCCGCCGATCCGGGATCGACCAGGGGCGGCGAGCCGATCGAGCTGGCACCCGAGCCGTCCTGGGGCCGGGTCGCCTACCGCCGCTGACCCTAGCCGGCAGCCTCCAGGGCCGCTGCGCGCGCCCTGGTGATCGCCTCGGCCCCCTCCTCACCGACGAGCAGCTCGGGCTTGAGCGTGCCGCTGTTGATGAGATCGAGGATCGGCTGGCGCCCGGTGGACGTGAGCGCGATGTCGAGCGCGATAACGGTCGTCTCGCCACCGAGCGGCTCGGAGGCGGTGGCGATGACGGTCAGCGAGCCGGCGTCGCGGAGGTTGCGGGCCGCTGCGAGCGCCTTGCGGGCCGCCTGCGGATGCAGCCCGTCGAGGCTGTCGATCAGCACGAGCGCATCTCCACCGCGCGCGGCCACGCGCTTGGCCGTGTCGATCGCGCGCTCAACCGCCTGGTCCTGCGAATCGGCCGACGCGGCGAAGGTGAGCGCCGCTGCGGGCGCCACCGAGCCCTCGCCCCACTGCGCGATCTCCTCGGGCCTGGCGCCGGCGAGCACGAGGGCGACCTCCAGATCGTCCCGTCCGTGGACGGCCTGCAGCAGACGGCGCAGCGTCTCGGTCTTGCCCGCGCGCCGCTCTCCGACGATGACCGCCCGCGAGCCCCGGCCGAGCGGCGTGAGCCACTCGATCGCCTCCAGCGTGGGGTCCTGGGAGCCGAGCGCGAGGCGCTCGCGCGGCCAGTCCAGCGGGCTCGTCGAAGCGGGCTCCGTCGGAGACGGCGTCGGCGGACGCTCCGTTGATCGTGTCGACGCGCACCAGGGACGGGTAGCGCTCCGAGCGACGGGGCGTGCGAACCGGCCCGGTGACCCGGTCGCCGGAGACGAGCTCGCAACGGCGAACCTGGGCGGCGGAGATGTAGACGTCCTCGTCGGAGGGCTCGGGCGGGTCGACGCGCAGGAAGGCCGAGCCGTTGCCCAGCACCTCGACCACGCCCGCGGCGATGCGCCCTGGGGCCTCCGCGGGCTCCCCGGCGCCGTCCGCGCGAGCGCCCCCCTGAGCGGATTCGTCCGCTCCGGCGGAGCCGCCGCGAACGATCCGACGCCGTCCGCGGCGAGCTCCCGTCGCGGTATCTGCGTCAGCCTCCGAGGAGGCGGCCCCGTCGGCGGCCTCGGTGCTCTTGCCGGCGTCGGCGGCTTCGGTGGTGGCGCCGACGGCGTCGTCGTCCCGCGAGCGGCGGGAGCGCAGCGAGCGACGCCTGCGCGGGCGCTGGCCCGCCACCGGCTCCCCCGGCGCTGCCGCCGGTCGGTCGCGCTCCTCCTCGGGGCCCGGCGTGCCGCCGTCCCGCTCCCCGGTCGAGCTCGCCTCGCCGAGGATCGCATCGACCAGCTCTGCCTTGCGCAGGCGCCTGAAGCCCTCGAGACCGACCTGGTTGGCGATTGCGTGCAGGTCGGCCAGCGGACTGGCCTCCAGCTCGGAGCGCTCGAGTACTGCCATCGGATGTTCCCTCTTTCCTAGTGGATGGGCGGTTGGCGTCCCGCCGCGTTGGACAGCGGCTGGCACCCGTTAACGACTCTCAGCCTAGCGGCTCGCCCGGACTGCTCCGGCCCGGGCGACCCGGCTGTCCGGCGGGCTACTCGGTCGCGAGCCGTTCGTAGCGGATCTCATCGGGCAGCCCGAGATCCCTGCTCGGCTCGGTCTCGCCGGCGAGCGCGGCGCGCACGGCGAGGAAGTCGGCAGCGGCGGCGACGTCGTGCACGCGGAAGATGTGCGCGCCCTGCTCCACGCCGTGGGCGAGCGCGGCCAGGGTGCCGGCCAGGCGCGCGCGCGGCGGGCGCCCGGTGAGGGCGCCGATGAAGTCCTTGCGCGAGATCGCCATCAGCAGCGGCCGCCCGAGCTCGTGCAGGCGCCCCACCTGCGCCAGCAGCCGGATCGTCTGCGCCGGCGTCTTGGCGAAGTCCGGACCGGGATCGAGCAGGAGCTGCTCGGGCGCCACCCCGTGTGCGATCGCCACCGCGATGCGCTCCCGCAGGAAGTCCAGCACCTCGCCGGTGATGTCGCCGTAGAGACCCGGGTCCTGCAGCCGTTCGCGCGGCGCGGCGCGGGTGTGCATGACCACGAGGGCAGCGCCGGTCTGCGCGCACACCTCGGCCAGCGCCGGGTCGCGCAGGCCGCTGACATCGTTGACGATCCTCGCCCCGGCGGCGATCGCGGCGTGCGCGACCGGGGGCTTGTAGGTGTCGACCGACACGAGCGCCCCCAGCTCGTCGACAACCCGCTGCACGAGCGGCACGACCCGCTCGATCTCCTCCCCGGGAGCGACCGGCGGGCGGGCGGTGGAGGCCGACTCTCCCCCGATATCCAGGATGTCGGCTCCCGCGGCCAGCAGCTCCCGGGCCAGCTCCAGCCGCGCGTCGAGGCTCGCGTGCAGCCCGCCGTCGCTGAAGGAGTCCGGCGAGGCGTTGACGATCCCCATCAACCACGGCCGCTCGCCCAGCTGGAGCGTCAGCTCGACGGCGCGCAGGCGGTGCGCGGGGGCGTTCACGGCACCGGCTCCGGCGGCTGGGAGCCGGCCGGATGGACGCTCTCCGCCGGCCGCGCCTCCGCGACGATCCCCTCGGCGCGGGCCTCCTCGGCGAAGCGGGTCAGCTCGAGGGTGAGCCGCTCACGGCTCCAGTCGAGCTCCCGCGCCATGACCTCGCCCACGCGCTGCACCGGCTCGCCGGTCAGCTCGCGTGCCGCCAGCAGCCCGAGGCGGGTGCGTCGCAAGAGCACGTCGCCGATGCTGCGCGCCTGCTCGCGGCGAGCGGCCAGCGCCGCCTCTGCGAGGAGGTCGGGCAGGCCGTCGACGATCGGCTGGGCGAGCTCTCCGCGGTCGGCCGCCAGCGCGAGCACGTCGTGGGCGGCGTGGCCGTAGCGAGAGGCCAGCGCCTGGTAGGGATCAGGTCCCACCCGCCCCACGCCCTCCACGCGCGGCAGCTCCTCCACGGCGATCGCCTGGCCGAGCGGGATCTCGTGCGTGCGGCAGGGAGCGTCGCGGGCGTCGCGCTCGACCAGGCGATCGACGGTCATCTTGGCCATGCGCCGCCAGGTCGTGAGCTTGCCGCCGGTGATTGTGATCATCCCCGAGGAGGTCTCATACAGCTCGGCCTTGCGCGAGATGTCCACCGACTTCTTCGGGTCGCCGGTGGAGATCAGCGGCCGCACGCCCGCGAACGCGCCGGTCAGCTCGGCGGGCCCGAATGCCGTGCCGAAGAAGGCGTTGAGCGCCTCCAGCAGGTAGTCGACGTCATCGGGCGAGGGCTTGATGTGGTCGAGCGGGCCCTCGTAGTCGTTGTCGGTCGTGCCCACGAGGGTGTGTCCGAGCCACGGCAGCGCGAAGATCGAGCGCCCGCCGCCGGCGGGCACGATCGCGCCGCCGACGAGCGGCAGGTCCTCGTGGCTGATCGTCACGTGCGTCCCGCGGCTGGGCCGGATGCGCGGCAGCTCGGCCTCCTCGTGGAGCTCGCGCGGACTGCAGCTCGTCGACCCAGACGCCCGTCGCGTTGACCACGTTGGCGGCGCGCACGTCGAAGCGCTCGCCGCTCTCG
Source organism: uncultured Solirubrobacteraceae bacterium (assembly GCA_963711985.1). GTDB lineage: Bacteria > Actinomycetota > Thermoleophilia > Solirubrobacterales > Solirubrobacteraceae > Palsa-744. Next base: position 105,610 of record CAVQGG010000002.1, on the reverse strand, counting down.
GCGTCGAGGACCCGCACGCCGTGGGCGCGACCGTCCTGCTCGAGCAGCCCGGTGACGTCGAGGCGGTTGGCGCAGACCGCGCCGAAGCGCTCGGCCTCGCCGAGCACCGTCAGCACGAGGCGCACGTCGTCCGTCTGGCAGTCGTAGAACAGGTAGCCGCTCGTCGGCTCGCGCGCGGCCAGCGCCGGCAGCAGCTCGAGCACTTCCTCTCCCGAGATCACGCGGTGGCGCTCCGGGCTCCAGGACTCGCCTGTGCCGTCCTCCGGCTGGGCCGAGCCCTCGCCCTGCGGCCGTTCGGCCCGTGCGCGTCTGCCCCGCCGCGAGCGCACCCCGAGGGGCGCAGGCAGGCGATCCCGGTCGACGGACATCACGTCGTAGAGGTTCAGGCCGACGCCCATCAGGCGGTCGGGGCGGGCGCCCTCGAAGGCGGGCACGACCAGCGGCAGCGGACGGACGAGGTGCGGCGCGAGCGCCACCATCAGCTGACGCTCCAGCAGCGCCTCGCGCACGAGCCCGAGGTCGAAGTTCTGCAGGTAGCGCAGACCGCCGTGGATGAGCTTGCTCGAGCGGCTGGAGGTCCCCGAGGCGTAGTCCGCGCGCTCGAGCAGGGCGACGCTGTAGCCGCGCGTGGCCGCGTCCAGGGCGACACCCGCGCCGGTGATGCCGCCGCCGACGACGACGACGTCGAACTCGTCGCGCGCGAGGGCCGCTAGAGCCTGGCTGCGCTCGATCACGAGCGCAGTCTCGCAGAGCGGGTGGGCGGGCTCGGATCGGCGGACCGGCGCTGGAGGCGGGGGCGGGCTTCAGATCTGGGCGAGCTCGGCGGTGATCTCGCTGACCGCGGTCTTGGCGTCGCCGAACAGCATGGTGGTCTTGGGGTCGTAGTAGAGCTCGTTCTCGATGCCCGCGAACCCAGGGTTCATCGAGCGCTTGATCACGATCACCGAATGACTGTCGGCGACCTCGAGGATCGGCATGCCGTAGATCGGCGAGGAGGGCGTGTTCTTGGCCGCCGGGTTGGTCACGTCGTTGGCGCCGATCACCAGCGAGACGTCCGTGCGCGCGAACTCCGGGTTGGCGTCGTCCATCTCCTTGAGCTGGTCGTAGGGGACGTCCGCCTCCGCCAGCAGCACGTTCATGTGCCCGGGCATGCGCCCGGCAACCGGGTGGATCGCATAGCTGACTTCCACCCCGCGATCCTCCAGCTCCCTGGTCAGTTCGCGCACGGCGTGCTGGGCCTGGGCGACCGCCATGCCGTAGCCCGGTACGACCACCACGCGGTTGGCGTAGGCGAGCTGGATGGCGGCGTCGGCGGCGGTCGTCGCACGAACCGCGCCCGCGTGCTCGCCGGCTCCGCTGGCGCCCTCGACGACCCCGCCGCCGCCGAACCCGCCGGCGACGATCGCCGGGATCGAGCGGTTCATGGCGGTGGCCATCAGGTTCGTGAGGATCGAGCCGGAGGCGCCCACGATCATCCCGGCGACGATCAGCGCGGGGTTGTTCAGCGCGATGCCCGTCGCGGCGGCGGACAGCCCCGTGCATGCGTTCAGCATCGAGATCACCACGGGCATGTCCGCACCCCCGATCGGCAGCACGACCGCGTTGCCCAGCAGCGCGGCACACACGAGCATGCCGATGAAGAGCCCCTGGGCGTGCTCGCCCGTGGCGATGTAGACGCCGGCCGCGACAGCGAGGGTGAACAGCACGAGGTTGACGATCTGCTGGGTGGCGCCCAGGGTGATCGGGCGCCCGGGAAGGATTTCCTGGAGCTTTCCGAAAGCGATGTTCGACCCCCAGAAGGAAACCGACCCGACGATCGCGGCGAACAGCGAGAAGATCGTGATGTACGTCGCGGTGCCCGTGTAGCCGTGGGTGAGGCGGAACTCCGACCAGGAGATCAGGAACACCGCGCCGCCGCCCACGCCGTTGAACAGCGCCACCATCTGCGGCATCGCCGTCATCTTCACCTGGCGCGCGGCGGGCACGCCGACGGCCGTGCCGAGAGCGATGCCAAGGGCGATCAGGCCCCAGTTGCCCTCGGACCGATTGAGCAGGGTGGCGACCACGGCGATTCCCATGCCGACGGCCGCGATGCGGTTTCCGCGCACCGCGGTCGTGGGACCGGCGAGGCCCCTCAAGCCCTGGATGAACAGCGCGAAGGCGATGATGTAGAGGACGTCGAGGAAGCTCTGGCTCTGCAGGAAGGAAGTGGCGAGAGGCGGTCCGATCACGGCGCCTTCCCCTTGCCGCGCTCCTCGCCCTCACCGGCGCCCCCCGCGCCCGACTTCGGCTTGGACTTGAACATCTCGAGCATGCGATCGGTGACCAGGAAGCCGCCGACGATGTTGATCGTTCCGAACGTGATCGCGATCACGAGGATGACCTTGTTGAACGTGCCGTTGCCCGACAGGCCGACGACCAGCAGGCCGCCGAGCAGGACGATCCCGTGGATCGCGTTGGTGCCGGACATCAGCGGCGTGTGCAGGGTGTTGGGCACCTTGGAGATCACGACGAAGCCGATGAAGCCGGCCAGCACGAGGATCGACAGGTTGGTGGTGAGGGTGCTGGCGAGGATCATCTAGGAGGTGCCTCCGGCGGGCGTCGCGCCGCCCGCCGCGTCCACCGCGGCCTTTGCCCCTGGATTGACGATCTCGCCGTCGCGCACGATGCACGCGCCCTTGACGATCTCGTCGTCGAAGTCCAGTTGCAGCTGGCCGTCCTCGCCGACGAACAGCTCGAGCAGGGCCTGCACGTTGCGGGCGAACAGCTGCGAGGCGTGCTCGGCCATGCTCGCGGGCAGGTTCAGCGGCGAGGCGATCTTGACGTCGTGGCGGACGACCGTCTGGCCGGGCTGGGTCAGCTCGCAGTTGCCGCCGGCCTCGCCGGCGAGGTCGACGATCACCGAGCCCGGCTTCATGCCCTCCACCGCCTCGGCCGTCACCAGCTTCGGCGCCGGCCTGCCCGGCACGAGCGCGGTCGTTATCACCACGTCGAAGCCCTTGATCGCGTCGGTCAGCGCCTGCTGCTGGCGCGCGCGCTCCTGCTCGGTCAGCTCGCGCGCGTAGCCGCCCTCGCCGCTGGCCTCGACGTCGAGGTCGAGCCACTGGGCGCCGAGCGACTGCACCTGCTCGGCGACCTCGGGGCGGACGTCGTAGCCGGTCGTGCGCGCTCCCAGGCGCTTGGCGGTCGCGAGCGCCTGCAGCCCGGCGACCCCGACGCCGAGGACGAGCACCTTGGCCGGCGGGATGGTGCCGGCGGCGGTCATCAGCATCGGGTAGAAGCGTCCCATCTCCTCGGCGCCCAGCAGCGCCGCCCGGTAGCCGGCGACGTTGCTCTGCGAGGACAGCGCGTCCATCGCCTGCGCCCGCGAGATGCGGGGAATCGCCTCCATCGCAAACGCCGTCGCCTTGGCGTCGGCGAGCGCTCGCGTGGTCCGCGGGCTGGTCAGCGGCGACAGGAAGCCGATCAGGATCGAGCCGGACCCGAGCCCGCTGATCGCCTGCGGGTCGGGCGGGGCGATCGTGACGACCACGTCGCAGTGCCAGACCTCGGCGGCGTCGTGCGCGATCTGCGCGCCGGCGAGGGTGAACGCCGCGTCGGTCAGCATCGCGTCCGCGCCGGCGTCGCGCTGCACGATCACGTCGAGGCCCCTGGCCTTCAGCTTGCTCACGACCTCCGGCACCAGCGCCACCCGGTGCTCGCCCGCCGCGGTCTCCTTCGGAACCCCGATCCGCATATGAGGAGCGAGAACGTATCCGATCCCACGGATGGCCGGCAGCGCGGTGTGCGAGACTCGATCGGGGCCGCCCGGACGGCGGCCATATCATCAAAGGAGCCGGCTGGACGCCGGATCTGGCTATGACAGTGAACCTGACCCGCATCTACACCAAGCTCGGCGACGGGGGCGAGACCCACCTCGGAGACATGAGCAGGGTGTCCAAGCTGCATCCGCGCGTGGAGGCCTACGGCACCGTCGACGAGCTGAACGCGACGATCGGCGTGGCCGTGCTGCAACCGGGCCTTTCCGAGAGGTTCGCCGAGTGGCTGCGCCGCGTGCAGAACGACCTGCTCGACGTGGGGGCCGACCTGTCGGTGCCCGCCCCCGCGGCGGGCGGCGGGGGCGGCGGCACGGGTGGAACGACCGATGCATCCGCGCGCGAGCGGCTGCGCGTGGCGGCCGACTACACGCAATGGCTCGAGCAGGCCTGCGACGAGGTCAACGCCACGCTCGAGCCGCTGCGCTCGTTCGTCATCCCCGGTGGGAGCCCGGCGGCGGCTCACCTGCACGTCTGCCGCACCGTCTGCCGCCGCGCGGAGCGCCGCACGATCGCCGTCGGCGCGGAGGTGAACCCCGAGGTCGTACGCTACCTGAACAGGCTCTCGGACCTGCTGTTCATCCTCAGCCGCGCGACCAACGCCCAGACGGGCGAGGGCGAACGTGAGGGCGCCGAGCCGCTGTGGGACCCCGGCGCGCACGGGTCGGACGCCGCGCCGCCCTCCTGAGCCCCGCCGAAGGCTGCCGCGCGCGGGCGGGTGGGGTGGGGTACGGCTACGGGTGGGCGCGGGGCGGCCAGCGTCGATCGGCGGCGCGCAGAGCGGCGACGGCGAGCGCCGCCCAGAACGCGGCCACCAGGTAGCCGCCGAGGACATCGCTGGGCATGTGCCAGGCGAGGATCAGCAGCGCGCAGCCGACGGCCACGGCGAACACCCCGCCGACGCTCGCCACCAGGGGTCGCAGGCGAGGTGGCGCGACGAGCACCGCGGACAGGACGAGCGCGAGCGCGGCGGTCGCGTGGCCGCTCGGCCACGACGCGGGGCCGATGTAGACCACCCCGATCTGGACGTGTGGATGGGCGAGCAGGGGCTTGAGCGTCTCGGATGTGAGCGGAGCGAGCGCCATCAGCGCCGCGACCGCCAGTGCGACCCGCGGGCGATCGCGGGCGACCGCGACCGCCATCAGCGCGACGCCCCAGAGGACGAACTGCAGCGGGTCGAGCAGGTGCAGCAGGAAGCTCGCGGGCCCGTCCACGCGAGGTCGGCTGAGGAGCGTGAAGTCGTGCAGCGCCACCGCGTCCTTCAGCTGGGCTGCCGGCACCAGCTCGGCGACGACCCAGACCAGCGCCAGTGCCACCACGCACAGGCCGGCCAGGCCGAGGGCGCCCGCGGCTCCGGAGCGTGCGGCGCGCCGGGCGACCGGCCTCGGAGGCATCGCCCCGGCGGTGTACGCGTGTCCCGGCATGTTCCCCACCAGGGTACGACGTTCGCTAAAGGGTGGGTGAATGATCACCCCGCTGCCGGCGCGAGCACGCTTCCGAGGAACACCGTGAGCGCGCGGGCGACCCCGAGAAGCGCACCGAGCGCGCGGCCGATCCCGTCGCGGCCGCTGGCCTGCGCCGCGGGCGCTCTCGACGCGTCCGTGGGCCGCCGGGCGCTGCGGGCGCCGGTGTGGCGCGGCTGCGGCGAGGAGTAAGAGGCCGACGTCGCGGTCGACCGCGCCGCCCCGACTGCCACGGGCGCGATCGGAAGCGGCGTGCCGGCGAGCGCGGTCAGTGCTTGCGCGGTCACCCACACGGGCGTCTGTGAGCCCGTGCGGGAGTAGCGCACGCTTCCATCCGGGGCGATCAGGCTCTCGAGGTAGCCGAGCGGCGAGCGGCTGCCCGCGCGCGTGACCGTCGCGGGGTTGCGCCCGGCGGCAATCAGGCCCTGGATCGCCCAGGCGGTCGACTGGGCGTTGGATTGGCCACCCGGCTGCTCTGGAAAGCCGCCGTCGAGGTTCTGGGCGCTCGTGATGAAGCTGCTCGCACGCGTGAGGATCGGCCCCTCGCGCACTCCGGCCTGCACGAGCGCCTGCACCACGGCTGCGGTGTCGTCGACGTCGCTGCCCCCGCCACGGCCGGCGAAGCCGAAGCCGCCGTCGGCTTCCTGCTGGCGCTCCAGCCAGCGCGCGGCGCCGCGCACGATCGGGCCGCCGGCGGAGTAGCCGGCGGCGCGCAGCGCGAGGACCGCAAACGCGGTCACGTTGCTCAGATGGCCGAACGAGCCGTCGCCGGCGCGGAAGCGAAGCAGCCTGGCCACCGGATCTCCCCCGGGCAGCGAACGCACGGAGACGCCGCACGCGTGCAGCGCGAGGATCGTCCGCTCGAGATCGCCAGCACCTTCGAGAGTCGAAGCTTCGCCCCGGAGGGCGTCGAGAACTGTGTGGCCGTCGCGGCGCAGGCTCAGCGGGTCGCGACCGGCGGCCGCGAGCCCGATCGCGACCCAGGCCGTGTAGAGCTCGCTGCTGGTCTGACCCTGCGCGCTCCCGAAGCCGCCGTCGGGGTTCTGCGCGGCCGCCAGGAAGGCGACCTCGCGCGCGATGTCCACACGGGCCGCGGAGTCGGCGAGCGTGGCGGGCAAGGCGCCGACGGACGCGCGGTGAGCGGTTGTCATGGCGCGTGCGGCGGCGGGCACGCCGATCGCGAGCCCGGCGATCGCCAGCAGCAGCGCTGCGGCCGGCGGCGGCACGCCCAGCGACGCCGGGCTGCCCGACCGGCCGGGGAGCCGCGCCGCGCCGGCGGGCTCCCAGCTCACCTGCAGGCGGGAGCGCACGCGCATGAGCATTCGCAGCAGCACGCCCCCGAAGGCCAGGCCAAAGGCGAAGCTGGCGATGACGTGGGTGATATCGAAGACCGAAGCCTGGCCGAGCACTAGGCCAAATCCGGCGAGCGTCTTGCTGCCGGTCCCCGTCCACGTGTAGAGGTCGACGACCAGGTTGAAGACCTCTGCCGAGACGGCACACGCGAGCGCGAGCGCCAGCGGCGTCATGCGCCGCCCGGTGAGCCGACCGAGCACCGCCCCGACCAGCCCCACCAGCCCCCAGCCGAGCATCTGCCAGGGCGTCCACGGGCCCTCGCCGAGCAGGATGTTCGACGCCAGCCCCGACAGCGCGCCGACGGCGAAGCCGGGGCCGGCGCCGAACGCGACGCCGCTGACGAGCACGATCGCGGTGATCGGCTTGACGTCCGGGACCGCGGCGAAGGCGTCGCGCCCGAGCGCGGCCAGCGCCGCGAGGGTGGCGACGACGGCGATCAGCTTCGCCGGCGGGCGCGAGCGCTCATACCACCAGAACGACAGCGCGAGCGAGACCAGCACGAGCGCGAAGGAGACGAGCTGCCAGCTCAACGTGGCACCTCCTGCACCACGGCCGCGAGCGGGGGCGCCGCCGGAGGCATCGCCGCCCGCAGCAGCTCTGCCCCCTGCTCGGGGCGCAGCGCGCCGTGAGCGCCGTCGAGGATGCGCGCGGTTTCGGTGGCGAAGTACCAGCCGCCGGCGAGGATCTCCTCTATCGGCCCGTCCGCGATCACCCGTCCGTCGGCGAGCAGCACCGCGCGGGAGGCGAAGTCGGCGGCGAACTCGGCGTCATGCGTGGCGACGACCACGGCGAGTCCTTCGCCCGCCCGTTCTCCCAGCCACCGCGCGAGACGCTGCTTGGCGGCCCTGTCCATGCCCCGCGTGGGCTCGTCGAGCGCGAGCACCGCCGCCGGCTCCTCGCCGCCGAGCACGATCGCCAGCGCCAGGCGCTGACGCTGCCCGCCGGAGAGGTCGCGGGGGTGACGTTCGCCGAGGCCGGCGAGCCCGGCGAGGACGAGTGCCGAGGCCGGCGCCTCCTGCTCGACGCGCTCGTGCAGGAAGTAGTCGCCCGGGTTCTGCAACAGCAGCGCCACCCGCCCGCTGCGCGCGACGCTCCCGCGGGTCGGGTCCAGCAGGCCGGCGGCATGGCGCAGGAGCGTCGACTTGCCAGCTCCGTTGCGACCCATCAGGACGACCGGCTCGCCCCCGTGCAGCTCGAGATCGACGCCACGCAGGATCGCCGGCCCCTCGCGCAGCTCATGCCAGACGCCCCGCATATCGAGCGCTGGCACGGCCTCCCTCTCCCCTCTCCCGAGCAGCCTGCTCGCACGCCTGCGCCAGCGCCCGACAGCCAGGGGATCGGTGCTCGCGGAGGGGCTCCTCTGCGACCCGTCCGCCAGCGCGAGCAGGCCGTGCCGGCGCAACGTCGCGCGCGCCTGCTTGACGCCGGTGGGCGGCGGCCGCAGCCCGGCCATGTCGAGCAGACGCGCCCCGGGGGTCTGCAGCGCCGGCGCCTGGCGGGCGGCCCATTCAAGGAAGCCGCGCGGGTCCAGGTCGCAGACGAGCCTCCCGTCGGCGAGCGCGATCACGCGGTCGGCCGCCGCCAGGCAGCGCTCGAGGCGGTGCTCGATCAGGACCACCGCTGTGTCTGACTCCTGGTTGAGCCGGCGCAGCTGCCAGATCAGCTCGTCGCCGGCCACGGGATCCAGCTGGGAGGTCGGCTCGTCGAGCAGCACCAGGCGCGGACGCGAGACGAGCGCGGCGGCCAGGGCCACGCGCTGCAGCTCCCCACCGGAGAGCTCTCCGGTGGGCCGGTCGAGCAGGTGCGCTATCCCCAGGGCGAGCGAGGTCTCCTCGACGGCCCTGGCGACCGCGGCGGCGGCGCGTCCCCGGTTCTCGAGCGCGAGCGCGAGCTCGGCCCGCACGGTGCTCATGACGATCTGGGTCTCCGGGTCCTGGAGCAGCGTGCCGGCGATCACGCCGATGTCCGCGGGGCCGTGCTCGCGTGTATCGAGCCCGCCGACGGTGACGGTGCCGGAGAACGTGCCGCCGTGGAAGTGCGGCACCAGGCCGGCGGCGGCGCGCAGCAGCGTCGACTTGCCCGACCCCGACAGGCCGGCAATCACGCAGAACTCGCCCGCCGCCACCGACAGGCTGACCTCGCGCAGCGCGTCGGTCCCGGCGCCCGGGTAGCTGTAGCTGACGTGCTCGAAGCGCAGAGCGCTCACGGCACTATCCCCCGGCGGTCGGCGAACGGGACGAGCGCCAGCGCGAGGAGCAGCGCCGCGAACACGAACGCCGAAGGCGTCAGCGCCACGCTCACGAGCGGATACGCATGAAACGGTGCGGCTGCGAGCACGGCCGCGAGCACCGACAGGGCGATCAGCCCGACGGCGGCGGCCGCGAACGCCAGGTCGTGGCGCGAGAAGGCGCGCGGCGCCGCGGGCGCTCTGCCCGCCGCGCCGTAGCCGCGCATCTCGAGCACGGCGGCCACGTCCAGCGAGCGCTCCAGCGCCCCGCCGACGGTCGCACGCAGGATCGAAAGCTTGCCCCGGACTCCCCCCGCGCCGCCGTCGGGGCGGCAGCGCTGTGCCTCGGCCAGCCGCCGCGCGTCCTCACCGAGCACAGGGAGCATCCGCGTCGCGAGCGCGGCGGTGAGCGCGGAGCGAGGCGACACGCGCCTAAAGGCGAACAGCAGCTCGTCGGGGTCGACCGCGCAGACGACGAGCAGGCAGGCGAGGGTGACCACGAGCAGACGCAGGGAGAAGACAAGCCCGTACACGACCGCCTCGAGCGTCAAATTGACCTGCCCGAGCACCCCCCAGTCGCCGAGGCGCGCGAACACGGTGAGGCCGCCGCGGCTCGACGAGCACGTTGACCAGCACGGTCAGCAGCACGATCGGCAGGGCCGCGCGGCGGGCGGCGCCGAGGAGCTGCGCGACCTACGCCCGCGGCCACGCCGGCCGCCAGCACCGCCAGCAGCAGCGCGCCGAGCAGCAGCGGGTGTTCGTCGATCAACGCGGCGCCGGCCAGCGCGACGCCATAGGCCGCAGCGATCGGCGCGCGGGCCGCGTGCAGCGGGCTGGCGCGGCGCCGGTAGGCGATGCGGGTCGGCCCGGCCATCGTCCTCACCCGCCGACCTCCGGCAGCCCCACCGCGCCGCCCGGCGTCAGCGCCACCGCGAAGCGATCCTGGAGCGTGGCCTGATTGAAGGCGTGCGCGGCGCGTTCCACGCCCGCGTCGTCGGTTCCCGTGACCACCCACACGGGCGCTTCTTCCGCGCGCCGCGTGGCGGCGATCAGCCCCGCGCCGGCGAGCAGCGTCTGCACCGGCCGGCCGTTCTGGTCGAGCAGCGTGAGCGTTTGCCCGTTGGCCGAGAAGCGCGCGTAGACGCCGCTTGCGCGCGGCCCGCGCGCGACGCTCTGAGCCTCCAGATCGCCCGACAGACGGGCCCACGGCCCGATCATCACACGCAGCGTTTCCGGCGCGCCGCCGCTGCCGATCGCGGCGATCGCCGCAGGGACGTCGAAAGCACGCAGGCTCGCGGTGACCGCACGGCACGCGTAGCCGGAGACGGACGCGCATTCGACGCGCACCGGCAGCCGCTTGCCTTCGGTGCCGTTCAGGAACGGCTCGGGGAAGGACCCGACGACGGCGGGGACTTCCTCGGTCTGGCTCCAGTCGTGCCGGTCCCACCAGATGTGATCGCCGGGATGCACGTTGGTCGCGGCCGCGCCCTTGGGCGCCTCGACGCCGTTGACGAAGTAGAACCAGTCGACCGGCTCCCCGGCTTCCTGGCCGCCCGGGAGCCCGTCGATGCTCTGCACGAAGCCCCCGCCGTAGCGCGTGCTCACGGGGTAGTTGCGCATCAGCAGGCTCATCACCGTCTCCTGCCCGCTCACCTCGAGGCGCCCTTTGGGGCGCAGCACGCGAGCACCGAAGTCGCGCGTGACGAGCAACTGGATGGCGCTCGGCGCCGGTCCGGCGCCGAGGCCGCAGCCCACAAGCGCCAGCACAGCGGCCACGGCGGCCAGCGCGACAGCGAGATTTGGCGGCGGCGGCCTCACCTGACCACGATCGTCTGCGGGAACGACGGCACCAGACCCCGGCGTGTGGCGCTCAGCTGGTAGCGGCCTGGCGTGGAGGGGGCAATCAGGCTCGCCCGGCCGCCGGACCCCGTGGAGGCGAAATCCGTGCCGAGCGTGACGATCGCCCCGGTGATGGGCGCGCCGCGGCCTTCGTTTTCATAACCGCTCACCGTCACGCTCAACGAGGCGCCCGGGGAGACGGTGGCGCTCGACGGAGCGACTTCGAGCGTGCGCTGGCAGCCGCCGCCGGAGGCCTGACACCAGAACCACAGCACGCGCTGGTCGGAGCGCAGAAGCCGGCCGTCGCCCAGCGGGCCGCTCGGATCGCCCGCGCCGGTCGTGCCGGAGACGCCGTCGACCTTGTACTCCCAGCCGCTCTGCCCGCGGTTTGTCTCACCGCCCAGCGAGTAGACGAACAGCTCGCCGGAGCTTCTGCGGCGAGGTGTTGCAGTCGCCGTAGTCGCGCAGCGCGAACCCCGGCCCGCCCGCCCGCCGGACGGCGGCGAGCACGGCCAGCGGCGTGCCGGCGGCCACGGCACAGCTCTTGGCGCCGATGCGCACGGTGGTCGCGCTCGCGGTGAGCGTGCGGGCCGAGGAGAGGATCGCTCCGCTGGAGCCGACGATCATGCTCTGCACGCTGGGCGCTCCCGCCGAGCTGCGGGCTGCGGGCCGCGCGTTGACCGACGCCGCGGCGAGCACCGCGGGCGCGAGCGCCGCCAGCGCGAAGACGCTGACGCGTCTAGCGAACATAGAACACGATCCTCGAGGTGCCACGGGCGAGCGTCGTGCGGTTGCCCGCGACATCCGTGGCCTGGACGTCGAGAACGTAGCGTCCGGGAGCCAGAGCGGACGGCAGAAGGTATGAGAACACGCCGTTGCCTGAGACCTTGAACAAGGCGCCCTCGCCGCAGCGGGCGGACAGGAAGCGCTCCCTGATCCCTTCATAGGCGTAGCAGCGACCCCCGTACTCGCGGCGGAGCTCCAGGCTGATCGAGGACACGGCGCTGTGCGAGAAGATCGTGCCGGAAAGGATCCTCGGTGCGTGCCCGCGCCGGTAGACGTGGCCGTCGATCAATCCGGTGACGTCGGCCACCAGCGCGTAGGGGCCTTTGTAGGGACTGACGGCTGCTTTGAAGCTGTCCACCCCGCCTTCTGCCGTGGACGCGCCGGCGCCCGCGGAGCCGGAGGAGCCGGAGGAGGCGGGCGTGCCGCAGGTGCCGTCGTTGCCGTTGTGGACACAGACGATCGCCTCCGTGCGAACCGATTCGGGCGCGCTGACGCGCACCGTCAGCTCTCCGGCATGGGCGAATTCCAGCGTGGCATGGCCGCTGGAGTCCGTGGGCGCCTCTTCTCCTTCGTACGCGACGGACGCGCCGTTCGCCGGCGAAGCGACACCGCCGGTGCTGTACCTGTTGACCGTGACCGAGACCTTTTCACCGACATTGGCGCTGGGCGGCGCCTGGATGCCGAGCGGAAGCTGCGCGGGCGGGCATGCTTCGCCAAAGCAGGCCGGAAAGAACAGAGCTTCCTCGCCGCTTTCCGGTTCCGCCTCGCACGCTCCCACTTCTTCTTCTTTGTGGTTCAGCCAGAACGACCAGTAGTAGTTCGCCGGCGCTTCTTCGAAAACGTGGTTCTCGCCCTCGATCGAGTAGATCTCATACTGTTTGAATTCAGCGTCCCACGGGCCGCTCCAGTTGCCTCCGGTTACGATTTGCAGCGCGCCGAGAGAGCTTGTCCCGGAGCAGGAGTCTTCCGGCTTGCCATCCTTGACGACCGGTTCGGTCGTGGTCGTCACCTGAGTCGCTGGGAGCAACGTTTCGGTCAGACCCTCCACCCTGACCGTGACCGTCGCCGGTCCGGCCGCGAGGGCCGGTGACGCGGACACGGACGGCGAGATGCACGCGGCGCCGAGCGCCAGAGCGATACGACGAGATGTGAGCATGGAGCCAACCCCTTTCCACGAGGGCGTGTGGGCTTCGGTCGGAGGCAGGTCTCCTGGCTCCCGGGCCTACCCTTCGCGCCTTCCCATCCCGCCGTCGGCGGGTCAGTGGCTGCACGCCGGCTTGGCGTGCCACGATGGGCATCCCCGGTCACAGTGGCGGGTCCGCGCCGGATTCTCACCGGCTTCCCTTGACCACCGACCGTATGGACGGAGGAATCCTACTCCACGCTCGGAGCCTCGTTCCTGGTGGCCTCGTCCGCCGAGCAGCCGGCGCGCGCGGGCGGGCGGGCGGGGCGGGCACCCACTCCTCGCGAGCTGGCTCAGATCCAGCCCAGCAGCGGGCCGAAGACGAGGCCGGCGATCAGGTCGATGCCCGCCAGCAGGCCCACCACCTGCACCTGGCGCACCCGCCGGGACATGTCGTAGACCGTGAACGCGACCACGTAGAAGGTCAGGTAGCCGAACACCACGATCACGGGGAAGCTGGCCACGTTCCACCACCAGTAGTACCAGTGGAAGACCCCGTCGGCGTGCAGGAGCAGCTCGACCCCCACGGAGACGAGCGAGAGCCCGATCGCCAGCGCCCAGCGGTTGGGGAGGCCGAGGATCCGCGCGCAGCGCTCGGCCGGCAGGAGCTTCGCGAAGATCACGCCGTTGATCGCGAAGAACAGCGATATCTCGACCGTGAGGCCGATCAGGATCACGAAGCTGCTGCGGCCTGTGACCGTCCACAGCGCGGCGTGGCCGTCGAAGTGCAGGACGAGGGCGTTGACGATCTCGTTCACCCAGTCCATCAGCCAGAAGGCGATGCCCGCCAGCACCGCGTTCCAGTTGGATCGCTCGACCTCCACCGCGTAGACGTAGACGACCAGCGCCAGCAGCGTGACCGTCGACCAGTCGAACAGGCCGGGGGCGCGCAGCAGGTGCTGGGCTTCGCGGGTGAACTGCGGGACGCTCGCCACCATCTCCCGGCCCCGCCCCGGGCCTAGGACCCGACCGAGGCGAGATCCGAGTCGAGGTCGGCCAGCGCGGCCCGCTGGCGCTCGTCCAGCACGGACCCGTCGACGATCAGCCGCCGCGCGGCGTCGAGGTCGTCGGAGCGGCCGAACGTCAGCGCCGCCCTGACTGCGCCGTCCTCGAGGTACCAGTTGGTGAAGGAGCCGTCCTCGAAGGATCCGCGCAGGATCTCCTGATCCCACTCGAGCGCCGGCCCGACGTACTCGAGCTCGCCCCAGGTGCCCAGCACGGAGTAGAAGTAGGGGACGACCTCGTGCGGTATGTCCCTGCCGAGCATGTTCAGGGCGGCGGTCTTGCCCTGGTTGAAGGCCACGTCCCAGTGCTCGATGCGCATCGGCATGCCGTGGATCAGCGAGTCGTACTCGCAGATGTCTCCCGCGGCGAACACGCCGGGCGCCGAGCTCTCCAGGCGCGACGAGCAGCGCACCCCTCCCCGCTCACCCATATCGAGGCCGGCCCGCTGCGCGAGCTGCACGTCGGGGGTCACGCCGGCGCCCACCACGACCGCGTCGGCCGCCAGCTCCAGGCCACTGCGGGCGACGACCTTCGCGACCCGACCAGCGCTTCCGGCGGCGGTGCCGTCCCCCTCGAAGCGCTCCAGCTCGTCGCCGGGGTGAAACCTCACGCCGTGCGATTCGAGCAGCTCCTGGAAGAACCGCCCCGCGCGAGCGCCGAAGCTCCGTTCGAGCGTGGCCTGCTCCTGCATCACGATCGTGCAGCTCTTGCCCATCACCGTCAGCGACGCGGCCACCTCGCAGCCGATGTAGGAGCCGCCGATCAGCACCACCTCCTCGGCGTCCGCCACCCCCGCGCGAATCGCGTCGGCGTTGGCGAGCGTGCGCAGGTAGTGGATCTGCTCGAGCTCGCAGCCGCTCGACGTTCAGGCGGCGAACGTTGGCGCCGGTGGCGATCAGCGCCTTGTCGAACTCGATCTCGTCCTTGCTCGAGAGCGTCGCCGTGCGCGACTGCAGGTCCAGGCCGGTGACGCTCGTGCGCGTCAGCAGCTCGACGTCCTGCTCCGACCACCACTCGTTGGGACGGAAGAGCGGCTCCTCGCGTGTCTCCTCGCCGCGCAGGTAGCCCTTGGAGCACTCCGGGCGGTTGTACGGCGGGTCGGGCTCGCGTCCGACCAGCAGCACCTCGCCCTGCGCGCCTTCCTCGCGCAGCCAGCGCGCGCAGTTCGCCGAGGCGAGGCCTCCGCCGATCAGCAGGTAGTCGACCTTGCGGGCTGACATGCCCGGCACCTTACAACCCCGGCGGGTGGCGGACAGACCAGTCGCGCCCAGGTCGGGATGTGGTCGAGGATCCGCCAGCGCGGGCCGTCTTCGTAGCGGTTCGGTCCCACGTCGGTGCCGTCGTGGGAGGTGTCCAGGCGCAGGCCGGCGATGATCATGAAAACGTGCGGCGTCGGGCTCGCGCTCGCGTAGATCGTCACCCACCGGCCCGGGACCGGGCGCCCCCCAGTTCACGTAGTCCTGGGCGAGCGGGTTGTCCCTGACGATTTCCGCGAGCGGGCGCACGCCGGAGCGGTAGAGCACGTAGTTGACCGTGCTCGAGCAGTCCTCTTCGAGCGCTCCCAGCGGGTCGGGATGCCCGCCCGGGCCGTACGGCAGGTCCTGCAGCTCGTTGCCCGCCACCACCATCGCCTGAACGGTCGCCGGCACCCCGGCCGGGACCAGCGCGAGATGGCCGTCATCCGGCGATAGCTCCGCCCGTTCGCCCGGGATGAAGCGTACCGGCGTCGGGCTCTCGCCCGCCAGGCGGGTATCCGCGCCTTCCGAACCTTCCCCGCGTTCCCGCGCCTTCCTCGCCGGCGAGCGACGCCTGCGAACCCGCCGGGGTGGATGGGGCGCGATACCTGGCTGCCCAGCTCTCCACCTCGGCCACGTACCAGTCCGCGTGGTTGTAAGCGAAGATCGCCTGTCGGTAACTGCCGGGGGCGCCGGACGCCCGCAGATAGTTTGCGGCCGAGTAGATCGCGTCCGCAGGGTCCCAGCGGTCGGCCCGGCCGTCACCGTCGGCGTCCACCCCATACTTCGCCCACGTCGAGGCGATGAACTGCATCGGCCCGCCGGCGCCCGCCGAGTTGACGACGCCTTCCTGCGTGCACGACGGAGCAGGATCGCGTCCGTGGTCGCACTCGACCTTGCCGATGCCCGCGAGGATCGCCCAGTCCAGGCCATAGCGTTGCGCGGCTTCCTCGTACAGACGTAGATACAGGGGTGGAATTTCCCGCTGGGCCAGGGCCGAGACGCCGTCGCCCTGAGCACCGCGACGCGGACACGCCATCGGTGCCCAGCGAGGCGCCGAGCGCGCGAGCGCCGCGACGAGCACAAACGCGATCGCCACCAGCGCCGACCGCGCCGAGCACGATCAACCTTGCTCCCGCGTCCAGCCCGCGAGGCCTGACCGTGGCCGACCCCGCAGTCAAGGCCGATCCTTGCCCAGCTGGCGTTTGCGCCGCTCCGCCACCTCGCGCGCGTCGCGCATCACGCTGGAGCGATCGGAGATCGGCTCACGCCCGTTCGCTTCGCGATCGGCGCGCCCGGCCTCCCGCCAGGCATCGAAGCCCGAGCGCGTCCTGCGCGACGCGGGCATGCTGCGCCCACCGTCTCGCATCCGGTCGTGCAGCGCACTGTCGAACGTCCTGCCCGCCCTGCGTCGCTCGCGGCGGCCCAGCCGCACCTTCTCCCCACCCGCCAAGCTCCTGGCGGCTTCCGCCAGCTCCTGGCGCAACGCCAGCTCGCGGTCGATCTCCAGGCGTGCCGCTCGCTGGCCGCGTGAGTCCAGCCGCTCGTACTCCTCGCGCCCGTACCCCGCCAGGCCGGACAGCGCGGCGTAGTCACGACGTTCGCCCGCCCGTGCCCGCGCGCCAGCCGGCAGCGCCGCCTGGGCGTCCAGGAAGCGATCCTGCTCTTCCCGACGCTCGCGTGTGTACACGTCGCCCGTTCGACGCTGCGCCTGCGCTCCGTTGTGCACAACCCGCTGCGCAGCGTTCAGCGCCTCCTGCTCGCGCTCGATCTCGCCCTCGACGCGATCGCCGCGGTGCCCCAGTTCGGCCGCCCGCCGCGTGTCGCCGCCCGCCAGCGCGTTGTCGCGCTCGCGCCCGAGACGCTCCAGCTGAGCGCGCTTGGCCGACAGCCGCCCTTGGATCTTGGGCGCGGCCTTAGCGCGCGCGCTCGCGTCGCGGTGCTCGCCCTCCAGCGTGCGCCTCACCTGCTCGTCCGTGCCGGCCCGCGCCAGCTCGTGCCCAGCCTGCGCTCGCTTGCGGCGCTGCTCGACGCTCGGCGCCGACCTGGACCGCCTGTTCTTCGCCCAGCGCGCCACGGCCATCCCTTTGCGGCTCTCGAGCACGTCGCCCATCCGCCGCACGACCGAGCGCCGCTCCACGTGCCCGCCGGCCGATCCCCGATCGGCCAGCGCGCCCCGGCGACGCCGAGCGCCTGGTGGCGGCGCATGTACGCGCCCCACCAGAACGCCGACATCAGCAGCCACTGCGTCCACCACCCGAGCGCGTTCAGGTCGGACAGGATCGCGACGACCGCCAGCACGACCCCCAGCAGGAACGAGAACACGCAGCTTCGAGACGACCGCCCCCAGCAGCTGCGCCACCCACCTGCGAAACAGCGCCCGGCCGCCCTCGCCGAACGCCGGCGCCAGCACCATCGCGGGAGCCAGCAGCAGATACAGCAGGCTGAAGATGGCCGCCGTCAGCAGCCGCAGGGCGATGAACCCGAGCAGCAGCAGCATGCCGAGCAGACCGGCGGCGATCAGCAGCAGGCCTCCCACCGCGGCCACGGGTCCCGCCGTCCGGTGCGGAACTCGGCCTGCGCAGCGGTCGGACCGCGGCAGTTCGTCGCTTCGCTGCTCTGGCAGAGAGTCCGCAGCAGCGAGCCCTGTTCGTTGATCGAGTTGCGCGCCGGCCCGTTCGCTGGGAGCGCGAGGAAGATCGCGCCGTTGCTGCGCGCGTCGCGCAGCAGCTCGGCGCTGTGCTCGAGCGCCTTCGCCTGCGCGCTTCCCGCGGCCTCGCAGGGCGTCAGCGGATCTGAGCTCGGCTGGCAGGCAACCTGGACAAGCTCGTCTGCGGCGATCTTCAGCCCGGCCGCGCGCAGCTCGGGATCCAGCCGGGACGGCTCACGACACCAGCCGACGTTTCCGAACTCCAGGTAGCACCACGGCGCTTCGATCGCCGCGGCGAAGACCGTGTCGAGGCTGCTCCCGAGCGTCCGCCCCGGGCCCGCCGGCGTGCCGCGGGCGGCGACCGCGAGCGTGCCCAGGCTCGCCTGGTTGGCCCATTCGCCGAGCGCCCCGACGGTGCCCGCGGGGTCGGTGATGACCCAGATCCCCCCGACCATCATCGCTCCCATCAGCAACGCCTCGCCGAGCGTCTCGGCCACGCGGCGGCGGACGAGGCCGTGGTAGAGCGCCAGCACCGACGCCGCCGACAGCGCGATCGGCAGCCAGGGTTCGGTGAACGCCGCCTGCATCTGGCGCAGACCGCTGCCCACGCCGGCCGCGGCGGCGCTGTCGAGCAGGTCGATCGTGAAGCACCACTCGAGCATCACGACCAGCGCGTGCACCGCCCACACCAGCGCCATCCACAGCGGCGTCACGATCAGGTCCTGCATGATGCTCGGCACCCAGCCGGAGCCGAGGCCGAGCACGCCCGTGTCGATGTGCACGTCGATTCCGTAGTCCCCGGTGGGCGCCGGCGCCGCGACGAACCCCGACGTTTCGCAGTTGCGTCTGCTTGTCGCCGACAGTTCGCCTGCGAGCGCTCCCCTGCACGTGGGGCTGCCCAGACCGTTGCTCACCAGCGGGTCCGCTTCCGCCTGCGGCGTGTCTCCCGCGCCTTCTTCGCCGCCGCCGGTGCCGCCCGTCGCCTGCTTCGCCTGAGGTCAGCGGCGGGCTGCTCGGCGCCCTGTTCACGGCTGCCCGCGTGGGCGCGGGCGAGCTCGGCGCATCGGCCGCGCGCGTCGGCTCGACTCTGCCCGTGCGTGCGACGGCCGCCGCGGCTGGCGCCCCGTATCCGGCTCCCGCGCTCGCCGCGAACGCCACGAGCGCCACGAGCGCGATCGCGCGGGTCCTCACTCAGCTCGTCGGGCGTGGTCGAGAACGCGCGCAGCAGCGACGGCACCACGACGTCCACCTGGATCGCCTCCACCCGCCCGCGGTGATCGCGGAACAGACACCGGCCAGCTTCGAGCTCGAGCAGGCTCTGGCACATCCGCCTGTCCTCCGGGTCGAGCCCGAGCAGGGTGAGCGCGCGCGCCGCCTCCGCGTGCGAGCGCATCCCGAACACGAACGTCGCACCGATCAGGTTCTCGAGCGACTCCCGCTCCCCGATCAGCGCGTCGGTGACCAGCTGCGTGCTGATGATCGGCACCGCCAGCTCCGAGCGACCCATGCGCTGCAGGGAACCCAGCAGCGTCCGGCCGACCGGATCCCCGAGCAGCCGCCAGCCCTCATCGAAGGAGAACAGCTTCAGCCGCTCCCGCTCGGCGCCCATCAGGTGCATCGCGAACATCGCGATCAGGCGCACGATCTGCTCGCCCACCCGCTCGGCCTGGGAGTACTCCGAGCGCGGCATGCCCGGCGGCGGGGCGGGCAGATCGCGGATCGGCAGATAGGTGACCTGACGGTGCCCCACCGGCGGCAGCTTCACGGCGGGGTCCGCGAACCCGAGCTGCGTGAGCCCGGAGCGGGCGTAGACGTCGAGCGCCCTGCCCACCTGCGCGTCGGTCTCGTCCCCCTCGCGCGAGCGCTCGCACGACCTCGCGGCAGGTCGGATCGGACGAGCGCGTCAGGACGCGGTCGACCGCGCCGACCACCGCCGTCTCCCATGCCGGCTCGGCCCTCCCCGGCAGCAGATCGCGCAGAAACGACACCGCGGCGTCCTGACGCAGATGCGCGGGCGCGACCCTCAGCGGGTCCAGCATGCCGCGCAGCGCCGGGTCCGGCCGCAGCGTCACGCGCTCCACGTGCGGCGTCACGTCCTGCAGCAGATGGAAGCGGTGATCGCCCTTGGGGTCGCAGTCGATCACCCTCGCGCCCTGCAGGAACCCCTCGTACTCGAGCTTCTGCGCCAGCGTCGTCTTGCCCGATCCGAGCGCGCCGACGCTGAGGATCGTCGCGTTGCGGTCGCTGTCAGAGCC
This sequence comes from uncultured Solirubrobacteraceae bacterium, assembly GCA_963711985.1. Classification (GTDB taxonomy): domain Bacteria; phylum Actinomycetota; class Thermoleophilia; order Solirubrobacterales; family Solirubrobacteraceae; genus Palsa-744. Next base: position 85,799 of record CAVQGG010000002.1, on the reverse strand, counting down.
CTCTCGCAGGTTGAACCTGACCGGCTGCCTGGACCCTGACAGCGTGTGCCCGAGGTAGAAGCCCTTGCTCGATCCCGCCTCGTGCGTGGCGGTCGGCATCATCGCCGCGACCTGCTCCGCGGTCAGCGTGTCGTCGTAGCCCGCCACCCTCGTCCGCTGCCCCGGCAGATGCTGGAGGAACAGCTGCAGCTGATCGCCGAGCGGCCGGTGCAGGCGTATCTCACCGAAGGCCCGCCTGCACATCTCCACGCGCTCCTCCAGCTCCTCCTCGGCGGCCGCCGCCACCGCGATCGCCAGCGTCGCGCGCAGCAGCGGCGGCTTGCTCGACGCCTGCAGGTAGGCGAGCAGGTCCCTCGCCTCCTGCGTGCGCTCGTACCCGAGGTCGGACACCCCCTGCTCGCCGCCGGACTCCGCCCGCACGATCTGATCGGCGTCCTGGATCCGTCGCCGCGCGATCCTCAGCGCCAGCTCGTTGGGCAGGAAGCGCGCGTTCAGCGACAGGTCGATGCCGAACGGCAGGCTTTCCGCCGGCGCGAACATCAGCTCTGCGCGTGGCACCCGGGAACTGCATGCGCTCCGGCAACGCCCCCATCACCAGCTGCGCCTGCCAGCTCGTGCCGAGCTCGGACTCGATCTTGAGCGTTCTGCCCCGATGCTCGACATAGCCGTCGGCCCAGCGCATCACGTCGCCCTCCAGCGGCGCCAGCACGGCCTCCCCGTTGCGCTCGAACACGAGCGCGCGCGGCTCGTGCAGGCCGTCGACGACCGGCTCCCCCAGCCCCCTGCAGAACGCTCTGCGCACGAGCCACTGCAACTCGACGCCGCGCGCCTGGCGCACCGGCAGGTAGTCCGCCAGCCGCGAGTGGGCCTGGTCGGCGCGCACCCGCGCCCGCTCCAGCTCCGACGCTTTCAGAACGCGCTTGTCGCGCATCGACAGCGCCCGCCTGAGCCCCTCCCACCACTCTCGCGGATGCTGTCCCGCCGCCCGCGAGACGTAGGAGGCGACGTCGCGCTCGGGGTCGCGCAGGCTCACCAGCAGGAACACCGCGGGCTGCGCCACCCCGACGTCGCCCAGGCGCCGAACGTGCTCTTCGACATAGCGCTCGCGTGCGCGCGCGTGGGCCTGCGCGCACGCCCGCCCAGGGTCGCTCTCCTCGCGCAGCCCGCGGGCGTAGCGCTCCGGCTCCCAGCGGCGGCAGACCCGCAGTATCTGCACGTCCGCCTCGATCGCCTCGATCGCGCCGATCAACGCGAGGAAGCGGGCGCGCTTGCCTTCCTCGCTCAGCCACGCATAGGAGGAGGCCTGCACCGCGAACGCCGCCCAGCCGTCGTCGAGGCCTTGGGCGAACACGCAGTTCCCGTAGACGAACGCGATCGGCGCCCCCACCACGTCACCTGTTCCCGGCCGCGTGCGACCGCACGAGCAGTCGTGCTCCGGACCCAAGCGAGATCACCTGACCCTCCTCGAGCGCACGAGCGCCCGCTGGCTGGCGCAGGGTCAGCACCGGACGCAATCCCGGTCGCGCCACGCCGCTTGGCCCCTGCTCCATCGCCCGTCCCCGACGCTCGTGCTCGACCGACACGAGCACAGCGCCAGGCCCCGTGTAGCGGAGGCGACGCATGCGGCTGTCGGACCCGTCCGGGAGCATCACGATCTCCTCCGGGCGCCAGCGCTCTCCCACAGCCGCGCACCGCCGCGCACCCGCCAGCCGGCGAGGCCCGGTCCAGTAGCGCACAAGCGCTTGCGCAGCCAGATGGAAGGTCCGACCCTCGACCCGGATCGCGCTCAAGACCGTGGCGCTCGCACCGGGCAGCGCGATGTCGCGCAGATACCAGGGGAGCTCTCTGGCGAGGGCTCCGGCCAGCGGCAGGCCCGCCGCGATCATGCCCACCGACAGGATCACGAGGAAGTAGACGACTCCCCGGACAGGCACCCCTCCTGGGTTCAGCCGCAGGCGATCGACGCTGTAGATGCGCCGCTCCAGGTCGAAGACCCGGCGATAGGAGCGGATCTCGATCACTGGGACCCGAACAGCGATGTGACCGTGTCACGCAGCAGGCTCACACCCGCCGGAGTGGCCAGCAGCACCGAGACGATCCCCACGGCGAACACACCCGCCGCCTCCTTGAAGTCCCGGCGGAACGCCAGCACCGTCGCCGCCACCGCAAACGCCAGGCCGATCAAGCTCATCGCGACCGCCCGTCCGGTGCTCCCGGCCTTGGCGGCGGCCGATTCCAGCGAGCTGCCTCCACTTTCGGACGCCGCCGCAGGCGGCGCGCCTGTCGAGGTCGTGTTTGCCACAGCGGCGCGAGCCGCCGCAGGCGCCGCCGCCATGCACGCGCACGCGAGCAGCGGGACGATCGGCCAACGGGAACTGGTCTTCTTCATCGGGTCTCCTCGGGTTGGGATCTCTATGCGTCAGGCTCCATCTGCACGGCCGAGACCTCCCAGCGCCCCTGCTCACGCATCACGTCCAGTTCATAGGCGAGCGTGTACCGAACGCCACGTCCTTCCTGTGCCTGCACCGTCGCCAGCACCGCGCTCCCCTCTGGCGCCCAGTCGAGACGCTGCACCGACTCGAGGCTCAGTGGCAGACCTGGGAGCGACACGCGTGCGCCGCTGGTCAGGTCCGCTTCCAGCTCGCTGGAGGATGCGGCCAGGTAGTTGCGCAGCACTCGCTGCACGACTGTCGCAAGCGCTGGCTCACCCACTTCGCGCAGGTGTCCGGCCGTCTGTGCCGGAGCGGCGGCCGGGGCGCCCACGAACGCGGGGTAGCCGGCCAGCGCCAGGCTGCCGTCGGCCGTGCGCGTGACCGCCACCGTCAGATACAGCAGGCCTGCGGTGTCCGTTTGCGCCGCGACCGTGTAGACGTGATCGCCTGGCGCCGGCTCACGCGCCTGCACGACTTCCACCCATTCGACCCGCTGCTCGCCGCTCGCGGGAAGCTCCAGACCGGCGTCCGGTTCCATACCCGGCCCGAGAAACGCTTCGAGCGCGCGGGCACTGGCCCGCGGTTCGGCGGCGTTCCACGTCAGGTAGCGGCGTGCGAACAGCGCCGCGTACGCTTCGGCCGCCGGATCCGATGGCGCGGGCTCGCGCACGGCCGCCGCCGGCAACACGGGCCGTGGTGGAGCGATCGCGAACCGGGCGCTCGCCACCAGTCCCGCGACCGACAGCGTGCACAGCAGATACCGGGGCAGCTCGCGCGCCAGGCGGATCCGCCACAGCGCTCGGGTGGCGATCGTCACGGTCGGTCGCACCGGGTCGCGGGCCACTCGCGCTCCTCAGCGCTCGAATCCGAACTCTGACTGTCCCGACCGCCGCGGCTCCGCTGACTGTTGCGACTGTTGCGGGCCCGCGGAAGCTCTCGCGATCAGGCGCGCGACGCTCGCCGGTGGCGCGGCTTCGATCGGAGCGCTCGGACGACGCAAGATGACGGCGACCGCGCGGGGACGCGCCCCCGCGCGACGCGCGACGCGGGCGCGATCCACCGGCTCCGCGCGCACGCTTTGGTGGAGGGGTCCGTCCGCGCCTGCCCGCTCCCGCCATACGTGGGCACGAGCCGAGCGCGATGAGACAAGTGAACCGGTGGCCGCGAGCAGGCCCGTGCGGACCCGCCGTCCAGTGCCTGCAACGGACGACAGGTTGGTGATGGCGATCAGCCCGCCCACCGCCCCCGTGGCCGCCAGCAGCATGGTCATGCCGGCGACCCGGTGCAGCCGCGGCTCCCCGGGCCTTGGCACCGGCGCCTGGGTGCGCTCCTCGCCACCGGCGCCCGCGAGGAACTCCTCCTCGCCGTAAACGCGGTAGACCTCGCGGGGCGCCCGTCGCAGCAGCGTCATCGCGCCACCACCGAGCCGTGCACGCGGGCGACCGGAAGCCGGAGCGGGGAGCTCTCCGGATCCCGGCCGCTTGCGCGCGGATGGGCATCGCCACGCGGTCGTCCGTTCAACCGACCACTGGCGTCCCGGGGAACGCGTCTATGAGTGGGGGGAGATGTGGTCATAGGGCGTCCCTATCTCCCCTTCCGACACTCGGGCCGCAGGTGGGACATTCACCAGCGGGTCACCGTGTCGATCTGGAGTTGGGGCCCGGCTCCGCCCTCTGAGCGACGCGTAATGGGCAGGCTGCGTCACCGCGCTGCTATCGCTGCTCCAACTCCGCCGCCACGAATCCGGCCGCGCGACTGGAGGGGTATCCACGCATCCGATTCATGGGTTCCAAGTACCGCCTCGCTGCTCGACTGGCAGAGCTCCTTCGAGGATCTTCCGCCCGGTTCGGACCTTGATGCGTTTTCCGGCAGCGGGGTTGTGGCGTACACGCTCAAGGCGACTGGCCGCCCAGTCCTTGCCAACGATGAACTGACGTTTGCCACAACGCTTGCCGAAGCCACGGTCGCCAACGACGAGATCACCCTCAGCGTCGCCGAGGTTGAGGAAATCTGCTCAGGTAATCTCGACGGGCGCGACTTCATCGCCACCACATTTGACGGCCTGTACTTTCCGTCCACGGATCTTGCGTTCCTCGATGCCGCGTGGTCGCGCGTCGATCGCCTTGATGGACCAAGGCGCGCGCTCGCCTTGAGCGCGTTGTGTCTCGCAGCCGCCCGGAAGCAGCCCCGTGGCGTCTTTACGATCACGACGCCGAGGTATGACGATGGTCGGCGTCAGATGCGGATGAGCCTGGAGGCACTATTTCGCGAGGCGGTCCTCAACTTCAACGAGGCAGTTTTCCAGGGGCCAGGTGCCCCGTCTCGTGCTGTTTGCGGTGATGTGTTCGAGCTTGATCCGACTGGGATCGCGATCGCCTATCTCGATCCCCCGTACGCACCGCCGCGTGACGATACGTGTTACATCAAGCGCTACCACTTTCTTGAGGGTCTCGTTACCTACTGGCGCGGCCAAGACATCGTGTGGGAGACCAAGACTCGGAAGCTACGAAAGCGCCACACGCCGTTCGCCTATAAGCGAACAGTTAGACCGGCTCTCGACCGACTCTTCGATCACTTTCGAGACGCTGCGCTGGTCATTTCGTATGGCTCCAACGCTGCGCTGGGTGCTGACGAGCTTGAAGCCCTCGTAAGGCGGCACAAGCGCTTCGTTCGCCGAATCGAGATTCCTCACCGCTACGCCTTTGGGACACACGCGGCGGCCAGTCGTCGCGCCGCCACCGAGTACGTCTTCGTGGCAACGTGACAAGCGCACCAAGCCGCAGCTGCCCTGGTTCGACCTGCGCGCGGCGGGCATCGCGTCCCGCAAATCAGGACTCTACCTCCTCGGCCATCAGGCGCCGCAGGCGGGTACGCGCCCGTTGCGCCACCTTGCGGTACTTCTCCGGGGACCAGCCGTAGCGCCGGCAGAAGTCGAGCCGGCCCATCTGCAGGCCAACCTGACACGCGAGGACCAGCCGCTGGTCGAGCGTGAGCTCCCGCGCGAGCGACTGCAAGCGACGCAGGTCCTGGCGCAGGATCACGAGCGTCTCGATCTCGGCCCGCATGTCGACGATGTCGATCTGTTCCTCCCCGAGGCAGTCGAGCGGCATGGCCGCCTCGAGCGCCGCCTGCATCGGGCTGCGCCCTGAAAGCGCGCGGCGGCGGTCGTAAATCCGGGACAGAAAACGCTGCTCGAGCGTGTTGGCCAGATGCAGGCGGCTCGAGAACGTCGCTCCACTGCGCGCTTGCGCTACCAGCTCGAGCGTGGCCTGGCTGTAGCAATCCTCGAGGTCCTCCCTTCGCAGTCGGTGGCGATGCGCCCGCAGCAGCAGCTCGCGCCTGGCGCGCGCCACCAGCGCCACCTCCTCGGTCGGGTCGCAGCCCCGTCCTGGGCTCCGCGCGTCTGGCGGCCAGGGAGCGCCCAGTGCTCGTGCTTTCGGCTCACATCCAGTAGACACATGGGGATGTCGAGCGCCGAGACCCCCAGACCCCCCTCCCAATTCTCGCGAGCCGCCGCAGAGGGCGCGGGTGGACGCGGCGCGGGTGGACGCGGCGCGCCCGGAGCGCTCCGATGAGCCTCACCGACCGCCTCCACGCCCTCGACCGCCACCAGCAGCAGAGCCCGCGGCTGCACTTCCTCGCCGCGGTGCTCAAGAAGTTCATCGACGACCAGGCCGGGCAGCTCGCCGCGCTGATCGCCTACTACGGCTTCGTCTCGCTGTTCCCGCTGCTGCTCGTGCTCGTGACCGTGCTCGGCTTCGTGCTCCAGGGCGACCCCGGCGAGCGCCACCGGATCCTCGACAGCGCGCTCGGACAGTTCCCGATCATCAAAGACCAGCTCAAGCTGGAATCGCTGACCGGCAGCAGCGCCGGCCTGACGATCGGCGCGTTCGGCTCGGTGCTGGCCGGCATGGGCATCACCGGCGCCACCCAGAACGCGTTCAACCGCATCTGGAGCGTCCCGTTCAAGCAGCGTCCCAACTTCCTGCACGCCCGCCTGCGCGGCCTGGGCATGCTCGCGATCCTGGGGACGTTCTTCATCGTCTCCACCACCGCCGCCGGCTTCGTCGGCTCGGCGAGCCACGCCGCGCCCGCCGTCGCCGCCGGGATCCTCGTCGCGTTCGTCTTCAACCTCGCCCTGTTCATGGCCGCCTTCAAACTGCTGACCGCCGTCGAGGTCTCCTGGCGCCAGCTGCTGCCCGGCGTGATCGTCGCGGCCGTCTTCTGGCAGCTGCTGCAGCACCTCGGCGGCTTCTACGTCGACCACGAGCTCAAGCGCACCGGAGCGCTGTACGGCATCTTCGCGCTGGTGCTCGGCCTGCTCGCGTGGCTGTATCTCGGCGCCCAGCTCACGATCTTCGCGGCCGAGATCAACGTCGTGCGCGTGCGCCGGCTGTGGCCGCGCAGCTTCTTCTCCGACCCCCTGCTCGAGGCCGACAGGCGCGCGCTCACCTCCTCGGCCGAGGTCGAGGAGCGCGTGCACGAGCAGAACGTCGACGTCAGCTTCGACGAGCCTGACGGCTGATTTTTGGCTCTACAACGCCATTTCCAGGATCACCCCCAAACTACTTGCGCACGCAACCACACCGCGCTATACTAACTAAACTTTCGTAAGCTCATATGGAGCCATCACTTATGCCATCTCCCTCGCAGAAGCCCACAATCCAGCCTTCCGAGCCCAGGCCGCGCCTGCGGCTGATCCCGCTCGACGACACCGTCGTGTTCCCCAACATGGGCATCACGCTCACGATCGACGTCGGCGACGACGAGCGCGTCGTGCTCGTGCCGCGCCACGAGAACGAGTTCCTCGAGGTCGGCACGATCGCCGAGGTCTCCGAGCAGATCCGCCTGCCCGGCGGCGGCCGCGCGGTCGCCATCTCCGGCGAGCACCGCGCGCTGATCGGCGCCGCCCAGACCGGCCCCGGCGGCGAGCTGCGCGTCGAGGTCGACGAGCGTCCCGACGAGGTGCCCACCGACAAACGCACGCGCGAGCTCGAGCGCGAGTACCGCGCGACCGTCGAGGAGATCCTCGAGCTGCGCGGCGACGACGGGCGCATCTCCGCGTTCCTGCGCGCGATCGCCGAGCCCGGAGCGCTCGCCGACTCCGCCGGCTACTCCCCCAACATCTCCTACGAGCAGAAGGTCGAGCTGCTGCGCACGCTCGACGTGACCGAGCGCCTGGAGCTCGCCGTCAAGCTGCAGCGCGAGAGCCTGGCCGAGCTGCAGGTGCGCAAGCGCATCCGCGAGGACGTCCAGGAGGGCGCCGAGAAGCAGCAGCGCGAGTACTTCCTGCGCAAGCAGATGGACTCCATCCGCAAGGAGCTGGGCGACGACGACGCCTCGGTCGCGGACGAGTACCGCACCAAGATCGAGGAGGCCGACATGCCCGAGGCCGTCAAGGAGCAGGCGCTGAAGGAGCTCGCGCGCCTGGAGCGGATGGGCGAGCAGACCGGCGAGTCGAGCATGATCCGCACCTACCTGGACTGGCTGATCGCCGTGCCCTGGGGCAAGCGCTCCGAGGAGCACCTCGACCCGGTCGCCGCGCGCGCCGTGCTCGACGCCGACCACGCCGGCCTGGAGGACGTCAAGGACCGCGTCACCGAGTACCTGGCCGTGCGCAAGCTGCGCCAGGACCGCGGCATCGAGGCCGACCCCAAGTCGGGCGCGATCCTCACCCTGATCGGGCCCCCCGGCACCGGCAAGACCTCGATCGGCGAGTCGATCGCCCGCGCCACCGGACGCGAGTTCGTGCGCATGTCGCTCGGCGGCGTGCGCGACGAGGCCGAGATCCGCGGGCACCGGCGCACCTACATCGGCGCGCTCCCCGGCCGCCTGGTCAGGGCGCTGCGCGACGCCGGCACGATGAACCCGGTGATCCTGCTCGACGAGGTCGACAAGGTCGGCGCCGACTGGCGCGGAGACCCCTCCGCGGCGCTGCTGGAGGTGCTCGACCCCGCCCAGAACCACTCCTTCCGCGACCACTACCTCGACGTCGAGCTCGACCTCAGCCAGGTCATGTTCCTGGCCACCGCCAACGTCGCCGACACGATCCCCGGGCCGCTGCTCGACCGCATGGAGGTCATCCGCTTCGACGGCTACACCTCCGAGGAGAAGCTCGCCATCGCCAAGGGCTACCTGTGGCCGCGCCAGCGCGACCGCAACGGCCTGCGCGAGGACGAGGTCGAGATCTCAGACGACGTGCTGCGCACGATCATCTCCGAGTACACGCGCGAGGCCGGCGTGCGCAACCTCGAGCGCGAGCTCGGCACCGTGCTGCGCAAGACCGCCACCAAGATCGCCTCCAGCCACGTCGAGCGCCGATGAGCCCAAGGCTGCGTGCCGAGGCGGCCGTTGAGGCCGGCGCGCAGAACGGAGCCAAGGCCCGTCACCGATGGCACGCCGGAGCCTGTCGAAGAAGGCCAAGAAGGCTGCCAAGCCCAAGGCCGCGGTGCAGATACCCGTGAAGATCGACCTGGAGGCCGTGCGCGACGCGCTCGGACGCCAGAAGTTCTTCCAGGAGTCAGCCGCGCGGACCGCCACGCCCGGCGTGGCCACCGGCCTGGCCGTCACCGGCGCCGGCGGAGACGTGCTGTTCGTCGAGGCCACCGCCATGAAGGGCGGCGGCTCGGGCGGCAACAGCCTGGTGCTGACCGGCCAGCTCGGCGACGTCATGAAGGAGTCCGCGAAGATCGCCCTCTCCTACGTGCGCGGTCACGCCGAGGAGCTCGGCATCGACGAGCACGCGTTCGAGAACCGCGAGTTCCACGTGCACGTGCCCGCCGGCGCGATCCCCAAGGACGGCCCGAGCGCGGGCGTGACGATGGTCACCGCGCTCGCCTCGCTGCTGTCCGGACGCCCGGTCAAGCACACCGTCGGCATGACCGGCGAGGTCACGCTGCAGGGCCGCGTGCTGCCGATCGGCGGGCTCAAGCAGAAGGCGCTCGCCGCCCACGCAGCCGGCCTGACCGACGTGATCCTGCCCGAGCGCAACCGCGGCGACCTCGACGAGATCCCCGAGGAGGTGCGCGAGCAGATGACCTTCCACCCGGTGATGACCGTCCAGGAGGTCCTCGACCGCGCGCTGGAGCCGGCTCGCGATGTCGCGCATCTCTCGTAGGTGTGAGCCCGTTCCGGTGGAGGTCCGCGAGACTGCGGACCTCCTCGAGCGGCGCTGGCAGCTGTCGATCATCTACGCCGCCCTCACGGGCGCGCTGCGCTTCAACGAGTTCGCCGACGCCGTCGCCGGGATCTCCCCGCGGATGCTCTCCGAGCGCCTGCGCGACCTCGAGGCGGCCGGGCTGGTGGCAGCGCACGGTCATCCCCTCCAGCCCGCCCACCGTCGAGTACCGGCTGACCGAGCGCGGCCGCCGGCTCGGGCCGATCATCGAGGCGATGCGCGACTACGCGCGCGAGCTCGTGTAGGTCCCGGCCAGCTCCCGGCCGGTGCCCACGAACTGTCCGGCCGGGCAGTGCTCGGCCGTGACCAGGCCGTGCGGGTTGCGGATGCCGAGCGCCCCGATCAGGCCGCCGATGGCGAGCAGCACGGCGGCGATCGCCATGCCCACGTGGAAGCTGTGCAGCGAGGCCTGTTCGGCCGCGCCCGTCAGGGCCCGCGCCTGGCGCGGCGAGCAGGCCCGCGCACGTCGGGGCGCCCGAGCGGCAAGCCGCTTGACCTGCGCCGACCGCCGCACGGGCGGCCGGGCCGAGCCTCACCCGCGCGAGGCGGCTGTCGAGGTCGGTCGCGAAGGAGCCCGCCACCGCCGCGCCCACGGCGGCCGTTCCGATCAGGCCGGCGACCCGCGCGATCGCGTTGTTCGCAGCCGAGGCGATCCCCGCGTCGCGCCTTCGTGGCGTCGGCGAGCACCGCCGCCGTGAGCGGCGCCACGGTCATCGACAGCCCGAGCGCGAACACGAGCAGGCGCGGGGAGCACGTCGGCGAGGTAGTCGACGTGGCTGCCCACGCGCTGGAACAGCAGCAGCCCGCCGGCGCAGACCAGCGGCCCGGCGCCCATGAACAGGCGCGGGCCGTAGCGGTCGGCGAGCGCGCCGAAGCGACGCGAGAGCACGAACATCACCACCGTCACGGGCACCGTCGTCAGGCCGCTCTTCAGCGGCGAGTAGCCGGCGATCTGCTGGAGGAACAGGATCAGGAAGAAGAACAGGATCGCCAGGCCCGCGTACATCGAGAACGTCTCGATGTTGCCAGCCGAGAAGTTGCGCTTGCCGAACAGCCGCAGCGGGAGCATCGGGTCGCGGGCGCGCGACTCGTAGCGGATGAACGCGCCGAGCAGCGCCGCGCCGCCGAGCAGCGCAACGAGCACCGCGGGACTCGACCAGCCCAGCCGCGGCTGCTCGATCAGCGCGAACACCGATCCCGCCGAGCCCTGACGCGCACAGCAGGGCGCCCGGGAGGTCCACGCGCCGCCCCCCCGTGTCGCGAGGCGGCGCGGGCGGGATCGCCACGAGGACGATCCACGACGCACGCGATCACAAAGGGGACGTTGATCACGAAGATCCACCGCCACGAGGCGATCGCCAGCAGCTCACCGCCCAGCAGCGGCCCGATCACCGCCGCGATCGTCCCCCAGGCCGTCCACGCTCCGATCGCCCCTCCGCGCTCGGACTCGGGAAAGGCGTGGACGATCACCGCCAGCGAGGCCGGCGTCAGCAGGGCGCCGGCGACCCCCTGCAGCGACCCGCGCGGCGACCAGCCAGCCGATCGTCGGGGCGAGCGCGCACGCCAGTGAGGCGAGGCCGAAGCCGCAGACGCCGAGCGCGAATACGCTCCGCTCGCCGTAGATGTCGCCGAGCGACCCGCCCACCAGGATCAGCGATCCGAGCGTGAGCAGATAGCCGTTCACCACCCACTGCTGAGCCGCCAGGCCCCCGCCGAGCGCGCGCTGGATCGTTGGCAGGGCGACGTTCACGACCGTGCCGTCCAGCAGCGCGATTCCCGAGCCGATGATGCAGGCGACGAGCGTCAGACGCTTGACGGCGACGTCTGAGCGTGCGGGCATGGGCGCCGCTCAGGCTCCTCGCCGTCGCAGCGCGCCCGCGCCCACCTGCGCGATGTCCGTGTAGCCGCTGAGCGCGAGCGTGAGGTCGAGCTCGGCCAGCAGGCAGCGCAGCACGTGCTCGACGCCCGCCTGTCCGTCCAGCGCCAGCCCCCACATGTAGGGGCGCCCGAGGCACACCGCGTCGGCGCCCAGCGCGAGCGCCTTGAACACGTCGGCGCCGGTGCGGATGCCGCTGTCGAACAGGACCGGGAGCTCGCCGCCCGCGGCCTCCCGAACCCCCGGCAGCGCGTCGAGCGCGCCGATCGCCCCGTCGACCTGGCGCCCGCCGTGGTTGGAGACGATCAGCCCGTCTACGCCTGCCTCCAGCGCGCGGCGCGCGTCGTCAGCGTGGAGGACGCCCTTGAGCACGATCGGCAGCGATGTCTGCTCGCGCAGCCACGCCAGGTCGGCCCACGTCACCCGCGGGTTGGCGAACTGGTATGCCCAATGGCCGATCGCCGGGCCGGGGTCCTCCTCGGGGGGCCGCTCGAGCGCCGCGCGGAACACGGGGTCGCTGAAGTAGTTGGCCACGCCCTCGCCTTTCAGGAACGGCAGATAGCCGTTCTGCAGGTCGCGCGGGCGCCAGCCGAGCAGCCAGGTGTCGAGCGTGACCACGATCGCCGCGTAGCCGGCGTCGCCGGCGCGGGCGACGAAGCTGGAGGCGAGCTCCCGATCCCTGGGCCAGTACAGCTGATACCAGCGGCTCGCCGCCCCGACCGCGTCGGCCACCTGCTCCATCGAGTGCGACGCGGCCGTGCTGAGGATGAACGGCAGACCAATCGACGCCGCCGCCCGGCCGACCGCCAGCTCGCCCTCGGGGTGTACGATCGACTGCACGCCGACCGGCGCGAGCATCACCGGCGCGGGCATCGCCGTGCCGAGCACCGAGGTGCTCGGATCGCGCTGTGAGACGTCGCGCAGCATCCGCGGCACGATCTCCCAGCGCTCGAACGCCAGCAGGTTGGCGCGCACCGTCAGCTCTGAGCCGGCGCCGCCGGCCACGTAGCCGAACGCATCCGCGCTCAGCAGCTCCCGCGCGCGCTCCTCCAGCGCCGCCGCCGCCAGCGGCAGCGCCGGCGTCTCGCCGGCAAGCCCACGGCCATAGATCTCATACTGGAAGTTCGCGAAGACCTGCTCGTGCAGGCCGGGATCGATCTCGGCCATCGCCGCAGACACTACCGGCGCCTGGGCGGGTCAGCCGAGCACGAGCTCGGCGGCGGCGCGCAGCGTGGGCGCGTCGCCGGAGACGAGCAGTGTGCTGACGATCGACTCGCGCCACTTGGCCAGGTCCTCACGGATCTTCTCGCGCGGGCCGATCAGCGAGAGCTCTTCGATCAGCGCGGTGGGGATCCTGGCGCCGGACTCGTCCTTCTTGCCGCTGAGGTACAGCTCCTGGATCGCGGCGACCTCCTTCTCGTAGCCCATGCGAATGGGGACGTTGGCGTGGAAGTTGGCGCCTTTGGCGCCCATGCCGCCCAAGTACAGGGCGTAGAAGGGCCGCAGCGCGTCTGCCGCCGCCTCGAGGTCGTCGGTAACGATCAGCGGCACCGTGGCGCAGACCTCGAAGTCCGCGGCGCTGCGGCGGGATCGACCCCCACCCTCCCGTCGCGCGAAGCCCTCCTCCAGCGAGGGCCTGTACAGCTCGTCGTAGACGGCCGGCGAGAACAGCATCGCCAGCCAGCCGTCGCACAGCTCCGCGCACAGGGCGATGTTCCTGGGCCCCTCGGCGCCGAGGTAGATCGGGATGTCCTCGCGCAGCGGATGGATCGAGGACTTCAGCGGCTTGGCAAGACCGGTCCCGTCCGGCAGCGGCAGCGGGTAGTGTGGCCCGGGCGCCCGCACCGGACCCTGGCGCGCCCAGATGTCGCGCAGGATGGCGATGTACTCGCGCGTGCGCGCGAGCGGCTTGGCGAACGGCATCCCGTACCAGCCCTCGACGACCTGTGGCCCGGAGACGCCCAGGCCGAGGATGAACCGCCCACCCGACAGATGGTCCATGGTCATGGCCGCCATCGCGGTCGCGGCCGGCTGGCGGGCTGAGATCTGCACGATCGCCGTGCCGAGCTTGACGCGCTCGGTCGAGGCGCCCCACCACGCCAGCGGCGTCAGGCAGTCCGAGCCGTAGGCCTCGGCCGTCCAGATCGAGTCGAACCCCAGCCGCTCCGCCTCGGCCACGGCCGCGGTCACGCCCGGCGGAGGCCCGCCGGCCCAGTAGCCGGTGTTCAGTCCCAGCTTCAGCTCGCCAGCCACACGCGCGAGACTACAGGCTCGCGGGCGGATCGCCGCCCGCCGCCGGCTGGTGCTCCACGAGCGCGAGCGTGAAGCCGTCGTATCCCTTGCTGCCCACCGTCTGGATCGTCGTGGCGCTCACGCGCTGGCCGCGGGAGCGCTCCGACGCGAGCAGCTCGTGGAAGCGGCGCATCCCCTGCACCCCCGGATCGTCGCTGCCGGCGTCGATCAGCGCGCCGTCGCGCACGACGTTGTCGGTGACGATCACGCTGCCCGGACGCGAGAGCTCGAGCGCCTGCTCGAAGTACTCGGGGGTGCTCCGCTTGTCGGCGTCGATGAAGATCAGGTCGAACGGATCGCGCTGCTCGGCGACGAGCGCGCGCAGGCTCTGGAGCGCGGGGCCCACTCGTATCTCTACGAGGACGGCGAGGCCGGCCCGCTCGACGTTGGCCTCGGCGACCGCCGCGTAGCCCGGGTCGAGCTCCAGCGTGATCAGGCGGCCGTCGTCGGGCAGCGCACGCGCCAGCCAGATCGTGCTGTAGCCACCGAGCGTGCCCACCTCGAGGATGCTGCGTGCGCCGTGGATGCGCGCCAGCAGGTGCAGCAGCTTGCCCTGGGGCGGCGAGACGGCGATCGGCGGCAGGCCCGCGGCGGCGCTGGCCTGCAGCGCGGCGTCGAGCGCGGGGTCCTCTCCGAGCAGCAGCTCGGCGATGTAGCTGTCGACGTCGCTCCACAGCCGCCGGCTCACGGGGCCTCCTCGACCCGCTCTGCGGCGCTCATCAGCGCGAGCGGCACCGCGAGGCCGGCGGAGCGGCGCACGGTGGCGATCCGCCGCCCCGGCTGGATCGCCGCGCGCGGCTCGCCGGCGTGCGGGCCGAGCAGCCCGACGGTGCGGTCGAGATCCTCGACGAGCAGCGCGAGGCCCCAGAAGCGCGCGGGACGGTCCGGGCCGCCGACCGATCGAAGATCGGCCAGCCGCACGACCTCGTCGGGCTCCTGCACGAGCTCGAGGATCTCGCGGCCGAGCCGGAAGAACGCCTGGCGCGGCGCGCCGGCAGGGGTCGGCTCCTCGCGCACGCGGCGCAGGTCCAGGCCGGCCGCCTGCAGGGCGGCCACGCTGCGCTCGAACGCCGGCGACATCGCGACTATGTGATCGATCGCGAGCACGCCGTTGGGATGTGCGGGCATCTCCGCCGGAGCCGCGTGCGCGGAGATCGTCGTGGGCAGCCCGTCGAGCTCGGTACTCGCCACGTCGCGTAGCGACCAGCCCACGATGCCGGGCGGGTGGGACGTCACTGAAGGGTCGGTGAAACGCATCCGCACGTCGCCTAGCTGGCAACAGCCGTCCGCCACCGTGAAGCCGAGCGCCGTCCAATGAACTGGCTCGTCGGCGAGCGTGAGCTCATCGATCGTCGGTGTGGGCATGGCCGTCAGCTCTCGACACTTTAGCCCGCCGAGGCGGGATCCGATACAGGCGGTGTGTGCGGAATCGCAGGATTCAGCTGCTCGTCCCTTGGCGCCCGTCCCCTCCTCGGGGGCAGCGCTCGTGCCTGACCGACCGCAGGGCAGCGGGCAGAGCGACGCAGACGCCCTGCTGACTCCGTCGCAGACGGGCAGCTGCGCGGGCAGGCGACGCTGGCTGGTGGCTGTTTGCGCGATCGTCGTACTCGGGGTGGCGGCCTCGCTCACCGCGTCGCTGCTGTGGCGCTCCAGTGCGCGCGCGCGTGAAAAGCAGACCTTTGAGACCTCCGCCGCCAACGTCAGCGGAACGCTGGAGACGCTGCTGCGTCGCGATACCGACTTCGTCAAGTCGGTACGCGCCGTCCTCACCCTGCAGCCAAATCTGAACGCCAGCGGCTTCAACAGGTGGCTCGCCCTGCTCGAAGACCATCAGGGACAGCCAACGGGCTACGGCGCGCTGATCGTCAAGTCGGTCCCGGCGGCGCAGCTCGCGAGCTTTCAGGCTCGACGCAATGCCGACCCGGCGTTCCGCGCGCTCGTGGGAGGGCAGGCCGAATCGATCGCCCCGACGGGACGCGCCCGCTACTGCCTGCTCTCAGGCGGCAGCGCGGACCTTCTGTACGACCCGGAAGTCGCTCGGCTGCTGGAGGGAGACTGGTGCGACCCGACGTCGCTGATCGGCGGATACCAGCACAACGGAACGACGCGGGCGCAGTTCACACAGGCGATCACAGACGACGGTGCGTACGGGGTCTACTCCATCACGATCGGCAGCGTGAACAGCCTGATCATCGAAGTCGCCGCCTACCGACAGGGCGTGCCACTGGCGAGCGTCCCGCAGCGCCGCGCGGCCGTGCTCGGCTGGGTGCTGGGCTCATTCGACATCTCCACACTGATGCAGTCGGCCCTCGGTGGGGTCCACGGCCTGGCCGTGACGCTCTACCACTCCAACCCAGGGCTGGGTCCCGAATTCATCGGTAGCACGGGGGCCGGTGCGAGCGCTCACGCGTTCACGCATCGGGCGACGCTTCACATGGACGGCACCTGGATCGTGAAGGTGAGAGGAGCCCCCGTCGCGAGCGGACCCTCCGCGGGCGTCCAGGCACTGGTCGTGCTCCTGGGCGGCATATTCGCAAGCCTTCTGCTGGCCGCGCTGATGCTGGTCCTGGCACGCTCGCGCGAGCACGCCATGGGGATGGTCAGGGAAAAGACCGGCCAGCTGCGCCACCAGGCGCTGCACGACGCTCTCACCGGTCTGCCCAACCGCGTCCTGGCGCTCGACCGTGTCGAGCAGATGCTCGCCCGCGCGCGGCGCCAGCAGCTCCCGGTGGCGGCGCTGTACGTCGACATCGACGGCTTCAAGTACGTCAACGACAGCTTCGGTCACGCTGCCGGCGACGAGCTGCTGCGAATCGTGGCCGCGCGACTGTCGAGCGTCGTGCGCGAGGGCGACACAGCGGCCCGCCTCGGCGGCGACGAGTTCGTCGTCCTCGTGGAGGGCTCCACGCTCGACGCCGGCCCCGAGCTCGTCGCCCAACGCCTGCTCGACGTGCTGCGCCAGCCATATGACATGAACGGCGAGATCGGGCGCGAGATCTCCATCACTGCGAGCATCGGCATCGCCTTCGGCCTGCGCGAGAGCCCGGACGAGCTGCTGCGCGACGCCGACGTCGCCCTGTACGAGGCCAAGGCCGCCGGCAAGGAACGCTACGTGCTGTTCGAGTCGGCAATGCAGACCGCCGCGCAGGATCGTCTGACGCTGCAGATGGATCTGGCCGACGCGCTCGATCGGCGCCAGCTCTTCCTCCTCTATCAGCCGACCTTCGACCTGCAATCGGAAAGCGTGATCGGAGTCGAGGCGCTGATCCGATGGCAGCACCCAACGCGCGGCACCCTCCCGCCCGCGGATTTCATCCCGCTCGCCGAGACGACCGGCCTGATCCTGCCGATCGGTCGCTGGGTTCTGGACGAGGCCTGCCGCCAGGCCGCCACATGGCACGTACAGGGCCATCGCATAGGCATGTCGGTGAACGTCTCCGCACGCCAGCTGGACACCGATGAGCTGATCGACGACGTCCGCCGCGCCCTCGAGGACAACGCCCTGGACCCGGGGACGCTCACGCTCGAGGTCACCGAGACCACGCTCATGCGCGATCCCGAGGCCACCGCCGAGCGCCTGCACTCGCTCAAGACGCTCGGCGTCCGCATCGCGATCGACGACTTCGGCACCGGCTACAGCTCACTGGCCTACCTGCGCCAGTTCCCCGCCGACGCCCTGAAGATCGACCGCTCCTTCATCAGCGGCATCGCCGCCTCCAAGCAGTCGACCGCGCTCATCCACACGCTCGTGCAACTGGGCAAGACGCTCGAGATCGAGACGCTCGCCGAGGGCATCGAGGACCAGGTCCAGCTCGAGACCCTGCAGCGCGAACAGTGCGACCATGGACAGGGCTTTCTCTTCTCGCGCCCGCTCGACGTGAACGCCATCGAAGCGTTCCTCGAGGCCGCCACCACCCCAACCGAGCCGCAAACCGCACGGTAGGCAGAGGGCCGGTACCGCGACGAGCACGGCCCGCTCTGCCGGGGGCGTGTCGGTCGCGACGCTAGAACTAGTGCTGGCGTGAACCGTGCACCACAGCTCAGCGACCGTCGGCGGCTGGTCATCCTGGCCATCTGCTGCATGAGCCTGCTGATCGTGTCCATGGACAACACGATCGTCAACGTCGCGCTGCCCTCGATACGCCGCGACCTGCACGCGTCGCTGTCGGGGCTGCAGTGGACGGTCGACGCCTACACGCTCGTGCTCGCCAGCCTGCTGCTGCTGTCCGGCTCGACCGGCGACCGCCTGGGACGGCGGCGCACCTTCCAGACCGGCCTGCTGCTGTTCGCCGCCGGCTCGCTGCTGTGCAGCCTGGCGCCCAGCCTGGGCTGGCTCATCGCCGCGCGGGCGTTGCAGGCCGTCGGCGGCTCGATGCTCAACCCGGTGGCGATGTCGATCATCACCAACGTGTTCACCGACCCGCGCGAGCGCGCCCGCGCGATCGGCGCATGGGGCGCCGTCGTCGGAGTCAGCCTCGCGCTCGGCCCGATCGTCGGCGGGACGCTCACCGAGACCGTCGGCTGGCGGGCGATCTTCTGGATCAACGTGCCGATCGGGCTGGCCGCCGTGATCCTGACGGCGCTGTTCGTACCCGAGTCGCGAGCGACGCGGCCGCGTCGCGTGGACCCCGTCGGTCAGATCCTGGTGATCGTCGCGCTCGCGTCGCTGACCTACGCGATCATCGAGGCGCCGCAGGCCGGGTGGTCCTCGGCGCAGACATTCGGCCTGTTCGTGCTGGCGGTCCTGGCGCTGCTGGGACTCGTGATCTACGAGCCGCGTCGCCGCGATCCGCTGATCGAGCTGCGCTTCTTCCGCAGCGCGCCCTTCTCGGGCGCCACGCTGATCGCGATCAGCGCGTTCGCGGCGTTCAGCGGGTTCCTGTTCCTGAACACCCTCTATCTCCAGGATGTGCGCGGCTACTCGGCTCTCCAGGCCGGCCTGTGCACCCTGCCGATGGCGGCGCTGGCGATGGCCTGCAGCCCGCTGTCGGGCCGCGCCGTCGGCAGCCGGGGGCCGCGACTGCCGCTGTTGATGGCCGGGGCGTGCATGATGGTGAGCGCCGTGATGCTCACCGGCCTGACGGCCGGCACGTCGCTGGCCCTGCTGTTCGTGTCCTATGCGATCTTCGGTGCCGGCTTTGGCGCCGTGAACTCGCCGATCACCTACACCGCCGTGTCGGGCATGCCCGACAACCAGGCCGGGGTCGCCGCCGCGGTCGCCTCGACCAGCCGGCAGGTCGGACAGACCCTGGGGGTGGCCCTGATCGGTTCGATCCTCGGCGCTGCGGCACGCGCGAACATCGGCGCGGATCTGGCCTCTGCGAGCCACCCCGCCTGGTGGTTGATCGCCGGTTTCGGCGCGGCCGTGCTCGCGCTGGGGGCCGCGAGCACCGGACAATGGGCACAGCGCACAGCGCGGCGCTGCCGGGAGAAGCTCGACGAAGAGGCCGCTTCGCGGCCGCTGGTGACCGCGTGAGCGACCGGCCCACGTCATGGCTGCTGCGGACGATCCGCTACATCCTGCCGGCGGCGGTCACGACCGCCGGGCTGGTGGTCATGGCCATGGGCAGCGAAACCGATCTCGAGGGGGGCGCGAGCATCGTGAGCGCGGGACTCGCCATCTTCTTCCTCAACTGGCTGTTCCGCATCGGGGTGACCGGAGATCGCGAGCGCGACGCCGAGGACGCCGCCCGGGAGTACTTCGACCGGCACGGCCGCTGGCCGGACTGAGCCGCTCGCGCGGCTCCGCCGCGGGCCGGGGCGCCTGCGACAGTTGAGCACGCACGCGCCTGAGCGGCGCCGTTCGGCCGGCGGTCAGGCTCACCAGGCGGATCGCGCCGCCGAGGTGACGGCCTGTCACCGTACAACTTTCGTCTCGATCTTTGCGCAAATGGCACACTTGCGCTCCAGTACGTAGGCTTTGGCGCTGCCTTTGCCCCAGGCTCGCTCCCACGCACTCCACTCGTGTTTGTGCCAAAGCCTCATCAAGAAGGCCGAGAACATTGATGGGCAGAGACCGTCCGGACTCTATTCGGAAGTCAACCCGAACGGGGTTGCCTCCGAGTCCTTGCAGATCGCCCATCGCTCCCCTGGGTGGATGACCTTCCCTCCCAGGGCCTCGACCCTGTCGAGCGCCTCGGCGAGATCGCTGACCGCGAAGTAGGGCAGCGAGAAGGAATCGCCCGGCCCGCGTCCGCGCGCATGGACGCCCACCGCCGGCGCATCTGAGTGCGTTTGCCAGCCCTCTCCCTCTGAATCCCGGCGGAGCTCCAGCTCGACGCCGAGCAGCTCACCCCAGAAGCGCCGCGCTCGCTCGGGATCGTCCGCGGGGAACTCCGTCAGGGACAGCGAGGAGCGTGGCACACCCGCACGATAACCGAGTCGGGATAATCCGTGGATGGCTTCGCCAAACCCGAATGGCGCCGGCCAGGGCGCGACCGGGCGCGCCCGGGTGGTGGTGTTGGGCGGTGGCTTCGGCGGTGTCCACACGGCGCTGGCGCTCGAGCGCCTGGCCGCCGGGGGCGCACCCGTGGACGTCTCGCTGGTCAACCGCGAGAACTACCTGGTGTTCCAGCCGATGCTGGCGGAGGTCATCGCGGGGGACGTCGGCATCCTCGACACGGTCAGCCCGCTGCGCCAGCTGCTGGCGCGCACGGACCTGTTCGTGCGCGAGATCGAGGGCGTCGATTTGGATCGGCGGGTGGTGAGGCTCGGCGCGGGGCTCACGCCCCAGACACACGAGCTGGCGTTCGATCACCTGGTGCTGGCGCTCGGGAACGTCACCGACTTCCGGGGAGTGCCGGGCCTGCCCGAGCACGCGCTGCCGTTCAAGACGCTCGCCGACGCGGTGCGCATCCGCAACCACGTCATCCATGTGCTGGAGCAGTCCTCGGTGATGCGCGACCCGGATCTGCGCCGGATGATGCTCACGTTCGTCGTGGCGGGCGGTGGCTTTTCGGGCACGGAGGTGGCGGCGGCCCTGAACGACTTCGTGCGGCGGGCCGTCGGCCACTACCGCTCGATCCCGCGCGAGGATGTCCGGGTCATCCTGGTGCACGGCGGCATGAGCGTGCTCGAGCGCGAGCTCACGCCGCGACTGGCGAGATACGCCACGGCGACGCTGACCGAGCACGGAATCGAGCTGATGCTCGGTGAGCGGCTGGTGGCGGCGAGTCCGCACAGCGCGGTGCTGTCCGACGGGCGGCGCATCTCCACGCGCACGCTCATCTCCACCGTGCCGTCCTCGCCGAACCCGATCGTGGAGCAGCTCGGGCTGCCCCTGTCCAGGGGGCGCCTGCAATGCGACGCAACGACAGCTGTCAAGGATTGGGATGGCGTGTGGGCGGTGGGGGATTGTGGTCTCGTACCGATGCCGAACGGCGAACCGAGCCCCCCGACGGCGCAGCACGCCATCCGCCAGGCGAAGGTGCTCGCGGCGAACATCGTCGCCTCTCACACGGGTGCAGCGCGTCGCTCGTTCGCCTTCACCGGCCTCGGCAAGCTGGGAGTCCTCGGCCACCGCCGGGCGGTCGCCGAACTGCCCGGCGGGATCACCGTGGAGGGCGTGCCGGCGTGGCTGATGTGGCGCGGCATCTACTGGTCCAAGCTCCCGGGCGCTGCTCGCAAGACCCGTGTCGCCGTCTCGTGGCTGAGCGACCTGGTGCTTCCGCCCCACCCCGTCCAGCTCAATCTCGGTGGCGGGCGTGGCGCAACCCAGGCGCACTACGAGCCGGGGGAGATCGTGTTCGACGAAGGGGACACCGGCGACAGCCTGTTCATGATCCTCTCCGGCCGGGTCGAGGTGCTCAAGCGCTTCGGAGCGGAGCCGCAGCTGGTCAGGACGCTCGGCCCGGGTGAGTACTTCGGAGAGATGGCGCTGCTCGGACGTCATCCCCGCAGCGCCACCACCAGGGCGCTGACGCCGCTCGACCTGCTGGTGCTTCCCGGGTCGGACTTCTCAGCGCTCGCTGACAGCCTCACGGAGTTCCGCGGCGAGTTCGAGGAGATCGCGCGCGTGCGGGCCGCGTCGGACGCGGCGCGTGCGAGCACGGACCCGCCGGCCTGATCGAGCGGTGGCCGACGGACAGGCGCTCGGCTGGAAAGCCAAGCCCAGCCGGCCGTGGAGGAGACATCTCGTCGATATGGCTACTGCGCGTCGGGCCAGGCGGCGGTGCCCATGACGCCGTCGCTGCCTTCAGGCTTGGGACCGCCCACGGCGATGATTTCCAGTCCGTCGGGGCCTGCCTCGAATGCGCGCACGACCTCGGGCGCGACGCGCACGACATCCCACTGGCGGAGATCGTGGACCTCGTCATCGAGAAGCACCCGCCCAGAGCCGGCGACGACGATGTATGCCTCCTCCTGCTCGCGGTGACTGTGGGCCATCGGACTGCGCAGGTTCGCCGCATAGCGGAAGTGGCTGACCCCCAGGTCACGCGAGTCCAGGTGCTTGCGCGCGAACCGGCCCTCGATCCCAGGGGCCCGATCGCCGACGGAGTCGTCGACTTCCAACAGGTTCACGGTGGCAAAGCGGGACATGGGCTCTCCTTTGGCAAGCGGATGGTGACGTCCATCTCCAACCCTAGCTGCGCATTCCCGGAATGCGCAGCTCGCGCGATTGCGAGACGCTAGGCTACCTGCCGAGCCAACCGCACCGGAGGACGAAAATGGCCGAGACCCCGACGCTGTTCGTTTGCCACGGCGATGACGGCGGCCCGCGGATGCACCCGTGTCGCCGCGTGCAGGAGGCACTCCGCGCCGCAGGTATCGAGTACGACAACGTGATCGGCGGCCACGGCAGTCCGTTCCCCTTCCTGCGCAGGGGCTCGCGTGAGGAGCTGCGCGATGCGACCGGAGCGACGAAGCTGCCGGCGCTCAAGCTGCCCGACGGGACGGTCATCACCCACTCCCGCGCGATCCTCTCCTGGATCGCCCAGCAGAAGTGACCTCAGCTCGCGCGGCGCGAGCGGGCGGGGCTGCCGACCGGCCGCCAGGACCCCCGCGGCTCGCGCGCACGATCCGCCTACGAGTCACTGCACCGCCGGGCCGTATTGTCTGACGCCATGCTGCGCTTTGCGCCGAGCGAGCTGACCGACTCCGAGCTCGCGCTGCAGGCAGAGGTGCGGGAGTTCCTCGCCGCCGAGTTGCCACGCGGAAGCTTCGCTCCCGGACTGGGGATGGCGGCCGGTCGCGACGAGGAGTTCTCCCGCGCGCTCGCTGCACGCGGCTGGCTTGGCATGGCCCTGCCGCGCCGGTACGGGGGCGCCGAGCGTGGAGTCGTGGACCGTTTCATCGTCGTCGAGGAGCTGCTGCGCTGGGGGGCGCCCGTTCGCTACCACTGGGTCGCCGACCGTCAGACCGGGCCGCTGATCCTGCGCTACGGCACCGCGGCCCAGCGCGAGCGGTTCCTGCCCGCGATCTGCCGCGGCGAGGTGTCGTTCTCGATCGGCATGAGCGAGCCCGAGGCGGGCAGCGACCTGGCCGCGAGTGCAGACGCGCGCGACGCGCGCAGACGGCGGGTGGCGTGTGAGTGGAACGAAGCTCTGGACCGGCGGCGCGCACGAGAACGACTGGTGCGTGGTGCTGTGCCGCACGAGCGAAGAGGACGATCGTCACCGCGGGTTGACGCAGCTGATCGTCGACCTGCGCGCCCCCGGCATCGCGGTGCGGCCGATCGCGTACATGGACGGCAGCGAGTTCTTCAACGAAGTCGTCCTCGATGACGTGTTCGTTGCGGACGAGCTCGTCGTCGGCAACCTCGGCGCGGGCTGGGCGCAGAACACCTCGGAGCTGGCCTTCGAGCGCGCCGGGCCCGAGCGCTGGCTGTCGACCTATCTCGTGGTCGAGCAGTACCTGCGCGAGCACGCCGCCATCGACGAGCGCGCGCAGGCGGCGCTGGGCGAGGCGGTCGCCGGTTGGTGGGGAATTCGCGCGCTGTCGCTGTCCGTCGCGCGCCTGCTCGACGCCGGCCGCGCGCCGGCTGCGGAGGCGGCGCTCGTCAAGGAGCTGGGAACGCGCTTCGAGCAGGACGTGCTCGACGCGATTTGGCGGCTGGTGCCCGACGCTCCCGACCCCGCCGCGGAGTCGCTGTTCGAGCGGCTGCTCGCGGCGGCGATCCTGGGCGCCCCGTCGTTCACGATCCGTGGCGGGACGAACGAGATCCTGCGTTCAGTCGCGGCGAGGGCGCTGCGCGCATGACGGTCGCGCACGCCCTGGCGGTGCTGCGCGAGCGCGGGCCCGACCGGGCCGCGGAGATCGAGCTGCTCGGGGAGTGGCTGCTCGCGCAGGCCGGCCTGGGCGGAGAAGCCGGAGAGGTGACCGTCGCGCCCGGGAGCGCGCGCGACAGCGTCGTGCTGCGAGAGGGCCAGGTGAGCGGAGCCGCGCATCGGGTGCCGTGGGCGCGCGATGCGGCTCGGGTCGCCGTTCTCCTCGACGGCCGCGCCGTGGTGGTCGACCGTGCGGCCGTCACGATCCAGCCGCGCGTGAATCTCGCCGGTGACGCGCGCGACACGGTGGTGTTCGACGGCGCCGCCGCACGCTCCGGCCCCGGCGTGGACCCGGACGAGCTGTTCATGCGCGGCGCAGCTGACGCGCATCGCGCTGATGGCCGGAGCGCTCGATCGCGTGTACGAGATCGCCGTCCGGCACGCAGGCGATCGGCGTCAGTTCGGGCGGCCGATCGGCTCCTTTCAGGCGGTGCAGCAGCACCTCGTCACGATCGCGCAGCAGGCCGCGCTGGCCGGCATTGCCGCCGAGGCGACTGCGCGCCGCCCAGGCGGGTTCGAGATCGCCGCAGGCAAGCTGCTCGCCAACCGCGCGGCGCTGAGCCGCGGGCCGCGCGGCCCACCAGGTGCTGGGCGCGCGCGGCACCACGCGCGAGCATCCGCTGAGCCAGCTCACGCGCCGGCTGTGGGCGTGGCGCTCGGAGTACGGTGACGAGCACCACTGGAGCATCCGGCTCGGGCGCGGCCGTGGCGCGCGCCGGCGCCGACAGCGTCTACCCGGCGATCACCGGCGGCTCCACGGTCGTGAGCGTCTGATGCCCGACGTCGCATACACCGTCCACGGGCGGCCGAGCGGCGCGGGCGCCCCTGCTGCTCACCCACGGGTTCGGCGCCAGCCAGGCGATGTGGGCGCCCAACGTCGACGCCCTCGACGTCGACCGCCAGGTCCTCACGTGGGACCTGCCCGGGCACGGCGCGAGCGTCGGGTCTGGTGAGCTCTCGCACGAGCGGTGCATCGCAGACATGCTCGCGCTCCTCGACGTGCTCGGCGCGCCGCGCGCGGTGATCGGCGGGATGTCGCTGGGCGGGTTACCTCTCGCTGCTGCTTGTGCGCGCGCCATCCCGAGCGGGTGGCGTGCCCTGCTGCTCGTCGACACCGGCCCGGGCTTCCGTGACGACGCGGCGCGCGAAGCATGGAACACATGGGTCGGAGGCTTGGCGGACGAGCTCGAGGCCCGCGGCCTGGCGGCGCTGCGCCCAGGCCCGGAGTCGGAAGCCGCGGACCACGCGGCCGGCGCGGCCGGCCTGGCCGCGGCGGCGCGCGCCATCCTGACCCAGCGCAACGGGGAGGTCTTCGAGTCGCTGGGCGCGATCGCCGTCCCCACGCTGATCGTCGTCGGCGCGGGCGACGACCGCTTCCTTCGCGGCGGCAGACGCCATGGCTCGGCGCATTCCCGGCGCCCGGAAACTCGTCATCGAGGACGCCGGCCACGCCGCGAACATGGACCAGCCCGACTGCGTTCAATCGTGCCGTGCGCGAGTTCCTGGAGGGCCTGTGAGCGCCACCGTGCGCTCAGGCAACGATCCGTGCGCGGGCGACGTGGGAGCCGGGACTGGGATTCAGGCCGTCGCTGCGACCGGCGCAGTAGCGTGCTCCGAGCTCCTCGGGCCCGAGGTTCTCGACGAGCTCCAGTCCCGTGCCCCGCAGGTCGCAATCGAGCTGGTCGGGGTCGAATCCCGAGACCCAGGGCTCGCCGAGCGAGGCGACCTGGGCGCGCGCCCGCTGCATGGGGCCATGGGCGCTGTCGGAGTCCAGCAGGCTTTGATCGAGGTAGCTGAAGACGAGCTCGCTGCCGGCCAGTGCGCAGCACGCAATCGCAGCGAGCGTGGCGAGGTTTGCCTCACGGGTGAGGTAGGTCGTCACTCCGAGCCACGAGAAGAACGCCGGGCGATCGCGGCGAAACGGCGAGCTCGCGAGCGCATCATCGAGGCCTGTCTCGCTCAGGTCCGCAGCCACGAGGTGCAGGCCCGGCGGCAGCGGGATCTCGCAGGCCGCAAGCCGGCCCGTCTTGAGCTCCTGCGTGCTCGGATGGTCGAGCTCGAAGATCTCCAGGTCGTGCGCGAAGGGCGGGCGGCGCAGCGCGAAGCTGTCCATGCCTGCGCCGACGATCACGTACTGACGGACCCCTCGCCGGACGGCCTCCGCCAGCACGTCCTCGGCGTAGCGGGCGCGCAGGATCACCGTCCCGTAAGAGGGGTGCGCGCGCAGGACCGTGTCCAGGTTCTCGGCGCCGGCACGCGCGAGCATCGCCTCGCGCTCCTCGGCGAAGATCAGCCGATCGCCCCACGGATCGTCGATCAGCATCGGGCGATCCAGGCGCGTATGGGCCGCCCGCATCAGCGCCGTCCCGATCGCCGTCGCGCTCGCCCTCCCGGGGTCCATCGCCGCGATTCTCGCAGACGTGCTCCCGCATAACCGAGCTGATCGAGACCTGGCTGCGCGTCTAGTATCGGCATGTGTCCGACCCGGTCCTCATGCTCACGGGACCGCCGGGCGCCGGGAAGACGACGACGGCGCGCCTACTGGCAGCCGGATCTGAGCGCGCGGTTCACCTCGAGTCCGATTCGTTCTTCCACTTCATCCGCGCGGGCTATGTCGAGCCGTGGAAGCCCGAGGCGCACGAGCAGAACACGACCGTGATGCGCATCGTTGCCGCCGACCTGGGAGAGGGCTGCTTGCTATGGTCGGCCTCGTCCAGCCGAAGGAGGCGTCAGCTACGTGAGATCCGTTCGCCATCATCGCCGGTGTTCGCCGAGCTCTGACCGCGGTGCGGTGTCGGGGGACGGTCTGGTCCCGCTGATTGGTCGTTTCTTTCCCGCTCCTGTAGCGGCGAAGGTGCCGGAGGTCATCTTTCTCTTTTGGGTGGTGAAGATCCTGACGACGGCCGGCGGTGAGGCCACGTCGGACTACCTGAAGACGTACGGCAACTTCGAGGGCGGCGGGATTGAGGTGCTCGTGATCGTCGTGGGGCTGGCGCTGCAGTTCGAAACGCGCCGCTACAGAGCCTTTGCTTACTGGTTTCTGGCGTACGCGATCGCGATCACAGGGACCGGCGTCGCCGATTTCCTGCATCTCGATGTCCATATCCCCTATGCGGGGACGACCCTGCTGTGGGCGCTGATCCTGGCCGCGATCTTCTGGCTGTGGCAGCGCAGTGAGGGCACGCTTTCGATCCACAGCATCACGACCCAGCGACGTGAGGCGTACTACTGGGCGACGGTGTTCGCGACCTTTGCCCTTGGGACCGCGCTCGGGGACTACACCGCGACCTCGCTCAACCTGGGCTACCTGGACTCGGGCATCCTCTTCGGCGTCGTCATCCTGATCCCAGCCCTGGCGCGATGGCAACTTCGCCTGGACGGCATCGCCGCGTTTTGGATGTCCTACGTCGTCACGCGGCCGCTCGGTGCGTCCTTCGCCGACTACATCAGCAAGCCCCACAGCCTCAGCGGGATCAACTTCGGCAACGGCCCCACGGCGATCGTGTTCGCCGTCGCCGTCTTCGTCCTCGTCTCCTACCTCGCCCGCGCCCGCCCGGACATCCAGAAGCCGCTGGAAGCCCCCGCGGCACAGACGCGATCGACGCCTCTGCTGCCCGATTTCCTCCACACAGGCGAACCCGAGATCGAGGTGGACTAGCTCCTCACCGAGACCAACGGTCCGCGGACGCCCACCTTGCCAGCTCTGCTAGGCGACGGCTCGCTCCGCCTCAAAACCGAGCGAGCGAGCGACCCGGAGCCGATCCAACAGCGGCTCGGACACGTCCACGGCGATCACCTGCGCGCACGCTCGCGCAACTTCGACGCGCTTTTCGCCCGTCTTCGCTGCCCTTCGTAGAACTCGAAGGAATCGGGGCGGCGGGATTTGAACCCACGATCCCCGCGACCCAAACGCGGTGCGATACCAGACTTCGCCACGCCCCGAAGTGAGCTCCAAGTCTACTGCCACTCCAAGCGCAGCCGATCCATCCATGCCTGCAGCCGAGCGCGGAACAGCGTGTCCTGCATGCCGCTCCAGAACTCGCGTAACTCGTCCGGATTCTGGTCGGCGTGGTATTGGATCGAGTATTCACGCTTCCTCTCGGTCAAACGGCTCATCCAGAGGGTGGCAAGCTGAACGACCGCCGGATCGGAGTTGCAGATCGAGACGACGTTGCGGTTGCGCTTGTAGCCCTCCGCGATGTATAGACAGACGAAGTCGCGGAACGTCAAGTTGGCCGCCAGCTCGCCATACTCTCGAGTCCGTCCTCTCACGCCTGCCTCGCGCAGCAGCCGGTACTTGCGCTGCATCGCGCGAGTCCCCTTGCGACGATGCCGACGCGAGCAAACACGCCGCCCGGACCCCGACCCCGGGATCGGCAGATCGCGCACCCAGTAGTAGATCGTGCTGCGCGACAGGGCGAGCCGCTCGGCCAGCTCGTCGATCGTGAAGCTTGCGCTCATCCGCATCGAGCGGGCCTTCTCGCGTAGGTAGGTGGGATGGGCCATTGCGAACACATGTTCCGGCGCTTGGGATGGAACGCTCGGCCTGGCGCGGAGGCGATGCGCGCGGCACGCTGCTAGCCTCGCCACCGCCATGGCCGACGTCCAACCGCTGCGCGCGCTGCACTACGACCCCGCGGTCGTCGGCCCGCTCGCGGACGTCGTCGCGCCGCCGTATGACGTGATCGACGCCGACCAGCGCGCGGCGCTGATCGCGCGCTCGCCGTTCAACGTCGTCGCCGTCGACCTGCCCGAGCGACCCGGGCGAGCCGGGCGCGACCCCTACGCGGCGGCGGGCGAGCTGTTCGAGAGCTGGCAGCTGCAGGGCGCGCTCGTGCGCGACGGCGAGCCGGCGCTGTGGGCGCACACGCAGGACTACACCGGCCCCGACGGGCGCACGCGCACGCGGCGCGGGTTCTTCTGCCGCGTGCGCATCGAGG
The DNA here is from genome assembly GCA_963711985.1 of uncultured Solirubrobacteraceae bacterium. Taxonomy (GTDB): domain Bacteria; phylum Actinomycetota; class Thermoleophilia; order Solirubrobacterales; family Solirubrobacteraceae; genus Palsa-744. The sequence goes on along the minus strand of CAVQGG010000002.1, from coordinate 56,817 downwards.
ACTACGGCGCCGGGCGCGTGCGCCCGCACGAGCGCACGCACCCCGGCCCGAAGGAGGACCGGCTGCGCCTGACGCGCGCCACGCGCGCGAACATCTCGCCGATCTTCTCGCTCTACTCCGACCCCGCCCACGCGGCCTGGCAGGCGCTCGCGCCGGCCACCGAGCAGCGCGCCGTGGGGCGAGGTCACCGACGCCGACGGCACCGTCCACCGCCTCTGGCGCGTCGCCGACCCGGCGGCGATCGCGGCCGTGCAGGCCGCCACGCGCGACGCCGAGCTGCTGATCGCCGACGGCCACCACCGCTACGAGACGATGCAGGCCTACGCCCAGGAGATCGGCGGCGAGGGCGAGCACCGCTACATCCTCATGTGCCTGGTCGCGCTCGAGGACCCCGGGCTGACCGTGTTCCCCACGCACCGCCTGGTCCGCGGGCTCGACGACGAGCGCCGCGAGGCGCTCGAGCAGGCGCTCGCAGCGCGACTTCGACATCGTCGAGGTCCCCATCGAGCAGATCGCGCCGCCGCCCGGGGACGGACCGCTGCAGCTCGGCTACTTCGACGGGCGCGACGGGCGCGCGCTGCGCCTGACGCTGAAGGACCAGGCGATCGCCGACGCGGCGCTGGCCGGACACTCCGAGGCCTACCGCCACCTCGACACGGGCGTGCTGGAGACGCTGCTGCTGAAGGGCGCGCTCGGGCTCAGCGACGAGGACATCTCGCACTTCAACGGCCTGTTCTACGCGCGCGACACCGCCGAGGCGCTCGCGATGGTCCGCTCGGGCGAGTACGACGCCGCGTTCCTGATGCGCCCGACGCCGGTCGCGCAGGTGCGCGACGTCGCCGCCGCCGGCGAGAACATGCCGCCGAAGTCGACCTACTTCTTCCCCAAGCTGCTCACCGGGCTGCTGTTCAACCCGCTTTCCTAGCCGGTCGTTCCTTAGCCCGACCGGGGGCCGCAGTATGATGCTCGACAAGGACTCGAGCAGCGCCGATTCGAAGGGATCGAAATGACTGAGACGCAAGGGCTCACAAGGATGAAGGCCACCGCGCGACGCGATGGCGCGACGTTCAGGCACACGGTGCAGGTGCGCGACCACCAGCTGACGGTCGACGAGCCGCTGGATGCCGGCGGCGACGACGCCGGGCCCGACCCGCAGGAGCTGCTCGCGGTGAGCCTCGCCTCGTGCACGGCGATCACGATGGAGATGTACGCGGCGCGCAAGGGCTGGGACATCGGCCACGTCGAGGTCGACGTCGAGTACAGCCCCGCCGAGCGCGGCTGCCCGACCAAGTTCCAGCTGGTCATGCGCCTGCCCGACGACCTCCCCGAGGAGCAGGTCGAGCGCCTGCGCGTGATCGCCGCGAAGTGCCCCGTCCACCGCGTGCTCGACGGCGAGGTCATGTTCCAGGAGCGCATTGAGCGCGTTCACCTGGCCGCCTGAGTCGTCCACTTCCGGCACCTTCGATCGGCTTGGAGGGACCGCGCAGGTCCCGGCGGCCGTGCTCGTGCCGCTGTTCCTCGCCGGCGTCGAGCCGGAGCCCCACGTCGTCCTCACCAGGCGCCGCGCCGACCTGCGCCGCCACGCCGGCGAGATCTCGTTCCCGGGCGGCCGCCGGGACCCGGCAGGACGCCGACCTGACGGACACGGCGCTGCGCGAGGCCGAAGAGGAGATCGGCCTGATGCGCGCGCAGGTCAGCCTGCTCGGCGCGCTGCCGCCGACCTCGACGTTCGCGACCAACTACGTGATCCACCCGTTCGTCGGCACGATCCCGGCGGGCGTCGCCTGGCGGCCGTCGGCGAGGGAGGTCGACGCGGTGCTCGAGCTGCCGCTGAGCGCCGTGCGCTCGGGCAGGACCAGGACGCGCATGGAGCGCCGCGGGATCACCTTCGAGACCGACGCCTACGTGGTCGACGAGCACCTCATCTGGGGCGCGACGGCGCGCATCCTCGAGAACCTGCTCGAGCGGCTGCGGAGCACCCGCCCCGGCGGCCAGCTCTCACTGGCCTAGCTCGGCTGCGGCACGAGCCGGATGTAGGGGCGGGGCTCCTCCCACCCATCCGGGTAGGTCTCTTTGGCCTCGTCGTTGGAGACCGAGCCGGCGATGATCACCTTCTCGCCCTGGTGCCAGTTGACCGGCGTGGCGACCTTGTGCTTGGCGGTCAGCTGGAGCGAGTCGATCACGCGCAGCACCTCGTCGAAGTTGCGGCCGGTCGTCATCGGGTAGACGAGGATCAGCTTGACCTTCTTGTCGGGCCCGATCACGAACACGTTGCGAACGGTCTGGTTGTCGGCCGGCGTGCGCGCGAGCGGGTCGCCGGAGGTGCTCGCGGGCAGCATGCCGTAGAGCTTTGAGACGTTGAAGTCGCTGTCGCTGATGATCGGGTAGTTGGGGGCCGCGCCCTGCGTCTCCTCGATGTCCTTGGCCCACGCCTCGTGGTTGTCGAGCGGGTCGACCGACAGGCCGATGATCTTCACGTTGCGCGCGTCGAACTCGGGCTTGGCCTTGGCCATGTATCCGAGCTCGGTCGTGCAGACGGGCGTGAAGTCCTTCGGGTGCGAGAACAGCACCGCCCAGGAGTCGCCGATCCAGTCGTGGAATTTGATGCGGCCCTCGGTGGTGTCGGCCTCGAAGTCGGGTGCTACGTCGCCAAGTTGCAGCGTCATTGTAAGGAAACCGCCCTTCTATTAGCAAATCCTGATCGGCTTTAGAGAGATTCACCCTCAGGATAGCGCGCCAGACGCTGACGCCGGCGAGACAGGGCTGCTGGCGTCAGCCGTCGGGCGTCCAGCCCGACAGGCCGGCCCAGGCGTCGGGCACGCGCGCGTCCGGCGCCGCCGCAACGAAGGCGCAGCGCGGCCACATGCCGCCGAGCACCATCGCCACCGAGCCGAGCAGCGCCAGCCAGGCACCCTCGCGCAGCGACAGCGCGAGCAGGTCGCCGGCGGGCGTGGGCGGATCGACCATCCGGTAGAGCACGAACACCGCCGCGACCGCGCCGAGCAGGACGACCGAGCCACCGGCGCCGCCCGGAGGGGGCGCGCCGGTGCGGGCGAGGGGCAGCAGCGCATCGAGAATCGCCAGGCCAGCCAGCACCAGCAGGATGACGTTCAGGTCCCGCAGCACCTGGTGTGCGCTCACGGCCGTGAACTGCTGGCCCGCCATGGCGCCGAGGCTCGCGTGCACGCCGCTCATGGAGGCGTTGCCGAACTGCGCGGCCACCTGATCGCCGAGCTGCTGGGCGAACGCGATCCCGCTGGCGGTGAAGCTGACCCCGTACCACGGCAGGAACACCGACACGGCCAGCACGATCGCGCCCAGGGCCGACACCAACAGGCCGTATCGGGAGCGATCGCCAGCCATCGTGCATGCAGCATCGGTCACGATCTCCAACGGCTTGACCTGGGTGGACGATCATGCGCCGGCGAGCAGCGACTCGACGGCGGCGCAGGCGCCGGCCAGCCAGCCGTCCACGTCGTTCGGGTCGGCGGTGAGAAACGCCGTGGGGATCGCGTTGCGCTCGGCCAGCGCGCGCACGATGCGCTCGCCGTCGCGCAGGTGCTCAGCGGGCGTGCTCGTCCCCCGGGCCTCGTAGACGAAGCCCCGCACGGTGGTGTCGATCGCCTGCGTGAGGAAGAACTCCAGGCGCGTGCTGTGAAGCGCGCGGAGCGCCTGCGCGGAGCCCACGGCGGAGCCCAGCAGCCAGCACAGGATGGTGACGTTCTCGAGCGCCCCGCGCAGCGTGGCCAGGCGATCGGGCGTGCCGATCCAACACTCCGCGCCGGCCGCCTCGATCGCCGCGCGCCCCGCCTCGGTGCGGGTGCTCACGCGCACGGCGTGTCCCTCGTCCACCATCGCCGCCGCCAGGCGCCTGCCCCTGCAGCCGCCTCCGACGATCAGGATCCGCGCCACGGCGGGGCATCCTATGCGCGGCACCCCGGCAGACGGCGCCTCGACACCGGGAAGGCTCGACTACCATCCGCCGCTCGCGATGACCGAGCCAGCGCCAACAGACTCAGACGTGGTGACGATGGAGAAGATCGTCGCGCTGTGCAAGCGGCGCGGCTTCGTGTTCCCGTCCTCGGAGATCTACGGCGGGGTGGGCTCCACCTACGACTTCGGCCACTACGGCGTGCTGTTGAAGAGCAACGTCAAGAGCGAGTGGTGGCGGGCGATGCTGCAGGAGCGCGACGACATCGTGGCGATCGACTCGGCGATCCTCCAGCACCCGCGCGTGTGGGAGGCCTCCGGCCACCTCGCCGGCTTCACCGACCCGCTCGTCGACTGCCGCGCATGCGGCCAGCGCTTCCGCGCCGACCATCTCGCAGAGCTTGCGTGCGGGCGCAAACCGTCCAAGCACCCGGGCGAGACCGACGAGTGCTCGCTCACAGACGCGAGGGACTTCAACCTCATGTTCGAGACGACGATCGGTCCGGTGAAGGAGTCCGGCGCGACCGCCTACCTGCGCCCGGAGACCGCGCAGGGCATCTTCATCAACTTCAAGAACGTGCTGCAGTTCTCGCGCAAGAAGCCCCCGTTCGGCATCGCCCAGGTGGGCAAGTCCTTCCGCAACGAGATCACCCCCGGCAACTTCATCTTCCGCACGCGCGAGTTCGAGCAGATGGAGATGGAGTTCTTCGTGCCGCCCGAGGAGGCTCAGCACTGGTTCGAGCACTGGCTGGCCGAGCGCGAGCGCTGGTACGTCGAGCTGGGCATCCGCCCCGACCATCTGCGCCTGCGCGCCCACGACCCCGAGGAGCTCTCCCATTACTCCTCGGCCACCTGCGACGTCGAGTACCTGTTCCCCATCGGCTGGTCGGAGCTCGAGGGGATCGCCAACCGCGGCGACTTCGACCTGACTCAGCACGCGAAGTTCTCGGGCGAGAAGCTCGAGTACTTCGACCAGGCCACCGGCGAGCGCTACGTGCCGCACGTGATCGAGCCGGCGGCGGGGGCCGATCGCGCGACGCTCGCCTTCCTGGTTGACGCCTACGACGAGGAAGTGGTCGGGCGCGAGGGCGCCGGAGAGGGCGAGGCGCGCACCGTCCTGCGCCTGCACCCCCGCCTGGCGCCGGTCAAGGCGGCGGTGCTGCCGCTCGTGAGCAAGGACGGTCAGCCGGAGCTCGCGCGGGAGGTGCATCGCGAGGTGCGCGCGCGCGTTCAGGCCGAGTACGACGAGGGCGGCGCGATCGGCCGCCGCTACCGCCGCCAGGACGAGATAGGTACGCCGTTGTGCCTTACGATCGACCATCAGAGCATCGAGGACAACACGCTGACGTTGCGCGATCGTGACTCGCTCGCACAGGAGCGACTGCCGATCGAGGGCATCGCCGAGGAGATCGAAAGACGTATACACGCGCCCTGGAGCACGCCAAAGCTGACTACCCGATAGGAGGGCAATGGACTTCGACCTGACCGACGAGCAGCGCCTGATCAAGCAGACCGCACGCGAGTTCACCGACAACGAGATCGTGATGCAGTCGCGCGAAAACGCGCGCAACCATCACTTCGACCTGGAGATCGTCAAGAAGCTCGCCGACCAGGGCTACCTGGGCGCGATCGTCCCGCAGGAGTACGGCGGGGCGGGCTTGGACTACATCAGCTACGGCCTCGTGGTGGAGGAGATCGGGCGCGGCGACTCGGCGATGCGGACGGTGATCTCGGTGCAGACGTCGCTGGTGTGCTCGGGGATCGTGAAGTTCGGCACGGAGGAGCAGAAGCGCAAGTACCTGCCGAAGCTGTGCTCGGGCGAGTGGCTGGGCTGCTTCGGCCTGACCGAGTCGGACACGGGCTCGGACGCGGCCAACCAGAAGACGCGCGCGAAGAAGACCGACTCGGGCTGGGTGATCAACGGCTCGAAGATGTGGATCTCGATGGCCAACTACGCGAAGCTGGCGCTGATCTTCGCCCAGACCGACCCCGCGCTCGGTCACAAGGGCGTGGCGTGCTTCCTGGTGGACACCGATCAGCCCGGCTACAGCGCACAGACGATCGAGCACAAGATGGGGCTGCACGCCTCCGACACCGGCTCGATCTCGCTGGAAGACGTGGAGGTCGCAGACGAGGACATGCTCGGCGGGGTCGGCGACGGCTTCAAAATCGCGATGTCCAACCTGGACTCGGGGCGCTACTCGGTGGCGTCGGGCTGCGTCGGCATCTGCCAGGGATGCGTGGAGGAGTCGGTCAAATACGCCAAGGAGCGCGAGCAGTTCGGCAAACCGATCGCGAGCTTCCAGCTGGTGCAGGCGATGATCGCGGACATGGTGCTCAAGACGGACGCCTCGCGGATGCTGGTCTGGCGGGCGGGGTTCCTGAAGGACAAGGGCCGGGCGAACACGATCGAGACCTCGATCGCCAAGCTGCACGCGACCGAGGCCTCGCTGGAATGCGCGAATCTCGCGATCCAGATCCACGGCGGCGCGGGCTACGTCGACGACCACCCGGTCGAGCGCTACTTCCGCGACGCGCGCGTGACCACCATCTACGAGGGCACCTCCCAGATCCAGAAGCTGATCATCGGACGCGCGATGACCGGGATCAACGCGCTCGTGCCCGCCTGAGGCGGGCGGCACGCAAGCGAGCCGATGTCCGAGCACGAGCGCGCCGAGGAGGATGAGAGGGCCGGCTCCGCCGGCCGTGCGGGCAGCGCGGCGGCCATCATCGGCGTGCTGGGCGCCGGCACGATGGGTGCCGGAATCGCCCAGCTGGCATGTGCCTCGGGAGCACAGGCGCTGCTTTTCGACCCCATCCCGGAGGCTCTGCGGCGCGGGATCGAGAGCGCGCACGCGGGTCTGCAGAAAGAAGCCGCGCGCGGTCGCCTGACCGCGGCGGAGGCGCAGGCCGCGGCCGAGCGGCTGGAGGCGGTGGACGATCTGAGCGCCTTGGCCCCGTGCGAGCTCGTGATCGAGGCCGTGCCCGAGCGCCTCGAGCTCAAGCACGAGCTCTACCGGGCGCTGTCGGAGATCGTGGACGAGGAGTGCGTGCTGGCGACGAACACCTCCTCGCTGCTGGTCACCGCGATCGCGACCGCGGCGAGCAACCCGCGACGCGTGGTGGGGATGCACTTCTTCAACCCCGCGCCGGTGATGGGCCTGCTGGAGGTCGTCGCGGGCGAGCAGTCCTCGGATGAGGCCCTCGCGCTCGCCCACGCGACCGGCGAGGCGATGGGCAAGACCGTCATCCGCGCCAAGGACGGGCCTGGCTTCCTGGTCAACCGCTGCAACCGGCCGTTCGGCCTGGAGGCCCTGCGCCTGCTGCAGGAGCGGATCGCGGACGTCGAGACGATCGACCGCATCTGCCGGATGCACGGCGGCTTTCGCATGGGCCCGTTCGAGCTGATGGACCTCGTGGGAGTGGACACGGGCTTCGAGGTCTCCCAGAGCTTCTACTCGCAGAGCTTCGGCGAGCCCCGCTGGCGACCGTCGATGATCACCGCCCGCTATGTCGCGGCCGGGCGCTACGGTCGCAAGAGCGGGCGCGGCTACTACGACTACGGCGCCGGCGCCGGTCAGCACCGGCCCGAGGACCCCGCTCCGCTCGACGCCGGCTCGCCCGGTCACGACCGGGTCGGCGCCGCTGGCGAGGGCGTCGTGGTCATCTCGGGAGACGGCGTGCTCGCACAGGAGCTGCGCGCGACGGCGACACGGGCAGGCTACGAGGTGCGCTCGCCGTACGCGCCCACCGGCGGAGTGCTGCCGGCGCTGGTGGTCGACTGCGACGGCGCTCCCGCCCGGCAAGAGCGCCGAGCGAGCTCCGCGGGCAGGCAGCCGGAGCGCCGGGCGACGCCCCAGCCGCAGGGAGGCGCGCGCCTGGTGCTGTGCGCGAAGGGATCGCTCGGCGCTCTGGATCCGGGCGGCAGCGCGGTCGGCTTCCACTTCCTTCCACCACTGCAACAGGTCGGGCTGGTCGAGCTGACCCGCAGCGACAGCTCCTCCCCCGTGGCCGCGGCGCGCGCCGAACGCTTCTTTCGGGCGCTCGGCAAGCACGTCAGCTGGGTCGGCGACGCGCCCGGGCTCGTGCTCGGCAGGATCGTCTGCCAGGTGATCAACGAGTCCGCGTTCGCGCTCGGCGAGGGGGTGGGCAGCGCGCAGGACATCGACACGGGCATGGTGCTCGGGCTGAGCCACCCGCGCGGCCCGTTCGAGTGGGCGGACGCGATCGGGCTGGATCACGTGCTCACGGTCCTGCAGGCGCTGTGCGAGGAGTACCGCGAGGAGCGCTACCGTCCCGCCCCGGCGCTGCGCCGCCTCGTGCGGGCAGGACGGCTGGGACAGGCGAGCGGTGCGGGGTTCTTCGACCACAGGAGCTGAGCCGGCCTCACGTTTGCGGGGCGGCTCGCGTTTGACCATCGTGAGCGACGGGCTGCCCCCCTTTCAACGCTTCCTGGATACCCACCGCGACACCGTGTGGCGTTTCCTGGTGTCCTCGGTCGGGCGGGCCGACGCCGAGGACTGCTTCCAGGAGACGTTCATCGCGGCGCTGCGCGCGTACCCGCGCCTGCGCGCCAACTCGAACCTGCGCGCGTGGGTGCTCACGATCGCCCACCGCAAGTCGCTCGACGCCCACCGGGCGCGTGCGCGGCGAGCGGTGCCGATGGAGGACCTCGCCGCGCTCGACGGCCGCGGGACAGCGTCCCCGCTCCCACCGGACGAGATGCTGTGGGAGGCCGTGGAAGGGCTCCCGGCGCGCCAGCGCTCCGCGGTCGTCCTTCGCTATGTGGCCGATCTCCCCCACCGCGACATCGCGGCCGCGATCGGCTGCTCGGAGGCGGCGGCGCGCCGCTCGCTGCACGAGGGACTGCTCAAGTTGAGAAAGGCGGTGAGCGCATGACCGACCGCGCGCAGGGCCAGACGAGAAGGCTCGAGGACGCGCTTCGTCGAGGCTCGACGAGCAGCGGCGCGGCGGCCGGCGCGGCCCAGCGCCTCACCGCTCGCATCGCCGCCGAGGGCCTTGCGGACGTGAGCTACGCGCCGGTCGATTCGCCGTTCGGCACGCTGCTGCTGGCAGCCACCCGGCGGGGCCTCGTGCGCCTGGCCTTCCCCGAGGAGGACGTCGACTCCGTGCTCGAACGGCTCGCCCGGCGGATCTCGCCGCGGATCGTCGAGTCCTCCGCGCCGCTGGATTCGGTGCGGCGCGAGCTGGATGAGTACTTCAGCGGAGCAAGGCGCAGGTTCGAGCTGCCGCTCGACTGGGCGCTGATGGGGCCGTTCGGGCGCCGCGTGCTGCGGGTCACCGCCGAGATCCCCTACGGCGGCGTGCTCAGCTACAGCGAGGTGGCCGCCGACGCCGGCAGCCCTCGCGGCTCGCGCGCGGCCGGCAACGCCCTGGGCTCCAACCCGATCCCGATCGTCATCCCCTGCCACCGCGTCCTGCGCAGCGGCGGCGCGCTCGGCGGCTACGGCGGCGGGCTGGAGCGCAAGCGTTGGCTGCTGGAGTTGGAGGGCGCCCTGCAGGCGGGCCCACCACCGGCATAGCCGGCGGTGCCGGCCCGCGCATCCTGTCCTCGTTGGGCTGACTATTCGAAACAGTGGTAACTTCGGCGCATGGCGCTATCGGACTTTTTCGCGGGGGCTGGAGCGGCGGTGATTGGCGGCGTCGTGACGGCTGGGGGCGCCTGGGGGGCCGCGCTTCTGGTCGAGCGCCGTCGCGAGAACCTCGAATTGGTCGGCGCCATAAAGCTGTTGCACCGAGAGGTCAAGGAAAATAGAGATCGCCTCGAAAAAGGCAGCAAGACCGGAGGACTCACCCTCGGGATGTGGGAACACTGCAAGCCGACACTTGCGCCCGCCAGCAGCACGCGCTTTATCGGCGACACACTCTGGGACGATCTGCACGACGTTTATCGAAAGATCTACGAGGTCAGGAACAAGCTGGTCGACCCCGAGGTGGATCCGGTTGACGTTGATGAACTGACGAAAATCTTGGATCAGCTCGGCAAGGCTTCCGAGGCCCTGCTGAGAGCGTCTGGGCTGCTGCGTCACTGGGTTGGCCTCGGCGCGAACCGTAGATGATGATGCACGAGCTCGGCACGACGGCGCTCGGAGCCCGTGCGTCCCTACGCGACGTCGGCCGCCGGCGCCCACTGCGCGGTGGTCGGATCGCCCGCCGGCATCTCCTCCGGCACCGGCACGCCGGGCGTGTCGCGCAGGTACCACTCGGCGTCGAGCGCCGCCTGGCAGCCCGTCCCGGCGGCGGTGATCGCCTGACGGTAGGTGTGGTCGACCAGGTCGCCCGCGGCGAAGACGCCGGGGCGGTTGGTGCGCGTGGAGGAGCTCTCGGTGATCACGTAGCCGTTCTCATCGAGGTCGATCTGGCCGCGCACCAGCGCCGACTGCGGCTCGTGACCGACCGCCACGAACGTGCCCGACACGGGCAGCTCGCGCTCCTGCCCGGTCTCGGCGTTGACCAGCACGGCGTGACCGAGCGCGCCGTTCTCGCCAGCGACGAACTCGCGGACCGTGTAGGGCGTCAGGAACTCGATGTTCGCCTGTGCGCGCGCGCGCTCGAGCATGATCTTCGAGGCTCGGAACTCCTCGCGGCGATGCACCACGGTCACCTTGGACGCGAACTTGGACAGGAAGATGGCCTCCTCCATGGCCGAGTCCCCGCCGCCGACGATGATCGTCTGAGCGTCGCGGAAGAACGCGGCATCGCAGGTGGCGCAGTAGCTGACGCCACGGCCGGACAGCTCCTCCTCGCCGGCGACCCCGAGCTTCTTGTGCTCGGCGCCCATCGCCAGGACGACCGTGCGCGCGCGGTGCTCGGTGTCGGCGACCCACACGCTGTGCACGCCGCCGGGCTCGCTCGCGAGCTCCACGCGATCGGCCTGGTCGGTGATCAGCCGCGCCCCGAAGCGCTCGGCCTGGTCGCGGAACTTCTGCATCATCTCCGGGCCCATCACGCCGTCGGGGAAGCCGGGGTAGTTCTCCACGTCGGTCGTCTGCTGCAGCAGGCCGCCCCAGGCGAAGCCCTCGATCACCAGCGGACGAAGGTTCGCGCGCGCCGTGTACAGCGCGGCCGTGTACCCGGCCGGGCCGCTGCCGATGACGATCACGTTCTCGACGTCGCTCATCTCATCTCCTGATCGCTCCCGTCACGCCCCTCGGGAGGTCGCTTTACTTTGTATAGTATAGCAAAGGCGAGGGGTCCTTTGCGTCGGTCACGAGCGCTGCAGCAGACCGGCGGACGGCGATGATCCGCCGCGCGCGGCCTCCGCGGGGGACGGTGGCAGCTGCTCGCGCCAGCGCGCCACCGTTCGGCGCAGCTGGAAGTAGGCCACCACACCGGGGAACGTGGGCAGCCAGAAGGAGATCGCGCGAAAGGAGAGCACGACGACCACCGCCAGATCGAGGTGGACGCCGAAGGCGGCAAGCGAGCCGATCATCCCTCCCTCGACGCCTCCGAGTCCGCCGGGGAGCGGCAGCAGGTTGCCGAGCATCCCCACGAAATAGGCCATCAGGATGACCGTGAAGGGAGGCGGGGAGCCGAACGCGTGGAACATGGCCCACACGACACAGATTTCAAAGCCCCAGTAGACGGGCGCGCCCAGCAGGCCCACCTCGCGCGCACGGATCAGATCGATCGCGGTGCGCACACCGCTGGCGGCGAGCGCCGGGACGGTCACGGCGCTGGCGAGCAGGTGCGCGAAGCGGCCCGAGCCCGACGCCCACCGATCCAGGCGCCGCTCGAGGTCCCCAGGAAGCAGAGCTGCTGCACCGGCGACCGCGACCAGGATCGCGGCGATGATCGCCGGGACGATCGTGATGGCAAACGAGCCGCCGCCAGGGAACAGGCCGATCCCGAGCCCGACGCCGTCGAGCAGCAGCGAGCCCGCGTAGACCATGTACAGCAGCACCACGAAGGCCACCATCCTGCAGGCGACCAGCCGGGGCGCCATCCCCGAGCGACGCAGCGCCCACGCCGTCAACGCCACGCCACCTGCGCCGGCGGCCGCAAACAGGCGCGTGGCCGCCAGCCCGGCCATCGTGACCTGATAGCTCTCGCGCCAGCCGATCCGCGCAGGCGGGCGGGGCTCCGTCACCACGAACACCGCTCGGAACAGCACGATGTAGCCGGCGAACGAGAGCAACTCCGCCAGCACGCCGACCGCCAGCCACCAGACGTCGCCTCCCTCGATCCGGTTGACGGTCGCGCCGACGCCGGTGAGGTTCGGCAGCACGAAGTACAGGAAGCCGACGCCGAGCAGGATGAACAGCGCGAAGGCGACGATCTGCCGGCGCGTGAGCAGCACGCGCGGCATCTCCTCCTCGGCCGCGCTCGGCGCCGGCCCGGAGGCGAGCGCGTCCGGACGCGGCATCTCCTCCTCGGCCGCGCTCGGCGCCGGCCCGGACGCGAGCGCCTCCTGTTCGATTTCCTCCTCCACCGCTTCGCGTCGCTCGCCCCACTTCATCTTGCTGTGCTCACCCCCTCCCTCAGGCCGCCTCGTGGGCCATCTCCCCCAGTGTCGCAACCGCACGCCCCAAACGCGCGACGGCCGGTCCCGCGCGCGGCTCCAGCCGGCGCACCGCCACCGTGAGCGCCGCTCCCGCGAGCAGATCCACGGCGTAGTGCTCACCCAGGTACACCAGGGCGAACCCGAGCGTCGCCGCGTAGCCGAAGCCGAGCGCGCCCGCCACCGGCCCCACCTCGGCGAGTAGGAGCGCAGCCATCACGGATGTGGCGAAGTGCAGAGAGGGCATCGCGGCCAGGGGATTGCCTCCGAACACACTGTAGAGCGAGCCCCAGCCGTCCCTCCAGAACAGCTCCCCGTACTCGACCATCATCCGCCGCACCGCCGGCGTCCGCTCGCCCCGCTCGCCGGCCACCTCGGCCGCATACCAGGGTGGCGCCGTGGGGAGGATCCAGTAGGCGCTCGCGCCGATGTCGAACACCGCGTAGGTGAGCACCGCGGCGCGCGCGAACCGCGCGCGATGGCGCACCAGGATGTACGTCAGCGAGCCGTGCGGGACTATGAACCAGCTCCAGTGGGCCCACACCAGGACGCGATCGAGGGCGCGCCATTCCGCGCCGGTCGCGCCGTGGCGAGTCAGCGCGCGCTGCAGGCGCACGGTCGGCAGCTCGCCCAGGCCGAGCACGCGGTCGGCCACGATCGGGTAGTCGATGTGCACCCGCTGCGCCTGGGCATCGGGGTCGTCGTGCGGCGACTTGTACGCGTACAGGTATGCCCACATCTGCAGCGCGCACGCGGCGACGTCACGCCCGCGCGAGCGGCGGACGGCCACGCACAGCCCGAGCGGCGCCCCGAAGGCGACCGTCTGCACGAGCAGCGGCGGAGCGTTCACCCGCCTGCGCACGAACGGCGCGGCGACCCCGGCCACCACCATTCCCCAGGCGGTTGCTCTGATCACCTTCGACAGCCGCACTGCGCGGGGAGTATATGGCGCCCGCCGAGCAGCCCGCGCGCGCTGCGACGTGCAGGCGCGAGCCGTCTATTCGCGAGCCAACGCGGTGTCTGCGCGTGCGGCCGCCCGCACGAGCGCGCTGACCACCGGGCTGCCCTCGTCGGCCTCGGGGTGCCACTGCACGCCGAGGACGAAGCGCCTGCCGGGGAAGCTCGATCGCCTCGGGCAGCTCATCGAGCGTCGAGACGCCGCTCACGATCAGTCCCGCCCCCAGCCGGTCGACACCCTGGTGGTGGTGGGACTTGGTCGCGTGGACGACCTCCGCGGCTGCCCTCGCGGCCAGCGAGCCGTCGCTCAGGACCACGTCGTGGTCGGCGCCGTCGAACGAGCCGACGACGCGTCTGTGCTCGTGATGGCCGACTCGATCCGGCACGTGCTGCACGAGCGTCCCCCCGCAGGCGACGTTGATCAGCTGCATCCCCCGGCAGATGCCCAGCACCGGCAGGTCGCGCTCGATCGCCGCGCGCGCGAGCGCGACCTCGAACGCGTCGCGCTCGGGCACCGTGTCGACGGTCTCGGAGTGCGCCTCCTGCCCGTAGCAGGCAGCGTCGATGTCGGCGCCGCCCGCGAGGATCAGGCCGTCGAGGAGCTCCAGCGCCGCGTCCGGATCCTCCACCAGCAGGGGGTCGGGCGGGAGCATCGCCACCAGGCCCCCCGCCCGCTGCACGGCCTCGACATAGCCGAGCGGCAGCAGCGCCGCCTGCTGGTCCCAAACGCTCCACCTGGCCCGCTCGAGCGCGGTGCATATGCCGATCACCGGACGTCTCATCCCTCACACCATAGGATCAACGCGCGCCGGACGGCGTCCATGGCGCCACCGGCGCAGCCGTCTGGAGCACGCACGACGAGAGGAGACCAATGAGCACCCTGAAGGGCACCACCCATGACGGGCGGCAGGCAGGCGAGCCGAACATCCAGCTTGAGACGGTCAACGTGCGCACGACCGACGGCGCCTGCACGATCGAGCTGAACCGACCGCAGGCGCTGAACGCGTGGAACGCGCAGCTCGGGGCGGACCTGCTCGCCGCGCTGCGCAACGCCGCCGAGGACGACGCGGTGCGAGCCGTGGTCCTCACCGGCGCCGGTCGCGCCTTCTCCTCGGGCGCGGATCTCAAGGACATCAGCGGTGGCGAGACCACGCCGGACGGACGCCCGGACGTCTACAGGACGCTCACCGAGCGCTACCACCCGATCATGCAGGCGATCCGCGAGGCGCCCAAGCCGGTGCTCGCCGCGGTCAACGGCCCCGCCGTGGGAATCGGCTGCTCGCTGGCGCTCTGCTGCGATCTCATCGTCGCGGCCGAGAGCGCGTACTTCCTGCTCGCGTTCGTCAACATCGGCCTGGTCCCCGACGGCGGCTCCTCGCTGTTCGTGCCAACCAGGGTCGGCATGGCCCGCGCGAGCGAGCTGTCGATGCTGGGCGAAAGGCTGCCGGCCGCGCAGGCACTGCAGTGGGGCCTGATCAACCGCGTCGTTTCGGACGAGCGCCTGCGCGAGGAGACGTCGGCGCTCGCCGCCCGTCTGGCCAGCGGGCCCACGCGCTCCTACGCCGGCAGCAAGCGCCAGCTGAACAACTGGCTTTATGCACGCATGGCCGAGCAGCTCGAGCTCGAGGCCCAGATCCAGCGGGAGATGGCCGGCAGCGACGACTTCCTGGAGGGCGCGACGGCGTTCGTGCAGAAGCGCCCGGCGCGTTTCTCCGGCAGCTAGGAGACTCGTGGCAAACGTCATCAAGCGCGTCCCGCCCGAGCCTGAATAGAATCCCCGCCGCCTTGGGCCACCTGCTCTCCTCAACGCTCGCCTTCTTCACGCCCGCGCACGGCGCCTCGCCCAACGCGCAGGAGATCGACAGCCTCTACAAGATCACGCTCTACATCGCGCTGGTGATCTTCGTCGCGGTCGAGGGCGGCCTGGCGTACGCGCTGATCAAGTTCCGCAAGCGCAAGGGCGCGGTGCCGGCGCAGATCCGCGGCAACACCCGCCTGGAGGTCGGCTGGACGGCCGCCGCTGCGGTGATCCTGGTGGCGCTGGCGGTGCTCACATTCGCCAAGCTCTCCTCCATCCAGGACCCGCCCAACTCGGGTCCTGGCGGCGTGGAGCTGGGCGAACAGAACAACCTGATTTACGCGAGCACCTCGCGCAAACTGCCCCCCAACGGCAAAGCGCTCAACATCACCGTCATCGGCCGCCAGTACATCTGGCAGTTCGTCTACCCCGGCGCCAACGAACCTGACGGCCTGGGGGCGCCCTACTCCTACGAGGAACTGGTCGTCCCGACCGAAACCACGGTCTCGCTGGACATCGTCTCCGAGGACGTGGTGCACTCCTGGTGGGTGCCGGAACTGGGCGGAAAGTTCCAGGCGGTGCCGGGCTACCACAACTACACCTGGTTCAAGATCAGCAAGCCCGGCATCTACCGCGGACAGTGCGCCTTCCTGTGCGGGCGCGGCCATGCGCGGATGATCGCCACCGTCAAGGCCGTCCCGCCCACCCAGTTCGAAGCGTGGCTGGCACGCCAGAAGCAGCTGATCTCCGAAGCGAACGCCGAAGCGGCGAAGGCGCGGGCCAAACTCAAGACGCAGACCGGCGCCGGAGCGGTCGAGAACCCCTAGGACATCGAGGAGACCAGCGGACGACATGGCCACCTACACAGCCCCGATCCCACAGGTCAGCGTCCATCGCGCAGAGCAGGAGGCGCGCGGCTGGACGAGCTGGCTGACGACGACCGATCACAAGCGGATCGGGATCATGTACATGGTCACGACGTTCGTGTTCTTCTGCCTCGGCGGCACCGAGGCGCTGATGATCCGCCTGCAGCTGGGGGCGCCGAACAACACGCTCGTCACGCCCGAAATCTACAACCAGCTGTTCACGATGCACGGAACGACGATGGTCTTCCTGTTCGTCGTGCCGATGATGGCGGGTATCGCGAACTACTTCCTGCCGCTGATGATCGGCGCGCGCGACATGGCCTTCCCGCGCCTGAACGCCCTGTCCTTCTGGCTGCTGCTGGCGGGCGGCATCGTCTTCTACGCCTCGGTCTTCTGGCATCCTCCGGAAGCGGGCTGGACGAGCTATCCGCCGCTGTCCAGCGCCCTGTACTCGCCCTCCGGGGGCCAGGACGCGTGGATCTACCTGATCCACCTCACGGGGCTGTCCTCGCTCCTAGGAGCCCTGAACTTCTACGTGACGGTCGCCAACATGCGCGCGCGCGGCATGAGCTGGGGCCGCCTGCCCCTGTTCGTGTGGGCGATACTCACTTACTCGGTCCTGCTCATCTTCGCGCTGCCGGTGATCGCGGCGGCGGTCACGATGCTGCTGACCGAACGGCACTTCGGCACCCACTTCTTCGACCCGGCCGAGGGCGGCTCGCCGCTGCTGTGGCAGAACCTGTTCTGGTTCTTCGGCCACCCAGAGGTCTACATCATGGTGCTCCCGGGCTTTGGCCTGGTCTCGGAGATCCTGCCGGTGTTCGCGCGCAAGCCCATCTTCGGCTACAAGGCGATCGCCGCCTCGACCGTGGCGATCGCGTTCCTCGGCTTCCTGACCTGGGCGCACCACATGTTCACGGCGCCGATGCCCGAGGCGATCCTCGTGTTCGTGATGCTCAGCTCGTTCCTGATCGCCATTCCGACGGGCGTGAAGATGCTCAACTGGATCGCCACGCTGTGGCGGGGTACGATCGAATTCAAGACGCCGCTGCTGTTCTGCGCGGGCTTCATCGCGCTGTTCCTGATCGGGGGCATCTCGGGCGTCTTCCTCGCCATCTTCCCCGTCGACTGGCAGCTCAACGAAACCTACTTCGTCGTCGCCCACATCCACTTCGTGCTGGTGGGCGGCGCCGTGTTCCCGATCTTCGCGGCCATCTACTACTGGTTCCCGAAGATCACCGGGCGCATGCTCAGCGAGGGCCTGGGCAAGCTGAGCTTCGGCCTGATGTTCGTCGGGGTTCTGGCGACGTTCCTGATCCAGCACGTGATGGGCCTCGACGGGATGCCGCGGCGCATATACGAGTACGACAACGTCGGCCACCTGGCGCTCTACAACCTGATCTCGACGATCGGCTCGTTCATCCTCGCCGCCGGCGTGATCGCCACGATGGTCAACGTCGCGCGCAGCCTCAAGGTGGGGGTGATCGCCGGACCGGACCCGTGGAAGGCGAACACGCTCGAGTGGTTCACGAGCTCGCCGCCGCCCGAGAACAACTTCGACGTGGTCCCGCTGGTGCGCTCGGCCGAGCCGATGAAGGACATCCGCCGCGAGGTCGAGCGGCGGAGCAGCGGCGTGGGCGCGGCGGGTGCGGCGACCGTTCCGGCAGGGGCCACCCAGGTCGGGGTGTAGATGAGCCTCGCGCCACCCACGGGCGCAGCCGGCGCCGTCGAAGCGCCCACCCTCGGGCTGGCCGCCACCGATCGGAGATCGGCCAGCACCATCCAGCTGCTGAGCGACTACCTGGAGCTGACCAAGCCGAAGGTACAGTCGCTGCTGCTGCTGACGACGATCGCCACGATGTACGTGGCCGGCGACCCCTCGCCGCTGCTCGTCGCGCTGACGTGCCTCGGCGGCTACCTGTCGGCCGGCGGCGCCGGCGCGGTCAACCACTGGTTCGACCGCGACATCGACGTGCGCATGACGCGCACCGCCAACCGGCCGATCCCCTCGGGGCGGGTCTCCCCGCGCGCGGCGCTCGCCTTCGGCTGCACGCTCGCCTGCCTCTCGCTGCTCGAGTTGTCGCTGACGGTCAACCCGCTCGCCGCGGGGCTGTCGTTCGCGGGCTTCCTCGGATACGTGTTCGTGTACACCGTCTGGCTGAAGCGGCGAACGCCGCAGAACATCGTGATCGGCGGAGCCGCCGGCGCCGTGCCCCCGCTCGTCGGCTGGGCGGCGGTCACCGGCTCGGTCAGCGGCACGGCGGTGATGCTGTTCTTCATCGTCTTCTTCTGGACGCCTCCCCACTTCTGGGCGCTGTCGCTGCTGATGAAGGACGAGTACGAGAAGGTCGGGGTGCCGATGCTCCCCGTCGTGCGCGGCGAGACGGAGACCCGCAGGCAGATCCTGCTCTACTCGGTGCTCCTGTACGCGGTCACCCAGCTGCCGTTCTGCGCTGGCGGCTTCGGCGTCATCTATCTCGTGGCCTCGCTCCTGCTCGGGATCGGCTTCATCGCCGGGGCTGTGCGCCTGTACCGGCGGGCTGACCGGCGCTCGGCGCTGCGCCTGTACCTCTACTCGCTCGCCTACCTCGCGCTGCTGTTCTGCGCGATGGTCGCCGATCGGCATCTATGAGATCGGCACCGGGAGGGCGACGCACCACAGATCGCCGCCCGGAGCGCCGCAGGAGGTATTCTTTCCGCCGATGATGACTCGACGCCTGGCACGCAAGAACATCCGCACCGGGCTGATCGTGTGCGCGATCTGCATGTTCATGTTCGGGATCACGTTCGTCGTGGCCGCCGCGTACGTCTCATGAGCCCGCTCGAGCCCGAGGTCCCGCCCGTCGGCGAGGAGATCCACCTCCCCGGACCGACCATCCTGCCGCTGCTCACCGCGGTCGGGATCACGCTGACGCTCGTCGGGGTGACGACGTTCATCGAGTTCACCGTCGTCGGAGCGATCCTGACGGTCGGCTGCGTCGTGCGCTGGATCAAAGACACCCGCCGGGAACTCGACGAGCTCCCGCTCGACGCGCCCGCCGACGGCTGATCCTCCCGCCGTGGCGGTGGCAAACCTGCTCCCAAGGCAGGCGTGCCACCTCCCCTTCACCCCACGGCCACCCTGGCCGGCACCGGACAGATCGCCCCGTCCTCGGTCCAGCAGCGCACGACATCGCGGACCGACAGGATGCCGACCGTCTCTCCCCGCTCGAGCACGATCAGATGACGAAAGCCGCCGCGCACCATCGCCGCCGCGGCCTCCTCCAGAGACCAGTCAGGCGCGGCGAACACGACATCGCGGGTCAGGTGGTCGGCGACGGCCTCGCGGTCCGGGTCCTCTCCGGCCCCAACCGAGACGAGGATGTCCCGCTCGGTGATGATCCCCGGGCCGTGGCCGTCAGGGTCCATCACCACCGCCGCACCCACGCGTCGCTGGGACATCAGCCGCGCGACCGCGCGCAGCGTGTGGCCGGGCCTCACCGTGAGGACCATATCGGTCATGCCGTCGTGAACCTGCATGTTCGTTCCTCTCTCGCGCTCCCCGCTCAGATGCCTTCTCGAACCTGCAATGCCGTATCTCCCTACCCGCTCGGCCTGCCCAGTACACCGTCGCTGCAAGCATTTGCAACGATTGCCTCAATCTACTGGTTGAGGACGGCGGCGTCAAGGTCCCAGCGGTCCGGGGACGCAGGCATTAGGATCACGCCCCGATGGAGAGGATCGCCGCACAGAGCTTCCCCGCGCGCGCTGGAGCCGACGCCCATGTCTAGGCGGCGCTCGCTGACGCTGGCGATCGTCGCGGCGCTGATCGCCGTCGCGATCGGCATCTTCCTCAGCTACGAGATCCACTGGTTCCCGGTCCAGGCCTCGACGCAGGCGCACCGCACCGACCGGCTCTACCACGTGCTCGTGATCGCCACGATCCCGATCTTCGTGCTCGTCGTAACGGTGATCCTGTACTGCGTCTGGCAGTTCCGCATGAAGCCCGGCGAGGAGCTCAAGGACGGCCCGCCGATCCATGGAAACACGCGCCTGGAGGTCTTCTGGACGGCGCTCCCCACGGTGCTGCTGCTGGGGCTGGTCGGCTACTCCTTCGTGGTGCTGCACGAAAACGAAAAGAAGCCCGCGCACGAGATCCAGATCGGCGTCACCGGCCAGCAGTTCTTCTGGTCCTTCCAGTACCCGCCGTCGGTGACCGGCGGAGCGCCGATCGACAGCTACCAGCTCTACCTGCCGGAGAACGAATCGGTGGACTTCAACATGCGCTCCAAGGACGTCATCCACGCCTTCTACATCCCCGCCTTCCGCCTGCAGGAGGACGTCGTGCCCGGCATCACCACGCACTACCTGGCGACCCCCGACCGGCTCGGCAACTACCCGGTCGTCTGCAACCTGCTGTGCGGGCTGGGGCACTCGCTGATGCGCACGACCGTCCACGTCGTGACGCCCACCCAGTTCCGGGCGTGGATCAAGAGCCAGCTGAACGCGAGCCCGAGCAGCACGAGCACGACCTCCACGAGCGGGGGAACGACCGGATAATGTTCGCCAGCCAGATGACCGCTTCGCGGGTTACACGCTGATGGCCGCCAGGCTCCGAGCCCCGGGCTTCTACCGCGCCAGCTGGCTGATGGTCGCAGGCGTCGCGTTCGCGACTCTCCTGACGTGGCTGGTGCGCATGTCGACCGGGCACGCGACCTACCAACACTACCTCTCGGGCGACGCGATCCTCACGGTCTCGCTGCTCGCGGTGCCGCTCGCCTTCCTGGTCGGGATCGGCGGCTTCGACTACTGGTTCTACTGGGCGACCGGACGCCCGACGCGCCCGGAGGACCACTCGGGCCACGGCGCGTACACGTGGAAGGACTACTTCCGCATCAACACCGACCACAAGGTGATCGGGATCCAGTACACGGTCAACTCGTTCTTCTTCCTGCTCGTGGGCGGCCTGCTCGCGATGCTGATGCGCGCCCAGCTGGCCCAGCCGGGCTCGCACTTCGTGAGCGCCAACACCTACAACGGCCTGTTCTCCGTCCACGCAACGCTGCTGATCTTCCTGTTCATCATCCCCGTGTTCGCGGGCCTCGGGAACTTCGTGATCCCGCTGATGATCGGCGCGCCCGACATGGCCTTCCCGCGCCTGAACGCGCTCTCCTTCTGGCTGCTGCCGGTCGCCGGTGCGATCATGCTCGGCAGCTTCCTGGCTCCCGGCGGGGCCTTCGCGGACGGCTGGACGGCGTACGCGCCGCTGTCCGACAACATGCCGATCGGGCAGACGTTCTTCTCGATCGGCGTCCAGTTCGCGGGCGCCTCCTCGATCATGACCGCGCTCAACTTCCTCGTGACGATCATCACGATGAGCGCGCCGGGGATGAGCTTCTTCCGCCTGCCGCTGCTGGTGTGGGCTAACTTCGCGACCTCGCTGCTGGTCGTGATCGCCACGCCGTTCATCGCCGCCTCGCAGTTCTTCGTGCTGCTCGACCGCGCCCTCGGCTTCAACTTCTTCGACGCGGCCAAGGGCGGGGACGTGCTGATGTACCAGCACGTCTTCTGGTTCTACTCGCACCCCGCCGTCTACATCATGATGCTGCCCGGCTTCGGGATCATCAGCGAAGTCATCGCGGTCAAGTCGCGCAAGCCGATCTTCGGCTACCGCATGATGGCCTTCTCGCTGCTGGCGATCGTCGGGCTCGGCTTCACCGTGTGGGCCCACCACATGTTCACGTCCGGCATGGCCGACTGGATCCGCATCCCGATGGCGATCACCACCGCGATCATCGCCGTGCCCACCGGCATCAAGGTCTTCTCCTGGCTTGCGACCCTGTGGCGAGGGGTGCTGCGCCTGGACACGCCGATGCTGTTCGCGCTGGGCTTCCTGACGACGTTCACGCTCGGCGGGATCAGCGGCGTGATGCTCGCGATGATCCCGTTCGACATCCACGTCAGCTCCACCTACTTCATCGTCGCGCACATCCACTACGTGCTGTTCGGCGGCTCGCTGATGACGATCTTCGCGGGCGTCTACTACTGGTTCCCGAAGATGACCGGGCGCATGTATGACGAGCGCCTGGGCAAGTGGCACTTCTGGACCACGTTCGTGTTCATGAACCTGACGTTCGGCCCGATGCACATCCTCGGCCTGCAGGGCATGCCGCGACGCGTGGCCACCTACGCCGCCAAGTTCGCTGACCTGAACCTGTTCATCTCGATCGCGAGCTTCGGCCTGGGGGCGGCCACGCTGATCTTCGTCTACAACATGGTCACCAGCTGGCGCGGCGGCCCGATCGCCGCACGCAACCCCTGGCGCGGCATGACGCTCGAGTGGCAGGTGTCCTCGCCGCCTCCGGTCTTCAACTTCGACCGCGTCCCGACGGTCGTGGGCGGTCCATACGAGTACGGCGTCCCCGGCGCGGTCCATGGCATCCTCGCGCCGCCGGCCCCCGCCACGGTCGGAGCCGGCTCGGGCATCGCGCGGGCACCCAGCCAATGAGGAGGAGGCAGAACAGGTGAAGGAAGTCCTCGTGATCGCCAACCGCACGCTCGGCGGCGCAAAGCTGCTCGATGCGGTGCGCGAGCGTGCCGCATCCGGCGACGTCCGCTTCCGCCTGGTCGTGCCGCAGACCAAGCCCTCGGCGGGCCTTGTGATCTACGACGAGGCGGTGCGCGAATCGGCGCAGGTGCGCGTCGACCTCGCGCTCTCGACGGTCGCGGCCGAGGGCATCGAGGCCACCGGGGAGGTCGGCGACCCCGACCCCTTCATGGCGACGATGGACGCCGTCGCCGCGCACAGGCCCGATGAGATCATCCTCTCCACCCACCCGGCCCTGCACTCGGGCTGGCTGCGGCGGGACCTGATCGAGCGCATCAAGAACGCCACCGGGCTGCCGGTAGAGCACATCGTCGTGGACCTCGAGCACGAGGGCCTGCCGTTCAAGGTGACGCTCGTGCTCGCCAACAAGACCTCCAGCGGCGAGGAGCTGCTCGAGCACCTCAAGGCGAAGGCCGCGCACGAGGGTCGACACCTGTTCATCGCCGTGGTGCCCCAGGCGCACGGCAGCGGCAGCGCTCCGCGCGAGGCGCGCGCGCGGCTGGCGAGCATGCTCGACCGGCTGCACTCCGCCGGGCTGCTCAGCTCGGGGATGATCGGCGACCCCGACCCGTACACGGCGGCGATGAACGCGCTCGAGCTATTCCGAGTCGACGACGTGGTCATCTCCACGCTGCCCGACGAGCGCTCCGGCTGGATGCGCTCCAACCTGATCGAGCGTGTCCGCAGCTCCGCCTCCGCGCCGGTCGAGCACGTGGTCGTCGATCCGCAGGCCACCACGACCGCGGCGCCGGCCGCTTAGCGGGAAGCAAGGTGGAGGCAGCCAGCATCGCCCACCCGGCCGCCCACGGCGACCACACCCATCACGGCCCGCCGCCGGCGAACCGCAGCTCGCGCGTGGAGGCGCCGCTGCTGGGGATGCTGCTTTTCATCATTTCCGAGGTGATGATCTTCGGGGCGTTCTTCACCGCCTACTTCTTCATCCGCATCGCCGAAGGCGAGCCGTGGCCGGCGCCCGGGACGCATCTGCCGGTGCCGGTCGCCGGCGTGAACACGGCGATCCTGATCTCCTCGTCGTTCACGCTCCACTGGGCCGAGAAGTCGATCAAGAACGGCAACCGCTTCGGGCTGAAGGCGGGGATGTTCACCACGTTCCTGCTCGGATTGACGTTCCTGTTCATCCAGATCAACGAGTACGCCAACATCGGCTTCGCCCCCCAGGACCACGCCCAGCAGACGATCTTCTACTCGCTCACCGGCCTGCACGGCGCCCACGTCTTCATCGGGCTGCTGATCCTGCTGAGCGTGACGGTGCGCTCCTTCCGCGGGCACTACAGCCCCGAGTCCCACCGCGGGGTCGACGTGCCCGGGATCTACTGGCACTTCGTCGACATCATGTGGATCGTCGTCTACACCACCGTCTACATCCTCTGACGGCCGGCAGGCGCGCCTCATGCTGAACCCGCTGCGCTCCGAGGACGAGGCCTTCCGCTTCCTGCTCTACGCGGTCGCGGTCTTCGTCGCGATCGTCGTCGTGATCCTCGTGCTGCGCGCCGTGCTCTGAGCGCCGGCGCCCCTACTTGACCGTGAGGGTGCCGTACATCCCCGCCGCGCGGTGGCCGGGGGCCTGGCAGAAGAACGTGTACTTGCCGGGCTTCAGCTTGACGGTCACCGAGGTGTTGCCCTTGGTGATGAAGCTGCTCGCCCCGATCGGCGCGAGCTTCGCGGTCGCCCCGTTTTCGCCCGGTTCGACGGCGATGTTGTGCATGACGCCCGACATGTTCGCCATCACGATCGTGACCGCTCCCGGTTTGGCTTCGGCCTTGTCGGTCGTGTAGGCGAGCTGACCGGACGGGTTGGCGTCGATTTCCAGCTTGCCGGCCTTCTCCACCGCCGGCTTGCCCGCGCCCGGCGTCGGCACCGCGCTCGCCAGCAGGCCGGTGTCCTGCCCGGGGTTGTCGACCGATTGGGCGACGTAGGCGGCGATGTCGGTGAGCGTGGCTCCGCTGGCGAGGCCTTTCGGCATGACCCCGTCGGGGTTCGGGTTTTCCACCTGGCCTTCCACGACGGTGCGGACGGCGTTGCGCTGCTCGCCTTCGGCGAGGGGCGTCCGGAAGACTTCGTCGAGGTTCGGCCCGACGATGCCCTTGGTGTCGGCCCGCGCCATCGTGTGGCAGACGCCGCACTTGGCCACGAACTCCTGCTTGCCCAGGATCACGTTGGCGTTGTCGGCGCCCTTCACCGCGCAGCCGGCCGTCCCGATCGCCAGCGCGACCAGCAGCCCACCCGCGCCGGCACGCGGAGCAAGGCTGCGCCGGCTCCCCGCGCGCAGGCCGCACGAGAGCGGGTTGGGGTGCACGAGGCTCATGAGAGGGCGGAACACTATCCGAAGCGGCGGGTGGCTCGACGGCAGCTCGGGCGGCGCGATGCGCGAGTTATCACGGCTCTTCCAGACCGTCCAGATCGCCCTGCGCGGCGGCGATCACGCCGCGTGCCACGCCCTCCCAGGACCAGCGCTCGCGCACAGTCGCGACCAGCCCGGCGCGCGTGCGCGCCCGCAGCTCCGGGTCGGCCCCCAGCCAGCCTGTCAGGCCCGCCGCCAGCGCTCGTACCGCGTGCTCGTCGATCGGGAAGGACAGCCAGGCGGCGGCGCGCTCGGGGACCGCGCGCGCCAGCGCCCGACTCACCTCGGCAAGGCCCGAATGGGCCGCGCTGACGGGCAGGGCGCCGCACGCGGCCGCCTCGGCGGCGACCATGCCGAACGCCTCCGGGAAGGTGCTCGGCACGACCACCGCCTCGCACGCCGGGAGCAGCTCGGCCAGCTCCTCGTGCTCCAGGCGCCCCGGGAACACGACCCGCTCGTCGAGCCCGCGCGCCGCGGCGAGGTAGCGCGCACGTTCCTCGCCACGCAGACGCTCGAGGAACGCCAGCAGATATCGCAGGGGCTGCGAAGGCGAGGAGTCCCCCTCCAGCGCCCTGCCCGCGAGCGCGATCTCCCGCGCCCGCTCGACGTCGCCGGCGAGCAGCGCGGCGCGCAGGCGCGCCAGCCCGTCCCGGTAGGCGCCAAAGCCGACCACCACGAGCCGCGCGCGCGGCACTCGCTCCAGCACCAGCGGCCATGACGCGATCAGCAGGTCCACGCCCTTGCTCACGATCAGCTTGCCCACGTAGGCGACCAGCACATCCCGATCGGGATCGAGCCGCGCCAGCGCGTCGGCCGCCGCGAGCCCGTCGCGCGCGAACGCGCTGCTCTCCCCCTCCAGCGCCGGCTCCCCGGCCGCGGCGCGCACGCGCGCGGTCAGCGCCCGCACTCCGGCCGCCGCCGCCCCCGGCTCACGGGGAGCGAAGCGCGCCACGTCGACGCCCGGAGGACCCAGCCGCGTGCGCCGCGCAAGCTCCGGGTCGCCGAGCGCATCCCACAGGCTGACTGCCGTGTGGCGCGAGCCGACGAGCACGGCGCTGGCGCCCGCGAGCCCCTCGCGCGCCGGTCCGAGGAAGCGCTCTGGCTGCGGCTTGACCGTGTACTCCAGCGCGCTGCCGTGGATCTTCACCGCGTAGGGAACCTCGCCCCTCAGCCCGCGAGCGAGGATCACCGGGCCCATCACCAGGTGGTTGGCGAGCGCCACGCGAGGGCGCACCAGCTCGAGCAGCTCACCGACCGCGGCGACGTTCGCGTCTACGTAGCGTGCAACCTCCCGTTCGCTGCACTGCGCGAAGGTGCGGGCCTCGATCCCCTCATAGCGGTCGGCCACATACACCGGCAGCAGCCGGCCGATGTCGGGGCGGTAGACCGTGCAGCGGCCCGGCGTGGCCGCTGGCGCGCGCTCGGCCGGCCGCCGGTCCAGCTCGCGCACCCGCAGGGCCCCGCCGTCCCAGTCGCCGACCGCATCCACGAACGGCTGGCGCTCCGGATGGCGGTCCTGGCTGAGCAGGTGCACCTCGTGGCCGAGCCCCACGAGCACGGCCGCCAGTCGCGCGTTGTAGACGTTCGACCCCGTCCCGTCCAGCAGGTAGCCGTGAAAGATCAACACGCGCACGGACGGGCAGCCTATCCGCGCCGCCGTCGGCAGCCGGTCGGTCGCCCAGTCGCTCAGCTAAAGTTGCAGCGGTGAGCACGAAACAGCGTTATCGCCTGCGCAACCCCTCCACGGGACGGGAAGCGATGATCGAGGCGGAGCCCGACCAGATCTACCTGGACCGTGAATCCGGCGAGCCGCTCGAGGTCATCGGCAAGGTGCTGCCGCTGGCACCGTCCGCCTCGCGACTTCCGTGGGCCGTCGAGAATCTGCGCTTCTGCCCGTGGTGCGACCAGCACGCCCAGAAGGACCTCAACGACTGCCCCACCTGCGGCAGGCGCATGGGACCGCTGTGAGGACTCGCGTCGTGCTCGCCGCGTGCGCGGCGCTGCTGTGCGGGCTGACGCTGAGCGCCTGCGGCGGCAGCAGCGTCTCGGACGCGGTCCCGAAGAGCACCCCCGAAATCACGCCGCCGACGAACACCAGCGCCGAAGCGGCCGCCGTGCAGACGACATCGACCTCGACGACGTCGACCAAGACCACCAGCACGCCCAGCGAAAGCTCCTCCTCGAGCGGCGAAGCCGCCAAGAGCGAAGGCAGCGCAACCGCCCCCACCGCCAGCACCCCGAGCACGGCCGGGTCCTCCGGCGGCGCAGCGGCAGAAAAAGAAAAATCCGCCGCCAGCGAAGGCGCCTCCAAAGGCGGCGAAGCCGCCGGACCGTCGAGTCCCACCGGCGGCGCCTCCGCGCCCTAGACGCCTACGGAGTGGAGATGAGCGTCGCGCTGTAGGTCAGGCGCGCGGTCTGGTAGAGGCAGTAGTACTGGACCGCGCTGCCGATCGCGGTCTGGGTGGTCTGTGAGCTGGTGCTGGTGCACCCGGTCCTGGGCCGGCTGGCCCGCCAGGAGGTGTTGTCGCCAAAGCCGAGCGCCAGCGCCGGCGCCCACGAGGGCACGGTCAGCGCGACCACGTCGCCCTTCTTGACCGGGATCGTGGTTTCGAGCGGGAACTGGGCGGCCTCCCCGAAGTAGGGCTGGAGTTTGACGAGCGGGCTCTGGGCCACGAGCTTGTAGGTGAGATTCGGTTTGGGCTGCGGCGCGAGGATCGCGATGCCCGCTTCAGAGGCGCCGCCCTCGTTGGTGTCGAAGAACTTGATCTGGGTCGCGTTCGGCTTGCCCAGCGTGATCGTCCAGGCGACGATCGTTCCGTTTCGCGGCACGCTCAGCGGCTGGTTGACCGTGGCCACCTTGACCTGGAAGCCGGTCGTGCGGCTGACGGCCAGGCACGGGCTCGCCGGGCAGCTGGGAACGGTTTCGGGGCTGGTCGGACCGATCACGCCGACTTCGGTGAGCGTCGCCGGCGCCACCGCGGGCAGAACCAGCACGAGCGCTACGCTCGCGAGCACGGCCATGGATATGCGTCTCATATGTGCCATTCAACACGCCCGCACGCTCGATGTAGCGGTTCGATTATTTCGCTACCGCCCGGACAGTTCCTGCGCCGCGGCCGTTATCCGTGCCTGATCCCCCTCCGAGGGCACCCACGGCAGCCGCAGCGGATCGCCGTCGTAGCGCGGGATGACGTGGATGTGGAAGTGGAAGACCGTCTGCCAGGCGGCACGCCCGCAGGAGCTCAGGAGGTTGACCCCATCGGCGCCGAGACGCTCCTTGGCGCGTGCGGCGAGCCGCTGGGAGGCGAGCGCCACCGCGCTCAGGTCCTCGCGGTCGACGCTCAGGAGGTCGGAGGAGTGCGCACGCGGGATCACGAGCGCGTGTCCCCGCGTGGCGGGTGCGATGTCCATGAAGGCGATCGTGCGCTCGTCTTCGTCGACGATCCGGGCGGGCAGATCGCCGGCGACGATCTTGCAGAAGATGCAGTCCGGGTCGGCCATCGGGTGCAGATCCTATGTCAAGCAGGGCACGGGGAGCCGGCGCCGAGCCGGAACGCGGGTGGCTAGGTGTCGATCAACGTGCGCGCGTAGCCGAGCGCGTGCTCGCGCGTCGCCAGCTCGCCCGCATACTGAGCGGCAGCGAGCTGCTCCAGCAGCTCTCCCACGCGCGGCCCGGTGGGGATGCCGAGCTCGCCTGCCAGCTCATCCCCCCGCAGCAGCGGCCTCGGCGGCCCGTGCGCGCGCCACCGCAGCGCATCCGCGAGGAGATCTTGGGCGAGGCGCAAATGCGCCTCGATCGACTCCCGCGCGCGATCCCCGCGCGTGGCCAAGCGGTCGGCGATCGACAGGAGCGTCACGTCAACCTCGACCGGCGAGCACGCGCGCAGGTAGGCGAACACCGTCCGCCGGTCGAGGGGCTGGGGCTCGTGGACAAGGAACCCCAGCCGCAGGTGGTTGCGCACGAGCGCCGCGACGTGCGTGCGCAGGCGCTCGCTCGCGCGCAGGCGCTCCAGAACAGTGCGGGCCAGCTCCGCGCCACGAGCGTCGTGGCCGAGGAACGTGACACGGCCATCGTCCGGGCGAATCTCGCGGGTGAGGGGCTTGGCCGCGTCATGCAGCAGCGCCCCCCACCGCAGCGCATCTCCACGCGTCGATTCGTCGGCCAGCGGCTCGGCCAGCAGCGCGTCCACCTCCGCGCGATGCGCACCGATGGTCGCGTCCAGCTCCGGTGAGGCAAACCCGGCGCTCGTCAGCTCGACCGTCCGCTCGAGAGCCTCGAGCGTGTGGCCGTAGACGTCCCGGTGGTGGAAACGGCCCTGCTCGATCCCGCGCAGCGCCTGCAGCTCCGGCAGGACCACCGCGGTGACCCCCAGCGCGCCCATCATCTCCAGGCCCCCGCGCGCCCGCGGCGAGGCGATGATCCGCCGCAGCTCCACGAACACGCGCTCGGCCGACACGCCGCTCAGCGCATACGCGAGGGCGCCAGCGCACCGCAGCGTCTCGACCTCGGCCTCCAGGTCGAGCTCGACCGCAACCCGCACAAGGCGGAGCACTCGCAGCGGGTCGTCGGCGAACGCCCCGGGTCCCGCCATCCGCAGACGCCCGGCCCGCAGGTCGGCCAGGCCGCCGAGCGGGTCGATCGGCACTCCTCCGGCGATCGGCTCCGCGATGGCGTTGACCGTGAAGTCGCGCAGCGCGAGGTCGGCCTCGATCGTCCGGCCGCGCAGCGGCTCGACGTCGACCTGCCAGGCGTGGTCGCGCGCCACCACCCGCCAGGAGCCGAAGTCCTCCGACAGGGTGAAGCAGGCGGCGCGGGGCGCCGCGCGGGCCACCGCGCGCGCGGCCTCGGCAGGATCGCCGTCGACGACAACGTCCACATCCGCGGTCTGCCCGCCCAGCAGGCGGTCGCGCACCGCGCCGCCCACCAGCCAGGCCCGTGTGCCCGCAAGCGCGGTGCGGGCCACGTCCAGGCCCGTGCTCATGCCGGGTCAGCGTCCGCCGTCCGGGCGCGCGCGACCGCAGCGCCGGCGTCGATCGGGATGCCGTCGCGGTTGTACAGGCGCGGCACCCGCGGCGTCAGCGCACAGGTGATCTCGTAGTTGATCGTCTCCAGGCGGCGGGCCACCTCCTCGGCCGTGATCCGCTCGCTGCCCTGGATGCCGATCAGGATCGCGCGCTCGCCGCGCAACTGCTGCGGGTCGTGCTCCAGGCCGAGGTCGACGGTGATGCTGTCCATGCTCACGGTGCCGACCAGCGGGTAGCGGTGTCCGCCGATCAGCACATCGGCATTGTTGGACAGACCGCGCCGCCAGCCGTCGCCGTAGCCGATCGGAAGCAAGCCGATGTAGGTGTCGCTGTCGGCCACGAACTGCCGCCCGTAGCCCGCGCTCTCCCCCGCGCGGCACAGCTTGACCTCGGCGACGTAGGAGCTCAGCTCGAGCGCGGGCTCGAGCGCCCGGGCGGCGGGGTCCCTGCCGAAGGGGTCCATGCCGTAGATCGCGATCCCGCAGCGCACCATGTCGAACTGCGCCTCAGCGTCGCGCATCGTGGCGGCGCTGTTGGCCGCATGGACGAGGATGTCCGGCTGCTCGGCCTTGACGGTCCCCGCCCAGCGCGCGAAGGCGGCCAGCTGGCGCGCGAAGAACCCGTCGTCCTTGAGGTCGTCGGCGGTCGCGAAGTGGGTCATCGCGCCGGCGAGCTCCACGCCGGGCGTCTGCCGCGCCACGGCGGCCACGCGCGAGGCCTCGGCCGGGTCGCGGGTGCCGAGCCGCCCCATGCCGGAGTCGAGCTTGACGTGAACACGGCCTCCGCCCGCGGCGGCCACCGCCTCCAGGTAGTCCTCGTTCCAAACGACCACGTCGGCGTCGGCCGCGAGCGCCTCCTTCAGCTCGACGGGGCTGAGCGCGCCCATGACGAGCACGCGCGCGTCCCGCAGGCCCGCCTCGCGCAGCTCGCGCGCCTCGCGGTCATCGGCAACCGCCAGCCAGCTCGCGCCGCCGGCGAGCGCCGCGCGGGCGCTCGGCACCGCGCCGTGGCCGTACCCGTCGGCCTTCACGACCGCGCACAGGGCGACCCCACGGCGCAGCTGCGTGCGCAGGCGCGCGCAGTTGCGCTCGATCGCCGCGACGTTCACCCTCGCCTGGGACCTGCGCGCGGTGCTCCCGTTCGTCCCCGTCGAGCCGGCCTTTACCCCGTCAGCCATCGTCTTGAACCTCACCTCGACGTTCGTCGCACGCCGCCCGGCAGCGTGCGGCCGGCAGCGCTGCGATCACGTCCGACGCGACCACGCCCTCGGCCGCCCCCAGCCGGCGCGCGGCCTCCCTGCCGGCCTGCGCATGCAGCCACACGCCCGCGACGGCCGCCGTGAAGGCGTCGAGTCCCTGTGCGAGCAGCGCGGCGATCACGCCCGTGAGCACGTCGCCCGTCCCCGCCGTGGCGAGCGCAGGACTGCCACCTGGGCTCACGGCCACGCTGCCGGCCGGCTCGGCGATCAGCGTGTCGTCGCCCTTCAGGACGACCACCGCCGCAGCCTGCTCGGCTGCCGCGCGCACGTGGCGCAGGCGCTCGCGCTCCACCTCCGAGCTGTCCAGCTCGAGCAGCCGTCCGAGCTCGCCGGCGTGCGGGGTGAGCACCGTCGGCGCGCGCCTGGCGGCCAGGTCGGCCAGCCTTCCCGCGTGCGCGTTCAGCCCGTCGGCGTCCAGCACCATCGCCACGTCGGCTTCGCCGGCGAGCGTCCGCGCGAACGCGATCGCACCGGCGCGACGCCCCAGCCCCGGTCCCAGCGCCAGCGCCCCGCCGCGGGCGCTCGCCTCCAGCACGCCGGCGGCCCCCTCGACCGTGAGAGCGCCGTCGTCGTCGGGCAGCCCGCGGGTCATCATCTCCGGGGTCCCGCCGCCGGCGAGCACGCCCTGCAGCGACGCGGGAACGCATGCCGTGACGTACCCGGCCCCCGCCCGCATGCTCGCCTCGGCGGTCATCCGCGGCGCGCCCGTGAGCCCGCGCGAGCCGCCCGCCACGAGCACATGGCCCGAGGTGAACTTGGTCGAGGACGCCTCCCTGCGCGGCAGCTCCTCGCGCACGCTCGGCGCGATCAGGCCAACCGACACAGCCGCGGGAGCGCCCCGCGGGATGCCGATGTCGATCGTCTGCACCTCGCCCGCGTGGGCCTTGCCCGGATGGATCCACAACCCGGGCTTGGCCGCGTGGAAGGTGACGGTGACCGACGCACGCACCGCCGCGCCGGAGACGACCCCCGTCGATGCGTCGACTCCGCTCGGCACGTCCACGCTCACGACCGGCGCGCCCGCCCCGTTGACCGCGTCGATCGCCTCCGCCACCGCGCCATGGGGCTCCCCCTGAAAGCCGGTTCCGAGCACGGCGTCGACGACGAGCGCGTCCGGGCCGAACGGGTCCGCGACCGCCGCGGACGCCGCCGACGCCGGCTCGCGCGTCGCCTCGGTGTCCTCCTGCCACACCGCCCCGCTCAGCCGCACCGGCCGGTCCCCCGACAGACGCTCGAGGTTCGCGCGCGCATCCCCTGAGAGCTCTCCCGGCGGCGCCACGCACACCACCGTCACGTGCCGCCCGGAGTCGCGCAGCAGGCGCGCCACCACGAGCCCGTCCCCGCCGTTGTTGCCCTTGCCGCACACCACCGTCACCGGGCCGTCCGGCGCCAGGCGCTCGACCGCGCGCGCGACGCCAGCCCCGGCACGCTCCATCAAATCGAGGCCGGCCACCCCCCGCTCCTCGATCGCCCAGCGGTCGACGTCGCGCATCGTGTCGGCGTCGGGAAGCGGGACGAGCCAGGGCGGTAGCGGGTTCACGCACCGCGATGCTAGATGGTCGACCCCGGCCACGCTCGACGGGCCCGCGTGAACGCGGCGCACGCGGGCGAGCGGCGGCGGGCTACTCGACTGTGACCGTCTTGGCCAGGTTGCGCGGCTGGTCGACGTTCAAGCCACGGCGGCGCGCAATCCGATACGCGAGCAACTGCAGCGGGATCACCGCGAGTATCGGCTGCAGCATCCAATCGGTCGCCGGCACCGCGATCGTCGCCTCGACGTGCGGCTCGACCACGTTTTCGCCGGCGGTCGTGACAGCGATCACGTGCGCGCCGCGAGCGCGCGCCTCCTGGATGTTGGAGACGAGCTTCTCGAGCACCGGCGAGCGCGTGGCGACGCAGACGACCGGTGTGGCCTGGTCGAGCAGCGCGATCGGGCCGTGCTTCATCTCGCCGGCGGCGTAGGCGTCGGTCGAGACGTAGGAGATCTCCTTCAGCTTCAACGCTCCCTCCAGCGCGACCGCAAGGCCGACGTGGCGGCCGATGTACAGGAAGAACTCGGCGTTCCAGCAGGTCTCGGCGATCGCGTCCGTACGCGTCTCGCAGTCGTCGATCAACTCGTCGATGCAGCGCGGCAGGCGCTTGAGCTCAGCGACTAGCTCGGCGATGCGCTCCGGCGCGAGCGTGCCGCGCAGCTCGGCCAGGCGCAATCCGAGCAGGTACATGACGGCCACCTGGCAGACGAACGTCTTGGTCGCGGCGACCCCGACCTCCAGGCCAGCGCGCGTATAGAGGACGCCATCGGCCTCGCGGGTTGCCTGTGAGCCCATCGTGTTCGTGATCGCGAGCACCGTCGCACCGCGCTCGCGGGCGAGTCGCATCGCCGCCAGGGTGTCGGCGGTCTCGCCCGACTGCGAGATCCCGATCACGAGGTCGCCTGCTCCGACGACCGGGTTGCGGTAGCGGTACTCGGAGGCGATGTCGAGCTCGACCGGCAGCCGCGCCCACTCCTCGACCGCGTAGCGGCCGATCAGACCCGCGTGGTAGGCCGTTCCGCAGGCCACCACCACGATCCGCTTCACGTCGGCCAGGATCGCCTCGTCCAGCGCTCCCTGCTCATCGAGGTCGATGCCATCGCCACGGGCGGTGCGGTCGGCGATGGTCTCGGCGACCGCGTCGGCCTGTTCGTGGATCTCCTTCAGCATGAACGTCTCAAAGCCGCCCTTCTCGGCGGTCTCCTGATCCCAGTCGACGGTCTGCACTGCGCGCTCGACCCTCTCGCCGGCAGCCGTCGTGATCAGCACGCCCTCGGGGCGCAGGACGACGATCTCGCCGTTCTCCAGGTACTGCACTCTGCGGGTCTCCGCAAGGAACGCCGGGACGGCCGAAGCGATGAACTGCTCGCCCTCTCCGCGCCCGATGACCAGCGGACACTCCTTGCGCGCTCCGACGAGCACGTCAGGCTCGTCGAGGCTCATCGCCACGAACGCGTAGTGGCCCTCGAGCTGCGCGTATGCGGCCCGGACCGCGTCGGCCAGATCGCCGCTGTAGCACTCGGCGATCAGATGCGCGATCACCTCGGCGTCGGTCTCGGAGGTGAACACGCTGCCCCGCGCCACGAGGCGCTCCTTGAGCGCCATGTAGTTCTCGACGATCCCGTTGACCACCACGTGGACGCGATCGCTGCTGTCGTAGTGCGGGTGGGCGTTCTCCTCGCTGACGCGTCCGTGGGTCGCCCAGCGCGTGTGCCCGATGCCGGTGCTCGGCGGGCGCTGAGCGATCGCGACCGCCCCGCCGCCCGCCGGCGCAACCTCGAGCTCGAGCTTCGCGCGCAGCGCGCTCAGGTTGCCGACCGCCCGCACCGCCTCGATCCGGTCGTCTGCGATCACGGAGATCCCGGACGAGTCGTAGCCGCGGTACTCGAGCTTGCTCAGGCCGTCGAGCAGCAGGTCATAGACCGGGCGCCTGCCGACGTAGCCAACGATGCCGCACACCGGATCGAAGATACCAGCGGGCCGACCGGGCCCCCGGACGCGCCCCGCCGCTCACGCCAGCTCGCGCTCGACCAGGGCGACCAGGCGCCCGCACACCTCCTCGGCCTCCTCGTCGGTGGGCGCCTCGACCATCACGCGCACCAGCGGTTCGGTGCCGCTCGGGCGCACGAGCACGCGTCCGCGCCCGGCCAGCTCGCGCTCGGCGGCGCGCACAGCCGCATCCACCCCGTGAGCCTGCTCCAGCGCGCCGCGATCGCGCACGCGCACGTTGACGAGCCGCTGGGGCAGCTTGGCCATGGCGTCGCGCTCGCTGAGGTCCCTTCCGCCGAGCGCCTCCAGCGTGAGAAGCGCACTGGCGATGCCATCGCCGGTGCGATTGAAGCC
Source organism: uncultured Solirubrobacteraceae bacterium (assembly GCA_963711985.1). Taxonomy (GTDB): domain Bacteria; phylum Actinomycetota; class Thermoleophilia; order Solirubrobacterales; family Solirubrobacteraceae; genus Palsa-744. The sequence goes on along the minus strand of CAVQGG010000002.1, from coordinate 21,639 downwards.
CATGTCGATGATGTGCCCAGACTGCTCCCCGCCGAGCGTCCATCCGCGCGCGCGCAGCTCCTCGAGCACGTAGCGGTCCCCGACCTTGGTCGTCCCCACCGCCACCCCCTCCCGCTCCATGGCGGCATGGAATCCGTAGTTGGTCATCACCGTCACAGCGACCCCGTCGCCGGTGAGGCGCCCGCTGGCGCGCAAGTGCAGCGTCGCCAGGGCCATCAGCTCATCCCCGTCGACTATGGCACCAAGACGGTCCACCGCCAGCACACGGTCGCCGTCGCCGTCGAACGCGAAGCCCACCGCGTGGGCGCCCGCGAGCACCCGTCCGGCCAGCTCGTGCACGTGCGTGGAGCCACAGCCGGCGTTGATGTTGCGCCCGTCCGGCGCATCCGCGATCACCGACACCCTGGCGCCGAGGCGCCTGAAGATCTCCGGAGCAACCTGGAAGGTGGCGCCGTTGGCGCAGTCCAGAAGCACATCCAGGCCATCGAGGTCCAGCTCGCGGAAGCGGACGTGCAGCTCGCGCAGGTAGTCCTCGGGGGCGCCGCGCAGCTCGCGCACGCGCCCGATCGCAGACGGGGCGCCGACAGCCGCGTGGCCCGCAGCGTCGAGCTCCCGTTCGATCGCAAGCTCGGACTCGTCGGAGAGCTTGTAGCCGTCCGCGGCGAAGAACTTGATGCCGTTGTCCCGGTAGGGGTTGTGCGAGGCCGAGATTACGATCGCAAGGTCGAAGCCGTAGCGGTGGATCAGCAGCGGCGCCGCCGGCGTCGGCAGCACACCGCCCAACAGCGCGTCGCCTCCGGCAGCGCTCACCCCTGCGGCGAGCGCCGCCTGGAGCATCTCGCCCGACTCGCGCGTGTCGCGGACGATCAGCACCTGTGGGCGCTCGGCTCCCGTGTTGCGGGTTGCAGCCGCGCGCGAGCGCGAGCGCCAGCTCCGCGGTCAGGAAATCGCCGGCGACGCCGCGAACGCCGTCGGTCCCGAACAGCTTGCGGGTCATGCGAGTCGGCGGGTCGCCTATCTCTTGGAGAACTGCGGACGCTTGCGCGCCTTCTTGAGGCCGGCCTTCTTGCGCTCCTTCGCCCGCGAATCGCGGGTCAGGAAGCCTCTGCGCTTGAGCTCTCCGCGCAGGTTCGGATCGGCCTCGAGCAGTGCACGCGACACGCCGTGGCGCAGCGCGCCCGCCTGCGCGGAGATGCCGCCGCCGTGCAGCCGCGCGACCACGTCCATGCGGTCCTGGTAGCCGACCGTCTCGAGCGGCTGGCGGATGTTCCGCTGGAGCGTCAGTCGTGGGAAGTGCTCCTCCAGCGTGCGCCCGTTGACGAGATAGCTCCCGGTACCCGGCCGCAGCGTCACGCGGGCGATGGCCGACTTGCGCTTGCCCGTCGCACGGTAGCGGGCGCCCGAGGCGAGGTCGATCGCAGCCGTGGCGATCGGCTCGGCGAGCACCTCCTCCCGCTCTTCCTCGTCGAGGACCTGCGCCTCCTCGACCTCGTCCTCGATCGCATACGGGTCCACGGCGTAGGAGTCCTCGTACCCCGTGCCCCGACCCAGGGGGTCGACGCCCTCCGGGACGATGTCAACTTCAAGATGCGCACCCGGCACCGACGGCTTCTCGCGCGGCGCCAGCCCCTCTTCCTCCGACTCCTCGTCCTCCGCCTCCGCGGCCTCCTGGAGCGCCTCGAGCGCCGCGTCCTCGGCGACGCCCGCGATCTCCATGGCCTGCTCTGTCGGCGCCGCATGGCCCTCCCCGCCCGGCTCGACCGCAAGCTCCGGCGGGGTGTGCCCGGCCGGGTCCTCCTGAGCCTCCTGAGCCGCCTCCAGCGCCGCGTCCTCGGCCGCGCCCGCGATCTGCTGTGCGTCCTCGGTCGGGACGGCGTGCTGCTCGGCCTGAGCCTCATGCAGCTCGGGGTGCTCCTCGTCTGCCATCAGGCCTCGATCTCCAAAGGTTGCGGTTTCTGGGCGACGTGCGGGTGCTCGGGCCCGGCGTAGATCTTGAGCTTCGTGATCTGCTTGCGCGCGAGGCGGTTGCGCGGCATCATGCCTTTGACCGCCAGCCTGATGATCTCCTCCGGGCGCCTGGCCAGCATCTCCTCGAACGAGCGCGAGCGCAGCCCGCCGGGATAGCCGGAGTGGCGGTAGTAGCGCTTGTCCTGGCGCTTGTTGCCGCTGACATGCACCTTCTCGGCGTTCACCACCACCACGAAGTCGCCCGTGTCGATGTGGGGGGTGTACTCGGGCTTGCGCTTGCCCCGCAGCACGTCCGCGATCTGCGTCGCCAGCCGGCCAAGCGTCTTGCCGTTGGCGTCCACCAGCAGCCAATTGCGCTCGCGGTCGCTCGGCTTCGCTACGTAGGTCCTCGTCGAAGGGGCCATGGCGTGAAAAAGGCCACGCTGGACGATCTACGATCGGTCGCGCGGCGGAGTGGACATCATAGGCGATGTCGCCCGCCTGCGCGGGTCACTCCCACTCGATGGTGCCGGGCGGCTTCGAGGTGATGTCGAGCACGACGCGGTTGACCTCGCGCAGCTCGTTGATCATCCGCGAGGCGATCGTCTCGAGCAGGTCGTAGGGCAGCCTCGCCCAGTCGGCGGTCATGGCGTCGTCGCTGGTGACCGCCCGCACGACCACGACGTAGCCGTAGGTGCGCTCGTCGCCCTGCACGCCGACGGTGCGCACGTCCGGGAGCACGCAGAAGGACTGCCACAGCTCCCGGTAGAGACCCGCCTTGCGGATCTCCTCCTGCAGGATGTGGTCGGCCTCGCGCAGCACGTCCAGGCGCTCCTTGGTCGCTTCGCCGCCGACGATCCTGATGGCCAGGCCCGGACCGGGGAAGGGCTGGCGCCAGACAAGCCGCTCGGGCAGGCCCAGCTCGGCGCCCACCGCGCGGACCTCGTCCTTGAACAGCGCGCGCAGCGGCTCGACGAGCTCGAACTGCAGGTCGTCGGGAAGGCCGCCGACGTTGTGGTGGGACTTGATCGTCGCCGCACCCGTCCCTCCACCCGACTCGATCACGTCCGAGTACAGGGTCCCCTGCACCAGGAAGCGTGCCGGCCGATTCTCGACCGGCGGCCGCCGTTGGCGTCTGCCAGCTTCGCGGCCTCCTCCTCGAACACCCTGATGAACTCCGCCCCGATCGCCTTGCGCTTGGCCTCCGGCTCGACCACCCCCCGCAGCTTCTCCAGGAAGCGCGTCTCCGCGTCGACGGCCACGAGCGGGACCTTGAACGTGTCGCGGAAGGTCCTCACGACCTGCTCCCCCTCTTCCTTGCGCATGAGGCCGTGGTCGACGAACACGCACGTCAGCTGCTCCCCGACCGCGCGATGCACCAGCAGCGCCGCCACCGAGGAGTCCACTCCGCCGGACAGGCCGCAGATCACGCTGCCATCGCCCACCTGCTCGCGGATGCGCCGCACCTGTTCCTCCACGATCGACGCCGCCGACCAGGTGGGCTCGCAGCCGCACACCTCGGTCAGGAAGCGCGTCAGGATCTCCTCGCCGTAGGGGGTGTGCACGACCTCCGGGTGGAACTGGATCCCGTAGATGCCCCGCTCGGGGTCCTCGACCGCCGCCACCGGCGAGCCGCTGGAGGAAGCCAGCGCCGTGAAGCCCGGCGGCGGCTCGAACACCGTGTCGCGGTGGGACATCCAGCACGTCTGCTCGCGCGGCATCCCGTTCAGCAGGACGCCCGGCTCGGACGACACGCAGGTCGGAGCGGCCGAACTCCCCCACCTCCGCCTGCTCCACACGCCCGCCCAGCGTGTGGACGAGCAGCTGCATGCCGTAGCAGATGCCCAGCACCGGCACGCCCAGCTCGAGCAGACCGCGATCGAGCGGCGGCGCGCCGTCGGCGTAAACCGACGCCGGCCCCCCCGAGAGGATGATCCCGCGCGGCTTGCGCCGCGCGATCTCCTCCAGCGGGACGTGATGGGGCAGCAGCTCGCTGAACACCCCGCAGTCGCGCACCCTGCGGGCGATCAGCTGCGAGTACTGCCCGCCGTAGTCGAGCACCACGATCTCCTCGACCGCGGGCGTGGCTGCAGCGGCGTTGCGGGCTCGTCAACCGGTCCGTCAGAGGCGTTCCCGGCGAGGCTGGCAAGGACGCAGTGAGCGTGGCGTGCTCCGCCGCGAGCGATCGAGGACGCCGCCAAACGAAGTCGGGGACGCTCTGACGGGTCAGTCATCGACGAGGGCGGCTACCTTCCCGTTGGTCGCGCCCATGCCCACGCCCTGGTCGCGCTGCAGCGCCTTGCCCTCGGTCTGCAGCGCCGGCGCGATCACGACCTCCGCTCGGTTGAACTCCGCGAGGTCCTTGTGCCCGCACGTCGCCATCGACGTGCGCAGACCGCCGAACAGGTTGAACGTCCCGTCGTTCTCGCGCGCCGGGCCGACGAGGATCTCCTCGAGCGTCCCGTTCTGCGTCGTCGCCACGCGCGCGCCGCGGGGAAGCTTCGGGTGGAACGTCGCCATGCCCCAGTGGAAGCCGCGCCCCGGCGCCTCGTAGGCGCGCGCCAGCGGCGAGCCGATCATCACCGCGTCGGCGCCCAGCGCGATCGCCTTCGCCACGTCGCCCCCGTTGCGCATGCCGCCATCGGCGATCACCTGGCAGTACTCGCCCGTCTCGAGCATGTGCGTGGAGCGGGCGTGCGGCCACGTCCGCGATCGCGGTCGCCTGCGGCACGCCGATGCCGAGCACGCCGCGCGTCGTGCACGCGGCGCCCGGCCCGACGCCCACGAGCACGCCGGCGGCGCCGGTGCGCATCAGGTGCAGGCCCGTGTGGTAGGACGCGCAGCCGCCGACCACCACCGGCACGTCGAGCGTCGGGATGAACTCCTTCAGGTTCAGCGGCTCGGAGACCGTCGAGACGTGCTCGCCGGAGACGACCGTGCCCTGGATCACCAGCACGTCCAGGCCCGCCTCCATCGCGATCTCGTGGTAGTTGAGCACCCGCTGCGGGGTCAGCGACGCCGCGACCACGACCTTCTGCTCCTTGATCTCGCGGATCCGCTGCGCGATCAGCTCCGGCTTGACCGGCTCGCGGTAGATCTCCTGCATCTCGCGCGTCGCCATCTCCTTCGGCAGCGAGGCGATCCGCTCGAGCTGCTCGTCCGCGTCCTCATAGCGGGTGAAGATCCCCTCGAGGTTCAGCACCGCCAGGCCGCCGAGCCGGCCGATGATGCCGGCGCGTCTCCGGCGAGACCACGCCGTCCATCGCCGAGGCCAGCATCGGCAGCTCGAACTGGTAGGGGCCGAGCTTCCACGAGATGTCGATGTCGTCGGGGTCGCGCGTGCGCCGGGAGGGCACGATCGCGATGTCGTCGAAGCCATATGCCCGACGGCCCTTCTTGCCGCGTCCGATCTCTATCTCCATCGCCGCATCCTCGCAGTCGGCCCGGATACCCCGTCGCGGGGCACGGACGAGAAGGCCCCGCGCTCGGCGGGCGCCGGAGGGGGTCCGGCGGGGCGCCGTGGGGGGCTTGTGGGCGACGTCAGCCAAGTGAGGCTGAGCATAGCAATGGTCACACCGCCGCCAATGCCCTTGGATATGCTCGATCGACATGAACGACGGCACCCACACGCGCTATCAGCCCGCACGCGGTCGAGGCCCGTCGCCAGGCGGCCTGGCGCGAGCGCGACGCGTTCAGGACGCCGCCGCTGGCCGATCCCGATCGGTCGACGACCAGCCGCACCTCTACATCAAGCCCTCCGCCCCGTTCACCTCGGGCAACATCCACATCGGCCACGTGCGCAGCTACTCGATCGGCGACGCCTACGCGCGCTTCCGCCGCGCTCGCGGCGACGGCGTGCTGTTCGCCTTCGGCTTCGACGCCTTCGGCCTGCCCGCCGAGCTCGGCGCGATCGCCGGCGGCGAGCCGCCCAGCGACTGGGTCAAGCCGCTGCGCCGAGCACATGACCGGCCAGCTGCAGCGGCTCGGCTTCTCCTTCGACTGGGAGCGCTCCTTCCTCAGCTCCGACCCGATCATGTACCGCTGGTCGCAGTGGCTGTTCCTCACGCTGCTCGACGCCGGCCTGGTCTACCGCGGCACCGGCAACGTCGACTGGTGCGACAACTGCCAAACCACGCTCGCCTCGATCCAGGTCGAGGCCGGGCGGCACCTGCTGGCGCTGCCACGGCCCCGTGCGACTGATCGAGCTGCCGCAGTGGTACCTGCGCATCAGCGCCTACCTGCGAGGAGAACGACCGGCGCCTGGCACGAGCTCGCCGCCGGCGGGCACTGGGACGAGGTCGCGCTCGCCTCCCAGCGAGATCGTGCTCGGCCGCGTCGACGGCGTCGAGGTCGACCTGCGCCGCCGGCGAGTGCATCGGCGCTGACGTCTTCACCCCCCACGCCGACGCGCTCGCCGACGCGCGCTTCGTGCTGATGTCGCCCCGCCACCCCGACGCTCGACGCGCTGGGCGGCCGACCCGGCCGTGCGCGAGCAGCTCGAGCGAGCTGCGCTCCGGCGGCTGGGAGCGCAGCTCGCGCGAGGCGCGAGACGATCCCGGTGATCGACACCGGGCGCGTGCTGCCGGCCCGCGGCGGCGACCGCTGCCGGTGCTCGTCTCGCCGCTGGTCGACTCGCGCTTCGGCGCCACCGTCGTGCTCGGGGTCCCCGCAGCACGACCGCACCGACGAGGTGATCGCCGAGCGACTGGGCTCGATCTGCTGGGCGCCGCCGGTGCGCGATGGCCCGGAGCGAGCCGCCCGGATCGACGGGCGCAGGCGCTCGCCCGCCGCGCCCGGCCGTCCGCTACAGGCGTTCGACTTCTCGATCTCGCGCCAGCGCTCGTGGGGCACGCCGATCCCGATCGTCTACTGCGAGACGCTGCGGCACGGTGCCCGTCCCGCGCGAGCAGCTGCCCGTGCTGCTGCCGCTCGACATCCGCCCCACCGGCGCCGGCAACCCGCTGGCCGAGCTGGAGGAGTTCGTCGACACCACCTGCCCGCGCTGCGGCGGGCCGGCGCGCCGCGAGACCGACACGCTCGACTGCCACTTCGACGCGCTGTGGCTGTGGATCCCCGCGTGCGTGCCGCCGGAGGCGCGCGAGGACTCGCTCGAGGAGATCCTCGCGCTGCCCGACCTGCGCCACTGGCTGCCCTCCGAGCGCCTCGTCGCCGGCTCCGACAGCGGCAACTTCGTCTTCGACCAGCGGATCGTCACCAAGGCGCTGCGCGACATCGGCCCGCTGGCGTTCCTCGCCGACGGCGAGCCGTTCGCCGGCTGCCTGTTTCACGAGATGGTCATCAGCGACGGGCGCAAGATGAGCAAGCATCTCGGCAACGTGGTCGATCCCGACGAGCTCGTCGAGCGCTACGGCGCGGACACCGTGCGCCTGGCCGTCCTGTACGCGGCGCGGCCGCAGCGCTCGCTGAACTGGAGCGACTCGGCGGTGCTGCGCTGCCACCGCTTCCTGAGCGCAGGTGTGGGAGTACTCGCAGGCCAAGCTCGCCGAGGCCGATCGGGCGGTGCAGGCGCGCGACCCCGCCGCTGGCGCACCTGGCGCGCGACGACGAGCCGGCGACGAGACACGACCGAGCACCTGCGGCTGAAACTGTCGCAAGTGGTGCGAGACCGCCGTCGAGCGGACCACCGAGGACATGGAGAGCCTCGAGATGCACAGCGCCGTGCGCAACGTCATGCGCCTGTTCGACCGCATCAAGGACTTCGAGAAACGGGTGCTCGCGCGCCAGCCGGAGCTCGGCCGCGCCAACCAGCGACGCGCTGATCGAGGCGCTCACGCTGCTCGCGCAGATGCTCGGCCCGCTCGCCCCGCACCTCGCCGAGGAGCTGTGGATCGCGTTCGGCCACGACGAGCACGGCGCACAGACGCCGTGGCCGGGCGTATCGTTCCGGGTACCCGCATGAGCACACAGACCGCACAGAGCCCCGCCGCAGGGGTCCAGGCAGCGGACGCGCTCATGCGCGACCGGCCTGGCCTGCCACCGCTGCGAGAACCACTACCCGCTCGAGCAGGCCGTGTTCGCCTGCCCCGACTGCGGCAAGGGCCTCGACGTCGTCTACGACTACGAGCTGGCCGCCCGCCACTTCAGGGAGGTCCCCAGCTCACGAGCGCCCGCAGAACATCTGGCACTTCGAGGAGCTGCTGCCGATCGTCGACGCCTCCGCGCAGGCGCGCGTCGGGCGCCACTCCGGCTACACCCCGCTGATCCGCGCCGACCGGCTCGGCGCCGAGCTGGGCCTCAGCAACCTCTACCTCAAGGACGACTCCACCTACCGGCCGAGCCTCTCCTACAAGGACCGCGTGGTCTCGATGTCGGTCGCCCGGCTGCTCGAGCGCGGCAGGACCGAGATCGGCTGCGTGTCCACCGGCAACGTCGGCACCGCCGTCGCCTCGCTGGCGGCCAAGGCGGGCGTCGACGCCTACGTCTTCTACCCCAACCGCCTCGAGGACATGAAGGCCCGCGCGTGCATGGCCCTCGGCGCGAAGGTCTGCCAGGTCGAGGGCAACTACGACGAAGCCAACCGCCGCTGCCGCGAGGTGGCCGAAAGCACCGGCATGGACTTCGCCAACATCACCCTGCGCCCGTTCTACGCCGAGGGCGCCAAGACGGCCGCGTTCGAGATCGTCGAGCAGCTCGACTGGCAGGCGCCCGACCACATCGTCACGGCCGCCGCCGGCGGCACGCTCTCCTCGCGCCTGCACAAGGGCCTGGTCGAGCTGCAGCTGCTGGGACTCTCCGAGACCGACGCGACGCGCATCCACATCGCCCAGCCCAGCGGCTGCAACCCGATCGCCACGCGCGATCCTCGCCGAGGAGGCCGAGATCCACGCCGGTGACGCCCGAGACGGCCGCGCACTCGCTGGCGATCGGCGCCCCGGCGACGGCTACCTGGTGATCGACGCGGTGCTCAAACGCGGCGGCACCGGCGGCTTCGCCAGCGATCCCGAGATCTTCGCCGGGCATCGACCTGCTCGCCGCGACCGAGGGCCTGCTGACCGAGCCGGCGGGCGGCACCACGATCGCGGTGCTCGAGAAGCTCGCCGCCGCCGGGCGCTTCGCCCCCGACGACACGGTCGTGGCGATCATCACCGGCAACGGCCTGAAGACGCTCGACGATCACCCCGCAGAAGCCGTGGCCGGCGAAGGTCGACTGCGAGCTCGACGCGATGCTCGCCGCGCTGAGCGAGCTCAAGAGCGGCGGCACGCTGGTGGAGAGCGCGCGCGAGCAGCTGCACGTCTAGCGTGGGCACACCGGAGTAGTCTTGAGGCATGGACGACTCCGCCGATCCCATCTTCGACCTGGAGACGCGTCGCCGCGAGGAGCGCCGGGCGGTCGACGAGGCCGGCGGAGGCGCCTCCGAGGGCTTCGAGCTCGCCGAGCAGGAACTGATCGAACACGCCTCCCACGGCGACGAGCACACGCCCGCGCGCATCATGCGCGACGCCGCATCCGAGGAGGAGACGGCGGGCCCCCTCCACGGCGAGGCCGACGAGGGCGTCTACGGCGAGGCCGACGAGGAGCACAAACCCGACTGACCCTCGCCCTGCGCCGAGAGGCGTGCACGGCGAGAGGACGGGTGGAAGAGGCACGCATGGCAAGTCCATTCGCATCGCCACAGGAATTCCGCGACGTGATGGACCGGGTCTTCCGGATGATGAGCGAGGATCCCGAGATGGGGCCGAGGCTGCGCGACGCAGACGTGCCGCAGCGGTTCGAGTTCGAGGACGTCGATCTGGTGATGAACGTCAGGGCGGGCCGGCCGGGTGAGCAGTCGAACCTTGCCTGGGAGTGGACCGACGAGGTCGACTGGTCGCCGAGGGTGCGTATGACGATGTCCTCGGAGACGGCCAACCGCTACTTCCAAGGTCGGGAAAACATCGCCTACGCGATCGCACGACGCCGCATCAAGACCGGCGGAGACATCAGAGCGGCGCTCGAGCTGATCCCGATCTCCAAACCGATCTACGAGCGCTACCGGGATCTGGTCGCCGACGAGTACCCCCACTTGAAGGTGTAGAAAAGCCCCGCCGGAGCGGGGCTTTCCCTTAGCAGGTCGATAAGCCGGATTCTGTCGTTGAGCAGCCATCCATCTGAGCGGCCTACCTGGACCTTGGCGGGCTACCTGCAAACGGTCCCGTTTGGCCTTGCATCGGGTGGGGTTTGCCCAGCCGCCGCGTCACCGCGACGCTGGTGCGCTCTTACCGCACCATTTCACCCTTGCCGGCCCGCCGTTCACGTGGGACGGCGGACGTAGGCGGTTTGTTTCTGTGGCACTTTCCCGCGGGTTTCCCCGGGTCGATATCTCGACCACCCTGCCCTGTGATGTCCGGACTTTCCTCGGAGGCCCATTCGCCTCCGCGGCTGCCTGACCTGCACATCCAACCTAGCGCGTGGAGCCCGGCCTGTGAAGGCCTGGCCGGCTGACCACAGACGCGACCGCCGCGTTGCGGTACGCCGGTCACACCCTCCTGAGCAGACCCACCACGCGGCCGAGCACCTTGACCTCCTTGCTGCGAATCGGCTCCATTGCATCGTTCTCGGGCTGCAGACGGACGTGGTCGGCTTCGCGGAAGAAGCGCTTGACGGTCGCCTCCTCGCCCAGGAGCGCCACCACCACCTCGCCGTCTCTCGCCGTGTCCTGAGGATGCACCACGACGTAGTCGCCTTCGAGGATGCCGGCGTCCTTCATCGAGTCGCCGCGGATCCGCAGAAGGTACTCGCCGTCGCCGCCGCCCGCGATCGCGGGGACCGACACGTAGTCCTCGATGTTCTCCTCGGCGAGCATCGGCTGTCCCGCGGCGACAGAGCCCAGTAGCGGGAGGCCTTCGGCGCGCACCATCCCGCGTACGCTGTCCACCGCGCTGCCCACCGCCCGGTCGAGCAGCTCGATCGCGCGCGGCTTGGAGGGGTCGCGACGAAGCAGGCCGATCTTCTCCAGGTTGGCCAGATGCGCGTGCACGGTCGACGAGGAGGCCAAGCCGACCGCCTTGCCGATGTCGCGCACCGTCGGCGGATAGCCGTACTTGGCCGAGTACTTGCGGATGAAGTCGAAGATCTCCTGCTGGCGCTTGGTCAGATCCATGTCTGCGTGCCTCCCTGTCCGGGTGGATTGCGACGTGCAACGAACATGTGTTCGCACTGTAGCGCCGGATGTGGACGGATGCAAGCACAGGACCGACCGGACCGTCTGCGACGGGCCAGACCCGGGGCTATACTCGCCCCCCTGCGCCCGTGGCGGAATTGGTAGACGCGCAAGGTTGAGGGCCTTGTGGGGAGATTTCCCCGTGGTGGTTCGAGTCCACTCGGGCGCATTGGGCCAAATCGACCCCTGTCAAAGGCGGTCCGACGGCCGCGAGGGCCCGTCATTGACGCTCGCTTCCCGCGCCTGCGACGGGGTTCGTGATCGCGCCGAGTCCTTCCACTTCTACGGTGACCATATTACCGGGCTTCAGAAACAGGCCCTTCGGCGCTCCGATCCCGGCGGGTGTTCCGGTGGCGATAATGTCGCCCGGACGCAAGGTGATCGTGCGCGACAACCAGGCGATCACCTCGGCCACGGTGAAGATCTGGTCTGATGTCGTGCCCTCCTGAACGATCTCGCCGTTGATCCGCGTGGAGAGGCGCAGGCGCTGTATGTCGTCGATCTCATCCAGGGTCACCAGCGCCGGCCCGCATGGCGCGAAGGTGTCGATCGCCTTGCCGGCGGCCCACAGTGGGTTTTGGAGCTGCAGGTCGCGTGCGCTTACGTCGTTGAAGGACATCGCCCCGGCCACGCAGGCGAGGGCATCTGCCTCGGTAACGGTGTGGGCCGTTGCGCCGATCACGACCGCCAGCTCTGCCTCGTAGTCGACATAGTCGAGATGCGCTGCCGGCAGTACGATGTCGTCACCGTCACCGATGAGCGAGTTTCGGAACTTGGCGAACCACATCGGGGCCGGCGGGATCGGCTGGCTCGACTCCTCGGCGTGGTCTGAGTAATTGAGGCCGAGGCAGATGATCTTCTCGGGATCCGCGACTGGCGCCAGCAGGCGCACCTGGGAGCGCGCCAGGCGCGACTCGCAGGCCGCAGCTCGTCCGCCGAGCTCTCTCAGGCCGGCGGCGTCGTAGTTGCACAGCAGCTCACGGACGCTCGCGCCCTTTGCCTCCAGTGCGGCCGCCGGGACGATCTGCTCCCCGATCTGGATGCCGGGCCGGGGACCGTCTCCGCCGTCGAAGGTGACAAGCCGCATGCCTCAGTCGTTGGTGGGGATTTCGATCGGTGCCTGCTCAGGCGCCAGCTCGCCTGCCATCGCGCGCGCGTGGATGTCATCGAACGATACGCCCGATGCCGTCGCCTCGGCGACCTTGGCAGGGTCGACGAACACGCCGATCGGGTTCGCGTGAAAGACGTCGCTCGTTCGCACGTAATCGCTCGACTGCGTCCAGTCGCCGAAGGCGTCGCACTGCAGCTCGACAAAGTTCCCATCCGGGTCTTGGTAGTAGTAAGAGAGAGTCATGCCGTGATCGATGCACATCGTCGGCTCGATTCCCTCCTTGCATAGGCGCAGATAGCTCGCGTTCAGATCCTCGAAGGCGTCGTACTCGAAAGCGCTGTGATGCATTCCGGTACGCGTGTCCTTGTCCGGATCATCGACGAACCCCGGGAAGGCGAGCAGGGCGATGCGGTGGTTGGCCGCGTCGTTGGACAACCACGCGCCGTTGGCGTCCTGGAACAGCGGCTCGGCCCCTACCAGCCTGCCGTACCAGGCGATCATCTCGTGCAATCGCGTCGTCTTCAGGTTGACATGGTGGAACTTGGGAGGGATAACAGCTCTCGTTTCGGTCATGGCTCTCCGGTCTGTCACATGGTGGAGGCGACCGGCATCTGCAGCCGGTCGCGCAGGTCGTCGATCAGGGCGGGAAGCTCGACGCTCGTGCCGGTGCTCCCGAAGACGTACAGGTCGGGGCGGACCAGGGCCGCGTCGGCGTCGTGCACGGCGAGCCACTCCGTCGTCCGTCCGTCGAGGTCGATTGCGCCCTCGCCGAGTGCTACGACGCGGACGTCGAGCGCCTCCAGCACGGTGCGGCGGGCGGCGTCGAGGTCGCTCAGCGGGTCCCGGCCGCGGCACAGCAGCGTGAAGCCCCCGCCGGCAAGCTCATCGAGTAAGCCCTTGCGCCCAGCGATCTCGAGCTGACCCTGCACGGACAGCTGCCCGGCGAGAGGGTCATCCGCGCGTATGGCGCCGGTCGTGAGCGGCGGCAGGCCCAGCGCGGGCGGCGGACCCGCCGCGCGTAGGTTGCGGTCGCGCTCGGATGCCTTCGCGGGATCGAGCTCGCACACGACCTTGCCGAGCTCGACGGCAAAGGCGATAATCCATTCATTCTGCGGCTGGCGCTCGGGCCCGACCGTGTCGAGCAGCCCCTCACCGGCGAGCCCGCGCAGCACGAGGTCGAGCTTCCAGGCGAGGTTGGCCGCGTCGCGCAGGCCGGCGCACAGACCCTGTCCCAGGAAGGGCGGCGTCAGATGCGCGGCGTCCCCGGCGATCATCGCCTTGCCGTCGCGAACGCGCTCGGCGACCATTGAGCGAAACTCGTAGACGGCGTGGCGCAGCAGCTCGCCGTCTGCCGGTGTGAACCACGGTGCCAGCAGCTCCCATGAGCGTCGCTCGTCGAATTCCGCGGCCTGCTCGCCCGGGAGCAGCATGAACTCCCAGCGACGGTGTCTCGCCCCGCTCTGCACATGGGTTGTAGGACGCCGCGGGTCACACCATTGGCATGCGCGCGGTAGCTCCAGGGCACCGGGCTCGCGCGGCACGACGTCGACGACGAGCCACTGCTCGCGGAAGCCGAGATCGTTGCGGGACAGCCCGAGGCTCTCGCGCACGAACGAGTTGGCACCATCCGCACCGACGACGAAACGTGAGCGCAAAGCGCGCGACTCAGCGGCCGGCTTCAGGCTGCCGTGCTCGGCCTCATCAACGCGGCGCAGCATGAGGGTCGCGCCGTCGCCGTCCTGCTCGAGCGCCTCCGCAGCCCAGCCACGCTCGACGCTGACGCCCCCGCTGGCGCGTGCCCGAACGTCAAGCACGGACTCGAGCGCGGGCTGGAAGAACAGATAGTCCGGCTCCCAGCCGGAGATCGAGGGGCTCTCCGGTCGCAGAACCATGAGCGGCTCGCCGTCCGCACCGAACCAGTGGTAGTCGAGAACGGGCAGCATCTCACCGGCAAGCTCGTCCGTCACCCCGAGCCGCTGCAGCAGTCGCATGATCTCGTGGTCAAGGTGCACCGCCCGCGGCAGCCGATAGATCTCCTGAAAGCGCTCCACGCACACGACGCTGTGGCCGGCGGCTCCTAGCCAGCCAGCGAGCGCCTGCGCGACCGGCCCGTAGCCGACGATCGCGACGTCGGCGTCGATCTCGGGCGGCATTGCGTGCGGCCCTCTCACCACGGGATCGAGGCGCTGGTTTCGTGCAGCAGTCCGGGACCCACGTCGTCCTCGCTGTGGACGTGGCGCGGCGGCGTGTAGAAGGTTGCATACGGCCGCAGCCGCAGGACCACGCGTTTCTCGACGCGCGCACCCTCTTCGACTATCGGGCGTACCTCATCGGACATCGGCGCGCCGGCCATCACGCCCGCGATCCGCATCATCACATCCACGACGGACTCGAAATCGGTGTCGAGCGTGGCGTCGCAGTACACCTGCAGATAGCTGGGCGGCCACTGCTCGTCGAGCACGCACAACGAGACCTTGGGGTTGCGTGCCACGGCCTTCGCCTTCGCCCGCTCGGCCATCGTCGAGACGACGATCTCGTCGAGATCGGCGCTGTAGTAGACAATCGACATCGCCGGGCCGTGCTCCGCTCGGCCGTAGCCGAAGATTGCTGTCCGGTGGTCGATCACGAACTCACGTCGCTGCTCTGCTGTCATTGGCTTCGCTCCTTCGGTTGGACCTGGCCATTGCTCTGGTCGCCGGTCGCGAACGCGAGCGCCTTGCGGACCACGCGCGGCTCGTAGGCGATGTCGACCTGGCCGATCACCGTCAGCGCCGTACGCGCGATGTGCTCGGCGACCCCCCGGGCACAAAGCCTCGCCTGCCCCTCCGAGGCCGCATCCATGATCAACTCGTGCTCCCCCTTGGTAGACAGCAACAGGGCCGGGCTGCCGGCGGCCGCCCGCATATAGATGTGGCGATAGCGCTCGGCCTGATCCCACAAGCTCTCGACATGGCGCCGCAGGCGCGCCTCGACGCCCTCGAACAGCGCAAAGTGAAAGCGCCTGTGCAAGGGAACCAGGAGCGCCGGGCCAGCGCCTTCAAAGCCTGCCCTGTGCATCTCGTCCATCAGCCCCCTGATCTGGGACAGCCGCTCCTCGCCCAGCGCCGGGACCGTAAGGCTGACGGCCAGCGGCTCGGAAGTCAGCCTCATCGCAGTAAGCGCCTCGAGGTCCGGGATCGTCAGCGACTTCGCCCGCACACGCCGGTTGTAGTCAGACTCCACCAATCCCTCGACTTCGAGCAGCCGCAGCGCCTCCCGGAGCGGCGTGCGGCTGACTTGCAGCTCGGCGGCCAGGCGCACCTGCGAGATCGGACGGCCGGGCTCCAGCGCGCCGTCAAGGATCGCCCGGCGGACACGCTCATAAGCCCCACGAGTGTGGTCGGTCGGTGCGTTGGCACCGGGCGTGTCAGCGACGGTCGAGTGCTGCTCGACCTCTCCAGTCTCCGACGATCTTGCTGTATGCAGTCTCATAGTCCAGCGCAAGCCACGCAGCCCAGCTATGCGAGAATGATTGCACATCAGCTGGAAATCTGCATGCAGAATGACCATCTGATCAGACGCTCATAGGCGCGCCCGCAATCGACGAATCAAGATCAGGTGGCAGGACACCCATCGGTGCGCCGCTCGTGTCTCCCTGGAGGACCGCCTAGATCGAGGCGCGGCTCGCGATCATGTAGCGACCGCAGGCGACACGCCGGAACCTCGGCGCAGGTCCTCGCGCACCGGTCGAAAGGCAGCTGTTGACCGACTCAGGCGAGACCCCGTGGCCGAGACAGCACTCGACCGCGGCATGCACCTCGGCCACCGCCATTGGACGCTCTTGGATAGCCATCACCTCGACCACCGCGCGGAGCACCACGCCGTTGCCGAGACGCTTCACAGAAGGCGAGCTCGCCGTGCGCAGCCGCCAACTCGCTGACCGAACGTCCCTCCAGCACATACGCCTCGACCAGATACCGAGCTTTCTCCACGGGAAGACTCCCTCACGTTGGTGTCTCCCATGTCCTGACACATGTGTCGCCTATGTGGTGGCATCACACACACTCGGGCGCATTGGCGGCGTAACAGAGGTGCCGTACTCGAACCCTCCTCCGATCGTGAAAGCTGCCGTCCCGCCCGGCGATCACGAAGGCGACTCCCCTGCTTTCCGCGCGGAGCGGGGCAGCCGACCAGTGACGCCGGAGGCCCGTCCCGACCCGGAAGCAGGTCCGGTCATGCGGGCGATCGCTAGCGTGGGAAGCGCTCGCCCGGGCCCGGCGATCGCCACGATCGAGGCGTCGCCAACGCGATCGCGGCGGCGCGAGGCGGCGGGGGATGAAGAGCGATCGTGCGGACGTGGCAGTCGGACGCTTGAGCGCGCGGGGAGCTAGGCGGTGGCGGCGTGCTCTACACGGAGGAGGGGTGGCTCGGGCGGTCCGGGCGCTGACTGGGGGCGAGGGCGTCGACCTCGTGACCGACTCGGTCGAGGCGTCAACACGCGGGTCGGCAGCGTAGGTCACGCCGGATCCCACCGTAACTTGATGACGTCGTTCAGACCACTGAGCGCGCACGTACGTCAGCAGAGCATGTGGCGGCAACCAGCACACCGCCACATGCTCTGCGCGAACGGACTCCGGGGGTCAGTGTTCGACCGCTGGAATGGCGATGGGCGCTGGAATGGCGATCGGCGGAACGGTCGCCGGCCGCTCGCCGATTCGTGCGACGTCGAGGGCGATCAGGCCGAGGTTCGCACCGGCAGCTGCTCCGACGATCGTGGTGATGACCGCCATGAGCCCGGCTGTTGCGTTGAACCCCAGCAGCGCGCCGACGAGGGCGCCCGTCAGCGCGACCCCGAACCCGATCGTCGTGGCCCTGGCCGGCCGGTCGCGGTTGACCCAGGCCCAGTAGGTGCCGAGGCCGATCGGCGTGCCGATGGAGAGAACAGCCATGAGCTCGCTGTCGAGGGGCACTGTCGGCAAAGCCACCAGCACGATGATCAGGCTGATGCACCATCCGCCGAGGCCGAGCACCAGCAGGTAGACGGAGCGCAGCATCGCGCTCGCCTTGCGCCCGAAGCCGCCGCGCTTGTGCGCCCGGCGCCACATCAGTAGCAGTGACAGGATCATGAGGAGTCCGAAGCCCATCATCACGCCGGCGATGGCCTTGCCGGCTCCGGTCTGTGTGGAGTCGGGCGTGAAGTTAACCGCTTGAGGTTTGTACAGCGAGGCGTCGACCTTGCCTGTGTCGAAGAAGGTGTTAATCAGGTGCGTGCCCGCCTTTGTCTGTTCGCTCCAGAAGGAGGTTGTGTGGCCGAAACCGGCGAGGATCACCTGGTGGCCGTTGGGCAGGTAGGGGAGGAGCTCCTTGGTCGCAACCTGGGGCGGGGTGGCGAAGTCGAGACTGCCGCCGATCAGGAGCGTCTGCACGTTCGATGTCCGGACATGGGTGTACTCGTTGTCGGTCGGGTTGGCCGGCCATGCGTGCAGGAGGCCTCCGCCGCCGAAGAGGAATTCCGTTCCGGGGTTGCCGATAATCGAGCTGCTGTCGTGTTCGCTTGACGAGAAGTAACGCTCGCCAGCTTGGTTGTCAGCCATTCCAACAGCTGCGACGTCGCCCCAGACAAAAGCCTGCGGGAAAGTGAGCTGGGCGAGGAGCGACTCGAACCAGAGCCCGCTCGAGTCACCGTGGGCGGCCGAGAGCCAGGCGTTCAGGGTCATCGGTCCGGAGAGCGGCGCGGCATTCGCCGTCGTCTCCATGAGTCCGAAGAAGCTGGCGATCTGTGCGTTGCCCTTCTTGATCGGAAAGAACAACCAGCGGTTCGGCATGTGCGCGACGGTCCGCTTCAGCGACGCGGCGAGATCGCCGGTGCGCTTGTGGCACGCCGCGTCTTGCGCACAGAGGCGGGCGTAGCGGCCGATCTGTTCGTCCGTCGTCTTCGGGTACCAGATGAAGTTTCCGGGTGGGTTGACGCCGATCATCACCGAACGGTGGATGGCGGTCGGATAGCGCCAGGAGTAGATCATCGCGGTGCGGGTGCCCGCGCTTTCGCTCAACAGGTCGATCTGGTGGTAGCCGAGGGCTTTCCGTGCCGCCTCGAGGTCGTCGACCCGTTCGGGGAGTGTGTAGCCGGCGAGATCGACGCCGTTTGCCTCGAGCCGCTTCGCGCACGAGCGGAACGCGTTCGAGTAGGCATCGAGGGACTTCTGGCCGAGGAAGTCGGCGGAGTGCTCGAGGGCCGACTCGACCTCCGGGCAGTCGAGCCGGACGGAGCCGTCGACGCCGCGGTAGCCGACGAGGACGACGTCGTGGTTGGCGGTGAACCGACTGGCGTCTGCGAACGACATGTTCGTGACGCCGGGGCCGCCTTCCAGGCGGAAGATCGGGTCGCCCGGGTGTGCCGAATGCGCACGGATCCGGATGACCGGCAGCGCGATCAGCCGCGAGTGCGGGTCGGCGCGGTTTTCGGGCACCACGAGCGTTCCGCAGTCGGCGGCGTAGGCGCCCTTTTCGGTGTTGTAGGTACAGTTTTTGAGCGTCAGCTGGCCTGCATGCGCGCCGGCAGGCACGGAGACGGCCGTAGAACTGCCGGCGAAGTGGAGGTAGCCGAGCCCGAGCGTGAGGACGGCGATCAGGGTCAGGCCGGTGATCCGGCCGCGACTGAAGCGTCTGGTCGAGCGATGCATGGTTCGTTCTTTCCTGTTGGGCTCGTGCGCGGTGCTCGTGGTGCGGCTCGCGGTGCTGCGGTCGTGGCGGTCATGCTCCATCCTCCTTCGGGCTGGACTTCGGACATGACGACAGGCTCTCCGTTCAGCGAGGAAGAAACCAGGGGGCCTGGCAGGCGTCTGTGACGTCGGGTAGCGGCCCGGGATACGTCGGTTTGCCGCCAGCTCGGGGCGGCCAGCCGTATGGAACCAAGCGCGGCGCTGCGCGACAATCAGGCCATGAGAAAGACTGTCCTGATCGTGGATGATCACCCCAGCTTCCGCGCCAGCGCGAGGCGCATGCTCGAAGCCAACGGCTACGACGTCGTTGGGGAGCTCGACAACGGTGACGGCGTGGTGGCTGCCGTGGAGAAGCTGAACCCAGAGGTTGTGCTACTCGACGTGCACCTACCCGGCATCGACGGCTTCGAGGTTACGCGGCGACTACTCGATGCGAACGGCGCTAGCCCGCAGATAGTGCTTATCTCGAGCCATGACTTCACCGACCTTGACGAGGCGGTGGGCGCCAGTGGCGCGCGCGGGTTCGTCGCCAAGAGCGAGCTGAGCGCGGAGGCGATCTCTTTACTCATCCGATGACCGCACCGCGACGCACCCTGATCGGTCTCGCCGGCTTGGCGTTCCTGATGGGCGTCGCCGCGTTCGTGGTCATGCTCAACGGCGAGCACAACGTTCACCGGGGCGCGTATGCCGGCTTGTTCCTGGCCACCGGCTGGGGGTTCGTGGGAGTCGGGCTATGGGTTTGGAAGCAGCGGTCGGCCGGCAACATCGGTCCGCTCATGGTCGCGGTCGGCCTCAGCGGCTTGCTGAAGGGGTTGGCCTTTTCCAACGACAGCGTCGTGTTCGCGATCGCCTCGGTCGGGGAGGTGCTGATCTACGCGGTGCTCATCCACCTGCTGCTGTCGTTTCCCTCGGGGAGGCTCGAAACCCGGCTGGACCGTCTCCTGGTCACCATCGCCTACGTCAACACGACGGTGGTGCAGCTTGGAGTGTTCCTGTTCACCGACTCAAAGGCGGGCTGCGCCCGCTGTCCCAGTAACCCGCTGCTGATCGAACACTCCGAGGCTGCCAAGGTACTCGAAGCGGCGCAACTAGACATCTCGATCGCGTTGCTGGGTGCCGTGGTCGCGGTCCTCTATCGACGCTGGCGAAGCGGCACCCCAGGGCGAGCGAGGGTGTTCGCCCCCATCGTCGCCGTCGGCGGGCTCACGTTTCTGCTGCTGATGGCCGCCCTCATCGTCGAACAGGCCGGCCTGTCGAGCGACATTTCTGACGCGCAGACGTTGGCTTTGTTCGCGTCCATCGCCTGCCTACCGTTTGCCTTCTTGGTGGGCCTCCTGCGATCCCGGTTCAGCGAAGCCGACGCGATCAGCGAGCTCTTGGCCCAGCTCGGTGAGGGTGGTGGCCGCGGAGCGTTGCGCAACGCGCTCGCGGACGCGCTCGGAGACCCGACCTTGGAGCTCGCCTATTGGGTACCGGACCAGGACGCCTACGTGGACGCCGACGGTCAGCCGGTTCGGGTCGATCCCGCGCCGGCGGGCAAGGTCTCCACCATCGTCGAGCACGAGGGCGAACGAATCGCTGCGATCGTGCACAGCCCGGGCCTCGCGGAGGAACGCGAACTGGTGCAGACAGCGGGCGCCGCCGCCGGGCTGACGCTCAGAAACGAACGATTGGCCGCCGAACTACGGGCGAAGGTTGCCGAGCTTCAGGCCTCACGCTCACGCATCGTGCAGGCCGGCTATGAGCAAAGGCGCCGACTCGAGCGGGACCTCCACGATGGCGCCCAGCAGCGACTCATGGCCCTCGGCATCGACCTACGAATGGTAAGAGAACGCATCGAGCACGACCCACAAGGGGCGGCGGAGCTCCTCGACGAATCACTCCACGAGTTGAACGAGGCGACCGCCGAGCTGCGCGAGCTCGCACGAGGAATCCACCCGGCCGTGCTCACAAATCGCGGCCTGCACGCAGCACTCAAAGGCCTCGCCAGCCGCTCCCCGGTTCCTGTGGAACTACTCCAGACGCCGGCCGACAGACTCCCGCCGTCGGTCGAGTCGGCGGTCTACTTCGTCGTCGCCGAGGCCCTTACGAACGCGGCCCGCTACTCGCGCGCGCAAACGGTAACCGTAGGGGTCGTCCGCGACAACGGCCACGTCGACGTCGAGGTGAGGGACGACGGCGTCGGGGGCGCCGACGCCGATCAGGGCTCGGGGCTGAGAGGGCTTGAGATCGGGTCGCGGCGCTCGACGGCCGCCTCGATGTGACGAGTCCGCGCGGTTGGGCACCATCCTCAGGGCAACGATCCCGTGCGCGTGATCGTCGCAGAGGATTCCCTGCTGCTGCGGGAAGGCATGGTGCGGCTGCTCGAGGAGGCCAACTTCGAGGTAGTCGGTCAGGCGGGGATGCCGAGGCTGCTGCGAAAGGCCAGGGCGCACAAGCCCGACATCGCAATCATTGACATCCGCATGCCTCCCACCCACACAGACGAGGGACTGCGTGCGGCGCGCGTGATCCGGGAAGAGATGCCGGACACTGGTGTGCTGGTGCTCTCGCAGTACGTCGAGGAGGCCTACGCGCTGGAGCTACTGGGAGACGACGCCGCCGGCGTCGGCTACTCGCTCAAGGACCGCGTCTCGGACCTAAGCGCTTCGCCGATGCGATCAGAAGAGTCGCCGAGGGAGGCTCCGCGCTCGATCCCGAGGTCGTCTCAGAGATGCTG
>CAVQGG010000001.1:0-487799 GCA_963711985.1 uncultured Solirubrobacteraceae bacterium | reverse complement strand
GAAATTCCTTTTCTCGCAGGGTCGCAGCTCGGCCGCGCGGCCTGTTCCCTCAGGCGCCAGCGCATGAGGGAGGCCATGCTGTAGCGTGGAACGAGATAGGTCCCCGATCGTCGCGGTATCGGCGGTAGATCCCGTCCGTAGGCGGGGTATGAGTCCCAACCAGTGGAGGTGGCAGATGGCCGAACTCAGACCGCCGGCAGAGGGAATTGTGCTGACCCACTTCATCGTCTCGGACGACGTCGAGCGCTCTCGGCGCTTCTACACCGACGTGCTCGGTGGCAAGGTGGCCCGCTCGGGAGAGCCGACCAACGTCGCGCTCGCCAACAGCTGGATCGTCATCAATCGGGGCGGAGGCCCGACCGACGACAAGCCCGCGGTCACCCTGGAGACGCCGCGCGACCTCGGCCCGGTCAGCAGCTTCCTCAACATCCGGGTCAAAGACATCGAGGCCGTGTACGCCGACTGGAGCGCCCGTGGTGCTCAATTCCTGACGCCGCCGAAGCAGCACCAGTATGAGATCCGTTGCTACATCCGCGATCCCGACGGTCATCTGATCGAGGTGGGGCAAACCACGGACCCAGAGGGGGACTGGACCCCCCCTCAGTGGCTGTCGAGTACGGCCGGCGGGGAGCCCGAGTGAATGCCGAGTTCAACAGCGAGATCCGTCACGTCGACGGTGGCACGAGTCCTCCCGCGACACTCCTCATGTGGTTTCAGCTGCGCTCGCCGGAGCTGGCGGCGGACTTCGAGCGTCTGATGGCGGGGGATCGGGACATCGTCCGCGGATCGCTGGACATGGTGTCGGAGTGGCGTCTTACGCGGCCGGCGGACGTGCCCGGACAGGCGATCGGTCAAGCCGATTACGTGCTGATCGCGGAGATCGTCGAGGTGGATCGCTTCGAGCAACAGGCGAGCGAGCTCGTCCAACGCTTGGCGGACGACTTGGAGCGGCTCGTCTCGAGCCGGGGGATGCTCGTCGTGCGTCCCGTCCTATGAAATCCGCCGTCGGTGGAGGGCGATCAGACCCGGTCTCGGTCTGAGTTTGAGATTTCCCCGGACGCACGCAGTCACGAAAAGGCGCCCGCCTGCCATACCCGTGCGAGCACGAATGCGGGTCTCGACCCGCACATCACGCCGCACCTGCTCATCGCCAAGAGCAGGCACGTGCCGCGCCGCGACGAGACGCACGCAAGGGACGACCCACGCGCTGGCGCCGAGCAGGCCGAGCACGCAGATCACGCCCACGAGCGGACGGGCAGCACTCCGCCGAGTAGCGCCACACACCGCCACCGCCTGCCGCGTTCCGCCGAGCGCCGCCCGCCGACGAGAACTTGGCCCGTGAGGATGGGCGCTGAGCGTGCGAGAATGTGGGCATGACCAGGAGCGAGTTGCATGAGCTGGTGGATCGTCTGCCGGAGGGCGCGGTCGATGGCGCGGCGATCCTCTTGGGGGAGATCAGTGACGGTCGCATCGACGCCGAGCAGGCGTGGTTCTGGACGCGCGAGTGGCAGGCGCGTGAGCGCGAGGCCGACGATGACCGTGCGGCGGGTCGCGTTACGCGCTATGAGGGCGACGATGAGTTCCTGGCGGCCCTGGACGAGCGGACGAAGCCGCTCGATGCCGACGCGTGAAGTCCTCGCGTCGTTCTGGCGTGACTGGGACCGGCTCACCCCTCAGCAGCAGCGGGCGTTCCGCCAGGCGGTAGCGGAGTTCATCGCCGACCTTGCGGGTGGCGGTCAGAGCTTTCGTCCGCGCCTGCGTGTGAAGCGCGTGCAAGGGCACGCCGGCGTGTGGGAGATGACGTGGGCGCCGGACGGTCGTGCGACCTTCGAGTACGGCGGCGAGGTTCGGCTTGGTGAGCCGCACGTCATTTGGCGGCGCATCGGGACACACGCGATCTTCCGCCGGCCGTGAGAACGGGACGATCGATGTTTGGTCATACGACCCGTTTGTGTGCCTAAACCCCCGACCAGGACCGGGCGCTGTGGGACTGGCCGCAGATCCACGCCGGCCGCGCGGCGTTCGAACGCGCGCTGGCGCTGCGCGGCACCGGGGCGGACGGGTTCTATTCCCTGCAGGCCGCCATCGCCTCCCTGCACACGGACGAGCGCAGCGACTGGCCCCAGATCGCCGCCCTGTACGGCGAGCTCGCCCGCTTGACGCGCTCGCCTGTGGTCGAGCTGAACCGGGCCGTGGCGCTCGCCGAGGCCGAGGGGCCAGAGGCGGGATTGCGGGCCGTCGCTCGGCTCGATCTCGACAGCTATCAGTACCTTCACGCGACTCGCGCCGACTTCCTGCGCCGTCTCGGCCGTCGGGCCGATGCCCGCATCGCATACGAGCGGGCGCTGGCGCTCGTGCGCTCCGAGCCCGAGCGGCGGTTTTTGGAGCGCCGCCTCGCCGAGCTGTAGCCGGCGAGCTACGCTCACTCTCACCGATGCCCGGCGAGCCCCCGCCCAGCGTGCACGAGATCCTCAGCGGCCGCAGCGGCGAGGAGATGGCGCTCAACGACCGCTATCTGAACCCGCAGATGGGGCGGATCCTGCGCACGCTCGGATTCGACAAGGTGTGGACGGGCGGGGAGGGGGCGCATCTGATCGATGCCGACGGGGAGCGCTACCTCGACCTGTTCGGTGGCTACGGGGTGTTCGCGATCGGGCGCAACCACCCCGAGGCGATCGCTGCGATCGAGCAGGTGATGGCCGCGCGCACGGGAAGCCTGCCCCAGCTCGGGGTGACGCTGCTCAGCGGGGTCCTAGCCGAGCAGCTGCTCTCCCGCGCGCCGGGCAGCGTCGCGGCGATGGTCCCGGCCAACACCGGCACCGAGGCGGTCGAGGCGGCGATCAAGATCGCCCGCGCCGCCACCGGCAGGCCGCGCGTGCTGTACGCCGATCACGCCTTCCACGGGCTCACGCTCGGCTCGCTGTCGATCAACGGGAACGTCGAGTTCCGGGAGGGCTTCGGACCGCTGCTGCCCGGCTGCGAGCCCGTGGGGTTCGGCGATCTCGATGCCCTCGAGCAGCAGCTCGCGCGCGGCGACGTCGCCGCGTTCGTGGTCGAGCCCGTCCAGGGCAAGGGGGTCAACCTGCCCGCGCACGACTATCTGCCCGCAGCCCAGCGCCTGTGCGGCCAGGCCGGCGCGCTGTTCGTCTGCGACGAGGTGCAGACCGGCATCGGGCGCACCGGGCGCTTCCTGGCGCTCGAGCACTGGGACCTGCAGCCGGACATGGTCTGTCTCGCCAAGGCGCTGTCCGGCGGGTTCGTGCCGATCGGGGCGGTGCTCGTCTCGCGCGCGGCGTTCGACAGCGTGTTCGATGGCATGGAGCGTGCAGTCCGTCACGGGTCCACGTTCGGCGGCAACGACCTCGCGGCCGCCGCCGCGCTGGCGACGCTGCGGGTGCTCGAGCGCGAGGATCTCGTTGCCCGCGCCGAGCGCATGGGCGCCCTGCTGCTCGATCTGACCGGGCCGCTGGCGGAGCGCTTCGAGGTCGTCACGGAGGTGCGTGGGCTGGGGTTGATGTGGGCGATCGAGTTCGGGCCGCCCGCCGGCGCGAGCGCGCGGCGGCTGTGGGAGCGGGTCGAGCGCCGCCAGCCGGGCCTCTTCTCCCAGCTGGTCACCGTGCCGCTCTTCCACGAGCACAAGATCTTCTGCCAGGTGGCGGGCCATCGCATGAACGTGATCAAGGCGCTGCCCGCGCTCACGATCGAGGAGGCTGAGGTTCGGCGTTTCGCGGCTGCGCTGGAGCATACGATCGCCGCCGCCGAGCGCTACCCGTCGGCGCTCGCCCGCTTCGGTCTGCGCACCGGTCTCAGGAGCGCGCGCGTGCGCCGCTAGCCTGTTCGGCCGTGCTTGTAAGCAGAGATGACATCCGCAACGTCGCCATCGTCGCGCACGTCGATCACGGCAAGACCACCCTGGTGGACGCCATGCTGTGGCAGTCCGGCGCGTTCCGGGTGGGCCAGGAGGTCGCCACGCGCGTGCTCGACTCGATGGACCTCGAGCGCGAGAAGGGGATCACGATCCTCGCCAAGAACACCTCGCTTCGCTACAGGGACGTCAAGCTCAACATCATCGACACCCCCGGGCACGCCGACTTCGGCGGGGAGGTCGAGCGCGGGCTGACGATGGTCGACGGCGTGCTGCTGCTGGTCGACGCCTCCGAGGGGCCGCTGCCGCAGACGCGGTTCGTGCTGCGCAAGGCGCTGGAGGCCAAGCTGCCGGTGATCCTGGTCGTCAACAAGGTGGACCGCCCCGATGCGCGTGTGGCGGAGGTCGTCGACGAGGTGTACGAGCTGTTCCTGGACCTAGACGCCGACGAGCACCAGATCGAGTTCCCGATCGTGTACTGCAACGCCAAGGCCGGCGTGGCCTCGCTGCACTACGAGCCCGGCGCGGTGGGTGGGATTCCAGACGGGGAGAACCTCGCGCCGCTGCTCGACCTCCTGCTCGAGCACATCCCCGCGCCGACCTATGACCCCGAGCACCCGCTGCAGGCGCTCGTGACAAACCTCGACGCATCCCCGTATGTCGGGCGGCTGGCGATCTGCCGCGTGCGCCACGGCAGCATCCGCAAGGGCCAGCAGATCGCCTGGTGCCGCGCCGACGGGTCGATCCAGCGCGCAACGGTGGCCGAGCTGTACGTGACCGACGCGCTGGACCGCGTCGATGCGCCGGAGGCCGGTCCCGGCGAGATCATCGCCGTGGCGGGCATCGCCGAGGTGACGATCGGCGAGACGCTCGCCGACCTCGGGGATCCGCGCCCGCTGCCGGTGATCACCGTGGACGAGCCTGCGATGTCGATCACCATCGGCGTCAACACCTCGCCGCTGGCGGGCAAAGACGGCGAGAAGCTGACCGCCAGGCAGATCCGCGGGCGCCTCGACCAGGAGCTCGTCGGAAACGTCTCGCTGCGCGTTTGCGATACCGAGCGGCCGGACACCTACGAGGTGCAGGGCCGCGGCGAGCTGCAGCTGGCGGTGCTCGTGGAGATGATGCGCCGGGAGGGCTTCGAGCTGACGGTCGGACAGCCGCACGTGCTCGAGCGGGAGATCGACGGCAAGCGCCACGAGCCCGTCGAGCGCCTGTCGGTGGACGTGCCCGAGGAGCACGTCGGCACGGTCACCCAGCTGCTGGCGGCGCGCAAGGGCCGGATGGAACACATGACCAACCACGGCACCGGCTGGGTGCGGATGGACTACCTCGTGCCGGCGCGCGGGCTGATCGGCTTCCGCACCGAGTTCCTCACCGAGACGCGCGGCACGGGGATCCTGCACCACGTGTTCGACCGCTGGGAGCCCTGGGCGGGGGAGCTGCTCACGCGCACCTCCGGCGCGCTGGTCGCCGACCGGCGCGGCACGACCGCGACCTACTCGCTGATGACCCTCCAGGAGCGGGGCGTCCTGTTCGTGGGCCCGGGGGAGGAGGTGTATGAGGGGATGATCATCGGCGAGAGCTCGCGCTCGGAGGACCTCGACGTGAACCCCTGCAAGGAGAAGCATCTGACCAACATGCGCTCCTCCACCGCCGACGTGCTGGTGCGCCTGGATGCCCACCGCAAGCAGACGCTCGACGAGGCGCTGGAGTTCGTGCGCGAGGACGAGGCCGCCGAGGTGACCCCCGAGGCCGTGCGCATGCGCAAGGTCGTCCTGTCCAAGGTCGAGCGCCTGAAGGCCATGCGGATTGCGCGCAAGTGAGGACGGCGGCAGCACGTCGGAGCGTCTGCGACTGTAGGGTACGGGCGATGATCCGAACGACATGGGTGTCCCTCACCGCCAAGATGGCCGTCTGCGCCGTGTCCCTGGCCTGTGCGTCGCTGCTCGCGACCGCGCTCGCGGCGGACGCGGCGGCCACGATCGTCTACCAGAACGAGGGCTTCAACGAATACCAGCAGCAGCTCGCCGCTGGCCAGATCCGGGCCGTCACGATCAACCGGGACGTGCGCTCGCTGCGCGTGACGCTCAAGGACGGGCGGTACGTGCTCGCCAAGTACGCGCCTCACGAAGAGCCGGCGCTCGTCGCTGCCCTGCAGGCGAAGCACGTCCCCGTGACGGTGCTGACGCCGACGGAAGCCAAGAAGGAAGTGAAAAAACCGCACCACAAACTCCGCTACATCGCCGGGGGGATCGTGATCGTGGTGATCGTCGTGGTCGGCGCCGTGCTGCTCGTCGACCGCCGCCGCAAACGCGCGATGGAATAGGTCGGCGGGCACCGATGCCCGGCTGCGAGCTTGCGGTGCGACTCCAGCCGCGGGCGCGGGCGAACGAGATCGTCGGCGAACGCGACGGCGTGCTGGTCGTGCGGGTGACCGCGCCTCCGGTGGATGGACGCGCCAACGACGCGCTGTGCCGCCTGATCGCCAGGCGCGCGCGGGTTGGCGCGCAGCGCGTGTCCGTGTCGCGGGGAGCAGGCGCTCGCGAGAAGCTCGTGCGCGTGGAGGGGATCGAGCTGGAGGAGCTGCGCGCGGCGCTGGGGATCCCCGGCAGAGATTGAGAACGAGACTCAGTCTTGATATGGTGGGCTGGACGTTGTGGCCAACCTGACTCCGACAGGAGCTCTCGCTCGATGAAACACGATCGTCCGCCCGCGCATCCACGCATCGCGGCCGCCGCGATGCTCGCGGTCGTCGCTGCGTTGGCGGCGGGCTGCGGCGGCAGCGGACCGGGCGCCACGGCGAGCGCCGGCGCGATCGTGGCCGTGGGCGCCGAGAACGAGTACGCCAACGTGATCGAACAGGTCGGCGGCGCCTACGTGAAGGTGACCGCCATCGAGAGCAACCCGAACACCGATCCGCACACGTTCGAGGCCAGCCCGAGCGTCGCCGAGGTGGTGGCCGCCGCGCGGCTGGTGGTGCAGAACGGGGTCGGGTACGACACGTACATGGAAAGGATCGAGTCGGCCTCGCCCAGCTCTCAGCGCAGGGTCATCGACGTGCAGAAGCTGCTCGGGCTGCCCGACTCCACGCCCAACCCGCACCTCTGGTACAGGCCGCAGACGATGCCCGCGGTGGCGAAGGCGATCGCCGCCTCCCTGTCGGAGCTGGCGCCGGCGCACGCGGCCTACTTCCAGGCCAGAGCGGCCTCCTTCGAGCGGTCGCTGACGCCGTGGAACCGGGCGATCGAGCAGTTCGCCGCCGAATATCCCGACACCCCGGTCGCGACCACCGAGCCGGTCGGCGACT
The DNA here is from genome assembly GCA_963711985.1 of uncultured Solirubrobacteraceae bacterium. Taxonomy (GTDB): domain Bacteria; phylum Actinomycetota; class Thermoleophilia; order Solirubrobacterales; family Solirubrobacteraceae; genus Palsa-744. The sequence goes on along the minus strand of CAVQGG010000001.1, from coordinate 480,624 downwards.
ACATGCTGGAAGCGGCCGGGACCGTCAACCTGACGCCGTTCGGGCTGCAGGCGGACATCATGAACGGGGTCGATCCCGCGCCGCAGGACGTGACGCTGCAGAACGGCCTGTTTGCGGACCACCGCGTGAAGGTGCTCGTCTACAACCAGCAGGTGACCGACTCGCTGACGCAGTCGTTCCTGGAAGCGGCCAAACGCGCCGGCGTGCCCGTGGTGGGGGTGTACGAGACGATGCCCACGCCGGGGTACGACTACCAGTCGTGGATGCTGGCGGAGGTGCGTGCGCTGCGGCGGGCCGTCGTCGAAAAGGTCTCGACGGAGAAGCTGTGATGGGTGGCGGCGAGCGGATCGCCAGCGCCGAGGAGATCCTGTCGGTGCAGGGAATCGGCGTGCGGCTGTCCGGGCGGGAGATCCTGCGCGAGGTCAGCTTCGCCATCCGCCCGGGCGAGTTCACCGGGCTGATCGGATCCAACGGCGCCGGCAAGACGACCCTGTTCCGGGTGATCCTCGGCCTGCAGTCCGCCAGCGCCGGGCGGGTGCTGCTCGACGGCCGCCCTCGCCGATCGAAGATCGGGGGCGCACAACGCAACGGGCCGGGTCATCGCAACCCGCTGATCGGCTACGTGCCGCAGAAGTTCGTGCTCGACCCGGACATGCCGCTGCGGGCCCGCGACCTCGTCGGCCTCGGCCTCGACGCGCACCGCTTCGGCATCCCGCTGCCATCCCGCGCCCGCAGGGCGCTCATCGATCGGATGCTGCAGGCGGTCGACGCCGGCCACTTCGCCGACGCGCGCGTCGGCCTGCTTTCCGGAGGCGAGCAGCAGCGCGTGCTGATCGCCCACGCGCTGATCGGCCGCCCGAAGCTGCTGCTGCTGGACGAGCCGCTGGCCAACCTCGACCTGCGCGCCGGCCAGGAGGTCGTGACGCTGCTGGCGCGCATCGCCAGGGAGCTCGGAGTCGCGGTGCTGATCAGCGCGCACGAGATGAACCCGCTGCTGCCGGTGATGGACCGCATCGTCTACATCGCCGCCGGGCGCGCCGCAAGCGGCACCACCGAGCAGGTCGTGCGCGCGGACGTGCTCAGCGAGCTGTACGGCAGCCACGTCGACGTGCTCAACGTGCACGGGCGCGTGCTGGTCGTGGCGGGGGCGGGCGACGCCTCCGATCTGCACGGGCACGAGGCCGCTCTGCCGGGGCTGGAGATCATCGCGTGAGCGCCGTCGCTGGCGGCGGTGATCGCGCCGGGCTTCTTCACGAGCGAAGTGGTGGGGGTGGCGGTCGTGGTGGGCGCGGTGGCGGCGGTCGTGTCCGGGGCGGTGGGCGTGTTCACGGTCATGCGCGGGCAGTCCTTCGCCGGCGAGGCGCTGGGCGACGTCGGCACCACCGGAGGATCGGCGGCCTTCCTGGTCGGGGTCGGGTCCGCTGTGGGGCTTCGTGGTGATCGGGATCGTGGCGGCGGCGGCCATGGAGATGGTCGGGATCCAGCGCCCGCGCGGACGCGACCTGGCGACGGGCATCGTGCTCGGCGCCGGTCTCGGGCTGGCGGCGCTGCTGCTGTACCTGGACACGACCTTCCACAACACCACCGGCGCCGCGGTCACGATCCTGTTCGGCTCGGTGTTCGCCGTCGCCCGCTCGGAGATCCCCGCGATCGTGGCGCTGAGCGTGGCGGCGCTGGGCATCCTCGCGCTGCTGTACCGGCCGCTGCTGCTCAGCTCGATGAGCGCCGAGATGGCCGCCGCACGGGGGATCCCCGTGCGGCTGGTCGGTGCGGCCTACCTGCTGGCGCTGGCGCTCGCGGTCGCGCTGGCGTCGATGACGATCGGCACGATCCTCTCGACCGCGCTGCTGGTCGGTCCCGCCGCCACCGCGCTGCGCCTGACCAGGCGACCCGGCCTGGCGATCGCCCTGGCTGGCCTGATCGGAGTGGGGGCGATGTGGCTGGGCATCCTGCTGGCCTACGACAGCTTCTACTGGCCGCCGACGGGCACGGCCTGGCCGGTGAGCTTCTTCGTGGTCACGCTGATCTTCCTGGCATACCTGCTCTCCGGCCTGCCCGGGCTGCTGCGCACACGCGCGCGGGCTTGACAGATGTTCTCGGGCTTCATGATCAACGCGTGGACGGTGGCGAGCATCGTCGCCGTGGTGGCCGGCGTGGTCGGGTTCTTCGTCGTGCTGCGCGGCTCGGCGTTCGTCGCCCACGCGGTGCCCAACGGCTCGTTCGCCGGCGCCGCCGGGGCGAACCTGATGGGGGTCAACACGCTCGTCGGGCTGGGCGTCTTCTCGCTGCTGGGGGCGCTCGGCATCGGCTTGCTGGGCAGGCGCGGTCGCCACGACGTGGTGACAGCGCTGGCGCTCGTCCTGATGCTTGGGCTCGGCTCGCTGTTCCTGAGCATGAGCGTCGAGTACGCGCCGGAGGTCTACTCGCTGCTGTTCGGCGAGGTGCTCGGCATCTCCAGCAACCAGGTGGCGCCGACGGCGGCGCTGGCGCTCGTGTGCGTCGGCGCGATCGCGCTGCTGTATCGCCCCCTGATGCTGTCCTCGGTGCTGGCGGAGGTGGGCGAGGCGCGCGGGGTCAGCGCCTTCAGGATGGAGCTGTGCTTCCTGACGGTCGTCGCGCTGGCGAGCACGATGACGGTGCCCGTCGTGGGAACGCTGCTGATCTTCAGCCTGATGATCGGCGCTCCGGCCGCCGCGCGATCGTTCACCGACAGGCCGATCGCGGCGATGGGCCTGTCGGTCGCGATCGCGCTGATCACCGTGTGGAGCGCGATCGCCGCCTCGTACACGACCAACTACCCCGTCGGGTTCTTCGTCGGCAGCCTCAGCGCCGCCGCGTATGCCCTCGGGCGCGGATGGGCGGCATGGCGTCGCAGCCGCGCGGCGTCGGCGGCCTGGCATCGGGGCGGAACGGCTCCCACGACGCCTCTACCATCGTGACATGAGCGTTCACGGCGCCCATACCGCCCACGCCGCCCACACCGCTGATGTCGCCGCCGCCGGCGAGTGGGTGGAGCGGGCTGAGCACGCGCTGGCCGCGGCGGGGCGCAAGCGCGGCGGCGCCAGGCGCGCGCTGCTGGAGCTGCTCGCCGGACAGCAGTGCGCGCTGACCGCCCTGGAGATCGAGAACGTCCTGCGCGCACAGTCCGCGCGGCCGGTCAGTCGCGCCAGCGTGTATCGGATCCTTGACGAGCTGGAGGGGCTGGGGCTGGTGCAGCGCGTGGAGACCGGTCAGGCGATGGTCCGCTACGAGCGCGTTTGCGAGCACAGGGAGCACCATCACCACCTCGTTTGTGACCAGTGCGGTCTGGTGATGCCGTTCTCGGACGCGGGTCTCGAGCGCGCGATCGACTCTCTCAGCGAGAGGGTCCCGCTGGCCGTGTCAGAGCACGAGATCGTCCTGCACGGGTCGTGCAGGGACTGCGCGGCCTGAGGCCGAGCATAAGTGCCGCGCGCGGCCGAGCTCGACGCGAGGCCTGCCCCACAGATAGCTGACCACGCAGCCGAGCGCGAACACGGCCACCACCAGCAGGACGGGGCCGGAGTCCTCGACGAGCGCTCCGACGACGCCCGCGGCGAGACCGCCGGCGAGCGCCGCGAGCCAGGCCGGGTCCTGGCCGACCGGCGCGAGCAGGCGATCGTGCCGGCGCAGGCCAACGGCGGCGTACGCCAGCGCGATGGCCGTCGCCACGGGCATGACGTGGTTCTGCAACTCGTCCCAGGCGGCCTTGTAGCGGCGGACGATGATGTCGCGTACGTCGCCCGCCGAGCGTGCGTGCAGGACGCTGCCGGTGAAGTGGCCGGCGCCGCGCGCGGTGGCGAGGTCGATCGCCGCCAGCGCGACGAGACCGGCTACGGGGCTGATCAGCACGATCAGCGCGCGCCTGCGCGTCAGCGCACCGGGCAACAGCATGACGCTCGCAACGGCGAATCCGAAGCTGACGAGGATCACGCCGCCGACGCCGGCGCCGATCCTCGCCGAGCCCTCCACAACCGCCAGCACAACGCCGGCGCTCGCCATCGCCAGCGCCGCGCGAGCACCGCGCACCGCCGGGTACACGGCGGCGGCGACGGCGGCCAGCACGAGCACCGCCAGCCCGGACTTCAGCTCGTTGCCGATGCCGTAGAAGCGCGCGCCGAGGATGGGGTCCGGACCGAGCAGGGAGCGCATCAGCAACTGCGTGCCGGCCAGCGCGTCCGCTGTGAGCGCGAGGACCGCCACGATCGCGGGGGCGAGCACGGCGCGAGGCCAGGGCACCAGTGCGTCGGTGAGCGCGCCGAGCGCCAGACAGGCGAGCGCGATCGTGGCGTACTCCACCGGCGCGCTCGGCTCGAGCGCCGCCGGGATCAGCACCGCGACGGGCGCCCACAGCACGCCGAGCGCGCCGGCGCGCATCGCCCACGCGCGCGCGCGCGGCCAGGGCGCCGCCAGCGCCAGCAACAGGACCCACGCGCCCAGCAGGCACCCGAGCGCCTTCAGCCGCCGCCCGGCGATCACATGCAGACGCGCCATCAGCGCCCGCAGGCTCGCGGAGCGCAGCGGACCGTCCGTCCGGATCGGCTCGCCGCGCACGTCGGCCGGGATCGCCGCGCCGAGGTGTTTGAGGATCGTGGGCGCCAGGTCGACCGCTGCGATCAGCCCCCGCTCGTTGGTGCTCTGCGAGCTCAGCTCCCTGTCCCCGCCGCCCGCCAGTCCTGCCACGGCGCTCCACAGCAGTTCGTGGCCGGGCGCGTCGGGAGCGCGCTGCACGGCGATCAGCAGCTCTCCCGCCGCGCGCCCCTCGCTCAGGGCAAGCAGGTCCGCGCTGCCTTCGCCGCCGCCAGGCAGATCGGCGACGACGAAGCGCTCGCTGCGGCGCAGGGCGGCCACGCGCGCCAGCAGCGTGGACGCCGGGCCCAGCGAGAAGGCGGCGATGCGCCCGCCGCTGTCGGCCGCGAGGACGCCGTCGACGTCCTCGCGTCCCGCGATCCCCGCGTAGCCGGCCCCGCCCGGGACCTGGCCGGCGAGCAGCCCCGGCTGCAGGAGCTGGGGCGCCTCTTCGGCGCGCCTGCGCGCGGCCGGCCAGCCCTCGACCACCGCGCCGGCGCCGGAGGGCGCGAGCGACAGCTCCGGCGGGCTGGCCGTGGAATAGGCCGAGGAGGCGACCCTCGCGCCCTGCGTGACGTCGAGCAGGAACTGGGCGGTCGAGTACTGGCCCTGGGTGGCGGACATGATCCCCACGGACAGGCCGCTGACGCTCGCGAGCTCCGACTCGCCGGCCGCTAGGAACACGAGCAGCGCGGAGCGCCGCCCCGGAGCGCCGGCCGCCCCCCCGCCGGCCGCCTCGGCGCCGGGCGGGCAGGCACCGAGCGCGGCCGCGCACAGGAGGGCCAGCGCCGCCCCCCGCCGGACCCAGCTCAGCCCTCTGCTCCCTCTGTGGCGGCACCCGGCCGCGCGCGCCGCGAGACGCCGCCCGAGTCGACTCCTCGGCGCCCGTCCTGCGCGGCTGTGTCGCCTCGTCGCACCGTGCCGTCGACGTTCACCCGCGGCAGCAGCCGCTCCAGCCACGCCGGGATCTGCCAGGTGGCTCTGCCGATGATGTCCAGCGCCGCCGGGAGCAGCATGCAGCGCACGATCAGCGCGTCGAGGAACACGGCGCTGGCGAGGCTCAGGCCGAACTCCTTGATGATGCGGTCTTCACCGAGCATGAACGACAGGAACACGCACACCATGATCGCCGCGGCCGCCGTCACCACGCGTCCGGTCAGCGCCAGGCCCTCGGCGACCGCGCGCGAGTGCTCGCGCGTGTGCGTCCAGCGCTCGTGCATGCGCGAGACGAGGAAGACCTCGTAGTCCATCGACAGTCCGAACACGATCGCGAACAGCATCACCGGGATGAACGACTCGATCGGCCCTTTCTGGACGCCCATCAGGCCACCCAGCCACCCCCACTGGAAGATCGCCACGATCACGCCCAGCGACGCGCCGATGCTGAGCAGGTTCATCACCGCCGCCTGCAGCGGGATCACGAGCGAGCGGAAGACGACCATCAGCAGCAGCGCCGACAGCAGCACGACCACGCCGATGAACAGCGGCAGCTTGTGCCCGAGCGTGCTCGCGAAGTCGACCGCGCCGGCGGTCACGCCGCCGACGTAGACGGTCATGCCGGTGCGCGCGGCGATCGGCGGGATGACCGTGTGGCGCAGCCGCGCGACGAGCTGGGTGGTGGCGTAGGCCTGCGGGGAGGAGCGTGGGTAGACGGTGATCGTTGCCACGTTGCCGGCGGCATTGACCTTCGCCGGCGTGACCGACACGACGCCGGGGGTGGCGGCGACCGCCGCGCGGAGCCTTTCCACGGGCGTCTTCCGGCCGCTCGAGGGCGGGCCCAGCAGCAGCACGCCGTTTTCGGCGGCTTCCCGCTTGGGGTTGGGTACCTTCGCCACGACCAGCAGCGGTCCGTTGAATCCTTCCCCGAAGCCCTGCGCCAGCAGCTCGTAGGCGCGGTGGGTGGTCTGGCTGGCGGGGTCGTTCGAGGCGTCGCTGGAGCCGAGCCGCAGCGCGGTGGCCGGCGCGGCGATCAGCAGCATCGCCAGCGCGGCGACGGTCGCGATCGTCCTCGGCCGGCGCTGCACCAAGGCGCTCCAGCGCAGCCATGCCGTGCCCGCGCCGGCCGTGCCCGATGCGGCGGTTGCAGCGATCGGCGCCGTCGGCGTGCCGCTCCGCTCGGCGGCGCGCGCCCGCGCCCGCCGCCCGCGCCGCCCGCGCCGCCCGCGCGCCGCGACGCGCGCGCCGGCGATGCTCAGGAGGGCGGGCAACAGGGTCAGCGACGCGAGCATCACCAGCAGCACGCCGATCGACGCGGATATGGCCACGCCGTAGAGGAATTCGACGCCCAGCAGCATCATCCCCAGCAGTGCGATCACCACCGTGGATCCGGCGAACAGGACCGCCCGTCCGGCGGTGTCGATCGCCTGCACGACCGACTCGCGCGCATCTTCGAAGGTTGGTCCCGGCGTGGCGTAGGCCTCGCGGAAGCGCGTCAGTATGAACAGCGCGTAGTCGATCCCGACGCCAAGCCCGATCATGGCCGCGAGCTCGGAGGAGAAGTTGGGCGTGTCGACCACGTGCGTGAACAGCGCGATCGCCCCCAGGCCCGTGCCGAGGCCGAACAGCGCGGTCACGATCGGCAGGCCCATCGCGATCAGCGAGCCGAAGGTCAGCAGCAGCACCACGATCGCCGCGAGCAGCCCGACGGCGGTGGACAGCCCGAAGCCGACCTGCTCCGTGGCCTCGATCGCCTGGCCGCCGAGCTCGACCTGCAGGCCCGGCCGGGCGGCGGCCCGCGCGACGCGCACGACGCGTTCGGGGGCGCTCTTGGGCAGGAGGTTGGCTTTCTCGTCGAACACCACGGTCGCGAACGCGATCCTCCCGTTGGCCGATATCGACTTGCCCGCCGAGGCGCCCGCGTACGGGCTGATCACGCTCGTGACGTGCGGCAGCTTCGCGACTTCGGCGAACATGGCGCTCATGCGAGCGCGCACGGCCGGGTCGAGGACGCTGCCGGAGCTGACCTTGTAGACGATCTCGTCGCGGTCGCCCGCCTGGGCGGGGAAGCTGCGCTGGAGCAGGTCGGCGGCGCGCTGCGCGTCGGAGTTCGGCAGCGTGAAGTTGTTGGAGTAGGACGTGCCGGCCGATCGGGCGAAGGCGTTGACCGCGAGCAGCAGGACCAGCCAGCCGAGCACGACGTACCTGCGATGCGTGGTCGACCAGCGGGCGAGCTGCAGCATTGGACTAGGGTAGCCGCCCGCTCAGTTGACGCTCGGGTCCAGCGGCATGCGCGCGATCAGCGCGTAGCTGCCGCCCATGCGGGTGAGCACCCTGCTCCACAGCTCCTGCGGGACGTCGGTGAAGACGTCCTCGGGCTGGGCTGCGTGCGCGATCCAGTCGCCGCCCGCGATCTCCGCGTCGAGCTGTCCCTGGCCCCACCCGGCGTGTCCCGCGAACACCCGCCCGCGCGCCGTCGCCTCGGCCAGCTCCGCGATGCCCGCGTCCGGCGCGGGGAAGCCGATGCGACCGAGCACCAGCAGCCCGGCCGGCGCGGGGTCCAGGAACTCGGCCAGGAACACGATCGAGCTCGACTGCACCGGGCCGCCCACATAGACCGGCTCGAGCGCCCCCACCGCGTCCTGGAGCTGCGGCACCGCCTCGCCCACCGTCACCGTCGAAGGTCGATTGAGCACCACGCCCATCGCTCCATCGTCGCTGTGCACGCCGATCAGCACCACCGTCCGCACGAAATTCGGGTCCAGCAGCGACGGGGAGGCGAGCAGGAGCTGGCCGGCGAGTGATTCCGACATCGTCCGACCGAGCCTAACCCGCGGAGAAGATCTCGAGGGTGCCCGTCAGCTTGTGGTCGTTGGCGTCGCCCTCGGGCTCCACGACGTGCCCGTCGACCACGATCGGGCTGTTCCAGTGGCCGGGTTTGCCCGGCAGCTTGGCGATCGGCCGAGGAGAGGACGGCGGGTAGACGTAGATGCCGCCGGCGGAGGGATCGTAGACGTAGAGCAGGCCGCCGGCCATCACGGGACTGGTTCCCGGGGTGGCGCTTTCCCATGCCCGGTACAGCCGCCCGGCGCGCAGGACGTAGGCCGCGGTCGCGTGTTCGTCGGCGACGAACACCGTCGTGTGGCCGTTCCGGCGCCAGACGGCGGGGGCGGTGAACAGCTCCCCGCCCCCGGGTATCGACAGCCGCTGGACTTCCCCACCGAGCGGGTGCAGCCGCGCGCCGGACGGAGGGTGGCCGTCCAGGCGCGAGAGCACCAGCACGCGCATGATCCCGTCCTTGCCCGCCAGCACGACCCGATTTTCCCCGAGCAGTGCCGGGGCGCTCGAGCCGAGATCGATGTCGCCGGCGTTGAGTTCTTCCTGGTTGGTGGGCGTGAAGGACTGGCGCAGGGCCAGGCCGGGGAAGGTGAGCTCGAGCACGCTGTCCCCGAAGTCGGTCGTGCCGTTCCAGGGACCGTTGCCGGTGTCGATCAGGATGCGCTGGCCCCCCGCCTCGACCACCGGCCCGCCGCGCGAGAGGATGGCCGAGTCGCTGGCCGGGCAGGTGCTCGGGATCTGCAGTTCGCGGCGGTTGGCGCAGAGCGTGTTGAAGACCCGCAGCAGCCGCCCGCTGGAGCGTTCGATGAGGACCACGTGCCCCTGGTAGGGCGGGCTGTCGCCGAGGTAGCCGCTCGTGGCGGCGACGATGTCCGGACCGTCGATGTTGAGCGCGGCGCCGAGCTTCTCGTGGATCGGTTCGAGGGTGATCCTCACCGGCCAGGAGCCTTCGCGGTCCTCGCTGCCGTCGGCGAGCGAGAGCTTGTGGATCAGGCCGTTCGGCGAGGTCGCGTACACGAACAGTCGATCGGGGTCGGCGAGCGGGCTCGCGACCGTGATCTGCGCGCTGCCGGCCCACCCGCTGTAGCCGGGCGGCGTGAACGTCCACAGGATGTTGCCGCTGTCGGCGTCGATCGCGATGGTCCTGCCGTAGGTGGTCGTGACCACGATCACGTTGTGGACGGCGCCGTCCACGGACACGCCGTGCAGGTAGATCGGCGAAGAGTCGACCGTCCCCGGCAGCGCGACGGTGATGTGGCGCAGGTGGGCGACGTTGGCGCTGGTGATGCCTGTGGCGAGTTCGCTGATGTCGCTGCGCTGCGGGTCCAGGCCGAACTCCGGCCAGTCGAGCAGGGGTTCGGATGAGGCGCTTCGCGCCGGGGAGGGGATCGCAGTGGCGCTTGCCGTCGGCGTGGAGACGTCCGCCGGGGCGCTGCTTCCGCAGGCGGTCACGAGCATGCAGGCCGCCGAGGCGAGGCCCAGGCAGCTGAGGCCGCGAGCGTGCATCGCGTCAGTTCTAGCGCATCCGCTAGGGTGGCGAAGATGGCCAAGACGCCGCAGGTCGGTGAAGAGGCACCGGACTTCGAGCTTCCGGGCACCGCTGGCAGCTTCCGGCTCTCCGAGCATCGCGGCGAGCGCGTCGTGCTGCTGTTCTACCCGGGCGACAACACGATGGTCTGCACCAAACAGTTCTGCTCCTACCGCGACCGGGCGGACGACTTCGCTGCGCTGAACGCCACGGTCGTGGGCATCTCCTCGCAGGACGTGGCCTCGCACGAGGATTTCGTCGCCAAGCACTCGCTCAACGTCCCGCTGCTGGCGGACGCGGACAAGGAGGTGGCGCACAAATACGGCGCGGTGAACGCGCTGGGAGTAAAACGCGCGGTGATCGTGATCGACGAGCAGGGCATCGTCCGCCACCGCCACGACCACCTGCTGGGGCTCGACTACCAGTCGGTGGACGAGCTGAAGGCCGTGCTGGACGAGCTTCCCGCGCCGGCGGCTCAGTGAGCCGCCGCTCCCAGCGCGGTGGCCTCGCGCTCGTCGGCGGGCCGCTCGGCGCTGGCGCGCGCCGCATACAGCTCCGCGAGCTCGAGCTGCAGGCTGCGCGGCTGCTCCCCAGGCTCGAGCCCGGGCCGCCCGCGCCGGTGCCACGTGCCCTCGCCGTCCAGGTCCCAGGAGCTCTGGTTGTCCGCAAACGCGCGTTCGAGCGTGTCGAGCAGCTCCGCGCGCAGTTCGGGCGCCTCGATCGGCACCGCCAGCTCGACGCGGTGGTCGAGGTTGCGCGGCATCAGGTCGGCCGAGGCGATGTAGATCGTGTGCTCTCCGTCGCGCTCGAACGCGTAGATGCGCGAGTGCTCGAGCAGCCGGCCGACGATCGAGACGACCCTGATGTTCTCCGAGACGCCCGGCACGCCCGGACGCAGGCAGCAGATCCCGCGGACGTTCAGGTCCACCCGCACGCCCGCCTGTGAGGCCGCGTACAGGGCGCGGATGCAGCGACCGTCCACGAGCGAGTTCATCTTCATGGCGATCCGCGCCGGGCGCTGCGGCGAGTGGGCGGCGATCGTGCGCTCGATCTGCTCGATGATGCCCTCGCGCAGATGGTCGGGGGCCATCAGCACCTTGCGGTAGTGCAGGGGACGCCCGTAGCCGGTCAGGTAGTTGAACATGTCCGCCACGTCCGCGCCGATCTGCTCGTCGGTGGTGAACAGGCCGAAGTCCGTGTACAGCCGCGCGGTGGCCGAGTGGTAGTTGCCGGTGCCGATGTGGACGTAGTTGCGCACGCCGTCGCCCTCGCGGCGCACGACCAGCACGCACTTGGCGTGGGTCTTCAGCGCCGGCTGGCCGTAGACGACGTGAACGCCGGCCTCCTCCAGCGCCTTGGCCCAGTGGATGTTCATGCGCTCGTCGAAGCGCGCCTGCAGCTCCACCAGCGCCACCGCCTGCTTGCCCCGCTCGGTGGCGTCGATCAGGGCGGGCACCAGCGGCGAGTCGTCGCTGGTGCGGTAGACGGTCTGCTTGATCGCCAGCACGTTCGGGTCTGCCACGGCCTGCTCGACGAACCGCTCGACCGAGGTCGCGAAGGACACGTACGGGTGGTGCACCAGCAGGTCGCCTTCGCGCATCGCACCGAGCACGTCCGGCCGCTCGCCCTCGCGGCGCAGCAGCCGTGGATGGGTGATGCCGACGATCGGCTCTTCGCGCAGCTCGGAGTGGCCGGGGAGTTTCACGATCTGCCACAGCGCGCCCATGTCGAGCAGGCCGTCGACCGGGTAGACCTCGTCGTCCTGCGCCCCCAGCAGGCCCGCCAGCTCCTCGCGCAGCTGCTCGGCGCAGTGGGCGCCGACCTCGACGCGCACGACCTCGCCGAAGCGCCTGCGGCGCAGCTCGTCCTCGACCGCCTGCAGCAGGTCGGCGGCGTCGTCGGAGACCTCCAGGTCGGCGTCGCGCGTGACCCGGAAGACGTCGTAGTCGAGCGATCTCCATGCCCGGGAACAGCGCGTCCAGGTGGTGGGCGATCACGTCCTCCAGCGGCACCAGCAGGGCGGGCTCCGGCGAGGGCTGCTTGAGGGTGACGAAGCGGGGCAGGATCTCGGTGGGGACCTTCACGCGCGCGAACACCGTCTGCTCGGTGATCGGGTCGCGCACGAGCACGGCGAGGCTGAGCGACAAATTGGAGATGTAGGGGAACGGGCGCCCGGGCGCGACAGCCAGCGGCGTGAGCGCCGGGAAGATCGCCTTCTGGAAGTGCCTGGCCAGCTCAGCGCGCCGGTCCTCGTCGAGGTCCTCCACGCCCACCACGCGGATGTCGTGCCCGGCCAGCGCCGGGCGCAGCCTCCCTTCGAAGCAGTCGGTCAGCCGCCGGCCCTGCTCGAGCACGCGCTCGCGGATCAGCGCGATCACCTCGGAAGGGATGAGCCCGTCCTGGCTGGGGTTCTCGACGCCGGCGTCGATCTGGTCGCGCAGGCCGGCGACGCGCACCATGTAGTACTCGTCGAGGTTGGTCGTGTAGATCGCGCAGAACTTCACCCGCTCCAGCAGCGGCACGCGCTCGTCCTCGGCCAGCTGGAGCACGCGGTCGTTGAAGTCCAGCCAGGAGAGCTCGCGGTTCAGGTAGAGAGAGGGATCGTCCGCCCGCCCCGGCGCCGTCGCTCGCGACGGTCGTGAGCGCCGATCGGTCATCCGTGGGTTGTGCTCGCGATCGCCGTCCATAGCTCCTCAAGCTACACGACACGCTAGGGTGCAGTGAAGAGGAATGGCTCGTCAGCTATGGCTACTTCGTCACGCGGAGGCCGAGCCGCATGGCACACGCACGGACGCCGAGCGCCGCTTGACCGAGCGGGGCGAGCAACAGGCGCGCGCGGCCGGGATCGCCCTGACGCGTATGCAGGCGGCGTTCGACGCGGTGCTGTTCAGCCCCAGGGTGCGCGCGCGCCAGACGGCGGAGCTGGCGGCGGAGGGATGGAGCGATGGATCAGCTGGCCCGGCTGGCGCCCCACCCGCCGCTCGCGGGTGGCTTCGACGCCGCGCAGGCCCTCGATGCGATGGCCGCGGTGCCGGTGGACGGGCGTCTGCTGCTGGTCGGACACGAGCCCGATCTCTCGCGTGTCGTCGGGGAACTCACCGGCGCGCGCGCAGATGTCTAAGAAGGGTGGTCTGGCGATCGTGCGCCTAGAGGGCGGGGGCGGCGAGCTCGTCGCCCTCTTGCGGCCCCGCGAGCTCGGCCTGATCGCCGACTCGGCCGTCCAGGTCGTGGGCTCCCCACTCGTCGGGGAGTGACGAGGGCACGGCGCTCGGGTCGACGACCTCCACCGATTCGGCCGCGAAGCGGTAGCCGATGCCGAAGTGCGTGTGGATGTAGCGCCAGCTCGGCGAGGACTTCTCGAGCTTCTGGCGCAGCTTGCGCACGAACACGTCGACCGAGCGGTCGCCTCGCACCATCGTGTAGCCCCACAGGCGCGAGTAGATCTCCTCGCGCTCGAGCACCCGTCCCTCGGCGGAGGCGAGCAGCTCGATCAGCTCGAACTCGCGCCTGGTCAGGTCGATGCTGCGCTCGTCGACGAACGCCTGGAAGCGGTCGGAACGGATCTCGACCTCGCCGGCGAGGATCGGCTTGGTCTCGGCCCGGCTGGCGCTGCGCCGGCGGCGGCGCACGACGCTCTGCACGCGGGCGATGACTTCCTCGGGATGGCACGGCTTGGTGATCCAGTCGTCGGCTCCGAGCCGCAGCCCGCGCACCCGCTGGGCCACGGTGGAGGGACCGGTGCACACGACGATGCCCAGCTCGGGCAGCGCCTCGCACAGCCGCTCCAGCCATCCCCACGCCTGCGGCCCGAGCACGGCGAGGTCGACGACCAGCGCGCTCAGCCGCATCGACACTACCGCGTCGGCCGGCACCGGGCTGGCCAGCACCCTGTGCTCCCAGGCGAGGCGGTCCAGGCGCTTGCTGAGAACCTGGATGAAGCCGCTGTCGCGATCGAGCACCGCGATGCGCAGCGAGGTCGCGGGGCTGCCGGTGACGTCGGGTGTCGCTGGCGTGCCCCCCGGCCCTCCGGCGCTCTCGCTCGAGCTCATCGCGGCGCAGTGTAAGCGATGACAGGGATGCGCGCGCGCGTTGCAGGTGCGAGGTCACAGGATGTTCACAGCCGATACTTGCAAATTGCGGGTGTACCGCCCGCACCTGCCCATACTTCCAACCCGAACTCCGTATATCTATAGTCATACGGATGGCGAAGAGGGACTACTCTGGGGCATGCGGCGAGCAGCGATGGCGGACGCTTCGTATCAGCAGCATGAGGTGGGAGCCAGCTCTACAGTCTGGTTGTGACCGGCAGCGATAACGCCAGCTCAGCCACCGGCGCCGCCCCGCACCCGGTGTTCGCGCGCGTGCTCGTGCTGTGCTCGGTGATCGACCAGGCGATCGCGCTCGGGGCGAGCCGGTGAGCGGAGCGGAGATCGGGCTGGCCCTGTCGGTGTTCCTCGCCTGCACGGTCGAGGCGGTCGAGGCGCTGACGATCGTGCTCGCCGTCGGCACCACGCGCAGCTGGTCCTCGGCGATGAGTGGTGTGGGAGCGGCGACACTCGCGTTGGCTGTCATCGTCGCCGCGCTCGGACCGGCGCTGACCTCGCTTCCGATCGACCTGCTGAGGGTCGTCGTCGGCGGCCTGTTGCTGATCTTCGGCCTGCAGTGGCTGCGCAAGGCGATCCTACGGGCCTCCGGATTGAAGGCCAAGCACGACGAGAGCCAGATCTACCAAGAAGAGGCCGCCGCCGCGCGCGCGGCCGGCACCAGGCCAACCGGCTTTGACGGCTACGCCTTTACGATCTCCTTCAAGGGTGTGCTGTTGGAGGGCCTCGAGGTCGCGTTCATCGTGCTCACGTTCGGCACCAACCAACACAACATCCCACTCGCAGCAGCCGCCGCCGGGGTCGCGGTGCTCATGGTGGTCGTGGCGGGCGCCGCCGCCAGAGCCCCACTGGCGAGAGTGCCAGAGAACACCATGAAGTTCGCGGTCGGTGTGATGCTCAGCTCCTTCGGGATGTTCTGGGGCGCCGAGGGCGCCGGCGCGGCCTGGCCCGGCGGCGACGCCGCGCTGCTGGCGATCATCCCCGGCGTGCTGGCGGCGGCGATGGCCATGGCCTGGACGGTGCGGCGCGCGATCGAGCGGGCGGCCGTCCGCGAGGCGAATGTCAATCCGCTGCAAGGCGCCGAGGCACACGAGCAGACGACGGTCAGCGCATGACGGGGGTGAGGGCCTTCTTCGCCGGCGTTTGGGAGTTCGTCGTCGGCGACGACTGGTGGACCGCCGTCGGAGTCGTATGCGCCCTGTCGCTCACTGCGCTCCTGGCCAGCGCCTCCCTCTCCGCCTGGTGGGTCATGCCACCCGCGGTCGTCGGGCTGCTCGCGCTATCGGTGTGGCGCGCCGCGCAGGCCGGCTCCGGGCGGGGCTGAACGACACCGCCTCAGCGCTCGTCCGCGTCGCCTCCGGCGCGCGGGCGTGGCCCCGGGGGGCGGAGGGCAGGGAACTCGCGGAAGAGGCCCGTGACCACGAACGCGACCTGCTCGCCGATGTCGACCGCGTTGTCGCCGATCCGCTCCAGCGCCCGGGCCACGAGGGTCATGCACATCGCCCACTCGCGCCTGTCCGGGTTGTCGCCGATCTCGATCGCCAGGCGGAAGATCTCGCGGTTGAGGCGGTTGATCTCGCGATCCTGGCGCACGAGGTCTTCGGCGAGCCCGACGTCGCGCGCGGCGAACGCGGCCTTCGATTGGACCACCTCCGAGCGCGCGAACGCGCCCATCTTGGCGAGCGCGTCGAGCATCTCGCGGTGGACCGGCGGCTCGTAGCCGGAGAGGGGGATCAGCTTGGCGATGTTCACGCACTGGTCCCCCATCCGCTCGATGTGCTTGATCATGTGCAACAGGGCCGCCACCAGTCGCAGGTCGCCCGCGACCGGCGCCTGCAGGGCCAGCAGCGAGAGGATGCCCTGGTGCACCTCCAGGTAGCGCCCGTCGACGCGGTCGTCGTCGGCGATCACCATCTGCGCGAGCTCGACATCCTGGTGGTGCAGCGCCTCGAGCACGCGGTCGAGCTGCTCTACGATCAGGTCCAGACCGCCGAGCGCGTTGCTCTCGAGCTCCCGCAGCTGCGCCTGGAAGTGCGCGCGTCCCTGCGCGTGCGCCTCGTTGGTCGCGGCGAGCACGCCCGGGCGCGCGGCCGCCGTGCCCGCCGGCGAGCCTGCGGGTGGGCTCCCATCCTCAGCCGAACTTGCCGGTGACATATTCCTCGGTTCGCGGATCGGTTGGCTTGGTGAACATGTCCTGCGTCGGTCCGACCTCCACGAGCCCACCGTCGAGCATGAACGCCGTACGGTCGGCCACGCGCGCGGCCTGCTGCATGTTGTGGGTGACGATCACGATCGTCACCTGCGTCTTGAGCTGATCGATCAGCTCCTCGATCCTCAGCGTCGCGACCGGGTCCAGCGCCGAGCAGGGCTCGTCCATCAGGATCACCTCCGGGTCGACGGCGAGCGAGCGCGCGATGCACAGGCGCTGCTGCTGGCCCCCCGACAGCCCTGCTCCCGGCTCGTCGAGGCGCTTGGCGACCTCGTTCCACAGGCCGGCGTCGCGAAGCGCCGCCTCGACCTTGCCGCGAAGGTCGCCGCGCCCGCGCGAGCTCAGGCGCAGCCCGGCGGCGACGTTGTCGAAGATCGACATCGTCGGGAACGGGTTGGGCTTCTGGAAGACCATGCCGATGGCCCGGCGCACCGCGACGACGTCCACCGAGGGGTCGTACACGTCGAGCTCCTCGAGCATCACCCTGCCCTGTGCGCGGGCTCCGGGGATCTCCTCGTGCATGCGGTTGATGCAGCGGATCATCGTCGACTTGCCGCACCCGGACGGCCCGATGATCGCGGTCACCTCGTTGGCCGGGAACTCGAGGTCGACGCCCTTGACCTGTTCGGCGTCCCCGTAGAAGGCGCGCAGCTGCTCGAGCCGTACGCTCGGCCCGGGCTTGGCCTCGACAGCGGCATCGCCACTCGCGGGCGACGAGCTGGTGGCGGGGCCCGTGATGCGCAGCGAGGTCGGCTCCGGGCCCGGTTCGGTCGAGCCCTGCTCCTGCCGGTCGAGCTCCGAGCGGCTCTCCGGGTCCACGTCAGCCAACTTTGAGGTCGGTCGGGCGGATGTCATGCAAGGCGACTCCTTCGCGAGATGAGGCGGGCGACGAGGTTGAGCAGCAGGATCATGGTGACGAGGGTAAGCGCCGCGCCCCATGCGCGGTGTTCCACGGCGGGCGTTGCCGAGATGACGTCGTTGTAGATTTGCACAGGCAGCGAGTTCATGAACTGCCCCGGGTTGAAGTTGGTGCTGTGTGTGTAGGCCGCGGTGAACAGCAGCGGCGCGGTCTCTCCGGCGGCGCGGGCGACCGCGAGCAGCACCCCGGTCACCATGCCCGGCAGCGCGGTCGGCAGGATGATGCTGAAGATCACCCGCCAGCGCGGCGCGCCGAGCGCCAGCGCCGACTCGCGCAGCGCGCCCGGGATGAGCAGCAGGATCACCTCGGCCGAGCGGATGACCACTGGCAGCATCAGCAGCGCGAGCGCGATAGAGCCCTTGTAGCCGGCATAGGTGCTGCCGGTCCCGACGATCAGCACGATGTAGATGAACAGGCCGAAGACGATCGACGGGACGCCGGTGAGCACGTCCACGAAGAAGCGCACCGTGTGCGCGAACCAGCTGGCCTTGCCGTACTCGACCAGCCAGATCGCGACACCGACGCCGATCGGGACGGCGACCGCGGAGGCGAGCGCCACGATCTCGATGGTGCCGAGGATCGCGCTCTTGATGCCGCCGATGCCCGGCTTCCCGAAGAACGTGTTGCCGGTCGGGTCGGTCGTGAAGAAGCTCGGGCTCCACGCGCCGAGCCCCCTGCGCAGCAGGTAGTAGACGATCAGCACGAGGGGAACGAGCGCGATCGCGGTGGCGGTCAGGATGCCCGCGCGGGCGAGGCGGTCCCTGCGCCTGCGCGCCGGGCTGACGGCGAAGCGCGCCAGCCGGCCGTTCTCCGATCGGTCGCTGGATCCGCCTTGGTCGCTGGATCCGCCTTGCGCGCTCATGCGCCCGCCGTGGCGTCGGCCAGCATGCCGCCCGCGCCTCCCTGCTCGACGGGTGGCGCCTGGCTCCCGCGCGCCGCTCTCATGACCAGCAGGCGCGCGACTCCGTTGACGAGCAGCGTCAGCACGAACAGGACCAGACCCGCGGCGAACAGCGCCGAGCGGTGCAGGCCCTGGGCTTCGCCGAACTCGTTGGCGATCACCGCCGCGAGGCTGTATCCCTGGGCGAACAGATGGCTGCCGAGCCTGGGAGCGTCGCCGATCAGGATCGTCACGGCGATCGTCTCGCCGATCGCCCGCCCGAGACCGAGCATCGCCCCGCCGACTATGCCCGAGCGGCAGTACGGCAGCACGGCTATGCGGATCATCTCCCAGCGCGTGGCCCCCAAGCCCAGCGCCGCCTCCTTATGGTCGCTGGGCACGGTCGCCATGACCTCGCGGCTGATCGCGCTGACGATCGGCAGGATCATGATCGCGAGCACCAGCCCCGTGATGAAGTAGTTGGGGATCGTCACCAGGCCGCCGCCAATGAACGGGATGAACGACAGGCGGTCGGCCAGCCACTGCTCGGCCGGCTGCAGCTTGGGAGCGAGGAAGAAGATGCCCCACAGGCCGTACACGACCGAGGGCACGGCGGCCAGCAGCTCGACCAGAACCGTCAGCGCCGCGCGCATGCGCAGCGGGCACAGCTCGGTCGCGTAGACGGCCGCGGCGACGGCCACCGGGACGCCGATCAACAGCGCCAGCGCGGAGGTGATGAGCGTGCCCACGACCAGCGGCAGGGCGCCGAAGTGTTCGGCGCTCACGTTCCAGTCGTTGCCGAACACGAAGCCGAACACGCCTTCCCTGGCGAACGCGGGACGCGCTTCGCCGAACAGGCGGATGAAGAAGTAGACGATCAGCGCCAGGATCAGCGCCGCCAGCGCGGTCAGCCCGTACTTGAGCGCGCGGTCCGGCAGGCGCGCAAGCGGTGACCGCGCGAGCGTTGCGCGGCCACCGCTTGGGATTGCTCCGGCATCCACGGCCCGTTGCCTATCGGATACGGGGCCGTGGCGTCACGGTCAGCCGATGGTGGCGCCGTTGCACTGCAGCCCCGCGAGCGCTTCCTTGGACTTGGCGAGGATCGCAGCGGGCAGCGCGGCGTAGTCGGCCTTGGAGAGGATCGTCTGTCCTTCCCCGAGCCCGTATTCGAGGAACTTGACCACGCCCTTGGCAGCCGCTTCGCCGCCCGGGATGCCGGCCTTGCAGAGGTCCTTGTTGACGACGATGAACGTCTGCGAGGTGATCGGGTAGGCGCTCGCTCCGGGCGGGTTGCTGATTTTGATGCCGAGGTTCGCGGGCACGGTCACACCTTCGGCCGCCGCGCTGGTCGAGGCCAGCGTCGGCGCGACGAAGCTCCCGGCCTTGTTCTTGACCGAGGCGTAGGTGAATTTGTGCTCCAGCGCGTATGCCTGCTCGACATACCCCACCGCTCCGGCCGTCTGCTCGACCGCGGCGGCCACGCCGGCGTTGCCCTTCGCGCCCGTGCCCGTCGGCCACTGCACGGTCTTGCCTTCGCCGACCTTGCTCTTCCATTCAGGGTCGACGTCCGACAGGAAGCCGGTGAATCCGTCGGTCGTGCCCGAGGAGTCCGAGCGGTGGACGACCGTGATCGCCGTGCTCGGGAGGGTGATCCCGGGGTTCAGCGCCTCGATCTCGGCGTCGTTCCAGGTCTTGACCTTGCCGAGGTAGATGTCGGCGACCGTCTTGCCGTCGAGCTTCAGGCCGGTCGTCACGCCGGGCAGGTTGTAGGACACGGTGATCGCGCCCAGGAACATCGGGATCTCGACCGCCGGGCTTCCGTTCTTGGCGAGCGTCGCTTCGTCGGCGGCCTTCAGCGGCGGGTCGCTGGCTCCGAAGTCCACGGTTTTGCTCTCGAGCGAGGTGATGCCCGCGCCCGAGCCGACAGCCTGGTAGTTGACCTTCAGAGGCGACAGCGACGAGGCCCACTGTTCATAGACGGGGGCTGCGAACGTCGAGCCCGCCCCGGAGATCGTCGCCGAGGTCGTGCTGGTGCTGGTGGTGCTGCTGGAGGAACTGGAGCTTCCGCATGCGGCGAGCCCCACCGCGAGCAGCGCGCAACCTGCGAGCGCGCTCATCTTGTTCTTGATCACAGCGTCTCCTCTGGCTGGGATGGACTTGGACGGCGCATGGAGCATGCGCCTTTCCGCCGAAGTGGCGTGCCAGGGACAGTCTCCTCAACCCGCGGTGGCCTCCATGTGAACATTTCGTGAAGGCTCCGGCTGAAAGCGGTAGCCGAATCCGGCGTGCGTGTGGATGAAGCGGCGGTCGGGGAGCGCCGCCTCGAGCTTGCTGCGCAGCTTGCTCACGTAGACGTCCACCGAGCGGTCTCCCGCCCGCAGCTCGCCCCCCCATACCGTCCTGTAGAGCTCCTCGCGCGTGATGATCGCGCCGAGACGTCTGGCCATCGCCACGAGCAGCTCGAACTCCCGCACCGAGAGCATGAGCGCGCGCCCGGTGGCGAGCACGAGCCCTTCCTCCAGCCTGATCTCGAGCTCACCGGCGTAGAGGACGTCCGCCGGGACGTCCGCGCTCTCTGCGCTCTCCGGGAAGGCCGCCACGACGCAAAGCGTCGCAGGCGCAGCAGGTGAAGGAGTTGCAAACTCGTGATCTAGTCGTGAAAAATCCGTGAAGGCATGGCCTCGGCCGCGTGGGGCAACGCGCACGGCAACCCGGGGCAATATGCTCGCCGGAATGAGCTTCCTGCGCCCTGGCTTCGACCCCGCCCTGATGGCCCTGGTCGAGGAGTCCGGGCGCAACGTGCAGCGCTGCGGCCTGCTGCTGCACGACCTGCTCAGGGAGTATCCCGAGCGCGCCACGCTGGCCCAGGACCTGAAGGTGTGCGAGCAGGAAGGCGATCGCATCACCCACGACATCATCCACCGGCTGGCCGGGCGCGGGCGCGTGCGCGCGCCGTTCGACGCCGGCGACGGCTATGCCCTGGCGACGGCCCTCGATGACATCGTCGACCACTCCGAGCAGGTGGCGGCGCAGCTCGGGCTGTATGGCGTGGAGGCGCCGATGGAGCAGGCGGTCGAGTTCACCGAGGTGCTGGTCGGCGCCGGCGAGCAGATCGCGCAGGCGCTGCGCTGCCTGCGGACGGGCACCGAGCTGGGTCCCCACCTGGTGGAGATCCATCGCCTGGAGAACGAGGGCGACCGCCTGCAGCGCGACGGCGTGGCCTCGCTGTTCGCGGGGGGCATCGACCCGATGGTGGTGATCCGCTGGAAGGACATCTTCGAGTCGCTGGAGGCGGCGGTCGACGCGTGCGAGACGGTCGCCCACGTGCTGGAGGGCATCACGCTCAAGCAGCGCCGGCGACGCTGACTTCCAGCTGCGCGCCGTGCGCGCTGCCTATCAGGAACGCCTGGAAGTGCGTGGTGCTCCCCGCTTCGGCCTGCGGGACGACGGCACGGCCGGCGGCGACGATCGTGCCGGCGCGCCTGGCGACGGCGTAGACGACGAGTTCACGCTGGCTCACCCGCGAGTGGTTGACGACGCTGCCTTCGACCTCGCCTTCGCTCAGGTGGGCGCCCTCTACCGCGATCGGCGGGATCGCTTCCGTCACACGTTCGCCTTCCCCGACCTCGGCGCTGACGCTCGCGGGCGTGCCCGAAGCCTGCACCTGGTCGTCGACCCATGTGCTCGTGGCGTGTGCGGGCAGCAGCGGCACCGACACGAGCGCGGCGGCCAGGCCCGGCGTGTCGTTGGTGTAGATGGTGGCGCCGTGTGCGTCCTTGACGGCGATCTCGATCGGCACGTCGCGCAGCGCGGTGCCCGAGAGGTTGCGCACCGTCACGGCGGCGGCGGTTCCTTCCGAGCTGTGCAGCACGGCGGTCGCGGTGACCCTGACGAGCGTGCTCGGCCGGGTGATCGAGAGGGCGCGCCGCGCGAGCGCCTTGCGCCCCACGGCTTCGCCGGCTTCGCGCTTGGCGACCTTTTCCAGCTTCGCGCTCTTTTCCTGCGTCGTCTCGCAGCCGGCGAGCGCGATCGCCGCCAGCGCGAGCGCGATCCATCTCACCCGAAGGCCCCGCTGACGTAGTCGCGGGTGCGCTGCCTCGCGGGCCGGTCGAACACCTGCGCGGCCGGGCCGTACTCGATGAGCTCGCCCAGGTGCATGAAGGCGACGTGGTCGGCCACGCGGAAGGCCTGCTGCAGGTTGTGCGTGACGATCACGACGGCCACGCTGTCACGCAGACCCACGATCAGCTCCTCGATCTTGGCCGTGGAGATCGGGTCCAGCGCCGAGCACGGCTCGTCGAGCAGCAGCACGTCCGGCTCGGCGGCGAGCGCGCGGGCGATGCACAGCCGCTGCTGCTGGCCGCCCGAGAGCCTCAGTGCCGAGCGCTGCAGGTCGCCCGCGACCTCGTCGTGGAGCCCAGCTCGCTGCAGGGCCTCGGCGACCGAGTGCTCGAGCGCCTCTCCGCGCCGGCGGCGCCGGCGCCGGCCGTCCGGGCGCTCGGCCAGCGCGTAGGCGACGTTGTCGAAGATGCTCATCGGAAACGGGTTGGGCTGCTGGAAGACCATCGAGACCTTGCGCCTCAGCTCGGTGACCTCCAGCTCGTGGATGTCGGCGCCGTCGAGCGTGATGCGCCCGGCGCGGGCGGCTCCCGCGGTGATCTCCGTGAGGCGGTTGAGCGAGCGCAGCAGCGTGGTCTTGCCCGAGCCGGAGGCGCCGATCAGGGCGAGCACCTCGCCCTGGCGGACGGGCAGCGTCACGTCGCGCACGACCCAGTTCTCGCCGTAGGCCAGCCACACCGATTCGATGCGCATGCGCTCGAGCACCCGCGCCGCCGGCGCTCGCGCGGCTCGCGCGTGCGCCGCCGGCTCGCCTGGAGCCCGGGGTGCGCCGTTGTCCAACGACGCCGGGCGCGCGGGGGCGACGGTTGGCTCGGGCCCGAGCGCGATCCGCCGGATCGGCGGCGGCATCATCGCCTCCATGGCAGCTCCGCGAGACGCAGGCCGGGCGGCCATCCGCGGCGGCGATCGCGCGGGCGCGTGGGCGCCAGCGCGAGCCGTGTCGCGAGGGCGTTCAGAGCAAGCACCATCATCAGCAGCACGAACGCCGCAGCGTACGCCTTCTCGTGCGAGTTGCCCTCGCCTGAGGGGGACTGGTAGTAGACGTAGCTGGTGAGCGTCGAGCCGACGCCGCGCAGCAGGCCGATGATCGGCACGTTGCCGGCCGGTTCGATCTTGTTCGCCTCTCCCCCCAGCACGATCGTGATGATCGCCGTGTCGCCGATGATGCGCCCCATGCCGAGCACGACGCCGGTGCCGATGCCCGGGCGGATCGCCGGCAGCAGCACCCGGCGGATCGTCCTCGCGCGTGTCTTGCCGAGCGCGTAGGAGGCCTCACGCAGGTGGTCGGGCAGCTGCGCGAGGGCCGCTCGCGTGGAGGTCACGATCAACGGCAGCGCCAGGATCGACATCACCGCACCCGCCGTGAGGAACGACGAGCCGGTGACTGAGCCCGTTGCGGCGTGCTGCGAGAGGAACCCCAGGAAGCTCTGCGAGAAGATCAGCAGGCCGAAGAGCGCGAGCACGACGCTGGGGGTGCCCGCCACCATCTCGACCGCCGACTCGACCGCCTGCGCGAGCCACCGCGGGCGCGCGTACTCCGACAGCCACGCGGCCACCGCCACGCCCGTCGGCGCGGCGATCCCGATGCCGATCGTGGTGATCAGCAGCGTTCCCAGGATCGGGTCGCGGAAGCCGCCGCTCTGCTTCTGCAGCAGCGAGGGTTGCGGCGAGCGCACGAACATGCTCAGGTGCAGGTAGGCGATGCCCTTGATGAGCATGAACAGCACGATCGCCGCGGCGATCACGCACAGCCCGATCCCGGTGACCCAGCACAGCAGGTAGGCGAGACGGTCCACCAGCGGCCACGAGGCCGTGCGCTCGCGCGCGGGACGGACGGGCACGGGGGCCGGCGAGGAGCTGAGGATCTCGGCGGCCGCCATCAGGTGCGGATCCCATAGCGCTTCAGCGGCTGCTTGGCCGCCCAGCCGGCGAAGGACAGCAGCGTGGCCGAGACCAGCAGGACGGCGCCGATCGCGTAGATCGTATGGGCCAGGGGGCCGATCGTCAGCCCTTCCGATTCCTGGAAGATCTCCGCCGCCAGCGGGCGCACGGGCTCGAAGAAGAAGGTCAGGCCGTCGAGTGGGTTGGCTGCGAACGGGTGGCCGCCGGCGACCAGCGCGAGCATCACCGCCTCGCCGAGCGCCCGCGCTGTCGCCAGCACGGTGGCGGCCGCGATCGCCGGGCGGGCGGTGCGCAGCGACACCCGCCAGATCGTGCGCCAGCGATTGACGCCGAGCGCGGCCGAGCCCTCCCGCCAGGAGACCGGCACGGCGTTCAGCGCGTCGGTGCTGATCGCCACCATGATCGGCAGGATCATGATCGAGAGGATCACGATCGCGGTCGTCAGGTTGTTGCCGTTGAGCTGGACGACGTAGAGGACAGACTGCTTACGCGCGCGGCTGATCAGGTGTTCGTTGATCCACGGCGCGAGCGCGAGGATCCCGATCAGCCCGTAGACGATCGACGGCACGCCGGCGAGCAGGCGCACCACCGGTTCCAGCACGCGCCGCACCTGCGCCGGCGCGAACTCGGTCAGGAAGACGGCGGCGAGCGTCGAGACGACGAGCGCGATCAGCACCGCCGGCACCGTCGTCAGGATCGTCCCCGAGATCAGCGGCCACGCCCGGAAGTAGTAGATCGAATGGCCCGGGACGGGCGTGCTTTCCCGCATCGAGCGCGTCTGCACTTCGACGTTGCCGCCGCTGCCGAACCAGCTCAGGCCGTTGTGGGAGAACGACGGCCACGCCTTGATCAGGACCGTGGCGACCATCAGGCCGATCAGCACGAGCACGACGACGGCGAGCGCGCCGAGCGTGCGCTCGGCGCGCCTGTCGACCCTCGCGGCTGCTCTCAGCGCAGCGCGCTGCTCGGGCTGCGCCGTCATCGCTGCTCAGGGTGCGCCGTCATCTGTCCGCTCAGGGCGCCCCGTCACCCTCTCTAGTGGATGGCGATCCAGCTGGAGTTGATGATCGCGTCGACGTTCTTCCTGCCGCTGGTCACCCACGCGATGTACTTGGCTGCTTCGCCTTTGGGCGGGCCCTTGGTGATCATCCAGAAGTTGCGCACGCCCGCGTACTGGTCGGAGCGGGCGTTGTGCAGGTTGCAGGCGACGCCCTCGTAGTCGACGGCGTGCACGTCGCCGGTGTAGGCGAACGACACGAAACCGATCGCGTTCTTGTCGGCGGAGATCGCGTTCTGCTCGAGCCCGTTCGAGGACAGGGCGGTCGCGCTCGGAGAGATCTTCAGGTATTCGCCCAGGAAGATGTGCTGGAAGGCGTCCTGCGTACCGGACGCGCCGTCGCGGTCGAACAGTTCGATCGGACCGGAGCTGGGCGCGCCCGGGACTTCGCTCCAGTCGCGGATCTTCCCCGTGAAGATCCCTTGGACTGTTTCTTCGGAGAGGTTGGCCAGGGGGTTGGCGTCGTTGGTGATTATGCAGACGCCGTCGCGTGCGATCTTCGTGAACACCAGGCCCGGGGGGTCGACGCCCTTGATCGGGTCGCGCGAGGCGTCGCCGATGTCGAAGCGGCCGCTCGCCGCGCCCTCGATGCCAATGTCGGACTCGCCTCCCAGAACCTCCGGCGCGGGGATCTTGGGGAACTCCTGGTGGTATGCCGCGGCGAGTTTTTCCTGCAGCGGCAGGACCGAGGTGGAGCCGCCGATGATGAGACGCTTGGCAGCGACCGCGCTCGCCGGAGCGGCGAGGGCGGTCGCGAGGGTCACGAGGACGATGAGGGTGCGATGGACGCGCACGGTGATTGCTCCTTTGCGGTCGGAAGTGAATCGGCTTCGAGCGTTATGGACGCTCGCGTGGGGGAACAGCACGAGCGGTGAATCGATGCGGTCGATCGCAACGGACACGTCACCCCGCGCGAAGAGTGTCGATTGCGGTGTTGGCTGGTGTTTCGTTTTTGTGAACGCCGTCCCACCGCTTGTGTGAACGTTGACCTACCACCTATGTGAAAGATTTGTAAACACCGGCCCGGTGGTGTGTTTATGTGAAAGCCTTGTAAACGCAGGCCTCGCGATGTGTCGTTTTTGTGAACGCCATTGCTTTTCCGGCCGTCCCGTGTGACGCTGGCGGCGGTCCGATCGGCGCTGGGTCTGACGGTTGCCTCGTGGGCCGCGGCGAGATGCGCGGTTGACGCTGGCTTCAGACGACCGGGCGCCCGGCGTCATGCGTCGTCACGGCGCCGCCCAGATCGTCGAGATCCCGCTCGCAACAGAGCACCCGCCCGCCCCGCATGACAGACGAGCCAACCACACCCAAGTCCTCATCGAGCAACGGAGCCGGCACCGCGGGCGCGGGGAGTGCGGCGGTGCGCTCGGGCCTGGCCCACCGGCGCAACCCGGTGCTGGTGACCGTCCGCGACGTCGCCTCCGCAACGCTGCGGATCGCGCTGCGGGATCCGCTCTCGCTGTTCCTCCTGCTGGCGTCGATCGGGTTGGCGGTGGCCTTCGCGACGCTGTTGGGGAACATCAGGCCGAGCAGCTCGGGCATGCAGGTGCCGCTCAGCACGGTGCAGACGCTGTCGAAGCTCCGCGACATCGAGAGCGCCGTGCTGCTCGACCACGACAATCGCGTCGAGCTGACCACGACCGCGTCCGCGCCCACCGTCTCGGCCGACGGCGCGATCGCGAGCTCGGCGGGCGAAGCGAGCAGGACGGGCACGGGGAGCAGGTCGGGCATGGGGAGCAGGTCGGGCACGGCGGGCGTCGCCGGCGCCACCAGCGCCGGCCGCGGGACGGCGCCCGGCGGCGGGACGGCGGCCGGCGGCGGGACGGCGCCCGGCGGCGGGACGGCGCCCGGCGGCGGGACGGCGCCCGGCGGCGGCCTCCAGCGCCTGTGGGCCGCGTACCCGGCCTCGGGCGCTCAGACCCAGGCGCTGCTGAGAGAACTCTCGGCCGGCGGCGCGACCGTGTCGGTCGACCAGCAGTCAGGCAAGGGGACCGAGGCGATCATCGTGCAGTTCCTGATCCCGATCCTGCTGCTCGTGTGCCTGTTCTCGCTGTTCACGCGCCAGGGCGCCGGCGGCGCCATGGGCGGCCTGGCCGCCTTCTCGGAGTTCACCGGCAAAGGCCGGCGCAGGGGCAAGGGCACGCGGGAAAGGATCACGTTCGCCGACGTCGCCGGTGCGGGCGAGGCCGTGGCAGAGCTTCGCGAGATTCGCGATTACCTGTCCGACCCGGGCAAGTACCTCGTCGTGGGCGCCGCGGCGCCCAAGGGCGTGCTGCTCGTGGGACCCCCCGGCACCGGCAAGACGCTGCTGGCCAAGGCCGTCGCCGGCGAAGCCGACGCCGCCTTCTTCTCGGTGTCGGGCTCGGACTTCGTCGAGTCGCTCGTCGGCGTCGGGGCGGCGCGCGTGCGCGACCTGTTCCGCAAGGCGCGCAAAGTGGCGCCGGCGATCGTCTTCATCGACGAGCTCGACGCCGCCGGGCGCAAGCGCGGCGCGGGGATCGGTCAGGGCAACGACGAGCGCGAGCAGACGCTCAACCAGATCCTCGTCGAGATGGACGGCTTCGCCGGGGACGGCGGCCTGGTGGTGATGGGCGCCACCAACAGGCCCGACATCCTCGACCCCGCGCTGCTGCGCCCGGGTCGCTTCGACCGCCAGGTGACGATCGACACGCCCGACGTGCACGGGCGCCTGGAGATCCTGCGCCTGCACGGACGCAAGCGCCCGCTGGCGCCGGACGCCTCGCTGGAGGAGGTGGCGCGCGAGACGCCGGGCTTCAGCGGGGCCGAGCTGGCCAACGTGATCAACGAGGCAGCCCTGCTCAGCGTCCGCGACGGCCGCGCCCAGATCGACCAGGCGACGCTCGAGGAGGCGATCGACCGCGTCGTCGCGGGACCGGCCAAACACCACATCCTCACAGAACAGGAGCGCTGGCTGATCGCGATCCACGAGTCCTCCCACGCGGTCGTGACCGAGGCGCTCGGTCACACGACCTCCACGCGCAAGCTCTCGATCGTCGCGCGCGGGCGCCAGCTGGGCACCGCGGCGCACATGCTCTCCGACCGCGACCAGGTGATCATGACCAAGCCCGACCTGCAGACCCAGCTGATCGTGATCACGGCGGGTCTGGCGGGCGAGCGGATCGCGTTCGGGCACACCTCGACGAGCGTCAACGACGACCTGCACGCCGCCACTGCGCTGGCGCGCAGCATGGTGACCTCGTTCGGCATGTCCGAGGCCCTCGGCATGGTGACGATCGGCGAGAAGGGCGGCGAGGTCTTCCTCGGCGCCTCCCTGCAGGACCTCGGCTCGGTCGGCCCGGAGACGCTCAACCTGATCGACAGCGAGGTCGAGCGGCTGGTCGGCGACGCCGAGGCGCGCGCCGCCGCGATCCTCGACCGCAACTGGAGCACGGTGGAGGAGACGGCCACGGCGCTGCTCGAGCAGGAGACGCTCTCCGGCGTCGCCCTCGACGCCGTGCTCTCCACCGTCCAGGAGACCACGCTGGAGGAGCTGAACCAGGTGCGCCGCGCGGCGCCCCCGCGCTTCACCACGCGCGACCCCAAGCAGGCGCAATGGCTGCCCGGCCCGCCACGCCTGCCCCGCCGGCGACGGCGCATGCCCTCGCCGGCGATGATCGTCGCCCTGATCGCGCTCATGTTCTCGACGACCGGACTGGCCGACGCCGCCCGCCACGCGGTGGTGAGCGTGTTCGAAGGGCATCCGATCAGCGCCAAGCCCCGGGCCGGCGGCATCCTGCTGCTGGGCCGCAACAGGAAGTTCCCCGCCGCGGCGATCCCCACCGTCGAGGAAGCCAAACGCCTCGACGGCAAGACGGAGGCCGAACTCGCACCCAGCTGCCCGCCCGACACGGTCGATCTCGGCACCTACTGCGTGGAATCTGCGCCCTACCCGCTGACGAAGGAAGACCTCGGCAAGAACAACTTCATCTTCGCCGTCAAGACCTGCCAGAAAGAAGGCGGCTGGCTGCCCTCGGCGGCCGAACTGCTGGGCGCCGCCGAACGGGTCAAGCTCGAGTCCACCATCAACGACTCGCAGCTCACGGCTACGATCGACCTCGACCCGACCCGCGGGCTCAAAGACGAACGCGAAATGAGCTCGACGCTCGTGACGACCGAAGCCGGTTCCGCGGCCGCGGGCTTCGAGGGCGTCAGCGTCGGCGCGACCGGCGACCCGCGTCAGGGGCAGGCGAACCCGATCCCGCTTCCCGCGAACCCGCTCCCCGAATCGCTGCAGTACGTCACCGTCTACAGCAACCACCAGCAGGGGGGGTTCGCCGGCTCGGAGCCTGTCAGGGAACCGCAGAACTTCCGCTGCGCATATGACACCTCGCCGGGTGCGATCCTCAAATCGAGCTCCCTGAGCGGCTCGTCCCGGCCCTTGCAGCGCTGGCGCTGGGATTCGGGCTCCTGACGGCGCCGGCGCGCGCGGTGATCCTGCCCGCCACCACCGTCGCCGGGCCGAGCTCGGAAATCGTCGGCTTCGGCGGCGTGGCGATGGCCGAAGACGGGACCGGCGGAACCGCCTGGCTGCAGCGCTCGCAAGGGGTGACGCACCTGTTCATCTCGCGCTACGTGGGCGGGCGCTGGCTCGCGCCCGCCCGCGTCGACACCGAAGAGCCCTTCGCAGCCAGCTGGCCCAGGATAGGCGCCTTCAACGGCGGCGGGCTGATCGTGGTGTGGGCGACCCCGTACGCCACCGGCATAAGGACCAAGAAACCCGTCTACGAGCTGCTCGGCGCGGTGCTCGGTCCGGGCGGGGAAAGCTTCGGCAAGGCCGTCCTCGTCGACCGCGACATCGAAGAAGCCACGGGCACGAGCCCCGACCTGGCCGTCAGCTCGACCGGCCAGGCGGACGTCGTCTACCGGGTCGTGAAAACCGAGCGTCAGGGCGTGGTGGAGCTCCACAGCGGCGACGTTCCGGAGTCCGTCCGCGTCGCGCACTTCGACGGCCTGCGCTGGAGCAACCTCGGCTCGATCAACCGCAACCCCGCGATCGGGATGCGCCCGCCGACCCAGGCGAACGCCCCCGTGATCGCCGTCGGCCCGGCGGGGAGCGGGATCGTCGTGTGGCAGGAACCGGAACTGGAAGGCGTGGCCCGCCTGTGGGGGCGGCGCATCTTCGGGACCGCGCTCGACTACGCGATGCCGGTGTCGGCGAGCACCTACAACGGCCGGCCGATCAGCGACGACGCGGAAGCCCCCGCGGTGGCCTTCTCGCGGCTCGGCCAGGCCGAGGTCGTCTACAGGCAGCCCGCCGGCTCCTCCTCGCCGCTTCCCGGCCCGCGCATCTTCCTCAACGTCCTCCCCGACGGGGAATCTACGAGCGGCGCCGAATTCCTCGGCGCGCAGGTGCTCGACGAAGACGTCACGGGCGGCAAGACGGCCACGGTCGGCGCGCCGAGCATCGACATCGACGAACAGCGGGGTATGCGCGTCCTCTACGACGACAACGGCACCCCGCGCGTGGTCGAAGGAAACGACAAAGGCCTCCTCCCGGCGGTGTCGCTGGGACCGCCCTTCGCCGGTCCCGAACCGTTCGCCGCCAGCGTCATGAACCCCGAAGGCGGCGGCGTGTCCGCGTGGCCGAGCGAGAACGCCGCCGGCAACCCGGAGGTCGCCATGCGCGAGGACTTCCCGGACGGGGCGGCGCAGACCGCGCTGGTCGCCGGTGGCGCCGGCGGCGAAGTCGACGAACTGTCGGTCGGCCGCTCTGGCCTGGGCGACGGGCTCGTGGGCTTCCGCCAGGGCCCGCTCGGCGACGCCGCGATCGTCGCGGCCGCCGCGACCGCACCCCCCGCCGAGCTGCCGCTCGTACTGTCGCTGCCGAGAACATGGGTCACGCCCGCCCAGGCGGTCGTCTCGTGGCTGCCGGCGCCGAGCGCCGCCGGCCCGCTCACCTACGACGTCGTCGTCGACGGCCACATCCTGCCCACGCCGCAGGGCGTCTACGAAGCGCACGTGGACACCCGCGGGCTGGGCTCCGGCTCGCATCGCCTGCAGATCCTGGCGACCGACCGCGACGGCCAGTCGACGCTGAGCGCGCCCTCGCAGCTGCTCCTCGACGACACCCCGCCGACCGTCCGGATCTCGCGCGCAGACGGCGACACCGTCGTCAGCGTGCGTGTCAGCGACCGCTTCTCCGGCCTCGACCGGCAGTCCGTCGAGGTGAGCTTCGGCGACGGCAGCTCCGTCCACGGGAAGGTGCGCTGTGCGCACCGCTACGGCCGCGCCGGTGTCTACCGCGTGAGCGTCTCGGCGAGCGATGACCTCGGCGTCGCCGGCGTCGTCCGTCAATGGGTGAGTGTCCAGTGAGCGCCCGGGCGGGCATCCCACGCCGGGGCGCCGCCGCCGGGTGGCTGCTCGCGTCCTGGTCGCTGGCGTGCGCGCTGGGGATCGCCCTCGCCGCCGGCGCGCCCGCGCGGGCGGGCGCCGACGTCTTCTCGCCGATCTCGCTCGTCTCCTACGGCTCGGTGGCTGGCGGCCCGCTGCAGCAGGTCGAATACGCCCACGACGCGGCGATCTCCGCCGACGGCCGCTACGTGGCCTTCGACGGCGCGCTCGGCGGCGTCACGGGCGTCTGGCGGCGCGACCTCGAGACCGGCGTGATCGAACAGGTCGCCGGCGGCGAAGCGTCCCGTCCCTCGATCAGCGGCGACGGCCAGTACGTGAGCTTCGCGACCGACGAAGGGGCCCGCCTGCCCGAAGCCACGCACGGCCAGCCCAACGCCGAGCCCATGGCGGAAGCGCAGAACGTCTACGTGCGCAACATGGCCAACGCCCCCGCCGCGACCGCCGCCGAAGAAGGCGCTCGGGCCCCCGCAGCCCGCGCCTTCCTGATCGTCTCCGCCTCGAGCGGGTCGGACGAACCGCTGCGCTACGCGGCGCCCCAGGGCGCGGGTGAGGCCACCGCCGGCTCCTTCGCCGTCGGCCGCACGGCGATGAGCGCGAACGGCGAGGAGGTCGTGTTCATGACCGAAGCCCGCTCGAACCTCGTCGCCTACCCGGCGCTGGAAGAAGAAGAACGCGAGCGCGGGGAAACGCCGCAGCCGCACGCGCCGGCGGGACAGGTGGCCGTGCGCTACATGAACACGGGCGTGACCGAACTCGTCAGCCGCTGCCGCTTCGGATGTTCCCAGGGGGCCGCCGCCGGGGCGACCGAACCGGTGACGGTGAGCGAACCCGCAGCGGGCAGGCAGGTCGGCGGCGGCTCGGGCGGCGCGTCCATCAGCGCCGACGGCTCGGCGGTGGCGTGGATGGGCGAGGACCTCGCCCAGCAGACGGCGACGCTGCCGGCCGAAGGACTGGAAGCGAGCTACACCGAGCCGCTGTGGCGGCGGCTGCCGGCCGCCGCCAACCAGACGCGCCGCGTCTCCGGGGGGTCCGATCCGGAAGATGCGGCCTGCGCGGCGAGCGGCGCGAGCCGCTTGGCGCCGGGAAGCGAGAACGCCGCGGACCCCTGCCAGGGCCCGTTCGTGGTCGAAGTCGGCGCGGAAGGAGGCAGCGGCGGGTTCCTCGGGAAAGGCAACACGAACGTCGGCGCGCGGGGCTCGGCGGTCCCGCAGCTCAGCGCCGACGGAGAAGAGGTGGCGTTCGTCTCCGAAGCACGCCTGCTCTCCGAGGGCGCCGACTTCAACCGCGGGAGCAGGGGGAACAGCCGCGACCTGTTCGTCGCCGCCATGCGGCCCGGCCTCAGCCGCGACCAGGCGCTCGAGCCGTTGACCGAGGTCGGCGCCCCGGAAGTCGTCGCCGACGAAGCCGGGATCGTCGACTTCGCGATCTCCCCCGACGGCACGCAGGTGGCGTTTGCGACGGTCCGCACGAACTTCGCGCTCGGCGAACCGACGCTGATCAGCGCGCCGCTGCCCGAGCCGGGGATCAACGAACTGTACGACGCGGACCTCCAGAACGAGACGATCACGCGTGTCACCCACGGCTACGAAGGCGGCGCCAGCGAACAGCCGCACAAGCAGCGCCTCGAACTGGAAGACCCCTACGAAGCATCGATCGGCGAGAAGCTGGGGGCGTTCTCGCCGGCGTTCTCCGAAGACGGCGAGAAGCTCGTGTTCACCTCGACCGCCGACAACCTCGTCTACGGCGACGGCAACACCCCGCCGGGGGAACCGGTGATCGGCAGTGCCGACGGGAGCGACGTGTTCGAGGTGGAACGCCACGCATTCGAAGCGCAGCCGGCGCCGCAGCAGGTCTCGCTCGCGCCTCCCCTCACGACCGGACCGGCCTGGACCATGGGGGCGACGGCGGTGGCCCGCCCCGACGGGAGCGTCGTGCTGTACGCGTGGGTCCCCGGCGCCGGGACGCTGGACGGCGCCGCGCGCGGCGCCGTCGTCGTGACCGAGAAGCCGCGACATGGCGCGCGCGCGCGTCATCCCCGCCGGAGCGTCCAGGAGCGCCAGGTCGCCGCGGCGCACATAGCGGCGTGGGCCCCCGAAGGCGAACTGGTGACGCTCGTGCTGCGCCTGGCCAAGCCGTACGCGGGGCTGGCAGCCGGCTCCGACGGCCTCAGCGCAGACGTGACCCTGAGCTTCTCCTCCCCCGGCCAACGCACGCTCACGGCGCTGCTGGCGGTCACGTTCAAGCGGGCGAAGGCCCCCGCCAAGCACGCCCCCACCAAGCACGCCGCCGCCAAGGGTGCGCGTCGCCGCGCGAAGAAGAAGAGGGGCGGACGGTGAGGACGCCAGCCGCGCGCCGGGCGATCCTCGCGGCCGTCGCGCTCGCGGCGGCGGCGCTGACCGTCCCGACCGCGGCGGGCGCGGGGGAAGGCTCCGAAGCGGCAACGTGGGCGCTGGAACAGCCCTCGCCGCCGCCGCCGCCGCCGAACGTCGCGCCGGCACCGGTCCCGGTGGGGCTCGGTGCAATCGGCGACATCGAGTTCTGGGAACCCGCGGGCGGGGCGGCCCAGGCCAACCGCGGGCTGCTGATCACGCACGGCAATGGCCCCGCCGTGCCGCCCGGCGTGTGGGCGTACAACGGCGTGCGCTGGCACGAGATCGCCGTAGTCTGCGGGGCGAGCGACGGGAGCGTCGCGTGGTCCGCGCCGGAAGAATTCTGGACCGTCTCGGACGGACGCCCGGGCCAGTCGAACAAGAACTCGGGCACGAACCTCGAACGCGAAGTGCCGCTCAAGGACAACACCCTTTGCCGCTTCGCCGAAGGGCGCGTCGCCGACTCCTACGCGCACCTCGCCTTCGAACCCGATTCCTACCTGGAAATGCACGCCGCCGCCTGCGTGCCGCCGCGGGCGCCGGCGGTCCGCTCCGAAGAATGCTGGTTCGGCGGGGCGCTGCCGGAAGCGCCCCAGGTCGGCGGCTCGTTCCACCTGCACTGGAACGGCTCCTCGCTGGAAGAGGAACCCGACCCCGAAGGCCACGCCGTGCGCGAAATGCGCCAGCTGCAAGGGGCGATCTTCGAGAGCGTCGAAGTGCTCGACTCCGACCCCGAAGGCGAACTGCGCCTCGGCCCCCCGTCCGTGGTCCACGTGATCGAAGCCGGGACGATCGAAGCGGAAACGGGCCTGCCGCTGTACGGCCCGGATGAGCCCGCCCAGGCGCTGCAGGCGCTGCGGCTCTCGAGCGCCGAAGGCGCGCTGTGGGGGGCAGCCGGCCCGAGCGACCAGGCCCTCACGGAAGGCCAGGAATCCGGTCAGGTGACGGTGGCCTTGCGGGCGTCCGGCATCTGGAGGCAGGTCTTCGGGCCGCGGCACCCCCTGCCCGAAGCGTTCAGCGGCGAAAGCGAAGCGGAGGCGCTGACCGGCAGCCGCGAAGCCCGGCTTGCGTCGGTGACCGCGTTCGCCGCCGAACCGGGCGACGAAGACGCCTGGGTGGCGCTGGGGCCGCGCTCGGCGAGCGAACAGCAGGGACGTCCGGCCGCGCTCCTGCACATCGACGCCGAAGGCCAGGTGCTCGGCGTCCAGACGCTCCCCTCGGCCGAAGAACGGGCGCACGGCGTCGGCGCGAAGGGCTCCGCCGTGCGGATGGTCTGCCCCGCGCGCGAAGACTGCTGGATGGCCACCAGCGAGGGGTGGCTCTACCACCTGGCCACCAGCGCCGAACGAGCGGCCGCGGCCAGCGAAGCCGACAAGAGCGAAATGCGCGCCTTCCCCGAAGGGAGCGTCATCAGCGAACGCCCGCGCGATCAGGGCATCCCGCAGGAAGTCGTCGAAGCGCCGCCGGCCGACACGTCCGGCGTCTCCGAAGAAAAGGTCTTCGAATACGGCGAATTCGCCCAGCAGCACAAGGCGTCGGAAGAATCGGAGGTCGCCCTGCCGTTGCTCTCGCACGTCCGCGATCGCGTGCGGGGAGGCGACATGCTCGAACTGAGCTTCCACCTGTCTGTCAGGGCGCAGGTGCAGCTCCTCGCCAAGCGCGGGGGCAAGGTCGTCGCGAAGACCGCCGAGCGGACCTTCACGGCGGGGAACCGCCGGCTGACGCTCCGGCTGAAGCGGCGGGCGTGGCCGACCAAGCTGAGCCTGAAGACGCACGCGCTGGAAAAACTGAAGGTCGTCTCCTCGGTGACCGGCGAAGGGGCGAACGTGACGACCGAGACGACCGCCCTGCGCGTGCTCCCCCGGAGCGCGTTGGCGATCGGAATGGATCGGCTGCCTTGACACGACTGCGCCGGGGCGTCCGCTGTGCGTCCTCGTGGCAGGCCCGGATCGCGGGGGGCGCGCTCGCCGCCGTGGCGCTCGCGCTCGTCCTCGTCGGACTGGGAAGGACCCCACGCGCGGCGGGGTTGAACACCTACCCGCCGCCCCCCGGGCAGCCGACGCCGCAGGCCGAACTCGGGGTGCCGGCCGAACACGTCACGCTGCTCGGCGCCTCGCCCCGGGAACCGGGCGCGCCCGGCGGCGAGGAGACCTGGGGAGTCGGGCAGTCCGACGGCGAAGCCGTGCTCGTGCGCTACTACGTGCACCCGTCGGAAACCGGAGCGGGCGGCGAAGAAGGGACGTGGACGGACGGTCCGGCGCTGCCCGCGGGGTTCGAGCCGGGGCCGGGCGGCGAATCCGACCCGCTGGAGGGACAGGTGACGCCCGAAGGCTATGGCGTGCTCGCGGGCACGATCACCGAACACGGCGGCTCGCAGGGGACCGAAGCGCTGCTCGTCCGCGCTCCCGGCGGAGGCTTCGTGGCGACGAGCTCGCCGGCGACGGCGGAAGGCGCAGAACCGCCGGCCCTGGGCACGGGCCAGACGCTCCTCAGCACCAGGCGCGCGCCGATGATCGCCGCGCTGCGCGAAGCCGACGGGGAAGCGGGCGCGCTCGTCGTGCCGGTCGACGAAGAAGAGGGCACGGCCAACGCCGACGTCCTGCACTGGGACGGCCGGCACTGGAAGCGGGAGCCGATCGAGATCCCGGCGCCGAGCGCCGCCAGCTTCCGCGTGCTCGCGCTGGCGGCGAGCTCGCCGGCGAACGCCTGGCTCCTGGCGCGCCTGTCCACTGCAGGGAAAGGCGCCGTCGCGCTCTTCCGCCGCGTCGAAGAAAGCGGCGAATGGCGCTGGCAGCCGGTCGAAGCGCACGTCTCCGGCGGCAGCTCGCAGCTCCCCCTGGCCGTCCCGGTCTCCGGCGGCGAAGCGCCCGCGGACGGCGAGCCGCTGACCGTGGCGGGGGCGACCGCGCCGTTCCCCGAAATCAAGCAGCAGCTCCTGACCGTGACCGAAGACGGCGTGTGGGTCGACGGGGAGCGCACGGACATCGAACGGGCGACCCCCTTCACGACGATCTTCCTCAGGCCGCAGAGCGCGAAGACCGCGCTCGCGGAAGGGAGCTGGTGCATCGTCCCGGCCGGCGCACCGTCGACGACCCCCACGTGCCTGCAGGGGCTCCCGCAGGAACCGCCCGACACGAACTCGCGCAGCATCGCGTGGCCCGGCTCGGGCTTCGGGCAGCGCGTGATCGCCGGGCTGCCCGAAGGCGTGAGCCTCAGCCTCGAGGCGAACACCTTCGTGCGCGTGCTCTCACTCGGGGGCGGCGAACAGGGAGGCGAAGAACTGTTCACGCCGGGCGCCCATTACGGCGCAGCGTTCAGCTCCCCCACGGAGGGCTGGCTGGGGGAGTCGGGGCCGCCGATCCACCTCACCGCCGCGCCGCAGAGCTCGCGGCTGCAGCCCTGGCCGGCGGCTTTTCGGCGCCCGCTGCTGGCGATCGCCCCGCAGCCCGGCGCGCCGGTCGGCTCGCTGGGCTCAGAAGCGATCGCGGTGGGTGAGGACGGGGCGGTCGCGCGCTACGGGCCGAAAGAGGGTTGGATCCCCGAAAGCCTGTTCGGTCCCGGCGAGCGCGTCGAAAAGACGAGCCTCGACGCCGTCGCGTGGCCCACGCCGAACCGCATCTACGCCGTCGGCGTCGACGGCGAAATGTGGCTGTGGCGAGGGGAAACCAGCCTGTGGGAACGCGACCCCGCGACACCGGTGAACTTCCGTGACAACCTGCTCGGGATCGCCTTCGACCCGGAAGAACCGGCACGCGGCTACGCCGTCGGGACCGACGCGGTCGGCCACGGCGGCGTGATCCTCCGCTACGGCAAGACCTGGACCGAAGAAACGGGGCTGCCGGCGGAAGTGTCGGACGCGGGGTTCGGCGCCGTCGCCTTCGCCGGCCAGGAAGCCCTCGTCACCTATTTCTCGCAGCAGCCGGGGTCGGCGAAGGAGCTCGGCGGGCTGCTGGTCAACGACGGCTCCGGCTGGACGGTCGACCGCGAAGCGGCAGAAGCGTTCGGCGAAGGCTATCCGAAGGCCCTCGCCGCACTCCCGGACGGCGGTGCCGCCGTGCTCTTCCAGCGTCCGCGCAGCGGCGACGTCGTGTTCGAGCGCGAAGCCGCGGGGGCGCCGTGGCGGGCGGCCCCGGGCGCGCTGCCTCCCGAAGTGGCGGGCTCACTCAGCCTGTTCCGCCAGGACGGGAGGCTGCGCGCGATCGTGTCCGGCGGCGGCGTGGGCAGGGGGGCGGCGATCGGCGGGCTCGAATCGACGCCCGGGTTCCCGCCGGTCGAAGAAACCGTGCCCGGCGTCATCAGCACCCCCGACAGCGGCAGCGTGCTGCGCCAGACCGAAGACGGGTGGAGCGACCAGCGCCACGAAGCCGACGACGCCAGCCAGCCGTCGGTGTACTCCTTCTACGACGCTCCCTACAGGCCCGACCCGATCTTCGCGATGCTCCCGGAAGCCGACGGCGGCGAAGGCTGGGCGGTCGGCGGCGAAGCGAGCTCGGAAGAACTCGAGCAGACCGCCGACATCGAACGCTACTCGGTGGGCGCCAGCGCCCCCGTCCAGGGAGAAGCGCCGGTCGCGCTGGAACCGGAAAGCAACGACGTGACGACGTTCGCCTTCGGCGGCAACGCGCAGTGCTCGGCGCCGTGCTCGGACCGCGCCTATGCGCGGGTCGAGCCCCAGGTGGCGCTCAGCTCGGCCGTCCAGCTGGCCGCGAAGATCGGCGTCCCGGCGTTCTTCTACACCGGCCCGGTGATCACCGCCAACGACTTCGCGGGAGCGCACGCCCCGACCGTTCCCTTCACCCTCGAATTCGCCCGCTCCGCCGAACTCCTCGGCTCGGAGGGGCTCGCCGGGTCGGGGAGGCCGATGTCCGTCTACGTCGCGCCGACCCGCTACGAGCTCGACGAAGGAAGCCTCAGCGCCTTCAACGCCGGCGGCTTCCCGGGGCCGTTCGGCGCGGGAGCGGCGGCGGCGGGGCTGGAAGCGGTGCCGGCGCCCTGTGCCTGCGGAGCGTACGCCCTCGCCAGCGCCCACGTGATCACGATCGTGCTCGACGACTCCGACGAAGGCCAGGTCGAAACCGCGCAGCGGGAATGGCTCGAGGAACGCCTGCAGGAAGCGGGGCAGAGGGGCAGGCCCGCGATCGTGGTCGGCAACGCGGACATAAACCGGCAGCTCGCGCCCAGCGAACACGACGCCGACGCCGAACGCCTGTTCGCGGCGCTGACGGGCCAGGACCCCGACGGCAGGGACCCCGGGCCGGGCGGCGGCGGGGCGCCGTACGTGGCCTCGGCCTACTTCTACGACGCCGAAGAAGAGAACATCGCCAGGCAGCTGACCTTCCGCGGCCACAGCCTCGATGTCTTCGGCTCTGGCACACTCGGCTACGAGTCGCCGCTGAAGGAAGCGCAGAGCGAATTCCACGGCGCCAAAGGGATCCTGCTCGGGGAAGTGCTGTGGGGCGGCTCGAAAGGGCTCAGCTCCGCCCAGCAGCGGGAATACGAAGCGGTCAACCGCGCCGTCGTCCGCGTCAGGCTGATCCCGGTCGTGAGCGAGCTGGCGCTGGAAGCGGAGGAAGGCCTCGTGATCCCGCGCAGCCGCCCGGCGCTGTTCGCCGCGCTCGCGCGCAAGCCGCGGTCGGGCTGCCGGCTCGGCGAGCACGCATCCGCCTGCTCGAGCAGCGAAGGCGCCGCCGAAGGGCGCTACATCCCGATCCCCTCGATCTGCATCGGCGTCAGCTGCGGCGAAGGCGTGCTCCCCGAATACGAATTCACGTCCTCCAAGCCGGACATCGGCGGGTTCGTGGAAATCAACACGGCCTCCAACGACCCCCGTTCGGTGCTGCAGAACGCCAACCACGAACCGATCAAGGCGGGTTACGAAGACCCGCTGACGCACGAACAGCTCGGCTCCAAGTCCGGCCTCTTCTGCGCCTACAACAAGGGCGAAACGACCGTGGGGATTCGCGCCGGCGGCCTGGCCTTCTCGCTGACGGTGCAGGTGCAGGCGGGCAGCGTCCGCCAGCCGTGCGGCACCGTGCCGGTGACCGAACACCCCGAAAGCTCGACGCTGCCGGTCGCCCCCCCGCCGCCGCCGGCCAATCCCGCGCCGACGCCCACCTCGCCCCCGGCGACGGCGCCTCCGCCGGTGCCGCCGCCCCCGGCCGTCACCGCGCCGCTCCCTCCCGCCCGGCCCGCGGCGCTGCCGCCGCCGTTCCTGCCGGTCGCCGCCCTCGCCGCCCCGCTGATCCCGTTCGTCCCGCCGCCGGTGCCGACGCCGGCCCGCCCGACGCCGCCGACCGGCACCTCGGCCGTGACCTCGCCGGTCGAGGTCGCCGAACGGGAAGAGGAGGAGGAGGAGGCGACCGAGTCGGTTTCCAACCAGGCCGCCGCCTACCGCCCCGCCGAAAACGAGCCCGTCCCGCTGTACATCCTCGGCATGGTGACGCTCGCCGCGCTCGCGGGCGCCTCGACGCGGCGCCGCCCCCGCCGGGGGCGGCGAGCCGTCCAGGTGGCGCCGGCGACGCTCAACGGGTCGCGCGCGCAGCGCCGCCTGGCCCGTTGGCCAGACCGGTGAGGGCCCCGCGGCGCAGGCTCTCGGCGTTGGCGTCAGCGTCAGCGTTCGCTTCACCAGTTCGCAACACGATCGGACGGCTCTTCGGGCAAGCTGCGGCTGCACCGATGCCGGCCTCACCTCGCAAGCTGCTCCGCCGGACACGGCTCGTGTTCGCGCTCTGCCTGCTCGCCTTCGCGGCGACCGCCGGGGTCGCCCACGCGACCGCCGGGACGTGGGGCGAACGCGCCCACTTCGAACTGCCGATCGGCTCCGAAAAAGGACAGGTCGACGGATTGAAAAACCTGGAAGCCCGCTTCGCCGCCGCCCCCGACGGGAGCTACTTCGTCGCCGAACCGGCGAAGAAAGAAGCGGGCGGGGTGAGCGAATACCGCCTCCAGCACTTCGTCGGCGAAAAAGTGGAGGGCGCGGTGTCGTTCTCCGGTGAACAGAAGGTGAAGGAGAAAGGCGAGAAGGGCGAACCCGAAGAAGAGCTCGACGGCGACGGGCCCGTGCTGCTCGCCGTCGACCCCGCCCATGACCGCGTGTACGCGCTCGAGAGCTTCACACGGCGCGCAGCCGATGAAGAAGAAGAAGAACACGCACCTGAAGAGTTCCCGCTCGACGACGAACAGCCGGCCGCCGGGGCGCTGTACGGGTTCGAATACACCGCCACGGGGCTCACGGCGCTCAACGGCGGCAAACCGCTCATCGGCGCCGAAGCGCTCGCGCTGCAGGGAGAAAGCCCCGAAGAGGCGATCCTCAACCCGCGGGGCATCGCCGTCGACCCTAGTGGGAAGGGAGACGTCGTGATCGCCGCCAGCGAGGACACCGAGAGCAACAAAAACGT
Organism: uncultured Solirubrobacteraceae bacterium; assembly: GCA_963711985.1. Taxonomy (GTDB): domain Bacteria; phylum Actinomycetota; class Thermoleophilia; order Solirubrobacterales; family Solirubrobacteraceae; genus Palsa-744. Next base: position 439,408 of record CAVQGG010000001.1, on the reverse strand, counting down.
CGAGGACGGATCAGCAGAAAAACAGTGCCGGCCGCTCGCGCAGTACCTCGTCCCGACCGAATCGGGGGGGAAGGTCACGGCCGCCGCCCTCGGACACCGCTTCGCCGACGCGAAGGGCAAGATGATCGAAGAAGACGAAGACGGCGAAGTCCCCGGCTGTGGCGAAAAGGAAGCCGAAGACGCCTACGAGCGGACGCCGCTGTCCCCCGTCGTCACGTCCCAGGGGCGGCTGCTCGCCTACTTCGACGAGTACGAAGGGCAGATCTGGGAAGTGGCCGCCCCGACCGAAGCAGAAGCCGCCAAAGCAGGCACGACGACCGTCACGCCCCACGAGCTCTACAGGCAGGAACCATTCCCGGCGGAAGAATTCGCGCAGGTCGGCGAAGAAGTCGGCCTCAGCGAGATCTCGCTCGTCAGCGAAGGCAGCGACGAAGGCGCGCTCTACCTGAACGCGGTCTACTTCCCCTTCGGGGGCCAGACCGGGGCGCCGATCGTCCTGCACGTCACCGAACCGGCCAAACCGACCGAACCGGCCAAACTCACGGACGTCGGCTTCACCGCCGCCGCCGAAATCCTCACGGACGAGGTCGCGCCAGCCTGTGGGATCTGGGACCAGGCAAGCAACCCGGCGCAGGTCGCGGGTCTGGAAGGGAAAGGGTACCTCGCCTTCTCCCAGTACCAGACGAAAGCCGGCGGCGTCGTCGAAATGAAGGAATTCGGCGAAGGGGCCAGCACGTCGGGCTGCCCGGGCGAGCCGACGCTCACGCCTGTGGTCAACACGGAAAACGGAGAAAACGAGTCCGTCGCTCCGGTCGGCAAGGAAGTCACCCTCCAGGACACGATCGCCACCCTCAAGGAACCGTTCAAGGAAGCAGGACTCGCGCGCAGCGTCGAATGGATCATCAAGTACCACCTCGAAGGCGGTAAGGAAGGCGAAGAAAAGATCCCGGTCGCCTACCCCGAACCCGAATCGGGGACGGTCGAACTGAAGCACACCTTCGCAAACGTCGGAACCTACGAAATATCGGCTGCGATCACGACCACCGATCTCGGGCACCCCGTCGCGCAGCTGGCGCCGGCGGATGTCGTCAAAGTGGAGGCGAGCCCGCTGACGACGCTCAAAATGCTCACGCCCTCGCCGGACAAAGTCCAGGCGCACGGAGTCGAAGTGATGCTGGGAGCCGAAGTGGAAGCGCCCGTCAAAGGCGAAAAGTTCGTGGTGACGGGCGTGAGGTGGAACTTTGGCGACAAGAGCGCGCTCGAGGAAGAAAACGACCTCGACAAAGTGATCGAAGGCACGGGGACCGTGGAAACGAAACACGCCTTCAACCGCTGCGCCACCGAAACCTGCAAAGTCGAAGTCGTGATCGAAGGCCACGCCGAAAAAAGCGGGGTGAGGTACTTCGGCTCCGCGCACGCCACGGTCACGGTCACCGAAAGCAAAGAAGAAGAAGAAAAGAAAAAGCACGAAGAAGAACAGAAAAAGCACGAAGAAGAACAGAAAAAGCACGAAGAAGAACAGAAAAAGCACGAAGAAGAACAGAAAAAGCACGAAGAAGAACAGAAAAAGCACGAAGAAGAACAGAAGCCGCATGAAGCAGAACCGAAGGCGCAGGAAGCAGAACAGAAAAAGCACGAAGAAGAACAGAAGCCGCACGAAGAAGCCAAAGGCGGGGTCGAGGCCTACATCGCGAGCGTCCCCGGCGGGCCGTTCTCGGTGAGCGCCAGCGGCGCTGTCTCGATCAGGGTGAGCTGCCCGAGCGCGGGCAGCTGCGCCGGGACGATCACTCTGCAGACGACGGACGCGGTGACCGCGAATGTGCACGGCAAGCGCGTCCACAAAACGATGCTCGTGACAATCGCGAACGGCTCGTTCGCGGTGGCCGGCGGCCAGGAGGCGGCCGTCGTGCTCCACCTGACGTCGAAGGCGCGCGCGCAGCTCGCGCACTCGCATCACCTCTCCGCCCGACTCACGGTGACCTCCCGCGGCCAGAGCGGCGCGCAGAACGTCGCCCACTCCACCGTCACGCTGAAGCCGGCTCCGGCGACGCACAAGTCCAAGCACTAGCCCGCGCGGCACCCGCGCCCGCGAAGCGCCTCGTGCCAGCGCCGCACGCGAGGTTGCCGCAGCGTAAAGATCTGGTGAAAGCGGCTGGGCACAGGATCGTAACCCCGTTGATCTCCGCCGCCGCCAGACTCCCCGCTGCGGGGGTTCGCCCCTCGCCGAGCGCGGGATCGGACATCCGTGTCCCGGAAACGGAATCCCAACAGGAGGTAGTCAGCTAATGACGTTTCTCTCTGCACGCCGAGCGGTGCTCGTCGTGGCCGCTGCGGTGGCCGCGATCGCCGCGCTGGCGTTGCCAGGCATCGCGAGCGCAAAAGCCCCCGTGACGGACCTCGGGGAACAGTGCTCGGGCTCGAACATCGAAATGCTCGGGTCGACCTTCCAGGCGCCGATCGACTTCGTCTGGACGGGCGTCAACTCAGACAAAGGCAACGAAGTACTGCACACCGGCTTCAACGTCAACACGAACGCTCTCGCCTGCCAGGGCACGAAAGGCACGAAAAAGACCGAAGGCAAACCCACGGTCTACGACAACCAGGAATCGAAAGAACGTGGCAGTGGGGCCTGCCTGAAGGACTTCGGGGCGAACGGCGGCACCCTCCGCACCACACGGTTCCCGATCTGCGGCACCGACGAAGCGCCGAGCGTGCCTATCAAGCTGGAGATGGAAGCGCACGGCGTCGGTCAGGAAAGCGAATCGATCGACACGGTCCCGGTCCTGCAGGGAGCCGTCGCGGTCATCGTGCACCTGCCCGAACACTGCACGGCCAGCAGCGAACCGGTCGTCAAAGGCAAAGTCAAGAAAATCGGCCGCCTGTCGCTTGACCAGTCGGTGGTCGCCGGGATCTACACCGGCACGATCAAGACGTGGAAAGCCGCTGTCGAAGAACAGCACGGCGACGCCAGCGACAAACTCAAATGCGAATCGCCGTCTGAAGAAACCGACACGATCCACCCGGTCGTCCGCGTGGACAAATCGGGCACGACGCACATCTTCAAGTCGTTCCTCGAGCAGGTCGACACGACGCCGTTCAAAGCCGAAAAATTCAACGAAGTCAACGGCGAAAAACCGTGCGGCGAAGCCAAAGAAGAAGAAGAAAAGACCTGGACGCAGGTCGCCGAAGGCTGCGAAAACCAGCGTTGGCCGGCCGCCGCTGAAGTGACGCGCAACGAAGAAAACGAAACCGGCAACCCCGGCGTCGTCAAACAGGTCAACAAAGAGCAGAGCTCGATCGGCTACGCCGATCTCGCCGTGGCCCGGGAATTGAAGTACTTCTCGAGCCCGGCCGAAGGCGGCGGCGAAGTCAAAGCGGGTGAAAAACACGCGAAGTTCTGGGCCTACGTCCAGAACGACCCGCACGGGGCCACGCCGGAATACCAGGAACCCGCCTCAGGAGGCGACAACGAAAAACTCGCCGACTCGAACTGCGCGGACACCGTCTACGCGGCTCGCGAAGGCGAAGGGTTCCCGCCGAAAAGCGTTCGCAGCGACTGGTCGCCGGTGAAAGGAGAACGTGAATCGAAAACGTACCCGATCTGCGGTCTCACCTACCTGCTGGCGTACCGGGCGTACTACTACTACCTGCACCCGCAGGGCCTCGAAGAAGCAGAATCCAAGGCTGTCGCGACGACTGCGGAGAACTTCCTGAAATTCGCCGTGGCCTCCGCCGCGGGCGGGAAAGAAGCAGCCAGCAAACGCGACTACGACGCGCTGCCGAGCGCGGTCAAGAAAGTGGCCGAAGAAGGCATCGTGGAAATCGGCAACAAGAAAGCCTGATCAAAGGCACGCGAGCAGACGCCCCCTGGAAGACGGGGCGCAGCGACGGAGGAAGGATCGGCCGCCCCAGGGATGGGGCGGCCGATCGCGTTTGCAGCCGACGGTCGGACTGCGGGGCCCAGCTGCACCTCACCGTCGCCCACCGCATCGCTCGACATGTGGCGCACGGTAAATACTCGAATAGCGGCGAATGCCAGTATCTCACGGTGGCCGCTGGAGGATCTCGTGGCTTGAGCCTTGCTTTGTGGGCTCGTGGTGTCTACGATGGGTTGTCCTTTAGCGGCGGTCACGGAATCTCGACATCTGTTGGGGTCGGGGGGCCCAAGATGTGGGCCCACGGTGGCGAGCAGGGAGGCGGTGGACGCTATGAGTGTGGAGACGGGGAGTGGGGCCGAAGCCGGGGTTGCTTGGGGTCCCCCGTCGCTGTCTGACGCTGAGTCGCTGGCCCGTTCGCGGCCGTTGTCTGGTGGGCGTGGGTTTTTGGGGTTGGGGTCTCGGCGTCGGTTGGTTGTGGGGGGGATTGCGGAGGTTCGTGGGCCGGCGGCTTGTTTGCGGCGGGATGCGTTGTTTCGGCGGATGTTGGTGGTGGCGGATGTGGTGGCGATCGTGGGTGCGTTTGTGTTGACGGTTGAGCTCTCGCGGCGTTCTGTGCAGTTGACGTGGGCTGCTGTTGCGGCGGTGCCGATCTTGGTGGTGTGCGCGAAGTTGACGGGTCTTTATGACCGGGATGAGACGTTGTTGCGTAAGACGACGTTGGATGAGGCGCCGAAGCTGTTTCAGCTGGCGACGTTGTGTGCGCTGGTGGCGTGGTTGACGGGTGGGTTGCTCGTGCGTGGCGCGCTTGATCGTCATGAGGCGTTGTTTTTGTGGCTGGCGCTGGCGGGGGGGTTGATCTTGGCGCGTGCGGTCTCGCGGGCGCTGGCGTTGCGTCTGGCGCCGGCGGAGCGGTGTCTGTTCATCGGGGATGAGGTTTCGGCTGAGACGATCCGTTCGAAGTTGACCGGGCATGGTGGGGTCAAGGCGGAGGTGGTCGCGCATCTGGATCTGGACAAGGTGGCTTCGTGGTCGACGGACAGCTTTTCTGAGGCTCGTCTGGCGGAGATCCGTGATCTGGCGCAGACGCTGGATGTGCATCGGGCGATCATCGCGCCGCGTAGCGTGGATGGGGGGGAGATGCTCAATCTGGTGCGCACGCTGAAGGCGGTCGGGGTGCGGGTGAGCGTGTTGCCGCGTCTGTTGGAGGTGGTGGGCTCCTCGGTCGAGTTCGACGATCTGCATGGGGTGACGGTGATGGGGGTCAGGCGTTTTGATCTGACGCGCTCCTCGGCGGCGTTCAAGCGCGCTTTCGATCTGCTGGGTGCGTCGCTGGGGCTGTTGGCGGTCTCGCCGCTGCTGGCCATGGTCGCGGTCGCGATCAAGCTCGATAGTCGTGGCCCGGTGTTCTTCCGCCAGCTGCGGGTGGGCAGGCATGGGCAGCGCTTCCAGATGCTGAAGTTCCGCACGATGGTCCCCGAGGCGGAGGCGTTGAAGGAGTCGCTGCGCCATCGCAACGAGGCGCAGGAGGGGTTGTTCAAGATCGCTGAGGACCCGCGTGTGACGCGGGTGGGGCGGCTTTTGCGCCGCAGCGCGCTGGATGAGCTGCCGCAGCTGTTGAACATCGTGCGGGGCGAGATGAGCCTCGTGGGGCCGCGGCCGCTGGTAGTCGATGAGGACCAGCGCATCGAGGGCTGGCACCGCCGGCGCCTGGAGCTGACGCCCGGCATGACCGGCCCCTGGCAGATCCTCGGCCCCGCCCGCGTCCCGCTCAAGGAGATGGTCGCGATCGACTACCTCTACATCGCCAACTGGTCGCTATGGACCGACCTCAAGATCCTGCTGCGCACCGTCCCCCACGTCCTCGGACGCCGCGGACTGTGAACAGGCGCTTCGACGCGCATCTACATCCACTACACTGTAGTTCGATGGCTGCTCATCCCGCTAGGACACAGCCCTTCTCGATCCGGCTCGGCACGCAGGCGAACATGCTCGTCGCCGATGAAGTCCGTCGCTCCGGGCGCCCGCGCAGCATCGTCGTCGAGGAGCTCGCCGAGGAGGCCGCGAAGACGCGGCTGCATCCCGGCATCGCGTTTCGCGGCAGACCGCGCCGCGCGTGGGTGATCGGCAGCGGCCTCGACGTATGGGAGATCATCGACCTGCTGCGCTCCTACGGTGGCGATGAGGCGCTGCTGCAGGCGAGCCACCCGCTTCTCAGCGATCGGCACCTGCGCGCAGCGCGAGCCTACGCAGAGCGCTTCCCCGACGAGATCGAGCCGCTGCTCGAAGAGAACCGTCGTCCTCTCGATGAGCTCTGGGAGCTCTATCCCTTCCTGCACAGCGCCCCCCATTCGCAGTAGTCGGCGTCGGTGCGGCTCCTGCTGGACGCGCACGTCTCTGGGCCCAGGGTCGGGCGCCGGCTGCAAGCCAAGGGACACGACGTTCGCGCTCTCGATCAGGAGCCGGCTCTGGAGGGACTCGACGACGAGGAGGTGCTGGCGCTCGCATCCGAGGATCGGTGCATCCTCGTGACCCACAACGTCCGCGACTTCCCCAGCATCCTGCGCGAGTGGGCGGCGGCGCAGCGCTCACACGCCGGCGCGATCCTCGTCTACGGCGTCGACCACCGCGAGTTCGAGTTGATCGTCCGCGGCATAGAGCGTTGGCTGGAGCTCTACCCAGAGCCCGCGAGATGGATCGACCTCGCCGCCGTCCTCGATCGCGACTTCGCCTCAGGCTGACCATGTTGCTGCTGCGCGCCCACACGCTTCTGTGGACGCTCGGATAGCGGTCGGGGCTCCTGCGTCGTGACCACGCGCTCTTGGAAAACGAAGCCGGCTTCGAGCGCGCGGCGCACCGGGCAGGTCTCGGCAACGCGCTCGAGTCTGCGTCGCTGCTCGGGCGTCAGGTCGTCCGGGAGCTGTATCTCGATGGCGAACTGCCGCGGAACGCTGTCCGAGTCATAGGCGACGTGGACGGCCGTCTCGCCGATCTCCCAGCCCCGTGTCTGTGCGTACATGGCGATCATCGTCGCGATGCACGAGGAGAGCGTCGCAGCGAGCAGCTCGTGCGGCGCGGGCCCTTGATCGGTGCCCCCGAGGCGCTCGGGCTCGTCGGTGACGATCGTGTGACGGCCGTTGACGTCGACCTCGTGTCTGAGACCGTCGTCGGCGGCGCGGCGAGCTATCGCAGTCATGCTCATGAGACGGTCACCATGCCGAGCTCGCGAGTTGCCAGAAGCCTATACATACAACTATAGTAGCATACAATGAGCTAGTTGTGATATTGTAGGCCGCATGACCACGACGACGAACGTCCCGCACCCGCTTCCGAAGCCACTCGTCGAGCTGATCGCGGAGCGCTTTCGTGTCCTCGGCGAGCCGATGCGCATCCGGCTGCTCGACGCCTTGCGCGAGGCTCCCGCGACCGTCCAGGAGCTCCAGCAGGCGACCGGCGCCTCCCAGCAGAACGTCTCCAAGCATCTCGGTGTGCTGCTGCGCGGCGGTCTGGTGAGTCGCCGCAAGGAGGGCAGCTTCTCGCGCTATGCGATCGCAGACGACGGCGTGTTCGAGCTGTGCGAGCAGGTCTGCGGCGGTCTGCGCCGCCAGCTGGACGAGCTCGACGCGCTGCTGCCGGCCGCAGCCGCCGGATCGGCGGCGGACGCTACTCGAGGTCTTGGAGGTCTGGCCGCGGTGTGAGGTCCGTCCGCGCCAGGTCAACGAGCCCGTTCGAGCTCCGCCACGGGCGCTTGTATGCCAGCCAGCTCAGGGCCGCGACGAGCAGCGTCGCGCACAGGATCCAGCCGAGGGCGGTCGTGCCGACGCCAACGTACTTCAGGCCGGACGCCGCGACCACGAAGGTGATCGCGGGCCTGATGTAGCGGTCGGGAGCGCTCGAGGACAGCAGCGAGCCGATCAGCACGGCCGGCACGCTGCCGATGATCAGCGAGGTCGTGACACCGAACTCGACGTGCCCGAACGCGAGCGCGCCGAGCGCCGCCGCGAGCGTCAGCGGCACCGCCTGGCTCAGGTCGGTGCCGACGAGCTGGTTGGCGCCGAGCATCGGGTAGAGGAACAGCAGCAGGATGATCATCAGCGAGCCCGAGCCGACGGAGGTCATCCCGACGATGATGCCGCCGATCATCCCGATCGCGACGGTGCGCACCGGCCGCACGTCCACGTCGTGTACCACTCCCGTGCGCCTTTCTCCGCCGCGGCGGTCGAGGACGTAGCGCAGCACCATCGCGGCCGCCCCCAGCAGCAGCGCCGCGCCGAGCGCCATCTCGATGTTTTCCTGGGCCGCCTTGGCGTGCCCCATCAGATGCAGCAGGTATGCGCCGAGGAACGCCATCGGAACCGAGCCGAGGACCATCCAGCCGACCAGGTGCCGGTTGACCGTGCCTTTGCGCAGGTGCACCGCGGCTCCGAACGGGCGCATCACGACCGCCGCCACCAGGTCGCTGGAGATCGCCGCCGCCGGCTGCACCCCGAACAGCAGGATCAGCATCGGCGTCATCAGGGCGCCTCCGCCGGCTCCCGTCATGCCGACCAGGAACCCGACGACGGCGCTGCCGAGGACGATGTATGGATCGACGTGCATGGCTGTCGTGGGCCGGCGAGGCAAGTGATCGGGGCCTCAGGCCCAGTGACTCGCGTGCCACCGAGCCGGCCATCATAGACGAGTTTCTCACGTTGTGGGTGGGATTGGCCTGGATCTAGGCAGGAGTTTTTTAGCAGGAGCTCTTGCTTTAGGTCCCCCTGGCGTTTATGATGCGTGGCCTTAGGTACGGGTCAAGAGGTTTCGACGTCTGTTGGGGTTGGTGTGGGCTCCCTGCGTGGGGTCCGTTCGTGGCGAGCAAGGAGGCGGGAGACGCTATGAGTGTGGAGACGGGGAGTGGGGCCGAAGCCGGGGTTGCTTGGGGTCCCCCGTCGCTGTCTGACGCTGAGTCGCTGGCCCGTTCGCGGCCGTTGTCTGGTGGGCGTGGGTTTTTGGGGTTGGGGTCTCGGCGTCGGTTGGTTGTGGGGGGGATTGCGGAGGTTCGTGGGCCGGCGGCTTGTTTGCGGCGGGATGCGTTGTTTCGGCGGATGTTGGTGGTGGCGGATGTGGTGGCGATCGTGGGTGCGTTTGTGTTGACGGTTGAGCTCTCGCGGCGTTCTGTGCAGTTGACGTGGGCTGCTGTTGCGGCGGTGCCGATCTTGGTGGTGTGCGCGAAGTTGACGGGTCTTTATGACCGGGATGAGACGTTGTTGCGTAAGACGACGTTGGATGAGGCGCCGAAGCTGTTTCAGCTGGCGACGTTGTGTGCGCTGGTGGCGTGGTTGACGGGTGGGTTGCTCGTGCGTGGCGCGCTTGATCGTCATGAGGCGTTGTTTTTGTGGCTGGCGCTGGCGGGGGGGTTGATCTTGGCGCGTGCGGTCTCGCGGGCGCTGGCGTTGCGTCTGGCGCCGGCGGAGCGGTGTCTGTTCATCGGGGATGAGGTTTCGGCTGAGACGATCCGTTCGAAGTTGACCGGGCATGGTGGGGTCAAGGCGGAGGTGGTCGCGCATCTGGATCTGGACAAGGTGGCTTCGTGGTCGACGGACAGCTTTTCTGAGGCTCGTCTGGCGGAGATCCGTGATCTGGCGCAGACGCTGGATGTGCATCGGGCGATCATCGCGCCGCGTAGCGTGGATGGGGGGGAGATGCTCAATCTGGTGCGCACGCTGAAGGCGGTCGGGGTGCGGGTGAGCGTGTTGCCGCGTCTGTTGGAGGTGGTGGGCTCCTCGGTCGAGTTCGACGATCTGCATGGGGTGACGGTGATGGGGGTCAGGCGTTTTGATCTGACGCGCTCCTCGGCGGCGTTCAAGCGCGCTTTCGATCTGCTGGGTGCGTCGCTGGGGCTGTTGGCGGTCTCGCCGCTGCTGGCCATGGTCGCGGTCGCGATCAAGCTCGATAGTCGTGGCCCGGTGTTCTTCCGCCAGCTGCGGGTGGGCAGGCATGGGCAGCGCTTCCAGATGCTGAAGTTCCGCACGATGGTCCCCGAGGCGGAGGCGTTGAAGGAGTCGCTGCGCCATCGCAACGAGGCGCAGGAGGGGTTGTTCAAGATCGCTGAGGACCCGCGTGTGACGCGGGTGGGGCGGCTTTTGCGCCGCAGCGCGCTGGATGAGCTGCCGCAGCTGTTGAACATCGTGCGGGGCGAGATGAGCCTCGTGGGGCCGCGGCCGCTGGTAGTCGATGAGGACCAGCGCATCGAGGGCTGGCACCGCCGGCGCCTGGAGCTGACGCCCGGCATGACCGGCCCCTGGCAGATCCTCGGCCCCGCCCGCGTCCCGCTCAAGGAGATGGTCGCGATCGACTACCTCTACATCGCCAACTGGTCGCTATGGACCGACCTCAAGATCCTGCTGCGCACCGTCCCCCACGTCCTCGGACGCCGCGGACTGTGAGATCCCGCTGAGCTAGCGGCTGCCATGGACGGCGAGCCGCTCCAGGACGGAGCGAATGGCTGGGGGCTTCGATGACCCGCACCGGTTCTGCGTCCCCTCGCGACGCAGCCTGGCAGACGGCTACGACCAGCGCGACGATGGCCAGCCAGGCGAGGGGGATCAGGATGAAGAGCACGTGATCTTGAGTTTGAGATGTCTCGGTCTATACCCTGGGACCGAGGTCTACTCCTCCCGTCGGCTGGAATCTCAAAAACCTTGATGGCCAGCCCGCAAATCGATCAACTGTCCAGGCGCGGCTTGAGCGCGCGGGCCAGGCCCGATCGCCCGCTACTCGGCGCTGCTGCCGTGGACGAGCTGCTCGAGCGCGACTCGAGATCTGCTCGCACACGACATCGGGCGCAAAGCGTCGCTCGGCCTCCGCGCGCGCCAACGATCGCGTCTCGGTTGGGCTGCGTCCTCAGCCGCTCGAGCATCGTCGTGATCGCCGTGGCCATGCCTGCGACGTCGCCCGGCTGAACCTCTGCGGCCACCGACCTGTCCACGCCCTCGATCGAGCCGACCTCGCTCGTCCCCACGACCGGGACTCCTGCGGCCAGAGCCTCCAGCACGGACATGGGGCAGGGGTCATACTTGCTCGCCAGCAGCACCATGTCGCTTCGTTCGAGCTCCGCCGGCATTCCAGAGTAGGCGACCGGCCCGCCATATTCGGCGTTCTCGGGCGGCAGGTCCTCGAGCAGCTTCGTGTAGTCCGACCAGATGCTCGGCCCGCCCACAACCCGCAGCCGCACATCGACATCGCGTTCGAGGAGCATTTTCGCCACCGCCACCACATCCTCGATGCCCTTGCGCATAGAGATCCTTGCCGGCACCAGGACGATCGGCGGATCTGCCAGTGGCTTGTTCGAGTTGGTGAACCGATCGAGGTTCACCGGGTTTGTGATGACGACGGTTTTCTCCAAGGGAAAGCCGTAGTCGTGGACGATGTGATCGCGGAACACGCTGCTGATGCAGATGAGCAGGCTTGCCTGTCGAATCTTGATTCGCTGCACGAGCGCGCGGAAGGACGTGATCGCGACCACAATGAAGAAGATGTAACGGGGCTGGCATCGGAAGGCCAGCCGCCGCTCCCTGAGCAGCCATCTGAGCTCGCCGGCCTGGTGACTGTCGGGGCGGATGACCAGGGGGATGGATCTTGTGACACTCGCCGGGACGCCGAGCGACTCGATCGTCTGGTTCTGGTAGATCAGGTCGTATGGCTCCTGCCTGTGCCTGCGAGCGATCTCCTGGCGAAGTCGTACAGATGCGACGGCGCGAGCGAGCAGGCCCGACGCGAACGCCGCGATCTTCGTGCGGCTGTACCACCGGTTCCAATGCCACTCGCTCGTCCCCCATATGAATGTGAGGTTCTCGTGTTCGGTCAGCCGGGGAGGCAGCGTCCGTCCTGCCGCCGGGAAGAAGCAATCGATCCGGTGACCACGCCTGGCGAGACCATCGAGGAGCTCCGTTACGACGCCCGGCGCGCCTCCTGTCTCAGAAGGGGCCCCGCCGAGCCACGCGATTCGGAGTGGTTTGGGGGTTGGCACGGGCGGGACCCTATCAGTCGACTTGCACGTGACATCCGTTCACCTCGATGTTCGACGGCCTGCGCAACATGCTCTGACAGTCTGCGCTCGAACGCGGCCACCGAGAAGCGCGCGGCATTCTGTACGGCACGATCGGGGTCGAAGTCGAGCTCGTCGATGTCCTCGATCGCCCTCACGAAGGAATCGACATCGTCCAGTCTCGCCAGCCATCCGGTGTGGCCGTCCAGCACCGTCTCGAGCGCCCCGCCCCCGTCGGCGGCGATGACCGGCCGTCCGGCCGCCTGCGCCTCGACGGCGGTGATGCCAAACTCCTCGATGCCCGCCACGAGCACCGCTCGGGCGCTCGCGTACAGCTCGACGAGATCCTTGTCGCTTGCCCGCCCGAGGAACTCGGCCTCGGGATAGGCCTCGCTGAGGGCGGCGTGATCGGGCCCTGAGCCGACGACGCGGATCGGCACACCGGCCCGGCGCGCCGCCTCGAGCGCGATGTGCACGCGCTTGTGCGCGCACCAGCTCGGAGACGACCAGCAGCGAGTCGCCGGCCATGCCGGGAGCGAAGCGATGGGTCTCGACCGGTGGATGGATGACGGTGGCGTCGCGGCCGTAGAAGCGCTTGATCCGCTCGCGGGTGAGCTGGGAGTTGGCGATGTAGGAGTCGACTCGCCGACTGGCGGACAGGTCCCATCTACGCATCCGGGCCAGCTGCAGGCGCAGAAGCGGGCGCAACGGGGCGGGAACCTCGCCGAGCGCTCGAGCTTGCTCATACCACGCGTAGCGAAATGGGGCGTGACAGTAGCAAACGTGTACCGCGCCCGAGGGAACGCGCACGCCGTGGGCGAACGCGCTGCTGCTGCTGAGGACAACGTCGGTCGGCGGCAGCTTGAGCCGTTCTATGGCCAGCGGATATAGCGGCAGCAGGCGCCTGAAGTTGGTCTGCCTCACACCGAGGCGCTGAAGCGGCGAGGTAGTGACCGAGTGCTCCGCAAAGCGCTCGCGCATGCGGTTCTCGTCGTAGAGCAGGGTGAAGATCGGAGCCTGAGGGTAGAGGTCGGCCATAGCGGCGAACGTGCGCTCGGCACCGCGCATGACCAGCAGGTAGTCGTGGACCAGCGCGACGCGCTCGCGAGACGGAGACTGTGGGGCAGACGCATTCATCTCGGGCAAGGGTAGCCGGACCGATACCGTAAGCGCCCGCGCTGGGCCGCATTCCCTGCGCGTGTGTTCGGGCGGCTCCGCTGCGCGACGCCGCCCGAGATCTTCGGATAACCTCCAGCGGTGACCGAGATGCCAGGAAGCCGAAGGTGAGCTCCAGTCACCCCATCCCATGCGCATTCTCGTAACGGTGCCGTGGGGGCATCGCCTTGGCGGTGCCGAGGAGATGCTTCAGATGGCACTCGACGGAGCGTCCGCGGCCGGGCATGAGCTCGAGCTCGTGTTCTTTGAGCCGGGGCCATGGCCGGATGAGCTGCTGCAACGCGGGCTTTCATGTCGAGGTGATCCCCGCCGGGCGCCTGCGCCAGGCTCACCGTGCGCTCGCGACCGTCGTTCGCCTCGCAACAGCTCTTGCGTCGTCGCCAGCCCGATCTGATCCTCAACTGGATGACCAAGACACAGTTGTATGGCTCGCCGGCGGCCATGCTCGCTGGCATGACCGACCGCGTCGTCTGGTGGCAGCACGGTATGCCGGGAGGTGACTGGCTCGGTCGTTTCGCAACGGTGCTTCCCGCGATCGCGATCGGCTGCACCTCGCGCGCAGTCGCTCGTGCGCAGGCGCAATTGTCCCCGCCTCGGCCGACGTTCGTTGTCGCCGCCGGTGCGCGTGTGCCTCGTGCAGACTCCGAGCGGGCGCCCCTTGAGCTTCCCCCGGACGTTCCTGTGGTCGGTATCGTGGGGCGCCTCCAGCCGTGGAAGGGCCAGGATCGATTGCTCAGCGCACAGACACTCCTGCGCGAACGCGGGCATACGGTGCACACGGTCATCGTCGGGGGTGACGCCTACGGCCTTTCCTCTGAGTATGCTGATTCGCTGCCGGCGCTCGTCAGCCGATTGGGCCTCACCGGTGCCGTCACGATGACCGGCCAGGTGCCTGACGCTGGACCCTATATCGGTCAGATGGACATTCTCGTCAACGCGTCTGACCCCGAGCCCTTTGGGATCGTTCTCTTGGAGGCGATGGCCAGAGGTGTCGCGGTCGTCGCAGTCGACTCGGGCGGTCCCAGGGAGTTCATCGAGGACCGGAAGACCGGTGTGCTGGCGCGTTCGGGCGAGCCGAGCGCGTTGGCAGATGCATTGGAACCTCTCCTCGTCTCGCCCGCCGTACGCCGGGCGATTGCGCAGGCGGGCCAAGAGCGATTCATGCGCGACTTCACTGATGCCGCCATGTGCAGGAGGCTCTTCGACCAACTCGAGAGCCTTGTCAAACGCCCACCGCCCTCCGATAGCGGTCGTGGTTCATGACGGTGCCTGGCTCGTGGGCCGGTGTCCCGCGGACTCCTTGCGATGTGACGATCGTCGCCCACCACGTCGGCTCGGTGGGCGGCATGGAGCTTCAGCTGGCGGAGCTGGCAATGGGACTGCAACGGCTGGGACACGAGGTCACGGTCATCGCTCACGCGTGCGAGCTGCCGGCCGGTGCGGGAGTCGTCTTTCACCGGGTCCGGGGGCCAAGTCGCCCGTTTCTCCTGGGCTATCCATGGTTCATGCTGATGGGCTCACTCGCTGTGCGCAGATGGCGGCGGGGAGTGGTGCAGGCGACCGGAGCGATCGTGCTCAACAGGGTCGACGTCATCGCGGTCCACTACTGCCATCAGGTGGGAGTCGTCACCCCCAGCCGCACCACCATGCTGTTTCGCGCGCACGTCAGGGCGATGGGGATCATGAGCCGGGTCGCGGAGCGGCTGTGCTTCCGTGCAAACACCTCCGCTACGTTCGTCTGCGTTTCTGACGGCGTGGCCGAGGAGATACGCGAGCACTACCCAGAGGTCTCCGACCGAGTGGTCACGATTCACAACGGCGTGGATACGGAGACGTTCGCGCCCGGAGCGCACCGCGACGAGGCTCGCGCGATGCGCAAGACGCTGGAGATCCCCGAGGAACGGCTCGTGGCCGTGTTCGTTGGCAGCGAGTGGAAGCGCAAGGGCCTGCGAGCGGCGATCGAGGCGCTTGCGTTGACGTCCGACTGGGATCTCGTGGTGGCCGGGGGTGGAGACGAAGCGCACCACCAGGAGCTGGCAGATACCATCGGCGTGGGTGACAGAGTGCACTGGCTGGGGGTGGTGCGTGACATCCAGATCGTCTATGAGCTGGCGGACGCATTCGTGCTGCCCTCGAGTTACGAGACGTTCTCATTGGTGACATTCGAGGCGGCCGCAAGTGGCCTGGCCGTCCTGGCCACTCCGGTGAGCGGCGTCCGTGAGCTGATCAAGGATGGGCAAAACGGCTTTCTGATAAGTCAGGAGCCAGGCGTGATCGCCGGGCGTCTGGGGCAGCTGGCCGCGGATCCGCAGCTGAGGACGCGTCTAGGCCGGGCCGCCCGCCAGTCCGCGCTCGAATTCAGTTGGCAGAAGATGGTGACCAAGCACCATGAGCTGTACTCGCGTCTTGCTGGCGAGTCGCAGACGTGAGCCGGCACCAGCGTCGACTATCCGTCTGAGATCCGTGTCAGAATATCCTCTATGAACTCGGTCATCCGCTGCTGCTGAGCGAGCTTGTCAAACGGTTCGGCTCGCCGTCGCCGAATCGCCTGGCGTCGCTCTTCGACATCGCCCGCGTTCAGCGTCTCCAAGAGCTCGGCGAGCGCAGCGATGTAGGTGGAGCTCCAGGGAGCCTGCCCGGGGAGCCTCCAGATGTAGCCCTCGTCCAGATCGTATGAGGCTGGGACCTCGCCGGTGATGATCGGGAGCTCGCTCGCGAGGTACTCGCTCATTTTTGTCGTATAACGGAACGATCCCACTCCGTCGACGCTCTGGGAAAGACTTCCGACGTCGAAGGCGGCGAGATAGTCGGGCACGTCCGCCGCCGGTACGCGACCTGGGAGCAGCACGCGGCTCCCCAGATCCTCTCCCGCCATCTCCTCGAGTCGCTGACGGCCAGATCCATCACCGACGACACACACCACGACATCGCGACGTCTTATGCGACGAACAGCGCGAACGAGCTCCGCTCCGTAGACATAGCCAACACTGTCGTTCCAGTGCAGCGAGCCCGCCAAGCCCACTACCAGCGCATCGCTGGAGACACCCAGTCGAGCTCGTATCCTCTCGCGTGCGCCGTCAGACGCGTGGCCACGCGTCCACCCGGGTGCGGTCATTCCGCGCGGCGCTCCGAACGTGAGCGCCCGACCCACCAAATAGGGAGTCCAGCCGACATAGCCGGCGCAGCGCCGGCACAGCAGGCGCTCGTAGAGCCCGCCGAGCAGTCCGACCAGACGCGAGTGAAGGCGCAGGTACGGACCGACCGCGTCCCCGCTGGAGACGACGAACGGAACCCCCAGGAGGGCGTCTATCGCAATCAGTGTCAGGCCTCCCGCGGTGCCGGTCCCCTCCATGACTATGAGCTGCGGGCGCTGCGCGCGCACCGCTTTCACGAGGCCAACGGCCGAGCCTATCTTGCTGCTGCGGTCGAAAGCATAGTCATCTGGCCGCAGTGGCTCCAGCAGCACACGGATGCGCTCCCCCTCGATGTGCCCGTGCCCCTGCGTCGCAAAGCACAAGATCCGTCTGTTGTTCGCGCGCTTCACACCTGTCTTCCCCGAGTTCCCGGGCCCCGTATCTTTTTTTTGTGACATCCTGCGCCCGTTTGACCAGATCTCATACAGATTCCGAGCCGGTCCCCAATCGCAGCTCGGCATGTTACGCGATCGGTCCAAGCGGACCCGCGCGTAGCAGGCGGCGATGGAGGTTCGCCGGTGGCGAGACGGCGCGGGCGCGGCTGGATCGCTCGGGCAGAAGATCACCGAGCGGGTCGAGCGCCCGCGCGGCGAGCACATGGCTAGGCGTCAGGCGGCGGCGCGGCTACGTGTCAGGCGGCGCGGCTACGTGTCAGGCGGCGCGCTCCACCCGGTCACCGCGGCGTCGGCGCACGTCGATCGCGCCAAGATGATCCTCGCGCCCCGCCGGCTGCCGGAGGGAGGGCCCACGCGAGGCCTCCGGCCAGGCGCTGACCGCGCCTGGGCGGCCGGCCGAGCGTTCGGCGAGGGGCACCGGCCACCGCGGCCCGCCCGGGCCACGATCGGCGCTGCGATCGAGGTCCGCAAGCCACCGCCAGCGACCTCGGCGCGCGCGACAGGATGGAGCCCAGGGGAGCTCACCGCCTCCGCCTGAGTCGCGCCAGGGCTCCTGGACCACGAAGACATCTAGAATCGTTGCACGCGTACTTGCGGGCGTGGCTGACGATGCCTGATGCTCGCTACTCTTTAGGGGCGAATTACGCGAGTCCTTATGATGGCTGGTCCTACGGCCGTGGACGGATCCTGCAGTCATGAACGAGACCACCGATGCCACCTCCATCTTTGCTCCGCTGTGGAGGCGCAAGTGGCTGATCCTCGCGGTCGGGCTGGTGGTCGCAGCGGCGAGCTACGGCTACTACAAGCGTGAGCGGCCTACCTATCAGGCGACGACGGAGATATACCTCGGCAGCGCCAGCGAAGAATCGGCGCCGGGCGAAAAAGCGAGCGCCAAGGTCCAAGGGCCCAGCGCCGGCGAACAGGCGGCGGTCGTCAATTCGATCGTGCTCGAAGGTGTTCGCAAGCAGTTGCGCAAAGAACACAAGGGAGCATTGTCTCGTGGCACGACGCTGAAGGCCAAGGCCCCCGAAAAGAGCCAGTTCATAACGATCACCACGGAATCGCATACGGCCAGAGCCGCCGCGCTCGTTGCGAATCTCACCGCTCAGGCCTTCATCAGCCGGCAGCACGCCAACCACCAGCGGGCGATTGAAGGGGCAATCGCGATCGCCCGCCGCCAACTCCGCAAGGTCGAAGCCGCGAGCGTGCCCACGGCTGGGTCCAAGGGAAAGAGCTCGGGCGGGGCGAGCGCCACGAGCATTCTCCAGACTGCGACTTTGAGCACCAAGATCAACGAGCTCGAAGCGAGCCTTGCGGTTGCGGGTGCTCAGCAGATCAAACCCGCCAGTGCCGCCACGGCGGTGCTGCTTTCGCCCAAACCGCGAAAAAACGCGGAGTTCGGGTTCGTGCTCGGGGTCGTCCTGACAGCGATCGCGGTCTACGTCCTAAGTCGACTCGACCGGCGGTTGCGTTCACTGGCCGGCATCGAAGCTGTCTTCCAGTCGCATATCCTCGTCGCGCTGCCGAAGGTCGGACATCCGATCGTCCATCGGGAGGGTGATCCGACTCCGTCGAAGTTGCTGCTCGAGCCGCTCCGGCGATTGCAGATTGCGCTTCACTTGACAGAGACGCCCAGGCAGGAACCGGAGACGTCGCGTCGGGTCATCCTGTTCATCAGCCCAGATGCAGGCGATGGCAAGTCGACGCTGGTCGCAGATCTTGCCCTTGTCCAACGCGATGCAGGTGAGCGGGTGGCGATCGTGGAGGCCAACTTTCGCCGACCTGTCCAGGCCAAGCTGCTGGGTCTGGACAGTGCGCAGGGGCTCGCCGCAGTGCTTGCGGGAACGCTCTCTGTCGAGGATGCGATGCAGCGCGTGTTGCCGACGCGCCAGTCGGCGGCCCCCGACTCGGCCGAATCCGCCGTCGGCGTGGCCGGCACAGCGGTCGAGTCGCGTGCCGGCTCGCTGTTCCTGCTGGCCGGTGGGGACACGGTCGCCAATCCACCCGTCCTGCTGGCGAACGAGATGATGACCGATTTGCTGCGTTCGCTTGCAGCGGACTTCGACTACGTGTTGATCGATGCGCCGTCGCCGCTGGAGGTGAGCGACGTCATGCCGATTCTCAGCCTGGTGGATGGGATCGTGCTCGTCGCGCGGGTGGGGCATACGCGCGAAGGGTCGGCTCAGCGGCTTGTGCAGCTGCTGGCTCGTGTTTCCAGTGCGCCCGTGCTAGGGGTGGCGGCCAACTGTGTCGCGCGGGGGGACAGCGAGCGGTATGGCTTCTCGGCACCCAGCGGGCGGGGATGGCCGGGCAAGCTGGGCGGGCGATGAGCACCGTTCACCTACGTCCTTCCGGTGCGGTCGGAGTGGTCCATCCGGCCGTCCTGGACCGGCGGATCCGTGACCTCCTGCTGCTCGCTCTCACCGGGCTCATTCCCGCGGTGATCGCGCTGGGCGTCACCGTGGAGTTGCCTCATACGAGCCTGTTGCTGGTTCTCGGGATCATCCTGGTTGCATTGGGCGTCGTCGCGCTCATGGTCTGCAGCCGCCTCGAGGTCACGGTTGCGCTTCTGGCGCTCTACCTTTTGTTGCTCGATGGACCGGTCAAGCTCCTGATCGGATCGCACGAAACGACGGCGGCCGTCCCCAATGTGCTGATCGTCGCTGTCAGCGCCGGCGCGTTGATGCGCCTCGTCGTGCGCAGGCAGCGCGTGGTGCTGCCTCCACTGTCGAGCTGGCTGCTGACGTTCGTCGGCATTGTGCTCATCGAGGCGTTCAACCCGCATACTGAAGGGATCCTGAAGATCCTCGCTGGCTACAGGCAGGAGCTGGAGTGGATTCCGTTCTTCTTCTTCGGGTATCTGCTCCTGCGCTCCAAGAAGCGCCTCCGCCAGTTCTTTCTGATCGTGGCCGTGGCTGCCCTGGCGAACGGCCTCGTGTCCGCCTACCAGACGAAACTCTCACCGCCCCAGTTGGCCAGCTGGGGGGCAGGCTACCGCCTGCTCGTCTACCCCAGCGGGGAGGTAAAGGGCACCGGGCGGGTCTACGTCAGCGAAGGCGAAGCGAGAGTTCGTCCACCTGCCCTCGGCTCCGACGAGGGCTTCGGTGGTGGCGTCGGCGAGATCGCTCTGCCTTTCGGCTTGGCGTTGTTCGCGGTCTGGCGCCCGCGCCGACGATGGCTTGCCGTGCTGCTCTGCCTCGGGGCCCTGCTGGCCATTCTGACCAGCTTGGGACGTTCGCAGGTCATCGCCGGCGGCCTCGTGGCGGTCAGCTTCGCCGTGCTCGCGTCCTTCGCCGGGCGCCGGCCAGGCGGCCGTGCTCTCGTAGCGATGCTGACGGTCGCTGCCCTGGCGCTACCTGCCGGAGTATTGGTGATATCCGCCTTGCGCCCTGGAACCTTCAAGCGTTACACGCTCATCGAAGGGACCAAGCTGGCGTCGGCTCCAGGCTACAAGGAAGGCGCCCGGTCGCTACTCCCGGATGAGCTCTCGGTCAATCCGTTTGGCGTCGGACTGGGTACCTCGGGCCCAACGTCCGATCTTGGAGGAAGAAGCAATTATGTGGAACAATTCCATAAAACCAGTGGTGAGACGCAGTACAACTTCTTGGCGAACGAACTGGGTGTGCCGGGCGTGCTGCTGTGGTTCACTCTTTCGGTTTACATGATCTTGTTTGTTGCGCGCGGAATGCGGCGCGTCCGGGACGGCGATCTGGCCATCATCCTCGCGGCCATGTTCGCGCCCTTCATCTCCCTGTTTGTAGGCGGATTTTCCGGAAATTCCGTGGTGAGTGCCGCGCAGGGGCCATACTTCTGGTTCGCAATAGGCGTCGCGGCGTACTGGTTCGCAGGGCCCGGACGCAGTAGCAGGTTGATGAGACCTGTGAATGCTGTCAACGCTGTGAACATCACTTCGACGAGCCCCGTGGGCGCTTGATGCACCCGACATCACACGACGGAGTGAAACGTTCGTCGCGAGCTTCGAAGCTCTCCCGAGTGGACTTGCTGATCGGCAAGCGTCGCGGGTCAGTCGTGGCGCTCGCGATCTGCTCAATCCTCGCCGGCTTCGCCGAAGCGGGAACTCTCGCGCTCATCGCGGAGATTGCAGCCTCACTGGTCACCGGGGCGAAGCAGCTACACGTACACATCGGCTTCTTGCATGTACACGCGGCAATCGGAACTCTTATCGAGGTTTCGTTTGTCCTCACGGTCATTCGTATTGCGCTGCAGATTCCGCTTTCGACTCTTCCTGCGCGGATCGCCACCGACGTGCAGGCTGCGCTGCGCAGGCAGCTGTTCGACGCCTACTCGCGCGCCTCGTGGGCAGTGCAGTCGCGCGATCGCGAGGGACAGTTGCAGGAAACATTGACCGGTCAGGTGACGGCCGCGACCGGAGGCGCGGTGCAGGCGACGCTACTCATCAACGCGGTCTTCACCTTCATTGTCCTGATGGCCTCCGCGGTGGCGCTGAACCCTCTCGCCGCCCTCGTCGTCGGGTGCGCGTCCATGTCGCTGTTCGGGCTCCTGCGACCGCTGCGCTCGCGCGGCGTCCGGAACGCCCGGGCACTCTCCAAGGCCCAGGTGGAATACGCCGGTGGGGTCGCCGAGGCGATCCGGCTTGTAGAGGAGACGCAGGTGTTCGGCGTGCTCGCGGCGCAGCGAGATCGCATCGAAGGCTTCTCTCGAGTCCTCCAGCGATTCTTCTATCGCACTCAGCTGCTCGCCAGACTCGTCGGGGGCGTCTACCAGAGCGTGATCTACCTGATGATGGTGGGTGGTATCGCGGGTTTCTACTGGCTTGCGGGCGGGCACCACGCGGGGGCCCTTGGTGGTGTCATCCTGCTGCTGATACGAGCGGGGTCGACCGGTCAGAGCGTTCAGGGTGCCTATCAGGGCCTCGCCCAGTCCATGCCGTTCATCGAGCGCACGCAGGAGGTGGCGCAACGCTACAGGGAGAGCGCGATCCGCGACGGCGGACAGCCGTTGTCGAGCGTGCAGACGCTGGGCTTCGAAAGAGTCTCATTTGCCTACCATCGGGGTCGGCCGGTCCTTTCCGACATCAGCTTCGAGGTGTCCAGCCGGGAAGTGGTCGGGGTCATCGGCCCATCCGGCGCAGGCAAGTCAACGCTGGTTCAGCTCCTGCTGCGGTTGAGGAGGCCGGACGACGGTCGCTATCTTGTGAACGGTGTGCCCGCGGACGAGTTCGCCCGCGATGATTGGCATAGGCTGGTGTCCTACGTGCCACAGGAACCGCGTCTGCTGCATACCTCTGTGGCGGACAACATACGCTTCTTTCGCGACATCGACGACGAGTCCGTGGAACGAGCCTGCCGGCTCGCCCGCATTCACGATGACATCATGGGGTGGGCGAACGGCTATGAGACCATCGTGGGGCCTCGCGCAGACGCTGTCTCCGGCGGTCAGCAGCAGCGGATCTGTCTCGCCCGTGCGCTAGCCGCGCGACCAGAGGTGCTGGTCCTCGATGAGCCGACGAGCGCGCTCGATCCGCACTCGGAGGCTCTCATAGGAGAGTCGCTGATCGCGCTCAAAAGCGAGCTGACGCTGTTCATCATCGCTCACCGTATGTCGACGCTCGACATGTGTGACCGCGTAATGGTTATCGTCGACGGCCGTTTGGTCGCGTTCGATACGAAAGCTTCCCTGCAAAGGCAGAACAGCTACTATCGCCACGCATCAGAGCTCGCCGCTGGGCCCGCTGGGCGCTGACCGTCGTTACCCAAAGTGTTCGCTCGACCCGATTCCCGAACATGAGAGAAGCGGCCGACGACATCGGGAGACGCTCGCGGCGTCCACCGGGCACGGCCGCATCCCCGATTTCTTCATCGTCGGTCATGCGAAGAGTGGCACCACGGCCCTTTACCAGATGCTCAGGCGCCACCCGCAGATCTATATGCCCGATGGCAAGGAGCCATGGTTCTTCGCCGACGAGCTGCGCGTTCGAACCCCGCCACGACCGGAAGGAACTCCACAGACCCTTGACGACTACATGTCGCTGTTCGACAGCGCACGGCCCGAGCAGCGCATCGGAGAGGCGACGGCATTGTACCTCTGGTCTCGCACGGCGGCGAGCCGCATCGCGGCTGTGCGCCCGGACGCCCGCATCATCGCCATCCTCCGGGAGCCGGCGAGCTTCCTGCAATCACTTCATCTTCAGTTCACGCAGACCTACGTGGAGGTTGAGAGTGATCTCCGCAAGGCGCTCGCCCTCGAGCAGGACAGGCGCCAGGGCCGGCACGTCCCACGCTACACCTACTGGCCCCAGGCGCTCCTGTATTCAGACCACGTACAGTATGTCGAGCAGTTGAGTCGCTATCACGCCGTATTTCCACCCGAGCAGGTGCTGGTTATAATCTACGACGACTTCCGGCGTGACAACGAGGCAACCACTCGCCGGGTGCTGCGTTTCCTGGATGTGGATGACACCCATCGTATTGACGCGGTGGAGGCCAATCCGACGGTGCGTGCGCGATCGCAGCGCCTCAACGAACTCGTACATGCGGTATCAGTGGGTCGCGGTCCGGTGTCCCTGACGGTAAAGGCCGGGTTCAAGGCGATCATGCCAAGCGAGCTGCGCAGCAAAGCGCTCAGGGCGACGCAGCGCCATGTCGTTTTCGCTGAGCCCCGTGCCCCGGATGAGCGCTTCATGACGGAGCTCCGTCGCCGTTTCAAGCCGGAGGTCGTTGCCCTGAGCGAGTATCTGGAGCGTGACCTCGTTACACTCTGGGGCTATGACCGCATCAGCTGATCCTATGACCGCATCAGCTGATCCACCGGCACCAGCTGCTGCCAGCAGACAAGCTGTGCGGATGGCTGCAGTCGGCATGTCAACGAGTACTACCTGCGGCGTGCGCGACCACGCGACCCTGCTCGCGGAGGCGCTGAGTGGCAAGAATGTGTCGTGCTCTGTGCACTGGCTCTATCGCAGTGAGGTGACGGTTCGCGCGACGCGGTCGGAGATCCGGTCGTGGGCGCGAGCACTCGCCGCTCGAGCTCGAGGAACATCGACCTGAGGCCGTGCTGCTGCATTACTCGGTCTTCTCCTACTCACACCGCGGCCTGCCGCTGTTTGTCCGGCCGACGCTGTCGGCTTTGCATGGCTCTCGGATCCCGTTGGTCACCGTCCTGCACGAGTTCGCATACCCATGGCGGCGGGCGGGTTTGCACGGCAGTGCATGGGCGCTGAGCCAGCGGGCACTCTTGATTGAGGTGATGCGCGCCTCTGCGGCTGCCGTCGTAACGATCGACACTCGAGCCGATTGGCTGGCTTCCCGCGCCTGGCTGCCGCGGCGGCCGGTCGCCTTCGCGCCGGTCTTCTCGAACCTGCCACCGCCGGCTGTCAGGCCCCGCCCGGATCGCCAGACTCCAGTCATCGGGCTGTTTGGCTACTCACACGAGGGGGCCGCCATATCCCTGGTGCTCGACGCGGTGCGTCTCCTGGAGGATCGAGGTCGCGGCGTAGAGCTGATGCTGCTGGGTGCGCCTGGTCGTTCCTCGGCCGTTGGCGAGGCGTGGCTTGCGGCCGCACGGACGCGCGCCATCACACATGCGTTGTCGTTCTCGGGCACCCTCGCAGCTCAGGATCTGTCGGATGCGCTCGCGGCGTGCGACGTCATGCTGTTCGCGGACTCCTCAGGTCCCTCCTCGCGGAAGACCACGCTGGCCGCGTCGCTTGCGTCCGGCAGAGCCGTAGTTGCAATCGACGGGCCGCACAGCTGGTCGGAGCTGATTCAGGCCCAGGCGGTCCACGTGGTGCAGCCGACATCGGACGCGCTGGCCAGCGGCCTCGACACGCTCCTCGGCGACGAGGGCTTGCGCCAAGCGCTCGGTGCGCGTGGCCGCGTGTTCGCCGAGCGACAAATGGGCGTCGCGCGCAGTGCACGAGTCGTGGCCGGCCTTCTCGATGACGTCCTCACGGCTTGACCATCGTCAAACGCTCGATGGCTCAGTTGGGGTCTCGGGCCTCCCGACGCCTGTTGACTTCTCGTACCGCTCGGACTCCCACGTCGAACGAGCGGTCCGGTAGGCCTCGACGAGCGCAGCCACATGCTGCTCGGGGGAAAACCGAGCGGCCACCATCTCCCTGCCAGCCGCTCCCATCGTCCGTTGCCTGGCCGGGTCCGCGAGCAGCTCATTGAGCGCCCGCGCTAGCGCGGGAGCGTCTCCGGGCCTCACGCAGAGCCCGCTGACGCCATCTTCCAGCCAGTCGCCAACACCTCCGGTGGAGCTGGCGACGACCGGCCGGCCGGCCGCGAGAGCCTCGATCCCGACAAGCCCGAACGGCTCGGGCCAAACCGACGGCATCGCCACCACCGACGCTTCTGCCAGCTCGTGTGCGAGCTCATCGGCGCCGAGCCAACCCTTGAAGCAGACGCGCTCCCGCACGCCCAGCCGTCGCGCGAGCCTGCGCATCGCATCCAATCGCCAGCCATCTCCACATATCACGAACTCGGCGTCCACGGCGCGAGCGGCCCGGATCAGGACTCCGACTCCCTTTGGAGTCACTATTCGGCCTGCGAAGACGACACGTCGTCGCGCGGCGTGACCGGACCCTGTCCCCGGAACCATCGTGGTGAACAGGGGAATCACCCTGCGCCGAGTCACGGCATTCGCAGACAGGTGCCGATCCACGGAGCTGGAATATGAGATCGCTAGGTCGGCGCGCTTGAGCGCCTCCAGCCCTCGAGTTGCCCGCCTATACGATGACGGCAACGATTGCGGGTCACGCGTATGGGCGCAGCCTCGTGCCAGCAGGTTGGGCACGCATCCCAACCCGTGCGAGCGGGTGCATTCCTCCCCCGGGCGGAAGTAGTACACCCCAGATGTGCACGCGGTATAGCCATGTGCGCTGATCACCACCGGTGCGCTGCTCCGCATGAAAGCGAGAACCTCAGGATCATCGAACTGGTGCAGGTGAATCACGCCCGGAACGGACGACATGGCATCACCAAGCCTTGCATCCGGTGAAGCACGAACATCGAAAAGCTCCGGGCTGTGATGCACGGTGACACCAGCGACGGGCTCGCTGGATTCGATCCGCGCGGCCAGCACACGCACGTCCAGGCCATGTCGAGCAAGCACCTCGGCGCTTGCCATCACATGCGTCGCGACTCCGCCGTCCCTGGTCCATCGCGGTGTCACCAGCAGCACCGAACTGAGCTTCACCTGCATTTGGTCACATCGTCGCTGCTCTCGCGGAGAAGAGTCGGACCCGTACGATCGCTCTCGAGCATCAGATGATGGATCATAGCCAATGCCACACAGCCAACGCAGGCCGATCCCGGGCGCAGCCGGGACGTCGGGGCGCGCGATATGGAAGACTGGGCTGATGGCGGAGCAAGCAGACTCTGAGGTTCCACTGTCGGCAGACTCCGGGCGGCCCAAGGTCCTCTACGTGATGGGGGCGGGGCGCAGCGGGAGCACCATCCTTGGGGTAGCGCTCGGAAACTGTGGGAATGTCTTCTTCGCCGGTGAGCTCGACCGCTGGCTGGCGAGATCCGGTGTGCCGCGTGACGGTCCAGAGCGAACGCGCTTCTGGAGCGTCGTGCGCGAGGGCGTTGACGATGCAGCTCGAGCTCTTCGGCGGCAAGACGACCTGCCTCGAGCGCTCTTCGGCTCTGCTCGACATTCGCAAGTGGCCCGCGCGGCGCCGGCTCCGCCAGCGCTATCGGCGGGTATCGGAGGATCTCTATCTTGCGATCGGGCGCGTCACTGGAGTCACCCACATAGTTGACACCTCACACTATCCGTTGCGCGCGCGAGAGCTGCGAGCGCTCCGGGGCATCGACCTGTATCTGCTGTTTCTGGTGCGGGATCCGCAAGGCGTCGTCTCCTCGTTGGGGCGCGAGGATGTCCCGGAGCGCAGGTTCGGTGTGCCAAGGGCCAACGCATATCTATGGTTGACGTATGTGCTGTCGGTGTTCGTGTTTCTCCGTCATCCACGGGATCGGCGTCTGTTCGTTCGCCACGAGGACTTCGTCGCTGACCCGGAGGGGGTGCTCCGGCAGATTCTTCAACGCTGCGATTCCTCCGGGCTGCCGCCCGACCTGAAGTCCCTCCGTACCGGAGTGCCGTTTCATGGCAATCGCCTGGTCAAATCAGAGGTAGTAGCTCTGAGCGGTGCGACCGCAGGACCGGTCCGCGTATCACGTGTCACGGCCGTGCTCCAGCTCCCCTGGGCGGCCGTCTTTTCGCGACTGCGCCCGGCAGCGAGCGCTGCCGGGCGCAGTGAGCCGTCGGCGCCGCGTGACACGCCCAGGCGTGCCGGCAGCGGCCGGCCGCCGGGATCATGAGGGACGCTCAGCCGGGCGGTTCGGCCTTGCGCCAGTATGCAGCCGCCTCCACTATGGTCAGGGGCTCGGTGATCGAGTGGGCGATGCGGAACTCGTCCACAGCCTTGCGGGCGCCGGACCAGACGCCGTAGTCATCGACCGCGACAAAGCCCCCCGGGGAGACGCGGTCATAGAACGTCTCGAGCGTCAGGCGCACCGAGGCATACCAGTCACCGTCGGCGTGAAGCACCGCGATCGGCCCGACTGAGCCCACCTCACGGGGAAAGGTGTCCTCGAACCATCCCTTGACGATGTGAAGGCGTTGCGGTGAGCCGAAGCGACGCAGAGCATCCCGAACGTTGTCTTCCACGCCGAGGCACCAGCCCTCCCGATCGACCGTGTGCGCACCGTCAACTTGCTCATCGGGAGGCGGGAGCCCGTCGAACGAGTCGAACGCATATACCTCCCGAGAGGGCGCGCCTGCCGAGAGCAGGGCAGTCGATCCACCGTTCCAGACGCCGCAGTCTACGAGCGCCCCCGGGATGCCCCGGCGACTAGCCTCGCGGGCAAGCCTGTACAGCGTGCGCCCCCGCCGGCAGCCGAGCATCGTGTAGCCGCGCTGCCTGATGCGCGTCCAAAGCAGCACGCTGTGCGCATACTGCCATGGCCGTCCGATCTCGGCTCTCATCGGAGCCAGATCTTCGAAGATCCAGCCCGGCTGCTTGGCTATGCGCCGTACGGGAAGGGGCGGATTGAGGCGTCCCTTCGGAGGCCTTTTCTCTCCCGCCGTAGATGTCATGGTTGTGGATCTTCTCACAGCAGACGCAGACGCAAGCGCTGTCCGCTCGTACGGTACCCGTTTCCAACGATCAATGCAGCTTACCAGGCCGGCGGACTGCGAGCGCTCGGCGCGGGGCCTCGTCACCCCACCCGTACGCCTGGCCCTTCGGGGGAGATTGGGCCGGCCGGTTCTTCTGATCCGAACGCGGCCGACGCGGGCGTCACGAGGATGGTGAACCGTTCGCTGGTGCTCCCCTGGCTTTCCGAGTCGGCGGGGACCCTGATCCTCATGACGCAGGTGGCGACGTCGGAGAAGGAGTCGACGATCGAGTAGGAGAAGGCGGCGTCCACTGTTCCGACGTCGACGACGTGGAAGCCGATGCCGGAGGCGTCCTCGCGTTCGAGATAGACCACCTGTCCCGTGTGGGCGGGGACGAGCGTGCCGGAGAACGTCAATGGCGTGCCTGCTTGTGTAAGCAGCTTCCCGGCTTGCTCCGTGCTCGGCGAGACCGCAGCGGTGAGGAGGTATTTAAATCCCTCAAACAGTTCTGTGGACGCCGTGTTGCCGTCGATCACGCTGTAGAACGTGCTGTGAAGCGGTGACTCTGTGAACGAGTAGGCGTCGCTGCTGTCTGTCGTGTCTTTCGCCACTGCAACAAACGTATGTCCCGGCGTTCGCGCGAGCAGTGTGACGGGCCGGTTCGCTGCTCCGTCGGCGACTCCGGTGATCGTCACCGACTGCCCCGAGGATATCGGGTCGGCCGAAGTCTGGATCGTCAGTTGCGGGTTCTGCGCCTGGGAGACGTCATAGCTGAGCGGTTCCGACACAGCTGCGACGTTGGGCGCTCGGGTATGCGCGACGACACGGACGCTCGCCTGACCCGGAGAGCTGAAGCTGTGGGTGATCGAGTAGTGGCCTTCGGGCCCGACGCTGTCGAGGGCGATGGTGCGCCACTGTTCGCCGGTGGCGGCGTACTCGCGCTGCAGCGCCACCTGTGTGCCAGTGGGGGCCGGACTGACCGTGCCGGTGAACGTCGACCTGTTGTGCCCGCCAGTGAACAGCGGCGCGTCGGCGGCAGGACCGCTGATTGTGACCAGCGGGGCTACCTTGACGCGCGTGCTTGCGTTGTAGGCAGTCGGGAAGCGCACAACGAATACGCTGTTGGTGTCGAAGGCGGGCGGCGTGAACTGGTAGGCGCCGTTCGCTTCGGTGGTCGCCGTCCCGACTTCGCTGAGGCCGGATGCGCCGGCGCGTTCGCGCTGAAAGATGGTGACCGGCTCGTTGGCCGCGCTCCCGCCGTTCGGGCAGACGAGCGCTCCAAAGAGGGTCACCGTTTCGCCAGCCGTGATCCGGGGGGACGCCGCCTCGATGCTCAGATGGCATTTGCCACCACGGCTCGCGCGCTGGCGAGCGGGTTGCGGACTGGATTCGGGAGGCGGCGGATTGCCGCTCGATTCGCTTGCAGAGGTCGCTGTCGATTCGGAGCTCGCTGTGGATTGCGCGGATTTGGTGGTCGATTGGCGGCGAGCCTTTCCGTCCGATCGGGCGGGGCTCGCCGGCGCAGAGGCGGGCGCGAGGAATCCGCTTGCGAGGATCGCGGCACTCAGGAGAGGTACGAGCGCGAGCGGCCGGCGAAGGCGGGTGGGCATGTTTGACGATCCTCGAGCGGGAAGAGGGACGGGACGATGCTCCTCGCAGGACCTATCGACGACATACGCGAGAGACTTGAAAGCCGCCTGCAGCAGGCGCTGGGACGCCGCGCGGCGAATCCGGCACGCGATCACTATGTTTGCGCACTATGTGCGGGATCGCTGGGAGCACGGAGGACCCGGAGGGACGCGCGGTCCGGAGCATGTGCGCGACGCTGCGCCACCGGGGGCCCGACGACGAGGGAGCCCATACCGATAGCTCGACCGGTGTGAGCATCGGCATCCGCCGCCTGTCGATCATGGACGTGGAGGGCGGACATCAGCCGCTTTGCAACGAGGACCGCTCGGCGTGGGTGGTCTGCAACGGCGAGATCTATAACCACCCACAGCTGCGCGAGGATCTTCGCGTGCGCGGGCACCGCTTCTCGACGAACTCGGACACCGAGGTGCTGGTTCACCTCTACGAGGAGTACGGCGAGGATCTCGTGCAGGCGCTCGACGGGATGTTCGCGTTCGCGCTGTGGGACGAGCGGCGCGGGCGCCTGCTGCTGGCCCGCGACCGCTTCGGCGAGAAGCCCTTGTTCCTCCATGAGCAGGACGGGGAGTTGACCTTCGCCTCCGAGCTGACGGCGCTCCTGGAGGTCACGCCGGGGCTGCGGGAGCTCGATCCAGCTGCGATCGACGCGTTCTTCGTGTTCGCGTACGTGCCGGGCCCGCGCACGATCGTGCGCGGCGTGCGCCAGCTGGCGCCCGGGCATCTGCTCATCTGGGAGCGGGAGACCGCGCGCTGCCACGAGCGGGCCTGGTGGACGGCCAGCGACGAGGGCGTCGCGCCGCAGGAGCGGTTCGGGTCGGTGCTCGCCGAGGCCCAGCGGCTGTTCGATGAGTCGGTCCGCCGGCGCATGATCTCCGACGTGCCGTTGGGCGTCTTCCTGAGCGGCGGGGTGGACTCCACGCTGGTGGCCATCGGAGCAGCCAAGGCATCCTCGAAGCGCCTGCAGACGTTCACGGTCGGCTATGACGTGGGGTCGGTCAGCGAGACGGCCCAGGCGCGCCGGACGGCCGCCTACCTTGACAGCGAGCATCACGAGGTGACCCTCACGCAGCAGGAGGTCGCCGAGCGAGCACCCGCGCTGCTGGCCAGCCTGGACCAGCCGCTGGCCGACCGCGCGCTGCTTCCACTGAACGCCCTGTCCGAGTTCGCCCGTCCCCGCGTGACCGTCGCGCTCGGGGGTGAGGGGGCGGACGAGCTGTTCGGGGGCTACCCCCGCTACCGCTGGCTGGAGCGCTCCAGGCGGGCCGAGTCCGCACTGCCTGCCGCAGCCGCAAGATCGCTGGGAGCCCTGTTGCGCGACGGCCCGGATCGCGTCGGGCGCGGTCAGCTGATCGCGCGGCGTCTGGCGCCCTCGCCGCTGCTGGAGCGTAATCTCGACTGGGTTACCGGCGAGCGCCGCCGCCGTCGCGAGGCGCTCTACGGGCCTCGCCTGGCCGGAGTGGGGGAGGGCCGGGTCCTCGCGGACCTCGCTGCTCGTGCCGGTGAGCTCGACGGGAAGGCGACCGTGCGCTGGCTGATGCACCTGGACCAGATCGACTACCTGCCCGACGATGTCCTCTTCAAGACCGATCGGGCGGGCATGCTCGCCTCGCTTGAGATCAGGACCGTCTTCTTGAACCGGGAGCTGGCCGACTTCGCAGCCTCACTGGATACCTCTGTCCACCTCGCCGGCGGGGGCAAGGCGATCGTCCGCGCGATGCTGCCCGAGGGTGTCATCAACACGCCGCGCCTGGGGCGCTATCGCAAGACGGCCTTCAGGGTGCCGGCGGCCGACTGGCTGCGAGGCCCGCTGGCGCCCGTCCTGGACCGCCAGCTCGAGCGCGGCGTCATCTACGCCGAGGGGTACTTCGAGCGTGAGGCCGCGCGCGCGCTCGTCCGCGAGCACCTCTCCGGCGGGCACGATCACAGCGACCAGCTCTGGCCATTGCTCTCGCTCGGGCTCTGGGCCGACCGCTTCTGCGGGCTCGATGGCAGCTAGACCGCGGCTCTTGATCCTCACGCCGGACTATCCTCCGGCGCAGGGAGGCATCCAGCTGGTCAGCGGGCGCCTGGCCGCCGGCATCGAGCGCTTCCAGACGCGGGTGCTCACGCTCGAGGAGCCGGGCGCCGCACAGTTCGACCGATCGCGGCCCACCGCTGTGCGCAGGGTTGGAGCCACAGGGCTGCCGCACGCCGGACGACTCGCGCTGCTGAACGCCTTTGCCCTGCGCGAGGCGCTGCTGTTCGGACCAGACCTGACGCTCAGCATGCACCTCGTGACCAGCCCGGCTGCGGCAGCGATCAGAAGGGCCCTCGGCGCGCCCGTGGTGCAGTACTTCCACGCCGAAGAGATCGGCGCCCGACCGAGGCTGGCCGCGTTTGCCGCGGCCCGGGCGGACGAGGCGATAGCGGTGAGCAGCTACACGGCCGGCCTCGTGCGTGCGACGGGCGCTGCAGTGGCCAGCATCCGGATCATCCCCAACGGCGTCGACATTCCCGTCGACCCCACGCCCGAGCCGGTCGATCGCGCCACCTTCCTGACCGTCGCGCGCATCCAGGAGCGCTACAAGGGCCACGACGTGCTCGTGCGGGCGCTCGCGCTGGTGCGCGCGAAGGTGCCAGATGTGCAGTGGGTCGTGCTCGGGGACGGGTCCCTTCGCCCGGGAATAGAAGCGCTGGCCCGCTCCTACGGGGTCGCGGACTCGATCCGCTTCCTCGGATCGGTCTCCGACGAGCAGCGCAACTCCTGGCTCCGTCGCACCCACCTGCTCGCGATGCCCAGCCGCCTGCCCGCCGGCGGTTTCGCTGGCGAGGGCTTCGGGATCGTCTATCTGGAGGCCGGCGCGTACGGCAAGCCGGTCGTCGCCGGCAACGTGGGCGGTGCGCTCGACGCGATCGTCGACGGTGCCACCGGGCTGCTCGTCGATCCGCTCGACCCGCTGGCCGTCGGCGAGGCGATCAGCGCCCTGCTGCTCGATCCGGAGCTGGCGCGCCGGCTCGGCACGGCCGGTCGGCTCCGGGCCCAGGATCTCGCCTGGCCGCTGATCGTCGAGCGGGTGCAAGCCGTGCTGCTCGAGCAGCTCGCGAAGCCCCCCCGCTCGAGTGCCTTCGGCCGTCGAAACGAGGGCTCTGCACGGACATCCGCATGAGTGTCCTCTACGTGGGCCACACGGCCGAGCATCACGTGGCGGCGATGCTCGCCGTGTACGAAGCCGGCCACCAGCTCGGATGCCCGCCGCCCGACATCGACCGCACCCACGGTACCCTCGTCTCAGCTGGCTAAGCTGTTCCATTCTCCCTAGTGAACCGACATCGTGCGCAACAAGAGTGATCTTCACCGACGAAGGCAGCCCGCACTTCTCTGCATCTCGCAGTCGTTCTCGCCTGCCACCACTCCCACGGCGATTCGGGCGAGCAAGATGCTCGAGAAGCTCAGCGAGCAGTGGGACATTGCGGTTGTGACCGAGGCCCGGGGCACGCCCCGTGGTGGGCGCGTTCAGGTCGAGGTCGTTAGCAGCTGGCGGCCCAGGAGACTGTTCGCGGCGCTTCGGCGTTTGCGGTTGAGCAAGCTACTAGAGATATTCGTCTGGCCTGACGAGTCCATCTTTTGGGTATTCCCGGCAATTCTTGCCGGGCGGCGCCTCATCCGTGAGATCGCGCCGAGCGCAATCGTCGTGTTCATGATGCCGTACTCTGCCGGGTTTGCGGGCATCGCCCTCAGCCGGCTCACCGGGCTGCCACTCATCCTCACCCTGGGCGATTCGCCCACATGCACCGACATGCACCCGTATTTTCCCACGCGCTTGCACTATCGCCTTGCGAAGGCTCTCGAGGACTTTTACGCTAGATGCGCGGACGCAGTCGTTTACGTGTCGGAGACGAACCTCAACGCGGTGAGGTCTCGACAACCTGAGCCTGCTCGCCAGAAGTTTCATCTCGTCCGAAACGGAGCTGACAGTGCTGCCTTTCGCCCGCAGCCTACGCGCACCGCGAATTTTGAGATCGCGTACGTCGGGGCGATGTCTGGTTGGTGGACCCTGATCGAGCAACATGCACCAGCCGGTCGGCTGAGTCGTATCCATCGCGCCTGGACCCGCCTCGGTCGGTACGAGCGAACGACCTTGGATCAGCGCACGTCGTCCCCCGCAGTGATCGGTCACGCGCTCATCGATGCGATCGCCGAGCACCCTGGATGGGCAGGACGCGTGAGCCTGATCCTCCACGGCAATCCCTACCCAGCTTCTGTGGTCGCCCGCGCCCTTGCGAGCGCTGGGGTCGAGAGCGTTGTGACGGTCCTTGATCCCGTTCCACACGACGAGGTCGCAGGCATCCTCTGTCGAGCGGATCTATTGTTCCTAACACTGCCTGGGCGACCGGATGGATCGCGAGGCGGCCGCATCTCCGCGAAGACGTACGAGTACCTCATGACCGACCGACCCATCCTCGCCGCGGTCCCGCAGGGCGAGAATTGGGATTTCCTGGCGGACAGGCCCGGCGTCTGGCTGGTCGACCCGAACGACCAGCGGCGCATGAGAGAGGTGATCGCCGAGCTCGCGGACGCCAAGTTCGCGGGAAGAGCGCTCGCATTTGACCGCGACGGCCTGCGTGAGCAACTCTCATACGACGCCCGTGCGGCGGAACTCGCGACGGTCATCCGTGCAGGAATCGAGCGCAGGCTGGGCCGTGAACCGGCGCGTCAGCGTAGGCTGTGAGCGCGCTTGACAGGACGGGCGGCCGCCCACGCGCTGCCAGTCATCCCTTGCTCGGCCGCCGAACGGTCGATCCGCTGGAAGGCAAGGCCTCTTCACGGTATGCGGCCTCGATGGCTTCGGCGAGCGCGCCCAGATCCCCGGTGGGCAGGACCAGGCCATTGCAGCCGGGGTCGATTAGATCCTTCATCCCGGTGTCTTCGCTGACGATCACCGGGACGCCGCAGGCAAGAGCCTCCGTGGGCGCGTATGCAAAGCCATCCTCGTAGCTCGGATGGACGTAGAGTCTCGCGGCGCGCAGACGGGGCAGCGGATCACCCGGACCGCTGCTGATCCGCGGATCCTGGGCACATGCAGTCTGGACGAACCGACGCATGCCTCGCGTCGCCCAGCCCCCGACGAGGATGAGCCTGATGTCCGCGTATGGCAGACGACGCACGGCGTCGATGAGGAGCGGAACGCCCTTCGCGACGGACAGGCTCCCGACGTACACGATGTCGAACGTGCCCGAGCTTTGTGGTGAATCATCAGGCTCATAGCGAGGATCGGGCGTGAACTGAAAGCGCGACAGTGACTCCTCGCGAAAGCCCTCCTCGAGAAACGACTCCCTGGTGTACTCAGACGCCACGTAGATGCGGTCCGCTTGCGCGTACTCGCGCAGATTGCGCCTGACCAGGTGCTTCGCCCAGGATCCCTCGAACGGATACTGGCGGTGCGCCTGAGCGTGCTGGCGGGCGACACGTCGCAGATGGGAGTTCGCGGACACGAGAGAGCGCGATTCGTAATGCCCCCGCCTCGCTGCCCTGAACTGAGCAAGGGCCTGTCCATTGAACGCGATGAGGTGGTCGGCAGCCGGCAGGCGCTGTGCGGCATAGGCATCGAACTCGACCATAAAGGCCCGCATGCGCAGGCCGGGGGACAGCGGAATCGGCAATCGCGAGAGCAGCGCGGTGGGGCCAGGGATGCCCGGTTTGCGGCGTCGGGGCTCCGGATCGGCCTCGCGCGTCGAGCCGCAGATGCAGACCGTCGGCTGCGCGCTGCGCTCAAGCGCATCTACGACCTCCTTCAGGTGACGTCCGAGGCCGCCGGTGCCGAGCGGCGCGGAGCACGACACCGCGACCCTGCCGGACGGGAGCACGGCCTGCTGCTCTCTTTCGGCCTCCTCGCGCCAGTGCCTGCCGAGCGGACCCAGCCGCTGCCCGCCGGAGATCGCCGGCTCAGGCGATGCTGTCATAGCCCCAGAGCGTCACGAGGTCGCGGCCCAGGTACTCGCTCAGCGCCACGACCTCGCCCTTGAAGCGGCGGCGCAGCTCCAGCATGAGCTCCTCATCGGGCGCGGGAGGGTTGCTGTAGAGGACGCGTTCGCGGGTGGTCTGGAGCGCCTGGAGGCGCAGCTGCCGCGGCGTGAGCGCCTTGATCGCGGCCTTCGAGACTCGCGAAACCGGTCCCCGTCCCATAGAAAGTGAGCGTACGAGCTCGTACAGGCGCACGGACCGAACGCGGACCGTCGGATTCGCTTCCGTCACCTCGATCGGAGCCGTGTCGTCCACTTCCAGGAACCGCAGCACCCGGCGTACGGTCGCCTCGTTGTCATGCCGGAAGTCGTCGTAGATGAGAACAAGCACCTGCTCGGGTGGAAACACGGCGTGATAACGACGTAGCTGCTCGACATACCGTACATGCTCTGAATACAGGAGCTCCTGTGGCCTCATGGCATCGCGGGGAATCGCTTTGCCTTGCCGCCTCATCTCCTCGAGCGCGATCGCCTTGCGAAGATCCGTCTCCGTCTCGGCCTGATTCCGCACGCTCTGCAGATGCAGCGAGCGCAGGAAGCTCGCGGGCTCTCGCAGTATGGCGATGATGCGCGCGTCCGGTTGCAGATCCGCGATGCTGGCTGCTGCAGTGCGAGACACGAGGTACGACGGCGTCGCCTCGCCAACACGCTGCTCTGGCCTCGCCGCAGCGAACAACGAAAGATACTGGTCAAGTGTCTCTGGAAGTGGACTAGCAGGTTGGAAGCGAACGCCAAGATCGCGTGCAAAAAACCACGGCTCCTTGACGTCGGGCATGTAGATCTGCGGGTGGCTCCTCAGCATCTCGTAAAGCGCAGTCGTGCCACACTTGTGGTGGCCGACGATGAAGAAGTCCGGCACTCTGTCCTGCGACGGCGTACGCGCGGCAGCTTGTGCCTCAACCGATGCTGTCATAGCCCCAGAGCGTCACGAGGTCGCGGTCCAGGTACTCGCTCAGCGCCACGACCTCCCCCTTGAATCGGCGACGCAACTCGACCATCAGGCTCTCATCGGGCGGGCGAGGGTTGCCGTAGACGACGTGACGCTGGGTCGCCCGAAGCGCGTCGCGACGCAGTTGCGTCGGCGTGAGCGTCTTGACCGCAGCCTTGACGGCTCGCGAGGTCGTGCCTCGTCCCTTGTACATCGAGCGCACGAGTTCGTCGACTTTTCGGGACCGCAAGCGCACGGTAGGATTCGCTTCCGTCACCTCGATCGGAGCCGTGTC
Source organism: uncultured Solirubrobacteraceae bacterium (assembly GCA_963711985.1). Taxonomy (GTDB): domain Bacteria; phylum Actinomycetota; class Thermoleophilia; order Solirubrobacterales; family Solirubrobacteraceae; genus Palsa-744. The sequence continues at coordinate 402,766 of CAVQGG010000001.1, read as the reverse complement.
GTCCACTTCCAGGAACCGCAGCACCTGCCGTACGGTCGCGTCGTTGTCATGCCGGAAGTCGTCGTAGATCAGAACCAGCACCTGCTCGGGTGGAAAGACGGCGTGATAGCGGCGCAGCTGCTCGACGTAGCGCACATGCTCTGAATAGCGCAGCACCTCGGGTGAAGCGCAAGTTCGTGGGATCTGTTTACCCTCGCGCCTGGCCTCCTCGAGGGCGATCGCCTTGCGCAGATCCTTCTTTGTCTCGGTGTGATTCTCCACGCATTGGAGATGGAACGAGCGCAGGAAGCTCGCGGGCTCACGCAGGATGGCGATGATGCGCGCGTTCGGTTGCAGATCTGCGATGCGCGCTGCAGCGGTGCGAGATCTAAGATACGACGGCGTCGCCTCGCCAACACGCTGCTCGGGCCCGGCTGGATCAAACAGCGCCAGATACTCCTCGAGCGTATCCGGGCGCTTGCCATATCTCCCCGGTTGGGCGCGCGCGCGAAGCTCGGGCACGAAGAACCACGGCTCCTTGAGATCGGGCATGTAGATCTGCGGGTGACGCCGCAGCATCTCATACAGGGCAGTCGTGCCGCTCTTGGGATTGCCTACGATGAAGAAGTCAGGCACACGCCTCATCTGGGAGCGAGCGGCAGCCGACGCTGTCATAATCCCAAAGTGTAACGACGTCGCGCCCCAGCACTCGCGCAGCGCCGCGACCTCGGGCTTGCAGCGAGCCCGCAAGGGTGCCGCGAAGCTATGATGGCGGCTGACGGCGGCGGAGTTGGACCCCAACAGCCTCCGACCACGGTTTGAGAAATCCCCCCGCTGATGCTCTACATCGCCTCCGTGCACTACAAGTCCCCGCGGTGGATCGAGATTCAGAGCAGATACCTGCGCGAGAACATCTCGGTTGCCTATCAGACGTGGACCTCGCTCGAGGGGATAGACGCGTCCTACGGTCGCTACTTCGACCGGGTCCTGGAGCAGCGGGGGCTGCATGCCTCCAAGCTCAACCACCTCGCGATGGAGATCTCACACGAGGCCTCCGACGAAGATCTGCTGATGTTCCTCGACGGTGACGCGTTTCCGATCGCGGACCCGATGCCACTCATAACCTCCGGCCTGGCCGAGGCGGCCCTCGTCGCCGTGCGCCGAGCCGAGAACGTCGATCAGCCGCAGCCCCACCCCTGCTTCTGCGTGACCACCGTGGGCACATGGCGGGCCATACACGGCGACTGGTCCGGCGGTTACGCCTGGCCGGGCCGGCGGGGCAGGCTCACCAGCGACGTGGGGGGCAACCTGTTGCGCAGTCTGGAGCTGTCGAACACGCCGTGGGTGCAGGTGCTGCGATCCAATCGCAACGACCTCGACCCCCTGTACTACGGCATCTATGGCGAGACCATCTACCACCACGGCGCCGGTTTTCGCACCGGGGGGCTGAGCCCGGCGCATCGCAGCGGCCCGCGTCCTCTGCCCGTCTCACGCGTCCCGGGAGTGGGCGCGGCGGCGCGTCTGGTCAACGGGATACGCTGGCGGCGATGGGAACGCGGTGTGGAAGCCCGCCATGTGCGCCAGTCGCAGCAGATCTACGAAAGGATCAAGGCCGGCGGCTCGGACTGGCTGGCCGAGTTCACCTAGCCGCCAAGCGGGGCGTTGTGTAGACTCTCGCAGCAATGGCAGGAGACCGACCACTGTCTCCAGCCAGCGTGGGCTTGCAGCCGGTGGCGTTCGCCAAGAGAGCGGTCGGGGCAGCATCGCGACGTCTCGGACGGCCTGAGTTGCTGGCTGCGGTGGACGCCGGAGCGCGGCAGGCGGAACGGGAGGCGATCGGGATTCGCGCCGTCCTCGCCAGCACGCTGAGCGCCGATGCGACCTACGTCGACGTCGGCGCCAACCGAGGACAGATCCTGCGTGAGGCGGTGCGAGTGGCGCCGCAGGGTCGGCATGTCGCGTTCGAGCCCATTCCGGCCCTGGCCGGCGAGATCGCGAGCGCGTTCCCCGATGTGGACTGCCGGCAGATGGCCGTGGGGGCCAGCACCGGCGTCGCTCAGTTCTGTCACTTCACCCAGATGGATGGCTGGAGCGGACTGCGGCGAAGTCCGGAGGTGAGCGACGAGCGCGGCCATCCGCAGTACATCACGGTGACAGTCTCCACGCTCGAGGCGGAGCTGGCCGCTGTGAAGCCCAGCGTGATCAAGATCGACGTCGAGGGCGCGGAGCTCGAGGTGCTCGAAGGCGGGAGGGCCGTGCTCCGCGACGCCCGGCCCGTGGTGATCTTCGAGCATGTTGGCGAGGCGGCGGCGTTGTACGGTGCGACGCCGGAGGGCGTGTGGAGTCTCCTCAGCGAGTTGGGCTACAGGATCTTCTCGGTCACCGGAGACGGCCCATTCACGCAGTTCGGAGTTCGCCCGGAGCACCCGTGTCGTGAACTGGCTGGCGACGCCGGATCCACGGCCTCGATGAGCCATCCTCGTTTGCCGGCCTTGGCGGTCACCCAGAGCACGTGCTCGCCTGTCGCCGCCTCGGGGTCCGCTGGGAGCTCGCGTAGAGGGACGCGACCCGGGCATGCGATTGTGCCAATCTTGACAAGACTCCCGGGTGCGCCCTAAGCTCTCGGGTGCGCCCTAAAGTTCACAATCGTCAGGCCAGACACGGCCACCCTGAGCCGGCCGATCGTCAGCGACCCGCACGGATGCCCGCCACCTACCACCTATCGCACCTGCGCACGCTCGAGGCCGAGGCCGTCCACGCGATGCGCGAGACCGTCGCGGAATTCGAGCGCCCCGTGCTGCTGTTCAGCGGCGGCAAGGACTCGATCGTGCTGCTGCGCCTGGCCGAGAAGGCCTTCCGCCCGGCCCCGTTCCCGTTCTCGGTGATGCACGTCGACACCGGCCACAACTTCCCCGAGGCGATCGAGTTCCGCGACCGGCTGATCGAGGAGCTGGGCGAGAGGCTCCTCGTGGCGACGGTCGAGGAGTCGATCCTGAGGGGGCGCGCGGTCGAGGAGACGGGCCCGCGCGCGTCGCGCAACGCGCTGCAGACAGTCACGCTGCTGGACGCGATCGCCGAGCACGGTTTCGACGCGGCGTTCGGTGGAGCCCGCCGGGACGAGGAGCGCGCGCGCGCCAAGGAGCGCATCCTGTCCTTCCGTGACGAGTTTGGCCAGTGGGAGCCCCACAGGCAGCGTCCTGAGGTGTGGAGCCTCTACAATGGGCGCATTCGCAAAGGGGAGCATGCTCGGGTATTTCCGATCTCCAACTGGACTGAGCTGGACGTGTGGCAGTACATAGCCGAGGAGGGCTTGGAGGTGCCATCGATCTATTTCGCCCACGAACGTGAGGTGTTCCGTCGCGATGGCATGCTGTACGCCGTCAGCCCGTTCGTCGAGCTGATGGCGGGGGAGGAGCCGTTCTCGGCGCGAGTGCGCTATCGCACGGTCGGGGACATGAGCTGTACCGGCGCCGTCGAGTCAGGCGCGAGCACCCTCGCGGAGGTGGTTGCGGAGATCGCGGCCACGGAGGTGACCGAGCGTGGTCAGACCCGCGCCGACGACCGGGTCACCGAGGCGGCGATGGAGGATCGCAAGCGGCAGGGGTACTTCTGATGAGCGTACCGCAGCTCCTCGCGCGGAGTGGCGATCAACGGAAACGGCAAAGTCCGCTCGAACGGCGCACACGCCGGTCCTCTTCCGCGTGAGAGCGCCACGGACGTGTTCCGGCGCCTGACCGAGCGCCCGACGGACCTGCTGCGCTTCGCCACCGCGGGGTCGGTCGATGACGGCAAGAGCACGCTGATCGGCAGGCTGCTGTATGACTCCAAGCAGGTGCTCGCCGACCAGCTGGCGCACGTCGAGCAGACCAGCAGGCGGATGGGCCACGAGTTCGTGGACCTCTCCCTGCTGACCGACGGCCTGCGCGCCGAGCGCGAGCAGGGAATCACGATCGACGTCGCCTACCGCTACTTCGCCACCGCGCAGCGCCGGTTCATCATCGCCGACACCCCCGGGCACGAGCAGTACACGCGAAACATGGTCACCGGTGCCTCCACCGCCGATCTGGCGATCGTGCTGGTCGACGCTCGCAAGGGCATCGTCGCGCAGTCCAAGCGCCACGCGTTCATCAGTGCTCTGCTGGGGATCCCGCACGTGGTCGTGTGCGTGAACAAGATGGACCTGGTCAACTACGACGAGGCGGCGTTCGACGCGATCGTCGAGGAGTTCGACACGTTCGCGGCACGCCTGGAGCTGCCCGACGTGACCTTCATCCCGATCTCGGCGCTGCTCGGCGATAACGTCGTCGAGCGCTCGGATGCGATGCCGTGGTATCAGGGCCCGCCGCTGCTCTACCACCTCGAGCACGTCCACATCGCATCCGACCGCAACCTGATCGACGTGCGCTTTCCGGTGCAGTGGGTGATCCGCCCGCCGTCCACCAGCGTGGCCGACTACCGCGCGTACGCGGGCCAGGTCGCCGGGGGGATCATCCGTCCGGGCGACGAGGTGGTCGTGCTGCCGAGCGGGCAGCGCACGACGGTCGCTGGCATTGACACCTTCGAGGGGCCGCTCGCGGAGGCGTTCCCGCCGATGTCGGTCGCGCTCAGGCTGGCCGACGACGTCGACGTCGGGCGCGGCAGCACGATCGTGCGCACGCAGAACCAGCCCACGGTCTCCAGCCGGTTCGAGTGCCTGCTGTGCTGGATGTCCGAGCAGCCGCTGAGCCCGCGCCGGCGCTATCTGGTCAAGCACACGACGCGCACGGCGATGGTCGGCGAGGTCGACGTCCGCTACCGGATCGACGTGGAGAGCCTGCGCCGCGAAGAGAGCGCCACCACGCTCGAGCTCAACGACCTCGCGCGTGTGCACATGGAGCTGAGCTCGCCCGCTCGTGTTCGACTCCTACAGGCGCAATCGCGTCACGGGCAGCCTGATCGTGATCGACGAGGCGAGCAACGACACGGTCGCGGCCGGAGTCATCCTGGACACCGAGGTTGAGGATCCCGCCCACCCAGCAGGTGGATCGGAGCCAAAGAGCGAGCGCAGCCCGAACGTGCGGTGGCAGGGAACGCGGATGACCCGCGAGCGGCGCTGGCGGTCGCTGGGGCACGGCGGGGCCACCTTGTGGTTCACCGGGCTGCCCGGCGCCGGCAAGTCGACGGTTGCCGCAGCCGTGGAGGAGCGCCTGATCGCAGTCGGCCAGCCCGCGTTCCTGCTCGACGGCGACAACCTGCGCCACGGTCTCAACGGCGACCTCGGGTTCGATGAGGATGCACGCAGGGAGAACGTGCGGCGCACGGCTCACGTGGCGAGGCTGCTTGCGGAGTCGGGGACGATCGTCCTGGTCAGTCTCGTCAGTCCCTACGCGGCTGATCGCCTGGCGGCGGCGGCGCTGCACGCGGCCGACGATCTTGGTTTCCTGGAGATCTTCATGGACGCCTCGCTGGAGCTGTGCGAGCGGCGAGACCCCAAGGGGCTCTATGCGCGGGCGCGCTCGGGCGAGCTTGCCGGTCTCACCGGGGTGGGGGCACCGTACGAGGCGCCCTCGGAACCCGACCTGGTGCTGGGCAGCCACGAGGAAACGGTCGAGGAAGAGGTCGAGCGCGTGATGGACCTGCTCGCCGGCAGGGGGCTGGTCTAGACGCAGCCGCCGAAGGCCGCCGGGCCCGGGGCCCGTCCGCGTTAGTGTTTCTTGGTCTTGCCTTTGGACTTCGGGGCCGCGCCGAGCACCACGGTCTGGCTCCAGCCGGGCAGGAGCGCTCCCTTGGGCACCTGAACGAATGCGCGGTATTCTCCGCCGTGGAGGATCTTGACCACGGTGGAGAAGCGCGAGGTGGCTTTGGTGCCCCGCTTGACTACCGCCTTGAATTGCGTCGAGAACTTCGTGGTAATTTCGGAGGTCGCTTCGGTATTCCCGGGTCGCGTCGGCTTCTCCAGCTGGAAGTCGACTCGTGCGCCCACCTCGGCGGGCGTGACCGTTCCGTACAGACGCACGAGCCCCTTGCGGCCGGCGGAGCGAACGCTCAAGGTCACGCGCACAGCCACCTTGGCGGTCACCAGGGGGCTGTATATGGGCCTCGGGGCGACTGTGTTGGCGCGGAACTGAGTGCTCGTCGACAGGCTCGCTACATGGAAGGAGAAACCGCCTGCGGAGTTCGTGACGATCGGAAGGCCGACGTTGATGAAGGCTTCGAGATAGGGGTAGGGGCTGGCCTGCAGCACGATCTGCTGGTCGGCGCGGCCCGTCCCCGACAGGGTGCCGCTCAGGATCAGCGTGCTCCCGAACACCGTTGGCGCGGATGGCTTGAGCAACACCAACGTGCCCCGGATCGTGCTCGCGGCGAAGGTGCGGTCCTTACCGAACGCTTCGCCGTTGTCGTTCGAGGCGACGAGGCGGTAGTGGTAGCCCGCACAGAAATCCGGTGGCGGTCTGGCCCACGTCGATGCTCGCTTCGCCTGCGGGCAAGCTGGCGGCGGTCGTCTGCGAGCCGTAGGCGACGGTCGGGCCGTACTGGAAGTAGTAGGTGGTGGCCGCGCCGCGAGGATTGACGACCCCGTCGAGCACGGCCGAGGAGCCTCGCACATGACCGACGCCCCCGGTCGACACGGTCGGCGGCGGCGCCTTCTTGGTCGCGGCCTGCGAGGCGAGGGGCAGCGCCAGGGCCAGGCTCGCCAGAGCCAGCACCTGCAAGGCCGTTACGCGTGTGCTCCTGAAGCTCCTCATATCCAAGTCCCTGCCCGTTCTCGCCATCGTCTTTGCGCGGTCGTGTGCCCGGTTCGGCCACGGCTCGCGGGCCGCGCGCTCGCGGGCTCATCCCTGGTAACCCGGTCGGCGTTGATTCGATGCGGTGTGGCGGCATCGATGCCGCCAGCTCGAGCCGGGATTGCCCTCAGACGCTTGACTTCAAGATCGTACCGCAGGGAGTTGGAGGCCGGCCCGCGTGATGTTTATAAAGCTGATATACTTGATGAGGAATTGGCCCACGGAAACCGGAGCTTCAAATGATCCTCGTGCTCATCATCGCCGCCTGGACACTCGTCCTCTCGCTGGTTGCGGGGCTGTGCGCGGCAGCACGCGTGGGTGACCTCGCACAGCCCAGGCAGGCGTCCGCTTCGCTGCTGCCAAGCGGCGGCATGGCAGCGTAGGCCGCCTGCCTGCCCGCGCCCGCCCCGGATCAGTGACGCGCAGCCCGCGGCGGTGAGGCGGAGCGGTGAGGCGCCGCAGCCTTCACAAAATCGTCACGCCCGACCGTACGAGTGGGGCTCGACCATACGTGAGCAGCACGGAGAGCTTCACAGCCGCGCGGCGGGCGTCGCCCTCCGTCGCCCGGGCGCAGACACGAAGGTAGTCATCCTGTCCACCGAATCGATCGCAAGCTCATCGCACCCTCACGCCGGCGCCGCCGCGCAGTGCGCGAGCTGCGGAGCGCCGCTGGCAGCCGACCAGCGCTACTGCCTGGAGTGCGGCGAGCGGCGCGTCCCGATGAGCAGCGTCCTGCGCGGCGGGCCGCCGAGCGGCCGCGACTCCCAGGCTGCGGCGCCGACCGCGCCGGGCGCCACGCCGCGCCCGCGCCGGGCGCTCGTTCCGCCGACAGCGCCGGCCAGCGCCAACAACACCCTGACGGTGATCGCGGGCGTCGGCGTGCTGCTGCTGGCGATGGGCGTGGGCGTGCTGATCGGGCGCGCGGGCGCCTCCAAGCAGAGCGCGGCGCCGGCGCAGGTGATCAGCGTCGGCCGGCGCCGTCGGCGAGCACCGCCAGCACGGCGTCGACCGAAACGTCCTTCACCGGCGATTGGCCGTCGGGAACGACCGGCTACACCGTGCAGCTGCAGACGCTGCCCCAGTCGGGCACGACCGTCAGCGCCGTGGAAAGCGCCAAGTCGGCGGCGAGCGCCAAGGGCGCCAAGGCGGTCGGCGCGCTGAAGTCCGAAGAATTCAGCAGCCTGACCGCCGGCAGCTACGTGATCTACTCGGGCGTCTATCACAAGAAGGCCGAAGCCGAAAAGGCCCTGCGCCGGCCTGAGGAAGAGCTTCCCGGGCGCCAAGGTGGTCAGGGTCTCCAACGGCGGATCGAGCTCCTCCGCGGAAGGCTCCGGCTCGTCTTCGGGCGGGGCCGGCTCGAGCGAGAGCCACCCTGCTCCGCCCTCCGTGCTCAACGGCCTCAAAGGGGCCAAGGGCAAGAGCTACGAGGAAAGATCCAAGAACCTTCCCGACGTGGTCGAAACCGGTTAGGCGCATGGGCATCCTCCGCGACCCGTTCGGCCAGGGCAGGCCAGAGTCCGCTGCCGCGCATCGCCCGCCGGCGAGCGCTACGTCGGCTCCGCCCGGCTCGGCAGCGCCCACCTCCCCGCCCGTGCCCGCGACGCAGGACGAGCGCGCTCGGACCTGCGCCGCAGGCGCGACGCGCTCGCCGAGCAGGTGACCGAGCTGCACTGGGACCTGGGCGGGCTCGCCTACGAGATGGCCATCCGCGACCACTTCCGCCTCGACGTGCTCGTGCGCCGCGCGGCGGTGCTGCAGGAACGCGACGCCGAGCTGGCGGAGGTGGAGCGCCTGCTGCGCATGGAGCAGGACGGCGTGGCCGGCAACTGCCCGAGCTGCGCGGCGCCGCACAGCCGGGGTGCGCTCTACTGCTGGCAGTGTGGCACGACCCTCATGGAGCGCCAGCCGAGCAGCGCCGTCGATGGGCGGGATGGCGCCACGTCGGTGATGGACGCCCTGCTCGCCCACCAGGACGGCCCCGGCCTCCGGGCCCGCTGCGAGCTCGGACGAGTAGGAGGCGCCGGCCATCAGCGTCGAGCGCCCCCAGCCGTGCGAGGACTGCGGCTCCCCGCTCGCCCACGACCAGCGCTACTGCCTCGCATGCGGCGCGCGCGTCGGGTCGCGCAGCCCGCAGCTCGAGAAGCTCTTGCGGCGCGCCGGCCTGGCACGTCCCGAGGGCGCCATCCCGGAGAGCTCCGCCGCACCCGTCCCGGCCGCGAGCGGTGCCGTGCGGACGTCTTCCAGCCTGAGGCTTCCCCCGCCACGGGTCTCGGCGCTGCTGGTGCTGGTGTTCCTCGGCTTCGGCGTGCTCCTGGGCAACGTCGCCGGCTCCCGCGTGGGCACGCTTGCGGCCGCGCGCTCGCCCCTGAAGGTCGTGCTTCCCGCCTCCGGGCCGTCGGGCGCCTCCGCCTCCGCGTCCACGTCGACGTCGACGTCCGAATCCTCCCCCTCGGCGCCCGGCGGCGAACCCTCGTCCTCGGCATCCGAATCCGAACCGACGCCGGCACCGGCCGCGGCCGGCAGCACGACGAAAGCCGCGGCGAAAGCGCCGTCCAGCTCGAGCGGCAGCACCTCCGGCTCGGAAGGCAGCACCTCCGGCTCGGAAGGCAGCACCTCCGGCTCGGAAGGCAGCACCTCCGGCTCGGAAGGCAGCACCTCCGGCTCGGAAGGCAGCACCTCCAACTCCGCCGCCGGCGGCTCGGCCACGAAGCTCCCGCCGGTCAAGCACGTGTTCGTGATCATGCTCTCCGACCAGCCGTACGCGTCGGTGTTCGGACCGGCCTCCGCGGCTCCCTACCTTGCCCAGACGCTCGAGCGAGCGGGAGAGCTGCTCGTCCGCTACGACGCGGTCGCGCACGAGGAGCTGGCCAACGAGGTGGCTCTGCTCAGCGGCCAGGGGCCGACCGCGGAAACGGCGGCCAACTGCCCCAACTACACCGAAATAGCGCCCGTGAGCACCGGTGCCGACGAACAGGCGCTCGGCAACGGCTGCGTGTACCCGGCCTCCACGCAGACCCTCGCCGGGCAGCTGACCGCCAAGCAGCTCACCTGGCGGGCCTACGTGCAGGGCATCGACGAAGCCGGCGCGCAGGCGGGCGCGTGCGCTCATCCGACCCTGGGACAGGCCGACCCGACCGCCGCGCAGAGCTCGAGCACCGGCGCCTACGCGACGTTCCGCAACCCGTTCGTGTACTTCGACTCGGTGCTCGACTCGCCCGCCTGCGCAGCCGACGACGTCGGCTTCGACAGCCTGAAGGGTGACCTGGCCGACGCCAAGCGCACGCCGAGCTTCTCCTACATCGTGCCCGACCGCTGCCATGACGGCAACCCAACACCGTGCACTCCCGGCGCGCCGGCCGGCCTTGCGCCATCCGGCACGTTCCTGAAGGAGGTCGTCCCCGAGATCACGGGCTCGAAGGCCTACAAGGAAAGCGGTCTGCTCGTGATCACCGTCGACGAGGCGCCGTCGAGCGGCGAATTCGCCGACTCGAGCTCATGCTGCGGTCAGCCGCTGTTCCCGAACATGCCCTCCAAGTCGCCGGCCGGCGCCCCACGCGGCGGCGGGGCGGTGGGAGCGCTGCTGCTCTCGCCGTTCGTCAAGGCCGGGACGACCAACGAGGAAAAGTTCAACCACTTCTCGCTGCTGCGCACGATCGAGGACCTGTTCGGACTGAAGCACCTGGGCTACGCGGGGCTGTCTGCGGTCAAGTCGTTCGAACCCTCGATGTTCACCGCCGCCAAGGGCTGACCACAGGTCGCCCCGCTCACACTCCGGCAAGCTCGCGGTAGGTGATGGCGGTGCGCCGCGAGCCCGGGCCCGCGAGCACCCACTCCAGGGCCATCATGTGGCGCGGGTGCTGAAGGTCGGCCGGGTGCAGATCCAGGCGCAGGGTGCTCGTCGGCAGCAGCGAGCCGGCGCGCACCAGCGACGGCGAGAAGACGCGGCTCAGCGGCCCGGTCGCGGCGAAGCTCCAGGCGGGGGCCACTGGCTCGCGCGCGCTCGCGGCGAGCCCCGGCTGCGCGCGGTGCACCCGCAGCAGCCCCGCCCACCAGCGGAACCTGAGGCTCAACGCCTGGCGCAGCGCGGCGGTGTACGCGTAGGCGGGGGCGACGAAGCCGTCCGGCTCGATGCCGGCGAGCTTGAGCACGCGCCAGCCGGCGTGGACCGCGCGACGGGTCTCCTCGCCGTCCAGCCCGACGAACTCGCCCCCCCGTTGGCCGTGGACGCGGGCCAGCAGCTCGCGCGCGGAGCCGCCCACGCGCGGGCGTACGTGCTGGAAGCCGTGCTGGGCGATCGAATCGCCTGCACGGCGGCGCTCGCCCAGCCAGTCGACCATCTCCGGCGAGCGCTCGCCGACGGGATGCAGGTCGCGTGCGGGAATCACCAGCAGCGTGACGCGGTCGACGCCGTGGTCGTCGAGCCAGTCGCGGATCACGGCGCAGCGCTCGAACGTCGCCGGCTCGATCCCGTGCAGGGCTACCGCGATCGTCTGTCGGGGCCGTGTGGATGGCGTGCCGGGCATGGATCCTCAGGCGACGCGTCAGGCCGCGCGGTCGCTCGCGCCGGTGGGCAGGCGCCCCCCGCCGTGGCCGGCCGGTCGGAGATCGGCCAGCGCCCGGTCATAGCCGTCCGCCAGCCGCTGCAGCGTGCGCTCCCAGGTGCGCAGGCGCACCGAGCGAAGCGCCGCGCGGGCGAGGTGCTGACGCAGCAGCGGCGAGCCCGCGAGCTCGAGCACGGCGTCAGCGAGCTGCTCGGCGTCGCCCTCGCACAGCAGTCCGCTCACACCGTCCTCGATCAGCGACAGCGGGCCGCCCTTGGCGAGCGCGATCACCGGCAGACCGCTCGCCTGCGCCTCGAGGATCACCTGGCCGAAGGTGTCGGTGGCGCTCGGGAACAGGAAGATGTCGGCGCTCGCGTACGTACGGGCCAGCTCCTCGCCCTCCAGCCAGCCGAGGAACGTCGCGTGCTCGCCGAGGCGCTCGCGCACGTGCTCCTGCTCGGGCCCGCCCCCGGCGAGCACGAGGTGCAGGCGGGAGTCGCTTGCGTGCGCCCGCAGAAATGCGTCGGCGAGCAGTCCGACGCCCTTCTCGCGTGTGATGCGCCCCGAGTACAGCACGGTGATGGCGCCCGGCAGCAGGCCCTCGCTCGCGCAGCGCCGGCTCGAAGCGCGAGGTGTCGACGCCGCGGTCCCAGCGCAGCACCCGCTCCGGTGGCATCCCGATCGCTGCCAGCGCGTCGTCGGAGGCCCGGCTGGGGGAGAGAACGACATCGCAGGCGTCTGTAGAAGGCGCTGACGGCCAGCGCCATCGCGTCGGCCACGCGCCGCTCGCCCGAGCGCAGCCCCGCGTAGGCGGTCAGCTCGGTGTGGTAGCTGCCCACCAGCGGCAGGCCCAGCGCGCGCGCCACGAGCGCGCCGGCGATGCCGGCGGGTCCCGGCGAGCAGACGTGGATCGCATCGTAGTCCCCGCCGCCCGAGCCCGCGAGCGTCTGCACGGCGGCCGGGAGGCTCGGGACGCCGATCCGCAGGCCCGGGTAGAAGGGCACGTCGATCTCCGCGACGGCCGACAGGCGCCTGTCGACCTCCGGGTCGGTGCCGACCACCTCGATCTCGAAGCCGGGTACGCCGCGCTGGCGGATCTCCTCGATCGTTCGCGTGACCCCGTGCATCGAGCCGATGCCGTCGGCGAGGATCGCCACCCGCGGGTGCTCGCCGTCCTCGCGCCGGGGCTCCCCGGCTCGCTGGCCCAGCCCGCGCGTCGCCGAGTATGGGATTGCGGCCATCTTCGCCTGCTCGCCGGCCAGGAACGCGGTCGCGGGCGCGTACGGGATGGCGGCGATGCACGCCTCGAACAGGCCCTCGGCGGCCGCCAGGACGTCCGCCTGGCCGCTCGCGGCGGCCACGGCCACGTCGACCGCGCGCCGCAGCTTGCGCTCGTGCAGGCGGCAGGCCCGTCGGTACAGGTCCGCGTGGCTGAAGCCGTCCTCCTGCATGTGGGCGATCAGGCCGCGCTCGTCGAGGTGGTCGAGCTCGACCGCGCTCAGCCATGCGCGCAGCAGGCAGCGGGCGTCCTCCGGGCGTCAGATCACTGCCGCTGGGGCCGTGCCGGGCGTCGGCCTCGCGCAGCAGCCGCTGAACCATCGTCATCACCCGCGCGCGGGTCCGGGCGCCCGGCCTGCTCGCCTGCGCTGCCGCGCCCGAGCGAGCGCGCGGCCAGCGCGATCGCGGCGTGGGCCCACTTGGCGGCGCTCCCCTGATGCGCCGCGCGCGAGCACGTTGCCGGCGCGCACGTGCGCGAGGAACTCCTGCGGAGTGCGCGCGCGCGGCGCTTCGGTGTACGTGCGCCCGATGTCCACCCCGGCGTGGTCGTCGCTGCCGCCGATGCCGATGCCGTCGCGGGTGGCGATGTACGTGGCCGCCGGCCGGTTGAGCTCGCGGGCGCGGGCGCCGTTGCGGATCTCCCACACCCCGAACAGCTCGGCCAGCCGGCGGCGGTGGCGCGCGCTCAGCGGGGCGGCGACCGTGTAGTAGGGGTGCGCCAGCGCGCACGCGATCTCCCGCTCGTACATGTACGCGGCGCACAGCTCGACGTCGCCGCCGTGCGCCTGCAGCCACTCGTGGTCCTCGGGGGAGATGCCGTAGCAGAGCACGTGCACCGCCTGGGGCTCGCCGCGGAAGTGCGCAGTCAGCTCCTCGGAGACGAACACGTCGGGACGATCGGCTATCTGCATGACGCCGGCGATCGTGTCGTGGTCGGTGATCGTCACGAAGTCCATGCCCCGCCGCTTGGCCAGCTCGTAGACCTCCTCCGGCGGCGTGGCGCACTCCGGCAGCCCGACCGCCCGCTGCACGCCGAGCCTGGACTCCTGCGAGGCGGTCGAGTGGCAGTGCATGTCGACCCTGCTCGTCGCCTCCGGCATCTGCGATGTCGTTCCCTGACCGCTCATATCAGACAGATTTCTCCGCAAAGAGCGTTCTTTTGTGACCAAACAGCAACGATCGTGTGAAGCGGTTGTGAAGATCGCCCGCCCGTGCGGAGCAGTCCCGTCTGTGGTCAGGTGACCGGGCGCTCGACGTCCGAGGACCGACAGGGACGCGTTTGGAGGCTCCTGGCTGCGCTGACGGCGTATCGCCGCCGGTTCTGTCGGCCGCTCACCGGCGGGTCGCCGGGATTGCGACGAGAAAGAAGCGGCCCGCCGGTGGTGGACCTTCCAAAGGCACGAACGGCTCGTGCTTGTTGCGACTCACATACCGATCAAAAGCGAGGAAGTGGTCGGCGATCGCATCAGCGCTCGCACCGTGGGTGCGCAAAGCCTCAGGTTTATGGACCTCCACCATAAAGGTCGTAGAACCGTTTTTTAGCGTCTTTGTGCCACCTTTGAGAACCTGTTCCTCATACCCCTCCACGTCGATGACGACGAGGTCAGGCGTGCCGTACTCACTCGCCAGGCCGTCGATGGTCAGCGTGGCGACCTCGACCAATGCACCACGCCCTTCGACCCGCCCGTTCAGGCTGTCAGAAAACGACACGCTCCCCTCGGTCGCCGCACCGGCAGCGCAGATCACGGTGAGATTCTTCGCGCCGTTCAAGCTGCGGTTTGCCTCTGCGATGCGCGCGTTGTGTGGACCGGCCTCGACAGCGACGACATGTCCCATCTCGCCAACGTCTGCCGCGAGCACGAGCGCGACAACTCCCTGATGTGCGCCGATGTCGAAGACCTTGGCCCCCCGAATCAGCACACCTTGCTCACGCAGGAAGTCCACGCCTCTCGGAGTTCCGTCGTGATCGTACCATCCCTCCGCCATCGGATCTGTCAGGCGGATACGCAGGGTGTGGCCGCCGTGAACGCGCGTGACGTCGTGCGCGGGGTAGTTCGCGATTAGCGACGCGATCCTTCGTCGGCGATACCTTCGGTAGAGCGGGGCCGGCAGAATCGTACGTGCGATTCGCTTCGCGCGGGGTGACACCACCTGCCAATCGTGACAGATTTCGATGGTCAGAGCTGTGGAGACTGCTGCGTCTGTGCGGTGTGTCGGCTGGCCCTCAGCGCGGGATCGGCGCGCCGAGGAGGGCGGCCGCGACGCCCGCGCACCCGGCCAGCAGAAGCGTCGGCACGACGCCGCGGCGAAGCACGAGCAGAGCTACGGCCCCGCCGGCGAGCACCGCGTACTGCCAGCTCTCGCCGAGCGCCGCCGTCAGCGGCACGGCCGCGCCGACGATCGCGCCGGCGGTGCTGGGCGCGGCACCGGCGAGGAACGCGAGCACGCGCTCGTTCACGAGCAGGCGCTCGAAGCGCGCGGCGCCGAGCAGGATGAAGGAGAACGAGGGCGCGAACGCGACCGCGGCGGCCAGCAGGGCGCCGGGCAACCCACCGGCGGCGTAGCCCACGACGGCCACCGTCTGGGTGACCGGCCCAGGGGTGACCTGTCCCAGCGCGACCGCATTGAGAAACTGCCCATGGCTCATCCAGTGGTATGTGCTCACCGCGTCTGACTGCATCAGCGGCACGATCACGAAACCGCCCCCGAAGGCCAGCGCACCGACCTTCAGCGCGGTCCATACGAGCGCCAGCGTGCCGCCGGGGTCGGCGACGGCCGCGAGCAGGGGCCACGATGGCAGTCCCCGGTGCGCGAGCTCGGCCGCGCCGCATGCGAGCAGGACGAGCACGAGCCACGGTCCCGCCAGCGCGGCGGCGATCCCGCCGGCGAGCCCGTACGCGAGCACGCGGACGCGGCGGCGGTCGGCCGCGCCCGCCCAGATCGGGCCGGCGACGCCCAATCCGGCGCGCACGGCCACCGCGGCGACCGCCGCGCCCGCGCCCATGCCCGCGCCCCGCAGCCAGGCGGGCGGCGATCCGGACAGGAACAGCGCGGCCAGCGCCAGGATCGCCACCAGCCCGGGTGCGATGAAGCAGAGCCCTCCGAGCAGCGCCCCCCTCGTGCCGCGCAGCCGCCACGCGCAGTAGATGGCAAGCTGCGTCGAGGCCGGGCCGGGGAGCAGGTTGGTGGCGGCGATCGCCCGTTCGAACTGGGCGCTGGTCAGCCACCCGCGCCGCCTCACGCACAGCTCGCGCAGCAGCGTCACGTGCGCGGGCGGCCCGCCGAAGCCGATGCAGCCGATCCGGCCCCACTGGCGCACGATCTCCGCGAGCGACGGCTCCGTCTGAGGGTCCCCCGGTCGCATCGACGGCAGGGTATGCGCTTCGCGTGCGCGCAAGCCAGGCAATAAGCTCTCGCCGCGGTGCAGATCCTCGCGGCCATCCCCCTCGCCTCGGCGATCAGCTACTTCCAGGCGATCGTGCTCGGCGTGCTGCAGGGCGTGAGCGAGCTGTTCCCGATCTCCAGCCTCGGGCACACGGTGCTGTTCCCCACGCTGTTCGGCTGGAACGCGCTGGTCAAGGCCCAGTCGCAGCAGGAATCCTTCTGGCTGGCGTTCGTCGTGACGCTGCACGTCGGCAGTGCCCTGGGCCTGCTCGCGTACTACTGGCGCGACTGGGTGCAGATCGTGCGTGCCTTCTTCCGCACGCTGTCCACGCGCCGGATCGAGACCACAACCGAGCGCCTGGCGTGGCTGATCGTCACCGCCAGCATCCCCGCCGGGATCCTGGGCCTGGCGCTCGAGCATCAGCTGCGCACGCTGACGGCCAAGCCCGAGGTCGCGGCGATCTTCCTGATGGTCAACGGCTGCGTGCTGTTCGCGGCCGAGCGCTTCCGCCGCCGCGCGGAGGTACGCGAACTGGCCGTCCGGGAGGGGGCCAAGCCGGATGGCGCGCGCGAGCTGGACACGCTCGAGTACCGCGAGGCGCTGGTCGTCGGCGTCGCCCAGTCGACTGCGCTGGTCGCCGGCATCAGCCGCGACGGCGTGACGATGGGCGCCGGTCTCGCGCGCGGCCTGGATCACAGCGACTCGGCGCGCTTCGCCTTCCTGCTCGCCACCCCGATCATCCTGGCGGCGGGCGTCTTCAAGCTGCCCGACCTGCTCGGCCACCTCGGCGACGGGATCCGCGGCCAGGCGCTCGTGGCGTGCGCCGCCGCGGCCGTGACAGCCGTCTTCACCGTCGCATTCCTGGTCCGCTACTTCAAGACCAGGACGCTCATCCCCTTCGCCGTGTACTGCCTGGCGTTCGGCCTGGCGATGGTCATCTACACCCAGACCTAGCGTACGCGTGGCCACCGTCGCCGGCGGCGTCGCCTGCATCCCGCGGTTTTCCCTGGCGGGGCTGGCGACCGGTCGATTGCGCACGCCCATCCCGGGGTGAAGGCCGGTCATGCACCATCATTGACGGCCATGCCCGTCCCCAGGACCCCGCCGAAGATGTTCGAAACCCGCAGCCAGGCCTGGAAGGAGGTCGGCCTGCTGCGCCAGATCAACCCGCGCGTGGTCAAGCGCGCCCGCCTGGAGGCGCTCGTTCTGGTGCCGCTGTTCGTGGGCGTGGTCGTTCTCTACGACAACCGCGTCAACCTCTGGGCGAGTCCGTGCACAGGTCGAACGGACACGGGACCGAAGTGGTGCTGGAAGCGCCGCTGGGCTCGGTGGTGACGGTGGTGACGGTGCTCGCGCTGATGATCCTCGGCTGGGCGATCGCGCGGGACATCGGCCGCGGTCTCGGTCCGCCGCTGTTCAGGCGCCTGGACCCGGCGACGGCCGGCACGGTCGGGTTCCTGATCCGCCTGCTGACGGTCGTGCTGGCGCTGCTGGTGGCCCTGCGCGTGGCGGGCGTGGAAGCCAAAACGCTGGCCCTGGGCACCGCGTTCACGGCCGTGATCTTCGGGCTGGCCGCGCAGCAGACGCTCGGCAACCTGATCGCGGGCATGGTCCTGCTCAGCGCCCGTCCTTTCCGCGTGGGCGAGCGCGTGCGTCTGCAGGGCGGGCCGCTGGCCGGCCGGATCGAGGGAACAGTCAGCTCGCTGGGGCTGCTGTACACGACGTTCGCCACGGGCGACGACTCGATCATGGTGCCCAACAGCGTCGTCCTGAACGTGGCGGTGCTGCCGTTGCGCGAGCCCGAGGCGGTCAACCTGCGCGCGCGCCTGCGCGCCGGGATGACGCCCGGCGACCTGCAGGAGATCCTCGAGAGGTCGTTGCAGACGCCGCTGCGCGACGCGCCGCGCATCACGCTCGAGGAGCTCGACGGCGAGGAGGTGGTGGTGCGCATCGCGGCCACGCCGCGCGTGGCCAGGCAGGGCCGTCAGCTGGCGAGCGAGCTGCTGAGCGTCGTCTCGCGCGAGACCCGCTCGGGCGCGGAGACGCCGTAGCGCAGGAACAGGTGGGAGCCGCCGCGCAGCGCTCCCAGCAGCTCCAGCTCGACCGGGGGATCGAGCTCGTCCCCGGCGAGGATCCGCAGCGCCTGCCCGCCGGACGGCTCGCCTCCCGCGAGCAGCGGCGCCAGCGAGAGGAACAGCTCGTCGACCAACCCGGCCGCCAGCAGCTGGCAGGCCAGATGCGGTCCGCCCTCGCACAGCAGGCTGTGCACGGCGAAGCGCTCGCGCAGCTCGGCCAGCGCCGCCGGTAGGTCCAGCGCGCCGTCGCGTGCGGCGCGCACGTAGTCGACGTGGGCGGCGCTCGCGGGGAGGCTCGCCGCGGAGGCGGTGAGGACCACCACTCGCGCGGAGGGCTCGCCGAGCAGCGGGATGTCCTCCTCCAGCGCCAGTCGCCCGGAGACGATGCACGCCAGGGGCTCCTCGCTGAGCCCCCGCCGCCGTCGCTCCTGCCTGCGCGAGGCGTCCGGGATGATCCGTCCGTAGCGCTCGGTGCGAACCGTGCCCGCGCCCACGAGCACCGCGTCCACAGCGGCGCGCAGGCCGTGGAACAGCTTCCTGTCGGCGCGGTCGCTGATCGGTCCCGAGCGCCCTCCCACGGACGCGCGGCCATCGGCGGTGCTGATCATGTTGAGCATCACCCGCGCCCGGTCGGGCGTCGGGAGGGGCCTGTCCCAGAGCCCCAGCTCCTCGACGATCTCCGCGACGGTGGCCGGATCGCCGGGCGGCAGCAGGCGTTTCAGCCGCAGCGGCTGCACCTGCACCGGCCGGGGATCCGGGTCCGTCCGTGCGTCCATCGCCCCACCCTAGCCCCGTTGGCGGCCGCGACGCGGCGGACCGCCGGCCGTCCGCCTGCAACAACTCGACAACATGCGATCGTTGCGACGTGCTACGGTCGTCGTGTATGGCCGGCGCACAAGACCGGCGAAAGTAGTGCAAGCGCTCGCAGGTCGAAGCTTTGAGAAGCATCCTCCGCGTAGCAGCACGCACATACCGTGGAGGAATTCACACCATGCCAACTGGCACAGTAAAGTGGTTCAGCGACGACAAGGGGTTCGGCTTCATCACCCCGGATGACGGTGACAAGGACCTGTTCGTCCATCACACCGGCATCAACGGCGAGGGCTATCGCTCGCTGCAGGAGGGGGCGAAGGTCTCCTACGACCCGGAGCAGGGCGAGAAGGGTCCCAAGGCCGTAAACGTCCAGACGATCTAGTAGTCCAGGGACACTGAACCATGCTTGGAGGGCCCGCTTCGGCGGGCCCTTTGCGTTGCCGGGCGGATATCGTGGCGACGCTGAGCATGCCGGGCGACGCGACAACCCTCCCCGTTCGCGGCTCGCCCACCGGCGAGCGGCGGGCCGGACCCCGCGGCTGGCTCTCGCGCAGGCGCGCCCGCGAGCTCGCCGGCGCGGACACCGGCGCGCTGGCCGGAGCGCTGGCGCTGGCGGCGATCGTGGCGCTCAGCCTGTTCGTCGTGCTGATGGCGGCCAACCGTCCGAGCATCCTGACGCCGACCACGCACATCGGCTACTTCCCGCGCTGGATGGCCGGTCCGCTGGGCGGGCTGCTGCACGGGTTCACCGACAACGCCACGACGCTCAGGTACCTGTTCACGGGCGCGATCGTGGTCATGTACGCCGGCTATCTCGTCGCGCTCAAGTGCGCGCCACGGCTGCCAGCCCGCTGGGTCATCGCAGCGATCGTGGCCGCTCACGCGATCTTCCTGCTCGCCCCGCCGCTGGCGTTGACGGACATCTTCAACTACATCAACTACGGGCGCATGGAGGTCGTGCACCATCTGAACCCCTACACGACGATCCCGATCCTCGAGCCCCACGACGATCCGAGCTTCCTCGTGAGCAACTGGCACCAGCTGCTCAGCCCCTACGGACCGCTGTTCACGCTGCTGACGTTCGCCGTGGTCCCCCTCGGCGTGGCCGCCTCCTTCTGGGCGCTGAAGGGCATCCTGGTGGTGGCCAGCCTGGCGACGATCTTCCTGGTCTGGAGGTGCGCGCGTCTGCTGGGACGCGACCCGCTGGCCGCGATCTCGCTCGTCGGCCTGAACCCGATCGTCCTGGTGTGGGGACTCGGTGGCGACCACAACGACTTCCTGATGATGTTCTTCATAGTCCTCGGCTTCTACCTCCTGCTCCTGACGCGAGCGCGAGCGCCAGCGCAAGACCCGCCGGGCGAGGCAGGCGAGGCGGGCGAGGCGGGAGAGGCGGGCGAGGCGGGCGGGACCTCGTCGATCGGGTTGCGCGGATGGCTGCTCCCGCTTGCGGCCCTCGACATCGGGGCGGGCGCCGCCTTCGTGACAGCGACGGCCATCAAGGCGTCGGGGGGAGTCCTGATCCCAGTCGTGCTGGCGGGTCTGCTGCGGGCTCCGCGCGCGCTGATCCAGGTGCTGTTGGGAATGGTCGTGGCAGGCGTGGTGGTCGGCGCCGCAAGCCTGCTGGCCTTTGGCCTGCACATCCCCGATCTCAGCACGCAGGGCAGCCTGGTTACCAGCGAGAGCGTTCCCAACCTGATCGGTCTGGCGGCTGGCGCGGGCGGGGAGAGCACAGGCCTGCGCGAGGGCCTCAGCGGCGTCCTGGTCGCGTTGGTGCTCCTGTGCTGCTGGCTGGCCTGGAGCCGGCGTTGGCCGATCTCCGATCGGTCGATCACGGCGTCCGGCTGGGCGAGCGTGGCCCTGCTGGTGACCCTCAGCTGGGTTCTGCCCTGGTACGTGCTGTGGGTGCTGCCGCTGGCCGCGCTGTCGAGCTCGCGTAGGCTGCGAACGGCTGCGCTCGTGCTCGGTGTGTACCTGATCGTCGCCTGGTCGCCGGCGTCCGGACTGCTGTGGAACGCCATCGACTTCCATCCGGAAAAGACGACGCTCGGCCGACTGCACCAGCGCTACGTCAAGGAGCTGTTGGACTAGTGGCTGTGCGGGAGCATGACCTCCGCGGCCTCCGCTGGCGTCACGTCGGGGTATAGGACTCGCAGCAGCGCGATCGCAGCGATGCCTCCGATGAGCTGTGCGGCGATGAATCCCGGTGCGGATGATGGCGCGATGCCGGCGAACGTGTTCGAGAAGATGCGTCCGATGCTGATGGCGGGGTTCGCGAAGCTCGTGGAGCTGGTGAAGAAGTACCCGGCGCCGATGTACGCGCCGACCGCAGCGGGCGCTGCCGCGCCGCGGCGGGTGCGTGTGAGCGAGAAGATCACGAGCATGAGGCCAAGCGTCGCGACAACCTCTGCGAACAGGTGCGCGCCCGACGCGCGGTGCTTGGTGGAGATCGTCACGAGGGCCTGCGCGAACATCGCGTTTGCGACGATGGCGCCCGTGATGCAGCCGGCGATCTGGGCGGGCGCGTACGCGAGCGCTTCGCGCCAGGGCATTCCGCCGAAGCTCGCGTCGACGAGTGACACGACCGGATTGAAGTGCCCGCCGGAGACCGCTCCGAACATGAGGATGATCGCGAACAGTCCTGCCCCGGTGGCCGCGGCGTTCTCGAACAGCTCAAGACCGACGTCGCCCGGCGAGAGGTGCTGGGCGGCGATGCCCGAGCCGATCACGAGCGCCGCGAGGAACGCCGAGCCGAGATACTCCGCGAGCAGACGTCGCCGCAGCTGCTGGCTCACGGTCTCAGCGCCAGGCGCGCCGATGACGGCGTGCTTCTCATCCTCATGTCCCCGTCAAGAGCTTGTCGGCGAACTCGCCCGGTAGCCCGGCCGCGCGGACCGCCGCGGCGACGGACTCGGCGTCGTAGGCGATACGTTCGATGCTCACGTCCACGCCGTCCGCGGCTGTCCTGAGCACCGCGAAGGCGCCGCGCGGGTCGCCGTCCTTGGGCTTGCCGACCGAGCCGCAGTTGGCGAACAGCACCCCGCCGTACTCGTGGACCCACGGTTTATGGGTGTGTCCAAATACCAGGACGGGATCGCGCTCGGCTGCGGCGAGACGTTCGTACAGGCGTGCCGGCTTGTCCTCGAACAGGTACTCGTTGACTTTCCTCGGGGAGCCGTGCACCAGGTGGACGTCCAGGTTGCCGACCGGGAAGTGCAGGTCGAACGGCAGGGCGCGCATGAGGTCCTTGGAGTCCTGGCTGGTGTGCGCGAGCGTCCACGCCACCGAGAGCTGCCCGAGCTCGCGGTCATGCGGGGTGACGTACGCGCAGCCGCAATCCTCTTCCTCGCGTGCGATTGCGTAGTCGTAGTTGCCGTAGATCGTAGGGATCTCGCGTTCTGCGATCAGCGCGCAGACCTCGTTGGGATGCGGGCCGTAGCCCACGAGGTCCCCGCCGCAGAACACGCTCTCGATGCCGAGCTGCTCGATCCGCGCAAGTGCCCCCCGCAGCGCGGCGAGGTTGCCGTGGATGTCCGTGATGACCGCAGCCGTGTCCGGGCGGGCGCTCACGACCCCTCCTGTGCGGCGAGTCGGTCGCAGGTGTCCTGGCGCAGGCACTCGCGGGTCTGCCGGTGCGCGAGGGTCATGATGTGCGTGTGCACGGGTACCCCGTCGAAGCCCTCGAGGACGGCGTCGGCGCACGCGCGGATTTCCTCCGCGGGCTTGGTGGCAGCGAACTCGTCGGCGAGCATCGGCAGCAGCCGCGCAAGGCGTAGCTGGTGCGCGGTGCGGTCGCTGCGGATCGCGTCGAGGCGCTGCTCGATCAGCTCGCGGATGTGCGCCTCGATCCCGTCGCGGATCGCGCGCACGTCCGCGATCGGCTTGCCAGCCGGGTCGGGTATGTCCCATGCCTCCACGCGGGTCGCCACGTAGGGGCAGGCGTCGCCGCAGCCCATCGTGATCGCCCAATCGGCGTGAAGCTGCGTCTCAAGCGTGAGCTTCTTGGGCTTGCGTCCGGCCAGGTCGAAGCCGGCCTCGCGCATGACGTCGATCACAACCGGCCAAATCTCGCGTGCAGGTTCGGTGCCGGCCGACTCGGCGCGCACGTCCTCAGGTGCATGGCGCTCGAAGAACGCCTGGGCCATCTGCGAGCGCCCGGCGTTGTGGTTGCAGACGAACAGCACGTACCTGATGGGTCGCATGTCCGGCTCCTGATCGGCGGGAGGCACGATGTCGGCACTCATTGCTCCGATCGTATTACATCGACAGTCGTGAGTGTTAGTGATATAAGTAGATAGATGCCCGTCGATCTGGAGCTGGCTCCCAAGCAGAAGCGAGCGGCCGGGGAGCGGTGTTGTGAGCCGGTCGTCTACCCCGACGTGGCACGCGACCACGCGCTGCGGATGGCCGATGTCGCAAAGGCCCTCGGCGACCCGGTGCGCCTGCAGCTCGTGGATGTTCTGCGCAAGCACGCCGGCAAGGTCTGCGTGTGCGAGCTGGTGCCGCTGTTCGAGCTCTCCCAGCCGACCGTGTCCCACCACCTCAAGGTGCTGCGCGAGGCGGGCATTGTCGGCTCAGAGCGCTCCGGCCTGTGGGCCTACTACTACGTGATCCCCGACGCGCTGAAGGAGCTGAGTGCATGGCTCGAGCGGTGAACGACGAGCGGCGGGAGCGCGTGCTCGAGGCCAAGCCGACAGAGATCCGCGAGACGGTCCGCGAGCGCTACGCCGCGGCCGCTCGAGCAGTTGCTTCGGGCCAAACCTCGGGAGCTGTCATCGCCAACGCGCCCCTGAGCTCGTGCTGCGGTCCCGGGGCGACAGACGCATCACGCGACCAGGTCTTCGGCGGCGCGCTCTACGAGTCCGCCGAGGCGGAGGACGTACCCGAGGCCGCGGTCGCCGCGTCGCTGGGCTGCGGTGTGCCGACAGCCGTGGCCGACCTGCAGGAGGGCGAGACCGTTCTCGACCTGGGCTCCGGGGCAGGCGCCGACGTCCTGATCTCCGCCCGCCGTGTCGGCCCCACCGGCAAGGCGATCGGACTGGACATGACCGAGGAGATGCTCGCTCTCGCGCGCAGCAACGCCAAGGAGGCCGGCGTCGAGAACGTCGAGTTCCACAGGGGCTACATCGAGGCGATCCCACTCCCTGACGCCAGCGTCGACGTCGTGATCTCGAACTGCGTGCTCAACCTCTCCGGTGACAAGCCGCAGGCGCTCCGCGAGGCCGCGCGCGTCCTGCGCCCCGGCGGACGCCTCGCCATCTCCGACGTGATCGCCGACGAGGGCATGGCCGACGCCACGCGCGCGGACATGCGGAAGTGGACCGGGTGCATCGCCGGAGCACTGACACAGCGGGAGTTCGAGCAAGCCCTTGCGAACGCCGGTCTCGTGGAAATCGAGATCCGCGAGACGCATCGCGTCCACGAGCAGGCTGCTGCGGCGATTGTGCGCGCGCGCAAGCCGAGCGGGCGCGTTGCATGAGCCCCGCGACGCACGAGATCCATCTGCACGACCCGCAGACCCTGTACCGTCATTGGGAGGAGAGCCAGTGGAGTCCGTGGGACATCGATCTGTCCAGCGACCGCGAGCAGTGGCAGGCAATCGATGACCGCTCGCTCGTGTCTTTCGTCTTGGGTTCGCTGATGGTGGCCGAGGAGCGAATCACGACGAAGTTCTCCGGACTGGTTGGCGCGGACGGGAGCGAGGAGGAGGTCACGTTCCTGGCCACCCAGCAGGTTGACGAGGCCAGGCACATGCAGTTCTACGCTCGCTTTCAGGACGAGGTCGTCGCCGAGCCCGCAGTCATCGCGGCGCACGTCGAGCGCGCCCGTCAGCAGGTCTCGCCCGCGTTCCGGACGATCTTCGACGAGCAGCTCGTCGCAGCCCATGCGCAGCTGCTGGCCAATCCCGGCGATGTCGCTGCGAAGGTCGCGTTCGTGACGATCTACCACCTGGTGCTCGAGGCGACGCTCGGCCTGACGACGTTCGAGTTCTCGACGCGCTTCCTGGAGCGCGAGGGCCTGCTACCGGGATTCGTCGCGGGCTACACCAAGATCCACCACGACGAGCACCGCCACATCGGATACGGCATCTGGTTTCTGCGCCAGGCCGTCGCGCGGGACGCGGCGATGGGCGATGTCGTGCGCGGGACGCTGCGCGACCTCCTGCCCACCGTCGCCGAGTCCTTGACGCCGCCCGCGGGAGCAGACGCGTCCGTCCTGGGCGCGTCGGCCGACGAGCTGCGAGCCTTCGCCCTCGCTGGATTGACTCGCAGGCTGAAGGTCGTCGGCGTGCCCCTTGACACGCTTTGAGCGGCCGCGCCCCCTGACCCCGTGGCGCCAGCGGCCTACACACCATCCTCGGGCGGCGGCCTGCGCTCCAGCTTGCGCCGGCCCGCGCGGCGCTTGTCCGCCAGCCGGCGAGCGCGCGAGGCGGCGCTCGGGCGGGTGGCGCGCCGCCTGCGGGGCACCGCCAGAGCCCGTTCGAGGCGTTCGGCGAGCCGGTTCAGGGCGAGCTCCCGGTTGCGCGCCTGCGAGCGCTCGTCCTGGGCCACCGCCACGAGTCGCGGCCCGGCGCGCGCGAGCACTCGGGCGCGCTGGGCATCGCTCAGCGACGGCGAGGCGAGCACGTTGAAGATGGCTTCCACGCGGGAGGCGGTCACGTTGGCGTGCTGCCCTCCGGGACCCGAGGAGCGACTCGTGCGGAGCGTGATCTCAGCCAGCGGGATGGTCAGCTCGCGGCCGACGCGCAGCAGCCGCTGCTGGCCGGGCTCCGGTCGGTCCTCGGCCTCGCTCAAGGTCCTCGGCCTAACTCAACTAAAAGCCGCCGGCGCAGCTCACTCCGGCTGCCCCCCCGGAGAGG
Source organism: uncultured Solirubrobacteraceae bacterium (assembly GCA_963711985.1). Classification (GTDB taxonomy): domain Bacteria; phylum Actinomycetota; class Thermoleophilia; order Solirubrobacterales; family Solirubrobacteraceae; genus Palsa-744. The sequence goes on along the minus strand of CAVQGG010000001.1, from coordinate 377,075 downwards.
TCGTGAAGAGCCCTCACGCGCTGCTCCTCGCCGGGGCGCACGCGTCCGTCGCGCCCGATGTAGCCGTCCTTGCCGCCCGCGCACAGGTAGACGGCGTCCACGTCTCCGACGTTGCGGATCTTGCGCACCGTGGCAGCGTCCACGCGCGCGAGGCCGCCCTCACGCAGCAGTTGCACCGAGCCATCGCCGAACTCCATCTCGATCGTGCCGCGGTGGACGAAGTAGAGCTCCTCCTGCAGGTCGTGGTAGTGGAAGCCGCTCTCGATGCCGGGCGGCATGACAATCGCGTTCACGCCGAACGCCGTCACGCCCAGGCCCTTGCGGACCTTGCGAAAGCCGGGGCCTTCGCCGAGGTCGTCGAGATGGCCGACCGCGTAGCCCTCGCCCCTCGTGACTGCGGGATAGTCCGCGGAAGCCTCCATCTGGTCTCCTCTTTCGTCGATGTCCGTTGGTGCGTACGGTGTCTTGGCGGGGTTCGCGCTAGCTGCTAGTGATCGGCAACGTAGCCGCGCTGGGGCGAGAGCGGCCGGCCCTCGCGTGCCCAGCGCGCGAGCCCTCCGGTCATGGAGTACGCGTCGAAGCCCGCCGCGCGCAGGGCCTGCGCCGCCATCTCAGAGCGCGAGCCCGCCCGGCAGTAGAAGATCACCGGTCGGTCGCGGTCGATGCTGTGCGCCTCCGATGACAGTTGGACGAGCTCGATGTGGCGTGTGCCGTCGATGTGCCCGGCCTCACGCTCGTGGGGCTCGCGCACGTCGATCACCTGCGCCGGCGGATCCTCCGCCATCCAGCTCGAGACGCGCTCGGGCTCGACGTCTATGCCGGAACCGCCGTCTCGAGCGCTCATTCACGTCAGCGTAGCGCCAGGCGAAACCCCGAGCTAGGATCAACCGTGATGCAGGCGGTGAGCGACGTCTACACGATCCCCCAGGAGCACCTCGACTTCTGCGAGACGATCGGGCAGATCGCCCGCGAGAAGATCGCGCCGCGCTCGGCCGAGATCGACGAGCTGGCGGAATATCCGTGGGACGTGCGCAAGGTGCTGGCCGAGCAGGACGTCCTCGGCCTGCCCTTCCCGACCGAGTACGGAGGCACGGGCACCGGCACGCTGATGCTGAACATGGCGGTCGAGGAGATCGCCAAGGTCGACGCGGCGTGTGCGCTGATCCTGATGGTGCAGGAGCTGGGCACGCTGCCGATCCAGCTGTTCGGCAGCGATGAGCTGAAGGAGCGTTTCCTGCCGAGGTGCGCAACCGGGGAGTGGTCGCCGGCGTTCGCCCTGTCCGAGCCCGAGGCCGGCTCGGACCCCGCGGGGATGAAGACGACCGCTGTCAAAGATGTCGAGGAGTGGGTCATAAACGGCACCAAGAACTGGATCTCCAACCTGGGGATCGCCGACTTCTACATCTGCTTCGCTGTCACCGACCGCGAGAACCGACGGATGACCGCGTTCGTGGTGGAGGCCGACCGCCCGGGATTCAGCGTGGGCAAGCTCGAGCACAAGCTCGGCATCCGCGCATCGCCCACAGGACAGCCGATCTTCGATGACGTGCGCGTTCCCCAGGAGAACGTCATCGGCGAGGTCGGCAAGGGCCTGTCGGTCGCCCTGAGCACGCTCGAGCGCACGCGCCTGGGGGCGGCGGCGCAGGCCGTGGGCATCGCCCAGGGCGCCACCGACTACGCCGTGTCCTACGCTCGCGAGCGCCGCCAGTTCGGGAAGGCGATCAACGAGTTCCAGGCGATCCAGTTCAAGCTCGCCGACATGGAAACACGCACGGCCGCCGGCCGCGAGCTGCTGTACAAGGCCTGCGCGATGGCCGACCAGCGCCATCCGCAGCGGGCCAAGTACTCCTCGATGGCCAAGGTCTTCTGCTCGGACACCGCCATGGCGGTGACGGTCGAGGCAGTTCAGGTCCTGGGCGGCTACGGTTATGTCAAGGAGTACCCGGTCGAGCGCATGATGCGAGACGCCAAGATCACCCAGATCTACGAGGGCACCAACGAGATCCAGCGTCTCGTGATCGCCCGCACGCTGAGGTAGGGGACGGTCGATGCGCGGGTCGTCCTCGCCAGGCAACTCCGGTCAGCTTCGGCGAGTCGGCGTGGCCGTGCTCGTGGCGATGTCGCTGGGCCTCGTGGTGCTGGTGGTCGGGCAGGGCTTCAGCTCGATCGGCGCCGTCAGGGCGCTCGAGGACGTCGCGCTGGGGGTCATAGTCGCGGCGGCGCTGATGGGGAGCGTGGCGTTCGTGGCCGTGCGCATGGCCGGCTGGCGGGACCCCGAGTCCGAGAGCGAGTTCGAAGAGATCGTCCGTCACTCCGAGCGGCTCGCGCGCGAAGGACTGGCTGTCGATCCCGAAGAACGCGACTTCATGGAGCTCGATCCGCTGAACGACACCGACTTCGAGGAGCTCGTGCGCGACGCGCTGGACGACCTGCCCGACCTGCTGCGCAACGCGCTGGCGCATGTGGCGGTCGTGATCTCCGACGGCGGGCGCCGCGCGGGCGCGTACGGGCTCTACCAGGGAGACGGCGCCACCCGCGACAACACGCACGACCGGATCGTGATCTTCCGCGACACGCTGCGCCGCGACTTCGGCCACGATCCGGACATGCTCCGAGATCAGGTCACCCGCACGGTGCGCCACGAGCTCGCCCACCACGTCGGCTTCGACGAGCTGGGCGTGAGCCGTCTCGATCTATAGTCCCCGACCAAACGACCAAGGAGAGAGTCCCACATGCCCGAAGCTGTGATCGTCGACGCCATCCGCACGCCCATCGGACGCGCGGGCAAGGGGTCGCTCAAGAGCGTGCGCGCCGACGACCTGGCGGCGATCCCGTTGAGGGCGCTGCTCGAGCGTAACCCGGAGGTCGACCAGCGCTCGATTGGCGACATCATGATGGGCTGCGGCTTCTGCGAGGGCGAGCAGGGTTACAACGTCGGCCGCGTCGCCGGGCTGCTGGCCGGCGTCGACCACCACGTGCCGGCGTGCACCGTCAACCGCTTCTGCGCGTCCTCGCTGCAGACCACGCGGATGGCCTTCCACGCGATCAAGGTCGGCGAGGGCGACACGTACATCGCGGCCGGCGTCGAGGCAGTCTCGCGCGCGGGTGGCGGCGCCCCCTTCGCGTTCAACCACGCGGTCGACGGCTCCGAGGGCGCCGCCTACAACGTGTACATCCCGATGGGCATGACCGCCGAGAACGTGGCCGAGCGCTGCAACGTCAGCCGCGAGGCCCAGGACGAGTGGGCGGTGGTCTCGCAGAGCCGCGCCGTGGAGGCCGTGGCCAACGGGCACTTCGACAGGGAGATCGTCCCGGTGACCGTGCCCGCGCACAAGGACGTCGACAAGGAGGGCAACGAGATCGACGTGCCCGAGACGGTCGTCGCCAGGGACGACGGTCCGCGGCCGGGGACGACCATGGAGAAGCTCGCGGCGCTGCCCCCGGTGTTCAAAGAGGGCGGCACGGTGACCGCCGGCAACGCGTGCCCGCTCAACGACGGCGCGGCTGCGCTGCTGATCATGTCCGAGGAGAAGGCCAAGGCCCTGGGGTGCAAGCCCAGGGCGCGGATCGTCGCCTCGACGGTCGCGGCCATCCGACCGGAGATCATGGGCCTCGGACCGATCCCGGCGATCCAGCGGCTGCTGAAGGACACGGGCATGTCGATGAGCGACATCGACGTGGTCGAGATCAACGAGGCGTTCGCCGCGCAGATCGTGCCTTGCAAACAGGAGCTCGGGATCGACGACGACAAGCTCAACCCGTTCGGCGGCGCGATCGCGCTCGGGCACCCGTTCGGCATGACCGGCGCGCGCATCATGACCACGCTGCTCAACGACCTGGACACGCTCGAGGGGACCTACGGGATCGAGTCGATGTGCGTCGCCGGCGGCATGGGCATGGCGATGCTCGTGGAGCGCCTCTAACGGTGACCGAGAGCGCCGACCCGGCAGCCCCGGAGAAGCGGAGGGGCGAGTACCCGACTTCTTCATCGTCGGCCACGAGAAGTGCGGCACGACCGCGCTTTACAAGATGCTGAGGCGTCACCCGCAGGTGTACATGCCCGATTTCAAGGAGCCGCGGTTCTTCTCGCCGGAGATGCGCCGTCGCGTCCCCCAGGCGGGGGCGGTTCGCCCGCAGACGCTCGACGCCTACCTCTCGCTGTTCGCTGCCGCGAGCCCGGAGCAGCGCGTCGGCGAGGCGTCACCCCAGTACATCAGGTCTCCCACTGCCGCAAGGCGCATCGCGGAGGTGCAACCAGACGCACGTATCATCGCCATCCTGCGAGAGCCCGCGAGCTTCCTGCGATCGTTCCATCTTCAATGCGTGCAGGGTGGACTCGAGACCCAGAAGGATCTCCGCAAGGCGCTGGCGCTCGAGGAGCCCCGGCGCCAAGGCAGACAGATCCCTTCGCGTAACTCCAACTCCCTGGCCTGGGTGCTGTATTCGGACCACGTGCGCTATGTCGAGCAGTTGCGCCGTTACCGTGCCGAGTTTCCAGCAGAGCACGTGCTGGTGCTCATCTACGACGACTACCGCCGTGACAACGAGGCGGCACTGCGCACGGTGCTGCGTTTCCTCGAGGTCGACGAGAGCGCTCCGATCGAGCCGATCGAGACCAAGCGCGAACAGCTGACAGCGGTGCGCTTCATGCACCTCCACCCGCTCTCGCGCAAGCTCCGCCTCGCCCGGCACACACCCGAGCGGGCGGGACCCGTCGCGCGAGCCGTCAGCTCGCTCACGCCGAAGCCGCTGCAGGTTCTCTGGCGGCGCATCGTCTACACCACGCCGCCCCCGCCCGACGAGGAGCTGATGCTCGAGCTGCGTCGCCGCTTCAAGCCGGAGGTCGTGGCCCTGAGCGACTATCTGGGTCGTGACCTGGTGAGCCTGTGGGGCTATGACAGCATCTAGCGTGGAGGCGTCGGCGCGCGTCGTCGAGCCTGGATCCGAGGCGTGAGGCTCCTCAGCGCGGAGGCATCCGCAGCGCCCCGTCGAGCCTTATGGTCTCGCCGTTGAGCATGCGGTTCTCGACGATGTGGCAGGCCAGCTGCGCGTACTCGGCCGGCTGACCCAGGCGCTGCGGGTAGGGGACGCCGGCGCCGAGCTTCTGGCGGGCCTCCTCGGGCAGCGCGGCGAGCAGCGGCGTGTCGAACAGGCCGGGAGCGATCGTGTTCACACGGATGCCGTACTGAGCGAGGTCGCGTGCGGCCGGCAGCGTCATCGCCACGACGCCGCCCTTGGACGCCGAATATGCGATCTGGCCGACCTGGCCGTCGAAGGCGGCGATCGACGCGGTGTTGACTATGACCCCGCGTTCGCCGTCCGGAAGCTGGCCGATCTCTGATCGGTCGTTGGAGATCATCGCGCTGGCGGCGAAGCGCAGCACGTTGAACGTCCCGATCAGGTTGATCGAGATGATCGTCTCGAACGGCATCAGCGGGTGCGGTCCCTTCGAGCCGGCCACCTTCTGGGCCCAGCCGGTTCCGGCGCAGCAGACCGCGATGCGCAGCCCGCCGCCGTCGGCCGCGGCCGCCTTCTCGACGGCGGCCTGCACCTGGGCCTCCTCGCGCACGTCACAGGAGACGAACTCGAGGCCCAGCTCGGAGGCCAGCGCCCGGCCCTTCTCGGCGTTGACGTCTGCGATCGTCACGAGCGCACCCCGCGCGTGCAGCGCGCGAACGGTGGCATCTCCCAGACCGGAGGCGCCGCCCGCGACGATGGCTGCGCTGCCCTCGATGTTCATGGCCGCCAGCCTATACGCGGGGGCGGGTCCGCGACAGCGACAGCGCGAACAGCTCGTCCGGGTCGGTCAGCCAGCGCACGAGCTCCAGGCCCGCGGCCGACAGGTCGCCCTCGAGGCGTTCGGGCGTGAACTTCGCGCTGATCTCCGTGCGCAGCTCCTCGCCCGCGTCGAAGTGCACCGGCAGGTCCAGGTCGCGCACGAGCGTGGTGTGCTCGCGCCGCGCGCGCAGACGCATCTCGATCCACTCGTTGTGCGGGTCGAACAGGGCCACGTGATCGAAGTCGTCGGGGTCGAAGTCGGCCTGCAGCTCGCGGTTGATAACGCGCAGGACATTGCGGTTGAATTTGGCCGTGACTCCCTGTGCGTCGTCGTAGGCCGCCTCGAGCACGCGCGGGTCCTTCACCAGGTCGGTGCCCATCAGCAGGTGGTCCGCCGAACCGAGCAGGCGGGCGATCTGGCGCAGAACGCGGCGACGGCTGCCCGGCGGGAAGTTGCCGATGGTGCCGCCGAGGAACGCCACGATCCGCGGGCCGGTGGCCGGCGGGACGCGGTCGAGATGACGCTCGAAGTCGCCGATCACGCCGTGCACCCGCAGCCCCGGATACTCGTGGGTCAGCGCCTCGGCGCAGTCGCGCACCATGCTCTCGGTGACGTCCACCGGTATGTAGCGCTCGAGCGTTCCCGCGGCGTGCAGCGCGTCCAGCAGCACGCGTGTCTTGGCCGCGGTGCCCGAGCCGAGCTCGACGAGCTCGACCGCGCCTGTCAGCTCCGCCAGCTCGCCGGCGCTCTGCTCCAGGATCGCGCGCTCGGCGCGCGTGGGGTAGTACTCGGGCAGCTCGCATATCCGGTCGAACAGCTCGGCCCCGCGGGCATCGTAGAAGTGCTTGGCAGGCAGCTCCTTGAAGGGACGCGTGAGTCCGTCGAGCACGTCCTCGGCGAGCGAGCGTTCGTGCGTGCCGTCCAGGTGCGAGTCGATGCGGATGGTCGCGTCCGCGACCGGCTGCCGCGGTGTGGATGGCTTCATCACGCGTCCCTTGCCAGGCGCACGCCTGCGAAGATCTGGCGCCGCTCGGGCAGATCCCAGTTGCGAAAGGTGAGGGTCGCGACACGGGGGTGGGTCGCCCACGAGCCGCCCCGCAGCACGCGGTAGGCGTCCCCGAAGAACACCTGTGAATACTCGCGGTACGGGTACGCGACGAAGCCGGGATAGCCGCCGAAGCGCGACCCGGTCCACTCCCACACCTGCCCGATGCCAGCGAGCCCTTCCGGAGCCTGCTGGGTCCTCATCGCCGCCTTCTCCCACTCCGCCTCGGTGGGCAGGCGCGCGCCGTGCGCGCGCGCGAAGGCGTCGGCCTCGAACCAGGAGACGTGGCACACGGGCGCCTCCGGGTTGCCTGCCGCCACGGCCTGATGATGGGTGATGTCGTGCTCCTCCTTCCACGCCCAGCCCTCGCGCGACCACCACTCGCGGCGAACATAGCCGCCGCCCTCGCTGAAGCGCATCCAGCTCGCGTTGCTCACCGGGCGGCGCGCGACGGCGAAGGCGGCCACGTCGACGATGTGGCGGGGACGCTCGTTGTCGTACGCGAAGCCCTCCGCTCCGGCGCCCATGGCGAACGCTCCGGCGGGAATCCGCACCCACCCCTCGGGCGTGTCGAGCGGCGCGAGCGGTTGGCCGATCGTGGATTGCTCGCCCACGGGGAGCAGTCCGGCGATCGCCATCGTCTGGCGCATCGTCTCGGAGTGCTGGAGCTCGTGCCGCAACACCATCTCGCAGATCACGCCGTCGCCGACTCCCTGCTCGGCGATCACCTCGGCGGTGCGCGCGCGCACCGCCGACATGTACGTGAGCGCGTCCGCCGGGCCGAGCGCCTCGATCTCCCCGCGGATCGCCCGCGGGGTCTCGAAGGCGTCGTACAGGTCGGCCAGCTCGGGACGCAGCAGGGACAGGGCGCCGTGGCGGTGGGCCAGCCACAGATCCTCGTAGGCGGCGATGTGACCCAGGTCCCACGCGAGCGGGCTCATGATCGGCGAGTGCACGCGCTCGAGCTGCTCGTCGCTGAGCCCGGCCACAAGCGCCAACGTTCGCTCGCGCGCTCCGTCCATCGCCATCAGCACCTGCTCGGCGCCGGGGGCGAGGGGAGTGGTCTTTACCGCGCGGGTTGCCATGGCTGGCCGTGCTGCGTCACTCTAGAAGGTTCCAGCGGGAAAGGATCCGCGTGCCACGCTCGTAGCCGAGCACGCAGATCGCGCCGGTGGACAGGCCCAGGCGGGCCCCCTGCGGGGGGTGGAGCGCGATCCAACGGGCGCCGAGCACGCGCAGCACGTGCCCGTGGGAGAAGACCGCGACGGGGCCGTCGGCCGCGGCCAGCTCGGCGAGCACGCGGTCGGCGCGCGCGCCCACGTCGGCTGCGGTCTCGCCCCCCGGGCATCCGTCGCGCCACAGGCTCCAGCCTGCGCGCGTCGCCTGGACCTGGGCGGTGGTCAGCCCCTCGTACTCGCCGTAGTCCCACTCGTGCAGATCCTCGCGCACGCTGGCCTGGCCGCCCAGCCCGCACAGCTCGCAGGTTTCGCGCGCGCGCTGCAACGGGCTCACGAGCACCAGGCGAAAGCGCCACCTGCCCAGCCTGGCGGCGAGCGCGCCGGCGGCCGCCCGCCCGCGGTCGGTGAGCCGGATGTCGCTGCGGCCGGTGTGCCTGCCGTCGAGGCTCCACTCGGTCTCGGCGTGGCGCACCAGCACGATCTCGCGATCGACCGCCGGGCCCTGCGCGCTCACGGCTGCGGGCCGGCCGGCGCGGCTGCGTCGTCCACGATCACCGTCAGCCGCTCGCGCCTGAGCAGGCTCGCGGGGACGTGGCTGCTCGGCTCGGCGAGCATCGCGTCGACCGCGTCAGCCTTGCCCGCACCCGTGGCCAGCAGCACGCACTCCCGCGCCGCGCGCAGCACCGCCAGGCTCAGCGTGATCCGCTCCGCGGGAGGCTTGGGGGAGTCGCGCACGCCTGCGCAGACCGCGTCCTCCCCGGCGTCCAGCGTGGCCGCTCCGGGAAACAGCGAGGCGACGTGACCGTCGGGGCCGATCCCGAGCACGATCAGGTCGAGCACGGGCGTGGTGGACGGGCTCTCGTCCGCGGCCGCCAGGCGCTGTCTGAGCTCCTCGGCGTAACGCCGCGCGCCCTCCTCCGGACCCAGCTCGCCCTCCATGCGGTGCACCCGCTGCGGCGGGATGCCCGCTCCTGCCAGCAGGGTCTCGGCGGCCAGCCGGTAGTTGCTCTGCTCGTCATCGGGCGCTACGCAGCGCTCGTCCGCGAACCAGACCTCCACGCCGCTCAGCTCCTCGGGTCTGGCGGCCAGCAGCTCGTAGGTGCGGCCCGGGGTCGTCCCGCCGCTGAGCGCCAGGTGCGCCACGCCCCGCTCCTCGCGCGCTCGCCGCAGCTGGCGCACCACGTGCGCGGCTGCGCGCTCTGCGACCGTCTCGGCGTCCGGGCACGTGGTCAGACGGGTCACGGCAGCATCGTCCGCGCGGCGCTCAGCGCGGGCACGTACGTGGGGTCGCGCAGCAGCGCCTGGCGGATGCCCTCGCCGAGCACGCCCGTCTCGCCGCGGGAGGCTCCCGGGATCGTCCATTCCCGTTCCTCGCCGCGCTGCCGATCATCAGAGATCGGCCAGCGCCAGCGCGCGCGTAGGCCGCCCGCACCGCGGCTCAGGCGCAGGCGCAGACCCGAGGCTGGTCTCGAGGGCCACCCCCTCCAGGCCGGGAACCTGCAGCTCGGGAGCCACCTCCAGGCGCAGTGTGACGTCCTGGCCGCCGGCGTGGGAGGAGCCGACGAGCGCGCCGCCGTCTGTCTCCAGTGCTCCCGCCTGCCAATCCAGGCGTGAGGCGAGCCAGCCGACCAGGAGCATCGCGGCTACGGTCGAGGCAGGATGGTGGCGCACCGTCACCGCGGCGATCGAGCGCAGCTCGCGGCGCAGCCACGCCGGGTCGAAGGTGGCGGCGACGCGCTCGCGCCAGGGAGTCGATCGCAGCCACGCAAGGTCCACGACGTAGGCCTGTGCGGCCAGTTCCAACGCACGGTCCAGCGCCTCCTGCACGCCCGGCTCATCGACCGAGTCCAGGAGCACGGCCTGGGACATCTCCAGCAGGACATCGACGATCTCGTGGTGGCCATGTGGAGACCACAGCAGCGTGGGCAGGTCGGTGACGACCAGGGGATCGGCGATCGTCAGCAGGTCGTCGAGGTGCCGGTCGCCGATGTCCACCACGACGGTCTCGCGCAGCAGCGCCAGCTCACCCGGCGCGGGCTCCCCTTCGGAGGCGATCGTCACGCGCGCGTCCAGGCGCTCGCGGTCCGGCTCGTAGGCGAGGACCAGCAGGCGCGAGGCGTGGTAGCGCCCGACCCCTCGCAGGCGGTTGGCGATCTCCCCGCTCCACTCGCGATCCACGAACGCGATCATGTTGAGGACCCGCGCGGGCACGTAGTTCCCGTTTTCGGCGTGGCGCTGGGCGAGCAGCTTGCGCAGCGCCGCTTCGATCGCGTCGGGCGTGGTGCCCTGCTCGCTCCAGACCGCGTCGCTCGTGCTCATCAGATCGCGCGCCAGCGATCGCCCTCGCACAGCAGCTCGTCGGCCTCCTTGGGTCCTTGCGAGCCGGCCTCGTATTTTGGCAGCGGTCCGGGCGTCCGCGGGTCGGTGGGCGCCCAATATTTGACGATCGGGTCGCAGATACGCCACTGCGCCTCCACCTCGTCGTTACGCGTGAACAGCGTCGCGTCGCCGCGCATGGCGTCGGTGATCAGGCGCTCGTAGGCCTCCGGAGACTGCGACAGGAACGCGGTCCCGTAGAGGAACTCCATGTTCACCGGGCGGATGATCATGCGCGTGCCGGGGATCTTGGCGCCCAGTCGCAGCGAGACGCCCTCGTTGGGCTGGAGGGTCAGCACCAGCTGGTTGGGCTGGACGCCCAGCGACCCGGCCTGGCTGAACGCCAGATGGGGGACGGGCTTGAGCGTGACCGCGATCTCGGTGATCTTGCGCGCCAGGCGCTTGCCGGTGCGCAGGTAGAAGGGGACGCCTGCCCAGCGCCAATTGTCGACTTCCAGGCGCAGCGCCGCGTAGGTCTCGGTGATCGAGCCCTCCGGCACCCCCTCCTCCTCCAGGTAGCCCGGCACGTCCTCGCCCCCGGCGTGGCCGGCGGCGTACTGTGCGCGCACCGACATCTCGGGGATGTCCGCCGCCGTCAGCTGCGGGATCGCCTGCAGGACCTTGACCTTCTCGTTGCGGACCTCTTCGGCGGTGAAGCTCACCGGCGGCTCCATCGCGACGTGGCAGAGCAGCTGCAGCATGTGGTTCTGGATCAGGTCGCGCAGCGCGCCGGCCTGGTCGTAGTAGTCCGCGCGGGAGCCGATGCCGATGTCCTCGGCGGCCGTGATCTGGACGCTGTCGATGTAGTTGCGGTTCCAAAGCGGCTCGAACATGCCGTTGGCGAACCGGAACGCCATCATGTTCTGCACCGTCTCCTTGCCGAGGTAGTGGTCGATGCGGAACACCTGGGCCTCGTCGAAGATCGCCAGCACCCGGCGGTTGAGCTCGCGCGCCTCCTCCAGCGTCGTCCCGAACGGCTTCTCGATGATCAATCGCACCTCGGCGCCCTCGTGGTGGGCGAGCTTGGATCTGCCGAGCTCCTCGACGATCACCGGGAAGAAGCTGGGAGCGGTGGACAGGTAGAACGCGCGGTTCAGGCGCTCGCCCGCCTGCTCCTCAAAGCCGTCGAGCACCTTTCCCAGCTTGGCGTACACGGAGTCCTCGTCGAACGTGCCCGGGACGTACTTGATGTTCTCGAGCAGGCTCTTGAGCACAGCGTCGTCGGGCGTGCGCCGGGAGAAGCGGCGGATCGCCTCCTCGCACTCGGCGCGGTAATCCTCGTGCGCTTTCTCTTTGCGCGAGACGCCCACCAGGTGGAAGCGCTCGGGCAGCGCCCCCTCGTGGGCGAGGTTGTACAGCGCCGGCAGCAGTTTGCGCCTGGCCAGGTCCCCGGTGGCGCCGAAGATGACGAGCGTCGTCGGCGCGACCGGCAGGCGCTCCAGGCCGGCGGTGAGTGGGTTCTCGGGCTCGCTCTGAGCGGTTGGGAGACCTGCGGCGACCGCCACGGTCAGCGGCCTCCACGTCGAGCACCGGCCTTGCCGGCGGTGCCCGCGGCCTTGCCGGCCGAGCCCGCGGCCTTGGCGGCCGGCCGGGGCGCGCTCTTGACCGCGTGGCCCCCGAACTGGTTGCGCAGCGCCGCCAGCACCCGGTCGGCGAAGTCGCCGTTGCCGCGCGAGCGCAGCCGCTCGTACAGCGAGGCGGTGATGACCGGCGTGGGCACGTCGTGGGCGGTGGCGTCCGCGATCGTCCAGCGGCCCTCGCCGGAGTCCTCGGTGTAGCCCTCGATCGTCTGCAGGTCGTTGCCGTCGGCCTCGAACGCCCGCGCGGCCAGTTCGCACAGCCACGAGCGCACCACCGAGCCCTGTCCCCACAGGTGCGCGATCTTGGCGTTGTCGAGCTCGTACTCGCACTTGTCGAACAGGTCGAAGCCCTCCGCGTAGGCCTGCATCAGGCCGTACTCGACGCCGTTGTGGACCATCTTCACGTAGTGCCCCGCGCCGGATGGGCCGAAGCGCAGCCAGCCGCGAGGGCCGATCGCGGCGCGGCTCTGCTCGTTGGTCTCCGGCGCCAGCACGTCCAGGATCGGCGCCAGGCGCCTGACCGCTTTCGGCGGGCCGCCGACCATCATGCAGTAGCCGACCTCCAGGCCCCACACGCCGCCGGAGGTGCCCACGTCGACGTAGTCGATGCCCTTGCCCTTCAGCGCTCGTGCCCGGCGCTTGTCGTCGGTCCACTTCGAGTTGCCGCCGTCGACGATCATGTCGCCGCGGTCCAGCAGCTTGGCGAGCTTGTCGACCGTCTGCTGCGTGGGCGCGCCCGCGGGCACCATGATCCACACGATCCGCGGCGCGCTCAAGCTGCTTGACGAGGTCCTTCAGCGAGTCCGCGCCCGCGGCGCCGTTCTTGACGGCCTGCTTGACCGCCTTCTCGTCGAAGTCGAACGCGACCACCTCGTGCTCGGAGTCGCGGCGGATGCGGTGCACCATGTTGCCGCCCATCTTGCCCAGCCCGACGAAACCGATCTGTGTCATGCGTTGGCCTGCTCCTTGATCGTCGCGGTCAGAGCGCGCAGCGCGCTCACGGGGTCATCGCCTGCCAGGCGCACGCGCTCGGCCGGCAGTCCGAGCTCGCGCAGCGTGTTCAGGTCGCCGATCGCCTGGGCGTTCTTGAGCGTCGTGAACGTGTACGGCGCGCCGGGTATATCCACGTCCTCCGGGCCGTCGTGGATCAGCTGCAGGAAGCGCCCCGTCTTCGGACCGCCCTTGTGGAACTGGCCGGTCGAGTGCAGGAAGCGCGGGCCGTAGCCGAACGTGGTGGTCGCCTTCGTGGCCGCGCGGATCGCCACACGCAGCTCGCCGGCGGCCTGGTCGAACTCGGGCGAGGGCTCGCTGTAGGCCATGATCGCCACGTACTGCGGCGGCTTCCCGTCGAGCAGCAGCGAGCGCACGGCGGCCTTGTCGGCGTCGGGCACCTGCGGGAGCTCGTGCCGGGCTTCGTAGTCGGCGAGCACGCGCTTGGTCGCGTCCTTGGCCTGCTGCACGTTGGGCTGGTCGAACGGGTTGATCTCGAGGCCCCAGCCGGCGACCGCCACGGCCAGCTCCCACAGCAGGAACAAACGCCCGAGGTCCGCCGGGCCGTGGGTGGGCATCTTGATCGACGGATGCCCGGCGTCGGCGAGCGCCTGCACGCGCGCGTCGAGGTCGGCATCCGGCGCGTGGAGGTCGGGCAGATAGGCGAACACCCGATCCTCGCCGTAGGACCCCGGCTCGCCCAGCGGCTCGTCGGCCACCGGCAGGATGCCCGTCCCGTGCTTGCCGGTCGACTCGGCCACCAGCTGCTCGAGCCACAGCCCGAGGCCGGGCAGCGTCTGCGAGATCACGAACGTGAGCTTGTCGCGCCCGGCGCGCGCGAGCGCGCTCAGCGCCACCCCCAGCCACACGCCGGCATCCTCCGTCGCGACGGCGCCGGAGCCGTCGCCGAGAGCAGTCTCCCAGGCACCTGGCGCTCCCTCGAGCAGCTGGCGCACGCGGATCGCCATCAGCGCGCCCGGGACGATGCCAAACGTCGAGAGAGCGCTGTAGCGCCCGCCGATATCGGGGTCGCCGGCGAACGTCCGGCGGAAGGCGTGCTTGGCCGCGAGCGCTTCCAGGCCCGAGCCTGGGTCGGTGATGGCGACGAAGCTGTTGCCGTGGTCGACGAGCGAGAAGAAATGCGCGAACAGCGACAGCGGCTCGATCGTGCCGCCGGACTTGGAGGAGACGATGAACAGGGTGCGCTGCAGGTCCACCGCACCCTCGATCGCACGGATCCTCGCCGCGTCGGTCGAGTCCAGGACGTGCAGCCGCGGCCCGCCGTCGCGTCCGGCGAACGAGCGGCGCAGGACCTCCGGGGCGAGCGAGGAGCCGCCCATCCCCAGCAGCACGAGGTCCTCCAGTTCGTCGTCGTGCGTCTCGGCGGCGAACAGCTCGAGCGCGCCCAGCTCCGCGAGCATCCGCTCGGCGATCGTCAGCCAGCCGAGCCGGTTGGCCAGCTCCGGCGTGCCCGGCGCACCCCACAGCGTCGCGTCCCCGCTGCGCAGCCGCTCGCCCACCTGCGCCTGTCGTGCGAGCGCCAGACGGTCCTCCACCTGCGCTCTCAGCGAAGCCGGTAGGTGGGCCTCGACGGTCAGGGTGCGGTCGCTCACGCCACGATCGTAGTGGCAGCGGCGCTGTTGTAGGTTCTTGGCGATGAAACCGGACCTGTCGAACAGGCTTGCGGGCGCGCCGCGCGTTGGGTTGGGCGGGCAGGCGGCCGATGGGGCCACGCTCGTGGGGTACGATCCCGCGGATGAGGGCCACGCGCGAGCACGGCAAGCCGCGTGCGGTCGCGGGGCAGTGGCTCTAACGGGATTGACGGGCTAGATGAGCAACGAGAGACTCCAGTTGCTGAAGCGCTGGGTGCATCGATTCTGGGTGTTCAGCCCAGAAAGACTGTGGCTGCTGTCAATCGCGCTGCAAACGCGCGGACACTGGATGCTGGCGTTTTGGCTCAAGCAAGTGAACACGTTCCTGTATCACAACTCGCTTGCGCCGGGCGCATCCGTGAGCCCCGACATACTCCTCGGCCACAACAGCATCGGCATCGTGGTAACCGGCAACTGCGTAATCGGAGCGCGCGTCAAAATCTGGCAGAACGTCACACTTTCGGCCGGGCGCCCGGCGCGGACCGGCTTGCAGGCGCCCGCCGCGGGCGCAGACGGTCAGCCAAGCACGGCAGGGGCGCCATCATCCGCCGGCACGCCATCACAGATCCTCGTCGAGGATGATGTCAAAATCGGCGCAAACGCTGTCGTCATCGCGCCCCGTGGACGCACCCTTCGCATCGGGCGGGGCGCGCGGGTCGGTGCCGGAGCCGTGGTGACCAAAGATGTGCCGGCGCACGGGACCGTGGTTAGTCCACCCTCGCGGCTGCTGGAGACGGAGTCGACCGCGGAGAAGTCGAGCGAGGAGCCTTCGGAGGTTTGAGCCCAGTGCACGCTGATCAGCCACCCGACCGCAATCTGGCGCTCGAGCTCGTCCGCGTCACCGAGGCGGCGGCGCTGGCGGCCGCGCCGCTGGTCGGCAGGGGCGACAAGGAGGCGGCCGACCAGGCCGCGGTCGACGGCATGCGCTACATGCTCCAGTCGATCCAGATGGACGGCGTCGTGGTGATCGGCGAGGGCGAGAAGGACGAGGCGCCGATGCTCTACAACGGCGAGCAGATCGGCGACGGCTCTCCGCCGCAGGTCGACATCGCGGTCGACCCGCTGGAGGGCACGACGCTGGCCGCGCACGGGATGCCGAGCGCGCTGGCCGTGATCGCGCTGTCCGCTCGCGGCACCATGTTCGACCCGGGGCCGTGCGTGTACATGGAGAAGATGGCCGGCGCCCCCGAGATCGCCGACCTGCTCGACCTCGACCGCCCGCTCGGCGAGACGGTCAAGCTGGTGGCCGAGCGCAGGCGCTGCCCCGTCAGCGACGTGATGGTCGTCGTGCTCGACCGTCCCCGCCACGAGGAGGGAATCGCCGCGATCCGCACCGCCGGCGCACGCGTGCGCCTGATCCCCCACGGCGACGTCTCCGCCGCGCTGCTCGCCGTCACCGAGCGCTCGCCCGTCGATCTGCTCTGGGGGATCGGCGGCACGCCCGAGGGGGTCATCTCGGCCGCGGCCGTCAAGTGCGTCGGCGGGCAGCTGCTGGGACGGCTGTGGCCGCGCGACGAGGCCGAGCGAGCCGCCGCCCTGGAGGCGGGCTACGAGCTGGAGCGGGTGCTCGACCGCGACGACCTGGTGGCCGGCGAGGACGTGTTCTTCTCCGCCACCGGCATCACCGACGGCGACGTGCTGCAGGGCGTGCGCTACCCGAGCGCCGGCGGCGCGACCACGGAATCGCTCGTCACCCGCTCGCGATCGGGGACGATCAGGCGCATCAGGGCCACGCACGACCGCGCCAAGCTGCGGGCGGTCGCCGGCGAGCGCTACTAGGTTCTTGCGCAGCTTGAGCGTGACGGCGCCGACTGCTAGCGTGATCACCATGTGTTCGCTCGCGCCAGGGGCCGCGACCGCACCGCTGGCGTATGCATAGGTGATCGGGTGAAAGGTCGTAGAGTCCTCAGAACAGTGCTCCCCTGGGTCATCGCCGTGGCCGGCGCCGGCGCGATCGCCGGCTGCGGCGGCGCCTCAGCGGGTGGCTCCAACGCCGCGCAACCGAGCGCAGCGGATGTCGAACACAGCGAAGAAGCGGCCCAGAAGAAACAGGAATCCGCAGAAATAGCCGAAGACCGCGAACTGCTTTCAAAGATAGAATCCAAGAAACGGGAAGAAGCCGCAGAAGAAAACGCCAAGAGGACAGAAGCGATCGCGGCGGCCAAGGCGAAGAAGAAGGAAGAAGCGGCGGCAAAAGAAGCCAAGCACAAAGAAAGGGTCGCGGAAGCAAACGCCAAGAAGCTGGAAGAAGCCGCTGAAGCGGCAGCCAAGAAGAGGCGGGAAGCGTCCAAGAAGGGGAAAGCACAGGCAAAGAAGTCCTTGAGCACGCCGCAGGGGAAGACGCTGATCAAGGTGCCTGGGCAGGAATGAATCGGCGCAAGCAGCACATAGGTGGCCCCGAGCATGGCCGCGCCGTCCGTCGAATGGCGCTCCTCTGTCTTCTCGTGGTGGCGGTCGCCGGTCCGCTCGCCGGTTGTGGGAGCGCCTCGACAGGTGAATCCACGAACGGGGCGGAACCGAGCGCTGAGGCGTCCACGAGCAGCGAAGGAGCCCCGGAGGCCGCGGTCAAGAAGAGGGAAGCTGCTGCTGAAGCGGCGTCTGAGGCCGAAGCGAAGAAGACCGAGGAAGTGGTCAGGAAGCGCGCACAGGCCGCGACCGCGGAAGCCGCTGCGAAAAAGGGAAAGAAGGCTTCGGAAAAAGGAAAGAAGGCTTCGGGGAAGGGAAAGAAGGGTTCCGGAAAAGGAAAGAAGAGCTCGGGAAGCGGGAACACTTCGGGGGCGACGGGCTCAAAGGGAGCGACCAAGGTCTCGGCGCCGGAAAGCGGGAGCCCTGCAGAAGAAGCAGCCCGCAAGCAATTTGCCAAGGAAGAAGCCGCCGAAGTGAAGACGTTCAAGAAACTCGAACAGAAGGAAGCGAAGTGACGCCGAGCACGTGTCCCGCCAAGCCACGATCCGCCCGCTGGACCACGGCCTTACGGGTCGAACCGACCAACCCGCGACTGCGCGAGGTCCAAGCGCGCGAGCGAGCGCAGGAAGCCGTAGGTGACGATCACGTGGATGCGCGACTGGGTCGCGTTGTAGATCCGGCGGCTGAGTCTCGATGCGATCGACGGATAGAAGTTGGCGACCTCGACCTCGACGTGCAGACGGGCATGGTCGGGGTCATCGCCGGGATATCTGCGGACTTCGATCTGCAGGTGCCCGCGGCCGTTGCGTCCCTGTCTTGACACAAGCAGGCCGCGCGCGATGCGCCAGCGCACGAGGCCGCGCGTGGCGTCCATCTCGTACTCGGGCGCCTGGAAGGTCAGCAGCTTCAGCGGCCGGGCCACCAGCACGACGGATCGCTCGCCCTTGGTGTAGCGGACACGGATCAGCCCGAGCGTCACGCGGGTCAGGAAGCGCCAGTAGGTGCGGGCGAGACGCTCCAGGTGCGCGGGGGTCCAGATCTCCCTGAGGGCCACCTCGTCGATCAGGAGGTCGGCCCTCTGCACCGAGCGGACGGCACCGGTGTCCTGGTCGACCGAGGTCGAGTCCCCGAGATCGGCGATCACCGCCCGCTCGCGGCGGGCTCCGGTCGGCTTCAGGCTGCGCACGGGCTCTGCAGGCTATCCCCGGGCGCGGGAGCAGGGAGCGATGGCGTCCCCGCTTGCTGCTATTCAACGTGTGTGATCGACGATCTCCGCACGCACCCACCTCCGCGCGCACGGGCGGTCGCCGATCTGCCGGGCGATGCGGTGCTGGCGCGTGCCGAGGAGCTGGCCAGGCGCTGGGCGATCGCCCTGATCCTCGCCCGCCCGCTGGAGGGCATCGGCGATGTCCCCCTCGAGGACCTCGCGCGCGAGGCGCCGTCGCTGTGCGCGCAGGTGGTCCGGGCCGTGCAGTCTGACGTCGAGCTGGGGCGCCTGACCGGACGGGGAGCCCCGAGCGGTCGCGAGGACTCCGCTCCGGCGCGGCGTCTTGCTGCGATCTGCGGCGCGCGGGACACGGCGGCGGTGGTGGAGGCGGTGGAGGCGCTGCGCGGCGTGCTGTGGGAGGCGCTGCTCGACCAGCTGAGCCGGCCGATCTTCGATCGGTCGTCGGCGCGGCTCCTCGGAGACGTCTCCGACCGGCTCGCATATGTCTGCGCCGCCGTGCTTGCGGCCGCCGTCGACGCGGTGCTCGCCCCCGGGGCCCGTGCGCCCTTGCACGAGGCGGAGGTGGCGGTCGGCGTCCCCGAGCCGACGGTGCGCGACTTCGCCCGGGTGCCCCCACCCGGGCGCCAGGCGGTCATCGTCGACGAACGCGCGTCCGCGGCCCAGCGTGCGGCTCGCGCGCCGGAGGACGCACCCACGCCGGCGACCGGGCGGTCGCCTGAGCGTCCATTGTCGTGGGATGAGTCTCCGCCGGTGCTTCCACGGGCATCGCGTAGGCCTGAGCGCCCATTGTCGTGGGATGAGTCTTCGCCGATCCCGCCCGGAGCGCGAGCGGCCGAGATCGAGATCCGCGACGAACGAGTGGAGGAGGGGCCGGCGGCGTGGATCGGATCGATCGGCGCCCAACTGGAGCGGTTCAAGCGCGACAGGCTGCCGTTTGCGGTGCTGCTGGTCGAGCTTGTGGACATCGAGCGCCTGCGCCGCGAGGAGCTCCCCGAGGTGCTCTCCCGGCTGGCCGGGCATGTGGAGCGGGCGCTCGCGGACGCGCTGGGCGCGTGGTCGGGTTCGCTGACGCGCGAGCGGCCGGGCAGGTGCTGGCTGCTCGTGCCGGAGACCGATCGGGCTGGCGCCCGCGAGCTGGCCGTGCGCCTTGCGCGTGCGGTGGCGTCCTGCGCGAGCCATCGCGGGGTGCCGCTCGAGGTGGCGATCGGCACGGCGGTGTGTCCAGAGGACGGACGGGAGGCGGCGGCGCTGGCTGCGCACGCGGATGTGGGGCTGTACGCCTCCCGCTCGGCGGTCCGTGCGTGGGCCGGCCAGCCGACAACTCCGGTGGACGAGTCCGCCTGAGAGCCTGTTTGAAAACGGCTTCTCAGGTGGTCAGCCGGCGAGCGCGCCGCCCGCGAGCGCGGCGCTGGAAGAGCCGGGCGGCAGGCCGAGCGTGGGGGTGTTGGGGGTGCTGCCGACGACGTGGGTCCCGATGCGGACCGTCTCGGTGATGCCGAGCGCTTCCGCCGCGCCGGCGGTCAGGTCCCAGTCGGCGCCGTGGCTGTACGGGCCGCGGTCGAGCACCGGCACGGTCAGGCTGTGGCCCTCGTAGGTGACCTGCACGAGCGTGCCGCACGGGAGCGTCCGGTTGGCGACTCCCACCACCCCCGGGGTCAAGGTCTGGCCGCAGGCGGTCTTTTGCCGTAGAAGCCGGGGCCGAACCATGTGGCGATCCCGGTCGAGCGGATGTTCGTCGTTGCGGGCGTGGCGCTGGCCGGTGCGGCCGAGGAGCCGCCGGTGTCGGCGAACGCGGTCACAGCAGGGCCTGCGGCGCAGGCCGTCCCCGCGAGCAGGGCGAGCAGGATCGTGGTTGTCTTGAGGTCGATTCGCATCGTCTTCGACGCCTACGGGGTGAGCTGACGGGCTCGCGCGGCACTTAGCGTGCGGCGCTACGGCCCTGCCGGGCCGATTCGCCCCAGCGGATCGACTCGATCCGCGTTGGGTCCCCCGCCTGCCTCGACCTGAGTCGCGGCGGTTCGGCGTTGCGCCAGCAGTATACAGAGCGCGCTCAGGACAGCGGCAGGCGCGACAGGACGTCCTTGAGCAGACGCTCGCCAGTCGACAGCCCGGCCTTCGCCAGCTCGCCGACGATCTCCGCGGCGGACGCGACCAGCTCGGCGCCTCCCGGTGGCTGCACCGGTCCGCTGGCACGATCGCTTTCGCACTCGAACCCCTGCCTGGGGACCGGTTCCCCGGTCGCGGACGTGGCGGCGGTGCGGCCACCCGCGCTTCGCGCGCGCTGGGAGCCGGCAGAGCTGCGCTCCGCCGCGGGTCTCCGCGAACCGCGTGCGGCGCGGTTCTGGGAGCGCGCGGCCGGCCGCCCGTTGGAGCGATCGGGCGCCGCGGTCGCCGCTTGGGCCGCGGCCGTCGCCTTGCGCGCCGCCGCGCGGCGCGGGCTCGAGCGCTGGGGGCGGGTGCGGGGGAGATTGGACATGACCCCCTGACTCTCCGGCGGCGCGCTCGATCGCCGCTCGCTGTCTTTGGGGGTGCTCATCTGTACATCATTGCTTAACGCGACCGTTCGAGCAGATCGGCAACGGGTCCGATATCGGCGCAACGCGTTAGCATGAGTTCCTGGAGAACCGAGTGGATCTGTAACGTCGGCGGGGTTGCGACCGTATGTCCGACGGTGTAGCTGTTCTCAGCCATAATCTTGCGCGGGGCCCTCTCGCCTTCGGGTTGTCGATCGACGGAAGAAATGGAAACACGAATGTCAGTAACCGAGCTGCAGGAGCTGGATGAGGTCAAGGGCCTGCTGGCCAAGGGACAGCAGGTGGGCGTCCTCTCCTACGCGGAGATAACCAGGGCGATGTCCGAGCTCGACCTGGACGAGTCGGACGTCGAAGAGCTGCACGGCTTCCTCGAGCGCTCGGAGATCGAGCTCGTCGAGGACATCGACCCCGCGATCGCCGCCTCCGCGCAGCTCGAGCGCGCACCCGACAAGCGCGGGCGGCGCAAAGCCAAAGCCGCGCTCGACCTCAAGCCGGACATGACCACCGATTCGCTGCAGCTGTTCCTGAAGGACATCGGCAAGGTCCGGCTGCTCACGGCCCAGGAGGAGGTCGACCTGGCCAAGCGGATCGAGCGCGGGGACCTCGACGCCAAGCAGAAGATGGTCGAGTCCAACCTGCGGCTGGTGGTGTCGATCGCCAAGAACTACCGCAACCAGGGGCTGCCGTTCCTCGACCTGATCCAGGAGGGCACGCTCGGCCTGGTCAGGGCCGCCGAGAAGTTCGACTACCGCAAGGGCTTCAAGTTCTCCACCTACGCGACGTGGTGGATCCGCCAGGCGATCGCCCGGGCGCTGGCGGACAAGGCGCGGACGATCCGCATCCCCGTGCACGTGGTCGAGAAGCTCAACAAGATCGGGCGCGCCGAGCGCAAGCTGGTGACCGAGCTCGGGCGCGAGCCGACCGCGCAGGAGATCGCCGACGTGACGGGCATCGACCCGGAGGAGGTCGACTCGATCAAGCGCTCAGCGCAGGCGCCGGTCTCGCTGGAGAAGCCGGTGGGCGACGAGGAGGAGTCGGAGTTCGGTCAGTTCATCGCCGACGAGCGCGCCGAGTCTCCGTACGAGCGCGCCGCGGAGATCCTCACCAAGGAGGCGCTGCGGGAGGCGCTCGAGAACCTCTCCTACCGCGAACGGCGTGTGCTCGAGCTGCGCTACGGGCTCGGCGGCGAGCACCCGCGCACGCTCGACGAGGTGGGGCGCACGTTCAACGTCACCCGTGAGCGGATCCGCCAGATCGAGAACCAGTCGCTGAAGAAGCTGCAGTCTCTCGCTGAGGCACAGAAGCTCCGCGACGTGGCCTGACGGACGCCTCGGGGCGCCTGACGGCGTCCTCACCAACGGCTTCGCCGGCGGTGCCGGCTCGCGTGCTAGCGCACGCCACGCTCACTGCGTCCTTGTCAGCCACCCCGAGGCGCCCGTCAGGGAGGGCTTGGTCTGTCCGCTGCACAGCCCCAAACTCAAGCCCCGCGGGGGGACTGCCGATCAGTACGCATGTTCGACGTCATGCCGGCCCTGCGTGAGCTGGTCGAGAAAGAGGGCTCCGATCTGCACCTGAAGGTCGGCTCGGCGCCGCTGTTCCGCGTGCACGGCGAGCTGACGCTCGACGAGCGCGTGCAGCCGCTGAGCGCCGAGGACACCGAGGGCGCGCTCCGGGCGCTGCTGAGCGACGAGGCGAAGCTGGCGGAGTTCGCCCAGGAGCACGAGGTCGACTTCTCCTTCGAAATCCCGGAAGTCGCACGATTCAGGATCAACGCGTTCCAGCAGCGCGGAGTGATCTCGATGGCGTGTCGCGCGATCCCCCACCACATCAGCACGATCGAGGAGCTCGCGCTGCCGCCGGTCGTACGCGAATTGGCCGAGGAGGAGCGCGGGATCGTGCTGCTCACCGGGACCACCGGCTCGGGAAAGTCGACCACGCTCGCGGCGATGATCGACCACATGAACCGCACCATGAGCAAGCACATCGTCACGATCGAGGACCCGATCGAGTTCGTCCACAAGGACGTGCGTTCGGTGATCAACCAGCGTGAGGTCGGCATGGACACCGCCTCGTTCAAGCGAGCTTTGAGAAGGGTGCTGCGTCAGGACCCGGACGTGATCCTCGTGGGTGAGATGCGCGACGAGGAGACGGTCCAGACGGCGCTGTCTGCGGCCGAGACGGGACACCTCGTGCTGTCGACGATCCACACGGTCGACGCGACCGAGTCGATCAACCGCATGCTCGACTTCTTCCCCCCGCACCAGCACGCCCAGGCACGCAGCATGATCGCGGGCACGGTCAAGGGCGTCATCTCCCAGCGACTGGTCCCCGGCGCCGACGGGGGACGCGTGGCGGTGTGCGAGATCCTGCGGATGACCGGCCGGGTGCGCGACATGATCGTCGACCCGTCCCAGACGGGAAAGCTCGTCGAGGTGATCACCTCCGGCGGCTACTACGGCATGCAGACCTTCGACCAGGCCCTGTTCGGCCACGTCAAGGCCGGGCGCGTGACCTTCGACGACGCCATGCGCGTGGCGTCGAGCCCGCACGACTTCAAGCTGCTGATGCAGGCCGACGGACGCAGGGGAACGACGATGGAGGATGTGGCCGCCGCGGAGGCCAACCGCGAGGCCGACTCCAAGCCGTCGCTCACCGCCGCTTAGCCTTGCAACACTTCAGTTGGTAAAGTGAGGGCTGAAATGGCCGTCGATGAGACATGCCCTGTGTGCATGACCGCCGAAATCGTGTGCGGCAAGTGGACACTACTGCTGGTGCGGGACCTGGCCGAGGGTCGCTCGCGCTTCTGTGAGCTGGAACGCTCGCTCGCCGGGATCAGCCCCCGCACTCTGTCGCTGCGCCTGCGCGCGCTGGAGGAGGAGGGGATCGTCGAGCGCCAGACCTTCCCCGAGGTGCCGCCTCGCGTCGAGTACGCACTGACCGAGAAGGGGCGTGCGCTGCTGCCGATCATCGACGACATGCGCGCCTACGGCGAAGACTGGCTGGGCGTGGAATGCGCCGAGCGCGTCGGCCGACCGGAGATCGACCCCCAGATCCTTGCAGTCGCGTAGAAGGTTCACATCGGAGATCAACGGGATGTGATGCCGGTGGCAGATCGAATATCGCCGTATGAGCGTCGGCTCCGTCGCCTAGTCTCGCTGTCGCTGCATCCCACGCGCATCCCGCGCAGGATGCGCATCCGCCGGCGTGAGGGGATGCGCGTACGCCAGCACGAGGAACAGCGAGACCGGCTGCTGAGCCTCCTGCCCAAGGGAGGCGTATGCGCGGAGATCGGGACCTGGAAAGGCGACTTTGCGGCCACGATCCTCAGCAGCCGATGCCCCCGGCAGCTGTATCTCGTCGATCCTTGGGAGTACCGCCCGGAGGGCGAGGACGAGACCCAGGCCGGGCGGGAAGAGATGGACGCCGTATACGAGAGTGTGATCGATCGCTTCCGGTCTGAGATCGAGGGTGGACAGGTCCTGGTTCAGCGGGCGCGCTCCCTCGATGCGGCAGCATCCTTCTCCGATGAGAGCTTGGACTGGGCTTACATCGACGGCGACCACACCTACGATGCGGTCAAGCGCGACCTCGACGCGTACTACCGCATAGTCAAGTCCGGCGGCTTCCTCGCCGGCGATGACTACGGAGTCGTCGGCGGCTCGCGGTGCCTGAGTAGCGCTGGGCGTCCCCTGTTGGGCGGATGGGGGGGGAATGGAATCACGCGGGCGGTTGACGAGTTTGCCGGTCGCTGCGCCGATGTGACGATCATCGGCACGCAGTTTCTGCTCAAGAAGTCTTAGCGGACCACGCGCGCCTGACGCTGCAAGACAGGGTGCGCCGGGCAGGAGCGCGCTCGGGGAGCGCGAAGTGAGCGCAGCATGCGTTCAGTCCAGCTCCAGGCAGCGCTGACAGAGTTCGTGGAGGCTGCCGCCAACCACCTGCACGCCGAGGTCGCCGCCGGCGCAGAGGTCCGGTTCGAGCTCGAGCCGCAGAGGACGCGCAGGGGATCCGGCGGCCCAGCTCTTTACTGCTACCGGGCGCTGACCGGCGAGTTCATCGCCGAGCGCCAGCCGGAGCTGGAGCGCCTGCCGAGCCACGGCGGCGCCGCGAGGCTGCTCGAGGGCTTCGACGGGCTCGACCGTTATCTGGCAAGCATGGGCGCGGACCCGATGCGCGCCGATGTCCGCACGCGCGTGCGGGCCGCGATCAAGGCGCTGCTGCGGGACGTGTTCGAGGAACAGACCGACTTCGACCTGCGCCCCGAGCGGCTGCGAGCGGCGCTCGAGCGGCTGGAGCAGTCGGCGCTTGCAGGCAGCGGCGAGACGACGCTCGTGGCCACGCTCCACGGGCTCACGATCAGCTCTGCGGAGCTCGCGCTGACGAGCGGCCTCACGATCGCCCAGCCCCAGGTGCTCGAAGGACTGCCCGACGGAGCGCTCGCCGCCGGTGAGAGCGGCGAGAACGACCATCTGATCGTCGCGCTCGCCGCCGGAGAGGACGACCCCGCAGGAGGCGATCGCCCGCGGCCGCGAGGTCCTGAAGGATCTGCTGCGCGCGCTGAGGCTGTTCGGCGACGGCCGCGTGACGCTCGGCGCGCTGGCGTGGGCTCGCGTCGGGCGCGGCAGCTGGAGCGCGCTTGCGCTGGGCGCCGGGGGCCGCCCGCACGGGATGCTGGTGGTGACCGCCGAGCAGGAGGATGAGCTGCGCGCCTTCTGCAACCTCGTCTCGCGCCGCGCGCCGCACGGCAACGAGCTCGCCTGGGCGCTCAGGCGCTTCGAGCTCGGCTGCGAGCGCGAGAGCCCGCTACGAGGCGCTGACCGACCACCTGCTGGCGCTGCGCGCGCTGCTCGAGCCGGAGGGTCCGGCCAGCGGACTGCTGCCGGGGCGTCTGGCGGCGCTGTGCGCCACGCCGGAGCGCCGGGTCGAGCTGACCGAGCGGACCGTCCGAGCGCTGGCGCTCGAGCGCGAGGTCGTGACGGGCACGGCCGGCGCGCAACCGCCGACCGATCACAGATCGACCGATCACAGATCGGCCAGCAGGAGCTCGCCAGGGACATGGCCGACCATCTGCGCGCGCTGCTCAGGGACGTCATCTGCGGCCATCTCGACCTCGACCTGGCCGGGCTCGCCGACGAGCTCCTGCTGGCGCCTGTGCACGCAGCCGGATCAGGTGGCTCCCGAGCCGAGGGCTCAGGCGAACAGATGCTCGGCGATCCGGGCCAGGCCGAGGAGATCCTGGACGTCTTCATCTAGGTGCGCGACCAGGACCGGCTCGCGCTCCCCGCACGCTTCGGACAGGCGCGCGATCGTCTCGCGGTCGCGCCGCACGAGCACGTCGAAGTCGGCGAGGTTGCCCGCCACGCGGGCCGCCAGACCCTCCCCCAGCGCCGGCGCGAGCAGCTCGGCCACCTCCTGCGCGCGAGAGGCCGCGCAGGCCGTCGCGTGTGCACGCGGTTGACGATCAGCTCGCCGCGCGGCATGCCGGCCGCCGCCAGCCTGTCGCGCCAGGAACGTCGCCTCCCGCGCCGGCTCGGGCTCGGGCGAGGTGACGATCAGGAACGCTCGTCTGCGGGGCGCGCAGCAGCGCCGCCACGTCCGCGCGTGCGCTCGCCGAAGCCGTCGATCACGCCCGACAGCGAGCGGAAGAAGCTCGACAGCTCGCCGAGCATGTCCACGCCGGTGACGCGCGCGAAGATCGCGAACACGAGCGCGGTGCCGCGCCCGAACAGGCGCGCGGTGAGCCCGCCGGGCGCGAGGAACACCTGCAGCGCCCGGCCTTCCAGGAAGCCCAGCAGGCGGCTGGGCGCGTCGAGGAAGTCCAGCGCGTTGCGCGACGGCGGCGTGTCGAGCACGATCACGTCGAAGTCGTGCTCCTCGTACAGCTCGTACAGCTTGGCGATCGCGCTCAGCTCGTGCGAGCCGGCGACCGCCGTCGACAGCTCCCGGTAGACGGGGTTGGCGAGGATCTCCTCGCGCGCCTGCTCGTCGGGCGCGAGGCGCGTGACGATCTCGTCGAACGTCCGCTTGGCGTCGAGCATCATCGCCCACAGCTCGCCCTCGATCTCGACGCCCTGCGCGGCGAACAGCTCCGGCTCGATCCGCCGCGGCTCGGCCGGGCAGCTCCGTCAGCCCGAGCGCCGAGGCCAGGCGCCTGGCCGGGTCGATCGTCACCACGGCCACCTTCTGCCCGCGCGCGCCAGGCCCAGCGCGAGTGCGGCGGAGGTCGTCGTCTTGCCGACGCCGCCCGCGCCGACGCACACCAGCACCCGCTTGCCGCTCAGGCGCGCGCTCAGGGCGGGAGGGCCCTTCGGGTGCGGGGGCTCCTCGTCGCGGCCATCCCG
The DNA here is from genome assembly GCA_963711985.1 of uncultured Solirubrobacteraceae bacterium. Taxonomy (GTDB): domain Bacteria; phylum Actinomycetota; class Thermoleophilia; order Solirubrobacterales; family Solirubrobacteraceae; genus Palsa-744. The sequence goes on along the minus strand of CAVQGG010000001.1, from coordinate 349,966 downwards.
GGATCGTAGTTCCCATGCAGGAATCGCCCCTCGCCATGCGAATACCCACCGGACGGCTTTCCAACAATCGAGTATCGGAGCCACCGTGGAAGGAAAGGCCAAGGTCATCGCGTTCGCCAACCAGAAGGGCGGCGTGGCCAAGACGACGACGACGCTCAACCTCGCCGCCGCGTTCGCCGAGGAGGGCCACCGCGTGCTGTGCGTCGACATGGACCCGCAGGGCAACCTCACGATGTCGCAGGGGATCGACCCGGACACGCTCGAGAAATCGATGTACGACGTGCTCGTCCACAAGGTGTCGATCCGCGAGGTCATCCGCAAGCGCGAGATCGACGTGGCGTGCGCCTCGATCGACCTCGCCGGCGCGGAGATCGCGATGTCGACGATGATCGGCCGCGAGCGCTCGCTGCAGAAGGCCTTCGAGCCGATCCTCGAGGACTACGACTTCATCTGCATCGACACGCCGCCGAGCCTCGGGCTGCTGACGATCAACGCGCTGACGGCCGCCGACAAGGTGATCGTCCCCGTGCAGTGCGAGTATCTGTCGATGCGCGGGCTCATCCAGCTGCAGAACACGCTCGCGATGATCCGCGAGAACCTCAACCCGGGCGTCGACATCGAGGGTATCCTGCCGACGTTGGTGGATTCGCGCACGATCCACGCCAAGGAGGCGATCGAGATCCTCGAGGAAAACTTCGGCGACCGCGTGTTCGCCTCGCGCATCCGCAAGACCGTGCGCTTCGCCGAGGCGCCCGTGAAGGGCATGTCGGTCCTCAAGTACGAGCCCGACGGCGTCGCCGCCCAGTCCTACCGGCAACTCGCGCAGGAGGTTCTCACCAATGGCCAACGCTAAACGCGCGAGCATGCGCGAAGGACCGCTGGCGGCCCTCTTCCGCAAGACCGAAGACTCCGAGGGGCCGGCGAGACGGCGCCGAGGCGCCGGCGAGCGTCGGGCGCGTCGCGAGCCGGCGAGCGAGACCAGCGGCCGCCCGCCCCCGGCCCATCCCGCGACAGCGGCCTGCCACACCCCGCGCTGAGCGCCTCGCCGCAGGCCCCCCAGGAGGAGGTGCACGTACCCTCCCCGCGCGAGCGCCTGCGCCACGCCTTCTCCTCGGAGATCCCCGAGAACGTGATGGACCGGCCGGCCACCGCGGCGCGCCGCTGATCGACGAATACGCCCGCGAGCACCCGAGCTCGCCGCTGGCACCCCCCAGGCGGTCGGACAGCCGGTCATCCGCGTCGTCGGCGTCGGCGGCGCGGGCGTCAACGCCGTCAATCGCATGGTCGAGGCGGAGGTCGAGGGCATCGAGTTCCTCGCCGTCAACACCGACGTGCAGTCGCTGCAGCAGTCGACCGCCGACATCACGCTGCACATCGGCGCCGAGCTCACGCGCGGCCTCGGCTCGGGCTCGGACGCGAACGTCGGCCGCCAGGCGGCGATGGAGGACTACGACCGCGTGAAGGCGCTGCTGAAGGGCTCGGACATGATCTTCATCACGGCCGGCGCCGGCGGCGGCACCGGCACCGGCGCCGCGCCGATCGTCGCGCGGATCTCGCGCGAAGTCGGCGCGCTGACGGTTGCGATCGTGACCAAGCCGTTCGGCTTCGAGGGCACGCGCCGCAGCGAGCAGGCCGAGCGCGGCGTGGCGCGCGCTCGCCGAAGAGGTCGACACGCTGATCGTCGTGCCCAACAACCGGCTGCTGGCGGTGCTGGACAAGCAGACGGCGATGGTCGAGGCGTTCCGCGTGGCCGACGACGTGCTGCGCCAGGGCGTGCAGGGGATCTCCGACCTCGTCACGCTGCCGGGCCTGATCAACCTCGACTTCGCCGACGTGCGCACGATCATGAGCGAGGCCGGCAGCGCGCTGCTCGGGATCGGCATGGGCGTGGGCGAGAACCGCGCGACCGAGGCGGCGATGCAGGCCGTCTCCTCGCCGCTGCTGGAAACCTCGATGGAGGGCGCACGGTCGATCCTGCTGTCGATCACCGGCGGCGCCGAACCTGTCGCTGTGGGAGGTCAACGAGGCCGCCAAGTCGGTCTCCGAGGCCGCGCACCCCGACGCGAACATCATCTTCGGGGCGATGGTCGACGAGAAGCTCGACGACCAGGTGTGGGTGACCGTGGTGGCCACCGGCTACGGCGACGAGGGCAGGCGCAAGAGCGTCAGCCGCCTCGAGAGCCGGCCGCCGGCGAGGTCAGGGTCCAGCGCGCGGCGGCGCCAGCGCGCGCCGAGTCGGCCGCGCCGCGCCGGCCTGGCGGTCGACGAGCTCGAGTGCCCGAGTTCCTCCCCAACTTCTGAGCGCACGCTCGAGCGCCTGCTCAACCGCATCCGGGCTGCCGCGCCTGTGGTATCGCTCTGCAATGGGCGAAGCTGAGAAGGGCGTGGTCGCGGCGGGGCATCCGCTGACGGCGCAGGCCGGCGCGCGGGTGCTGCGCGAAGGCGGCAACGCGGTCGATGCGGCGGTGGCGGCGATGCTCACGTCGTTCGTCGCCGAGTCGCTGCTGACCGGGCTGGGCGCCGGCGGGTACATGCTGGTGGCGGGCGGCGGGGTGCGAGCCGACGCTGCTCGACTTCTTCGTGCGAGGCGCCCACGCGCGCGCGGGCGACGGCTCGGAGGTCGGAGCTGCAGGCGATCGACGTGTCCTTCGGCGACGCCGAGCAGGTGTTCCACATCGGCCCGGCCTCCTGCGGCGTGTACGGCGACGCCGGCGGGCGTCTGCGAGGCGGTGCGCAGGTGGGGGACGGTGCCGCTGGAGGAGCTGGCGGCGCCGGCCGCGCGGCTCGCGCGCGAGGGCGTCGTGCTCAACGCCGGCCAGGCGTACGTGGCGGAGATCCTCGCCGACCTGCTCACCTCGACGCCGGAGTGCGCCGCGCTGTGGGCGCCCGGCGGGCCGCCTCCTGCGCGAGGGCGAGCTGCTGCGCAACCCCGAGCTCGGCGAGGCGCTGATGCGCCTGGCACGCGACGGCGCCGAGCCGTTCTACCGCGGCGACATCGCGGCCGCGGTGTGCGACTGGCTGGGCGCACCGCGGCGGCTCGCTGCGCGCGGCCGACCTCGCCGGCTACCGAGCGATCGAGCGTCGCGCCCGTGCGAGATCGCCTACCGCGACCGCGAGATCCTCACCAACCCGCCGCCGTCGGCGGGCGGGACGCTGCTCGCCTACGCGCTGGCGCTGCTCGATCGCGGTCCGGCGCCGCCGACGCTGCGAGCGGTCGTCGACGCGATGGCGGCCGCCCAGTCCGAGCGCACGCCCGAGTTCGTCGAAGGTCTCGACCAGGAGGGCTTCCTCGAGCGCTTCCTGGCCGCCCGCGCTGGGCTCCACCACGCACATCTCGGTGATCGACGCCGACGGGATGCGCGTGCAGCGTCACCTGCACCAACGGCGAGGGCTCGGGCGTGGTGGTGCCGGGCACGGGCATGCACCTCAACAACGTGATGGGCGAGGAGGACCTCAACCCGCTCGGCTTCCACCTGCATCCCGCCGGGCGCCGCATGCCGAGCATGATGGCCCCGTCGTGGTGATGCGCGACGGCGAGGTCGAGCTGGTGCTCGGCAGCGCCGGCTCCAACCGGATCCGCTCGGCGCTGCTGCAGACGATCGTCGGCGTCGTCGACCACGGCATGACCGTGCGCGAGGCGGTGGAGGCGCCGCGGGTGCACTTCGAGGACGGCGTCGTGTTCGCCGAGCCGGGGATCGACCTGGACGCAGCTCGGCGCGGACGCTGCGGGTCGTGCGCTTCGGCGCCCTCAACCTGTTCTTCGGCGGCGTCCAGGCGGCGCTGCGCCGGGGCGTCGCGCATGACCGGCGCGGGCGATCCCCGGCGTGGCGGCGTGGCGGTGAGCGCGTGAAGGCGCCGCGCTCGCGCTGTGCGGTGCTCGCCGTCGGTGCGCTGCGTCGCCGGCTGCGGGCGGCGTGACCGCGCCGGACCTGTTCATCGTCTACGCGCAGCGGCTCCAGCCCGCAGGCGCGGCTGACGCTGCTGGTCAACGAAGAAGGGGGCGTGAGCTGCAACGGCCGTGCCGCTGCGCAGAAGCTCAGCGATCCGCAGATCGTCAAGGCGCGCGAAATCCAGGAAGAACTGGAAAAGCCGCTCATCCAGCCACCTGTCGCTGCCGCCGCGCGCCGGGTCGGTGCTGAGCTACTACGTGCGCGACGAAAAGCGGCACCGTCCGCTTCAGCGACAACTCCGCCGACCAGCCCGCCGTGCTGCACAAGCTCGCAGCTGTTCGTGCTGCAGACCGCTCCGCAGGAAGTGCTGCCGCCTGCCGGAGTAGCGCGCGCGCTACCCGAACCTGACCTTGCCGTTGGACAGCGCGCGAACCTGGGCGCGCTCGACCAGCTCCAGACGCTCGATCGCCGCGCGGATGAGCAGCGCGAGCAGCGCGCATGCCTTGCGTTCTCCGAGCGCAGCTCGAGCAGCTCCTGCTTGGCGTCCACGCCGAACTCCACCGTGGCCGCCATGCTGTAGGCGTCCATCGCGCGCAGCTCGTCCGCCTCGATCTCGCGGTCGGTCGCCTGCATGACGAGCTCGCGGTAGAGCTCACGGGCGGCCTCGGCTGCCTCCGCGTCGAGCTCCTCGTCGGGCTCGCCCGAGGAACTCGACCACGCCCGCCGGGTAGGGGAGATCGTCCTGGCGCTCGAGCAGGCGAAACGGGCGGCGTGCCGCGCAGCGAGGATGTTCAGGCGCCCGTCGTCCATGCGCTCGAGCACCTCGCTCGATCTCGCAGGCGCAGCCGACCGGCTTGAGCTCCTCATCGGAGAGCCACACGATCCCGAACTCGCGCTCCACGCGACCCGGCTCGGCGGTCAGGCAGTGCTCGATCATCGTGCGGTAGCGATCCTCGAAGATGTGCAGCGGCACGCTCTCGGTGGGCAGCGCGACGATGCCCAGCGGGAACAGCGGAAAGCCGCGGCAGGCTGGCTCGGGCATGGTGCTTCGAGTTTAGGTGCATCGATACCCGCCGCGCACGGCGCGCGCAGCGCCGCGCTGGCGCCGCGTGCGGAGGATGCCGGCTCAGGTGGCGCCGAGCGCCGTGCTTCTACATTGCAACAGTGCATTTCGGGTCGCCGCGGTGGATCGAGATCCAGACGCGCTCATCTCGCGCGAGCACATCTCCGTGCCATATCAAACGCTGGTCCTCGCTGAATCCGCATAGACCCGTCGTACTCCGTTCACTTCGATCGGGTCATCGATCAGACGGGCCGGCATTCCGACAAGTTGAACCATCTGGCGCTCGAGATCGCACACGAGGCCGTCCGACGGCGATCTGCTGATGTTCCTCGACGCGATGCGTTCCCCATCGCCGACCCCATGCCTCTCATCACCGACGGCCTCGCCAGAGCCCCGCTGATAGCGGTGCGTCGGGCGGAGAACAACAACGATCGGCAGCCACATCCGTGCTTCTGCGTGACCACCGTGGGCGCCTGGCGCCAGCTGCCCGGCGACTGGTCGCCCGGGTACAAGTGGGCCACCGTCAGGGCGGGCGCGTCAGTGACGTCGGAGGCAACCTGCTTCGCCAGCTCGAGCTGACAGAAACCCCGTGGGTTGAGGTGCTTCGCTCCAACCGTAAGAGCCTAGACCCGATCTTCTTCAGTGTCTATGGCGACGTCGTGTATCACCACGGTGCGGGCTCTCGCGCCCAGCGCATTCACCAGAGGCCACAATCATCTCGCACCCGAGCGCTCTGCCGCTTCCCGGCATGCCCGTCTTGCGGCAGATGGTGGGTTGGGTTAATCGGGACAGGCGGCGCTTGTGGAAATACAGAAGCGAAAGAGCGCCAGATGCTCGAGTCGAAGCTCGTGTTTGACAAGATCCAGCAGCGGTGGCTCAGATTGGCTGACGTGAGTGGCTCCTGTCGAGCGGCGAGCTCGGGCGCTTGCGCGCGGCGAGCATGAGGTTGTAGAAGATCGCCGCCGGCAGCCGCGACTCCAGCAGCCGGCGGTCGAGCTCCTGCAGCAGCAGGTAGCCGCGGTAGGCGTACAGTCGCCACGCCCACGGCACGTCCTCGGGGTCGGCGGTCGCCTCGAGCGTGCGGTTGGCCCACCCGAACCAGTTCGCCAGCAGCTCCTCGCCGCTGATGCGCACGTCCTGCAGGCCGGCCGCGCGCGCGACTCGCGAGAGCTCGGCGGGGGCGAAGGCGTGGACGTCGACGACGCCCTCGAGCGCCGCGTCGGGCTCGCCGGCGTCCGCCGCCGGCGCGCGGCCGGCGCCGATGGCGCGCCGCCACAGCGGCGCGATGGCGCTCGGCGAAGCGCTTGGGCACGTTCGCCAGGCGGTCGCCGTAGCGGGAGGGCTCTCCCGCGAACAGCACCGTGCCGCCGGGCGCGAGCACGCGCTCGAACTCGGCGAACGCGCGCGGCAGATCCGGGATGTGGTGGAGCACGGCGTGGCCGAGCACCAGGTCGAAGCTCTCGTCGGCGAACGGCAGGCGCTCGGCGTCGGCCGGCTCGGTGTGCGACCTCGAGCCCGAGGCGCGCGGCGTTGGCCTGCAGCGTCTCGAGCATGCCCGGCGAGATGTCGCTGCAGGTGGCCGCTCCGATCAGCCCGGCGCGCAGCAGGTTCAGGGTGAAGTAGCCCGTTCCCGAGCCGATCTCCAGCGAGCGCGCGGTAGTGGCCGGGCTCGCGGCCGAGCGCCTTGCGCACCTTCGCGCTCACCTGGCTGGCGCCGAGCTCGCCGAAGTCGATGCCCCACTTGGAGTCGTAGTGGTCGGCCGCCACGTCGTGGTAGCGGGTGTTGGCGTCGCGGATCTCCTCGGCGCTCAGGACGGGCGGCATCGGGCGGACCATATACTCGCGCGCCGTGCCCGCGTCTCCCACTCTCGGCCTGACCATATCGACCAAAAAGATCTCTTGATGTCAACTCCTGACTCGGCCAAGTTCCCCGACCCTCCACCAGCAGCGCGACCAGCCGGAGGGCGTGCCGCCGCTGGCGCTGACCGGCGAGCGCACGCTCCCGGACGTGCCCGAGGAGAACTACTGGTTCCGCCGCCATCTGGTGGTCTACGAGTGGATCGCCGCGCGAGTACCGGGGCCTGCGCGTGATCGACATGGCCTGCGGCGAGGGCTACGGCTCGGACGTGCTCGCGCGCACGGCCGCCAGCGTGGTCGGCGTCGACGCCAACCCCGAGGCCCACGAGCACGCCCGCCTGCGCTATGCGCCGCGCCAACCTGCGCTTCGTGCGCGATCTCGTCGACAGCTTCTCCGAGCATGCCGACGCGGTCGTGTTCCTGCAGACGATCGAGCACCTGCAGGAGCCGGGCGCCGCGCTCGAGCACTTCCGCTCGCTGGTCGGCGAGGGCGGAGCCGTGTTCGTGTCCACCCCGAACGTGCTCACGCTCGCGCCCAAGGGCGCGTCGCGCTCGGACAATCCGTGGCACGTCCACGAGTACCGCCGCCAGGAGTTCGAGCAGCTCTGCCGCGGCGCACTTCGCGAGCGTGGAGATGTACGGCCTGTTCCACGCGCGCAAGCTGCGCGCGCACGAGCTCGCGCTGCGGCTGGGATGGGATCGGGTGCACTCAAGGCTCGGCCTGACGCGACGCTTCTACGACTGGTTCACGCCCGCGATCGCCGTCTCCGACTTCGCGCTGACCCCCGCCGTTGGCGGCGGTTCCCCCGCCGGCGACGCCGACATGGACCGGGCCCTGGACTTCCTCGCGGTGTGCCGGCCGTGAGCCGCGGCCGCGACCGCGGCGCGCTGGCGATCGTCCTGCACACGCACATGCCCTACGTGGAGGGCTTCGGGACGTGGCCGTTCGGCGAGGAGTGGCTGTGGGAGGCGATGGCCGGCTGCTATCTGCCGCTGCTCGACCTGCTCGACGATGGCGCCCCGCTGACGCTGTCGCTCACGCCCGTGCTGTGCGACCAGCTGGAAGCCCCCGGCGTGTCCGAGCGCTTTGTGGCCTTCGTGGAAGGCGTCCGCCGCGAAACCCACGAGGAGGACGCGGCAGGACTGCGCGCGGGCGGATACGAGGCGCTCGCGCGCGAGCTCGAGCGCTCGTGGTCCGACTACGCGGGCGCCCTGGAGCGCCTGCGCCGGCGCGGGGGGGACCTGCTGGGATCGCTCGCCCGCCACGCTCAGTGGACCTCCTCGGCCACCCACGCGATCCTGCCGCTGCTGGCCACCGATGCTGGCGTGCGGCTGCAGGTGAGCAGCGGCGTGGCGGCCCATCGCCGTCGCTTCGGCGAGGGCACCCTGAAGGGCACAGGCTGGCGCGGCGGCTTCTGGCTGCCGGAGTGCGCGTACGCGCCGTGGCTGGGACGGGCGCTCGAGGACGCCGGCGTGGGCGCGGTCTGCGTGGAGCTGACCGACCGCTTCGGGCTGGCCGCCCGCGAGCACCTGTGTCCGATCGCCACCGAGTCGGGCGCGCTGCTCGTGCCCATCGACCGCAGCACGATCTCGCTCGTGTGGAGCGAGGAGGGCTATCCGGCGAGCGGGGCCTATCGCGACTATCACCATCACACCATCCACCACCACAATCCCTGGAACAACGACGGTCGCGCATACGACCACGCCCACGCGCAGGCCCTTGCGCGCGAGCACGCCGCCGACTTCGTCGCGCGGACGCTCGCCCGTCTGCGCGACGCCAACCGCTCGGCGTCGCCTGCTGCTCCACTGCCGGGCGGCGGCCTGGTCGTGTGCGCGCTGGACACCGAGCTGCTCGGGCACTGGTGGTACGAGGGCATCGCCTGGCTGCGGGCGGTTGTGGAGGAGTGCGTCCGGCAGGGCCTGAAGCTGGTGCGCTTGGACGACGCGCTGGAGCGCCGCGAGCCCGCGGCGGCCGTGATCGAGGACCGGGGGGCCTGGCAGGCGAGCACGTGGGGAGAGGACGGCGACCTGTCGACCTGGTCGGGCCCGGCGGTGGCCGATATGGCCTTTGCCATGCGCGCCGCTGAGCTGGAGGTGGTGGCCGCGGGCGAGCGGGCGGGCGCCGCGGCCGTACGGGAGCTGCTGGCGCTGCAGGCCAGCGACTGGCCGTTCATGGTCTCCCGCGACATCGCCGCGCCGTATGCGCGCGAGCGCTTCGAGGGTCACCGCCAGGCGCTCGCGCGGGCACTGGCGGGCGGCGAGGATTCCGACATTGCGGGCCTGCGCAATCTCGCCGCCCACGCCGATCGCGCCTTCCTGCTCGTGCCGTCTTAGGTGTGCGGGATAGTCGTCCCTCGACACCTGGTCCCCACCGGTCTTCCGTCAGCGATCCAGGAAGCTGACGATCTCGCCGGCCAGCAGCTCGGGTGCGGTGTGCGTGGCCAGGTGCCCCTGGCCGGCCAGGATCCGGAGCTCGCTGTGGGGCAACGCGCCGTGGAGGGCGTGCATCGCCTCGTGGCGCCAGCCGGGACTCTCTCCGCCGAGCAGCACCAGGGTGGGGATCGTGAGCTGGGCGAACCGCTCGGGGTCGAAGCGATAGCCGATCACCGCCGCCCCCTCGCGGGGGAGCACCTGCACCCCACGCACGACGATCGGCCACAGCGGCAAGTCCCGTATCGCAGCGATCGCCTCGGCCGGCACTCCGCTGCGCTCCACCAGGAGCGTTTCGGCTGCCCGCTCCGTCTGGCCTTGGTCGACGAGCGCGCGGATCCGGTCGAAGATGGCGGGAAAGTGCGGATCGTCGTCGATGGATGGCTCGTATAGCATCAGTCGGCCGATGGGCAGACCCAGGCGGGCCGCTTCGAGCGCGACCAGCCCGCCATAGGAATGGGCCAGCACGTCCACGGCAGGAGGGCAGGCCGCAACCACCGCGGCCAGGTCGGCGACCTCTTGATCGAGCGAATGGGTGGGCGGTCCCTGATCGCTCGCGCCGTGGCCGCGGCGGTCAACCGCGATCAGCGTCGCCACCTGCTCGAGGGCGGGGCGCACTCCGTCCCAGGTGCTGTGGTCGATGGTCGCGCCATGCAGTGCCACGAGCGGCCTTCCTTGGCCTGAGCGCCAGAGGGCGATTGAGGTGCCGTCGGGCGAGCGAACGTGCTCGGCCGCTGGCGGATCGGTCCTCATCTCCCCGTCTTCCTCGCGGTTTGCGCGCTCGCGTTCGGCGCGCCGAGCAGGTGCAGCATCTGCTGGACCACCAGCCTGACGTGCTGCCTGCGGACGGCGGCGTCCCTGAGGTCGCGGGCGAGCGCGGCCATGAACGTCGACTGCTGGCTCAGCGGCGAGAACGTGAGCGAGACGAGGACCAACACAGCGTCGTCGACGTCGAAGCAACGCAGCGAGCGTTTGCGTGCGACTGCTCTCACCGCCGCCAGAGCGTCGCGCATCGCGGTGGCCTCGCGTTGAGCCAGGCGCAGGCCCTCGCCGCCACGCAGCTCCTCGCGGACGATCAGTCTCACGAATGCCGGCCGCGCGAGCAGGAACGACATATAGCTTTCGATCGCGCGAGTGAGCGGCTCGCGAAGAGAGTCCGCTCGCGCTGACTCACACCATGCTCGGACCGGCGCGAACGCGCGCATGGTGGCTTCCTCCCGATCGGCGAATACGCGCTCCAGAACCGCGACGTACAGATCCTGCTTGCAGCCGAAGAAGTAGTTGGGTGTGCCCCGCGACAGCCCAGCCGCGTCGCCGATCTCCTGAAGGCTCACCGCTTCAAAGCCGCGTTCGGCAAACAGCGTCTCAGCGGCGTCCAGGATCGCCCTGCGGCTGCGGTCCGCGTCGCGGATCCGCGGTCTGGCGGCTAGCACGGCCATCGATGAAAGTCTACAACTTGCTAGATATCAAGTAAGGTAATCTTGTGATGGAGCAGACCCTTGCCCCGTCATCGCCGGTGAGTACATGGAGGAGCTGTGAGCGAAGAGGTCTCGACCCGTCAGGCCACCGAGCACGTCACGCTCGTGGAGTTCAGCCGCCCGCCGCACAATTACTTCGACGGGGCGCTGATCGGTGCGATCGCCGACGCCTACGAACAGCTCGAGCGCGGCGGCTCGTGCCGCGCGATCGTGTTGTGCTCAGAAGGCAAGCATTTCTGCGCCGGGGCCAACTTCGCCGCCAAGAACCCAGCCGACGGTGATCTGTATGAGCAGGCGGTGAGGTTGTTCGCCGCCGGCCTGCCGGTGGTGGCGGCGGTCCAGGGGGCGGCGGTGGGCGGCGGCCTGGGTGTCGCGCTGTCAGCGGATTTCCGCGTGGCCAGCCCCGACTCGCGCTTCAGCGCCAACTTCGCCCGGCTGGGCATCCATCACGGGTTTGGGATCACGGTGACCCTGCCGCTCGTCGTGGGTCCCCAGCGCGCCCTCGAGCTGCTGTACACGGGCGTGCGGTTGCGCGGCGAGGAAGCCCACGCGATCGGCCTGTGCGACCGGCTGGTGAGCGGCGACCGGCTGCGCGAGGAAGCGGTGGTGCTGGCCGACGAGATCGCCGCCTCCTCGCCACTGGCGGTCCGCGCCATCCGCCAGACGATGCGCGGGCATCTGGCCGACCGGGTCCGCGAGGCCACTGCGCACGAGGCCGCCGAGCAGGCCAAGCTGTTCGGGACCAGCGACTTCCGTGAGGGGGTTAGCGCCGCGGCCGAGCGACGGCCACCGCGGTTCACCGGCAGCTGACAAGTTCCGGAGGGCCGGTGCGTTATCTGGGTGGCATGCGCCGGCTCGCCGCCCTCCCGCGACGCGCCGGTCCCCGACCACTGCCGTCCCCGTAAGAGAGCGTGAGACGGCCCCTCGCCGGGGAGACGGGTGCCTCACTGCCAGCGCATGTGAATGGGCGCCTGGCGCATGCGGATCACGCGCGCTGGCACGCCCGCGACCACGGCGTTCTCCGGCACCGGCTTGGTGACGACCGAGCTGGTGCCGATGATGCTGTTGTCGCCGACGCTGACCCCGCGCAGGATGCACGCGCCGTAGCCGATCCAGACGTTGTGCCCGACGCGCACGTCGCGCTTGTAGATCCCCTGTGCGCGGATCGGCCGCTCGACCTCGGTGACGCCGTGGTCGAAGTCGATCAGCATGACCCGGTCGGCGATGATGCACTCGCGCCCGATCGACACGCGTCGGTAGGCCGAGATCGTGCACTCCTGGCCGATCACCGTCTTCGCGCCGATGCTCACCTCGCCCTCGTGCACACGGATCTTGCTGGCGTGTCCGATCCACGCCCAGCGGCCGACGCGCAGCGTCGCGTGGCGGCCGATCTCGAGCTTCACGTGCGGGCAGATGAAGCAGACGCCGTCCGTTTGCAGGCGCCTTCGGTAGCGGAGCTTGAGGAGCAGGTAGCGCGCGAGCAGACGCCCGTAGCCCGGGCTGAGCATGTGGTTGGCGCGCATGAACCGCACGAGCGCCAGCGGTCCGCCGTGCAACGGCGGCGGCGGCCGCCGCACCCCGGCGGCGAGCTCCTCGGCGGGAATCTCAGCGGTGGGATCGCCAACGAGCGCCATAGCCATCGAATCGTAAGGGACCGCCCGGGGGGCGGGCCAACAACACGGGCCCTGCGATGATTGCGCGCTCGATGACCGAGCCCACGCTCGCCCAGCGCCTGCTCGACGGCGACCGCCGCGCGCTGGCGCGCGCGATCACGCTGGTCGAGGACGACCGCCCGGAGGGCTGGGAGCTCGTCAGGGAGGTCTACCCGCACACGGGCCGGGCGGAGGTGGTCGGCTTCACCGGTCCTCCGGGGGTGGGCAAGTCGACGCTCATCGGCGCCGTCACAAAGGCCCGGCGCGCGGCCGGGCGAACGGTTGGCGTGCTATCGATCGATCCGTCCTCGCCGTTCACCCACGGCGCGCTGCTGGGAGATCGCATCCGGCTGTCCGAGCACTTCCTGGACCCCGGGGTGTTCATCCGCTCGATGGCCAATCGCGGCGCCCTGGGCGGACTGTCGGAGGCGGCGCTGCAGGCCGCTCTGCTGCTCGACGCGGCCGGACGCCAGGACGTGTTCGTGGAGACCGTCGGCGTCGGCCAGGCGGAGATCGACATCATCGACCACGCCGACACGATCGTGCTCGTGCTGATGCCCGGCTCGGGCGACTCGGTCCAGGCGCTCAAGGCCGGCGTGATGGAGATCCCGGACGTGATCGTGATCAACAAGGCCGACCATCCCCTGACGGACACGATGGTCCGCGAGATCCGGGGCGTGCTCTCGCTCGCCAATCTCGACCGGTCCCCGGCTGAGGTGCGCGGGAGCTGGCGGGTGCCGATCGTCAAGACCGAGGCCACTCGAGGCGAGGGCATCGACGAGCTCGTGACGAGCCTGCGCGAGCACCGCGCCCACATCCTCGCGGCTGGTCAGCTCCTGCAGCGACGCGGGCGCAACCTGCGCAACGAGGTGCTGGCCATCGCCACCGCGCGCATGCGCCGGCGACTGGAGGAAGAGCTCCGGGAGGACGCCGAGTTCGCGCGGCTCATGGACGAGGTGCTCGCGCGGCGTCTGGACCCGGCGAGCGCCGCCACGACGCTGCTGGAGCGCGGATCGGCTCCTCAGCGGCCGGTCACGTGAATGTGAACCTGCCACAGCAGGACGAACTGCGGGCACATCTGCTCAGGCCGGCATACCGGTCGCTCGAGCGCGCGCAGGTCGGTTCGGCCGGGCGCGTCGGTCCTGTAGGCGACCTCCACCGCGCCGCCGTCCCGCCGGACTGTTCCCGTCTGACGCAACAGACGGGCGCCCACCTCCGAAGGGACGCTCCAGCTGCTGTCCGGGCCGCTCAGATCGACGCCGATCGTCCAGCCGACTCCCACCGTGACGGTGCGGCCACCGGCGGTGCGTGTGATGCACACCGAGCGTGCGCCGGTCGTGCACGCAGCGCCTGCCGAGGCGGCGGGCGCGCCTTTCGCTGACGGCGCGGACGACGGGCTGCTGTCGGCGACGGTCCCGCCACATGCGCCCAGCAGCATCACGGCGCTCGAGACGAGGGCCGCTGTGGCGAGTGCGCGAGGAACGTTCATGCAGGTCGTAGCGCACAGCGTAAGGCCGACAACGCGGCGGCGTCAGCGCTCGGCGTGCAGCGAGCGAGCGGAGGCCGAGCGCGGCACCGATCGCTGGTCGGGCAGCGTGCCGATCACCCGGTGATGGGAGCGGTGCTCGCGTGCGCTCAGCACCTCCATCCTGCGCCCCAGCAGCGTGAACGGCCGAGCATGCAGCAGGTACACGTGGATCGCCCACTCCACGAACGGCGTCACTCCGATCAGGCCGGCGGCCATCACCAGGTCGCGCCAGCTCAACCCGCCCTGGGCCAGGCGCAGGGCGAGCGCCAGCACAACCGCGCCGAACAGGGCTGGCGCGTGAACACGTGCGCGCAGTCGCCGAGCGAGGGCCCGTTGGCGCTCCTGGTGGGCACCGCCTCCGGGGGTGCGCTCAGTTGGTCGCCGGCGGACGCCGGGCGGGCGTGTGCCCGTCAGTGCCCTGCCCCCTGACCCTTGCCGTCGCCTCGGACATCGTGCATAGATGCTAACCGGGTAGGCTGCGGTCACGATGGACTACCTGGGCTGGGCGGACCGCAACTGGCCGCTGCTACGACGGCTGATGAGCGGGCACACGGCGATCTACCGTGCCAGCCACGGCCTGATCGGCCACCGCTTTCCCGGGGCTCCGCCGACGCTTCTGCTCGACCACGTGGGTGCGAAGAGCGCAATCGGGCGAACGAGCCCGCTGGTGTACACGCGCGACGGCGAGAACTTCGTGCTCGTGGCCTCCAAGGGCGGCTATCCCAAGAACCCGGCCTGGTTTCACAACCTCGTGGCCAATCCGGACACGACCGTCCAGGTCGGATCGCGCCGCCTGCGCGTGCGCGCGCACGTCGCCGACGCCGGGGAGCGCGAGCGCCTGTGGCCGATGGTGGTCAAGACCTACGGCGGCTACGACGACTACCAGAAGCGCACCGAGCGGGAGATTCCGCTCGTGATCCTCGAGCCGCGCTGAGGCTAGGCGCCGAGTGCGCGCTGACGCTAGCAGCCCTGCACGCCCGGGGAACCCACTAGCCCTGGGCCAAGGATCTCGCCGACGCGTTCACCCGCCTGAGAGCACTCCCGCCGCCAGCCTGACAGCGACAGCAGCCAGAACACCAACACCAGCCGTACCCCGGCGCCCGCACCCGGCGAGGCCTGCCCACACACGAGCATCAAGCGGCTCCCAAACGCCCCCAACACCTCCACCCGGTGATCCTCGCAACCCACCAGCTACGGCGGCCCCAATTGGCCCCACCCCCACCTGCACGGCAAACACCCACATCAAACGGCTTCCTGCAAGATCCGGGCTAGGGCGGGGCATGCATCGTGTATAGTCCGCGGGTCAATGGCCGGATCATCTGACTCGCCTGGTTCCCAGTCACCGTCTCGGGATTCGCAGAAGCCGAAGGTTATCTACGTGATGGGGCAGCAGAGAAGCGGGAGCACGATCCTCGGTGTGGCGCTCGGCAACTGTACCGATATTTTCTTCGCAGGCGAGTTGTGCAATTGGCTGACGACGTCCGGTAGGCCGATTCTAGGGGGTTCAGAGCGGGTACAGTTCTGGCAGGATGTTAGCGCGGATGTCGATGGCGCGAGTGAGCTCTTCGGCACCGAAGTCTTCGAGCACGTGGAGCGTGGGCTGTCGGCGTTTCGGATCGACAGCTGGCGCGCTCGCCGTAGACTGCGCGCACCGTTTCGGCGCGTCACGGAGAGCCTGTATCGGTCAATCGCCAACAGAGCGCACGTGACGCATATCGTCGACACCTCGCACTTGCCAATGCGGGCACGAGAGCTGCAGGGTATGGAGGGCGTCGATCTGTATCTTGTCTTTCTGGTCCGGAATGTCGAGAGCGTTGTCGCGTCGCAGACACGCAACGTCAAACGTCACGACGTCGCAAAGCGCCGGTGGAGTTTTTTCACGGTGAATGCGCGTCTCTGGTGGACCTATCTGCTGTCGGTCGCAGTCTTTCTCCGCCAGCCGCGTGACCGGCGCCTGCTCCTGCGCCATGAGGATTTCGTCGCCAACCCAAAGGAGGTTCTGCGGGAGATCCTCGACTTTGTGGGCTCTTCAGCCGGCTCCCGGATCTTACAAGTCTTCGGACGGGCCTTCCGCTGAACGGCAATCCGCTGATCCGCTCCGAGGTGGTCACACTGAACCCGAGCGCCGCCCCGCCGCATCGACCGTCGCCTATGATGAGGCTCACTCAGCGTCCGTGGACTCTCATTCTCGCGCGCCTGCAACCCGCTGCCACGGGCGCAACATCACATGAGCATGTCCACCCGTCCGATTCCAGATAGCTTGGGTTTGGGTTACAAGCCATGCACGCACTGCCCCACGCCGATGACAGCTTCCGGATCTCGACGGTCGCCGAAACAGGCACTCACCCGTTCTATGCTTGACCGGAACATCGGCGGTTGGGCCGTCGCATGAATCGTGACGAGCTCGAGGAGCGCATAGCGAGGTTTCTTCACTGGGACTACAGGTTTGAGTTCGACAACGGTGCTGCGACCCCGCTTCTCGACGGGAGGATGGTCAACAGGCATGAACAGCGCCGCCGCTACTTCTTTGATGCCCTCCTCCGGCTGTTTGGAGGATCACTCCGTGGTCAACGAGTGCTCGATCTCGGGTGCGGTACCGGATTCTGGGCGCTCCACGCGATGGACGCGGGAGCGGACTTCGTACTCGGTGTCGATGCTGAGCGCACACATATCGAACAGGCGAGCCTCGTGTTCGAGGCCAAGGGGATCGACCCCGCGCACTACAGGTTCGAGCATGCAAACTTCTTTGAGTGCGATCTGTCAGCACCGTTCGATGTGGTGCTATGTCTGGCGGTGATGCACCAAGTCTCGAAGCCTGTCGAGCTATTCGAGCTGATGACGGGCCTCGGGCCTGAGATCATTGTCGTCGAAACCGAGCTTCTCCGCGTCGCCTCCAGCTTCTTTGAGGTTTCCACCCAGCGCAAGCCCGTCGATCACAGGATCGCGCTGATTCCGACTAGAGAGGCGATGATGGAGCTAGCCGGCGAGTTTGGCTACAACACGGTCCCGTTGGCGAGGAACATCACCGACTACACGGGAATGGAGGACTACCGCCGCCAGCAGCGGCTCGCGTTCTTCTGCTCGAAGAGCAGGTCGTTGGACGCTCTCCCCGTAGAGGAGCCATGGGTCACGCCTTGGTGGCTCGCTCCCCTGGATCCGAGGCGCGGCCTGCGGCGCCTCCGCGGCTGAGCCGCCCGCGTGGTTGCAACCCGCCCCGGGCCTCGAGGGGCAGCGAGGTGCGGCTCGCGTCCGCGAAGGACCGAGTCGTCGGATGGCACCTTCAACGCCCTCGACTACGCGATCGAGGCCCGCGACGGCGGCACGGCGCACCTGCGCTACGTCCACATACGCGCCGACGAGTGGGAGGACCAGTACGACGCCATCGACGGCCACACGGACTTCTACCTCCACACCCTCGGGCAGTACCTCGATCACTTCAGCGGTCGCCAGGTCACCTACGTCGGCCAGCCGTCGGCAGGCATCGAGGGACCCGAGGCCGGCCAGATCGACAAGCCCAGCCGCAGCCTCATCGCCTACGACCACTGAACCCACCCCAACGGAATCAGTCATCTAGGCGCCGAGCCGCGCTGAGGCTAGGCGCCGAGCGCGCGCGCGATCACCATCTGCTGGACCTCGTCGGTGCCCTCGCCGATCGTGAGGATCTTCGCGTCGCGATAGAACCGGCACACGGGGTACTCCTCGATGAAGCCGTACCCGCCGTGGATCTGCACGGCCTCCTCGGCGCAGCGCACCGCCAGACGGCCGGTCTTGAGCTTGGCCTGGGCGGCGGTCAGCGTGAAGTTGCGCTTGGCGTCCTTCTCACGGGCGGCCTTGTACACGAGCAGCCGCGCGGCGGCGATCTCAGCTCGACATGTCGGCCAGCTTGCCCTGGATCGCCTGGAACTTGGAGATCGGCCTGCCGAACGCGTTGCGCTGCTTGGCGTAGCGCAGCGCCTCGTCGAGCGCGCCCTGGGCCAGTCCCACCCCCATGGCTGCCACGCCGATGCGTCCGATGTCGAGGATGTGCAGGAACTGCTTGAAGCCCGCGCCGCGCGGGCCCAGCAGGTTGGCCTCGGGCACGCGGCAGCCGCTGAATGCGAGCGGGCGCGTGTCCGACGCGTTCCAGCCCATCTTCCGATATGGCTCGCCCGGCTCGTAGCCGTCGGTGCCGTTGGGGACGATGATGTTGGAGATCTGCTTGGGGTGGGTGGGCGTCGACTCCTTGCTCGCTGGTCACCGCCGTGATGCACACCATGCCTGAGATGTCGGTGCCGGCGTTCGTGATGAACTGCTTGGCGCCGTCGATCACCCATTCTCCGTCCTCCAGGCGCGCGCGTGTGCGCGTGTTGCCCGCGTCGGACCCCGCCTCCGGCTCGGTCAGGCCGAACGCGCCGAGCCGCTCGCCCGAGCACAGCCGCGGCATCCACTCGCGCTTCTGCTCCTCGCTGCCGAACACGTGGATGGGCTGCGTCCCGAGCGAGGTGTGCGCGCAAAGCGTGATCGCGACCGAGGAGTCCACGCGCGTGAGCTCCTCCACCGCCAGCGCATACGCCAGCGTGTCGCCGCCGCCGCCGCCGTACTCCTCCGGGAACGGGATTCCCATCAGGTTCAGCGCGCCCAGCTTCGCGACGATCTCGTACGGAAACGACTTCGTGCGGTCGAGCTCCTCGGCGACCGGAGCGACCTCGCCCTCGGCGAACTCCCTGACCGTCCGCCTGATCAGCTCGTGGTCGGGCGACAGGTCGAAGTCCATGGAGCCATTCTCTCAGACTTCGTCGTGTCCCCACCGGCGACCGAATTGGCGTGCCGTTTCTCGACGCGCCTACAGGGACTCGTCGACGTAGGCTCGCGCCAGCGCCTTCGGCGCCCGCCCGAGCCAGGCCTAAACGACGTTTCGGTGGAGCTCCTCGACGGCTATGCGATCGAGCCGCACGAGGATCGCCGGGTAGCCGTCGAAGTGCGGGGTGGTGAAGTAGATGTGCGGGTCGTCGCCCAGCAGCGCCTCCTTCGCCCCGAGATGCTCCACTCGGGCGCCCAGGATCGGCCCGTCCGGAGCATCGTCTCCTAGCGCCTCGATTTCCCCGCGGCGAAGCGGGCGCTCCCATACGAACAGCTTGTCCTTCACCCGCCACTGGCACAACTCGCGCGAGATCCGTTCGCTCGTCTGCGGCAATGCCAGGGCGATCCGGCGCACGTCATCCCACGTTGCCATGGCCCTTCACACTACCTGGCTGCGTTCGCCGCGCAGCTGTAGCACACAGGGCACGCGATGCAACTCCTCGCCATGGTCGAGCAGGGGCTTCTTGACGACCGGGCTGGGACGGAAGGCACAGCGCTGGCGACGGGCATCGAGGGCGCTAAGAAATTCGTGGCTGCGTTCGCGCAGTACGCCGCTTGATTCACAGTCCCCAAAGGCTAAAAGGGGCAGGGCGGTTGTGGTCTTACGCGCGGCGGGGCTTGGCGCGGCCTACCCGCAGTAGGACCTGGCGAGCTCGACCAGCAGGCGCACGCCGTAGCCGGAGGCGCCCTTGCCGACATACGCGCGGTCGAGCTCCCAGGCCGACCCGGCGATGTCGAGGTGCGCCCACGGAACGTCGCCGACGAAGTTCGACAGGAAGGTGGCGCCGACGATCGTGCCCGCCTTGCGCCCTTCCGGCGCGTTGTCGAGGTCGCCGTACTTGCCCTTGATCAGCTCGCCGTACTCCTCGTGCAGCGGCAGCCGCCAGACGATCTCCCCGGTACGCTCCCCGGCGGCGGAGATCCGCTCGGCGAACTCGTCGTCGTTGCTCAGCAAGCCGGCGTAGGTCGACCCGAGCGCGATTATCACCGCGCCGGTCAGCGTCGCCAGGTCGACGATCCGCTCGGCGCCCTGCGCGGTCGCGTGCCACAGGCAGTCGGCGAGCACGAGCCGACCCTCGGCGTCGGTGTTGTTGACCTCGATCGTCTTGCCGTTGGCGGCCGTCACGATGTCGCCGGGCTTGATCGAGCGTCCGCTCGGCAGGTTCTCGGTCGCGCCCACGACCGCCACGAGCTTCACCGGCAGCTGCAGGCGCGCGATCGCGGAGACCGCCTCGATCACCGCGGCGCCGCCGGACATGTCGAACTTCATCTCCGCCATCTTCGCCCCCGGCTTCAGCGAGATGCCGCCGCTGTCGAACGTCACCGCCTTGCCGACGAAGCCGAGCGTCGGGCCCTTCGCGCCCGCGGCGCCCGGCGCGCCGGCGGCGGACGGGCCGTCATAGCCGCAGCGTGATCAGCGCGGGCTCCTGCTCGGAGCCCTGGGCGACGGCGGCGAAGGCGCCCATACCGCGGGCGAGGATCCCATCGCGCCCCTCCACCTCGACGGAGAGTCCGTCGATCTCCGCGCCGAGCGCCGTGGCGTACTCGGCGAGCGCGGAGGGGGTGAGGTCGTTGCCGGGCCGGTTCTGCAGGTCGCGGGCGCGGTTGACCGCCTCGCCGATCAGCGTCGCCTCGGCGACGGTCGTCTCCAACCCGTCCGAGCCAGCGACGATCAGGCGCTCGAGATGCTTCGG
This sequence comes from uncultured Solirubrobacteraceae bacterium, assembly GCA_963711985.1. Taxonomy (GTDB): domain Bacteria; phylum Actinomycetota; class Thermoleophilia; order Solirubrobacterales; family Solirubrobacteraceae; genus Palsa-744. Next base: position 329,535 of record CAVQGG010000001.1, on the reverse strand, counting down.
CGGCTCGTCGGCCGCGCCCTGCGCTCCCTCGCCGGGGCTCGACTTGTGGCGCTCAAAACTGTAGTCGCCGAGGATCGTTCCCTGCACGATCGCCGCGGCGATCGTCGGGTCCTCCTCGACGGGAGTCTGCCAGCACAGCGCGCGGCTGGAGATCTCGCGGGCGCGCTCGCCGGCGGTGGCCGCAGCGACGCGGGCCCGCTCGGGCGTGAAGTCCTTGCGTGCTCCCAGCCCCACCAGCAGCCAGCGCCGACCCTCGGCGTGCGTCAGCGCCAGCGCCTTGAACGAGCGGCGGGCCTCGCCGGAGGCGAGCAGCTGGCCGAGCGCGCCGGGCGAGTCGGCTGGAGGTTCCTGGCCTTCGAAGACGCCGATCGCGACGGTGTCGGCGTCGCTGCTCGCGGCGTGCTGGTCGATGGCGGAGACGTGCATCGGCCGGGCACGATATCCGGCTGTGCGGCCGGTCCGCCGCCAGGGCGCGGCGGTGCAGTCCACTACCATTCTCGCTCTCCCGTCCCAACTCAGCGACCTACAGAGGAGAAGACCGCTTCCATGTCCAAGACCGTGATCCTCGGCAGCGCGCGCACCCCCGTCGCCAAGATGGGCGGCGGCCTGTCCTCGCTGGATGCCACCGAGCTTGGCGGATTGGCCATCGGAGCAGCCCTCGAGCGTGCTGGGGTCGAGCCCGAGCAGGTCGACCACGTGGTGATGGGCCAGGTGCTCCAGGCCGGCCAGGGGCAGATCCCGTCGCGCCAGGCGCAGATCAAGGCGGGCATTCCGAAGGAGGTCTCCTCGGAGACGGTCAACAAGGTCTGCGCGTCGGGGCTGCGAGCCTCGGTCATCCTCGACCAGGCGATCCGCGCGGGAGACCTGCAGGTGGGCGTCGGCGGTGGCATGGAGTCGATGTCGCAGGCCCCCTACCTGCTGCCCCAGGCGCGCTTCGGCTACCGCATGGGCGACGCCCAGATGCTCGACTCGATGGTCCACGACGGGCTCACCAACCCGTTCTCCGGCAAGCAGATGTTCGTCGAGGCCACCGAGGTCGCAGACGAGCTCGAGATGACGCGCGTGGACATGGACCGCTGGGCGCTGCGCTCTCACGAGCTGGCGCTGAGGGCCATCGACGAGGGGCGTATGGCGGAGGAGATCGTGCCCGTGACGGTCAACTCTCGCAAGCAGAGCACGGTCGTCGAGATCGACGAGGGCCCGCGCAGGGACACCTCGCTCGAGAAGCTCGCCGCGCTCCCCGGCCTCGTCGGCAAGGACGGCTCGCATACGGCCGGCAACTCGCCGGGCGTCAACGACGGCGCCGGCGCGCTCGTGCTGGCCTCCGAGGAGTGGGCGGCGGCCAACGGCAAGGAGGCGCTCGCCGAGATCGTCGCCCACGCGCAGAGCGCCGACGACTTCGCCTACCTGGCGAGGACGCCGGCGATCGCCTCCAGGAAGGCGCTCGAGAAGGCGGGGCTGCAGCCGGGCGACATCGACGTGTGGGAGATCAACGAGGCGTTCGCGTCGGTCACGCTCAACTCGATCCGCATGCTCGGCATCGACGAGGACAGGGTCAACGTGAACGGCGGCGCCGTGGCCCTCGGCCATCCGATCGGCGCCTCGGGCGCGCGCATCCTCGGGAGCCTGGTGCTCGAGCTGCGCCGGCGCGGCGGCGGGCTCGGCTGCGCGGCGATCTGCTCGGGCGGAGGTCAGGGCGACGCGGTGATCCTCAAGGTCCGGTGAGCGAGCGCGGAAACGGCGCCGGCGGATCGCCGAACGGTCAGCCGCGCGGCGGGGCGTTCTTCGACCTCGACAAGACCCTCATGGCGGGCTCCTCGGGCGTGTTCTTCGCCCGCGCAGCCTACGAGACGGGGATGATCTCGCGCGGGCGCCTGGTGCGCGACGTCTACGAAAACCTGCGCTTCCGCCTGCACGGCTCGACCGACGACCGCGCCGACGACGTGCGCAGGCGGGTCGGCGAGATGATCGCGGGCGTGCGCGTGCGCGACCTGGAGCGCCTGACGCCGCGGGTGCTCGCGGGCGTGCTGCCGCGGCTGTACCCGCAGATGCTCGAGCGCGCATACGCCCACCAGGATGCCGGCCTGCCGGTCTACATCCTCACCGCCGCCTCGCAGGAGATGGCGGACCTGCTCGCCCGCGTGCTCGCTTTCGACGGCGGCCTGGGCTCGCGCTCGGAGATCGTGGACGGCCGCTACACGGGCCGGCCGGCCGGACCGTTCAACTACCGCGAGGGCAAGGTCCTGTCGATGCGCGAGGTGGCCGAGCGGGATGCCATCGACCTGGCCGCCTCCTACGCGTACTCGGACTCGGAGTCCGACCTGCCGATGCTGCGCGCCGTGCGCTACGCCGTCGTCGTCAACCCCGATGCCGTGCTCAGGCGGATCGCGCTGGAGGAGGGTTGGGAGGTGATCGAGCTGGATCGTCTCGGCCGGCGCCTGAAGGTGCTTGCAGCCGTGGGCGCCGGGACCGCGCTGGCGTCGCTCGGGCGGGCCGTGCTGGAGCGGGGAGGGGGGCGTGCGAGCGGCGCTCGAACCGCGCCCGCAGGCTCTCGCGCCGTACAATCCGGCGCGTCCCGCCGCCGGTCCGGTTCGGATCGCTCCCGCGACAGGCGCCGGGAGCACGGGCGCAGCGCCCGATAGCAGCGAAAGCCCAAACGACCAACAGACCGTTCCTCCTCGATGCCGCCCGCCGCCCCAGCCACCCAGAGCAAGATCCGCGTGGTCGTCGCCAAGCCGGGCCTCGACGGCCACGATCGCGGCGCCAAGATCATCGCGCGGGCATTGCGCGACGCGGGCATGGAGGTGATCTACACGGGATTGCACCAGACGCCCGAGCAGATCGTGGAGACGGTCATCCAGGAGGACGCCGACGCGGTCGGCCTGTCGATCCTGTCCGGCGCCCACATGACGCTCGTGCCGCGCGTGGTGGCGCTGCTGCGCGAGCAGGGCGTCGAGGACGTGGTCATCACCGTCGGCGGCACCATCCCCGCGGAGGACATTCCCGAGCTCAAGAGCCTCGGCGTCGCCGAGGTCTTCACGCCCGGTGCTCCCACCCAGGCCATCGTCGATTTCATCCGCGGCGCGGTGGTCAGCCGCTAGGTTGCCTGTGGCGTCGAGCTATCGCGACGTCGGCGTGCGCCGTGCGCTACTCCCCGGAGAAGGTCTGTACGACTATGGCTATACGGTGTGTCATGTATATCATTCCCCTCCAGAGAGGTCTGTATAACCATCGCTATACGGAAGTCTCGCGCGGGCAGTCGTGTGTCCGGCGGTGCGTCCGGCGCAAAACCGATTGACTCGTCAGTCAACCGCCCGAGCAAGTAGGATTGCCCCACTCAGACCCCAAGGAGAAGCCCAGACAATGAAGATATGCGTCCTGGTGAAGGAGGTCCCGGACGCCGCCGTCGAGAAGAGGATCGACCCCTCGACGGGGCGCATGGACCGCAGCGGGGAGAAGAACCTCAACCCGTATGACACGCACGCCATCGAGGCGGCGATGCAGATCAAGGAGGGCGGCGCGGTCCCGGTCGAGGAGATCGTGGCCGTCACCATGGGCCCCGACAGCGCGGTCCGTGCGCTGCACAAGGCGGTCTCGCTCGGTGCCGACCGTTCGGTCCATCTCAGCGACCCGGTCGTGGCCGGCTCCGACGTGGCGGCGACCGGGTATGCGCTGGCCAAGACGCTGCAGCGCGAGAGCCCGGACCTGGTGCTGTTGGGCCAGCAGTCCGACGACGGCGAGTGCTACACGATCGGCGCGGTCGTGGCCGAGCACCTGGGCATGCCGTCGCTGACCCAGGTGATCAAGATGGACGTCGACGCCGAGGCGCTGCGCTGCGAGCGCCAGGCCGAGTACGGCTACGACACCGTCCAGGTCAAGCTGCCGGCGGTGATCTCCGTCGGCGACGCGATCAACGAGCCGCGCTACCCGTCGCTGAAGGCGATCATGGGCGCCAAGAAGAAGCCGCTCGACGCGGTCACCGCGGGTGACGTCCAGATCGATGCATCCAAAGTGGGCGGCGATCACTCCGCCGCCCAGTGGGTGGCCGCGAAGGCACCGCCGGCGAAGGCCGCGGGAGAGATCATCGAAGACGAAGACACCGGCGAAACCGTCGAAAAAATCGTCGCCTGGCTCGACGAGCGCAAGCTCATCTAAGGAGGGGCTGACACGACATGGCAAACATCCTGGTTTACGCGCTGCATTACGACGGCGCCATCAACAAGAACTCCCTCGGCGCCGTCTCCGAGGGCGCCAAGCTCGCCGCCGAGCTCGGTGGCGAGGCGCACGCGATCCTCCTCGGCGAGAACGTCCCGCAGGACCTCGCGGCCTCGCTCGGCAAATACGGCGCCAAGAAGGTGCTCGTGGCCGAGGGTCCCGAAGGACTGGCGCAGCCGCTGGTCGACGCGATGGCCAAGGCGATCACCGACGGCGGCTACTCCTACGCGCTGTTCGGCGGCGGCCTGCTCGGCTTCGAGATCGGCGCCGGCCTGGCCGCGCGGCTGGGCGCCGGCGTGGTCATGGAGGTCACCGCTGTGCGTGCTGAGAACGGCGAGCTGATCGCGGAGCGTCCGATCCTGGGCGATTCGGCGATCTCCGAAATCAAATATCGCTCCGACGTCGGCATCGTCATCGGCCGCCTGAACGCGTTCGAGATCAACGACGCCAGCGGCGCCGACGCGCCCGTGGAGCAGCTGAGCTTCGAGCTCAGTCCGCAGGCCACGCAGGCGACGATGATCACGCGCGGCGAACAGCGCGGCGCGGACGTGGACATTGAGGGCGCCGACATCCTCATCGCCGGCGGCCGAGGTCTGGGCAAGGCCGAGGGCTTCCAGCTGGCCGAGGATCTGGCCAAGGCCTTCGGCGGCAACAGCGCCGTCGCCGCCACGCGGGCGGTGGTCGACGCCGGCTGGTATCCGTACGCGGCTCAGATCGGCCAGACGGGAAAGACGGTCGCGCCGAAGCTGTATCTCGCGGCGGGCATCTCCGGTGCCATCCAGCACAAGGTCGGGATGCAGGGCTCGGAGAACATCGTCGCGATCAACAAGGACGCGAACGCGCCGATCTTCGAATTCTCCGACCTCGGGATCGTGGGCGATCTCAACAAGATCCTGCCCAAGCTCACAGAGGCTGTGAAGGCCAAGAAGGACAGCTGAAAGTGAGCGCGAAGCGCGAACGGTCAACGACCGCTGCACGCCGCGTCCACGCTCAGAACGCGGGGCGGGATGCCCCGCGGAGGTTGCCATGACCGGCTCCAGCAACGGCAGAGTCGCACCGGCGTCCTTCCCGCCTCCGGTGGACTCGCGCAAGGAGTTCATCAAGCGCGGCCTCGATCCCGAGGACGAGCTGATCGAGGTGGGCGTGGCGATCGTCGGCGGCGGCACCGCGGGCCTGGCGTGCGCCAACCGCCTGCTGCAGCTGCTGAGCGACGACCCCGAGACGATGGAGCGCCTGGGGGAAGTCCCGGTGGCGGTCGTCGAGAAGGCCAAGACGTGCGGTGGGCACAACCTGTCCGGTGCGGTCATGCGCCCGGGCCCGCTCCAGGAGCTGTTCCCGGAGATGACACGCGAGGACTGGCGCAAGGAGGGCTTCGCCTTCGGCGAGGTGACCAAGGAGGCGGTCTACATGACCCCGACCGCCAAGACCAAGCTGCGGGTGCCGACGCCGCCGAACTTCAAGAACCACGGCAACGAGGTCGTCTCTGTCTCGGCGATGGCGCGCTTTCAGCAGCGCCAGGCCGAGGAGGCCGGCGCGTACATCCTGACCGAGACCTCGGCCACCCAGCTGATCGTCGAGGACTCGGGTGGGACGGGACCCGATACGGGTGGGGCGGCGGGGCGGGTCGCTCGCTCTGGCGACAAGGGCCGCGGCAAGGACGGCGAGCCGCTCGGCAACTTCGAGCCTGGAACCGACATCAAGGCCAAGGCCACGGTGCTCGCCGAGGGCTGCTGGGGGCACCTCACCGGCGCCGCCATCAAGGAGTTCGATCTTGCCGACGGACGTGACCCGCAGGTTTGGGAGCTCGGCGTCAAGGAGGTCTGGAGGGTCCCCAAGCCGCTGGACCGCCTGATCCACACACTCGGCCCGTGGCCGTTCAAGATCGCCACGAAATACGCGCACGTCGGAGGCACGTGGCTGTATCCGATGCAGGACGAGAAGACCGGCGATCACCTGGTCAGCATCGGGCTCGTCGTCGATCTCGAGTACGCCGATGCCACCACCTCCGCACACGACCTCCTGCAGCAGTTCAAGCTGCACCCGCTCGTGAAGGGGATCCTCGCGGGCGGAGAGCGCGTGGCATGGGGCGCGAAGGCGTTGCCGGGCGGCGGCTACTGGTCGATGCCCAAGCTGTCCATGCCCGGCGCGGTGCTGGTCGGGGACTCAGGCGGGATGGTCGACACGGCCGCGCTGAAGGGCGTCCACCACAGTCTGATGTCCGGCAAGCTCGCGGCCGAGTCGATCCATGCGGCGCTCGTGCGTGGCGAGAGCTACTTCGAGTCCTACGAGCAGGCGATCGAGGATTCGCGGGTGGGCAGAGAGCTGTACGCGATGCGCAACGCGCGCCAGCCCTTCCAGAAAGGCTTCATCAAGGGCGCGCCGCTGGTTGGACTGATGATCGCGACGAAGGGACGCATCCCCGGCGGGCGCTGGTCCTGGCATCGAGACGACGCCACGCCGATGTTCATCGGCGACACCAAGGACAGCTATCCCAAGCCCGACGGGAAATACACCTTCGACAAGCTCTCCTCGGTGTTCATAACGGGCAACGCCACCCGCGACGACGCCCCCAACCACATCAGGCTTCAGAAACGCGTGCCCCGCGAGATCGCCGAGACGTGGCGGTGGATGTGTCCCGCGGGCGTGTACGAGATCCCAGATGACGCCCCCGCGAAGGGCGAGGTGGACGTGATCGTCAACTACACCAACTGCGTGCAGTGCGGCGCGATCACCGCCAAGGGCGGTCGGCTGACGACCCCCGAGGGGGGCGACGGACCGCTCTACCAGCTGACCTGACCGCCCGCGGCAGGGGGGATAGAGACGTTCGGCGCCAGCGCCGCTGCGAAACATGCGCGCACTTAGAGTGTTACGAGGATGCGATGAGCATCACGTCCTCCAGCACGCGCGCGCCGCGCGCGGTTCGCCTGCGCCTGCTGGCGGCGCTCGCGTGCGCCTTCGCGGTGCCATGCCTGGCGCAGGCGCCCGCCGCGATGGGAGGCACGACGGCGCCGTCATCGCCGAGCGCGAGCGAGACCGCCGACAGCGGCGGGACCGGCCAGGCCGGACAGAGCGATGCCCCAGGGACCAAGGCGAACGTGTCCGCGACGCTCGAGCAGTGCGCCACCGCGCTCGCGCAAACCGAACGCTCGGCCACGTTCGCGGGCGAAATGACTGTCATCCCGGGCACGGCGCGCATGGAGATCCGAATCGACATCGAGGAGAGGATCCCCGGAGAAGCGCAGTACCGCACCGTCAGCGCCCCGGGCCTGGGCGTGTGGCGGGGCTCCGCTCCGGGCGTGAAGACCTACACGCACATCCAGCAGGTGACCAACCTCTCGGCGCCGGCGTCCTACCGCGCGGCGGTGCGCTTCCGCTGGCTGAACGCCAAGGACCGCCTGATCAAGGCCGAGGAACTGCGCACGCCCGCGTGCGAACAGCCGGCCGCGCCCTCCACGACCGGCGCCACCGGTCCCTCCGGACAGTCGACCGCGGGCTGAGCTGGCTGCCCGGAGTCGCTAGAATCGAGCGACGATGAAGGCGAAGATCCACCCGAGCTACGTCCGCGCACACGTGCGTTGCACGTGTGGCAACGAGTTCATCACGCGCGCGACCCAGGACGAGCTGCACGTCGAGGTCTGCTCGAACTGCCATCCGTTCTACACGGGCAGGCAGAAGTTGATGGACACCGGCGGACGCGTCGAGCGCTTCCAGCGCCGGGTCGCCAAGGGCCGTCTGCACTCGGCGCAGTCTCGGTCCGCTCAGTAGTCCGATGCCCGCGCGTCTGGCCGCCGACCGATCGCAGGTCGGCCAGCCGACGGAGCCGGAGGTGGTGAGCGCCCTGATCGAGGACGATGGAGAGCTGAGCGCGCAGCGCGACGCGCCCGTCGGGGGGCAGGCGGTCATCGAGGGCGTGATGATGCGAGGTGTCTCCAACTGGGCGGTGGCGGTGCGCAAGCCGACCGCCGAGCAGCTGCTGGAAGGCGAGCGCTCTCCGGAGGAGGCGGCGCTGGGCGAGATCGAGGTCACCACGCTGCCGCTGGATTCGGCGATGAAGCGCCACCGCTTGCTGCGGCTGCCGATCCTGCGGGGGATCGTGGCGCTTGGCGGCTCGATGGCGATCGGGTTTCGCGCGCTGGAGGTCTCGGCGAACGCCCAGCTGCCCGCCGAGGAGGAGCAGGAGCAGCAGGAGATCCCCCGCGGGGTGTGGGCGGGTACGGTCGTGGTCGCGATCGTGCTGGCGATCGTGCTGTTCTTCCTGATCCCCGTCGGGTTGACGAGTCTGATCAAGCACCAGCTCGGCTCCTCGATCCTGTTCTGGGTGGTCGAGGGCGTGATCCGCACCAGCCTGTTCCTGGGCTACATGCTGCTGCTCTCGCGCGTGCGCGACCTGCGGCGCGTGTTCGAGTACCACGGCGCCGAGCACAAGACCATCTCCTGCTACGAGGCCGGCCTTCCGCTGACGCCGTCCAACGCCAAGCGCTTCTCCCGGCTGCACCCGCGTTGCGGAACGAGCTTTCTGCTGATCGTCATGATCGTGGCGATCTTCGTGTTCGCGCCGATCGGCCTGCCCGCGTGGTACTGGCTGATGGCCACGCGCGTGCTGGGCGTGCCGGTGATCGCCGGCATCTCCTTCGAGCTGATCAAGTTCGCCGGGCGCAACCGCGCCAGGGGTTGGGTGCGGGCGTTGATGTGGCCGGGGCTCAAGCTGCAGCTGCTGACCACGCGCGAGCCGGACCTCGATCAGCTCGAGGTGGCGATCGCGGCGCTGCGGGCGGTGCTCGACCGCGAGACCCCTGGCGAGCTGTCGGCGGCCGACCTGGTGGGCGTGGAGGTCGTCGCCTAACCCCGGCTGGAGCGCTGCGGCGCGCCGGGGACGATCCTGCGCACCAGCTCCTCCCAGCCTGCCTTCAGCCGCCCGAGCGGCATCTCGCGCACTTCGCGCAGGTGGAGGAAGAAGTCGGCACCCAGGCACGCGAGCAGCGTCTCGGCGAGGAACTCCGCATCGCAGGCCGGGTCCGCCTCCCGCAGCAGCAGCGTCATGTGCAGCCGGTAGACGGCGTAGGGGGGCGAAGCGAAGCGCGCTGCGCCACCCTCGGCCGCGACGATGAGCTCCGCCTGGCCGTCGAGGAGGTCGAGAACGGCGTGACCGAACGCGACCAGCCGCTGTCGCGCTGGCGCGCCCGGTCCCAGCGGCGGATCTCCCCTGATGATGTGTTCCTGGAACGCCCGCTCGCGCTCGCTGAGCACGGCGCGGGCGAGCGCAGCGCGCGAGCCGAAGCGGCGGAACAGCGTTCCCTTCCCCACGCCGGCGGCGTGTGCGACCTCGTCCATGGACACGCACCCGGCGCCGCGCTCGGCGAACAGGCGTTGGGCCGCGCACAGGATCCGCTCGCGGTTGCGCGCGGCATCCGCGCGCTCGGCGGAGTCCGTCTCGATCAGCGGGAGGTCGGCCAGGGGGAGCTCGACATGTGTCTCCATACGCATAAGCATACTAAGCGGACTTCGGTCCGATTGTATGGTACGCTTGGGCAGCTAAACGGACTGTAGTCCGAAACCGATCATGAAGGAGCAATCAGATGAGTACAGCCACCACCCAGCCCATCGCCACGGGGACCTGGAAGATCGACACGATCCACTCGCACGTCGGCTTCGCCGTCAAGCACATGGTCGTCTCCACGTTCCGTGGCCGCTTCGAGGACTACGACGGCTCGCTGATCGCCGGCGAGGACGGAACGCCGCGCCTGGAGGGCTCGGTCAACGTCGACTCGATCGTCGTCAAGGACGAGAACCTCGCCGGTCACCTCAAATCCCCCGACTTCTTCGACAGCGAGCGCTACCCCGAGATCCGCTTCGCCTCGAGCGACGTGACCGTCGGCGAGGGCGGCGAGCTCGAGGTCGAGGGTGAGCTCACGATCAAGGACCGCACCCACCGGGTCACGGCACGCGGAAGCGTCAGTGGCCCCCATGTGGACATCGCCGGCAACGACAAGCTCGGCGTCGAGCTCGAGGCGGTCATCGACCGGCGCGAGTTCGGCCTGGCGTGGAACGCGCCGCTCCCGAAGGGCGGCTTCGCGCTCGACAACGACGTCACCCTCCAGGTCTCGCTGGAGCTCGTGCGGGAGGCCTAGCAGCCATGCGGATCCTCGGACTGTCGGGCAGCCTGCGCCGCGACTCCCACAACACGCGCCTGCTCGCAGGAGCGCGCCACCTGCTGCCGTCCGGGGTGGAGCTGGTCGTCTTCGACCGGCTGGCCGACATTCCGCCGTACAGCGAGGACGACGAGCACCAGGCGCCCCCGGCGGTGACAGCCCTCAGGGAGGCCATCGCCGGGGCGGACGCGCTCCTGGTGGCCACGCCGGAGTACAACGCGTCGATCCCTGGGACGCTCAAGAACGCGCTCGACTGGGTCTCGCGCCCGATCGCCGGCACACCGCTGCGGGGCAAGCCGGCGGCCGTGGTGGGAGCCAGCACGAGCCTGTTCGGCGCGGTCTGGGCGCAGGCCGAGACGCGCAAGGTGCTGAGCACGATCGGCGCTCGAGTGGTCGATCGCGAGCTGCCGATCGCCCAGGCCGACGAGACCCTCGGTCCCGACGGGCTGCCGCTCGAGCCGGACGCCGTGGAGGCGCTGTCGGCGACGCTCGACGAGCTGCTCGAGCTCGCCGCTCCACGCCGCGCCGCTGCCTGAGCAGCGGACGGCGCTGTCTATTCGGCGGGCGCCGGTTCTTCGGTGACCGGCGCGCTTGGGGCGTAGAAATTGGGCGCGTCGAACTGGATCTGACAGCTCGCGCTGAGGACCTTCTTCGGCTTGATCGTGTGCCCGTGGCGCTTGCGTGCCTTGGTCATCGTGTAGACCTTCAGTCCGAGCGTGCCCACCGCGGCTGCGTCCGTGGCGGTGCCGCTGAGCGTCATCGCCACCGGCCCGGCGCTTTTGAAGTCGAAGTAGTTGATTTCGGCGTTCCTGTAGGTGGAGCCGATGCCGGTGCTGCCGCCGGGAAATTCGCCCGTTCCGGCGATCACGCCCGTGGTGATGCTCAGCGACCACGGGTCATCTCCGCCGCCGCCGTACTGGCTGAAGATCCAGCTCTTGCCGCACTGGACGCCGAATCTGCCCGTCAGGTCGTCCTTCTCCTCGAGCACCAGCTGCGGGCCGCTTTCACTGCCGTTCGGTTGCCATTCGTACAGCAGGTGGTCGGGTACGCTCGCCGCCTGGGCGGACGCGGGCACGGCCAGCAACGCCCAGGCCACAGCCGCGAGCAACCCCCGAAGCATCACGCACGCCCCCCGACGAATCACGCCCGCCATTGTACGCTCGGACGATGATCGAGCAGCTCGCCGAGCAGATCGAGTCGCGCTTCGCCGAGCTGGGCGCGCAGATGACCGACCCCGAGGTGATCTCCGACCGGGAGCGCTATGCCGAGGTCGGCCGTGCATACAGCCAGCTCGAGCCCGCCGCGAAGCTCGCCGCCGAGTGGCGCCACGCGCACGACGACGCGGCGGGCGCCGAGGAGCTGCTGTCGGAGATGGGCGAGAACGCGGAGATGCGCGAGGAGCTCGCTGAGGCGCGCCGGCGCATCGAGGAGCTCGAGGAGGAGATCCGCCTGGCGATGGTGGAGCGCGATCCCAACGACGACAAGAGCGTGATCGTCGAAATTCAGGGCGGCGCGGGGGGCGATGAGGCCGGCCTGTGGGCGGGAGACGTGTACCGGATGCTCGTGCGCTATGCCGAGCGTCGCGGCTGGCAGGTCGAGCAGCTGGACATCGGCGAGGGCAAGTACACCTTCGCGGTCAAGGGGGACGGGGCGTACTCGGTGTTCAAGTTCGAGGGCGGAACCCACCGCGTCCAGCGCGTGCCCCAGACGGAGTCCCAGGGCCGGACCCACACCTCGACGGCGACCGTCGCGGTGCTGCCGGAGGCCGAGGACGTGGACGTGCAGATCGACCCCAACGACCTGCAGATCGACGTATACCGCTCCTCCGGCCCGGGCGGTCAGTCGGTCAACACGACCGACTCGGCGGTGCGCGTGACGCACCGGCCGTCGGGGATCGTGGTCTCGATGCAGGACGAGAAGTCCCAGTTGCAGAACCGCGAGAAGGCGCTGCGCGTGCTGCGCGCGCGGCTGTACGAGCGGGCGCTGGCCGAGCAGCAGGCCGAGCTCGCCGCAGACCGCCGCTCGCAGGTCGGGACCGGCGATCGGGCCGAGAAGATCCGCACGTACAACTACGGTGAGCGGCGCGTGACCGACCACCGCATCAAGCTCACCGTGCACAACCTCGACCAGGTCCTGGAAGGCGAGCTGGACGAGCTGACGGACGCACTGCAATCGGACGAGAAGCGCCGGCGCCTGGAGGCGCACCCTAAAGGGCACGGGCAGGGGCTCGAGTGAAGCCACTCACGTCAGAGCCCCGACGCTCGTGGCATCCTCCTGGGCTCCGATTCTGATGCACACGCCCCTGGATGCCGGCACCCCCGCGCGCGACGCGCTCGACGGCGCGATCACGGCGATCGCAGCCGCCGGCTGCGAAACGCCCCGGCTAGACGCCGAAGTGCTGCTGGCGCACGTGCTGGGCGTGGGGCGCGAGCAGCTGCTCACCGACAACCTGCTCGTCGCGGGGCCGGCCGTGCGCGCCTTCCAGGACGCCGTACACCGGCGCGCGGTCGAGCACGAGCCGGTCGCCTACATCGTCGGACGCCGCCACTTTCGCCGCCTGGAGCTGTCCGTCGACCGTCGCGCACTGATTCCGCGCCCGGAGACGGAGCTGCTGGTCGAGACCGGCCTCGGGCTGGGCGTCGGCGCGCGCGTCCTCGACCTCGGCACGGGCAGCGGCGCGGTGGCGCTCGCTCTGAAGGACGAGCGCCCCGACCTCCACGTCAGCGGCAGCGACATCAGCCAGCCCGCACTTGATCTGGCCAGCCGCAACGCCGATCGCCTGGGGCTGGACGTGCAGTGGCTGCACGCCGACCTGCTCGCGGGGCTGGGCGACGGGTTCGACGCGATCCTCTGCAACCCGCCATACGTAGCCGAGTCCGAGCGCGCCATGCTGGCGCCGGAGATCGTTCGCCACGAGCCGCTCGAGGCGCTGCTCGCGGGCCCGGACGGACTGTCGGTGATCCGTGCCCTGCTCGTGCAGCTCGCCGAGGAGCCCCACGTGCGGTTCCTGGCGCTCGAGATCGGCGCCGGCCAGGCGCCGGCCGTCGCCGAGCTGACCCGTGCGGCGGGCTTTGACGCGGTGCGCTTCGAGCGCGACCTGGCGGGGATCCAGCGGGTGCTGATCGCGGAGCGCCAGCGGTGAGCAGTGCGAAGCTCGGCGAGCAGGATGCAAGGCGCCTGGAGCAATGCCTGGCCGGCCGCGGCGTGGCCGTCTTCCCGACAGACACCGTCTACGGCGTCTGCTGCGATGCGGAGGACGAGCAGGCGGCAAGACGCCTGTATCGGCTCAAGGGCCGGCCGGCGGCTCGCCCCGCGGCGGTCATGTTCTTCGCGCTCGAGCCGGCGCTGGACACGCTGTCCGAGCTGCTGGACGCCGAGCGCGCCGCGCTGCAAGCGCTGCTGCCGGGTCCGGTGACGCTGCTGCTGGCAAATCGCGCGCTTCGCTTCGCGCCCGCCTGCAGGACGGATCCCGCGACGCTCGGACTGCGGGTCCCGCACCTGCCCGAGCGCCTGGACGCGCTGTGCTCGCTGGCGAGGCCCGTGATGCAGTCCAGCGCCAACCTCTCAGGACAGCCCGACGCGCGAGCGCTGGCAGATGTGCCGAGAAGCCTGCGCGACGGCGCCGACCTCGTTCTCGACGGCGGCCAGCTGCCGGGCAGGCCCTCGACGGTCATCGACCTGCGCGACTACCGCGCGCACCGTCGCTGGCACGTCCTGCGGGAGGGCGCGCTCCCGCGCAGCGCCGTGCGGGAGATGCTCGCGCCACTGAGCTGAGGTGCGGAGATCCTGCACCCCTGCCTGCCTGTGCCCTTCGGGGTGTGCCCGCTCAGGGTGCTAGCCTCGTGACAGCTGCCGCGACTGGCGCCTGAGGTGGAATCGACCACCGGGAAGCGGCCAGCGAACCCGCCGCGCGCCTGGGCACCACAGTCCTCACCGCCCGTCCAAGGAGAGCGCCGTGTCCGAGCTGAGCCCCGACTACTTCAACCGCCCTCTCGCCGAGGTCGATCCCGAGATCGCCGAGGTGCTGCGCGGCGAGCTCGAGCGCGAGCAGGGCACGCTCGAGATGATCGCCTCGGAGAACTTCGTCCCCCGCGCCGTGCTCGAGTGCCAGGGCTCGGTCCTGACCAACAAGTACGCCGAGGGTTACCCCGGACGCCGCTACTACGGAGGCTGCGAGTGGGTGGACGTCTCCGAGCAGCTCGCCATCGACCGCGCCAAGGCGCTGTTCGGGGCCGAGCACGCCAACGTCCAGCCGCACTCCGGCTCGCAGGCCAACGCGGCTGTCTACCACGCGCTGCTGGCGCCGGGCGAGACGATCATGGGGCTCTCGCTGGCGCACGGCGGCCACCTGACCCACGGCATGAAGATCAACGTGTCCGGGCGGCTGTACGACATCGCCGCCTACGAGGTCGACCGCGAGAGCGGCCTGATCGACATGGACGAGGTCGCCCGCATCGCCCGCGAGCGCCGGCCGAAGCTGCTGCTGGCGGGCTGGTCGGCCTACCCGCGCCAGCTCGACTTCGCGCGCTTTCGCGAGATCGCCGACGAGGTGGGCGCGCTGCTGATGGTCGACATGGCCCACTTCGCGGGGCTGGTCGCCGCGGGGCTGCATCCCAACCCGCTCGAGCACGGCACCGACGTGGTCACGACGACGACCCACAAGACGCTCGGCGGCCCGCGCGCCGGCGTGATCCTCTGCAAGGAGCAGTACGCCAAGAAGATCGACTCGGCCGTGTTTCCCGGCCAGCAGGGCGGCCCGCTGGAGCACGTGATCGCTGCCAAGGCGGTGTGCTTCAAGATCGCCGCCAGCGAGCTGTTCGCCGAGCGCCAGCGCCGCACGGTGGCGGGCGCCCGCGCCCTCGCGCGGCAACTGTTGGATTCGAGCCCGCCCGCCGACGGCGTCAAAGTGCTCACGGGCGGCACCGACGTGCACCTGATCCTGGTGGATCTTCGCGAGACGCAGCCGGCGCTCACCGGCAGGGAGGCGGAGGACCGGCTGCACGAGATCCAGATCACCGTCAACCGCAACGCGATCCCGTTCGACCCGCGTCCGCCGATCGAGGCCTCGGGCCTGCGCATCGGCACGCCCGCGCTGGCCACGCGCGGTCTGCAGCAGGAGGACTTCGAGGAGATTGGGCGGATCCTCGCGGTCGCGCTGAGCGCCGAATACGAATCACGGGCCGGCGAACTGGCGGATCGCGTCGGCGCGATCGTGGAGCGCTATCCGCTGTATCAGAGCCCGCCCGCCCTCCTCCCCGCCACCGCACAGGTGTAGCCGCGGCGCTTGCGACCTCCCGGCCTGCGATGCTGTAGGCGAGCCGATGGCGCATCCAACCGAGCTCGACGCGCTTTACGCCCTCCTGGCCGCCGCGGTGCTCACCGCGCTGCTGACCCCCCTCACGATGCGCTTCGCGAGGGCGGTCGGCGCGATCGACGAACCGCGTGAGCGGGGCCTGTCCGAGCGTCCCACCCCGCTGCTCGGCGGACTGGCGATCTTCGCCGGGGCGCTGGTCGCGGGCTTGATCTGGCTGCCCGCCGGCTACGAAAAGAGCCCTCAGCTCTGGCATGGCGTGCTCCTCGCCGCGGCGGTGATCACGCTGGTCGGCGCGCTCGATGATCGCTTCGAACTGCACCCGGCCGTCAAGCTGCTCGGCCAGGTGCTGGCGGCCGTGATCGTCGTGCACTTCGGAGTGGCCGTGAAGGCGATCACGCTGCCGTTCATCGGCCAACTCCACTTCCCCAACACGGGCCCCGCGGACGCCGGGCCGGTGCTGACGGTGATCGGCCTGGTGGTGATGATGAACGTGGTCAACTTCTCCGACGGCGTCGACGGCCTGGCGGCGGGCGTGTGCGCGATCATCGCCGCCGCCATGGCGGTCATCGCGTTCGACCTGAACCGTCAGCAGCCGGGGGTGCTCGCGGCGCTGACCGCCGGGGCGGCGCTCGGTTTCCTGATCTACAACTTCCCGCCGGCAAAGAGCTTCATGGGCGACTGCGGGGCGAACCTGCTCGGACTGCTGATGGGCGTCATCACGGTCGAGGCGGCGGTCAAGACGGCGGCGGTGGTGTCGTTCGTGCTGCCGCTGATCCTGCTGGCCGTGCCGTTCCTGGACACGACGTTCGTCGTGCTCAAGCGCTTGAAGTACAGGCAGCCGATCTACAGGCCCGACAGCGAGCACTTCCACCATCGCATGGCCCGCATCGGCTTCTCCAGCAGGCGCACGATCGCCTACCTGTATGCGTGGACGCTGATGCTGGCGGGCCTGGCGCTGGCGCTGCGGTTCGTCCCCTACAGCGATCACAAGGGCCACTACTACACCGGCTGGACGCTCGTGATGCTCGGCATCGGGCTGATCGTCGTGGCGGCCAGCGTGTACCTCGTGTATGTGCTCGAGATCCTCAAGTTCAGGCGGCTTGACGCGATACGCCTGCGGCGGCTGCGCCCGGATCTCTCACCAGCGGAGATCGACCTGGACGTGGTGAAGCACCTCGAAACCGGCGAGTTTCAGGCGCTGCCGCAGGCCGGGGATGGTGATGTGGACGTGCTCGACGACGCGGTGGCTGGCGGGACTGAGCAGCGGGTCGGCAAGCGGCAGGTGGATGAGGACCGCATAGGCGCAAAGCAGGAGCGTGGCGGCGCAAAGGCGCCGATCGCGGCTGACGGCCGCTAGCGGCAGCACCCAGATCGCATACCACGGCAGCAGCCAGGCCGTCGACAACAGCAGGGCAATCGTGCTCCAGCCGGCGGCCACGCGCCAATCCGCGCCCCGCGCGGTGCGCCACAGCGCGTAGGCGAGCACCGCCAGGAAGCCGGCGATGTAGAGGTGGCGCCACCAGCTCGGCGTCCCGCTCAGCCCCACCAGCCGCGCCGTCTCGGCGGGCACGCTGTGCGTCGCCACCAGTTGCTGCTGCTCGCCGATGGCGCTGAGGAAGCCGAGCGCGTGCACGCCGAAGCCGATCAGCCCCACGACCGCGACGGCCAGCAGGGCTGCGCCCGCGCTGAGCGCCACCCCCATGCGCTCGCCTGTACCCTTCAGGGTGCGCGCGCGGGGCGAGGCACCCCCTGCGGGGGCACGGGCGAGCATCAGGAAGGGCAGCGCCAGGCCGGCCGTTACCTTGACGCCCACGCCGGCGGCCAGCGCCGCCGCGGCGGACCGCCGGCGGGTATGGGAGCCCACCCCTCCGGTTCTCGCGGTCAGCGCGAGCGCCGCGGCGAGGGCGAGCAGCAGCAGCGTGTCGTTGTGCGCCCCGCCCACGGCCAGCACCAGCAGCACCGGGTTCAGGCCGACGAACGCGGCCGCCCAGCCGGGGGAGTGGCCGCGGAGCCCGGCCGCCCTTGCGATCAGCGCCACCGCGCCGAGGCTCGAGACGACGGCGAGCGCCTTGAACGCCCACAGCCCGCCGGCGAGACCCAATGGAGCGATCGCGTAGCTGGCGAGCGTGAACAGCGGGCCGTACGGGGAGGTCTGAAACGGCCACCCGATGAACCGGTACACCGCGTCGGTGGGCGCTTCGGCGGCGAAGTGCGTGTACGGGTCCAGTCCGTGCAGGACCCCCAGCCGCGCGAACGCCAGATACCCGAAGACATCCTGGGAGATCAGCGGCGGCCCGAGCAGCAGGATCACGTTCGCCACCACGATCGCGCCCGCGAGCGCCGCCAGCGGCAGCCTCGACGCGACCATCAGCACCAGCAGGTAGCTCGCGACCATGACGAGCATCAGTGTCTGGAAGCCGCCGCTGGAGAGGCCGATGTCCAGGCCCCGCAGCGGACCGGCCATCCAGGCGGGCCAGCCGCCTTCGCGCGCCGGGACGTACTGCCCGGGCGCCGACGCGGCGCCGGCGCTTACCAGGAAGACCGTCGCCACGATGCCGAGCAGCCCGAGCGCGCCGAGTGCTCGCACGACGCCCGCAGGTACCCGCGCACGTGCTGCTGCGCGCGTATCCTCGGGCGTCTTCCCGGCGATCCCAACAGGGGATATGGGGGTCGCGGCCTGTATGGGCTCCATTGTTGCGTCTCCCCGACCTGCGAGTGTCGTGCGCGCCCGATAACCTCTGACTACAGCTGCGCCCTCCGGGGGGCTCCCGGGTGGGGGCGCGTGTCTGCGCTGAGCCGCCCGATCGTGGGCGGGCCGATCTCCTATGCGACGTCGCAACCGCACACGCACACCGCGCCGGGTCCCCGGGCCGCGACGCGTTCTGATCCTGTCCGCCGACGTGGGCGAGGGTCATGCCGCGGCCGCGCGGGCCCTGGCCGAACAGATAGAGGCATCCGGGCAATACGCCGAGGTCACCGTGATCGACGGGCTCGCCGCCATGGGCCCGCTGCTGCGGCCCGTGGTCGAGGACGGCTATCGCGTCCAGCTGCGCTTCTTCCCGTGGACCTACGCCGTGGTCTACTGGCTGCTCGAGCACGTCACGCCCATCCGCATGATCGCCCGCCGGCTGCTGTGCCTGTTCGGGTCGCGCCCGCTGGCGCGGGCCATCGCCGAGCACGATCCCGACGTGGTCGTCTCGACCTACCCCGCCGTCACCGTCGTGCTGGCGCGATTGCGCCGCACCGGAGCGGTGCGCTGCTCGACGGTAGCCACGATCACCGATCTGACGGGCCTGTTCTTCTGGGCCCAGCCGGGCATCGACGTCCACCTGGTGATGTACGGCGAGTCGATGCCCTCGGTCGAGCGCATCGCCGGGCGCGGAAGCGTGCGGCTGGTGCGTCCGCTGATCTCGGCCGAGTTCCTGCAGCCCCGCTGCCCCGTGGAGGCCCGCCGCGCGCTCGGACTGGCGGAGGAGGGCCGCACGGTCGCGGTCTCGGGTGGAGGCTGGGGGGTCGGGGACATAGCGGGCGCGGTTCGCGAGTTCATCAGGGTGCCCGAGGTGAGCAGCATCGTCTGCCTGGCCGGACGCAACGCCCAGCTGGCCGAGAAGCTCCGCTGCACCTTCGCGGAGGAACCCCGCGTGCGCGTATACGGGTTCACCGACAGGATGCCCGAGATCCTGGCCGCCGCCGACGTGCTGGTGCACTCGACGGGCGGAGTCACGTGCCTGGAGGCGAGGGCGGCGCACACCCCGGTCGTCTCATATGGCCTGCCGGTCGGTCACGCGCGTCTGAACACGCGGGCGATGGCCGCGCTCGACCTGCTGCGCCTGGCCAACGACAGGCAGGAGCTGCGCGAGCACGTCCAGGCGAGCTTCGCGTCCGGCCACGCGGCGCCGGCCGACGGTGGCGAGCACTCGACGCGCCAGATGCAGGATCTCACCCAACCCGCGGCCGTGGACGTCGTGCTGCAGGCGCCGCGGCGAGTGCGGCCGATCCCGCGCTGGCAGCTGCGCCTGGCCGCGTTTGCGACCCAGCTGACGCTTCTGCTGGTGGTGGGCTCGTGGATGATGTCCACCGACGAGGTGACCGCTGTGGCGGACAAGCTGCTGCACGTCCATGAACTCGTCCGCGTCGACACCTCGCAGCCGGACGTCGGCGTGATCGTGCACGCGCCTGCGCGCGACATCGCAGCGGTGGCCTCCGAGCTGGCCGCGCGCGGGATCAACGTCTCCTTCGCCGACGACGCCGGCGTGCCATCACCCGAACGGATCGCCCAGGTGCGCGGACTGGGCGACGAGCTCCTTCCGGAAGTGCCCGCCTCGGCGCTGTTCCACTGGGTGCGCACGCGCCACGTCTTGCGCTCGCAGGCGCGTGCGCTGGGGCTGCATCACAGCTTCTACTTCCTGCGGCCCCGTGGCGGGCTGTCGGTCGGCCAGATGGTGCTCGCGCGCACCGCCGGGGCCACCCCGGTGAAGGGTGCGCTGCGATTGAGCGCGACGAGCCCGCTGCCTCAGCGCACGATGCGCGCCGGGGACGTCCTGGTGGTCGAGCTCGACGGATCGCCGGCCTCGGTGCTCGGGCTGGAGCGCATCGTCGCCTGGCTGGGCTCGTCGGGGCTGGGGGCCGAGCCGCTCGGATGGCTCACCGCCTCGCCTTCCATGAGCGCCAGCAGAAGCGGGGAGCGCGCGAGCAGCGCCGCTCCGGCGATCAGCACCGCCAGCGACACGCCCAGGGGCACCCCGTCGAGCGGCGTCGCGCTGAAGCGCTCGCCGAGCAGCAGCGGCGCCAGCACCACCGGAATGACCGTCTGAGTCACGAACACCACCGGGGCCACCTGGATCGCAGGGCGCGACTGCAGCGCGGAGCATCTCGCTGAGAACGCCGACGCCCGAGGCGGCGGCGGTCGACAGGCCCCAGGCGGCGGCCGCCACGAGGTGGTGTCCGGCGAGGTCGTCGGAGGCGAGCTTCGTCGCCACGCCACTCCAACCGAACGCCAGGCCCGCGCCGATCATCGTCACGTTCGCGCGGGTGCGACCCAGTGCGCGCAGGAGGTACGGCAGCAGGCTGGCCACGCCCAGGCCGACGAGCACGAGCGTGATCGTCAGCTGCTCCGAGGTGTGGCTCGTGCTGCGCGGCGGCGCGGTCAGAGCCGCGCCGAGCACGCCGAGCACGATGGCCCACATCGCGATGTGCTCGTAGCGCCCGGCGTGCTCGCCGAGCATCCGCTCGGAGAGGAACAGCAGCACCAGCAGGCCGGTGGCGAGCGCCGGCTGCACGACCACCAGCGGAGCCAGCAGCAGAGCCACCACCTGCAGCGGCCAGCCCAGGATCGAGAGCCCCGTGCCGAGCAGCCAGCGGGCACGCCTGACCAATCCCCAGACCAGTGCCAGGCGCAGGTGCTCCTCGTGTGGCGCCTCCCTGGCGTCCATCGCCTGCAGGGCGATCCCTAGGCTGTAGAGGGTCGACGCCCCCACCGCCGCCCCGATTCCCAGCACCAGATCGACCATGTCCGCCCACGATCATCGCACTCACGCGAGCAACATCGCGGGCGCTCTGGGCGGCGCGGCGATGGTGGGCTACCTGCTCCCGGGACTGGCCGGCGCGTGGCCGGCGCTGCGCGCGCCGCTGGGGATCGAGGATCGCACGTCCAGCGGGCGCGGCTACGCGCTGACCTTCGACGACGGCCCGCACGCGCAGGGCACGCCGGCGGTGCTCGAGATCCTCAGCCGCGAGCGCGTTCGGGCGACGTTCTTCCTGGTCGGCGAGCAGGTGCTGCGCAACCCGGCGATCGCCCGCGAGATCGCCGACGCCGGCCATGGCGTCGGCCTGCACTGCCACCGCCACCGCAACCTGCTGCGCCTGACCCCGAGGCAGGTGCGCGAGGACATCGCCACGGGCCCACGAGGTCATCGCGGGCCCACACCGGCCGCTCGCCGCAGCTGTATCGCCCGCCGTACGGCGTCCTCAACGCCACCGCGCTGCGCCTCGCGCGAGCGCGCGGCTGGCGCACGCTGCTGTGGAGCCACTGGGGCCGGGACTGGGAGGCGCGCGCCACGCCCGCGTCGATCGCCACGCGCGTCACCGACGGCGCCGAGCGAGGGCGCGGTGCTGCTGCTGCACGACGCCGACGACTACTCCGCGCCCGGCTCCTGGAGGCGCACCGCGGCCGCCCTGCCGCGCGTCCTTGAGATCCTCGCCGAGCGGGACCTGGAGCCCGTGGAACCCTGAGGTGCGTGGCTGCGTGTGCGCGCGCGGCGCGAGGCGTATAGCCATGGTCATACCGACTGCGCGGGAGATGGGCAGGCCCCAGCCTGGGCGCTGAGTCGGCGGATAACATCGATGACTTGTCCACCGCCGTACCTATCGACGCGAGCGGCTCCGCTGCGGCTGTGCCCTCCGTGGGAGCGCTGCCGCGGAGTCACGCGCGCACGCGCTGGTGGGTCGAGGCGCTGACGGTCGCCTGGCTGTGCTGGGTCTACGACGCGATCACGAACCTCGCCCCGCTGCGCCTGCACACGGCGCTGGCGCATGCCCAGGCCATCCTGAGCGCTGGAGCAGTCGCTGCACATCGACCCCGAGCACGCGCTCGACCGCTGGCTCGCCGGGCACCAGACGCTCGGGCTGCTGGTCTCCGACTACTACGACAACGCCCACTTCGTCGTCACGCTGGGGCTGCTCGGATGGCTGTGGTGGCGGCGGGCGGACATCTACCGGCCGCTGCGCAACACGCTCGTGCTCGCGAACGTGATCGCGTTCCTCGTCTTCTGGCTGTATCCGGTGGCCCCGCCGCGGATGCTCCCGGGCTTCGTCGACGTGGTGGCCACGACCCACGCGATCGGCTCCTGGCACACCGGCGCGCTCGCCTCGCACGCCAACGAGCTCGCGGCGATGCCGTCGCTGCACATCGCCTGGGCGGTGTGGTGCACGCTGGTGCTCTGGCGGATCTCCACGCGCGTATGGGTGCGCGCGCTCGCGGTGATCTACCCGTGCGTGACCGCGTTCGCGGTGCTCGCCACCGGCAACCACTTCGTGCTCGACATCTCGGCGGGCTCTGGTCGCGATCACGCTCTCGCTGCTGATCGTGCGCGCTGATGGGAGGCCTGCCGCAGTGGCCGCAGGATCGGCGTCGGTCGCGGCCGCCGACCGCTCGCCGCATAGCGATCAACCGCCGTAGCGCATGTCACAAAGTTGTTACGAAGTCCGAGACCGGGTAGACTAGCGCCGCCGCCGCAGACTGTTGAGGGACACTTCGACGGCTCCGCCGCACGAGAGCGCGGGGACTTTCTCGTCTGTAGGGTGGCCCTACGCACATGCCAGACTTCGATGCCAACGAGGATCTCACTCGCCTGCCCGCCGCTGGGGGCGGGAGGCCCGCCCGACGCGGCGGCCACTCGCACGAGAGGCGCTCGATGGTGCTCCTGCGGTATCTCGATGTCGTGCTCGTGCGCTCGCGGCGGCTCCGGCGCTGGCGCTCGGGGCGCCCGCGCTCGGCTACGTGGTCGGCGGCGGCGCCTGGATGGTGCAGCGCGTCCTCGCCCAGGCCGACAGGCGCTGGATCAGCAGGCGCGCCGAGCCCCGGACGCAGCTCGGCCTCAACCTGTTCGAGGCGTTCGGGCGCATCTGGCTGCTGGCGGGCGCGATCGTGCGCGCGGGCGTCGCCGGCGGGCGCGCCGACGGCCTGACCGCCGCCGCTGACGATCTTCGGCGCCTACTCGGTGGCGTTCGCGGTCCGGGTCCTCTCGGGCCCGCCCACCCGACCGCCCCGCCGCGGCGAAGGCCATCCGATGAACCGCTGCGTTCGTGGAGCAGGGCCAGAAAATCGGCTGGAGCATCGCGCTCGTCTACCTGGTCGGCCTGGTCGGCTTCGCCGTCGGCTTCGGCGTCAAGGGCCACAAAAACGAAAGCTTCAAGGTCATCGACGCCTTCCACCTCGAAACCTGGTTCCACATCGTCGGGCCCCTCAACTTCGACAAGGGCGTCCTGTACCTGCTGCTCGCGACCGGGCTCACGCTCGGCATCATGCTGTGGGTCGCCCGGCACATGCAGCAGGCGCCCGGGCCGCCTGCAGGTCGCCGTCGAGATGGGCTACGGCCTGATGTCGAAGGTCACGCGCGAGAACATGGACGAGCAAGATGACCAGGAGATGGTTCCCGCTCGTCTTCACGCTGTTCGTCTTCATCCTCGTCTCCAACCTGATCGGCTACGTCCCGCTGCCGGTCGACTCGCAGCGAGACGTTCAAGCTGTTCGGCGCTGAACATCCCGTCGTTCCAGATCTACGCCGCCGTCACGAACGTCGCGGTCCCGCTGGTGCTCGCGCTCGGCGTGTTCTTCGCCTACAACGTCGAAGGAGTCCGTGCCCACGGCCCCGCCGGGTACATCAAAAGCCTGATCCCGCAGGGCGTGCGTGGGCCGATGCTGCTGCTCATCTTCCCGCTGGAGATGCTCTCGAACTTCGTCCTGCGCCGCTCTCGCTGACGATCCGGCTCTGGGCCAACCTGCTCGCCGGGCACCTGCTGATCGACTTCATGGCCGGCAACCTCGCGGTGCTCCTCGGCCTGCAGCTGCTCGGCTGGTTCACGCTGCCGCTCGGCGTCGTCATCTACCTCTTCGAGGCGGTCCTGATCGCCGGCCTGCAGGCCTTCATCTTCGCCATCCTGACCGCCATCTACCTCGGCGGCGCCACCGCCGCAAGCCACTAAGCACCCGACAAGGAGAACGATGCTGACTCACCTCTTCCCTTTCATGTCCATCCATCTGGGCACCCCGCTGCTCGCCGCCGCAGAAGCGTCGAAGGAAGTCGGCGCGAACGCCGGTAAAGCGATCGCGCTCGGCGTGGGCGCCGGCGGTGGCGCCGCGGGCGCCGGCGCGGGCATCGGCATGCTGTTCGGCAAGGTGATCGAGTCGGTCACCCGCCAGCCCGAGATGCGCGACGAGATCACCTCGATCCAGTGGCTCGGCTTCGCGCTGACCGAGGCGACCTTCTTCTACGGCCTGGTCGGCGGCTTCATCGCCTTCTTCCTCTAGGCCGATGCAGCCCTTCGCCGCCATTCTGAGCCCGCCGATCGCCTCGAGCGACTCGTGGCTGATCACGCCCAACGTCGGCCTGATGATCTGGACGTTCGTCGTCTTCGCGATCTCGCTCTACATCCTCATCAAGGCCGTCTTCCCGCGCATCCGCCAGCGCTCGACGAACGCGCCGCGCAGCATCGACGAGTCGATCGACGCGGCCGAGCGCACGCGCGCCGAGGCCGACGAGCTGCTCGCCGAATACCGCGAGCGCCTGAAGGAGGCCAGGGCCCAGTCGGAGGAGATCGTCCAGCGCGCGCGCCAGACGGCCGAGTCTCACGAGCACGAGGCCCGCGACCGCGGGCAGGAGATCCTCGCCGAGGCGGCCAAGCGCGCCGAGCGCGACATCGACGCCGCCACCAAGCGCGCGCTCGACGACATCCGCCGCGAGGTCGCCGACCTCACGATCATGGCCACCGAGAAGGTCACGCGCAAGACGCTCAACGACGCCGACCAGCGGCGCCTCGTGGAGGAGGCGCTCGGCGAACTCGACCTCTCCGGCCTGTCCTCCGGGCGCAGGCGGCGCCCAGAGCAACTGATGGAGGAGCTCGCCCAGGTCTACGGCCGCTCGCTGTTCCAGGTCGCCCGCGAGCGCGGCCGGCTGGACGAGCTGCGCGAGCAGCTCGGCCAGTTCGCCGACGCGCTGGACGAGAACCGCGAGCTGGCCGTGTTCTTCTTCTCGCCCTACTTCTCGACGCAGCGAGAAGCAGCAGGCGCTCGGCACGCTGCTCGACGGGGCCGACGAGATCCTCCTGAACTTCCTCTCGCTGCTGATCGAAAACCACCGCATGCCGGTGATCTTCCGCATCCGCCAGGAGTACGAGCGGCTGTGGGACGAGGAGAACAGGACCCTGCCGGTGCGAGATCACGAGCGCGATCGCGCTCGACGAGGCGACCACCGAGAGCCTCGGCAGGACGATCGGCGAGCGCGCCGGGCGCAAGGTCACGCTGGCGGCGCGCGTGGACCCGGACATCCTCGGCGGCATCGTCATCAGGGTCGGCAACTCGATCCTCGATGCCTCTATTCGCAACCGACTGGAGCAGCTGCGCAGGCACGTTGCCCAAGGAGCCTCTTAGGAGACATGCAGATCAATCCCGACGAGATCACAAGCATCCTGAAGAGCCGCATCGAGGGACTCGACAGCGGCACGGCCGAGCTGACCGAGGTCGGCACCGTGCTGTCGGTGGCCGACGGCATCGCGCGCCTGCACGGCCTGGAGAACTGCATGTCCTTCGAGATGCTCGAGCTTCCCCACGGCGTCACCGGCCTCGCGCTCAACCTCGAGTCCGACAACGTCGGCGCGGTGCTGTTCGGCGACTGGGAGCAGATCTCCGAGGGCGACACCGTCAAGCGCACCGGCGCGCTGCTGGAGATCCCCGTCGGCGAGCAGCTGCTCGGGCGCATCGTCGATCCGCTCGGCCGCCCGCTCGACGGCAAGGGCGCGATCGCCGTCAGCGAGACGCGGCCGGCCGAGTTCAAGGCGCCGGGCGTCGTCCAGCGCCAGCCGGTCAAGCAGCCGATGCAGACCGGCCTGAAGGCGATCGACGCGATGATCCCGATCGGCCGCGGCCAGCGCGAGCTGATCATCGGCGACCGCCAGACCGGCAAGACGGCGATCGCGATCGACACGATCATCAACAACAAGGACACCGGCGTCGTGTCGGTCTACGTGGCGATCGGCCAGCGCATGTCGACGGTCGTGGCGCTCGCGCAGACGCTCGAGGAAAACGGCGCGATGGAGAACACGATCATCGTCGCCGCGCCCGCCGACGAGGCCGCGCCGATCAAGTTCATGGCCCCGTACGCCGGCTGCGCGATGGGCGAGCACTTCCTCTACAACGGCGGGCACGCGCTGTGCGTCTACGACGACCTCACCAAGCACGCCTACGCCTACCGCCAGATGTCGCTGCTGCTGCGCCGCCCGCCGGGGCGCGAGGCCTACCCGGGCGACGTCTTCTACCTGCACTCGCGCCTGCTCGAGCGGGCGGTCAAGCTCAACGACGACCTCGGCGGCGGCTCGCTGACCGCGCTGCCGATCATCGAGACGCAGGCGGGCGACGTCTCGGCGTACATCCCCACGAACGTGATCTCGATCACCGACGGGCAGATCTTCCTCGAGTCCAAGCTCTTCAACTCCGGCGTGCGCCCGGCGATCAACGTCGGCATCTCGGTCTCGCGCGTGGGCGGCAACGCGCAGATCGGCCCGATGAAGAAAGTCGCCGGGAGGATCAAGCTCGAGCTCTCCCAGTACCGCGACCTCGAGGCGTTCGCGCAGTTCGGCTCCGACCTCGACGTCGACACGCAGCGCACGCTCGCCCGCGGCGAGCGGCTGGTGGCGACGCTCAACCAGCACGAGCGCGCGCCGCTGGCGGTCGAGGATCAGACGGTGCAGATCTTCGCCGCCACCAACGGCTTCCTGGACCGGCTGAACGTCGAGCGCGTCCAGGAGTTCCTGCTCGGCATCACCGAACGCCTGCACGCCCAGCACCCCGAGCTGCGCGCGAAGATCAACGGCGGCGACTGGTCGGATGAGACCCAGAAGGAGGTGCGCGACGACGGTCGACGCCTTCGCCGCGGACTTCGGCTACGACCTCGACGAGGAGGGCCAGCCGCTCGAGGACGACGCGCCTCCGCCGGCAGGACGAGTCCGCTCGCGGCGAGCGGAGCGAGGGCGACCGGGACAAGGAGGCCCAGGCGGCCTAGCGCCGGCCGCGGACACCGCCATGGCCTCTCAGCGCGACGTCAAGAACAAGATCGCCTCGGTGAAGAACATCCAGAAGATCACGCGGGCGATGGAGATGGTCGCCGCCGCGCGCCTGCGCCGCGCCGAGCAGCGGATCTCCGCCCTGCGCCCGTACGCGGATGCGATCGGGCGCATGACGCGCCAGGCGGCGCAGGCGGCCGGCGCCGAGGCGGCGCGGCGTGCCGCTGCTGCGCGAGCACGAGCCCCGAGACGAACGTCGGGCTGCTGCTGGTCACCGGCGACCGCGGCCTCGCGGGCGGCTTCAACTCCCAGATCATCCGCGCCGGCCTGCGCCTGTCCGCGGAGATGGCCGAGGAAGGGCTGCGCAGCGAGCTGGTATGCGACCGGGCGCCGCGGCGTCTCCTCGCTGGCCTTCCGCGGGCACGAGCTGAGCGGCAGCTACACGGGCTTCGCCGACCGGCCCGCCTACGCGGACGCGCGCACGATCGCCGACGAGCTGATCGAGGCCTACGTCGACGGCCAGCGTCGATCGCGTCGAGATGGTCTACAACTCCTACGTCTCGCCGCTCACCCAGCACGTCACGCGCCAGAGGCTGCTGCCGCTCACCCACGAGGCGATCGCCGGCGAGCAGGACGGGGCCGCGGGCGCCGCGCGAGGCGGCGCTGCAGGAAGCGCACGCCCGTCGACTACGAGCCGGACCCCGAGAAGATCCTCCGGCGCCTGGTTCCCGACTACATCGAGATCTCGATCTACCGGGCGCTCGTCGAGTCCGCCGCCGGCTTCTTCGGGGCCCAGATGACGGCGATGCGCAGCGCATCGGAGAACGCCGGCGAAATCATCACCGACTACACACTGCAAATGAACCGTGCCCGCCAGGCCGAGATCACCCAGGAGATCATGGAGGTCGTCGCCGGCGCAGAGGGGCTGAGCTGAGCGGCCGCGCAAGTCAGACGCGCATGGACCACGAGACTTCAATAGAAAACGAGGAGAATCAACGACAATGGACGCCGCACCACCACCGAGCCCACCGGCTCGCCCCAGCACTCCGGCAACGGAGACCCGCCAAGCGCAACGTCGGGCGCATCGAGGAGATCCAGGGCGTCGTGATCGAGGCCGTGTTCCCCGACCGCCTGCCCGAGATCAACCACGCGATCACCGTCGCGCGCCCCGCCGCCGCCGCCGAGGAGGAGGCGCCCGGCATCAGCTCCGAGCGCGGGCGGAAGCGTGCTCGTCTGCGAGGTCCAGCAGCACCTCGGCGACGACCGCGTGCGCGCGGTCGCGATGGACACGACCGACGGGCTGGCGCGCGGCGTCGAGGTCATCGACACCGGCGCCCCGATCACGGTCCCGGTCGGCGAGGCGACGCTCGGGCGCATCTTCAACCTGCTCGGCGAACCGATCGACCTCGGCGCGGATCTGCCCGCGGACGTCGAGCGCCGGGGAATCCACCAGGAGGCCCCGCGCGCGGAGGACCTCACGCCCGACCACCGAGATGTTCGAGACCGGGATCAAGGTCATCGACCTGCTCGCCCCCTACGCCAAGGGCGGCAAGGTCGGGCTGTTCGGCGGGCGCGGGCGTGGGCAAGACCGTGCTGATCCAGGAGCTGATCCACAACCTCGCCAAGGAGCACGGCGGCCTGTCGGCGTTCTGCGGCGTGGGCGAGCGCTCGCGCGAGGGCAACGACCTGTGGCTGGAGATGAAGGAGTCCGGCGTCCTCGACAAGACGATGCTCGTGTTCGGCCAGATGAACGAGCCCCCCGGAGCGCGCATGCGCGTCGCGCTGTCGGGTCTGACGATGGCCGAATACTTCCGCGACCAGGGCCAGGACGTGCTGCTGTTCATCGACAACATCTTCCGCTTCGTGCAGGCCGGCTCCGAGGTCTCGGCGCTGCTCGGGCCGGATGCCCTCCCAGGTCGGCTACCAGCCGACCCTGGAGACCGAGATGGGCCAGCTGCAGGAGCGCATCACCTCGACCCGGAGGGCTCGGTGACCTCGGTGCAGGCCATCTACGTCCCCGCCGACGACCTCACCGACCCGGCCCCGGCATCGGTGTTCGCGCACCTCAACGCCACCACCGTGCTCTCGCGGGCGATCTCCGAGAAAGGCATCTACCCGGCGGTCGACCCGCTGGACTCCACCTCGACGATCCTCAAGGCGGACGTGCTCGGCGAGGACCACTTCCGCGTCGCCAACCGCGTCAAGGAGATCCTGCAGCGCTACAAGGAGCTGCAGGACATCATCGCGATCCTCGGCATCGACGAGCTCTCCGACGAGGACAAGCTGACCGTCCAGCGCGCGCGCAGGATCGAGCGCTTCCTCTCGCAGCCGTTCTTCGTGGCCGAAGAGTTCACGGGAACGCCGGGCGCGTACGTGCCCATCGCAGAGACGATCAGGGGCTTCGAGGAGATCATCGACGGCAAGCACGACGAGGTTCCCGAGAGCGCGTTCTTCCTCAAGGGGACGATCGACGAGGTCGTCGAGGCGGCCAAGAAATGAGGCCGAAGGCCGCATGGTCAAGGACGGCCGGATGCCGGCCGTTCCCTCGATGCGCGGGGCCGGAGGCCCCACGGAGCTAATCGTCATGGCCCACGCGAAATTCCCAGCCGAAGTGCTGACGCCCGAGGGCGAGGTCTTCTCGGGGGAGATCGAAATGCTGTCCACCTTCACGACCGTGGGCTCGATCGGCATCCTCGCCAACCACGAGCCGCTGCTGGCCAGGCTCGAGCCGACCGAGCTGCGCCTGTATCGCTCGGAGACCGAGATCGTGCGCTTCGCGCAGGCCGAGGGCTACCTGCAGTTCGCCGAGAACCGGGCGCTCGTGCTCGTCGAGGAGGCCATCGCCCCCGAGCAGCTCGACCGCCCGACCTTCGAGACCAAGCTCTCCGAAGCGCGGGCGGCCGCCGAGCGCGCCGAGCGGGGCAGCGAGGAGCGGGCCCGGGCGCTACGGGACGCCAGGCGCTACGAAGCTTTCCTGTCCGTCGGGCAGTAGACCGATCGCGTCGAGCGCTAGGTGTAAGACCCGAGGAGGTTGTTCCCGCCGATGCGGCTGATGGGCGGATGGCGGCCGAGGGCGCCGTGTGGTCGTCTGTGATTGTAGAAGTCGAGCCAGGCGGCGAGGGCAGCGGTGCGTTCATGGCTGGAGCCATAGATGCGTCCGTAAGCCCAGCCGCCGAGTAGCGTGCGGATGAAGCGCTCGGCCTTCCCGTTGGTCTGTGGACGGCGGGGACGTGTGCGCAGGTGGCGGATGCCCAGAGCGCGACAGGCGATCGCGTGCGCGATCGAGATATAGGCGCCGCCGTTATCGGTAAGGACGCGCTCCACAGTGACGCCATGCTCAGCGTAGAAGCGCAGCGCGCGGCGCAGGAAGGCCACGGCCGTGGCGGTCTTCTCGTCGCCAAGGACCTCGACGTATGCCAGGCGGCTGAAGTCATCGATCGCGACATGGCAGAACTCCCAACCCACGGTCCTGCGTTCAGCGCCGCGCCCTCCCCGGCGAGGGTTGTAGTGCTTGCGCCCAGTGACCCGATGACCAGCGCCGCGCTCGATGCGGCCGAGCTTCTTGACGTCGACGTGGACGAGCTCGCCCGGTCGCGATCGCTCATAGCGCACGGCTTGCTCCTGGTCCAGAC
Source organism: uncultured Solirubrobacteraceae bacterium (assembly GCA_963711985.1). GTDB lineage: Bacteria > Actinomycetota > Thermoleophilia > Solirubrobacterales > Solirubrobacteraceae > Palsa-744. The sequence goes on along the minus strand of CAVQGG010000001.1, from coordinate 298,450 downwards.
GCGAGAGCTTGCCAAGCCCGATGCGCGTCAGGATCCCCTGCACGGTGGTGATCGGCATCTGAAGCGTCTCGGCGATCTCGGCGCCGGTCATCCTCGTAGAGCGGCGCAACAGCGCGATCAGCGCGACGCGCTGCTCGGGCGTGGCGTTGGGAGAGCGCTTCGGCCGGCTCGAGCGGTCAAGCAGACCAAGCTCGCCCTCGGTCCGATAGCGGCGCACCCACTTGCGCGCCGTGCGGACGCTGACTTCGGCGGCCTCGGCCGCCCTCCTCAGCGTCCAGCCCCCCTCTTCGACTCGTATCGCCAGACGACGGCGCTTGTTCAGGCTGAGCTCGGCGTTACCGTGCAACCTCATCCGGTGTCCTCCTTGGTCTGAGTGGCTTCGACACCCCTCAGCCTCCAAGGAGGCCCGGATGAACAACGTGCTCAGGTTCTACAGCTAGGGTCTGACCATGGAGACTGGGAGCCCGGCTGCGGCTCACTTCGAGCGCAAGCGCCCCGGTTGGTTCACGACGCATGTCTTCAACCGCATGGTCGCCGCCCTGACCGGTCGCGGTGTCAGCCTGTTCGGCTCGCGCGTGCTCGAGGTGCGCGGACGCAGCTCGGGTGAGCCGCGTCGCACCCCGGTCAACCTGCTCGAGCTCGATGGGGAGCGCTACCTGGTCGCGCCACGGGGTGAGACCCAGTGGGCACGCAACCTGCGGGTCAGCGGGGAGGGGCGCCTACTCGCGGGCAAGCGCAGCGAGAGCTTCACAGCCGCGGAGCTCTCCGACGAGGAGAAGGCGCCCGTCCTGCGCGCCTACCTGAAGCGCTGGAAGTTCGAGGTGGGAGTGTTCTTTGACGGGATCGGCGCGGACTCCTCAGAGCAGGAGCTGCGCGAGGCCGCGCCCAAGCATCCCGTGTTCCGGATCCTCCCAAGCGCTCAGTGAGCGCGCCTGGGTGGCGCACCCGGGTGGCAATCGGTTAGGCACGTCGCCGATCCCGCTCAGCAGCTAGCCTTCCCCGCCTCATGAGCTCAGCACGAGAGCCAATCGGAGTGATCGGCACCGGCTACGTCGGCCTGGTGACCGCTGCTGGCTTCGCTGAGTTGGGCAGCGACGTTTGGTGCGTGGACATCGATGCCGCCAAGATCGAGCATCTGCGCCGAGGCGAGGTGCCGATCTATGAGCCCGGCCTGGAGGAGCTGCTGGTGCGCAACCGCGGGCGCATGCACTTCTCCACCGACCTCGCCGACGCGCTCGAGCGCTGCCGGCTGCTGTTCGTCGCCGTGGGAACCCCGCCGACGTACTCGGGCGACGCCGACCTGTCCGCCGTGCACGCCGTGGTCAGTGCCGTACCCGGCTCGAAGGACCGTGCGCTGGTGATGAAGTCGACCGTGCCGTGCGGCACCGGAGCGTCGCTGCTGCGCGTGTTCGGCGAGCAGGGCAAGGAAGCGCTCGGGTACGTCTCGTGCCCGGAGTTTCTCAAGGAGGGCTCGGCGGTCAAGGACTTCCTGCACCCCGATCGGGTGGTCGTGGGCGACGACGGCGGCTGGGCGGGCGACGCGGTGGTCGAGCTCTACGCCCCTCTGGACGCGCCGTTGGTGCGCACCGACATGGCCAGCGCGGAGATGGTCAAGCTGGCCTCCAACGCCTTCCTGGCGACCAAGATCTCTTTCATCAACGAGATCGCCAACGTGTGCGAGGAGACGGGCGCCGACGTGGTCGAGGTGGCGCGCGGGATGGGCCTGGACGATCGCATCGGCTCGAAGTTCCTGCAGGCGGGGATCGGCTTCGGCGGGAGCTGCTTTCCCAAGGACGTCGACGCGCTCAAGCAGCTGGCGGGCAACTCCGGCTACCACTTCCAGCTGCTGACCGCGGTGATCGAGGTCAACGACCTGCAGAAGCGCCGCGTGCTCGGCAAGCTGCACAAGCATCTCGGTGGGCTCGCGGGCAAGCGCGTGGCGCTGCTCGGCCTGGCCTTCAAGCCGAACACCGACGACATGCGCGAGGCCTCCTCGCTGGTGCTCTCCGCGCGCCTGCAGGCCGACGGGGCGAGCGTCGTCGCGTATGACCCGGTCGCCGAGGAGCAGGCCCGCGCGCTGGTCTCCGGGATCACGTTCGCCGACTCCCCGCTCGCCGCGGTCGAGCACGCGGACGCCGCCGTGCTGGTCACCGAGTGGCGCGAGTTCCTGGAGCTCGACTGGAAGCAGGTGGCCGATGCGATGAGCGGCAACCTGGTGGTCGACGGGCGCAACGCGCTGGACCCCGAGGCGATCCGCGCCGCTGGCCTGACCTACGAGGGAATAGGACGGCGGTGAGAGCATTCAAGCGGTGATCCTGGTGGGCGGGCAGGGCACCCGCCTACGTCCGCTGACCTCGACGGTGCCCAAGCCGGTGGTGCGGTTGGTGGACCGGCCGTTCATAGCGTTCATGCTCGAGTGGCTGCGCGGGCACGGCATCGACGACGTGATCATGTCCTGCGGGTTCCTCGCTGAGGGCGTGCGCAGCGTGCTCGGCGACGGCTCGCAGCTGGGCATCAGCCTGCGTTTCGTCGAGGAGCCCGATCCGCGCGGCACGGCTGGCGCGCTGAAGCTCGCCGAGCCGATGCTCGACGAGCGCTTCCTGATGCTCAACGGCGACGTGCTCACCGACATCGACCTGACCGCGCAGATCGCCCAGCACGAGGCGACCGGCGCGCGGGCCACGCTCGCGCTCGTCCCCGTCCCCGATCCGAGCGCCTACGGCCTGGTGATCCTCCGTGAGGACCGCTCGGTGAGGGATTTCGTGGAGAAGCCCAGCTCCGACGACGTCGAGAGCAACCTGATCAGTGCCGGCGCGTATGTCCTCGAGCGCGAGATCCTCGAGCTGGTCCCGCCCGACCGCAACGTCTCGATCGAGCGCGAGGTCTGGCCGCTGCTGGTCGACAACGGTCTCTACGGGTTCCCCGCGGATAGCTACTGGCTGGACATCGGCACGCCCGCGCGCTACCTGCAGGGGACCTTCGACATCATCGCGGGCAACGTCGACACGGCCGTGCGCGAGCGGATGGGGAGCGACTGGCTGGCGATCGACGCGGGCGCGGAGGCGCATGGCAGGGTGATTCCCCCGGCGGTGCTCGAGCGGGGCGTGCGCGTGGCGCGGGGAGCGCACGTGGGCAGTCTGGTGGTTCTCGCAGAGGACGTGTCGGTCGGCGCCGGCTCCACCGTCGAGCGCGCCGTCGTCCTGCAGGGGACGCAGATCGGCGAGGGCTGCGAGCTGCGCGACTGCATCCTGGCCGCCGGCTGCCGCGTGGGCGCGGGCACCAGGATCACCGGCGGGGCGGTGCTCGGCGACGGGGTGAGCGTTGGGGCGCACAACGTGATCACGCGCGGGGCGCGTATCTTCCCTGGTGTCGAGTTGCCCGACGGCGCGATCGAGTTCTAGGCTTCCGCTCGCGCGGGCCATCGGCAAAAGCAAGATTCCACGTGTCCATGGTCACAATCCCCCCAGCACCACAGGAGGCGAGCACCACATGAGCGACGGCGGCGCGACCGCGACACCCACGGCACAGGAGCTCTCGCGCGCCACGATCGCCCGGGTCGATCCCTCCGACCAGCTGGGCGACGTGCTGGCGCTGCCCGAGCATCTGCGCGACGCGCTGTGGCGGGTCGAGTCGGCGATCATGCAGGACTGGGACACCTCCGCAGGCCTGGTCGTCGCGGGCATGGGCGGCTCGGCGATCGGCGGCGCGCTGGCGCGGGCCGCCCTGGGAGATCAGGCGTCGCGGCCGATCTTCGTGACCCGCGCGTACGGGCTGCCGACGTGGACCACGCCGGACACGATGGTGCTGTGCGCCAGCTACTCCGGCGAGACCGAGGAGACGCTCGCCTGCTACGAGTCGGCGGGCGCGCTGGGCGCCAAGCGCACGGTCGTGACCACGGGCGGGCGCCTTGCCGAGATGGCGCGCGCAGACGCAGTGCCGGTGATCCCGCTGCCCGGCGGCTTTCAGCCACGTGCGGCGGTCGCGTACATGATCGTCGCGGCGCTGGAGGTCGCGGCCCTGTGCGGGGCCGGCCCGCGGCTGACCTCGGAGATCGACGTGGCGGCCTCGCACACCGAGCAGCTGGTGGCCGAGTGGGGACCCGACGCCGCCGAGGACTCGCTGGCCAAGGCACTCGCGCGCGGTCTCCACGGGAGCACACCGGTGATCGCCGGCGCGGGCCTGACATCTCCGATCGCCTACCGCTGGAAGACGCAGATCAACGAGAACGCCAAGCAGCCGTGCTTCTGGAACGAACTGCCCGAGCTCGACCACAACGAGATCTCCGGCTGGGAGGGCGCCAGCGACGTCGGACGCTTCGCGGCCGTGTTCCTCGACGACTCCGACGCTCACCCGCGGGTGAAGGAGAGGATGGACCTGACAGAGCGCCTGATCGCCGGCAACGCCGTCGCGAGCTTCCGCCTGGAGACCCGCGGGCAGACGGCCATCGAGCGCGTGATCTCGCTCGTGCTCCTGGGCGACCTCGTCTCGGTCTACCTCGCCGCCCTGCGCGGCGTGGACCCCGGACCGGTGAGGCTGATCGACGAGCTGAAGGCCGCGCTCGCCAAACGCTGAGCCCATCCACACCAGGCGCCGAGCCATCTGAACGAGGCGCCGAGCCCATCACGATTACCATGGAGACGACGACGATGACCCCAACCGCCACGATCACCCACACCGACTTCAAGGTCGCCGACCTCGCGCTGGCGGAGTTCGGCCGCAAGGAGATCACGCTGGCCGAGCACGAGATGCCCGGCCTGATGGCGATCCGCCGCGAGTACGCGGACGCGCAGCCGCTGAAGGGCGCGCGGATCACGGGCTCGCTGCACATGACCATCCAGACGGCCGTGCTGATCGAGACGCTGACCGCGCTGGGGGCCGAGGTCCGCTGGTGCAGCTGCAACATCTTCTCGACCCAGGATCACGCCGCCGCGGCGGTGGCGGTCGGGCCCGAGGGCAGCCCGGAGGACCCGCGCGGGGTGCCGGTGTATGCGTGGAAGGGCGAGACGCTGCAGGAGTACTGGTGGTGCACCGAGCAGGCTCTGCGCTGGCCGGATGACGAGGATTCCGGGCGGGCGGCGATCGGTTCCGGCCCGAACATGATCCTGGACGACGGCGGCGACGCGACGCTGCTCGTGCACAAGGGCACCGAGTGCGAGCAGGCCGGCGCCGTGCCTGCGCCGACGGACGCCGACTCGGAGGAGTACCAGGTGATCCTGTCGGTGCTCGCGCGCTCGCTAGCCGAGGACCCGCAGCGCTGGACGCGGATCGGCCAGGGCATCAAGGGCGTCACCGAGGAGACCACCACGGGCGTACACCGGCTCTACCAGATGGTCGAGACGGGCGAGCTGCTGTTCCCGGCGATCAACGTCAACGACTCGGTGACCAAGTCCAAGTTCGACAACCTGTACGGCTGCCGGCACTCGCTGATCGACGGCATCAACCGCGCCACGGACGTGATGATCGGCGGCAAGCTCGCGGTCGTGTGCGGCTTCGGCGACGTCGGCAAGGGCTGCGCGGAGTCGCTGCGCGGTCAGGGCGCGCGCGTGGTGATCACCGAGATCGACCCGATCTGCGCGCTGCAGGCGGCCATGCAGGGCTATGAGATCAGGACGCTTGAGGAAGTGATCGACAGCGCGGACATCTTCGTCACGGCGACCGGCAACAGGGACATCATCCGCGCGCAGGACATGGCCCGTATGAAGCACCAGGCGATCGTCGGCAACATCGGGCACTTCGACAACGAGATCGACGTCGCCGGCCTGGCCGCGATCCCGGGCGTGCAGCGGGTAAACATCAAGCCGCAGGTCGACAAGTGGGTCTTTCCCGACGGCCACGCGATCCTGCTGCTCTCCGAGGGGCGCCTGCTGAACCTCGGCAACGCGACAGGGCACCCGAGCTTCGTGATGAGCAACTCGTTCTCCAACCAGACGATCGCCCAGATCGAGCTGTTCAGCAAGAACGACGAGTACGAGAAGAGGGTGTACGTCCTGCCCAAGCACCTGGACGAGAAGGTCGCCCGCCTGCATCTGGACGCGCTCGGCGTGAAGCTCACGCGGCTCACCGACGAGCAGGCCGCCTACGTCGGCGTGCCCGTCGACGGCCCCTACAAGCCGGATCACTACCGCTACTGATCAGGGTCCGCGGATGAGAGCGATGGTCCTGGCGGCGGGGCTTGGCACCCGCCTGCGCCCACTGACGTATGAGATCACCAAGCCGATGGTGCCGGTGCTCGACCGGCCGGTGATGGAGCACATCGTCGACCTGCTCGACAGGCACGGGTTCGACGAGGTGATCGCCAACCTGCACTACTTCCCCGACACCATCCGCGAGCACTTCGGCGAGCGCCTGGAGTACCGCTACGAGGAGGAGCTGCTCGGCACTGCGGGAGGCGTACGGGCGTGCGCGAGCTTCTTTGGCGAGGAGCCGTTCGTGGTGATCTCCGGAGACGCGCTCACGGACGTCGACCTGGGAGCGCTCGCGGCCAGGCACCGCGAGGCGGGCGGGATCGCCACCCTGGCGGTCAAGCAGGTCTCCGACACGCGCGAGTACGGCGTCGTGCTGCACGACCGCGAGGGGCGGATCACCGGCTTCCAGGAGAAGCCAGCCCCCGAGGAGGCGCTGTCGAACCTCGGAAACTGCGGGATCTATGTGTTCGACCCGCAGATCTTCGACTACTTCCCGCCGCGGCCGTTCGTGGACTGGGCCAAGGACGTCTTTCCGGTCCTGCTCGAGAACGACGTCCCCTTCTTCATCCATGAGGTGGGCGAGTACTGGAACGACATCGGCTCGCTGAGCGAGCTCAAGCAGGGGACCTTCGACGCGCTGCGCGGCGAGCTGCGCCTCCAGGTCGAGGGCGAGGAGGTCAGCCCCGGCGTGATCGTCGCGGACGGCCGCCGATCGGGGATCGGCCAGCAGATCGGCGCGCAGATCGGCCAGCGGCTGGCCGAGGACGCGGAGATCGAAGGGCCGGCGTGGATCGGGCACGACGTGAGGATCGGGGCGGGCGTCCGCCTGATGGCTCCGGTGGTGCTCGGCGACGGGGCCACGATCGGCGAGCGCGCGCAGCTGCGCGAAAGCATCGTCTTCCCCGGAACGCAGATCGCCCCCGAGTCGATCCTGATCGGAGCGATCGCCGGCCACAGCGGCATCCTGCAGAGCCTGCGCCGACGCGGCTGAGAGCCCGCTTCAAGCGGCTCTAGAACGCGAAGAGGCCCGCCGAAGCGAGCCCCTTCACGGAAAGTGAGACTATGACAACAGTCATCATAGCACGTCCCGATGACTGGAGATCTCCGATTATCGCACTTTGCGGCAGCAACATTCTGTCGAGGGCCATTTACATCCGCCGCGCTCGGGCGTAGCATCGGAGACACCGCCAGACAAAAGGCCGACCGAAGGGAGCCTACGGTGCAGATCGACATCAAGGGTCGAAACGTCCCCGTCACCGACGAGCTGCGCATGCACGCAGAGCGCCGTCTGACCAAGGTCACGCGGCAGGTCTCAGACCTTGCCCGCCTGGAGATCGAGATCTTCAAGGAGCGCAACCCGCGGGTCGCCGACTGCCAGGTGGCGGAGGGCACGCTGTACCTGAAGGGCGTGACGCTGCGCGCGCGCGACGCCTCGCCGGAGATGCTGCACTCGCTGAACCTGATGGTCGACGAGCTGGCCCGCCAGGTCAAGCGCCACCGCGACAAACTGCGCCACCGACGCGAGGCGCACGCGGCTGCCGCCGGAGCCACGCGCGCCGTGGCGTGGGGGGCGACCCTGCCGTAGGTCTGAAGCGATTTAGCTAAGCCGTCCGCCGCCGCGATTGTGTTGATCTGTCGCGCCCGTAGCTCAGTGGTCAATGACAAGGGGACAGCCGAGTCAAAGAGCACCGGCCGCTGTGAGCGGTAGTGAGCGGCCAGCGAGGCCGGGGAGCGCAAACGAGCCGAGACGAAAAGGCTCGGCTGGCGCCTGCGCAAGCGCGACGCCGTTCGGTTCCAGCCGGTCAGCAGGCGCAGACGTGAGCGCCGGCGTTGGGGCGCTCATCAGCTTGTCTCCTGCGCCGCGGGGAGCTTCGCCACCTGGGCGCGTATGCGGTCGGCGCGTTCGCCGTTGCGGCCGTTCATGCGCTCCCAAGCGTCGATGAGGGCTTCTACGTCGCTGTAGTCGCCGCCTCTCGTTCGACGGCTTCGGCGATACCGCGCACAAGCTCACGGCTGACGGTTGTCCTCATGGCTGCATCTCAGGCGGCGCCTTTTCGAGTGAGGCGATCTCCGCTTCGAGGCGACGGATCATCTCGGAGCGTCTTCAAGCTCGGCAAGTTCGGCTTCCATCCTCTCGATAGCCTGGTCGATCATGTCTTCGGTGATGACCGCGACCTCGCTCGCCTGCCTCGTCCGACCATACGCCCGGTCGAGCAGCTCGCGTGCCGCCATGAGCCGTGTCGGGTGATCGGCTGCCAGCTCCACATGCGCCGTTGGTCCATTGCCGACGACCATCGCGCGATCAGCTTCGAGCCCATCCCACAGCGGATCGAGAACCTTTGTCGATGTCGGCCTCGATGCGTTCCTTGAGCACGTCCACGGCTCGTGGCATCGGGCGTCGAGCTGCCCCAGGCGTAGCGCCTCCGATTCTGGCCGAATCAGGCAGCGTCAGGTCATGCTGCCGGCAGTAGTCGCCGCTGACCGTGATGCCCTCGATGACCGTGCCGGGTTTCAGTGGGCTGGCTCCGGACGGCTCGCCTTGTGCGTTGGTGCCTTTGCAGGAGCGCTTGTCGCTCATCATGGCCTGCCCCGTCGTCCATGCCTCGATCATTGCTCGCGCGCCGGGCGGACCCTGCGTCGCGTCTACTACACCCAGGTTACGACTCGGCTCGCGGGTATCCGCGTGGCTTTCCGCTGGCCTATGCCGGGATCAGAGCGACACGCGGCGCCCTCGTAGTTGTCCTCGAAATCGGGCGGAATCGGGTTCCGGTCTAGGGGGCGCCGAAATCAAGTGATATCTAGTGAAACCTCATGGGGCGGCCTCCGATCTGGTCCGGCTGTTTGCCCCCGAATCCCGTCTTTTCCCGTGTTATCCCATCGGCGTGAGCGAGGCATACGTCGCTGCCGTCCATGGGGTTAGCTCGTCCATAGGGTTAGGCGCCCACGGCTGGCGTGAATGGGGTCGGGCGCGTCCATGGGATTGGGTTAGGGGCTAGGAGCGACGCTGGCGTGCGCGCCACAACGTCGTCAACGCACAGCACCCCGGAGGTCCAGCGCTGGCTACAGCGCCACAACCGGGCGCACTTCCACTTCACGCCGACCAGCGCGTCATGGATGAACGTGATCGAGATCTGGTTCTCGATCCTCACAAACCAGCAAGTCCGCCGCGGCGTCTACCACGACGTCACCGGGCCCACCGCCGCGATCGACTACTTCATCAAGAACTACAACGAGCGCGCCCAACACTTCGTCTGGACCAAGACCCCCGAGCACATCATCAACAAGGCGACCAAACAACAAACCACTTCAGGAACACTGCACTAGCGCTCGCGTCGCACGACCATGTACTGCGTTGAGGAAAGCAGCCGGTTGTGACCGAGGCCGGTCCGCCACGTGGCTGCCAGCGCGAGGTTCTTGGCCGTGCTGTTTCTCGTCGATGGCGCGTTTGCGATGAAGCCTGCCTCAAGGATGTTGGCGCCGGGCAGATCATTGACGAGCTCGCGCACCGTGGGCAACGTGTACTCGCGAAAATGGATGTCCCAGACCGCGAGCGGCTCACCATCGCCTGTGATCTTCGGGGTGCGGGCAAATGCGACGTCCCCCCACACGGGTGAGCGCCCGGCAAGCAGCCTGGCGGCTCTTGTGGCATTGCACGGATTCGGCGTGCTCAGCACGAGCAGCCCGCCAGGCCGAAGGATCCGCCAGCACTCGGCGAGATAGCCCGCCGGATGGTGGTACAGGTGCTCGATCACCTCGGTGGAGACGACGCAGTCGACAGAACCGTCTGCGAGCTCGCCGAGGAAGTCGTCGGCGTTGAAGTTGGCACGCAGCAGTCGTGCGTCAGGGAGCTCCTCCAGAAATGACTGATCCGGGCTGAGCTCGAAGAAGTCGACGCCGATGAAATGGTGAAAGCCGAGCTCCTTGCTGAGACGAAGGAAGAACGCGTTGTGACATCCGATATCCGCGATCGTCTCGCGCGGCTCACCGAGGTGGCGCGAGATCTGCTCCCACAGCAGCACATGGCGAGGGCGAAACGTCAGCAGGCTCGTCCGGCTCCAGGGATCATGGCTCAGCCGTGGAGACTGCAGCAGCGAATCGTATAGAGGGTCAATCACCGAGCGCACCCGCTGAGATTACCAAGACGTCGGTTGCGCGGGCCGCGATCCGGCTACTTGCCTGCACCGGCCGCGTCAGGTCGAGCCCTCCTCGCCCACGATCGAACGCAAGTCGGCGCTTTCGTCCTCCAATCGCGCCAGCCGCTCAATCGAGACGTAATCCCCGTTCGTCACCCCCGAGTGCGTTGCAGAACACCCGCTCGTCGGCTCCTGTGAAGTCCGCGTCGGCGGGTTCGATTCCCGCCAGCGGCACGCTACTTGGCGTTGTATATCGGATCATCGACCGTCGGCGCTGGGTCTTGAGCCCGTACGATCGTCCCATGAAGGAAGGGCTCAACACCTACAAGGCGTACACCATCGGTTGTGGCGTTGCCTGGGCGATCCTATGGATCGTCGTGGGCACCCAGGCGAGCGATGACACTCGAGAATCGATCTTCTTGGTCTTTCTCGGATGGCTGATCGGCTGGACCTCGGCAACCATCGCCAGATCCGTGTACCCGCCGCCCCGCCGCAGATCAGACTGACCGCACTACCGATTCTCGAAGCCCTGACCGTGATCGTCGGGCTGATCCGGTACTGGCAGCGGCTGCGCAGCACGGCTTAGTTTAGCGTCGGGGGCTATCCTTGGCGCATGCCCTCCCTGCTCGATCGCGCGCTGAATGTCGGCGAGGCGAAGAAGTTCAAGACCTACCAGAAGCGCGTCGCGCTGATCGGCGCTTTCGAGGCGGAGCTCGAACACGACAGCGACGCCGAGCTGCGCGAGCGGATGGACGCGCTGCGCGAGCGGGCGCGCGAAGGCGAGCAGCTCGACGCCCTCCTGCCGGAGTGCTTTGCGATCGTGCGCGAGACCGGCAAGCGCACCATGGGCATGCGCCACTTCGACGTGCAGCTGATCGGCGGGATGGCCCTGCACGAGGGCCAGATCGCCGAGATGAAGACCGGTGAGGGCAAGACGCTGACCGCGACGCTCGCCGTCGTGCTGAACTCGCTGGCTGTGCGGGACCCCGACCCGGCCGGGCAGGCGGGCTCCCAATCATCACCGCCCGAGCGCAAGGGCGTGCACGTGGTGACCGTCAACGACTACCTGGCCCGCCGCGACGCGGAATGGATGAGCCCCATCTACGAGCCGCTCGGCGTGTCGGTCGGCGTGCTGCAGAACATGCAGCCCTACGAGGAGAAGCAGCGCGCGTACGCGTGCGACGTGGTCTACGGCACCAACTCGGAGTTCGGCTTCGACTACCTGCGCGACAACATGGCCAAGGATCTCGGCGAAAAGGTCCAGCGCGGGCACTACTTCGCGATCGTGGACGAGGTCGACAACATCCTGATCGACGAGGCGCGCACGCCGCTGATCATCTCCGGGGCCCCCGAACAGGCGGCCGACCTGTACGTGAAGTTCGCGCGCCTGGCGCCACAGATGAAGGTGGGCAAGACGCCCGAAGGCATGGACCCGCGCACGAAGAAGCAGTTCATGGCGGACTTCGACTTCGAGATCGACGAGAAGCAGAAGACGGTGGCGATCAGCGAGCAGGGTGTGGCCAAGGCCGAGCGCTTCCTGGGCATCGACCATCTGTATCGCGCGGAGAACGGCCACCTGGTCAACCACCTGATCCAGGCGCTGCGCGCCGAGTCCCTGTACAAGCGCGACGTCGACTACGCGGTGATCGACGGCGAGGTCAAGATCATCGACGAGTTCACCGGGCGCATCCTCGACGGCCGGCGGTGGTCGGAGGGCCTGCACCAGGCGGTGGAGGCCAAGGAGGGGGTGTCGGTCCAGGAGGAGAACCAGACGCTGGCGACGATCACCTACCAGAACTATTTCCGCCTGTACGACAAGCTCGCGGGCATGACCGGCACGGCGCTGACCGAGGCGACCGAGTTCATGAAGATCTACGACCTGCCGGTCGTGCAGATCCCGACGAACATGGAGATGATCCGCGAGGACCGCAACGACCAGGTCTATAAGACCAAGGAGGGCAAGTGGAGCGCGGTCGTCAAAGAGATCGCCGCCCGCCACGAGAACGGCCAGCCGGTGCTTGTGGGCACGATCTCGGTGGAGGTCTCAGAGCTGCTCTCCGAACGGCTGAACACTCGGGGAATCAAGCACACGGTGCTGAACGCCAAGCCCGAGCACGCGGCGCGCGAGGCCGACATCGTCGCCGAGGCGGGACAGCCGGGCGCGGTGACGATCGCCACCAACATGGCCGGCCGCGGCGTGGACATCAAGCTCGGCGGCAACCCCGAGCACCTGGCCGCTCAGCAGCTGGCCCGGGAAGGTGTGGAGCCGGCTGACGCCGAGGAGTACGAGCGGCGTATGAAGGAGATCCTGCCGGAGGTGGAGCGCAAGCTGGCGGAGAGCCGCGAGCACGTGGTGGCCGCGGGCGGCCTGTTCATATGTGGCACCGAGCGCCACGAGTCCAGGCGCATCGACAACCAGCTGCGCGGGCGCTCCGGGCGCCAGGGCGACCCGGGCGAGTCGCGCTTCTTCCTGTCCGCCGAGGACGACCTCGTGCGGCTGTTCGCCGGCGACCGCATCTACAAGATCCTCGATCGCCTGGGCGGGGTCGACGACGAGGGAAACGAGGAACCGATCGAGGCGGGGATGCTCTCCAAGCAGATCGAAAAAGCTCAGAAAAAGGTCGAGGAGCAGAACTTCCTGATCCGCAAACGGGTGCTCGAGTACGACGACGTGATGAACGAGCAGCGGCGCGTGATCTACGCCTACCGCGACGAGGTGCTGGAGGGCAAGAGCATCGGCGAGGAGGCCCGCCGCGAGGTCGCCAATGTGATCGAGCGCACGATCGACCAGTACACGCCCGGCGACTTCATGGACGACTGGGACCTGGACGGCCTGTTCACGGCGCTCGGCCAGCTCTTCCCGCTCGACCTCGGCAGCGAGCACCTCGACCGCGACACGGTCGACCGCGACTCCCTGGGCGATCGCATCGTCGAGATGGCGATGGAGCGCTACAACGCGCGCGAGCAGGCGCTGGGCGAGGAGCTGATGGAGGCGCTCGAGCGTTTCCTGCTGCTGCAGATCATCGACGAACGCTGGCGCGAGCATCTGTTCGACATGGACTACCTGCGCGAGGGCATCCACCTGCGCGGCTTCGCCCAGCTCGACCCGCTGGTGGCGTACAAGAACGAAGCGTTCAAACTGTTCGGCGACCTCATGAACAGCGTGTGGTCGGACTACGCACGGATGATCTTCAACGTGCAGGTGAACGTCGAAGGCCAGAACGGCGGCGGCGGGGCGGGCGGGGCTCCCATACAACCGTTCGCCGCCGCCGGCAGCTCCACGCGCGCGGGTCGCGTGTCCTACTCGGGCGGTCACAGCGCCGCCGGCTCCGGTGCGCTCGCGGCGGCCGCCGCGGCCGCCGGAGTCGCAGGAGGCGCTGCCCAGGCGGCCTTCGGCGAGAACGGCCAGGAGGCCGAAGCGCTGCCGGTGGTCGAGCAGCGCGTGCTCGACGACGAGCACCAGGTCGGGCGCAACGATCCGTGCTGGTGCGGGTCGGGCAAGAAGTTCAAGAAGTGCCACGGGGCCTAGCACCCCGGCACCGAGTCCTGCCGGCGTCGGCGGCGCTGGTGGTCCTTCTCGTAGCGGGCGTCGGGTCGAGCGCAGCCGAAGTTCCACCTTCGGCGTGTCCGCCGCCTGCCACGCCCCTGTCAACGGGCGTCGCGCCGACGGCTCCCGCCCAAGCCGGCACCGCAGAACCCGCCCCCGAACAGACTCTAGTGTGCGTCGGCTCGGACGCGATAACGGGCGCGACGTACTCGCACTGGCTGACGGTCGCGAACAAGGCGGCAGGGCCACCGGCCGAGGGACAGCACGCGCCCAGCGTGACGGAATTGCGGAGCGAGGTCCTGGGGCTCCTGATCTCCTCCGACTGGGTGAAGGGCGAAGCCGAGAATCTGAACATCAGCGTCTCCGCTGCCCAAGTCAAGAAGAGCTTCGACCGCATACGCGCCGAGGAGTTTCCCAGGCACGGAGAATTCGAGGCGTTCCTGCGCAAATCGGGGCAGACCGTCGCGGACCTTCTCTTCCGGGTGGAACTGAACCTGCTGTCAGCGCGAATCCAGAAGCACGTCGTGGCCGGTCATCACAGCGCGTCGAGCCAGCGGCGCGCTCTGTCGCAGTTCATCAAGGCCTTCAAAGCCAAGTGGGAAGCACAGACATACTGTGCCTCCGAATACGACGTCAAGGACTGCGGACACGTGCAGGACACGGTGTAGGCGGGAGAAGCTGAGCAAGCCTCCGGCGCTCGCAGATTCCACGTCCCGTCCGCCGGCTGCCGGTAGTCCCGGAGGGGCATGTGTAGTTCCCGCAGCACGAGCGCAGCCTTCTCCGGTTGTCGGCGGATGAGAGCGGGTGTAGCGTCGGCGCATCCCGCGATTGGAGGAGCCCTCCAGCCTAGAGGCCGAATGCTGGCACGGCAGTCTTGGCGATCTTGTCCAGCTGCCCGATGGCCGGCTTTTTCTTCGTCTCGATGACGTACAGCGAGATGATGTCGAACAGGCTCGGGCTCCACCAGAATGCCTCGACCTCGCGTGTGTGACCCTTGACGCCCGTATAGCCGGCCGTTTCTGCGCCCAGAGCAAGCGGAACGAAGGCTTTGCCGTGCAAGCCTGTGACGAGCGTCGCCTGGCTTTCGGAAGAAAGCGCAGTCAGCTCCTCGGCAAAGCCGTGGCTCTGCCATCCAGCGACAACGAGGCCGGGCCTCGGGGCCCACGTCGTGATCTTGAGATCGGCAGCGGTGCCGTTCGCAAGCTTCGCTTTGATCCGTTCGGGACTCGTCGGTTCGATCCCGCGCCACGCGATGAACTCACAAGCGAACACCACGCTGCCGGTTTCGCCCAGTGGCACGAGCACGGAGAGCGGGGAACCTTCATCGGCGTGGGGCAGCCGGAAGGCTTTCGCGATCGCCCCTGGGGAGATGAGCCCGCAGGCGCTGTCGGACGCCGCGGCGGGCGACGACATGACCACGCCCGCGAGCGCGAGCGACAGGATGGCTGTGGCTGCCACGGCGCGGATCTTGAGCGAGGGCTCATGCATCCGTGCCAAGCGTACACCGACGATGCGCGTCGAACATGGGCCGAGGGCCGACGCGGCCGACCCGCCCGGCTGAGCGGCCTCAACGCGGTATCCGCAGCTCCGGGAAATCGACAAACAGTGGTCCCGGGCAGGAACTATCCGAGGACATGCAGGTAGGACTGGACCCTCTCGACGGGGATGGTGGGCACCGGCCGCCCGCTCGGCCGTATCCGCAACAACTGCCCGTCGAGCCGGCGCACGATCGGCGCGCGGCCGCGGACGCTCACGACCGTGTGGCCCTTTGGGAGCTTCTCCATGAAGCGGATCTGCTGCGGCGTTAGCAAGTGGGTGCCAGGCGTCGGCATTGTTGAGGAAATCTATCGAGCGGCCAGACAGTCTGAACGCCTGAACGAGGGCTAGCAGTCAAGTCTATGCGGTGCGCAACCGGCTAGCTTGCTCCCGGCCGGGCGCAAAATGTCCACTGCTCCCGGCCTCTAGGAATGCAGAACGCCCCGCACGGCGCCGGTTTGGCTGTAGCGGGGCGTTCTGTGACCATCGCGTCGCGGCGGCTCCGGCCACGCGAAGCCGCCCGTGCCCACCGCGCCACCGGCGCTGATAGCGTGGAGGCATGGCCACAGCCGCTCCCAGCGAGTCGACCCCTCAGCGCCTGGCTGCAATCCGTGAGCAGATGAAGCTGCTCGCGGACTATCTTTGACCCGGCTGGGCTGGGCGAGCGCGTGGCGGCGCTCGAGCGCGAGATGGGCGCTGAGGGCTTCTGGGAGGACTCCGAGCGGGCGGCGGCGGTGGGGGCGGAGCATGCGCGCGCGTCCAGGCGCCTGGAGATGTTCGGCAAGCTGCGGGCGGACGTGGACGATCTGGACGGGCTGGCGGAGATGGCCGCCGAGGACTCCTCGCTGCAGGGGGAGGTCGACGAGCAGATCGCCTCGGTCGAGGAGCGCCTGGCGGCCCTTGAGGAGCAGCGGCTGTTCGCCGGGCGCTATGACTCGGGCGACGCGCTGGTGAGCGTAAACGCGGGGGCGGGGGGGACGGACGCGCAGGACTGGGCGGAGATGGTGCTGCGGATGCTGATGCGCTGGGCCGAGCGCCGGGGCTTCCAGGTGGAGCTGCTGGAGGCGAGCGAGGGGGAGGAAGCGGGGATCAAGTCGGCCACGTTCCGGGCATCGGGCGAAAACGCGTACGGGCTGTTCGGCGCCGAGCGCGGCGTGCACCGGCTGGTGCGCCTGTCGCCGTTCGACTCGGCCCACCGCCGCCACACGAGCTTCGCCGGCGTGGAGGTCGCGCCGGTGGTGCAGGACACGGGCGAGATCGAGATCAACGAGGACGACCTGCAGGTGGACACCTACCGCGCGTCGGGCGCGGGCGGCCAGCACGTCAACAAGACCGACTCGGCCGTGCGCATCACCCACCGCCCGACGGGCATAGTCGTGCAGTGCCAGAACGAGCGCTCGCAGTCCTCCAACCGCGCGACGGCGATGGCGATGCTGCGGGCGAAGCTGCTCGAACGCTCCGAGCGCGAACGCCAGGAGGAGATCGCGCGCGAGAAGGGCGAGGCGCAGGACGTCAACTTCGGCTCGCAGATCCGCTCATACGTGCTGCACCCGTACACGATGGTCAAGGACACCCGCACCGGGCACGAGATGGGCGACGTTCAGCGCGTCCTCGACGGAGATCTCGATGGATTCGTGCGTGCGTACCTGCTGCAGACGGCGTCTGCGGGCGGATAGCGGTGGACGGTCTCACCGCCCTGGTCAAGCGGGCGCTCGACGAGGACATCGGCGCCGGCGACGTCACGACGGCGGCGACTGTCGACGCGCAGGCGCGGGCCGGCGCGCTGGTCACGCAGAAGGCGCCCGGCGTGATCTACGGCCTGGAGGCGGCCGAGACGGCGTTTGCGCTGCTCGACCCCGACGTACAGATCGAGCGCCTGATCGAGGAGGGCGTGTGGCGCGAGGACGGCGGGCCGGTGATGACGGTGGCGGGCCGCGCACGCGCGCTGCTGAGCGCCGAGCGCACGGCGCTTAACTTCGTGGCCCACCTGTCGGGCGTGGCCACGATGGCGGCGCGCGCGGCGCGCGAGGTGCAGGGCACGGGGGCGAGGGTGCTGGACACGCGCAAGACGACCCCCGGACTGCGAGCGCTGGAGAAGGCGGCGGTGGCCGCGGGTGGGGCCACCAACCACCGCGCGGGGCTGTACGACGCGATCCTGATCAAGGAGAACCACATCGCGGCCGCCGGGGGGATCGCCGCGGCGGTGCAGCTCGCGCGCGAGGCGGCGCCCGAGCTGGCGGGCACGCTGGAGGTGGAGGTGCGCAACGGGCAGGAGATCGAGCAGGCGCTCGCTGCGGGGGCGCCGCGCCTGCTGCTGGACAACATGGACGAGTCGCAGCTGCGCGCGGCGGTGGCCCAGGTGGCCGGCCGCGCCGAGCTGGAGGCCAGCGGCGGCGTGACCCTGCAGACGCTCCGGGCGCTGGCGGCGACGGGGATAGACTGGATCTCGATGGGCGCGCTGACCCACTCCGCGCCCGCCCTCGACCTTTCGCTCATATTGGAGGCCCAGCCATGAACCTCCCCATGGCTCCCACGTTGCCGATGGCTCCCACCCAGGGGTCGGCCGGCGCCCTGTCCGCCGCGGAGATCGACGCCCTGCAGGCCGAGGTGCGCGCGCTGGCGGCCGAGCGCCGGGCCGTGATCCTCGCCCACAACTACCAGGTGCCCGAGGTGCAGGACGTGGCCGACTACGTCGGCGACTCGCTCGGCCTCTCGCGCCGCGCCGCCGCAGCCGTTGATGCGGAGACGATCGTCTTCTGCGGCGTGCACTTCATGGCGGAGACCGCCTCGATCCTGTGTCCCGAGAAGACCGTCCTGATCCCCGACCTCGATGCCGGCTGCTCGCTGGCCGCGTCGATCGACGCCGAGCAGCTGGCCGCGTGGAAGGCGAGGTACCCGCGGGGCGTGGTGGTGATGTACGTGAACACCACGGCCGAGGTCAAGGCGCTGACCGACTACTGCTGCACGTCCGCCAACGCGGTCGACGTGGTGCGCCACGTCTACGACACCCACGGTCCCGGCACCGAGATCCTGTTCGGCCCCGACATGTGGCTGGGCGCATACGTCGAGAAGGAGCTCGGCGTGCGCATGCACGTGTGGGACGGGGAGTGCCACGTGCACGCGGGCATCCGCCCGGCGGACATCGAAGCCGCACGCGCGGCGCACCCGGGCGCGGACTTCCTGATCCACCCCGAGTGCGGGTGCACGACCAGCGTGATGGAGTACGTGGCCGCGGGCGACGTGTCGGCGGAGGGCGTGCACATGCTGTCCACGGGCGGGATGATCAAGTACGCCCAGCAGGCCGAGCGCGAGTGCGCCGTGCAGGCCGAGCACCGGCGCGAGGGTGAGGCGGACGGGAACGGGTCGGCCTCGCCCCCACGTCGCGAGGCCGTGGTGGCGACCGAGATCGGGATGCTCTACCCGCTGCGGATGGCCGCCCCGGACGTCGACTTCATCCCGGCCAACGCCGAGGCGTTCTGCAAGTACATGAAGATGATCACGCTGCCCAAGCTCCGCGACGCGCTGCGCGACATGAAGTTCGAGGTGCGCGTGCCCGAGGAGGTCGCCGTCCGTGCCAGGGTGCCGATCGACCGGATGGTGGCGTTGGGCTGAAGCTCGCGGCTCGGAGGATCCGGCGGTCGCGCGGATGAGGGCTCTCGCGGCCTAGCCAATCAGCTGGCGATTTGATGAAACGGACGAAACGCGCTGGCAGACATTGCTAACGTGAGGGGAGCTGCTGGGCGGCAGAAAGAGCGTCGCATGCATGTGAAGCACGACCCGATGAGTAGGGTGGGAAGAGGGCTCTTAGGAGTGGCGGCGGTTTCGCTGGTCGTCATCGCTGTGGGCCCGGTGGGAACTGCCACTGCCGCACCGCCCATCGTCACGATCACAAGCCCGCTCAACGGGAGCGTGAGCAACAAGCAGGCGCCCTCCTTCAGCGGGCACACAGAAGAAGTCGATGGGGAAGTGACGCTCAAGATATACGAAGGCCCCACCGCCCAAGGCACAGTCATACAGACGTTGAGCACGCGGTTGTTCTCACCAGGTGGCACGTGGTCCGTCGGGCCCGCCAAGCTCCTCAAGGACGGCACCTACACGGCGCAGGCCACGCAGACCGCGTCGGAAACCGGTACTAGCTCGCCTGTGACGTTCACGGTGGATACGGCCGCCCCCACGGTGACGTTGGACCCGCCCGAAACGCCGTCGGACAAGACGACGCCGTCGTTCACGGGCACCGCGAGCGACATAACCCCGGTCACCGTCCAGATCCACGCCGGAGCCACAGAAAACGGCACGGTCGTCTCGATGGCGACGGCCACGGGCACCGGCGCCGGTTGGACGTCCGGCGATGCGAGTCCGACCCTCCCCAGCGGCGAATACACCGCTGTCGCCACGCAGGAAAGCTCACTCGGGAACCCTCCCGGTTGGAGCGAGCCGGTGACGTTCACGGTCACACCCCCGCCGGCCAGTACGCCTGCGGTGGTCCCCCCGCCGACGCCTCCGGTGGCCTCGTTCACGTGGTTCCCGCCCGTTCCGCAGGCCGGCGAACCCGTCTCGCTCGTGTCGAGCTCCACCGATGGCGCCAGCCCGATCACCGGGATCGCATGGGCTCTCACGAGCAGCGGGCCGTTCCAAGGTGGAGGAGCCGTGCTCACCACCTCGTTCTCCACTCCCGGAAGTCATGTCGTGCAGCTGCGTGTGACCAACGCCGACGGCCTTTCGAGCGTCGCCACCGAGACGATCGATGTGGTCAGTCCCACGGCTTCCCTCATGCAGCCGTTTCCCGTCGTGCGGATAGCGGGCACCGACACTGCTGCGGGGGTGAAGCTCAGGCTGCTCAGGGTGCAGCAGACGCCCGCGGGAGCGCTGATCACCGTGAGGTGCAAGGGCCGTGGTTGTCCGATCAGATCTGCCAGTCGAGTGGCGGTGTCGACCAAGCGGGGAGTCGCGCCGGTCGAATTTCGGAGGTTCGAGCGCTCCCTGCGATTTGGCGTAACCCTGGAAATCCTGGTGTCCAAGCCCGGCGAGATCGGAAAGTACACCCGCTTCGCGATTCGCCGCGGCAAGCTGCCCGAACGCGTCGACATGTGTCTCGACGCAGCCGGGGCGAAGCCGCTGGCGTGCCCGTCCTCATGAGTGCCGCGTGCAGCTGGCCCGCACGGCCGTCACCGCTCATGCGCCATAATGTAATGGATCACTGAAACAGTAGACATCTGCGTTGTGGCCCACTACGCTCAAGCGATCGTGAGCAAGCACTCCGCAGCGCCGACCGAGACGACCGAAGCCGGAGATCTCGGTGTGGTGATCGATCGTGACGGCGAGGTCCCGATCGGGGTGCAGCTGACGTGGGCGCTGCGCATGGGGATCGGCGACGGCCGCTTCAATCCCGGTCAGCGGCTGCCCGGTCTTCGCGACATGGCGCGGGCCACGGGCGTGAACGTCAACACCGCTCGCGCGGTCTACCAGCGCCTGGAGCAGGAGGGCCTGATCGAAAGCCGGCAGGGCAGCGGCACGTTCGTCGCATCCAGCTCGCGTGAGGCCTCGACGGTTGGCGTCATCGCGGCCAGCGCGGCACGCAGAGCACGCCGGGTCGGCGTGGACCCGCGCGAGGTGGCGGCAGCCCTGTACGTGTCATCGCAGCCGAGCAGCAAGACCGAGCAGGTCGCCGCGGCGCGGCGGGCAACGCTGCGCACCCAGATCAGCGCGCTCGAGCGGGCGCTCGGAGAACTAGAAGCCGCCTACCCCGGCGTCGTGCCGCCGTCCAGCGCCCCTCGCCCCGGTTCCGGGCCGGCGTTGTTGAACGCCGGGGAGCTCGAGCAGGTACGCGCGGGGCTCGTACGCCGCCTGGCGAGCGTGCAGGCCGCGATCGACGCGCTCGCGACCGACGAGACCGTCGCGCAGGAGCCGCAACCGGCGCCAAGCGAGAGCGCCGCTCGCAAGCGTGCCGCTCGACCTCAACCGAGAGCGCGTCCGGCGCCGGCGCGCGCTTGAACGCAATGAGCGACGAAACTTACTACCTGCTCGTGGTGCTCGGCTTGCCGACGATCATCCTGGTCATCGCGATGCTCGCCGGATACTTCTACCGCGGCGGCAACGAGCAACTCCTCGACTGGAAACCTACCCGCTCGCCAAGGAGGGAAGCCGAACTGCAGCACGGCGAGACCCACCAGATGCTCACCGCCGTGAACAGATATCGACGAATGCGCGGCGCACCCGAACGCTCGCTTGAACAGGTGGCCGAGCGCTGGGCGAACCTCGACCGATACGACGAGGAGTGAGCCAGGGCCGGCTCAGAATTCGCCGGCGCTGTGCGGGCCGACGCAGGCCACGGCGAGGCTGTCGGCAACGCCGGTGGCGACTTCCCTAACCTCGTCGAAGGTGACGGCGTCCAGCGCGGCGATGGCGGCGTCGGGGTCGATGTCCTCGCCGAAGACGATCTTCTGGTTGGCGGCGTAGCGGGCGACGGCGTTGGTGTTCTCAAACGCCAGCACCAGCCGCCCGGCGGCGTACGCTCGCGCCCGCTGCACCTCCTCCTCGGTGGGGCCGTCCGCGCGCAGCTCGTCGACGATCTCGCGCATGCGCGTGTACGCCTCGACGCACTTGCCCGACTCCAGGCCGGAGCCGAGCTGGAGGATGGGCACGTCCGCGAACGCGTGGTCGATCGCGTACACCGAGTAGCACAGCCCGCGCTTCTCGCGGATCTCCTCGAACAGCCGTGAGCCCATCGAGCCGCCCAGCAGCGTCGAGTAGATCGACAACGCCGCGCGTTCGCGCACGTCCGCCACGGCGATGTCCGGGCGGTAGATCATCCGCAGGTGCGACTGGTTGGTGTCGCGCTCATCGACCAGCGTCTGCGGCGCGAAGTCCGGCGCGGGCACGTACGGCTCGGGCTCGGGCAGCGACGGGAAGCGCGCGAAGCGCTCCTGCAGCTCCTCCTCCGCGGGCAGGTGCTCGAGGTTGCCGGCCAGGAACGCCCCGCCCCGCGCGCCCGCCCAGCGGCGCTCGCGGAACGCGACGATCCCCTCGCGCGTGAAGCTCCGGAGGTTCTCCTCGGGCCCCAGCACGGTGCGCCCCAGAGGATGCTCGCCGAAGGCGGCCCGGTCGATCAGGTACTCGGCGACCGTCGACGGCTGGTCGTAGGCGCGGTTGATCTCCTGGATGACCACGCCCCGCTCGCGGTCCAGCTCCTCGCTGTCCAGGCGCGGGCGCCCGACGAAGTCGCTCAGAAGGTCGATCGCCTGCGGCGCGCTCTCGGCGCGGACGGTGATGTGGAAGGCCACCAGGTCGTGGCTGGTGTACGCGTTCAGCACGCCCCCCAGCCGCTCGGCGGTCTCGTTGACGTCCTTGTACGTCGGATAGCTCTCGCCGCCCTTGAACACCAGATGCTCGAGGAAGTGAGCCATGCCGTTCTCCTGCGGGCGCTCGTTGCGCGCTCCGGCGTCGAACGCCACGAGCACCGTCAGCGCGCGCGTGCCCGGCAGCCCGATGCGGTGGATGGGCAGCCCGTTTGCGGGGACGGTGCTCATGCTCACGTTCGCCATGGCCCAACCCTAGAGCGTTCTCGCGGTCGCAGGGGAGCGCGCGCCGGGAGCGCGCGCCTCCACTACCCTTGCGCCGAACCCATGTCCACATCTCGCCGACAGCCGCTGACCGCCGCGCTCGCGCTGGCGCTCCCGATCCTGCTCGTGGCCGGTCTGTGGCTGGGCGGGCACCCGGAAGACCTGCCCGTGTTCCTGCGCAACGCGTTCGTCGCCGACCACCAGACGCAGGTCGTCGACGAAGCGCTCCAGCGGATCGCCGACGACTACTACCGGCCGATCTCCACCGGCCAGCTGTCCAACGCGTCGATCGCCGCCATGGTCGCGAGCCTGCACGACCGCTTCTCCCATTACCTGACCCCGAGCGAATACCGCGAATTCACCGCCCCGCCGCATTTCACCGGCATCGGCGTGTCCGTCACCCCGGAACGCCGTGGCCTGCTGGTCGAGCGGGTGTTCAACTCCTCGCCGGCCGCCCGCGCGGGACTGCAGGCCGGCGATCTGATCGCGGCGGTTGGCGGGCGCAAGCTCGAAGGCCTGTCCGCCGACGCGGCCACCGCGCTGATCAGGGGCCTACCCGGCACGGACGTCCAGCTGTCAGTCGAATCCCCGCGCGGCCGCGGCACCGCTCACGGGGGTATCCGCACGGTGAAGATCACGCGCGCGATCATCTCCGAGCCGGTCGTGGAATCGGGGACCAAGACCGTCCACGCCGTCAAGCTCGGCGTGGTCGCGCTCGCGAGCTTCAGCATGGGCGCCCGCGGGGAAGTGCGGGAAGCGGTCGAACACGAGCTGCACGCGGGCGCCCGCGGGCTCGTGCTCGACCTGCGCGACAACGGCGGCGGCCTGGTCGAGGAAGCGCAGCTGATCGCCAGCATCTTCATCCCCAAGGGCACGATCGTGACCACCCGCGGGCGCACGCAGCCGACCGAGGTGCTGGTGGCGACCGGAGGCGCGATCTCCACATCGATCCCCATGGTCGTGCTCGTCGACTCGAACACCGCCTCCTCCGCCGAGATCGTCACGGCGGCGCTGCAGGACCACCACCGGGCGACGGTCGTCGGGACGCACACGTTCGGCAAGGGCGTCTTCCAGGAGGAGCAGCCGCTTTCCAACGGCGGCGCGCTGGACATCACCGTCGGCGAGTACTTCACGCCGGATGGACGCAACCTCGGCGGCGGCGGCGTCAAGCAGGGCGCCGGCGTGACCCCCGAAGTGCTCGTCCCCCATGGCGTCGACAAAGCACACGGCCTGGACGTCGCGCTGAGCACGCTCGCCGCCAAAGTGAAGTGAGCGCCCGCGGCCCGGCGCCAGCGGGTGCGCTGGTGGCCGTCATCGAGCGCCGCGGACGCTTCCTGACGGCCGAGCCGCTGTTCCCGCCACGCGACCGCGACGGCGGACCTCCGCGCAGACGAGGCACGGGCCGGTTGACGCTCGGGCCGACTCGCTCTCCTCGCGGAGCCAGGCTCGAGGTCTCCGCCGGCGACCTGGTCCTCGTGCAGACCGCCGCGCGCGGGTCCGGCGCCGGCGCGCGCGTCGTGCGCGTGCTCGGGCGCCCGGACATCGCCAGGGACGTGATCGAGGGGCTGATGCTCGATCGCGGGCTCTCACGGGGCTTCGACGCGGGGGTGGAGAGCGAGGCGAACGCGGCCGGCGAGCGCGTCGGGCACGCGCAGTGGGACAGGCGCGACCTGCGCGATCTGGCGACGTTTACGATCGACCCTGTCGAGCGCCCGCGACTTCGACGACGCGATCTCGGCCGAGACGATCGAGCGAGGGCGGGGGCTGGTGCGCGATTCGGATCTGGGTGCACATCGCCGACGTCGCCGCGCACGTGCCCGAGGGCTCGCTCGTGGACCGCGAGGCGCGCAGGCGGGCCACCAGCGTGTATGTGCCCGGGGCGGTCGAGCCGATGCTGCCGCACGCGCTCTCCAGCGAAGCCTGCTCGCTGGTCCCCGGATCCGACCGCGCGGCGGTGACGGTGGAGCTGGAGCTGCATGGCGCGACCGTCGCCCGCGCCGCCTTCTACCGTTCGCTGATCCGCTCGGACGCTCGCCTGGACTACGAGCGCGTGGACCGCATCTTCGCGGGCACGGAGTCCGCGGCGGAGCCCTGGCGGGAGCCCCTGCGCGCCGCGCGAGAGGCGGCGGCGGCGCTGGCGCGGGAGCGGGAGCGCAGCGGGGCGCTGGTGATCGAGTCCGAGGAGCCCGAGTTCGCGTTCGACGAGCACGGCAACGTCACGGACATCGTCGGTCAGGTGCAGACGGAGTCCCATCGCCTGATCGAGCACCTGATGATCGCCGCCAACGAGGCCGTCGCCGGCCTGCTGGCGCAGCGCGGGGTGCCGTGCCTGTATCGCGTGCACGAGCGCCCCGAGCCCGAGCGCATCGAGCGGCTCGCCGATCAGCTCGCCTCGCTGGAGGTGCCCACACCGCCGCTGCCCGCATCGTCGAAGGAGCGGATGTCCTCCTCGCAGGCGGCCGAGCTCGTGGGCGAGATCTCCAGTCGAGTCGACCAGCACGTGCGCCGCACCGGCCGGGGCCGGCAGGCGCTGAGCTCGCTGGTGCTGCGCTCGCTCAAGCAGGCCTACTACTCGCCCAAGAACCTCGGGCACGCCGGCCTGCGCTCGGCCACCTACTGCCACTTCACCTCGCCCATTCGTCGCTACCCCGACATCGTCTGCCACCGCGCGCTGCTGTCGGCGATCGGCGGGGGCGAGCCGGCGCCTCGCGCAGGCGAGCTGGTCGAGCTGGGCGTGTGGACCTCCGAGCGCGAGCGCGAGGCGATGATCATCGAGCGCGACGCCGACGACGTGGCGCGCTGCTTCGCGCTGGAGCGGGTGCTCTACGAGAACGGCCCCGAGCAGGTGTTCGCGGGCGAGATCAGCCGGGCTGATCTCAGCCGGCGCGTTCGTCGCGTTCGGCATGCCCGCGAGCGCGGGCGCGAGGGGGCGCGGGACGCGGCGCCGCCGTTCGAGGGCATGCTCCCGGTCAGGCTCGATGCACGCGGACGACGGGGCGCGAGTGGTGGGAGCTCAACGAGCAGGGCACCATCCTCCAGGGCGAGAGCACCGGCGCGACGCTGCGCCTGGGCGATCCGATCGACGTGCGCGTGGCGCGCGTGGACCCGGTCCGCGGCCGCGTGGACCTCCTACCCGCCCGCTGACGGTCGCCGCGCACGCCGCGGCGGAGCCCGGCACCCCGTTTGGGGCACAGGCAGGCGGAGCCCATCAATCGGTCATCCGTCCCGACCATCTAGGCTCGGACTGATGGCAAAGGGCAAGGGCAAGCGCAAGGTCGGCGCTGGCGATGTGGCGTCCAACCGCTACGCCTCCTACCGCTACGAGCTGATCGAGCGGCTGGAGTGCGGCATCGTGCTGGAGGGCACCGAGGTCAAGGCGCTGCGCACCACCGGCGCCCAGCTGAAGGACGGCTATGCGGCGATCCGCGACGGCGAGCTGTGGCTGCACTCCGTGCACATCCCTCCCTACGGCCCGGCCTCGCGCGAAAACCACGAACCCGAGCGCCCGCGCAAGCTGCTCATGCACAGGCGCGAGCTCGACCGCATCGCCGGGCGCGTGCAGGAGCGCGGGCTGACGCTGGTGCCGACCCGCATCTACTTCTCCGGCGCCCACGCCAAGGTCGAGATCGCGCTCGCCCGCGGCAAGGACCTCTACGACAAGCGCCAGACGTTGCGCGAGCGCGAGACCAGGCGGGACATGGAACGGGGGCTGCGCGAAGCGCGGCGCTAGGCCGGGGCGGCCGCCGGCTCAGATCGATCCGAAGCTGTGGCTGCCGGAGGCCAGGATGTGCGTCTCGTACATACCGAACGCCAGCGCAGCGATCAGGCCGATGTAGACCGCTCCCACCAGCATTCGGTGGTGCGGCGCGACGCGGTAGTACGCGGCCTGCTGCAGCGAGCGGGTCTTGCGCTGCTGCCAGCGGCGCCACGTCTCCATGCCGCCGAACAGGATGATGATCAGCAGGATCGGGTTCGGGAAGACGAACACCATCGCGACCAGCCCGCCGAAGCCGATGAACCACATCCACGGCGCCATCGCCGCCATCGCGCGACCGCCGTCGAGCGGAACCACCGGCAGCAGGTTGAACAGGTTGATCAGGAACCCGACGTACGCCAGCGCCAGCAGGAACGAGCTGCCGGTGAACGCTCCCACGACCGCCACCGCCGCCGCTGCCAGGCTGCCGAGGATCGGCCCGGCCAGCCCCACGCGCGCCTCCGCCAGCGCGTTGTCGCCCAGCGACTTGGAGAAGATCGCCGCGCCCAGGAACGGGATGAACATCGGCGTGCTCGCCTTGATTCCCTCGCGCCGCAGCGCGATCACGTGGCCCATCTCGTGCAGGAACAGCAGCACCACGAACCCCGCCGCGAACTCCCAGCCCCAGAACAGGCTGTACGCGGCCACCGACACCAGCGCCGTGCCCGACGTCGTCAGCAGCTTGAGCTTCGGCAGCAGCAGCAGAAAGCTCTTGATCGCCGCGAAGAACTTGGCGATCGCCGCGCCGATCGCCGCGAGCATGCTGCTGATCCGCTTGCGCAGGCTGCGAACCGGGCGGGCGCGGCTCGGCTCCTCGCCGAAGGGGTTCTGCGCCGGGGTGCGCGACCGCGTGCGTGGGGTATGTCCCCGGCGACGCCGGGGAAACCGGAACCGCCGGCGCGGGCGTGGACAGCGACAGCTCAGGGTTTTCCATGACTTCCATTGTGGCAGCACTTTTAAGCCCTGCCTAACGACCTGCGCACGGGCGCTTGCATGAGCGCACCGTTGCGCGACGCGGAGGAGCGTCCGGTTTGCGCGGCGCGGCTTTTTTCGGAACGTGCGAGATCAAGCGTCCGACGGGGTTGCAAATGGCGCCGGCGCGCGGCTACCTTGAATCCAGACGCGGAACCGAGCCGCAAAGAGCGAGGCCACCGAGGTGTGAGGCCGCGCCACCCACCAAGAAAGGCCTTCGGGCCGGACCCAGTGGGTTCCTCAGGCGGCTTGGGACCGCGTCGCTTTCGTCTCCACGACCCCTCCTCGCCGGGTTCCGCGCAGCGGTACACTGGAAGGGCATAAGCATCCCCGGGGACGACAGGCTTCGACGCGGTCGGCTCGTGGGGGTGGTGGCGAGTCGAGGTCCCGGGCGGCCTCGTAAAACACCCGGGAAAACCATAAGTGCGGACTCTCACGAGTACGCCCTCGCCGCTTAGTCAATAGCTAAGCCGTGAGGTCTCGGGCCCCGCTCGCCTGTGGCGGGGAAGGCCGGGATCAGAAAGCAGGCTCACCCGGTGCGGTCCGCCTCCGCCAAGCCGGGGAAGCTCAAGGAGGCTGGTCCCCCGCAACCCCGCCGGCGAGGCGAGTCGGGGATGAGATCAGAGCGCCGGCTACGCTCGTAGAAGCCACTCACACGCGATCACGGACGTGGGTTCGATTCCCACCGTCTCCACTGACAACTATCTGCGAGTGCCTCGCTCGCAGCTGATCGCGGCGGGCCGATCAGCGATGAACGAAGCGTGAGGCCGGCTCGAAGTCGCCGTGCAACACGAGAGGATCGAGGTCCGCTCCGTTGGGCCACACAACGGTTCTCAGGTTGTCGTCCACGCGAACCTGCGCAAAGAAGTCGGGGTCGGCAAGTGGCTCAAAGACAGGGCCGTGCAACTCTCCTGTGAGATCGACATCTCGCGAGCTGCCATCGCTGAAGCCGATCCTTAGGCCGGTAGTGCTCAAGCACTTGTGCTGACGTGACCCTTACGAAGTCCATGGCCTCATTTTACGGCAGCGGGTCGATCGGCTGGGGGGTGCCGCCGCCCTTTGCGCGGGCCCAGTCTGTTTCGAGCTCGCCGCGGTGCAGATCGGCCCACCTGGACGCGCCCGCACGGCGTCGTCAGTCTCGAGATCGAGGGCGCGCGTTTGCCTCTATGGGCATCGCCTCGGACACCGTGTTCCGTAGTGAGGTCGACGCGCTCACAGCGCGCTGGAGCCGCCCACGCGCCAAGACCGCCTTTTCACGCGGGCAAGCGAAAGCGCCGGCCGCAGCGGAGTCGCGCTCCGGCGCTGGGAATATTTGGGAGAGCATGGTCGCTGGGACGAGTTAGGTCGTTCCGTGCAGCCGCTGATCGGGAACGAGGATCTCGCGTGGCCCGCGGCCGTACGTTGAAGATCCGGTGACAAACTGGTGGGTGATGATTCTCCTCGCCACCGAGTGGTCGACGATCTCCGCGTTGGTCACGGGCGCCGGGACGATGGTGCTCGCCATCGCCACGTTCGCGTCGGTCCGCTCGTCGAACCGCTCAGCGCGCATCGCCGAGGCGGCGCTGCAGGAGCAACGCCGGCCCGTCCTGGCCCCCTCCCGCCTCGAGGATCCGGTGCAGAAGCTCATGTTCGTAGACGGGCTTTGGCTAAGCGCGGCCGGGGGTCGCGCCGCCGCCGAGCACGTCGACGGCAACGTATATCTCGCGATCAGCCTGAGGAACGTCGGCAGCGGAATCGGGGTTTGTCAGGGGTGGGTGGTCAGGGCCGGGTTCAGCTCATCGCGGGACATGCCGACGCATGCTCCGGAGGAGGAGTTTCGCGTTCAGACGCGCGACCTCTATGTCCCGGCCGGCGACATCGGCATGTGGCAGGGAGCCCTCCGGAACCCGGATGATCCAGTGCGCGCCGCCGTCGCAGACGCGATCGATGCGCGCCAGCCGCTCTCGGTCGAGCTGCTCTACTCCGACCAGGTCGGCCTTCAGCGGACGATCACTCGCTTCGGTGTTGTCCCTGCGGCCGATTCGTGGCTGGCGAGCGTGACCAGGCACTGGTCTCTCGACTGGGACGGACCGCGGCCGGAGAGCGACGTGCTTGCGGCAGCGGAGGTGATTCAACGCGACCAAGAGGCCGCCGAGAGGCGAATAGCGGCACAGAGCGAGATGGCCGATGCAGTGGACGCCGACGGCATGGCAGCTCGGGACGGCGCCTCCTAATATGGGCTGTCTCCGAGTGCTCCCGACAGTTGGGGGCTCGATAGGTCTTTGAGGTCTGCACCGCGGCTCAAGCTGCCTCCTAACGACGAGGAACTTGCCCACCGCCTCCGCGAACAGCTGGCCGGTGAGGAGGGGGTGATTGAGAAGGCGATGTTCGGCGGGTTGGCCTTTCTGTTGCACGGCAACATGGCGGTCGCGGTCTCCTCTCACGGAGGGTTGATGGTCCGCGTGGGGGTGGAGGCTGCCGAGAACGCGGTGGCGCGTCCGCATGTAACTCAGATTGAGATGCGAGGACGGCCGATGCCGGGCTGGATCCACGTCGCGGCTGAGGGTGTGAAGACAAAGCGCCAGCTCGGAGTCTGGGCGCGACGCGGGGTGGAGTTCACGCGCACCCTGCCCCCCAAGGCCTGAGCGTGTCGATGACCAATTCGGAGCTCCCGCGCGCTGCGCCGCCTTTCTCGATGGCTCTTCCCCGTTGTCCCGAGACTGTCGTCCTGATGCGGGGCCCTTTCTTCGCTCAGCGACAGCGCTCCGTGCGTCGGAAGCGTGAGACGAAAGCCGGCGAGATAGGCTGAACCGATGGCTGTACGCGCTCTTGTCTTCGACGTGTTCGGGACGCTGGTCGACTGGCGTTCGGGGATCGCGAGGGCGTTTGTAGCGAGCAAAGTCTCGGGTGATCCGGAGGAGCTGGCCGATGCGTGGCGTGCCCGTTTCTGGCCGATACTCGCTGCTGTGAACGGGGGCGAGCGGCCATGGGCGAACTTCGACGACCTTCACGCTGTTGCCTTGGACGATCTCCTCACCGAGCGGGGCATAGATGTTCACGATGTGGAGCGAGCGCGGCTGGTGCACGCGTGGCATCGGCTCGACCCCTGGCCCGACGTGCGTGCGGGCCTTGATGCCTTGCGGCGCCAGCGCGTGGTTGCGGCGCTGTCCAACAGCCACGTCGCTCTGCTCGTCGATCTCGTGCGCCACGGAGACCTGCGTTTCGACTGCGTGCTCTCGGCGGAGCTGGTGCGCGCCTACAAGCCGGAGCGCGAGGCGTACCTCATTTCGGCGCGCCTGCTCGGCTTGGAGCCGGCTGAGCTGATGTTGGTGGCCTCCCACCCGCTGGATCTCAAGGGCGCGCGACGAGCCGGGCTGCGGAGCGCGCTCGTCGAGCGCCCGCTCGAGTACGGAGCGGGCTCGCCCGCTCGGCAGGACCCGGACGCAGACCTGTCCGTCGGCGACCTGTACGAGCTGGCGCAGCGGCTCACCGGCTGAGTACCCAGCGGGCCCGGTACGCGCGCGATCGAGCAGCTGGACCGCTACCGGCGAACGTTGACGGCTCAGCGCCGGTTTGGAGTGGTTGCACTACCGCTCTCGCGAGCAAGCGAGCACGCCGCGCTGTCTGGGCGCGTGCCCGGCACGGGGACGCGCCGGCGCGGATCATGCCATCACCGAGCCGCTCCCCGCCATTCTCACCTGGTTGCTGTGATCAGGCGTAGGCCAACATCGAGCTCGGTGCGCGAAAGCAGGCAGCCGTAGCGGCGTTGCCAGTCGCCGCTGTCGAGGTCATCCTGCAACTGAGTGAGCGCGCGGTCGACGACGGGGGCCGGAAGGTCGTGCCATGGCGAGGTCGCCGCGCGTGCCGCCGGATCGAGGTAGGCGTGTGGACGCGCCCACAGCGCGGCCATGAACCCGTCCTCACACTCGCGGGGTACCGGCAGCACCTCGACCTGTGGGTTGGGGAGCAGCTTCCTGAGCCGATCGATGCTGGGAAAACGCGCCGCGTGCTGACCGAGCAGCTCGGGCACATAGTCGCGCACGAGCCACAGTTCGGCTAGGACTCCAACGTCGATCGTTACAACCAGGACGCGGTCGCGCACCACGCGCACGAGCTCCCGCAGGCCGGTCTCGACACTCTCCCAGTGATGCACCGTCAGAATCGCCATCCCAGCATCGACGGTCCGATCAGCCAGGGGTAGCTGCTCCGCTGGCGCCCGGATAACCGGGGCAGAGCCAGCTGGGCGCTGAGCGATCATGACACTGGAGGGCTCGACCGCCAGCACCCATCGATCCGGCGGCTCGTAGGAGCCGGTGCCGGCGCCGATGTTGAGCACGGTGCGCGCGTCACCGAGCGCTGCCCAGATTCGGCTCGCCAGCACGGGATCCGTGCCGCGTATTCCGCTGTAGCCAACGCCGAGGCGGTCATACGTCGAGACAGTCCCCATCGCAGTCTGAGCATCGGCCGTCATCCGCAGCGAAGGCTACTTACATGCAGGAAGGGGCATCTCTGATCGGTGCGCCGATATGCGGCTCGCTGTGGCTGGCCAGTCGAGGCGCGTCGTGGCGACCACGGGGTTTGCGCAACGTACGGTCCTCTCCACTTCAGACACTGACTGCGACCCCCGCGCTTTGCTCAAAACAGGTGTAGTAGGCGCCATCCGAGCGACGGCCCCCCAACCGAGCCCATGGCCACTGCGGTGGTCCTGACGGCGCTCTCACCGCGAATGGCGACTGTGGCCATCCGCTCGCCGGCTTGCAGCCGGGCCATCGCCGGGCGAGCGACCACTTCGACGGGAAGCGTGAGTCCGCCCCAGCCGATCTCCCGCAGAGCTCCCACGGTCGCGGCCACCGTGTGCCGACCATCCGCGCTGCTCGCGCTCAGCACTCTCGTGCCGGCGGGCAGGACGGTCTTCACGCGCAGAGCCGCCGCAACCGAGTAGCCGAGCCGCTGGGCGCTCGCGAGGGCGGCTTCAACCAGCGAGCCTTTCCGCTGGCCGAGCACCACGCCAAGCACCTTCAACCACCGTCCGCCGACGGTGACCCGCCTTGCGAACACGAGGCAGCCGCCGGCCGCTCCGTCTGAACCTGTCTTCACTCCGACATACCCGTCAGCTCCTACCAAACCGTTGTAGTTGATCACCCGGCCCACGACCGGAAGCTTGGCCGAGGACTTGTCGACGATCGCGGCGAACGCCGGCTCGCGCATGGCCACCCGGGCGAGCTTCAACTGGTCGGCTGCGGTCGACATCGTCTTGGCGTTGAAGCCGCTCGGGTCGGTATAGGTGGTCGAGGCCATACCGAGCCTCCTCGCGGTGGAGTTCATGCGGGCCACGAACGCCCCGAGTCCGCCCGCGTCGTGAACGGCCAGCAGCGCGGCGATGTTGTTTGCCGAAGGCAGCAACAGCGCCTCAAGCGCCTGGCGCTCGCTGATCCGCTCGCCGGCCTTCACGCCACCGTGGACTCGTCGAGGGCGACCCGCTGCTCCTCTTCCTCCACGTCTTTGCGCGTGATCGTTCATCACGAATCCCTCTTCGCCGGGTGCCAGTGGGTGCTCTTGCAAGGTGAGATAGGCCGTCATGACCTTGGCGACGCTCGCGATCGGCGCCGGGGAGTGGCTCCCGGAGGTTCCGAAGCTGCCGACTCCCTCGACTTCCACGGCCGCCTGACCTTCGCGCGGCCAGGCGAGCATCGGCGCGCTTCCAGGAAGACGGACGTCCGCAGCTAGCGTCCGGTGGACGATGAGCGGCGGCGTACCCTCGGTCGCAATCCGTCCGCGCCGCCGCCGCCGCCAGCACGACGAGTACGATCGCGCCGAGTACCCACCATCGCAGGCGCCAACGGGATCGACGCCTGATCCCCGGCCGTAGGGTGCTCGCCACGGCCTCCGGTCGCTTCTCGCCACAGCCTCGGGACGCTAGCGCAGGGGGAGGAGGGTCGGCGCAGGCGACGGGCGGCGCCGCCGAGTGTGACGCCGGCGTCTCGGGATGCGATCATGGCTGGGAGGTTTGATGCCCATGCCTGAACTCAGCGGCCTCGAGTTGCTCAACGAGTGGCGGCGACTCATGGATTCCGTGCTTTCGCGGCTCCGCGGCGTCCGCGGCTGGGCGCCCAGGCCTTCCGAGGGACCTACTGGGGGCGATGCAACGCCAGCTCGAGCTGGTGCAGGAGATCATCGAGCGCGAGCGCCGGATGCAGAGGGAGTTGGCGGGCTACCTCGTCGCGCCTGTCGACGCGGTCTTTGATCTGCTCGAGGGAACCGGGGCGACGCTGCGCAGGCAGGCGGAGGCGTTGGAGGCCGCCGGGCGCGCGCTCGAGGAGACGGCCGGGCTGATGAAGCACCAGGCCGAACTGTTCGAGCGCACGATCTGCACGCTGCGCCAGCCGGCCGAGCTCGCCAAGGCGGCTGCGGGACTCGAAAGGCGGCCGAGCAGGAGCAGAGCCAGAGCGGAGCAAGAGCAGCGGATCCCGGCTGATCATGGCCCGTCTGCCCGCTCTCGACCCTGCCCACGCCGAGCCCCGGGTGCGCTCGGCGCTGGAGCGCCTGCCACCGCTGGCGGTGTTCGCCACCGTGGCAAACGCCCAGGGCACGTTCGTCAACTGGCTGCGGTTCGGGGGCGACTGCCTCGACGGACGCTGGTTTGATCCGCGTGCTGCGCGAGCTGGCGATCCTCCGTGTCGCGCGGCTGACGCCCGGCGCACAGTACGAGTGGGCCCAGCACGTGCCGATCCTGCTCGCCGTCGGCGGCTCGCCTGCACAGGTGGCGGCGCTCGAGGCGGACGATGTCGAGGCCGACGTCCTCGGCGAGGACGGGCGCCTCGTGGTGCGCTTCACCACCCAGGTGGTCCTCGACGCGACCCCCGACGATGCGACCTTCGCGGCCATGAGCGCACGCTTCACGCCCGCTCAGATCACGCAGCTCCTGCTCGTGATCGGCCAGTACATGATGGTCGGGCGGGTGATGGCGACCGCCCAGCTCGAGGTCGATGCGGTGCTCGGCGCCGACGTGCTGGCCGGCATCGAGCAGGCTGAGCAGGACCGTCAGCGCGGAGGGCTTCCATGACCGCGTTGGCGCTCAGTCAGCTTCCGAGCGCCAGCGCCGGTACAGAGCTCCGAACTCCTCCCGCATCTCGTGCGAGAGATCCTCGGTTTGCAGGCGACCGGTGAGCCGGATCGTGGCGCGCATCTGCTCCAGGTACTCCGTGCAGTGCTCGCAGTCCGCCAGGTGCGCCTCGAAGCGCCGCCGCTGCGATCGCGACAGCGCGCCTTCCAGATAGTCGGTGATCAGCTCGACCACGCGCTGACAGACCAGCTCGTTCTTACGCCTCAGCATCGTCAGACTCCCACCATCTCGTCTTCGAGAGCCTGACGCAGGTGACTGCGCCCTCGGTGCAACAGGACTCTCTGGTTGGCCTCGCTTATCTCGAGGACCTCGCACACCTCCTGGCTGCTCAGTCCGTCGACGTCACGCAGCACGACGACCTCGCGCTGGCGCGGTGAGAGCTCATCGAGCGCAGTCTGGATTCGGTCGGTCAGCGCCTCGGCGAGCATGCGATCGTCGCTGTCCTCGATCCAGTGCTGTGGCGGTGACATCCACGCTCCGGACGCGTCGAACCGAGCCCGGTCCACGGCCGGCCCGGCGTCGCCGACCGCGACGCTTCGATGCTCATGCATGCCGGTGGTCCGAGCTCGGTTGACGAGGATCCGCCATAGCCAGGTCTTGAACGACGCGCGCCCGGCGAACCCCTCCAGTCCGCGCAGGACACCCATCCACGTGTCCTGCACCACCTCCTCCGCGACTGCCGTGCTCGAAACGAACGAGCAGGCGATGCGCAGCATGGCGGCGTGATGGCGCGCGACCAGCAGGACGAACGCCAGCTCGTCGCCCGCCCGCAGCCGCGCGACCAGATCGAGATCCTCGTCCGCCATGCCCGGCAGGCTACGACGCGGGGTGGCGCCGCAGCCCGCATCGGTTGGCTCCACTATTGGGCGACGATGCCCTCACCGCCCACCGCGCCAGGAACGGTCACCGAGCCGATCTTGCTCAGGGCGCCCTGTGCCCCGATCGCGAACTCGTCCACGATCCCCGCGGCGCCCGTCTGAACGTACAGGAAGCGCCCGTCGTCCGACGCCGAGGCGTCGACGGTGCCCGCGTCGGTCGCGGTGTTGCCCAGCGAACCGAGTAGCCCGCCGAAGCTGGACTGGAATCCGCTGAGCGAGGCGCTCCCGGCGTTCGACGTGTAGAAGTACCTGCCAGAACTGGCGACCCAGCACGTGGCTTGCTGATCCGTCGCGACCGCGTCAAGCAGCGTGACGGTCCCGTTCTCGTTCAACCGGAAGCTCGTGAGGAAGCCCGCGGCCTCGGCTACGACCAGGTTCCCCGCCTGATCGAACGTCACTCCGAAAGGAACGGTGCCCGGCTCGGAGTTGACGACGGGCGTCTGGGACAGTTGCCCAAATGCACCGACGCCGAACACGTCGATGTCGCTGCCGTTTTCCTTGGTCGTGACGATCAGCTTCGATCCGTCCGGCGAGAAGGCGACCTGGCCCGGCGTGTTGGTGAACTGGGGAGATGCGGCGGGGTTCAGGCCGAGCGCGCGACCCGACCGGGGGATCGGGAACAGGCGGCCGAGTGCGGCCACGTAACCCTGCACGGATCCGCCTTCCTCGGCGTTCAAGACATACACGAGTCCGCCGAAGACCGCGATGCTGACCGGGAACGATCCGCCCGAGCTGAGCACTTGGTGCAGCGCGAGGTGGTCGCCAAGCACCGCGAAGACGGAAATCGTGTTGCTGCCAGCGTTGACTGCATAGAGCAGGCGGTCCGCGGGATCGTAGGCGAGCGAGCCCTGCGAGGCGAGGTGGTCAACGACCGATCCGGCGAGAGCTCCGCCCAGTCCGCCGGTGTCGTAGACGCCGGCCTGGGTGAGGGTGCCATCGGCGGCCCGGTCGTAGGCGACGACCTGGTTGCCCGCCGCGTTGTCGGTCTGGACGAATACGGCTTGGTCCGGTCCAGCTCCGAACGCGCTCTCGGATTCTCCAAATGCGCTCGCGGATCCGCTGGCGCCGGCCAGCACGGCGACTGCGGCGAACGCCACGGCGCTGACACGAGTCATTGCCTTCATTGCGGTTTCTCCTCGGGATGGGGACGAACGTGCAACGTTCAGTCCGACGAGCGCGCGGGGCGTTACAGACGGCGGGATTTGCCGTTGGCGGCGCCAGCGCCGGTCAGGGCTCCAGGAGCACTCTTCTGAACGTGGCGAGGAAGTCGGCGGCCGCGTTGGCGTCGAACAGCGCGTGGCGGTAGCGGAGGGTGAGGAAGAGGCGTCCGTCCAGCGTGGCGACTCCGAGCGACGCGCCGAGCGGCATACGCCCGGGCGGTGAGAACCAGACTTCCTGGACTGCGCCGGCGTCGCCGAGATGTGGCGCGGGCGGGAGACGACCGAGGTTGGAGAGCACGGCGGTGTCGACGACGGCGTTGCCGGTCAGTGGGATCAGCATCTGCATGCGCCGCTTGAGGCCCGTCGGAAGTGCGGACGGCAGGCTGAGGAAGTCGACGACGTACTTGGCGATCCCGTTGTCCTTGATGCGCCGCGTGTTCGCCGCGGTGGCCTGGATCGCCGCTGCGAGGGTCTTCTGGTCGTCGGAGGCGAGGTGCACGCTGACGTAAGCGGCGAAGTTGCCGAGGACGTCGAAGCGCCATTCGGGAGGGCGCAGGTTGACTGGCATCATCAGGTAAACGGGGCCGCTGGAGGCGCCGTGCTGCTCGTTCCACCGGTGCACGGCGACCGCGAGGCCTGCGAGCAGGACGTCGTTGACGGTCGCCCCGCCGGTGCGCAGCGCGAGGAGCTGCTCGACTTCCTCGGGCTGGAAGCTCAGCAGCTCGAACCCGTAGCCGGGACGGTCGCTGTGTCCCTGTGGGGCGATCCGTGCGGGGGTCGTTACCCAGCGCGGGAGGTACTCGAGAGCCGTGCGCCCGCGGGTGATGCGCTCCCTGATCGAACCTCTGCTCACATCCCTGACCTCGAGGGCGTCGAGGTCCGGGACCGGGTCCTCCTCGCCGGAGTACGCGCGGGCGATCGAGGCCATCAGCCGCACCGCCGAGAGCCCGTCGCCCGCCCCATGATGCAGGTTCATGACGACCACGTCGCCCCGCCGGTCGTGCGCCAGCAGCAGGGAGAACGGCCCAGGACGATCGAGGTCCGGTATCCGGCCCAGCAACCGCTCGCGTCCGTTGGTCAGGTCGGCGGGGACGTCGCACTCGATCTCTTCGAGGTCGACCGATGCGAGCTCGTCGGCTATCTCCCACCGGTAACGGACATCGGCGGCACGAGTGTCCGCCAGCCTGGCGCGGGCGATCGGATGGCGAAGCGCCGCCTTGCGGACCGCGGCCCGCAAGCGCTCCGCGTCGATGCGTCCTTCGACGCGGATCTCCATGTGCACGCTGAACGGCTCCTGCTCGCGGTCGAGGTGCAGATAAAGTTCGTCGAGGACGGTCAGCGGCGCTGTTTGCATCACGGACGCCTGCCCACCGCGACCCCCGAGCGGGCGCAGGCACGGATGACCTCGGCGACCGCGGCGGGATCATCGAAGAACGGCACGTGCCCGGCGCCGAGCGTCACGTGCGTGGCCCACGGCAGCATCGCGCGGGCTCGCGGCGCCTGCAGCCGGTAGGGAAGCAGGAGGTCGCGGGCGCCCCATGCGATCGTCACCGGCGTGCTGTGCAGCTGCTGGGGCGCGCCGAAGCGGTAGTGGCGCAAGGCGTCCAGGGCTCCGCTCAGAGCGGGGGAGGCCCACGCGTCCGTGAGCATCGAGACGGCCTCGTCGGCCGGCAGTCGCGCCGGGTAGCCGAAGTTCTGGGAGAACAGCGCCACGCGCCCCGGCCGTGTGCGCGCGAGCGCCTCGATGGCCGGACGCACTGCTCCTGGCACGCCGACCAGTGCCCTGAGCGAGAGCTGGTAGAAGCGCAGCTCGGCGGGGGTCCAGAAGCCGACGGGAGAGAAGGCGCTCACCGACCGAACCGATCGGTCACGAGCCAGCTCGAGCGCGATCGCGCCGCCCATCGCGTTGCCCGCCACGTGCGGGCGCTCGAGGCCGAGCTCGGCGAAGAACCACTCGAAGGCGTCCACGTAGGCGGGGATCGTGGGCTCGATCGAGGCCGGCAGCGCGGCGGAGCGGCCGAAGCCGGGGGAATCGCACGCGATCACGTCGAACTCGTCGACGAGCCGCTCGATCACCGGCTCCCAGGCCTGCCAGTGATGTCCGACCCCGTGCAGCAGGACCAGGGGTGGGCCTTCGCCCTCGCGGTGATAGTTGATCGAGAGGCTCACGCGGGTGGGTGGGCTCGAATCAGATCGGCGCCCCGCTCGGCGATCATGATCGTCGGGGCGTTGGTGTTTCCTCCGGTGATCGTCGGCATGATCGAGGCGTCTATCACGCGCAGGCCCCGCAGGCCGTGCACCTGCAGCCGCGAGTCGACGACGGCCTCCTCGTGGGTGTCGCTCATCCGGGCGGTGCCCACCGGGTGGTAGATCAGCATCAGGCGCCTGCGCAGGTCCGCTTCGAGATCCTCGCGCTCGACCGTCGCCGTCCCCGGCTTGAGCTCCTGGACGACGATCTCCTTCAGAGGCGCCTGCTCGGCGATCTCCCGCGCCAGGCGCACGCCCGCGATCAGCGACTCAACGTCATCGGGCGCTGACAGCGCGTTGGTGATGATCCGCGGCTTGGCCGTGGGGTCGGCCGAGCGCAGCCATACCCGGCCGCGGGCCTGCGGCGAGACGAGCGCCGGCGCGATCACCATGCAATGACCGTCGTAGGTCTCCGCTCCATGGTCTTCGTAGTAGGCGGCGCCCATGTGGAACTGGATGTCCGCCGCCGGCAGGCCCCCGCGCGTGCGGGTGAACGCGACCACCTCGGCCACGGTCGAGCTGAGCTTGCCCGATCTGCGCAGCAGCCACTCCGCCAACGCCTTGGGCCTGTCGGCGCCGTAGAGGGTCTCCCGGTCTGAGACTTCCCAGATCACGGTCAGGAACGGGTGGTCCTGCAGGTTGCGACCGACGCCCACAAGCTCGTGCCGGACCTCCACGCCGGCGCGATGCAGCTCGTCGGCCGGCCCGATTCCCGAGAGCAGCAGCAGCTGCGGCGAGCCGATCGCTCCGGCGCACAGCAGCACCTCGCGCTCGGCGCGGGCGACCTGCACGCCGGCGCGGCCCTGGCGCAGGCGCACGCCCACGGCACGGTCGCCCTCGAGCTCGACGCCCAGCACGGTGACGCTCGTGCGGACCTCGAGGTTGGGGCGCGTGAGCGCCGGGCGCAGGTAGCCGTCGGCGGCGCTGAAGCGAGCACCGTTCTTCTGGGTGACCTGGAACATCGAGACGCCGTCCTGCTCCGGGCCGTTGTAGTCGGCGATGCGCGGGATGCCCGCGGCTTCGCTGGCAGCCAGCAGGCGCCCGTTCATCGGCCGCGGCGAGCGCTGCTCGCTGACGTGCAGCGGACCCCCGACGCCGTGGTACGGAGATTGGCCGCGGACGTTGTCCTCGGCCTTTATGAAGTAGGGAAGTATGTCCGCGTAGCCCCAGCCGCGAGCGCCCTGTGCCTCCCAGCTGTCGTAGTCCAGCGGGCGGCCGCGGACGTAGAGCATCGCGTTCATCGAGCTGCAGCCGCCGAGCGCCTTTCCGCGCGGCATGTACAAAGAGCGGCCGTTCACGTGCGGCTCGGGCTCGGTCGCGAGGTCCCAGTCGAGCTTGGTGTGGAACTGCTCGGGGAAGGCCGCCGGGATCTTGATCTTCAGCGAACGGTCCTTCCCGCCCGCCTCCAGCAGCAGCACCCGCACGGAGGGGTCCTCCGACAGGCGGTTCGCCAGGACACAGCCGGCAGAGCCTGCTCCCACGATTACGTAGTCGTGCACGGGACGTCTGCCTTCCTTCGCTGCTAGGCCCCCTGATCGCGGGGTATGTAGGGCGCCAGCTCGCGGCGCGCGATCGAGAGCTTGTGCACCTCGTCGGGCCCGTCTGCCAGGCGCAGCGTGCGCAGGTGCGCGTATGCGGCGGCGAGCGAGAAGTCGTCCGTCACGCCGGCGCCGCCGTGCACCTGGATGGCGCGATCGACCACCCTCAGGGCCACGTTCGGAGCGGCCACCTTGATCGCCGAGATCTCGATTCGGGCGTGGCGGTTGCCGACGGTGTCCATCAGCCATGCCGCCTTCAGCGTCAGCAGACGGGCCATCTCGATTTCGATGCGCGACTCGGCGATCCAGTCCTGGACGTTGCCGCGCATTGCGATCGGCTGCCCGAACGTGACGCGGGAGACGGCCCGCCTGCACATCGCCTCGAACGCCCGCTCGGCTACCCCGATTGCGCGCATGCAGTGGTGGATGCGCCCGGGGCCCAGCCGCGCCTGGGCGATCATGAAGCCGTCGCCCTCGCTCGCCAGCAGATTGGTGGCGGGCACGCGCACGTTCTCGAAGTCCACTTCCGCGTGCCCCTCCTGGCTTGTGTAGCCGAACACGGGCAGGTTGCGCATGACGGTCACGCCGGGAGTGTCCAGCGGCACGAGGATCATGCTCTGCTGTCTGTAGGTGGGGGCGTCCGCCTGTGTCTTGCCCATCACGATCATGATCCGGCAGTTGGGGTGCAGGGCGTTGGAGGTCCACCACTTGCGCCCGTTGAGCACGTACTCATCCCCGGCGCGCTCGATGCTCATCGCGATGTTGGTCGCGTCCGAGCTGGCGACGTCGGGCTCGGTCATCGCGAACGCCGAGCGGATCTCGCCGTCGAGCAGCGGCCTCAGCCAGCGGTCCTTCTGCTCGGGGGTGGCGAACTGGTGGAGCAC
Source organism: uncultured Solirubrobacteraceae bacterium (assembly GCA_963711985.1). GTDB lineage: Bacteria > Actinomycetota > Thermoleophilia > Solirubrobacterales > Solirubrobacteraceae > Palsa-744. Next base: position 256,955 of record CAVQGG010000001.1, on the reverse strand, counting down.
CTCCATGTTGCCGGTGTCGGGAGCAGAGCAGTTGCAGGCCTCGGAGGCGATCTGCGAGCGCCCGAGGATCTCGGCGAGCGGCGCGTAGTCGCTGTTGGACAGCCCGGCGCCGTGCTCGGCGTCCGGCAGGAACATGTTCCACAGGCCGGCCTCGCGCGCGCGCGCCTTCAGCTCCTCCATGATCGGCGAATGATGGTGGGGGTCGCCGGACTCGCGCAGCTGGCGCTCGTACACCTGCTCGGCGGGATAGATGTGCTCGTCCATGAACGCGGTGAGGCGCTCCTTGAATTCAGAACAGCGCTGGCTGGGCTCGAAGTCCATCGGCTCTCCTTGGTCGCGGCAATGTGCCTAGGATCATCGCCGATGAGCCAAGAAGGCGCCAGCTACAGCGCGGCCGGGGTGGACTACGACGCGCTCGACGCCGGCAAGCGGCTGGCGATGGCCAAGGCCCTCTCCACCTCGCCGCTGCTGGCGGCGAGGGGCGGCCGCGCGCTCGACGCCTCCAGGGGAGAGCCGGCGTTCGTGTTCGAGCTCGGCGGGCAGGCGTTCGCGTTTGTGGTGGAGGGCCTGGGCACGAAGTCGATCGTCGCGCGCCACGTGCTCGAAAGTCAGGGGATCGACCGCTTCGCGGACGTCGCCTACGACACGGTCGCGGCGATCCTCAACGACCTCTGCTGCGTCGGCGCGCTGCCGCTGGTGGTCAACGCGTACTTCGCGACCGGCGCCTCGCAGTGGTACCTGCAGCGCGAGCGTGCCGCGTCGCTGCTCGAGGGCTGGCGCGGGGCGTGCGCGGACGCGGGCTGCGTGTGGGGCGGCGGCGAGTCCCCGTCGTTGCCGGGGCTGCTCGCCGAGCGCGACATCGAGCTGGCGGGCGCAGCCGTCGGGGTCGTACCCGCGGGACGCTCTCCGATCCTGGGAGAGCGGCTCGGCCCCGGCGACGAGATCGTGCTGGTGGCCTCCAGCGGTCTGCACGCCAACGGCGCCTCGCTGGCCCGGCTCGTGGCCGGACGGCTGCCCGACGGCTATGCGACCGAGCTGGCGAGGTATGCAAGCCCGCCCGCCCGCCCACCCGCCCGCTCGGCCGCCACCACGCTGGGCGAGGCGCTGCTGGAGCCGTCGGTCATGTACGTGCCGCTGGTGGCCGCCCTGCTGGAGGCGGACGTCGAGTTGACCTACGTCAGCCACGTGACCGGCCACGGTCTGCTCAAGCTGATGCGCCCGGCCAAGCAGCTCAGCTATCGCATCGAGCGCCTGCCCGAGGTGCCGCCGGTGCTGAGCTTCCTCGTGGAGCAGGCGGGCATGGATGCGCAGGCGGCGTATGCGACCTTCAACATGGGCTCGGGCTATGCCCTCTACTGCATCCCCGGCGCGGGCGAGACAATCGTGCGGATCGCGGAGCGCCTGGGCCTCAGCGCACTGCTCGCCGGGCGCGTGGAGGACGGGCCCAGGCAGGTGGTGTTGGAGCCCGTCGGCGTACGCTTCGCGGGGGACCGGCTCGAGCTGTCCGCGCCCCCGGCGTGACCCCCTCCTTCAGCTCGTCGCGATCGTTCCAACTTGAACGCGTGGCGCCAGACGGATAAGGTTTGGGTCATAAAGTCGCCACTGTTCTCCGGCGAGTGCCGGAGATCTCGATGTCGCCGGACCGCATGGCTCCGGAGCTACCCGGATCGAGGCGGTCCCGTCCATCAACAGAGGAGAGAATCCGATGCGCAGAGCATCCACCTGTCTTGCCGTACTCGGCCTGGCCTTGCTGGCCGTGCCGGGCGTCGCCTCGGCCCTGCCGACCGTCAAGTTCAAGGCGGAAGCCGTGCCGATCCCCGGCTTCCCGCACACCGGCAACATCCTCGGCGCCGGCACGGCCCTGAAGGCTGAATACCAAATCGAAGGGACCGAATACCTGGGCTCGCCGCCGCCGATCATCGGCGTCAACTTCTATCTGCCCAAGGGCTCGGTGCTGCATCCGAGCGGCTTCCCGACGTGCACGCAGACGACGCTCGAACAGTTCGGTCCGATCAAATGCCCGAAAGGCTCGGCGGCCGGGCCGATCGGCACGGTGCTCGGCTTCGTCACCTTCGGCGGCGAACGAGTCGAAGAGACCTCGGAACTGTCCTCGTTCTACGCGCCGGGTGGCGGCTTCCTGTTCTTCACAGACGGTCACTCGCCGGTGTCGCTGGAAATCATCGCCCCCGGCCACTACATCAACGTGGGCGGCGCCGGCGGCTACGGGCCGGAGCTCAAGACCATCGTGCCGCTCGTCGCGAGCGTGCCCGGAGCGCCTTATGCCTCGGTCAAGACGATCGACATCAAGGCCGGCTCGGCGTACAAGTCGCACGGCAAGACGATCTACTACGGCCGCGTCCCGAAGACGTGCCCGCATGGCGGCTTCCCGCTGAAGACGGAAGTGATCTTCGCGGAAAACGGCGAAGAATCCAAGCCGGAGACCCAGACCGCGACCTACAAAGCGCCGTGCCCCAGGACGTAGGACAGGGGGAGGGTTTGCGCCGTTGAGGGCGTAAGCTCGATCGGAAGCAAAGCTGGATGGGCGACCCCATCGCAGATGGTGGGGTCGCCCGGTCGTTGTAAACGCAAGGAAGGATCGGGTTGAGGACGGAGAGCGTGGGGTGGAGGAGACTGGCGGCCGGCATCGCCGGCATCGTCTGCGCAGGCGCGCTCGTGGTCGTCGTGCTGCTCGCGACCGCGGCCGGGGGCTCCAACGGCAGCTACACGGTGCGTGCGATCTTCGACGACGCCGGCAACCTCATCTCCGGAGAGAACGTGAAGATCGACGGGGTGAAGGTCGGGACGGTGGGGTCGGTCACGCCCACGCCCCAGGCCCGGGCGGCCGTCGTGCTGCGCATCGAAAACCCCGGCTTCCAGGACTTTCGCGCCGACGCGAGCTGCACGATCCGACCGCAGTCGCTGATCGGCGAGAAGTACGTGGACTGCCTGCCCACCGAGCCGCGCGTGGAAGGCACGCCGCTGCCGCCGCCCCTGCACAAGATCCCGGGCGGCCAGGAAGGCGCAGGGGAGTACCTGCTCCCCGTGCAGAACACCCACAGCCCGGTCGACGTCGACCTGCTCGGCGACATCGACCGCCTGCCCGAACGCGAGCGCCTGACGATCATCCTCAACGAACTCGGCGCGGGCCTGGCTGCGCGCGGCAGCGACCTCAGCGTGGTCGTCCGCCGCGCCAATCCGGCCCTGCAGGAACTCGACCGGGTGCTCGCGATCCTGGCGGGCGAGAACCGCGTTCTCGCGAAACTCGCCGTCGACTCCGACAAGTCGCTGGCCCCGCTCGCCAAGGTCAGCGGGCGGGTCGCGGACTTCATCGTGCAGAGCAACAAGGTCGCGCAGGCCAGCGCCGCTACCCGCGGCGCCCTGGCGCGCAACCTGCAACTCTTCCCGCCCTTCCTCGAACGGCTCGGGCCGGCGTTGGAACGTGTCGGTCGCTTCGCCGAACAGACCACGCCGACGTTCACCGATCTCAAAGTCGCCGCGCCCGGGCTCGACAAGGCGTTCACGAGCCTCCCGGCGTTCTCGAACAGCTCCGAAAAGTTCTTCGAGAGCCTCGGCAGCACCGCCAAGGTGTCGGGTCCCGCACTGACCGGCACGAGGCCGCTGCTCAAACGCCTGCAGTCCCTTGGAAGCGCCGCGCTGCCATTCACGACCAACTTCTCCCAGCTGCTCGAGAGCCTGCGCGAAACCGGCGGCCTCGAGCGCATCATGGACTTTATCTTCCTCGGGACGAGCTCCGCCAACGGCTACGACGCGCTGGGCCACTTCCTGAGGGTCGAGGGCGTCGTCAACGGCTGCGTCACATACGCCATCACGCCCTTGGCGGACACGGGCTGCAGAGCCAAACTGTTCAGCAGCAGCAGCAGCAGCAGCAGCTCCGGCTCCGCGGCAGGCGCGGCGTCCACGATCGACGCGAGCACGACGAGCGTGCTGATGGCGCGGACGCTCGCGGTCCTCGAAGGCGCGACGCCCGCGCAGGCGCGCGCGAAATACCCGGGCACCACGACGATCGCCGGCGAAACCTCCAGCGCGGGGCTCACGGGCGGCTCGACGGCGACCGTCGAGCCGGTCGGCGGCTCGACGGCGGGCACGACCTACTACACGCCCTCGAGCGAAGGCTCGCAAGCCGGCGGGCTGCTGCTCAACTACCTCCTCGGCAACGAATGACGCGATGACCCGACGACCGCCGCTCCTCCGCCTGCTGCTCCCCGCCCTCGCTCTGGGCTCGCTGGCGCTGGGCGCTCCCGCGGCGAGCATCGCCGGCGAACCCACCACCACCACCACCACCACCACCACGTCGAGCCCGCCGGCCGAAGGGAGCACCACGTCGCCCGCGCCCGAAGCGCCCGCCACGCAGACGACCGGCCCGGGCGAACCGGCGCCCGCTGGAGCAACCCCGGCTGCAGAACCGGCCGCGCCGCAGGTGCAGGCCCAGCACGCGCAGGGCGCGAGCGCCAGCGGCTCGCCGGCCACGAGCCGCGCCCGCAAGAAATCGACCGGCGCGCCGGGCAGCGGATCGACCGGCGCGAGCGAAGGCTCGGGGGCCGGCGTGCGCGCCAAGCAGCGGGCGCCCGCGCCCTCGACGCTGACGCCGTCGCTGCCGCTGGACCTGCGGTCCTCGATTGCCGGCGTGCCGAGCTTCTTCATCGAAAGCTTCCAGATCCCGCCGTTCCTGCTGCCGATCTTCCAGGCGGCGGGCACGGCGTACGGGATCCCCTGGCAGGTGCTGGCGGCGATCAACGAGGTCGAGACCGACTACGGGCGCGACCTGAGCGTCTCCAGCGCGGGCGCCGAGGGGTGGATGCAGTTCCTGCCCTCCGAGTGGGCCCAGTACGGGGTCGACGCCAACGGCGAGGGCTTCGAGGATCCCTACAACCCGGCCGACGCGATTTTCGCCGCCGCCAGGTACCTGCGGGCGGCCGGGGGCGACACGGACATCAAGGCGGCCGTCTACTCCTACAACCACTCGCAGGCGTACGTGGAATCGGTGATGCTGCGCGCCCAGCTGCTGGTCGGCACTCCCTCGGAACTGCTCGGCGCGATCACCGGCCTCACCGAGGCCCGCTTCCCGGTGCACGCGGCGTCGCACTACAGCGACGGCTTCCCGACGGTCTCCGCCGGGTTGGGCACGCCGACGACGCTCGTCGGCACGACGATCTACTCGCAGGCGGGCGCTCCGGTGATCGCCGTCCAGGACGGCGAAATCGTGCAGATCGGCGACTCGCCCTCGCTCGGGCGCTTCGTGGTGCTGCGCGACGCGTACGGCAACACCTACGTCTACGCCCAGCTCGGCGAAGTCGCGTCGGTGTACCCGGTGCTCGAGCCGCACGTTCACAGCGCCGTCAGCGCGCGGATCGCCGGGGCGGGCGGGAGCCGATTCAAGGCCGAACCGGCGCCGAAGGGTCCGGCGACGGCGGGCGTGCAGCCGCGCTCGCCGCTGTCCGAGGGCGCCACGATCTCGGGGCTCGCGCTCGGCGCCGCCGCCGGCCTCGAATCGGCTACCAGCTCCACCCCCACCCCGTCTCCGTCTCCGGCGCCTTCGCCGCGCAAGCCGTCCGCGCAGGTGCGGGTCTTCACGGAAGGCCCCGACGACGTCTACCTGCATCCCCTCCTCCCGGGCGTGCAGGTGATCGCGGGGACGGTCCTCGGCCACGTCGGCAGCGGCAGCGCCTCCGGCTCCGGCGGCGAAGGCGCGCCGCACATCCTCTTCCAGATCCGCCCGGCGGGGGTGGGCGCGCCGCTGATCGATCCCAAGCCGATCCTCGACGGGTGGGTTGCCCTGGAAGACAGCTCGATCTTCAGGGCCAAGGGCGAGAACCCCTTCCTGGCGACCTCGCCGACGGTCGGCCAGGTGCTGCTCGAGTCAAAGCAGCAGCTCGAGCCGCAGGTGCTGCACGACGGCGGCATCGATCTCGGGACCTGCGGACGCCACGACGTGCAGGAGGGCAGGGTGGACAAGCGCGTGCTGGCGATGCTCGAGTACCTGTCCGTCTCGGACCTGAGGCCGACCGTCTCCGGACTGCCGTGCGCGGTCTCGACGCCGGCGGCGCTTGCGGCCAACGCTCCCGCGAGCGCCAGCAGCGAGGCCGTGGACATCACCGCCGTCAACGGCACCCCGCTCGCCGGCCACCAGGGGCCGGGCTCGATCGCGGACACCACAGTGCGCAAGCTGCTGATGCTCCAGGGCCTCTCCAGGCCGCAGCAGATCGTCAGCCTGATGAGCTACCCGGGCGCCGCCGGCGCGCTCGCCAGCCCGAGCGCCGGCGATGCCATCCGCGTCTCGTTCGTCTCGCCGAGCGGCGCGGTGGCGCACGCGACGAGCCTCTTCGGGTCGGGGCTCACGCCGAGTGAGTGGATCGAGCTGGTCGACCGGCTCGGGGAGATCCCCGATCCGACCGTCGGCAGCGGGCCCTCGAGCGCGGCCATTCCCGACAGCGCCGGCGCATCCGCCACACGGGGAGAAGGGGAAGTCGGTGGCGACGACTAGCCCCCCAGCCCCCCCGCGGCCCCGCCGCCGCCTCCACCGAGCCCGCCGGCGCGAGTCCCACGCGTGCGCTCATCCACGTCGGCTACCGTCCGGCTCCTCGCCGCGGGTGCGCTCGGACTCGTCGTGCTGATCGTCGCCTACCTAGTGTTCGCTCCCGCGGGTGGCACGACCTACCATCTGGAATTCAACGAAGCCGACCAGCTCGTCAGGGGGAACCAGGTGCAGGTCGGCGGCGTGCCGGTCGGGAGCGTCACCAACATCGAACTGACCCATGACTTCAAGGCGCTGGTCACCATCCACGTCGACTCCTCGCTCGTCCCGTTGCACCAGGGCACCGTCGCCCAGGTCCGGGTGCCCTCGCTGACGAGCGTGGCCAACCGCTACATCGCGCTGACTCCGGGGCCCAACAGCAACCCGGCGCTCGCGTCCGGCGCGACGCTGCCGGCGAGCGCAACGCGCGAAGTCACCGACCTCGACCAGCTCTTCAACACGCTCAATCCGAAGACGCGCAAGGGCCTGCAGGAGTTCATACAGGGAACGGCCGAACAGTACGCCGGACAGGGTAAGAACCTCGGCACATCGGTCGAATACTTCCCACCCGCGCTCACAGCGACCACGCACTTCTTCTCCGAGCTCGTCCGCGACCAGCCGGTCTTGACGAGCTTCCTCGTGGAAACGGCCAAGGCCGTGACGACGATCGGCGCACGCAAGGAACAGCTCGCAGACCTGATCGAAAACCAGAACAAGACCTTCCAGGCGATCGGCTCCGAGCAGGCCGATCTCGCGCACGGCCTTAAACAGCTGCCGGTGACACTGCGCCAGGGCAACCGCACGTTCGCGGAACTCCCGGCGACGTTCGCCGCGCTGAGCGAACTTGTCAAGGCGTCCAGGCCGACAACCAAGCCGCTGACGACCCTGCTCGAACGTCTGCGCCCGCTGCTGACCACGGCGACGCCGGTCGTGCGCAACTTCAGCCTGACCTTCAGCCGTCCCGGACCCAATAACGACCTCACCGACCTCGTGCGCGCCCTCCCGGCGCTCGCCAAGCAGCTGACGACGGCCTCGCCGATCAGCGTCACGGCGCTGCAGGAATCGGTTCCGATCACCGCTGTCTTCGGCCCCTACTCCCCCGACCTGGCTGGCACGCTGCGCACCTTCGGTGAGGGCGCCGCCTACTACGACGCCGAGGGCCACTATGTCCACATCACCCCCGTCCTGCCCGACTTCAAGCTCGGCGCGAAAAACACCCTCACCCCGGCGACGAGCCCGCAGCAGGCCCTGGAAGGCCTGAAGAGCGGACAGCTGCGCCGCTGTCCCGGCGCCGCCACCCAGCCCGCCGCCGACGGCTCCTCCCCGTTCGTCGACGGAGAATTGCTGAGCTGCGACCCCACGGAGACGCCATGAACCGGCGTCGCAGCTCCCTCGCCGCGAGTCCGCTGCTGATCGGCGCGATCACGACGCTGATCGTGGTGGTGGCCGTGTTCCTCTCCTTCAACGCCAACAACGGCCTGCCGTTCGTTCCGACGTACAACATCAAAGTCGAACTGGCCGAAGCCACCGGCCTGCAGCCCTCCAACCAGGTGCGCATCGCGGGCACGCGCGTCGGGATCGTCCGCTCGCTGTCACTCCGGCAGAACCCGCGCACCGGACGCGTCACGGTGATCGCGAACCTCAAGCTCGAAAAAAAAGTCGAACCGTTGCCGGCAGACACGAAGGCGGTCGTGCAGTCGGTCTCGACGATCGGCCTGAAGTACCTCGAACTGGAAAAGGGCACCGCACGAGCGACGCTGAGGGCAGGCCAGACGATTCCGATCGCCCAGACCCGCGAACCGGTCGACATCGACGAACTCTTCAACATGTTCAACAAGCCGACGAGGACGGCGATCAAGATCAACACCAACAACTTCGGCGACGGCCTCGCCGGCCGCGGGCTCGGCCTGAACAACACGATCCACGAACTGCGCCCGCTCGTGACGAACGCGATCCCCGTCCTGCACAACCTGGCCCAACCCTCCACGGGGCTGCGCGAACTGTTCATCGCGCTCGACAGGGTGGCCTCGCAGTCGGCTCCGGTCGCGGAAACGAACGCCGAACTCTTCAGCGATCTCGACACCTTCTTCACGGCCTGGGCGAGCGTAGCGCCGTCGCTGGAAGCGGCGAACAGGGGCGGGCCGGCGTCGCTGGAACAGGCGATCTACTCGCTGCCGCACGAGGCGCCCTTCTATGAAAACGCGGCCGAGTTCATGCACCTGCTGCGCCCCAGCGCGAGCGCGCTGCGCACCGTCGCGCCGCAGCTGGGACACGCCTTCGCCCAGGGCGCCGTCAACCTGGCCGCCGCCACCGCCCTGAACACGCGCCTGGCCGAATCCTCGCAGGCGCTCTCGGAATTCGCCCACAATCCCGTGGTCGCGCTTGCGTTCGAAGACTTCACGCAGACGCTCGAAATCGGCAACCCGCTGCTCGCCGGGATCGCGCCCGAGCAGGCCAACTGCAACTACCTGACGCTGGCTTTCCGCAACCTGGCGAGCCTGGAGTCGGAGAACGTCGGCGTGGGGACGCTCGTACGCGCGGACACCGTGATCGCCCCGACGGGGGTCAACAACGAGGGCTACCCGGCCTCGGCGCCCGCCAACGGCCCCGATATCGAAAGAGCGGCCAAGGGCAGCTCGGTGATCGTCGCCAACAACCATCTGCACTTCAACCCCTACCCGAACGTGACCGGCCCCGGCCAGCCGCAGCTGTGCGAAGCGGCCAACGAGACCTACGTGCCGGGCAAGGCCGTGATCGGCAACGCGCCGGCGAGCGACGTCTCGAACAACCGCGAAATCACCAACCGCGAAACCGACCTGTTCAACGAAAAATATGAACCCGCGACGCTCCAGGCCCTCGGGATCGCCAAGGCGCAGCCCAAGGCTAAAGCCAAGGGCAAGGCCAAGGGGAAGGGCAAATGAGCCGCGCGCGCTGGTGGCGTCGCCAGGATCGGCCGGTCGTCGAGCTGCAGCGGGCGAACCCGGTGCGTGCCGGGATCGTGCTGATCGTGATCATCGCGATCGCGGTGTACTTCGGCTTCACCAAGCACATCCCGTTCAAACACGGCTTTCGCCTGAAGGCGCAGTTCGCGACGGCGGTCAACATCCGCCCGAAATCGCCGGTGCGCATCGCCGGCGTCAACGTCGGCAAGGTCAGCTCGATCCAGCGCGAGGGCAACACCGGCCTGGTGACCATGGAAATCGAAACGCGCGGCCTGCCGATCCACTCCGACGCGACGCTCAAGATCCGCCCGCGGCTGTTCCTGGAAGGCAACTGGTTCGTCGAACTGCAGCCCGGCAGCCCCTCCGCGCAGACGATCTCCTCCGGCTACACGATCCCGACCGCCCAGACCTCCGATCCGGTCCAGCTCGACCAGGTGCTCGACGCTCTGAACACCGACACGCGCGCCAACCTGCAGAGCTTCCTGATCAACTACGGCGAAGCGCTGACGCGCGAGCCCGAAGCGCCCGAAAACGCCGAACAGGAACCGGAAGTGCGCGGGTTGAACGCCGCGCAGGCGCTCAACCACATCTACGCCCGCGGCCCCGCGTCGCTGCGCGGCGGCGCGGTCGACGCCCAGGCGATCACGGGCACCGAACCGCACGACCTCTCCAAGCTGGTCGCCTCCATCGGCAAGGTCACCGCGGCGCTGAACGTCCACGAGCAGGACCTGAGCGAACTGATCCCCAACTTCAACACGTTCTTCGCCGCGCTCGCGGTGCAGTCCGCGAGCCTCAAATCGCTTGTCGCCGAGCTGCCGAGCTCTCTGCTCAGCGTGGAGAGCGGTCTCGCCGGCCTGGACGCCTCGTTCCCGCCCACGCGAGCGTTCGCCCACGACATCCTCCCGGGGGTCAAAGACACCGATGCGACCGTCAAGGCGACGCTGCCGTGGATCGAACAGGTGCAGGCCTCCCTCGCTCCCAGCGAGCTCGGAGGCGTCGCCGCGGGGCTGGCCGCGTCGGTGCCGTCGCTCGCGCGCCTGGAGAGCGAACAGACGCCCGTCTACAAGCAGACGGAAGTGTTCAACAAGTGCCTGACCAAGGTGATCTTCCCGGCCGGCAACACCAAGCTCCAGGACGGGACGAGCACGACGGGCGTCGAAGACTACAAGGAATTCTGGTACAGCCTGGTCGGCCTGGCCAGCATCGGCCAGGGCTTCGACGGCAACGGCCCCGCGGTCAAGTCCCTGGTCGGCAACAGCGGGCAGATCGTGCGCTCGCAGCCCCTGTCGATCCTGGGCACCGACCTCAAAGGCGAACAGCTGCTCACGCACTCGCCGCTGCCCCCGCTCGGCACGCGTCCCGCCTACCAGGCTGAAGAGCCGCCGTATGAGCCGCTCGTGCCCTGCGACACGCAGGCTCTGCCCAACTTCAACGGGCCGCTGTCGCAGGGCCCGGCCGACGGGAGCGGCCAGGGATGACCCCGAGCGAGAGCCACGAAGGCGTCCTGAGCGTCCGCGACCAGATCGAGCGCTACCGCTCGGCGTTCATCGCGGTGGTCACGATGGTCGTGATCGCGGCGGTCGTCGGCGGCTACATCCTCGCGCACGAGAACCTCAAGCTCCCGAGCTGGGTGCCGGTCCTCGGCCACACCTACTTCAAGCTCGAGGCCGAATTCCAGACGGCCCAGGCGGTCACCCCCGGCCAGGGCCAGGCGGTGACGATCGCGGGCGCGAAGATCGGCGAAATCGCGACCGTCGACCTGCACGACGGCGTGGCGATCGTGACGATGAACGTGAACCCCAAGTACGCCAAGTACATCTACCGCAACGCGACGATGCTGCTGCGCCCGAAGACCCAGCTGCAGGACATCACCGTCGAGGTCAGCCCGGGCACGCCCTCCGCCGGCAAGCTGCGCAGCGGCGAAGTGCTGCCGCTGTCGCAGACCGCTGCGAACATCGACTTCGACGAATTCCTGGCAGGGCTCGACGCCGAAACGCGCGCCTACCTGCAGGAGCTGCTGGCCGGCCTGGGCGAAGGACTGAAGGGCAACGGCAGGGCGCTGTCGGCGACGCTCAAGCGCTTCGATCCGACGGCTCGCCTGACGGAAGAGATCGCCCAGCAGCTCGAAATCCGCCACGCGAACGTCGCGCGCTCGATCCACAACTTCCGGCTGCTGACCGAAGCGCTCGGCGACAAGGACCAGCAGCTCTCCCAGCTCGTCGACGCCTCCAACGCCGTGTTCGCCACGTTCGCCAAAGAGGACGCGAGCTTCGAAAAGACGCTGCGCGCTGCTGCCCGGCGCGCTGCACAAGACCGGCGTGGGCCTGGCCAAGCTCGCAACGGCGACCCACGTGCTCGCGCCCGACGCTGCACGAGCTCCTGCCGTTCGCGCGCGCCCTCGGCCCGGCCAACGAAGCCACGCGAGAGCTGGCGGAGAAGACCACGCCGATCATCAAGAACGAGATCCGCCCGTTCGCGCGCGAAATCCTGCCCGTCGTCAACGAACTGGGGCCGACCACGCAGAAGCTCGGCGAAGCCCTGCCGAAGCTCGCGGCGAGCTTCTCGGTGCTCAACGAATTCTTCAACGAGATCGCCTACAACCCCGGACCGAGCAAGGGCGGCTTCCTGTTCTTCCTCGACTGGGGCAACCACGACCTCAACAGCGTCCTCAGCACCGCCGACGCCCACGGCGCCCTCGGCCGCAGCCTGGTCTACTTCAACTGCAAAGTCCTGCCGATCTTCAAAGGGGCCGCGGAAGTCAACCCGACGGTGAACCTGCTGGTCGGCCTGCTCAAGCCGCCGACCAAGGAAGAATGCATAAACGAGGGCATCCCGGTGGAAGGGAGCACGGCAGCGGCCGCCGCGAGCGCGCGCGGTCACACGAAGGCGCCGGCGGGCGGTCTCTTCTCGGGCCTGGATCAGCACCCGTTCGGAGGGAAGGGCTGAGATGCAGAAGCGCGCGCCCACGCTCGGCAACCTGCTGGTGATCATCCTGTTCGTGCTCAGCTGCTTCGGGCTGCTGATGTTCCTGTGGGAGTCCTTCGGCGGGCCCGCTGCCGCTGAAACCGAAGGGCTACCGCTTCACGGTGGCCTTCCCGCGCTCGTTCGCGCTCGCCGAACAGTCGGACGTGCGCATCAGCGGCGTGGAAGTCGGACACGTCGTCTCGCTCGCGCTGGGCAAAGACGGCCGCACGCACGCGACGCTCGAAATCGCCGGCCAGTACGCGCCGATACGCGCGAACATGCACGCGATCCTGCGCCAGAAGACGCTGCTGGGCGAGACCTACGTGCAGCTGATCCCCGAGGGCCAGAGCGGACCGTTCCTGCCCGACGGAGGCCAGCTCTCCAACAGCCAGGTCGAACCGTCGGTCACGCTCGACGACATCCTCTCCGCGTTCAACGCCAAGACCAGGGCCGACTTCCAGATCTGGCAGCAGGCCGTCGCGGAAGGGATCAACGGCCGCGGCGAAGACATCAACGCCTCCTTCGCCCAGCTCGAACCGTTCGTCGAAAGCGCCAACCGACTGGTCACCGTCCTCGACTCCCAGGAAGGGGCCGTGCGGGCGCTGGTGCACAACACGGGCGTGGTCTTCAACGCGCTGGCCAGCCGCGACCACCAGCTCGAAGGCTCGATCGTCAACGGCGAGCGCACCTTCCACGCGGCCGCCGAAGCCAGCCAGGCGTTCGCCGAAGCCTTCCGCGCGCTGCCCACGTTCGAGCACAACTCGACCGTGGCGCTCAAGGAAACCGACCGCTTCGCGGCCGTCGCCAACCCGTACTTCGAGGAATTCCGGCCCACCGAGCGCCAGCTCGCGCTGCTGCTCGAGGCGGCCAAGCCGTTCGCGCCCGAATTCAACAGCTTCCTGACCGCGCTCGGGCCGCTGACCAAGGCCGCCAAGACCGGTCTGCCCGACATGAAGAAGGCCCTCGAACCTGACCGTCCCGGTGCTCGAAAACTTCAGGCCGGTGCTGCACAACCTCGACCCGTTCCTGCAGTACCTCGGAGAATACGTGCCCGAGCTGCAGGCGTTCTTCGCCAACGTCACCGCCGCCTCGGAGGCGACCGAAAGCAACGCCGACACCGGCGGAAAAGGCCCCAAGCAGCACCTCCTGACGACGATGCCGGTGCTCAGCCCGGAGAGCCTCGCGATCTACCCGAACCGCATCGGCACCGACCGCGCCAACGCCTACCCGCATTCCGGCGCCTACAGCTCGCTCGCCAGCGGGCTGCCGGTGTTCAGCTCCAGCTCGTGCGCGAACTCCGCCCCGTCGGTCAGCGGGCCGGCCAACGAAACGGTCTCCGAAGAACTCATCGAACAGCTCACCACTCCGCCAAACGCGGGAGAATCACCGCTCGCCAACGAACCGGGAACGGCCAACAAGGTCGCGGCGCCGGCGTGCATCCAGCAGGGTCCGTTCACGTTCAACGGCCAGACCAGCCAGTTCCCGCACGTCGTCTATTCGGTCCACCCCACCAAATGATGTCCGACGAGATGCCCGACGACCTCACCAGTATCACTCGAGCGACCTCGACCTCGCGGGCGACCCGGAGGACGGCAACTGGTCGATCCGCTGCCTCGACGTGCACAAGCGCCTGGGCGGAGTGTCCGTCCTCAACGGGCTGAACGTCGCCTTCCCCGACGACACGATCACCGTCGTGCTGGGTCCCTCGGGCACCGGCAAGAGCGTGCTGATCAAGCACATCATCGGGCTGATGTTCCCCGACTCGGGCGACGTCATCGTGCAGGGGCAGTCGGTTCCGAGCCTGACGATGCCCGAGCTGCTGGCGCTGCGGCGCAAGATCGGCGTGCTCTTCCAGGACGGCGCCCTGTTCGGGTCGATGTAGGTGTTCGACAACGTCGCCTTCCCGCTGCGCCAGCACACCGACTTCTCCGAGGCGCAGATCGCCAGAGCGCGTCACCGAGCGGCTGGCCGACGTCGGGCTGGCGGACGCGATGGACGACCTGCCCTCCCAGCTCTCCGGCGGCATGCGCAAGCGCGCAGGGTTCGCGCGGGCGCTGGTGATGGAGCCGGACATCGTGATCTTCGACGAGCCCGACTCGGGGCTGGACCCGGTGCGCACGGCGCTGCTGTGCGAACTGATCCAGGAGATGCACGCGATCCACCGGGGCACCTACATCGTCGTCACCCACAACATCGCCTCGGCGCGGCAGATCGGCGAGTACATCGCGCTGCTGTGGCGGGGCGGATCGTGGAGGCGGGCGACGCGGCGAGGATGTTCTCCTCGGAGAACCCGTTCGTGCGCCAGTTCCTGAGCGGATCGGCCGAGGGGCCGCTGACGATGGATTGACCTCCGGGCGGCCATATGCGAACATATGTTCGTATGGTCGTCTGCGTCTACCTGCCCCGCTTCGAGCTGGTCGTGGCCGCCGGTGAGGGATCGCAGATCGCCCGCCAGACGCTGGCGGGGCGGGCGCTGGCGGTGGCGCCGCTCGTCGGGCGCGAACAGCGCGTGGGGGAGGTCTCGGGGGCGGCCGAGGCCCGCGGCGTGGCCAGGGGGATGGTCCTCGGCGAGGCGCTCGCCCGCTGCCCCGACCTGGTGCTCGTGCCGGGCGACCCCGTGCGGGTGGCAGAGGCCTGGGAGGCGGCGATGTGCGCCCTGGAATCGATCGGCGCGGCCGTCGAGCCGGCCCGCCCCGGGCTCGCCTACTTCGAGACCGACGGGCTGCGCGGGATCCACGGCACGCGGGCGGCGACGATCGCCGCCGCCCAGCGCGCGCTCGAGCGTCCCGCGCGCATCGGAGCCGGGCCGACGCGCTTCTGCGCGCTGGCCGCCGCCCTGGCGGTGCGCTCGTCGCCGTCCGCTCGCGCTGGACGGTGGGGAGGCCAGGCGCTGGCTCGCCGGCCGGCCGGTCGGGCTGCTCGGCTTCCGGGAGGACACCGCGGCGCTCATCGAGCCGCTCTCCCGCCTGGGCGTGCGCACGCTCGGCGAGCTCGCGAAGCTGGGACGGGCGGCGCTCACCGACCGCTTCGGGGCGCCGGGCGCGCTCGCCCACAGGCTGGCCTGCGGCGAGGACAGCCCGCTGCGGACGCGCCGCGTCGAGGAGCGCCTGGAGGAGTCGATGGAGGTCGGCGACGCGAGCTCCGGCGAGGCGCTGAAGCGCGTGCTGGGCGTGCTGGTGGATCGGCTGCTGGCCCGGTCCGAGCGCCGTGGGCGCACGCTGCGCGCCGCCACCCTCTCCGCGCGGCTGCTCGCGGGCGGCGGCTGGCGCGAGCGCGTGGTCTTCCGCCAGGCGCTCTGCGACCCCGAGCGCATCTGGCTGGCGCTGTCGGTGCGCCTGCTGGCGCTCCCCGCCCCGGCCGCCGCACTGGGGCTGGCCGTCGAGCGCTTCGGCGCGCCGGCCAGCGAGCAGGGCGCGCTGTTCGACGCGGCCCCCGCCCGTCCCGGCGCTCACCCTCGCCCCGCCCACCCGGTCGCCTACCCGGCCGCCCGCGCAGCGCGCCTGCGGGAGGCCGTCGCCCAGATGCGCGCGGTGGCGGGGCAGGACGCGGCGCTGCGAGCCGTCTGCGTGGATCCCGACTCGCGCGTGCCCGAGCGGCGGGTGGTGCTGGCGCCCATTCCGGAGTGATGGCCTGCGCATGGCTCGCGCCCTGAACAGGCCCCAGCCCGCGCGCGTGCGCTGGGGCGGTGGCATGCCGAGCGAGGTGAACGGCGAAGCGATCGAGTCGCTGCGCGAGTCCTGGCTGGTGGAGGACCGCTGGTGGACCGCCGAGCCGCTGCGACGCCGCTACTGGGAGCTCGTGGGCGAGCGGGGGCGCAACGTGGTCGTCTTCCACGACCTGCGCTCGGGCCGCTGGTTCGTCCAGGGCTCCTGAGATGGCCGTGAGCGCTTCGCCATACTGCGTCCTCGCTTGCTCGCGTGCCGAGCACGCCACGCTCGCTGCGTCCTTGTCTGGCTCGACTCACGACCATCTCAGATGAACCGCTCTGGGACCCCGCCGTACGTGGAGCTGCACTGCCACTCGGCGTACTCGTTCCTGGACGGCGTCTCGCTGCCGCAGGAGCTGGCGCAGCGCGCGGGCGAGCTCGGCCACGCGGCGCTCGCGCTGACCGACCACAACTCGGTCTCCGGCTCGATGGAGCTGGCCCAGGCGGCGGCGGACCACGGGGTGCGGGCGATCCACGGCGCGGAGATCGACTGTCGAGCGGACGGGCCGCCACATCACGCTGCTCGTGCGCGACGAGCGCGGCTGGAGCAACCTCTGCCGGATCATCACGCTCGCGCATGCGCACACCCGCGAGCGTGCGTCCGGGCGCGAGCGCACGGAGCCGTGGGTGGACCTGCAGGCGGTGCTCGACCATGCCGAGGGCCTGGTCTGCCTGACGGGCTGCGCCGAGCGCTCTGCGATCGGCCGTGGCGTCGAGGACGAGCGCACAGCGCGGCGGCTGCTCGACGCGTTCGGCCCGGAGGGCCTGTACGTGGAGCTGCAGCGCCCGTACGCCCGCGACGATCGCGCCCGCAACCGCGCGCTGGCCGCGACCGCGCGGCGGCTGGGGGTGAGGTGCGTGGCCACCGGCGACGTCCACGCGCACGCACGCGTGCCAGGGCCGAGCTGCAGGACGCGTTCGTGGCGCTGCGCCACCACACGACGCTCGACGCCTCCGAGCCGCTGCGGCGCGGCAACCACAGCCACGTGATGAGCACGCCGCAGGCGATGGCCAGCCGCTTCGCCGACCATCCCGGAGGCGGTCCGCGAGACGCTGGCGCTGGCCGAGCGGCTGACGTTCGACCTGACGCAGGGACCTCGGCTACCGCTATCCGGGGGCGGAGGACGAGGGCGCCGCACGCCGCCTGGCGGAGCTGTGCCGGGCGCGGCTGGACGAGCGCTACGGGGCGGACGGCGCCCACCGACCGCCGGAGCGGGTGGGCGCGTGGTGCGCGCGGCCCACGCGCAGGCGCAGGCGCGCCTGGAGGAGGAGCTGCGCGTGATCGAGCGGCTGGGCCTGGCGGGCTTCTTCCTGCTGCACCACGACATGCTCGAGCTGGCGCGCGAGGTCGCCGTGGAGGTGCGCGGGCCGGATTCGGTGCGCGCGCTGCTGGCGCCGGGGCGCGGGCGGGGCTCGTCGGTGTCCTCGCTCGTGTGCTACCTGACCGGGCTCTCCCACATCGACCCGATCGCCAACAGGCTGGCGCTGGGGCGCTTCCTGCACGAGGACCTGCACGGGCTGCCGGACATCGACCTGGACTTCCCGCGCGACATCCGCGAGCGGCTGATCCCGCGCGTGCACGAGCGCTACGGCGCGACCGCGCGGCGCTGGTGGCGGCCTTCCCGACCTTCCGCGCGCGCGGGGCGATCCGCGAGCTGGGCAAGGTCCTCGGCCTGCCGCGCCGGCGAGATCGAGCGTGCGGCCCGCGGCGCGGAGCCGAATGATCCGCAGGCCCGCCCACCCGCGTCCAGCGTGGGAGCGCACCCTCGCCGGCAGCGCTCCATCGCGGATGCGGGATCGGGGAGCGGGCTCGACCCGCTGGCGCTGGCTGGCGCACCTGGTCGAGCAGGCGCACGGGCTGCCGCGGCATCTCTCCCAGCACCCGGGCGGGATGGTCATCGCGACCAGGCCGCTGATCGACTGCTGCCCGGTGGTGCCGGCGGCGATGGAGGGCAGGCAGATGGTGCAGTGGGACAAGGACTCGTGCGCGGACGCGGGCTTTCTGAAGATCGACCTGCTGGGCCTGGGGATGCTCTCGGCGGTGGAGCGCTGCGTGGAGGAGATCGCGCGCGTGCGCGGGGAGCGCATCGACCTCTCGCGCATCCCGTTCGACGATCCGCAGACCTTCAGGGCGATCCGCGCGGCGGACACGGTCGGCGTCTTCCAGATCGAGAGCCGCGCGCAGATGCAGTCGCTCCGGCGCACGCGGCCGGAGAACCTCGACGACCTGACCATCCAGGTCGCGATCGTGCGCCCGGGCCGATCCAGGGCGGGGCGATCAACCCGTACATCGAGCGGCGCAGGCGCCTGCGCGAGGACCCGGCGTATGAGATCCCCTACGAGCATCCGGCGCTGGAGCCGGTCCTGCGCGAGACGCTCGGCACGATCATCTTCCAGGACCAGGTGATGCAGGTGGCGGAAGCGTTCGCGGGCTTCAGCCCGGGCGAGGCGGACGGGCTGCGCCGGGCGATGAGCCGCAAGCGCTCGCACGAGATGCTCCAGGGCCACCGCGAGCGCTTCGTCGCGGGGGCGCTGCGCCACGCGGGCGCCGACCGCGCGACGGCGGAGCGCGTGTGGGGGATGGTCGAGGGCTTCGCCGGCTTCGGCTTCCCCAAGGCGCACAGCGCCGCCTTCGGCCTGCTCGCCTACCAGTCGACGTGGCTGCGGGTGCACTACGGCGCGGAGTTCCTGTGTGCGCTGCTGAACGAGCAGCCGATGGGCTTCTACGCCCCGGACAGCCTCGTCCACGAGGCGGAGAACCGCGGGATCGCGATCCACAAGCTGGACGTGAACGCGTCACAGGTGCAGTGCGCGGTGGAGGACGGGGGCGTGCGCCTGGGCCTGGGCTACGTCAAGGACGTGACGAGCGCGGAGATGCAGGCGCTGGTGGCCGAGCGCGAGCGAAACGGACCCTTCGCCAGCCTCGGCGAGCTCGCCGGACGCGTCGGCTGCAGGCGCGGGTCGCTCGAACAGCTGGCCTGGTCGGGAGCCTGCGACGGGCTCATCGGAGGGGGCGATACCCGAACGGGGGCAGGCACCCAAACGGGGGCAGATAGACGGGAGGCCCTGTGGCAGCTGGGGCTGGCGGCGCCGGCCGAGATGGCGGGCGCCGGAGAGGCGACCCAGCTGGCGCTGCCCGTGGAGCTGCCGGCGGCGCCGCGCCTGCGCCCGCTCGGGCGCTGGCAGCGGCTGATCGCGGACTACTCCACGAGCGGGGTGACGATCGGCGAGCACGCGATCGCGATCCTGCGCGAGCGGCTGACGGCCTGCCTGCCTGTCCTCCCAGAGGGAGGGTGCCCCCCAGGGTGTGCCTCGCGACGGGGTATGCCGAGCGGCGCCGACCCGGTCGTGCTCGCGACCAGCGCGCAGCTGCCGCGGCTGCCATCGGGCTGCCAGGTTGCGGTGGCAGGGCTGGTGATCGCCAGGCAGCGGCCGGGGACGGCGAAGGGGACGATGTTCCTGCTGTTCGAGGACGAGTTCGGCACGGTCAACCTGATCGTGGGCAAGGCGGTGTACGAGCGCCACCGCCACCTCGCGCGCGCGGAGCCGCTGCTGCTCGCGAGGGGCACTCTGGAGCGCGCGCAGGGCGTCGTCAACGTGATCGTGCGCGAGCTCGCCCCGCTCGAGCGCTTCGTGTCCGGCGGCGTCGTCGAGGAGGAGGGCCGGGCTGCCCAGGCGCGCGTTCACCGTCTGCCCGGCCGTGAGCGCCAGGCGCAGGCGGGCGCGGCTCAGACGAACGCCGGCGAGGAGGACATGGAGAGCGGCGAGGTGGGCTCGAGCATGCGCGCCGCGGCGCCGCCGGTGCAGAGCTTCGCGATGGGGCGGCGCAGGTGAACGGGCGCCCGCTACGCCCGCTACGCGAGCGTCCCGTCCGGCAGGAGCCAGCGGTGCTCGAGCCCGCTGACAGCGGCGATGCGCTCGTAATCACGGTCATAGTGGACGAGCGGGACACCCGCGGCCTCTGCGGCGCAGCCGATCAGTAGGTCGACGGGAGGCACTCGACGATGGTCGCCGTTGGCCGCCAGCGAGGTCTGCAGCTTGCGCGCGCGGCTCCATAGGGCCGCCGGCATAGGGATCGACTCGAATGCGTCGAGGCGAGCCGCCACCTCTCGGGCGCGGGCCTCGTTCGGGGTCAAGCGGATGAGCTCCAGGATCACGAGGTCGCACACGAGCACAAGGCCGCCGGCAACCTGGGCGTTGAACCAGGACGCAAGCTGAGGGAAGCGGCGGTCTCGCGCCCATGTCCAGGCGCCGGTGTCGAGGAGCGCAGGAGCGTCGAGTGCGAGAGGCTCGACCTCAGTGTCCGGACTCAGGGAACCTCTCCAGTCGGTTGGCCTGAACCTCTGCCGGTGTGCCGTCGATGTCGCGGGTGACGTCGAAGCCGGCGAGCGCGCGACGCCTCGCGACCTCGCGCAGCGCGGCGTTCACCGTGGCGCTCAGACCCTTAGTGCCCAGCTCTACTTGCGCCGCATCGAGTGCGTGCTGGTCGATGTCCACCGTGGTGCGCACTATCTGCATCAGAGTATCACATCACGTATGATGAGACCGCTGGCCGTCTGGCCTGGCTCCGTCGATCGAGGGCATCGGCTGCGCTTGGACTACCCTGACCCCATCGCGCGCCTCGCCCACACCGACCTCGACGTCTTCCCGTTGTGTCTGGGTGGAAACGTGTTCGGTTGGTCGATCGACGAGGAGCGCTCGTTCGCGGTGCTCGACGCGTACGTCGAGGGGGGCGGCAACTTCATCGACACGGCCAACAGCTACGGGCGGCGCGGTCCTGGCGGGGCGGGCGAGTCCGAGCGGATCATCGGCCGCTGGATCGCCGCGCGCGGCAATCGCGACGAGCTCGTGATCGCCACCAAGGTCGGCATGTCCCCCGAGCTGCCGGGGCTCTCTCCGGCGACGATCAGCCAGGGCATCGACGGCTCGCTGCAGCGGCTGGGCATCGACACGGTGGACCTGTACTACGCCCATCGGGACGATCCCGACACGCCGCTGGAGGAGACGCTCGGCGCGTTCGCCGAGCTGATCGACGAGGGCAAGATCCGCCACGCGGCCGCCTCCAACTACAGCGCCGCCCGGCTGGCGGAGGCCGTGCGGATCGGCGCGGGCGCGGGCATGGCCTCGTACGTGGCGCTGCAGCCGCACTACAACCTCCTAGAGCGCGCGAAGTACGAGGGCGAGCTCGCGAGCGTGTGTGAGCGCCACGGGCTCGCATGCATCCCGTACTTCGGCCTGGCCCGGGGCTTCCTGAGCGGCAAGTACCGCCGCGACGGCGCCGAGATCGACAGCCCACGTGCGGCGGGCGTGCGCGAGAGCTACTTCAACGAGCGCGGCTTCACGGTGCTCGACTCGCTCGATGAGATCGCCGCCACGCACCACACGCCGGTCGCGGCGGTGTCGCTCGCGTGGCTGCTCGCCCAGCCGACGGTGCTGGCGCCGATCGCCAGCGCCACCTCCACAGAGCAGCTGGCGCAGCTGCTGGCGTGCGCCGAGCTCGAGCTCTCGCCGGCGGAGCTCGACCGCCTCAGCGCGGCGAGCGGCTGACGGGCCGGCGCCCGCGGGCGCCCGTCCGTCCTCAGCGGCTCGTGAACGCGAGCAGCTGCCCGTCGGGGTCGCGCACGGACAGCTCGTCGCCTGCGCCGCGCTCCGGCGGCGGCTGCGACGGGGCGTCGGCGAGGGTGCGCTCGAGCGCGTCGAGCGCGGCCGCGTCGCCGAGCTCGAACTCGACGCCGCGCAGGCCCGGCGCGCTGTCCGGGGCTGGCGCCGCGCCCTGGCTCTGCCACGAGTTCAGGCCCACGTGGTGGTGGTAGCCGCCGGCCGCGAGGAACGCGGCGGACGGCAGCTGGGCCTGTTCCTCCAGCCCGAGCGCGTCCCGGTAGAAGGCCGCCGCGCGGGGCACCTGTGAGACCTTCAGGTGCACGTGTCCGACGGCCGTGTCCGGCGACAGCGCCGCGGCGGGCTCCCCGGTGAACTGCGCCAGCAGGTCATCCAGGTCGAGCGGCAGCGTGACCATCCTCACACCGTGGCCGTCGGCGGGGCGCTCCCACAGCTCGCGCGGGCGGTCGGCGTAGATCTCGATCCCGAGGCCGTCCGGATCGCTCAGGTACAGCGCCTCGGAGACGCCGTGGTCGGAGGCGCCCTCGAACGGCCAGCCAGCCCCGGCGACCCGTCGCACGCTCTCGGCGAGCGCCGCGCGGCTGGGGTGCAGCCAGGCGACGTGGTAGAGGCCGGTGGCGCCCGGGGGAAGGGGCGTGGGCGCCGCGATATCGGTGAGCACGAGCGCCGGGCGCTCGGGATCGGGGCCCAGCAGTGCCAGCTGATCCTCGCCGGCGATCAGCGGCAGGCCGAGCACGCGCTCATAGAAGTCAGTGCTGCGCGGCAGGTTGCTGACGGCCAGTGCGACGGAACGAATGCGCAGATTGGGGTCGATCGCGGCCATCGGTCTAGACGGTAGTGTGCCGCTCAGTATGAACCTCCGCCAGCTCGGCAGCAGCGACATCCAGGTCTCCGAGGTCAGCCTCGGCTCGTGGCTGACCTACTCCGGGGGAGTGGAGCGGGAGCGGGCGAAGGCCTGCGTGGAGGCGGCGTTCGAGGCTGGCATCAACTTCATCGACACCGCCAACGTCTACGGGCGCGGCGCAGCGGAGACGCTGCTCGGCGAGGTGCTCTCCGGCCACGATCGCTCCTCCTATGTGCTGGCCACGAAGGTGTACTTCCCCATGTCGGATACCGATCGGGGCCTGTCGGCGGCGCAGATCCACAAGCAGATCGACGCCTCGCTGGCGCGGCTGCAGACCGACCACGTCGACCTGTACCAGTGCCACCGCTACGACGACAGGACGCCCCTGGAGGAGACGATGGCGGCGCTGACCGAGGTGGTGCGCGCGGGCAAGGCGCGCCACATCGGCTTCAGCGAGTGGCCGGTCGAGAAGATCGGACAGTCGCTGGCGCTGCCAGGCGTCGAGCGCTGGGTATCGAGCCAGCCGCAGTACTCGATGCTGTGGCGCGCTCCCGAGGCGGAGGTGATCCCGCTGTGCGAACGGGAGGGCATCTCGCAGATCGTGTGGTCACCGCTGGCCCAGGGGGTGCTCACGGGCAAGTACCTGCCGGGCCAGCCGCCGCCGCCGGACTCGCGCGCGGCGAGCGAGAGCATGGGTGGCTTCATCGACCGGCTCGTCCAGCCGCGCGTCCTCGAGGCGGTGCAGAAGCTCGCACCGATCGCCGAGGCGGCCGGCCTGAGCATGGTCCAGCTGGCGCTCGCCTGGGTCCTGCGCCAGCAGAACGTCGCCTCGGCGATCGTCGGCGCGAGCCGTCCCGAGCAGGTGCGCGCAAACGCCTCGGCGTCCGGCGTGGCGCTCAGCGCGGACACGCTCGCGGCGATCGACGAGGCTCTCGGCGACGTCGCCGTGCGCGAGAGAAGCTGGTCGTAGCCGGAGCCTGGAGTTCCTGCGCGCGGGCGCCCGGAAGTGGCGTACGGCAGCAGGTGGTGGACTTCCCCCGGGGTGGACATGAGAAGATGACGCTGTGTATAGGAGGCTGATGCCGTGAGACGCGAGGTGGGGGGCACCGAGGCGCGTCGAGGCATAGCGTCGATGGGTGGTGCCTTGGTCGCACTGGTGCTGGTGCTTGTGCTTGCCCCGTGGGCGGACGCGGCCCCCCTGGAAGGCATCCACAAGATCCAGCACGTCGTGATGATCATGCAGGAGAACCGCTCGTTCGACTCCTACTTCGGCACCTATCCCGGGGGCGAACGGCATCCCCGCGGGCGTGTGCGTGCCGGACCCGGTCAACGGGGGCTGTGTCGAGCCGTTCCACGAGTCGAGCGACAAAAACCCGGGCGGCCCGCACGGCACCGGATCGGCGGTTGCAGACATCGACGGCGGCAAGATGGACGGCTTCGTCGCGCAGGCCGAGGACAAAGACGCTGCACCACAACGGGCGGCTGCGGCAAATGCGCCGAAGCGAGGCCGAATGCGTCCAGGACGTGATGGGCTACCACGACGCGCGGGACATCCCGAACTACTGGACCTACGCGGAGGACTTCGTGCTGCAGGACGACATGTTCGAGTCCGCGGCCTCGTGGAGCCTGCCCGAGCACCTGTATCTCGTGTCCGGCTGGTCGGCCAGTGTGCCCGAAGGGCGACGAAGACCCGTTGGATGCGTGGGCAGCTGAACCCGCACCAGCCCGCCGAAAGCTGGTCCGCACCGCTCGAACCCGGGCGCGCGACCTACGCCGTGGACGGACATCACCTACCTGATGCACAAGGACGGCGTGAGCTGGCGCTACTACGTGCACGAAGGCGCACGAGCCGGACTGCGAGGACGACGAAGCCGTCACCTGCGCGAAGGTCCACCAGGACGCAAAGACGCCGGGCATCTGGAATCCCGCTGGCCGACTTCACCGACGTCAAAGAGGACGGCCAGCTCGGGAACATCCAGCCTCTGCCGAGCTTCTACGAAGCCGTCCGACGCAGAACCCGTCCTGTGGACTCCCGAACGTCTCGTGGATCGTGCCGAGCGGCGAAGTCTACGCGAACACCCGCCCGCGCCGCATCACCACCGGCCAGGCGTACGTGACGACCCTGATCAACTCGATCATGCGCAGCCCCTGCTGGGGCTGCACGGCGATCTTCCTCTCCTGGGACGACTGGGGCGGCTTCTACGACCACGTCGTGCCCCCCGACGTCGACGAAAACGGCTACGGCCTGCGCGTGCCCGGACTGGTCATCAGCCCGTACGCCAAGGCCGGCTACATCGACCACCAGCAGCTCAGCCACGACGCCTACCTGAAGTTCATCGAGGACGACTTCCTGGCAGGCGGACGGCTGAACCCGCTGACGGACGGGCGGCCGGATCTGCGGCCGGACGTGCGCGAAGAAGCTCCCGGGCTCGGCAACCTGGCGAACGACTTCGACTTCAACCAGTCGCCGCGCCCGCCGCTGCTGCTGCCCGTGAAGCCCGAACCAGGGCCGGCCTCCAAGCCGCCAGAAAGCCAACAGCCTCCGGCCGTGGAAACGGATGTGGCGTCGTCGTTGGCGCAGACTTCGGCGACGTTGAACGCGACCGTCAATCCCGACGGGACGGCGGTCAGTGACTGTCACTTTGAATATGGCACGTCTGTCAGCTACGGCACCAGTATTCCGTGCAGCTCGCCGCCGGGGTCGGGCTCGAGTCCGGTCGCGGTTTCGGCTGCCGTTACGGGTCTGAGCGCGAATACCAGCTACCATTTCCGGATCGTCGCCACCAACGCAGGCGGCACGAGCTACGGTCCCGATCTGCTGTTCACGACCGCTCCCGATCCTCCGGCGGTCGAAACGGGCGTAGCGTCGTCTTTGACGCAGACTTCGGCTACGTTGAACGCGACTGTGAATCCCGAGGGGGCGGCGGTCAGTGACTGTCACTTTGAATATGGCACGTCGAGCTCGTATGAAGCGAGTATGCCGTGCACACCCTCGCCGGGGTCGGGTTCGAGCCCGGTGGCGGTTTCGGCTGTCGTTACGGGTCTGAGCGCGATCACGACCTACCACTTCCGGATCGTCGCCACCAACGGCGGCGGCACGAGCTACGGCAACGACCGGACGTTCACCACGCGGCCGAACGCCCCGACGGTCACCCACGTGGAACCAGACGCGGGCCTGGTGCGGGGCGGAACCGCGGTGACGATCAGCGGCTCCAACTTCACGGAAGTCCTGGCGGTCGAGTTCGGCTCGCGCGAAGCCACCGGCATCAGAGTCAACTCGCCGACATCGATAGGCGCGATCTCCCCGGCGGGGACGGGCACGGTGGATGTGACCGTGATCAATTCGGGCGGCACCAGCCCCGTCAGCCCGCTCGACCAGTTCGTCTACGTCCCGGTCAGAAATCCACCGGTCGTCACACAGGTCGCACCCGACGATGGGCCCTCCGCCGGCGCCACCACCGTGACCGTCACCGGCAGGAACTTCTCCGGAGTCACGGCGGTCATGTTCGGAGCGACCCCCGCCAGCTTCACGGTCGAGCTCCCTGACGTCGATCCTCGCCGTCTCGCCGGCTGAGCCGCCGGGAACGGTCGACCTGCGCGTGACGACGCCAAACGGCACCAGCGCGATCTCCAAAAAAGATGAGTTCAGGTTCTCGGAAGCGGTCTCCGAACTCAACGAGATCGACCCCGCAGCGCTCGGCGAAGTCGGCGTGCGCTGACGACGCCGTTTCAGCGCGGCTGCACGACGAGCGTCTGAAAGGCACGGCCGACGGGCCCGTGGACGTCGTGGAGCACGCTCTCGGCCAGGCCGGTGCCGCCGCCGTGCAGCAGCGTGCGCGCGTCCAGCCCGATCCACTCGCCGCGTGGCGGGCGCTGCAGGTGGATCGTGAGGTCCGCGTTGATGAACAGGAAGCGCTCGAACGGAAGCGCCGCGCTGACGCCGTTGCCGAAGTCCGCCGTGGCCGCCAGCCGGGCGAGCGGCGTCAGCTCCTGGCCCGGCAGCAGCGGGTGACGCAGGCGCATCCACACACGCCTCGGCCCGAGCGTGCGCGGGTCGTCGAGCCAGCGCATCTCCATGGCCGTGGCAGCGAAGCTCGAGTCGGTGGAGCCGTCGAGCGAGAACCGCACCGGTTTGCCGCTCTCGGGCGCGGGCAGTGCCGCTTGCGCGCCGGGGACTTCGGGCGACGCGGCCGATGCAGCCACCTCGGCCGGGACCTGCTGCACGCGCAGTGCGCTCGCGCGGCATATCACCTCCTCGCCGGCCGATCCGGCGTCGGCGAGCAGCTCGCCGGCCAGCTCCTGCACGCGCCGCCCGGGGCGGACGATGCGTGTGGACAACGTCACCGGTGCGAGCGGAATCGGGCGCAGGTACTCGAAGCCCAGGCGAGCGATGCGCAGCTCCGCGCCGGGCTCCAGGCGCTCGAACGCGGCCGCGATCAACGCCGCCGGGGCGCCGCCGTGCAGGGCCCGCGGATCCCATGGCCCACGGGCGTGCTCGGTTGGCTGCAAGCGCTCGCCGTCGGCGAGGAAGATGCTCTCGGCCATCTGCTCGTCAGTCCGGCAACCGGGCGACGAAGTCGGCGAGCCGGCCCGGGTCGCGCAGCGGCGCGCCGTGGCCGAAGCAGGTGAGCCGCGGCCGCAGCTCGGCCAGCCTGCGCGCGGAGGAGCGGTTGCGAGCGGGGTCCGGGGTGAAGATCGCCGGCGGCTCGTGCAGACCGGGAATCCCGGTCCTGACGTTCACGTTGTTGAGCACGTCCCCGAGGATCAGGACCCCGTCGGACTCGCGCCAGTAGGCAACGTGTCCGCGCGAGTGGCCGGGGCTCTCCAGGACCGTGAAGCCTGCCACCTCGTCCCCCTCGACCAGCGCCCGTGCGACCGGGTGCGGCGGTCCGGTCCAGAACCGCCGCTGCAGCCGGTTGAGCCAGCTGGGCGTCTGCGAGCCCGAGACCCCGCTGGGGGTCTCCATCGCCGGCACATCGCCCCGGCCGCACCACAGGGGAATGTGCAGCCGTTCGCAGATCGCGTGGCTGGACCCCTGGTGATCGGGGTGGGCGTGGGTGAGCGCGTGGGCGCTCAACTCGCGCCCGGCGATCTCGCGCATGATCCGCTGCTCCCCCTGCCGGGTCGCCGCGTCGATCAGGACGTCGCCGACGAGGTACACGTTGATCGCGTTCGGCGGCCAGCCACGCAGCAGGTGGACGTCCTCGGCAAGCTGCTTCATGGCGCGCCTCCCTCGTCGGCGCTCACGAGCGCGACCCCTCCCAGGAGAACCCGCGCACGGCGAAGTACAGCCCGAAGCCGCCCCACAGGGCGATCACTGCGAGCGCGTCGAGATGGCTGCCCAGGCCGGTGCCCGCGACCATCGCCGCGGACAGCCCGTCGATGAGCGGCTTCAGAGGCAGCGCTTCGGCGATCGTGCGCACGAAGCCGGGAGCGCTGCTGGAGTCGAACACGTAGAACGAGATGGCCACGACCGGCAGGAACACGGCGTTGACGTACGCGGCGGTCGACTCGAAGTTGGGGATGACGTGCGCAAAGGCGACACCGAGGGCGGCGAAGCAGACAACGCCGACGAGCACGAACACGACCAGTGCGCCCCAGTGCGCCGGCCATCCGATCCCGAAGAACACCCGCCCGGCGAGCACGATGATCGCGATCTGCAGCGCCGTGTTGGTCACCGCGTTGGCGGCCACCCCGCCGAAGTAGGAGATGCTCGGCAGCGGTGTCCCGCGGATGCGCTTGAGCACGCCGCGCTCGCGCAGGAACACGATGTTGTAGGCCAGCGCGGTGAACGTGGTCGACATCACGCTCATGCCTGCGATCATCGGCACGAGCCGGTTGAGCTGGTGCTGGTTGCCGCTGAGGGCCGCTCCGGCGCCCGCCAGGAACAGCAGCGGCAGCAGGAAGTTGAAGAAGGCGGCGCTCGGGTTGCGCCAGAACATCCTCCGCTCCAGGCGGTACTGGCGCCATGTCAGGGCGAGCGCGTCAGGCATCGGCGGTCAGCTCCAGGTAGACGTCCTCGAGCGTCGGGCGCCCCACCGACAGCTCCTCCAGGCGCTGCCCGCGGGCGAGCGCCTCGCCGGTGAGCTCGTGCAGCAGCGTGGTCGGGTCGCCGGTCTCCCGCTCGATCAGCTCGCCGTCCGGGTCGCGGTAGGCGACCTTGTAGCGAAGCCCACCAACCCGACCCGCCTCCCCGCCCGCGCCCACGCCCAGCTCGCGCGGCGGCCCGATCGCCAGCACGCGCCCGTCCTTGACGATCGCCACGCGGTCGGCGAGCGCCTGCGCCTCCTCCAGGTAGTGCGTGGTCAGCAGGATGGTCTTGCCCAGCGCCCGCAGCGAGCGCACCGTCTCCCATGCGGCGCGGCGCGCCTCGGGATCGAAGCCGGTGGTGGGCTCGTCGAGGAAGATCAGCTCGGGGTCGCCGACCAGCGCCAGCGCGAAGTCCAACCGCCGCAGCTGCCCGCCCGACAGCCTGCGGCTGCGCACGTCGGCCTTCTCCTGCAGGCCGGCGAGCGCCAGCACCTCCTGCACGTCGCGTGGATGCGGGTAGAAGCTCGCCCAGTGCGTGAGCGCCTCGCGCGGGGTGATGTGGCTGTAGATCCCGCCCGACTGCAGCACGATCCCGATCCGCCGGCGCAGCTCGATCGACCGGTTCGCCGGGTCGTGTCCGAGCACCCAGACCTCGCCGCTGGTGCGCGTGCGGTAGCCCTCGAGGATCTCCACCGTGGTGGTCTTGCCCGCCCCGTTCGGGCCGAGCAGGCCGAACACCTCTCCGCGGCGCACCGTGATGTCGATGCCGCGCACCGCCTCGTAGTCGCCGTAGCGCTTGCGCAGGGCGCTCACCTCGATCGCCGGGGCCGTCTCGCTCACCCTCTGATCATCTCAAGACCGCTCTCTGCGAGACGGCGCTCTGCAACACCGCGCTCGGCGGGACGGCGCTGCGCCTTACCAGTGCACGCCCCGGGTCAGCGTCGCCATGGCTATCTGCTCGAACGAGACGTGCTCCTCGACGTCGGCGTGGCCCTTGGAGGCGGCCGAGTCGGGGAACACGCGGTAGGCGAGGTGCAGGAGCCTGTCGACGGCGCTCGGCGACAGCGTGTAGGCGACCTCGCCGACCTTTCCCATCCACGTGCCCATCTCCTTGGGGCGGGCACGCAACGCCTCGCAGATCATGTCGGCGGCCTCCTCCGGGCTGATTGCCGGGAAGGCGTCGTACATTTTCGTCGGGGCGATCATGGGCGTGCGCACGAGCGGCATGTGGATCGTCGTGAACGTCACGCCGTCGCCGATCACCTCGGAGGCGACCACGCGGGTGAAGGCGTCCAGCGCCGCCTTCGAGGCCACGTAGGCGGCGAAGCGCGGCGGGTTGGCCTGCACCCCGATCGAGGAGATGTTCACGATGTGCCCCGAGCCGCGCTCGCGCATGTGCGGGAGCAGGCCGATGATCAGCTTGACCGCGCCGAAGTAGTTGAGCTGCATCGTGCGTTCGAAGTCGTGGAAGCGGTCGTAGCTGAGCGCGATCGAGCGCCGGATCGAGCGTCCGGCGTTGTTGACGAGCATGTCGATGTTGCGGTGGTCGGCGAGCACCCGCTCGAGCAGTCGTTCGACCGACTCGATGTCGGCGATGTCCGCCGCGTACACGTACGCGGTGCCGCCCGCGGCGACGATCTCCGCGCGCACCTCCTCGAGCTTCTCCACGTTGCGCGCCACCAGCAGCGGCACACCGCCGGCGGCGGCTACCTTCAGGGCGGTCGAGCGCCCGATGCCCGACGAGGCGCCCGTGATGAGCACGTGCCGGCCGTACAGGGCCTCTTTCAGCGTCCCCCTCCCCCGCAGGTCGGGGTCCATCTCGCGGTCCCAGTAGTCCCACAGGCGGGCCACGTAGTCCTGCAGCGGCGGCGGCTGCTCCAGCGGCGAGCCGGCGAGCGCGCGCGCCGCTTCGCGCGTGTCGAACCGCGGCACCAGCTCCATGTGCGCGAGCACCTCCTCGGGGATCGCCAGCTGGCGCAGCGCCAGATTGCGTGCCTGGCGGAAAGGCGGCAGCGCCAGGGCGAGCGCCAGCGGCCACTTCGGCAGCGGATCTGTCAGCCGTTTGTCGATGCTGACGGCGAAGCGCGGGGCGTGCGCGGCGGCGGCCAGCTCGTTGATCAGCTCGTCGACGCGTTGCGGGCGGGGGTCGGTGAGGTGGAACGCCCTGCCGTCCAGACCGGGCTCGTGCGCGATGTGCTCGAGCGCGCCCGCCACCCAGTCGACGGGGACGATGTTCGTGTGGCCGAGATCCAGGCCCACGAGCGGCACCCACTCGGGGAGCAGGTGCCGCAGCCGCTGGATCGCCTTGAAGAAGTAGTACGGGCCGTCGACCTTGTCCATCTCGCCGGTCTGGGAGTCGCCGACGACGATCCCCGGCCGGTACACCCGCCAGGCCACGTAGGGCTGCTCGCGCACGATCCGCTCGGACTCGAACTTCGTGCGGTGATAGGGCGAGGGCAGCCGCTGGCCCTCGTCGAACATGTCCTCGTCGAAGACGCCCTTGTACGTGCCGGCGACGGCGATCGAGGAGACGTGGTGCAGGTGCTTGGCGTCCACCGCCCGCGCAAGTTCCACCGCGTGGGTCGTGCCGCCGACGTTCACCGCCGTGTTGCGCTCGGCCGGAGCGGTCATGTCGTAGACGGCCGCGAGATGGAAGAAGTGCTCGATCTTGCCGCGCAGCTCCGCCACCTGCTCCTTCTCGACGCCCAGCAGCGGCCGGCGCAGGTCGCCGAGGACGGGCTGGACGCGATCCGCGGCCGAGGCGCCCACCACCAGGCTCCAGCGCGCGATCAGCTCGTCCAGCCGGCCGGTCGAGCTCTCGCGCACCAGCACGTACACCTCGCCCTGGCGCGTTTGCAGCAACCGCTCCACCAGCCGGTGGCCGATGAAGCCGGTCGCTCCTGTCACGAAGTAAGCCATCCTGTCGAGAGCCTATCTCTTATCGCTACGCCCCCGCACCCGCTCCTCCGCGCCCTTCCCCGGCGGCGAAGCGCGCGGCTCCCCGCGCGCCGTCCTCGAACACGGCGGGTCCGGCCTGCGCCTCCAGCGCGAGTCCCTCCCGCAGCGTCATCCCCAGGCCCTCGATCGCCGCGCGGCGATCGGCGAGCATCGTCCGCTGGGGGAAGCGCGCGAGCCCATCGGCGAGCGCGAGCGCGCGCTCGAGGTGCGCGCCTGGCGGCACGAGCTCGCTGAGCAGGCCCATCGACAGCGCCTCGTGGGCGTCGATCATGCGACCGGTGAGGATCAGATCGAGCGCACGGCCGAGGCCGACGATGCGGGGCAGGCGCTGGGTTCCGCCGTCGATCAGCGGCACTCCCCAGCGGCGCTCCGGGTAGCCGAGCGTGGATGTCTCGGTGGCGATGCGCAGGTCGCACCACAGCGCCAGCTCCAGGCCGCCAGCCAGACAGAAGCCGGAGATCGCGGCGATCGTGGGCTTGGACGCGGTCAGGCGCGTGAAGCCCATCGGCCCCTCCTCGCTCATCAGCCGCCCGGCCATCGTGTCGGTCGCCTTCAGGTCGGCGCCGGCGCAGAAGGAGACACCGCCGGCGCCGGTCAGCACGAGCGCGCGCGCGTCGTCGTCGGCCTCGAAGCGCAGGTAGGCCTCGTGCAGCGCCGCGGCGGTGGAGCCGTCGACGGCGTTGCGCCGGTGCTGGCGGTCGATCGTGATCACCGCGGCGGCGCCGCGGCGCTCGTAGCGAACCGGCTCGGGCTCGCTCATCGATGGACGCTGGCTACCAGCCGCCGCGCCACTGAGCGTTGCCTAGGAGCGCCTTTTGCGCGGCTTTACGCGCTTCCTTGCGCTTCTCCAGGTGGCGCTGGATCATGCTCATCACGAACACGAACGTCGGGAAGAACAAGATCATCGCGAAGGCCGCCTCGACGGTCACCTTGTCGGTGACTGCCCCGTAGTAGCCGCGCCCGTCGTTGTACGCGCTTGCGGACGGGGCGAGGGCAAGCGATGCGAGCAGCGCGAGCGGGACGAGCGTTGCGAGCAGGCGGTGGCGCATCGGTCGCGACGAATCCTAGCGGAGGGAATAGATACCCGCCCGCCCCCGCCCGCCCCCGCTCGCCCCGACGGTTGGAAGCCCGCCCATCGGCCGGTGCGTGCGTGTGTGTGTTCCTTCGCCGCGAGGGTGTAGCGAAACGAGTAGCGAAACTCGCTAGGCCCCGAGCACCTTGGCCTTCGCGGCGGCGAACTCCGCATCGCTCAACGCACCGCTGTTGTGCAGCTCTGCGAGATGCTGAAGCTCGGCAGATATGCTCTGGCCGTCCGCTGCGGGCGATTCCGACCCTTCGCCTGGCTGCCGCCGCTCGGCGAGGATTTCTGCGATAGCGCCGTCGGGGCGTACCAAAGGGCTCGATGGCTGGGTATTGCTCTCGCCCAGCGTTGCGTGTGTGGCGTAGACGTGGCGGAAGCCTTCGCGCCCGACTGTCAGGCGCGCCCGGCAGTGGGGGCAGCCGATGTTGGGGCTCAACGGTGACAGGAACTCCTGTTTGCACTCCGGGCAAGCCACCTTCCATCGCCGTTCTGTCGAGGTCCGAGTGGTCGGGCTGGACCTCTGCTTCGTGAGCCGCACTTGCTTTTCGGTCGCTTTGGCCGTGCGCTCCTTCTTCGAGTTGGCCCGGACCCCCGCCATCCCGGACAGTCCGCCCGTCCCGAGGAACAGCGCCTTGCGCATGAATCCCATGGCACGATTCTACGCTCGCAGGGCTGGGCGTGGCGCTCACTGCTTGTCCTTCAAGTCCACCACACGAACCTTTTGTTCGTGGATTCTTTCGCCCCCGTACAGGTCATCCGCGTCGTACTGGACCCGTATCGAGAACTCGTTCCCGAGAGCGCGTGCGTCCGGGAAAGACAGGCGGTAATGGAGCAGACGCGCATCTTTGGGGATGGACACCTCATCGGCCCAGAACCTCATGGGTTTGCCGTCCACCACCGTCCGGGGCATCGCCTTGCCGCGCGGGACCGTCGTATCCCCTTGGTAGTCGGAGGCCACGATCTCAATCCTCGCGTCCACAAGGACGTTGACCAGCGCCTCACGTACGCGCCCCGGCCCCCTGTTCACGAGTCCCACCCGCAGCACTCTGGGCGCGGCGACGCCGCCCACACGGCTCACAACAAGGTCCTCTGAGCCGCCCTCCTCCACGGCCTCGAAACTCAGCACCACCGATACACGCGGCGCGCCTACCTTTGGCAGCGCGTGCAGAATCGGGAGCTTCGGCGCAAAGGTCCCAAGAAAGACCAGGGCAGCGAGCGACAGGAACACGATCTCCCTCATCGAGACCTTCCCTGGCGCAAACGCGACAGCAACCAAAACCGCCATGCCGGTGAGGCCGACAACCGCGCGATCGGCTCGCATGTGCGGAGCCTACGCGCAGCCGCTCCAAGGACACGCGCGGTCGCCCTATTTGCGCCGTTTTTCCGTCCGACGCGACCTGTAGTTTTTCTTTTACTAGAGCCAAAATTGACCCCCGCACGGTTAGCGCCGCCGGGGGTCTGGATCAAGGAGTTGTAGCCTCCATGACCTCGCAAAACGTAGCACGGCGATCCGTCGCCGCAGACCTCTCGGCCATCCTCGACTCGCCGGAGGTCGCCCGGCTCGTTGACGAGCTTCAAGCGACCCGCGAAACGGGCCGTCCCGGCTACCCGCTCCGAGCGATGATCGGCATGGCGCTGGCGAAGTCGCTGTACGCGATCCCGACGTGGACGCGCACCGTAGCGCTCGTCAGAGAGCACGCAGCGCTCGCGGCCGTGATCGCCCCGGACGGGGACGTGCCCTCGAAGTACGCCTGCTACCGCTTCACAGCGAAGCTCCGCGACTATGCGCCCCTCTTGGAGCGCTGCATCGCTGACGTGATCCGTGCGCTCAAGAAGGCCAACCCGGTGCTCGGGTGGGACGTGTCGATCGACGCCTCCGACATGCCCGCCTACGCGAAAGGCAGGAAAGCAGACGAACCGGAGCGGGGACCGTCCTCGGACCCCGATGCGTCGTGGGGGCATCGCTCCGCAGTCTCGACGCGCGGCGCTGGCGGCTTTTTCGGCTTCAAGCTGCACATGGCGGTCTGCTCCAAGACGGACCTCCCGCTCGCATGGCGCATCGAGACGGCGCGCACGAACGAGACGAAGGCCGTCGCCCCGCTGCTGGACAAGCTCCACGCGCTCGGGATCGACCCCGAAACATGCGCGATGGACAAGGGCTACGACCACGCGGTCAGCCACTTTGAGTGCGCGGTGCGGGACATCGCCCCGGTGATCCCGCTGCGCGAAACGCCCGATGTCAAGCGCGGTGAGGACGGGCCGCCCGACTGCGAGCACGGCCTCTGGAAGTTCGCGGGGGCCGACCGCAAGCGCGGCGCTACCAAGTGGCGCTGCCCTACAGGCGAGTGCAAGCCCGCGTCGATATGGCTCAAGGCGAACCGGCTGAAACCGCTGATCCCGCGCGAGACGCTGCGCTGGCAGGGCCTCTACCGGCACCGTGGCTCCGTCGAGCGCGCGTTCGGACGCTTGAAGCACGAATGGGGCCTCGGGCCGCTTCGCGTCCGGCGGATCGAGCGCGTCCAGCTTCACGCGAACCTCACGATCCTCTCTCAGTTGACGAGTGCGCTGAATCAGGAACGGACGTTGGCGCTCGCGGCGTGACGGAGATACGCTCGCCCGTGTGGCTGCCAACCTTCACGGGGTCTGGGCGAAGTGGGAGCGCGCTGTAGAGCAACTGACAGCCCTGGACGGAGAAGTCAACGCCTTCTGTCGCCAGCCGCACCCCTACACCATTCGCTCGTACGACCACAGTAAAGACGGCCGCTACCGCTTTGAGATCAACCCCCGGTGGGCACCCAACATCCCCTACCGATGGGGAACGATCTTCGGTGAGATCGTCCACGATTTCCGCTCCGCCCTGGACAACCTCGTCTGGCAACTCGTCATCCTCGATGGTGGGAAGACCTACAGCAGCCATACCTTCCCGATCTGTACGAAAAAGCCAAAGAAAGGGTTCGCGGCGCAGATGCGGCGGGAGTGGATCGACAAGGGCGGGAAGACGCGCTACGGCCCGCTGTTTGGCCTCAGCGATCAGGCGGTGGCAATCATCGAGAGTTGCCAGCCGTACAAGAGAGCGAACGGCGTTCTCCTGCAACGGCTCCACGCCCTCTGGAACCTCGACAAGCACCGGCACCTGGCCCCAATAACAGTTCAGGCTGCCCCTGCCCGACTGATACCCGACGGGGTGGAAATCCTGTCCCGAGACGATCGCCTCGAAGGCGGCACATACGTCGTGGAGATCACCGTCGCGCCCGACACGTACGTGGACGTGGAGCCTCAGCCGCCCACCGACGTAACGCTCGGCGATGGTGCCCCGATAGTCCTTGAGTTGAAGGCCGTCGGACAGCTCATCATCCTCGGGCTGCTCATCCCAGCAGGCGAGCTTTTCCCCGGCATGCTCGGGGTCGGCATGCCCGGACCCAAACACGGCGCTCATCGCGTGGGGTAACGACGATCGTAGAATGGGGTACCGTCGCTAAGCTGCCCTCCGCGATCCCGCTCTGTGAGCGGGATGCAGAGTTTCGCTACTGCCTCCCGCCGGCTGTATAACGATCGCTATACAGCATTCGCAATGGGACAACACCCACCCGCCCGGTCACACTTGACCCACCGCCCGGTCACACTTGGACACAAACTCAACGCCTACCATCAGCAGCCGATGGCCCTGCTGATCGCATCGGACCTGCACAAGGACATGGCCGGGCAGCCCCTGCTGCGCGGGGTGTCGTTCAAGCTCGAGCGCCGCGAACGGATGACGATCGCCGGGCGCAACGGGGCGGGCAAGACGACGCTGCTGCGGATGCTCGCGGGCGAGACCTCGATCGACCGGGGCGAGCTGAGCGTCGCCAAGGGGGTGCGGATCGCGCTGCACGATCAGCGCCCGCCGCGGGAGCGGGGGAGGGGGCTGCGCGAGTACCTGCTGTCGGGTTGCGCGGAGGAGCTGCGGATCGAGGCGGAGCTGGCCGAGCTGGAGGCCAAAATGGCCGGCGGCGCGAGCGACGAGGCGACGTTTGCCCGCTACGCCCGCGCGCAGGCGCGACTGGAGGCCCGCGGCGGGTATCTGTGGCGCAACCGCGCGACGGCCATGGCGCACGGCCTCGGCTTCCGCGAGCCGGACCTGGACCGGACCCTGGACACCTTCTCAGGAGGTGAGCTGACGCGCGCGTCGCTGGCGCGCGCCCTGGCCACGGGAGCGGACGTGTTGCTGCTGGACGAGCCCACCAACCACCTGGACATCGAGTCGCTGGAGTGGCTGGAGCAGACGCTGGTGGACCTCGACGCGGCGGTGGTGCTGGTTGCGCACGACCGATGGTTCCTGGAGGCGGTGGGCACGGCGGTGCTGGAGTTGGAGGCCGGCCGCTCGCGCTTCTTCGCTGGCACCTGGCACCAGTGGCGCCGCGAGCAGGCCGCGCGCGAGCTCGCGCTGGGCAGGGCGATCGAGGCCCAGCAGGCGGAGATCGAGCGCATGGAGCGGTTCATCGAGCGCTTCCGCTACAAGGCGACGAAGGCCAAGCAGGCGCAGTCGCGCGTGAAGAAGCTGGCGAGGATGGAGCGGATCGAGCGCGATCCTCGGGACGGGAAGGGCCTTGAGTTCGCGTTCTCGGCACCGGCGCGCTCGGGGCGGGTGATCTTCGAGCTGCTCGACGGGCGCATCGAGGTGGGAGAGGAGCCGGTCGTCCTGCTGGAGCACGTCGAGCTGTGGCTCGAACGCGGCGAGCACGTGTCGCTGGTGGGCCCAAACGGCGCGGGCAAGACCACGCTGATCGAGACACTGGCCGGTCGCCGCCCGCTGGCGGCGGGGAAGCTGAGCACGGGCCACAACGTCAAGGTCGGCTACCTCTCCCAGCACGCGGACGAGCTCGGCGCCGGCGGCTCCCCGGACCAGAGCCTCGTGGAGGCGGCCCAGCGCGCCACCGGGCTGAGCCCGGGCAGGGCGCGCGCGCTGCTCGGGCGCTTCCTGTTCTCGGGCGAGGAGGCCGACAAGCCGCTCAGCGGGCTCTCCGGCGGCGAGCGCCGTCGCCTGTCGCTGGCGGTGCTGGTCCAGTCCGGCGCCAACGTGCTGATCCTGGACGAGCCCACCAACCACCTCGACATCGAAAGCCGCGAGGCGCTCGAGGACGCCCTGCGCTCGTTCAAGGGGGCGATCCTGCTGGTCTCCCACGATCGCGCGCTGCTGGACGCGGTGGGCACCCGCACGATCGCGGTGGAGGACGGCTCGCTGCGCAGCTACCTCGGCGGCTGGCCCGAGTACGTGCGCGTGCGCGACGAGCGCCGGGCCGCCTCCTCCGGCCGGGCCGCCTCC
Organism: uncultured Solirubrobacteraceae bacterium; assembly: GCA_963711985.1. GTDB lineage: Bacteria > Actinomycetota > Thermoleophilia > Solirubrobacterales > Solirubrobacteraceae > Palsa-744. The sequence goes on along the minus strand of CAVQGG010000001.1, from coordinate 218,977 downwards.
CCGGGGCGCGCCGGCGCCGTGGGTGGAGCGGGTTCCCGTCGCGCGCTCGCGCCGTCGCCGGGCGTGGCCAACGCATCGGGGTCCCGCGCGGGCGCCGCCAACGGTCGCGGGACCGCGGAGAGCGCTGCCGCGACCGCGAAGAAGGGCGGGTCCAGGCCCAGCCGCAAGGGGCCGTCCAAGAACCGGCTGAGCGCGCAGCAGAAGGCCGAGCGGGCGATCGAAGAGGCGGAGGCCGCGCTGCGGGCGCTGGAAGCGGAGCTGACCGATCCGGCGGCCTGGGCCACGCGGTACGAGTCGGCCAAGTCCGAAGCGCGCCACACGGCCGCCACGCGCGCGGTGGAGGACGCGTACGCGCGCCTGGAGGCGCTGATCGACTGACGGGCTCGGACGGTGCGGATACGTGCGGTCGTGCCGCTGGCGTCGAGCAGACGCTCGATGTCCTGAAGCTAGTCTGTGTGTGTGTCCGACCGTCTCAAGACCGCCCGCAACGTGGCCATCGTGCTCGCGATCGCGGCGGCCGTGTACTTCCTGCCGGGGGGCGGGCGGGCGGCGAGCACGTTCGAAGCGGCGCTGTGGGTCGCGTTCGGGCTGGGCGTCGGCTATCTCGGCCTGCGCCTGTACCGCGAACACCGCATCGCGTTGCACAGCCTCGGCGATAGCCACCGGGCGCTGCTGTACGGGGCGGTCGCGCTGGCGGTGTTCGAGTACGTGGCGCGAGTGCGCATGTGGCAGACGGGGTTCGGCGAGCTGGCGTGGTTCGTGCTGCTCGGCGGCGTTGTGTACTCGCTGCTGGTGGTGTACCGCCACTGGCGCGCCTACCGCACCTACTGAGCTCCCCACCACGGGGCCTATCCTCGGAGCGATGGCGGCAACCGGGGAGATGACGGACAGGCAGGACGCGAAGGCGAGCCTCGCGCAGCAGCGTCGCGCCCTGCCGGACCAGCCCGGCGTGTACCTGTTTCGGGATGGGCACGGCCGGGTGATCTACGTCGGCAAGGCCAAGTCGGTGCGCAAGCGTGTGGCCTCGCACTTCTCCAAGGCCCAGGTGCCAAGCAGCCCGGGCCACGCGGAGATGGTTGCGAGCGTCGAGCAAATCGAGTGCGTGGTGGTGGCCTCCGAGGCGGACGCGCTGCTGGCGGAGCAGAGCTTCATCAAGCAGTACCGGCCGCGCTTCAACATCCGCCTGCGCGACGACAAGTCCTACCCGTTCATCGCCATCTCCCTCGACGAGGCATACCCGCGCGTGTACTTCACGCGCGAGCGCCATCGTCCCGGTCGTGCGTACTTCGGCCCGTACTCGAACGCCAAGCGGGTGCGCGCCACGCTCGAGGTGCTGGCCAAGGTGTTCATGTTCCGCTCGTGCACAGGGCCTGAGCCCGGGCGGCGCAGCGGCAGCCCGTGTCTGGACTACTACATCAAGCGCTGCGGGGCTCCGTGTGTGGGATACGTCTCCAGGGAGGGGTACCGCGAGAGCATCGACGGCGTCATCGACTTCCTGGGCGGGCGCTTCTCGGCGATCGAGCGCGACCTGGAGGCGCGGATGCGTGCGGCGGCGGCGGCGGAGGAGTTCGAGCAGGCGACGCTGGAGCGCAACCGGCTGCACGCGGTCCGTTCGCTGTTGGAGCGCCGCCGTGTGACCAGCGAGTCGGTGGGCACGTTCGACGCGGTTGCCGTGGCGGTCGACGGGCGCGACGCCAACGCGCAGGTCTTCCAGGTGCGCGACGGCGTGCTCTCGGACCGCCAGTCCTTCTATCTGGCCAACGAGGCCGAGCGGGATCTGGTGGAGGTGGGGGAGGAGTTCATGCTCCAGTACTACGGCGGCTCAACGTCGATCCCGGCGCTGCTGGTGGTCCAGCGCGGGTTGACCCCGCGCCCGGCCCTGGCGGACGCACTCTCCAGCCGCCGCGGCGGGCCGGTGGAGCTGCGCGCGGCGGAGCGCGGCGAGAAGCGCCGGATCCTCGAGCTGGCCCAGCGCAACGCGCTGCTGGCGCTCGACCAGGAGCGGCTGCGCTCCGAGCGCCGCCGCCAGAGCCGGGTGGAGGCGCTGGAGGGTCTGCAGCAGGCGCTCGGCCTGGACGCGCCGCCGATTCGCATCGAGTGCTTCGACATCTCCAACCTCGGCGGTACGCACACGGTGGCCTCGATGGTCGTTTTCGAGGGCGGGGCGCCGAAGAAGGCCGACTACCGGCGCTTCACGATCCGTACGGTGCAGGGGTCCTCCGACGACTATGCGGCGATGGCCGAGGTCCTCGACCGGCGCTTCGCCCAGTGGGAGCGCCAGGCGGACATCTCACCGCACGACCCCGCGTATGACCAGAGCTTTGCGTCGCTGCCGAACCTCGTGGTGATCGACGGCGGCAGGGGGCAGCTCGCGGCCGGGCTGGGGCCGTTGCGGGGCTTCCGCGACCGCGGCGTGGCGGTCGTGTCGCTGGCCAAGCGCATCGAGGAGATCTTCCTGCCCGGCCGTCGCTCGCCGCTGGCGCTCGAACACTCGACGCCCGAGCTGCAGCTGCTCCAACGCGTGCGCGACGAGGCGCATCGCTTCGCGATCACCCACCACCGCAGCCGCCGCGACAGGGCGATGAAGAGCTCGTTGCTGGACGAGCTGCCGGGCATCGGCCCGTCGCGCAAGCGTGCGCTGCTCGCGCACTTCGGCTCGCCGGAGGCGATAGTGGCGGCTTCCAGCGAGGAGCTTCAGGCGGTGCCCGGCCTGCCGGCGAAGGTCGGCCGGGAGCTGCACGGGCACCTCCACCGCGCGGGCTGACCCGCTTGTCCGCGCCGCGCGGCACAATGCAGGCGATGGCCGTGATCAGGCCCCTGCGTCCGCTGCGAGCCGCCGGCGGGAAGCCCGGCGAGCCGGTCATCGAGTCGCGCCTGGAGGATCTCGTGGTGATCACCGGGTTCTCCGGCGCGGGGAAGTCGACCGCGATGAACGTGTTCGAGGATGCGGGCTACTTCTGCGTCGACAACCTGCCGCCGGAGATGATCCGCTCGCTGGTGGAGCTGTTCGTGCACAAGGGATCGAAGGTCGAGCGCGCGGCGGTCGTGTCGGACGTTCGCGGGGGCGTCTACTTCGAAGCGTTGCGGGCGGTCGTCGATGACCTGCACGCCCTCGGCCTCTCCCACCACGTGCTGTTCCTCGAGGCGGCCGAGCAGACACTGGTGACGCGCTACAAGGAGACCCGCCGCCGCCACCCGCTGGCGCCGGAGGGCAGCATCGCGGCGGGGGTCGCGGCCGAGCGCGCCCTGCTCGAGCCGCTGCGTGGCCGCGCGGACATGGTGATCGACACGACGGGCATGTCCGCGGCGATGCTCCGCGAGAAGATCGCCGAGGAGTTTCTTCCCCGCAAGACCGTCGGCCGGCTGTCGGTGACGTTCATGAGCTTCGGGTTCAAGCACGGTCCGCCGCGCGAGGAGGACCTCGCGTTCGACGTGCGCTTCCTGGCCAATCCCCATTATGAGCCGGAGCTGCACGAGCTGACGGGGCTGGACGAGCCCGTGGTCGAGTACATCGCTCGCGACGGGCGGCTGGAGCAGCTTTACGTCAGGCTGCAGGCGCTGCTCGATTTCCTGCTTCCGCAGTACGTCGCCGAGGGCAAGGCCCACCTTGTGATCGCGATCGGCTGCACCGGCGGCCGCCACCGCTCGGTGGCGATCGCCGAGCACCTGGCCGAGCGCTACCGCGGTCACGACGACCTCGACGTGGCGGTTGCTCACCGGGACATCGACAGGTCCCCGGGCAACGCCTGAGAGAGTCCCCGGCGGCGAGCGTATAGCGATGGTTATACGCTCGACGAAAGCGAAGTAACAGTGCGGAGTCGCCGCGCGTGCGCCGCGGAGTCGCCGCACGCTGGTGCGCCCGGTCGCGGGGAGGCGGCGCGCTGATAGCCTCCCCGGGCACGCCGGGCGATGGACCGATCGGCGATCGGATGGGATCTCCGATCGGCCAGCGACTCCTGATGACCCGGCATCGTCATTTTCGCTTTCAGGAGGCAACGAATGCCGGTACGAGTGGGGATCAACGGATTCGGCCGGATCGGGCGAAACGTGTTCCGCGCCGCCCGGGCCCGGGGCGAGGCTCTGGGAGACGAGATCGAGTGGGTGGCGGTGAACGACCTGACGGACGCGCGGACGCTGGCGCACCTGCTCAAGTACGACTCGATCCTGGGTCCGTATCCGGGTGCGGTGCGTGCTCGCGGCGAGAGCGCGCTGGAGGTGGATGGCGGGGAGCTGAGGGTGCTGGCCGAGCGCGATCCGGCGGGGCTGCCTTGGGGGGAGCTGGGGGTCGACGTGGTGATCGAGTCGACGGGGCTGTTTCACGACCGCGACAGCGCGGCCAAGCACCTGGCGCAGGGCGCGAAGAAGGTGATCATCTCGGCGCCGGCGACCGATCCGGACGCGACGGTCGTCCTGGGCGTGAACTTCGACGAGGTCGTACGACCGCGACGCGCACGACGTGATCTCGAACGCGTCGTGCACGACGAACTGCCTGGCGCCGGTGGCGAAGGTGGTCAACGACACGGTCGGGATCAAGCACGGCCTGATGACGACGATCCACGCGTACACGGCCGATCAGCGGCTGCAGGATCTGCCGCACAAAGACCTGCGCCGTGCGCGGGCGGCTGCGATCAACCTGATTCCGGCGTCGACGGGCGCGGCGAAGGCGATCGGCCTGGTGATCCCGGAGCTGCAGGGCAAGCTGCACGGCTTCGCGGTGCGCGCGCCGGTGCCGACGGGATCGGTGGTCGACCTCACGGTCGAGTGCTCGCGCGAGACGAGCGTCGAGGAGATGAACGCGGCGTTGCAGGCTGCGGCCGATGGCGGCCCGCTGGCGGGGATCATGCAGTACACCGAGGATCCGATCGTCTCGACGGACATCATCTCGTCGCCTTTCTCGGCGATCGTCGACTCGCTGCTGACGGCGGTGATCGACGGCACGATGCTGAAGGTGGTCGCGTGGTACGACAACGAGTGGGGCTACTCCAACCGCCTGGTGGACCTCGTGCAGAGGGTTCTGTGAGCCGGTGATGAGGAGCATCGACGACCTGGACGTGCACGGCAGGCGGGTGCTCGTGCGGGTCGATTTCAACGTGCCGCTGGACACGGACGCGGACGGCAGGACGGTGCTGGCGGACGATACGCGGATCGTGGCGGCGCTGGGGACGATCGAAGAGCTGCGCGGGCGGGGGGCGAGGCTGGTGCTGGTGTCGCATCTCGGCCGGCCGGACGGGCACCGCGACGAGGCGCTGTCGATGGCGCCGGTGGCGGAGCGCCTGCGCGAGCTGACCGGCGCGAAGGTGACGCTGGCGCCGGCGGTCGTCGGCGATGAGGTGAAGGCGCTGACCGAGCAGCTGCGCGACGGCGAGATGCTGCTGCTGGAGAACGTACGCTTCGAGCCGGGCGAGGAGAGCAACGACCCGGGGTTCGCCCGCTCGTTGGCGGATCTGGCGGATCTTTACGTCAACGACGCGTTCGGCGTGGCCCACCGCGCGCACGCGAGCACGGAGGGCGTGGCGCACCTGCTGCCGAGCGCGGCGGGACGGCTGCTGGAACGCGAGGTCAAGACGTTGACGGAGATCCTCGAGCACCCGACGCGCCCGCTGACGGTGATCGTGGGCGGGTCCAAGGTGGCGGACAAGATCGGCGTGATCGACCGCTTCCTGGAGGTGGCGGACGTGCTGATGATCGGCGGGGCGATGTGCTTCCCGTTCCTGTGCGCGCAGGGCCACAAAGTGGCGGACTCGCTGTGCGACGCGGAGGACACCGAGCACGCCCGCGCGCTGCTGGCGACGGCGGTCAAGCCGGGGCACGCGTCGGTGATGACACCGGACGACCTGGTGATCGGCGACCGGCTGGCGGACGACGCGGAGCACCGCGTGCTGCACGGGGTGGAGGTGCCGCAGGGCTGGATGGGCCTGGACATCGGCCCGGCCACCAGGCGGCGCTACTGCGACGAGATCGCGCGCGCGGGGACGGTCTTCTGGAACGGCCCGATGGGCGCGTTCGAGCTGGAGCCGTTCGCGGCGGGCACGCGCGCGGTGGCGGAGGCGATGGCGAAGGCGAAGGGCCTGACGGTGGTGGGCGGCGGCGACTCGGCGGCGGCGCTGGCGCGATTCGGGATGGAGGACACGGTCGACCACCTGTCGACGGGCGGCGGCGCGACGCTCGAGCTGGTCGAGGGCCGCACCCTGCCGGGAGTGCAGGCGCTGCAGGGCACGGGGGTGTCCTGTTGATGGAGGCCCAGTCGTCCGGGCCCCCGCCCACCCCGCCCACCCGCACGCCGCTGATCGCGGGCAACTGGAAGATGCACAAGACGCAGGAGCAGGCGGAGGAGCACATCCAGGGGCTGCTGCCGCGCGTGTCGGCGGTGGACGGCGTGGAGGTGGCGATCTGCGTGCCGTTCACGGACCTGCGGGCGATGGTGGACAGCGCGCGGGGATCGCGCGTGGAGGTGTATGCGCAGAACATGCACCAGGAGCCGGAGGGCGCGTACACAGGAGAGGTGTCGGCGCCGATGCTGCGCGAGCTGGACGTGCGCGGCGTGGTGCTGGGGCACTCCGAGCGCAGGGCGATGTTCGGAGAGACGGACAGGGCGCTCGCGCTGAAGATTCCGGCGGCGCTGGCCGCGGGGCTTGTGCCGATCGTGTGCGTGGGCGAGACGGAGCAGGAGCGCGACAACGACGACACCGATCGCAAGCTGCGCCAGCAGGTCAGGGACGACCTGGCGGGGGTGCCGAGCGAGCGGCTGGCGGAGGTGGTGATCGCGTACGAGCCGATCTGGGCGATCGGCACGGGCAGGGTGGCCACGCCCGAGCAGGCGCAGGAGGCGATGGCGTTCATCAGGGCGCTGGTGGGCGACCGGGACGGGCAGGCGGCGCGGGACGTGAGGATCCTGTACGGAGGATCGGTCAAGCCGGAGAACGCGGCGGAGCTGCTGGCGCTGGCGGATGTGGACGGCGCGCTCGTGGGCGGGGCGTCGCTGGAGGCGGAGTCGTTCGCGCAGATCGTGGCGGCGGCCGCGCGATGAGCGTCCCGACCGGCCCCGCGAGCCTGCCTGTGGGCCCTCGCGGCCTACCGGTGCCGTGCGCCTGCCTGGTGGTGCTCGACGGGTGGGGCGTGGCCGAGCCGGGTCCGGGCAACGCGATCTCGCTGGCGCGCACGCCGGTGTTCGACGAGCTGTGGGACTCCTATCCGCACACGACCCTGACCGCGTGTGGGCGCGCGGTGGGGCTGCCGGAAGGGCAGATGGGCAACAGCGAGGTGGGGCACCTGAACCTGGGCGCGGGGGCGGTGGTCCGCCAGGACCTGGTGCGGATCGACGACGCGGTCGCGGACGGGTCGCTGGCCGAGAACGAGGTCCTGCGGGCGGCATTCGCGGGCGCCGAGCGGGTGCACCTGCTGGGCCTGGTGTCCGACGGCGGGGTGCACTCGTCGCTGCACCATCTGCGTGCGCTGATCGCGCTGGGGCACGCGCTGGCGGTGAGGGACCTGGTGGTGCACGCGTTCACCGACGGTCGCGACACGCTTCCGCACGCCGGGGCGGGATATCTGAGGGAGCTCGACCACGCGTCGGGCGCGCGGGTGGGGTCGGTGGTCGGGCGCTACTGGGCGATGGACCGCGATCGGCGCTGGGAACGCACGCAGCGGGCGTACGACATGCTCGTCCACGGCCGCGCGCCGCACCATGCGGACAGCGGCGAGCAGGCGGTGGAGGATGCGTATCGCAGGGGCGAGACGGACGAGTTCATCGAGCCGACGCTTGTCGGTGGGGAGGCGACGATCCGCCCGGGGGACAGCGTGATCGCGTTCAACTTCCGCCCCGACCGGATGCGCCAGCTGACGCGCGCGCTGGCGGAGCCGGGCTTCGGAGAAGGCCCCCACCCGCCCGAGGATGGATTGGAGCCGGCCCTCCCGGGGTGGACGGGCCGCGGGGGACTCCAGGCGATCGCCCGATATACGACGCTCACCCGCTATGAGGAGGGCTGGCCGTACCCGGTGGTGTTCTCGCCGGAACATCCGGCGAGCACGCTGTCGGTGGTGCTGGCGCAGGCCGGGGCGTCCCAGCTGCACGTGGCGGAGACCGAGAAGTATGCCCACGTGACGTACTTCTTCAACGGGGGCGACGAGGCGCCGCTGAGCGGCGAGCGGCGCGAGATGGTGGCCTCGGCGCGGGACGTGCCGACGTACGACCACAAGCCGCAGATGAGCGCGCGCGAGGCGGCGGCGGCTTTTGTGGGCGCGTGGCGCCAGGACCGGCCGCGGTTCGGGATCATCAACTTCGCAAATGCGGACATGGTCGGGCACACGGGGGTGATCGAGGCGGCGGTGAAGGCAGTGGAGACCGTGGACGAGTGCCTGGGCGAGGTGGTGGGCGCCGTGCACGAGAGCGGCGGGGCGTGCGTGGTGACGGCGGACCACGGCAACGCCGACCACATGCTCGAGCCTGACGGCAGCCCGAACACGGCGCACTCGCTGAACCCTGTGCCGCTGATCCTGACGAGCTCGGGCGCAGCGCTGCGCGAGCGTGACGGCATCCTGGCGGACGTGGCGCCGACGGTGCTGGAGGCGCTGGGGATCGAGCAGCCTGCGCAGATGACGGGGCGGTCGTTGATCGAGGGTCGCTAGATTTTCAATGGACGGCCTACCGGCCGGGGGATGGGGGTGCGCGTTGCAGGAAGGAGCAGAGGTGGCCTCAGATGAGCGGGAACCGGCAGCGGGGCGTCACCGATCGAAGATCGGCCAGCGGGGCCTGCTGGCGGCGTTTTTCATCGGTGCGGGGGTGAACCACTTCGTGATGCCGCGGCCGTACGAGCAGATCGTGCCGCCGCGGTTGCAGGACGAAGCGAAGCGGCTGGTGCTCCTCAGCGGGGTGGCGGAGATCGCGGGTGGCGTGGGGGTGCTGCTGCCGTGGACGCGCCGCGTGTCGGGCTTGGGGCTGGTGGCGCTGCTGGCGGCGGTGTTCCCGGCGAACGTGCATATGGCGCGCGAGCCTGGGCGCTTCCGCAGGATTCCGCGCTGGGCGCTGTATGCGCGGCTGCCGCTGCAGCCGTTGATGATGCTGTGGGCGTGGAGGGCGACGCGGCGATGACGGCGATCGCCCGAGCGCTGCGTGCCGGCGCTGCTATGTTCGATTGAGAAGGCTGTTGGATCGGACCGCCATGTCGACCGTCACCGCCGTCAAGATCGCCCACTCCGAGCAGGAGACCCTGACATTGGGGGAGCTGCGCGCCTGGCGCGGGCTGCTGCGGGCGCACGCGTGCCTGGCCAAGCGACTGGACGCCGAGCTGGAGCAGGCGCACGGGCTGCCGATGACCTCCTATGAGGTGCTTCACCACCTGGAGGAGGCGAGCGGCGGGCGGATGCGCATGTGCGAACTGGCTGAGCAGGCGCAGCTGTCGCGCAGCGGTCTGACGCGATTGGTCGACCGCCTGGAGCGGGAGGGGCTGCTGGAGCGCTGCTCGTGCGACCACGACGCCCGCGGTTCCTACGCGTGCCTCACGTACACGGGGCGCGAACGGCTGGAAGAAGCGCGCGGAACGCATCTGGCTGTCATCAGGGAGCAGTTCTTCTCGCATTTCTCCGAGGATGAGCTGGGCAGCCTGGCTGACATGTGGGAACGCATCGCTCCCTGCAACGGCTGCTGAGCGCTACTCGTCGGGCGTCCTGCGTCCGTGGCGTCGGTGGCGGGCGTGGCGGTGGTGCAGGACCAGCGCGCTGAGGATCGCCACGAGCACGGCGACCAGCCCGTACAGGCCGAAGGCTTCGAGGGCGCTGCCGGCTGAGTGGCCGAGGAAGTAGGCGATCAGTCCGACCGCGCTGGCCCAGCTGATCCCTCCGAGCGCGTTCCACAGCGCGAACGAGCGCCAGCGCATGCGCGTGGCGCCTGCCAGCCACGACGCCCATATGCGCAGGCCGAGCAGGAAGCGCCCGAAGAACACGGCCTTGGGGCCGTGGACCTCGAAGAACGGCTCACCCACGCGCAGCACCTCCAGGCGCTGGCGCTGGAAGGCGCCGGGTCGCTGCAGCAGCCAGCGTCCGCCCTTGCGGCCGATCACGTAGCCGATGTTGTCGCCGACGATGGCGGCGGTGGCGGCGAGGGGGATGACGAGCTCGATCTGGAGTTTGCCCTGGCTTGCCAGGACTGCGGCTGCGATCAGGGCAGTCTCGCCCGGGATGGGAACCCCGCCGGCCTCGCTCATGACGAGCAGGAACAGCAGCGGGTAGCCGAAGACCTGGACCAGGTGCTTGACATCGAGGATGGCGGCGAGCATGGGCGGGCCGGGTGGGTGGTGTGGGCGGGGTGGGTGGGCGCCCTGTCAACGCCCCCTCTACTGGGTGTTTTCGGAGACGAGCTGCTTGAGGGCCGAGGAGGCCTGCTGGACGTCGGAGTAGACGACGTTGCGCAGCATCACCTTGGTCGGCGCGGGAGCGGTCAAGACCACCACGGCGACGATCGCAAGCGCCAGCGCGAGCAGCGCGAGCACGGCCACGAGCAGGCGGCTCGACCTGCGCCGGGCGGACGCCGGGGCGGGGCTGGGCCGCGCGGCGGTCGCGGCAGCCGCCCTGGGTGATCCGGGGCGAGGCCGGCGGGCGGCGACGGTGCTGGAGGGCGCGCTCGAGCGCCGGGAGCTCGCAAGCACGCTGGTCGCCTCTGCATTAGATCCCCTTCCCCGCCCTGCCCCGCCCCACCCTGCCCCGCCTCGCCCGGCGCTGCGCGTGCGCTCGGCCGGTGCGATGCCCCTGGCGCCGTCGCTCAACGCATGTCGCATCTCCAGGGCGGTGGTGTAGCGATCGCGCGGGTCGAGCGCGAGCGCGATCGCCACCGCGGCGGCCAGCTCCGGGCTGACGGCGGCGACGAGCGTATCGAGCGTGGGCGGCTCCTCCTGCTGCTGCTTGAGCGCCAGCTCGGTCAGCGAGGTGGCCTCGTAAGGCAGACGCCCGGAGATCAGCTGGTAGGTGACGACCCCGAGCGCGTACAGATCGGCGCTCGGCCCCGCCTCCTCGCCGCGTGCCTGCTCGGGCGCGAGATAGGCGGCGGTGCCGAGGACCGAGCCGACCTGGGTGATGCTCGACTGCTCTGTGGCCTTGGCGATCCCGAAGTCGGCGAGCTTGACCTCGCCTTCGCGGGAGCGCAGCAGGTTGCCGGGCTTGACGTCGCGATGGACTACGCCGTGGCGATGCGCGTAGTGCAGCCCCTCGCACGCCTGTTCGATGATCGACACGGCCTCGTCCACCTCCAGCCAGCCGTGGTCGCGGAGGATCTCGGCGCAGGAGGAGCCCTCGATGTACTCCATCACGATGAAATACTGGCCTGTGCGCTGGTCGCGGCCGGAGTCGAAGACCTGGACGATGTTCGGATGGACCAGGCGCGCGGCGGCCTGCGCCTCGCGCTGGAAGCGCGACACGAAGGCGGGGTCGTCGGCGAGATGCTCGGCCAGCAGCTTCACCGCGACGGGGCGCTCGAGGCGCAGGTCGCGCGCGAGGTGCACGGTGGACATCCCGCCGAAGCCCAGCCGGCCCTCCAGCCGGTAGCGCCCGGCGATGTCGCCGACGCTCATTTGCCGGCTTCCCGTTCGCCGCCGGCTTCCGCGCTGCCGGCCGAGCCGCCGCCACCCGCCCCGGCTGCGCCTTCGCCGGCGCCGGTGCCGCCACCCTGCCCGTTGCCGGCCCCCGGGGAGGATTCGCCGGCGCCCGGCGCGGGCGTGCCGCCTCCGGGGCTGGACGTGGTCGGGGTGGTGCTCGGCGCTGTGGCCGTCGGGGTGGTCGTTGGCGTGGTCGCGGGGGTCGTGGGGGTCGTGGTGGCGGTGCCGGTGCTGGTGGTGGTCTTGGGGGTGGTGGTGGCGGTGGTCTGCGCGAGCGGCTGCGCGCACAGGGCGAGCGCGTGCGCGCGCAGGTTCTCGATGCCCTGGCGCAGCGTGTTGCGCAGGCCGGCGTCGACGGTGGCGGGGAGCGCGCCGAAGTCCTGCTCGGTCTTTGCGATCGCGGCTTCGGTCGCGGAGCAGCTCCCGTTGCCGGTTTCCGCCTCCTGTGCGACCGCTTCGAAGTCGCTCTGCAGGGGTCCGGCGTCGGCGACGGGGATCAGCCTGTCGTTGGAGCTGCCGCAGGAGACGAGCAGGGCGGCGGCGAGGCCGAGTAGGCCGGCGAGCAGGACGCGTGAGCTGGCGCGCAGCGTCATTGCCCGTACTCCAGGCGCTCGGCGAGCGAGTCGGGCAGGCGTGCGGCGCGGATCGCGGCGGCCGCGCCGGCGATGTCGTAGTCGGCCCGGTGGAAGGAGGCGGCCATGCCGTCGAGGTCGAGCAGCAGCCAGGACGCGCGCGGGTCTCCGTCGCGCGGCTGGCCGACGCTGCCGGGATTGAGCAGCCAGTCGCCCTTGGCGACGTCGAGCTGTGCGTGGTCCCGGCGCGGCTCGCCGGTCGCGAGCTCGCCCTCGCGGCGTACGAACGAGAGCGCGACGTGCGAGTGGCCGATCAGGCAGATGCGCTGACGTTGGACGTCCAGGCACAGCTCGGCGAGCAGCGCCGAGAGCACGTACTCCCAGACGGGGTCGCGCGGGCTGGCATGGTAGAGGCCGACCCGTCCCTCCTGTCCCTGCGGGCGCAGGCCCTCCAGGAAGGCGAGGTTCTCGGGCGCGATCACCTCCCTGGTCCACTGCGCGGCGAGGCTGGCTCCGCGGGAGAACTCGTCGAGCGGTATCTCGCCGGTGACGGCGAGGTCGTGGTTGCCGGCCAGGCAGACGGCGGCGTGCTGGCGCGCGAGCTCCACGCAGGCATCGGGCTCGGCTCCGTAGCCCACGAGGTCGCCCAGGCACCACAGCTCGGACGCGTCGCTGGCTGCGACCGCGTCGAGCGTCGCCTCGAAGGCATGCCGGTTGGCGTGGATGTCAGAGATGACTGCGACCTTCATCCTTGCAGGGTAGGAACACCGCTGCAGGTCGGGCGTTCCACGATCGATTCCGCTGGTGGAGCGCAGCCAGGCCCGGTGCTCGCACCGCCGCGCGCCGCGCGACCTAGTCGGCGTCGGAGCCGGCCTCGCCGCCGCCGTACTCGGGCAGGTTCTTGATGCCCTCGCGGGCACTCCACTTCGAGTAGTTGTCCTCCATCGCGTCGATCAGCTCGCGCATGAAGCGCGGGGACAGGTTGACGCGGGAGACGACCACGCCCGGGACCTCGTCGGACTCGACCTCGTGGTCGACGCGCGCGAAGGTGACGGTGAACTCGTAGTCGGAGTGGCTGACGTTGGCAAAGTTGGCGTATACGCCCCCCATGATCTCGGGGGAAAGATGGATGTTTATATGGCGCTCGGCGCCTGAGTCTTGGTCGTTCACGTAGCTAGTATCGCAAGCGCCGAGAACGGACCCATGAACGAGCCTGCACCCGACGACCACCAAGCCCCGCTGGAGAGCCTGCGCCGGGCCGTGCTCGCGGCCGCGGAGGAGCTCGCGGACGGCGCCTGCGCCCAGGGCGGCCGTGCGTCGATCACGCTGGAGCGTCCGCGGCGGGCGGAGTTCGGCGATTACTCCACCAACGCGGCCCTGCTGCTGGCGCCCGCTCTCGGCGTCCCCCCGCGCGAGGTCGCCGAGCGTCTGGGGAGCGCGCTGCAGGCGCGGCTGGGGGCGAGCGTCGAGCGCTTCGAGGTGGCCGGCCCGGGCTTTCTGAACCTGTTCGTGTCGGACTCGTGGCTGACGGCCGCGCTCGCCCAGGCGCTGGCGGCGGGCGACTCGTTTGGCGCCGGGGATGTCGAGGAGCCCGAGCGCATCCTCGTCGAGTTCGTCTCGGCCAACCCCACCGGGCCGCTGCACGTGGGCCATGCCCGCAACGCGGCCTACGGCGATGCGCTGGGGCGCATGCTGGTCGTGTACGGCCATGAGGTGGAGCGCGAGTTCTACGTCAACGACGCGGGCTCGCAGGTGCGCAGGCTGGGCGAGTCGATCCGGGCGCTGGCGCGAGGCGAAGCGGTCTCCGACGACGGCTATCAGGGCGACTACGTGGTCGATCTGGTCGCGAGCCTGGCGAACGCCTCGAGCATGGACCCGGCGGAGTTGGGTCGCGCCGCGGTCGCGATCGTGATCGGGCAGCTCGCGGCGTCGCTGGAGCACTTTCGTGTCAGCTTCGACTCGTGGGTCTATGAGAGCTCGCTGCACGAGGGCGATCCGAGCCCGGTGGCGCGCACGCTGGCGATCCTGGAGGAGCAGGGGCACACGTACACGAGCGAGGGGGCGCTGTGGCTGCGCACGACGGACTTCGGCGACGACAAGGACCGGGTGCTGGTGCGCTCCAGCGGCGAGCACACGTACTTCGCGTCGGACATCGCCTACCACCAGGACAAGCGCGAGCGCGGCTTCGACCGGCAGATCGACGTGTGGGGCGCCGATCATCACGGCTACGTGCTGCGGATGAAGGCCGCGTACGAGGCCCTGGGCGGCGATCCTGGCGAGCTCGAGCTGCTGATCATGCAGCTCGTCCACCTGGTGAGCTCGGGCGAACGCGCGCAGATGTCCAAGCGCGCGGGCGAGTTCGTGACCCTGGACGATCTGGTGGCGGAGATCGGCGTGGACGCGGCGCGCTGGTATCTGCTGGCGCGCTCCCACGACACGACCGTGGACCTCGACCTGGACCTGGCCTCCGAACAGTCGAGCGAGAACGACGTGTACTACGTGCAGTACGCGCACGCGCGCATCGCCTCGATGCTCGCGAAGGCCGGCTCCGAGCGCGTCCAGGCGGCGAGCTCGGCGATGGCCGACCTCGAGCGCGAGTCGCTGCACGAGACCGAGCGCGCGCTGGTCGAGCAGCTGCTGGCGTTCCCGGCGGAGCTGGCGGAGGCGGCGGAGCGGCGGGCTCCGCACCGGATCGCCGCGTACGCGCTCCAGCTGGCCCAGACGTTCACGGCCTTCTACCGCGACTGCCGCGTGGTCGGGGCCGAGCCGGGCACGGTCGAGTCGTTCCGCATTGCCCTGTGCGTGGTGAGTAGGCGCACGATCGCGCGCTGCCTGGGCCTGCTCGGGGTGGGTGCGCCCGAGCAGATGTAGCTCAGTCGAACCGCGCCGGTCAAGCCGCGCGGAGATAGCTCAGTCGAACCGCGCGAGGTCGGAGTCGAGCCTGGCGGTGTCGGCGGGGCTGAGCGTTGCGGCGGTGGTCCTGGCGGCGGCGGCTTGGGCGCGGGCACGGCGCCGCCAGCGGGGCAGGAGCACGATGAGCGTGGCCAGGAGTGCGAGCACGACGGCGAGCGGAACGAGGTAGGCGGCAAGGTCGAAGCCGTGCGTGCTCGGCAGGCCGAGCACGGTGGGGCCGTACTGGGCGAGGAGGGCACGCTTGATTTCCGCTTCTCCCTCGCCGTGGTTGATCAGCCCCTGGATGTACGCGCGCTCGAGGTCGGCCTGCGGGGATTGGGACTCGTTGAGGGCGACTTTGCAGGTCACGCACATGGCCTGGCGTTCGATGACCGGCAGCGAGGTGCGCGGTGTGACGCCGGCTGCGGCCTGGGAGGTGGGCGCGGCGACCGCCACGGCGAGCGTCAGCGCGGCGGCGGCGAGCACCGCGAGCAGCGTCCGCGTCCGCGCAGGGCTCACGAGCTGCTGCGCGAGCGCGAGCGCGCGGTTGACGAAGCCCTGTTCGATCTGGCCCCGGGAGATGGCGACGATCCGGCCCTGGCGGTCGATGATGAAGCTCTCGGGCACCTGACGGGTGCCGTAGGAGTGGGCGAAGTCGCCGGTGGTGTCGCGGAGGTTGGGGTAGGTGAGGTGGTAGCGGCGGACGAAGCTTTCGGAGTCGGGCGAGGCGTCCTGGTAGGTGACGCCGAGCACGGTGCCGCCGTGGCGTTCGAGGCGGCTCTGGGCGCGCTCGAGCAGCGGCGCCTCGAGCTGGCAGGGTTCGCACCAGGAGGCCCAGAAGTTCAACACGACGACCTTGCCCTTGAGTGAGGCCAGTGAGCTGTGGCCGGCGCCGCCGAGCACGGGCAGCGAGCGCGTGGCGCCCGGCGCGAGCGGGTACTGCCCTCGCGCGACGAGCTCGTCGAGCGTGCGATTGGGCGACTGCGCGGACACGCCGTAGATCAGCAGCGCGACCACGCAGGCGCCGGCCAGGGAGGCGAGGATCGGCAGGGCGCGGCGTCTCACGGCCATCAAGATTAGAGCGCGGCAGCGTAATATCTGGGCCAGCGCGGCGGTAGCTCAGTTGGTGAGGGTCCCAAGCGGCCGCTGCGACGTTCGGCGGATGGCTGGGCGGAATCACGGGCTGGCTGGGGTATCGGCTGTCATCTGGCACGTCCCGATTATTTCCCCCAATTTCCGGGATTGCGCGTAGAAAACAGCTCAGCCCTGCGCTGCTGTGCGCGACGAGCGTTATACCAAGGTTCACTGCAATCTTGAGGAGGCCTTGTGGGAATGGGATTCATACGAAAAGCGCTATTCGTTGCGACCGCCGGCCTATCAGGTCAGGTGTTCAAGGACAACTCGAAGAAGGAGCGCACGGCGAAAGCCGACGCGGCGCGGGTGCGCCCCCGGAAGCAGACGAAGGTCGTACGGCCGAAACCACAAGCGGCGCGACGGCCGAAACCACAAGCGGCGCGACGCCCGAAACCACAAGCGGCGCGACGGCCGAAACCACAAGCGGCGCGAGCATCGACGGTCGCACCGATCGTCGGGGCTGGCAACGGCACGACCACTGAGCTTGAACGCCTCGCGGACCTGCACGTACGCGGTGCGCTCACCGATGATGAGTTCGCTGCCGCGAAGGCGAAGATCCTTGGGACGAGCCTGACGCCCCACGAGTCGGACAGAGGCCCCGCGACATTCCAGGCTATTGAGGCGAACGTAGCCGCCGCTCGTCATATGGCCGACTTGGCTGCTAACGACCCCGGCGCGTCAGTCACGACCGTCAGCAGCGATTGAGCTGCGGCCCGAGAGTCGTCCGATCCGGCAGTATGGATCGGGGGCATGGTTGCGCCTGCGTCCGCGGCGATGCTGTAGTCGGTCGCGGTGACGGGAGGTCGTCCAGGACCGGACCGTGTGGCTTTGACAGTGACGCCGTCGGCCTGTACCCCTCGTTGTCAAGTCCCACCATGGGGCTGTTCGGTACCGCGGCGTTGCCCGCTGCCGTGGGGTACGCTTCGACGCCAGCGTTGAAGGGGTGGCGATGTCGCGCTTGGGCGACTTCTACGAGAATCGCATCACCGGCGAGCGGGTCGTGGTCCTACGCGGCGATGAGGATGCCGCCCCGGGCGAGAGCGGTTTTGGGCACCTGACCGTCGCGCCGCGCGGTGCCGTCGCCGGCGAGCACATCCACCCACGCATCAGCGAGCGCTTCATCGTCATCTCCGGCACGCTCGGAACGCGCCTGGGCGGCGTCGAGCGCACGCTCAACGCCGGCGAGGAGGCCACGGCGGAGCCGGGCGTGGCGCACGACTGGTGGAACGCGGGCGAGGGCTTCGCGAGTGTGCTGGTGGAGGTCGATGGTCCCGACGAGCAGCGCCAGCGCTTCGACGCTATGTTCGCGACGATCTTCGGGCTGGCCAACGCTGGGCGGACGAACGCGAGCGGGATGCCCAGCCTGCTCCAGCTCGCTCTACTCGCCCGCGAGTTCCGGGACGTGATCGTCTTCACGCGCCCGCCAGGCGCGATCCGAGCGCCGATGTTCGCCGCGCTGAGCGCGATTGGTCGCCTGCGCGGCCTGCGCGGCGTCTATCCCGAGTACCTGCACGTGCACGGCCACGCGCAGCCCGACCCAGACGTGCTCGCACTCGCGGGGATCGAGCTGCCCCCCGGGCCGGCTGACTCGATCTGAGCCCTCCGGTCGGCCGCGCCAAGGGCGCCGGTTTGCACCAAGGCTGAGGTTCAAGCAGGCGGCGCTCGGTGGCGATATGTGGAATAGATGGGGAACTCGACCAACGCGCATCACAACGCCAGCCACAGCGCTGGGAACCGGGAGAGCCTCTACTTGCTGCTGGAGGTACTAAACGAGCACAGCCCGGGTGCGCTTGAGGATCTCAACAGGGTCGCCCATTTTGCTACCGCGACCGCGCACCGCTTGGAGCTCTCCGAGTACGAAGTGGAACGCGTCGAGCTCGCCGGGCGCCTTCACGACGTCGGCAAGCTCGCGATCCCGGACGCCATCCTGACGAAGCCCGGCCCGCTCGACGCCAAAGAGTGGGCGATCATGCACACCCACGCTGAAATCGGGGAGCGCATCCTCGCCGCCGCGCCGTCGCTCGCGCATCTCGCCGAGCTCGTGCGCTCCCACCATGAGCGCTACGACGGTTTCGGCTACCCCGACCGGCTCGCCGGCGAGGACATACCACTCGGCGCGAGAATCATCGCCGTGTGCGCCGCCTTCGTCGCGATGATGAGACATCGCCCGTTCAGCGACGCGGTCACAGTCGAGGAGGCGCTCGCCGAGATGCGTCGCTGCTCCGGATCGCAATTCGATCCACGCGTCGTGGATGTGTTCTGCGAGCTCCTTCGACAAGCCCGGGCCTAGCGCCGCTCGGCGCTGCCAAGCG
Source organism: uncultured Solirubrobacteraceae bacterium (assembly GCA_963711985.1). Classification (GTDB taxonomy): domain Bacteria; phylum Actinomycetota; class Thermoleophilia; order Solirubrobacterales; family Solirubrobacteraceae; genus Palsa-744. The sequence continues at coordinate 200,485 of CAVQGG010000001.1, read as the reverse complement.
GAGCAAGGGGCTGACGGCGCTTCCGGAGGGCTTGTCGCTGCACGCGCTGCGGCGCACGTTCGCGTCGGTGCTGATCGCCCTCGGACGCGACCCGGCCTATGTGATGGCGCAGCTCAGGCAACCCGAAGATGACGCTCGGGCTCTACGCGCGGGCGATGAGCGTCGGGGAGCATGACCGCGAACGGCTGCGAGCCCTCGTCGAGGGCGCTGAATGGGTAGCAACCCGGCTCCGGAGCGGGTTGAGGCGACGTCGGCGCCGGCGGCGGAGGGCGCAGAATCCGCTTGCTGATGCGTATTATGCGGTGTTGCGCGGCGGTAGCTCAGTTGGTAGAGCGCAAGCTTCCCAAGCTTGAGGTCGCGGGTTCGAGACCCGTTCGCCGCTTGAAGGAACAGCCTGCATGCCCTATGCCGCTCACGATGGGGTGTGGTCTACGCGGCGACGATCATGCCTGGCGACGGCGTGGTCGTTCAGCCCCGGCAGCGGCCAACGGTTGGCGCGTGCATGAGGCCCGGCGCGTGCTGGAGTTCTCGATCGTTCAGCTGATCCCCTTGACCAGCTCGCTGGGTGACGCGAGCTCCAGGCCCCGGGCGAGGACCACGATGGTCTCCAGCCGCGGCGAGCGCTTGCTGCGCTCGAGGAGGCTGATCTCGGTGCGGTGCAGATCGCAGATGTCCGCCAGCGCCTCCTGGGAGAGTCCCGTCCGCTCGCGCTGCTCCCGGAGATTGGCGGCAAGTTGCCTACGGACCGTCTCCATCTTGCCACCGTCGCGCTACGCAGACGACGGTGCCACAGACAAGTCTCTGCATTCGACGCATATACGTGCAGGCTGTGCGGACCATCGTGGCGGCGGTTCCGGAGCGAATCTGGGTCGTGTCTGAACTGCGGCACGTTTTCCCGGTAAGTCCGGGAAGCCATGGTCTGGACCCCTTGCGCTGGGCTTGGGCGGGTGCTTATGTTGCCGGCAGACGCGGAACCGAGCCGCCAAGAGCGAGGCCATCAGAGGTGCGAGGCCGTGCCACCCAAGCCGACTACGCCGAAACGCGCGGCGGGGCGGGTTCCTCAAGCGGCCCGGGCCCGCGTCAGCTCCATTGCCTGCCCTGCGGCTGCCGGCCGGCGGGTCTCCCCCAAGCCCGTCGGCCGCCGCCGCGATTCGCGCCACCGTCGATCTGAGAAAGCTCGATGCCCCGCTGGGGTCCGTCGTCGAGTTTCGCGGCAGCAAGATGTCGCGCGTTTGCGGTTATCTCGATCACGGCGAGACGCTGCAAGCGGCTGGACTCTCCGAGTAGGGGTCCGCGTCGGGCGGCGACGCTGCCACCGGCCCGGAAGCGGGTGACAGCGGACGAGTCGGTGCGCGCTTCGGCCGCACCGTCGGCTCGACCATCACGCTACCGGCGCGAGGCGTCAGGAGCGCCGTCCGCGGGGACCACTCCGTCCGCGCGGGCCGCCGCCAGCAGCTCCTGGACCGAGGCATCCATGGCGCTCACCAGCACCTCGAGGTCGGGCACGGTGTCGCGGTCGGCGACCACGCCGAAGAAGACGGTGCCGTCATAGCTCAGCGCGGCGACGCCGACGGCGTGCTCGGCGGCGAGCGGCACAAGCGGATGGATCTCGCGCAGCGGCGCCCCGAAGGCGTACAGCGTCTGCTGGGGACCGGGCACGTTGGTGACGGTCACGTTGAACAGCCGTGTGGCGTAGAGGGCCTGCGCAAGGGTGGCATGGAGCACCGGTGGCGCCAGCCCCGCAATGTCGATCATGGCGGTGGTGCCCGCCGCCTGTTGTCCGTCGGACTTCAGCGACTGCCGAGCGGGCCACGGTTTCGTGATAGCGCCGCAGCGGATCTGCCTCGCGCCACGGGCAGCTCCACATATAGCGAGGAGACCCGGTTCCCCAGCGCGAGGTGCTCACTGGCGACGCGCACGTTCATCGGGACCATCGCGCGCAGCCCTCCCGCGGGCAGTGTCTCGCCGCGGGACCGAAGCAGCGCCCGCAGCCCGCTCGCGGTGACGGTCAGCACGACGTCGTTGATCGTGCCGCCGAGAGAGTCCTTGATCTCCTTGAGGTCCGCCAGCGCGACGCGCATAACCTCGAACCGGCGTCGCGTGCCGATCATCGGCCCGTTGAGGCTCGTGCGCGGCGCCGCGTGCAGCAGCTCCTCGCGCACGATCAGTCCGAGCGCCGCTTGCGCGCTGTGCAGCGCTTCGCGCGGGTGCAGCGCGCCGTGGGCGCCCATCTGGGCCGCGTGGAGGATCGTTTCAACCGGCAGCAGCCCCGCCCACGCGCGCGCCAGAGATGCCAGCGAGCCCGAGGCGACCGGGTGGGCGGCGGCCTTGGGGCGCTGAGCATCCAGGGAGGAGGATGAGTGCTCGCCGTTCGCAGCGCTCGCGGAGGACGGCGACGAGGAAGCGCCCGGCGTGGTGTCCGGCGTGGTGTCGAGCAGCAGGTGGCTGACGTCGACCGAGCCGACACCGTCGACCATGCAGTGGTGTGTCTTGGTCGCCAGCGCCCAGCGACCGTCGGCGAGCCCCTCGACGATCGCCATCTCCCACAGCGGCCGATGGCGATCCAGGCGCTGGGAGAAGAAGTTCGATGCCCACTGCGCCAGCTCCTCATCACCTCCGGGGGCCGGGAGCGCCGCGCGGGCGACGTGCGTGCCCATGTCGAATGCCGGATCGTCCTCCCATGTCGGCCACGACAGCCCGCCCGTGTGCGGCTGTGACAGGCGCTGTCCGTAGCGCGGCAGCTGCCCCAGCCGGCTCGCGAGCTGCTGGCACAGCTCCTCGCGCGACGGCGTGCCGCCGCCCGGCAGGGGATCGAAGACCATGATCCCACCGGTGTGCATGTGCGCGCTCTCATCCGCCTCCTCGAGCTCGAGGAACGTCGCATCCAGGGCTGTCAGGTGCTCGCTCATGACGACGGCAGGTAGAGTCGGCTACACAACCACCCACGGACGGCCGGTGGCCGTCCGTGGGTGTGTGATGACCGTTCTCGACGAGAACGTACCTGCCGGGACTGCCTGTGTCATCCGGGCTATCCCGCACGTGGGTCCGGAGATCCACGGATGGGCGGCAGGGACCGCACTCATCGCATCACGAAGCGGGCTGGCCGGAGCCCCCGGCCTGCGAGTCGGCGTGTTTGATGAAGCTGCCCTTGGCCTTGGTGTATCCCTCACGGTCCTCTCCGAAGCGCGCGGCGAGCGCTCGCTTCAGCACCGCGTACTCGGCGGCGAGCTTGGGATCGCCTCGGAGACTGTCCCGGAAGCGCAGGCACTGGTCCATGTCCTCGCGCGCATCGACCAGGTGCAGGTGATGCGTGCGGTAGGAGGCGGTCGGATAGCACAGGAAGCGACGATGCACCAGGTTCATGTTGAATCGTGCGGGTAGCTGGTAGCCGGCCTGTCGCACGAGCGCGGCGATCCTCGCGTCGAGGTCGTCAACGAGCGCAATCATGTCGATCACGGGCTTGGCCGCAAGCCCGGGAACGGCGGTGGAGCCGATGTGGTAGATCTGTACGCCAGGCAGCAGCGAGGCCAGCCGTTCACACTCTGCGACGTAGGAGGCCGGCCAGGCGGGATCGTACTCGACGATCTCGATCGGTCCGTCACCGGCGCCGATGCGCGCGGGATCATGAGCCGCTGCGTCGTGGTGGTCCTGTGGTCGCATGCGCGCATGGTCGCACGACTCCGGCCGGGTCGGAAGCGGGCTACGGGTGCGCCCACTCGGCCGAGCTGAAGTCACCGCGCTCGCGTGCCGCGAGATCGGATAGAAATGGGAAGCGAACGCCGGGTATCGGGCAGGAGGGTCGCCGTTGAAACTCGAGCACCATCGCAGCGACGCCGAGCGACCGCCGCGTGCCGAGCGGGCCGCGCTGGAGCGGCCGGTCGCGCGGATCGGGCAGGTCCGCAGCGAGACGGTGGTCGACACCGGACTGGAGTATCGGCCGGGAGATCCTGTCCGCGTCCGTGTCGTGCGCCGCCAGCACCGGATTTCGGTCACCGACGATGGCGCGGCGATCGAGAAGGCCGGACGATCGCCGCGCTGGCGCGAGGCCGCGGAGTGGGTGGACCGGGAGCTGTCCGTGAACGTCAGCCGGCACGGCGTCATCTCGTTGCCGGTCGTGCCGGTCGGCCCCTGCGAGGAGAAGATCGTGCGGAGGATCGGACAGGCCTCCCTCGGCCTCTACCAACGGCTCTCGAGTTGGAGGAATAGAGCGGGTGTCTCCACCGGGCCGAACGCCCTAGCCTCGATTCGTCAGTAACCGTGCGGGGTGGTGTCTGTGGGCGATTTGCGTTGGTGTGCTCGGCCGCGGGGGTGGTGTCGGCGCGGGGGCGGGGCGTGGCGGGCTGGTGCACGTGTCCGGGTGGTGTTCCCGGGCAGCGATGAGCGCCGGGTGGCTGCGCGCTGTCGTCGGGCCGGGCGGCGGCTGGGTCTCAGCCGTAGGCTGGCAGCGCGTCCAGCCGCTTGAAGGCGCGGATGATCGCTGCGGCCCAGGGCCAGTCGGCGGGCAGGTGCAGTGTGGTGCGGCGGGCGTGGCGGGTGAGCTGCCCGGCGACGTGCAGGATGCGGTAGCGAAGCCGCCTTGGTTCGCAGACGGCGTGTTCACCGTCGAGCGTGAGCTGTTGGGTCCAGGTGAGCAGGTCGTGGCCCGTGAGCGCGAGTTCCAGCCATGCCGCGTTCGCGGTGAACGCGGTGAACGGCAGGTGCGCGGCGCCGGTCGCCTTCAGCGTCTTGACGCGATCCTCGACCTGGGCGTGCTGGCGGTGGGTGGCCTCCAGCGCGGTGATGTCGTCGTCTTGCTGGTCGGTGATGAAGCACTGGAAGCGGTGGCCGTCGAGGTCGGTAAAGGTCAGCTGCGCGCCGGGGTGCGGACGCTCGCGCCGGCAGATCAGCCGGGTCCCCTCGGGCCAGCCCTCCAGGTTGACCTGGCCGGTGAGCTCGGCGACCCAGGCCCCCTCGCGCTGCTGGCCATCGCCGTTGACCGCTGGCCGCCAGGCGCTCTCAGGCAGCGCGAGGATCGCCTCCCGGACCGGCTGCCCGATCGCGTAGCCCAGCGAGAAGCGGATGCGTGTCTCGCGGCACGCGAACGCGAACTCGTGGCTGGCGCCGGCCGAGTCCGAGCGCGCGAGGATCTCCCCGTCAAGCGCCGTCTGCGGCAGCTGCTCGAGCGCCAGCTCCAGCGCTTGGAGGTGGTCGGCGGCGTTGCCCGCGGCGGCGTTCCCGGGCCGCAGGATCCCCGCCAGCACCTCTCGGCCACACGTCACCAGCAGCGGGTTGAAGCCGAACCCGCCCTTGTAGTGCCCGGCCGCCATCTCCTTCTCGGAATGCACGCTGATCGGCGTCGCGTCGAAGTCCAGGACCACCCGGTCAGGAGCCGCGCCGGCGGCCCACGCACGCTCCCGCGCCCGGGCGCGCGCCTGACGGACGCCGTCAAGCTCGTCCTCTCCGATCGACAGCAGCACCCGCCTAGCGGTCGAGACCGACGCGACCTGCCCGAACAGCGACGGCTGGCCCGCCAGCGCAGCAACGTCTGAGACGCAGCGCCCGCCATCCGCGAGCATCACCGCCAGATCGCAGAACACCCGCCCCGGCTCGTGCGCCGAGCGCCGCTCCCGCGTGCCCGCAAGCGCCGCGCACACGCCGTCCACCAGGCCCAGCCGGGCGGCCACCAACGGCAACAGCGCCGTGCCCGCACGCGAGCACAAACCCGTGCCGTCCGCCACCACATCTACCGTCCGAACCGTTGAACGTCCCATCACCTTCAAGGTGACCTCCTGAGCGGGGGGATTGCAGGTCTCGACAACCGCAATCCTCCCCGCCCAGGCGGACGACTCAGCCCCCAACCACCGCCTCCTCGCCCGCCACTACCGACGAATCGAGGCTAGTGCACGTAGTAGATCAATGCGCGTCCCCACCGGTCGATCAGGAACATGGTCTCCGCACACGCATCGCATTCAGGTTGCCCCGGTGCGGGCCGTGGGCCGACGGTCGCCGTGTGGGTGCATACACACGGTTATGTGTGAAAACAAGGCCGGCTTTGTGAGCTAGTCGGAGATCAGCTTCGCGCACACCCGGTTGAGTCTGGTGGCGTTGCGTTCAATCAGGTTTTCGGCGAGTTTGCGCAGACCGGCGATGTTCGAGGCGCTCGCGTCGTCGAGGCTGTCGCTGACATCTTTGAGTACCGCCTGGAAGCGGAAGTGCCCGTGGTCGAAGCCGAGCAGTTCGTCGAGCTGGTAGTCGATTGCGGTGCTCGCGCCGTCCATGATCACTCCCAGCAGCGGGCGCGCCCACTGGACCAGGCCCCAGTCCTTGGCTCGCTCGAAGGAGATCGGCTCGTGCAGGCGACCGGTGCCGAGTGAGACGATGAGCACGTCCGCTTCGGGATGGTTGCGCCTCGCCTCGGCGTAGGCGCACATGGCGGGGTTGTTGGCGAACGTGCCGCCGTCCACCAGGGCGTAGTCGGAGGGTGACTCGCCGGGCACAGGCGCGACGAGGTGCTCGGGCTCGAAGTAGGTCGGGGCCGCCGAGGTCGCGCGTCCCACCAGCTTCATCGGATAGTCGGAGGAGGGGCTCGAACCTGCGGGCCCGGCTGCGCCGTCGCGCGGGCTGGGCGCGTCGCGCGGGCTGGGCTGGAAGCTCTTGAAGAAGAACGGTTCGTGCGTCTGTATGTCATAGGAGGTGATCAGCACGTCGGTGAGCGCCTGCGAGAGCTTCACATCGCCAACGCAGCGCTCCAGCACCGCTTCCAGCCCGTTCGCCGCGTACTTCTCGACCAGCAGGCCGTCGACCGTCTCGATCGTGCGCACGAGCGAGCGGTGGAATATCTCCGGTCCGTCGTTGGCATACAGGTCGGCCAGCTCCTGCGCGCTCCAGCGTGGGTGCTTGTTGCCGCTGGGCTGTTGTTCGCCGGGCACGGTCACACCGAGCGTGATGATCCCTCCCGTCGAGGTCCCCGCGATCAGGTCGAAAAGCGCGCACGCCGGACGCCCGGTTTGGCGCTCGATCTCGGCGAGGACCAGGGCTGGAATGATCCCGCGGATGCCCCCGCCGTCGATCGAGAGAATCTTGAAAAGCTTCCCGGCGGGCATCCGCCGGGACGATACGCGACGCCACCCGATTGCGCAAGGCAGACATATTCGATCAGGCGGGCTCAGCCATGTGCCGCGGCGGCGGCGCGTGTGGGGCAGGACACTCGGGCGTGCGCGCTGGCGTGGGTGCCGTCGAGGAACGCGAACGTGGCCGCGAACGGGAATCCTCGGTGCGGGCAGCTGTCGATCCGCGCGTGAAGCAAGCGGGGCCGGTTCACGGTGCCAGCCGCGAGGTGCGCCAGCCTTCGTCGACGCGCTCGTACAGCAGCCGGTCGTGCAGACGGTCGGGCGCCTGCACCCAGAACTCGATCGTGGACGGGATCACGCGGATCGCGCCCCAATCCGGCGGGCATTCGGGCGGAGCCTCCAGCACTTCCATCAGGTGGGCGTGACGGGCGCGCAGCGGCTCGATGTCCTCGATCGGCTGACCCTGGCGCGAGACCAGCGTCTGTACCCGGTGGGAGAGCTCGCGCTGGGAGAACAGCTCCACGGCGAGCTCACGCTCGGCGACCACAGCCTCTCCCGTGATGTGAACCTGTCGCCCGATCGCCGGCCAGTAGAACAGCAGCGCCACATGCCGGTTGGCCTCGATCTCGCGCGCCTTGCGCGTCCACAGCGCCGAGGTGAACACCAGCGCCCGATCCTCCAAGCGCTTGAGCAGCACGGTCCGCGCCGACGGACGCCCACCATCTCCCACGGTCACGAACGCCACCGACTCGGGCTCGGGCACACCGGCCGCTCGAGCTTCCGTCAGCCAGTCGCCAAGGAGCGAAAGCGGCTCCCCGCTCATCGTCGGCCGAACCGTCGCTGCCGCGCTCCGAACTCCGCCAGGGCCCGTTCCAGGTCCTCGCGCGTGAAGTCCGGCCACAGCTCGTCGCTGAACACGAGCTCCGAGTAGGCCGACTGCCACAACAGGAAGTTGGACAGCCGGCGCTCGCCGCCCGTGCGGATGATCAGATCCGGGTCGTGCATATCCGGCGCGTACAGGCAATCCCGGAACTCCTCCTCGGTGTCTCCGCCCAGGCGCCTGGCGGCGTCCAAGATCTCGGCACGCCCTCCATAGTTGACAGCGATGAACAGGGTGATCAGCTCGTTCTCCGCTGTGAGCGCTTCGGCTCTCGTCATCGCCTCCAACAGATCCTGCGCGACCCCGTCGCGGCGCCCGATGAAGCGCAGGCGCACGCGGTGCCTGTGCAGTTCGGGTGTCTCCTTCGCGATCCGCCGGGCGAGCACCGAGATCAGCCCCCGCACCTCCTCGACCGGGCGCAACCAGTTCTCGGTCGAGAACGAGTACACCGTCAGCTGCTCGATCCCGAGCTCCACGGCGTCTCGCAGTCGTGCCTTGAGGGTGTCGGCGCCGGCATCGTGGCCATCTTTGATCGACAGCTGGCGCGAGCGCGCCCAGCGGCCGTTGCCGTCGGTGATAATGGCCACGTACCGCGCCGTGCCCGCGAGCGAGGTCTCTGGTGCCGCCGGGCCGCTCATGCGGGTGGGCGCACCCTCGTGACGGGCACGCCCCGCCAGCGCGCCCGCAGGCGCTTGGCAGCGCGCCAGCCGCGCATCATCGCCAGGGCCGGTGTGAGCAGTGGTCGAAGCTGCCCGCTGATGTGCTCGGTGACCGGCCGCGCGAACTCGCTCTTGGCTGACGGAGCGGAGATGTAGTACGCGACCACGCCGACGAGCGTCATCACGTGGTGGGCGCCATTGGGAGCGCTGCGCGAGCGGCTGACGGCATCGTCGATCACGCTTGCGAGCCGTCTTGCGAGCACGCCGCGATCGTCGTAGTGCTGGACGTATCCCGGTCGACCCGTCCTGGCGTCCGCCTCGTGGTCGATCAGGCTGTCGAGGATCGTCGGGAGCACTGAGATCGACAGGTAGATCCTGTCGATCTCGAGAGCCTGCTCGTAGGTGGTTCGGCGATCGCTCGCCGCGACGATCAGCGCGTGCACGGCGAGCACCGAGCACGCGGCGCCTGCGAGGAACTCGCGCCACTGCAGCGGCGTGCCGGCCGCGTGCAGCTTTGCCCACCGTTCGAGTTGACCGGTCCCCGAGTGCGAGGCCGCGTGGATGCGCAGCTGTGCCTCGGCGCCGCGCGCCGCGCTTGCCTGCAGGATCTCGGCGAGCGTGGCCGTCGCCGGCAGCCCGGCCAGCGCAGTCCTCGCGCTCGCAACCAGCTCCTCCAGGTAGCCGTCCTCGGAGCGCATGTGATGGCGGTAGTAGTCGCCGCTGCGCTTCACCGACGGAGCGACGGCGTCCGTGAACGCCGTGAACAGACGGCTGCCGTCATCTGGCGCCTCGCGCGACGGTGACTCGGTCAGGCCGTCGAGATAGTCATACAGGATCTCCACGGCCACGATCGCGTCGACCGCGCGCCTGCGGTGCTCGCGGGGCGCGAGCGTGGCCAGCACCGCGGCGGCCTCCGCGTTGAAGCCCTCGTCGTTGAGCTTCGCCAGCGCGAGCGCTCGCAGGACGGGATCGTCGATCGCCTGCGCCCGGCGGCGCCAGCGGTGCAGCTGCCGGCGCGCCAGCGGCGCCACGCTGGACCAGTAGCGCGACGTTGACGAGCACCAGCGCCACGCCGGCCCGCGCCGCGAGCAGGCGATCGATGGCCTTGGCCGCCGATCTCGACTGCTCGATGCCGGCCTGCTCGCTCGGCGCAGCCGGGCGCCGCATGGGCGTGGCGGCGAGGGTCGATCGCCTACTCATCGAGGGCAAGCGTGGGGGAGACGCGCGACGACGGCCAGCCCGGGATGGCCACGACGATCAGGGTGGTTGCGATCACCAGCGCGAGGATCTCGAACGGACGCAGGCTCGCTGCAAGGCTCGCCACGGGAAAGCCCGTGACGTGCTTGAGGTAGCCGTCGATGATGACCTGACCGTAGATCCCGGCCACCGCACCGGTCACGCAGCCCGCGCTCAGCATCAGCATCGCTTCGGTCAGCAGTATGCGCCGCAGGCGGGCGGGCCGCGCCCCCGCAAGCCGCAACTCGGCCAGCGCCGGGCGACGCTGCCATATGCTCGATCCCAGAGCCGCGGCCATGGCCAGGATCGCCGCGACCACGAGCAGCGTCGATATCTCGCCAAGCCGGCGAAGTCCTTCGCTGGTCAACGTGTCGATCCGCGCTTCGCGGGTGCGCGCGGTCGAGACTTCGAGCCCGCTTTCCGGGCCAAGCACGCGCGCGATCGCCGAGCGTGCCTGGCGCACGCTCGTCCGGCGCGCGAGGTCCACGCCGAGGGCCGTCGGCATCGTCGTGTCCCAGAAGTGGCTGTAATCGGCGGCGCCGATGAAGATCGCGCCCGGGCTCCACGCGAGGTCGGTCGTGGTCGCGGCGAGCTTGAAGCGGACGTCGCCGGTTGGCGTGGGCAGAGTGAAGAGGCCGCCAAGCTCGACGTGGTGCGCTTCGGCGATCTGCTTGGAGACCGCGATCCAGCCACCTTCGCCGAGGCGCCTGACCGCGGCGTTTGCGTTGCCGTCGATGATCTGGCTCGCTCAACACGTTCCGATCGGCCATCGGGCGGGCGCGCGATGACCCACGCGCGTCTGTCGCCCAGTTCCAGGAAGCCGCCCTGGAAGGCGCTGACGCTCGCGACACCGGGTACGTGAGCGATACGCTGCGCGTAGCGGGCGGCTACGAACGGGACGGTCGCCTGGTTGTCGCCCGGATTGCCGACCCACAGCTCAGCGTCGGCGGCATAGCTGTGCGCGAAGCCGTCGATGCCGCGAAGCAGATCGTCTCGTGAGCCGCCCAGCGCGATACCGCCGAAGATAGCGACCGCGCCGGTCGCCGCCAGGGCAAGGGAGCGCAGGGTCGCGGCCTTCAGCGAGGTCAGCGCCACCTGCAGGACCGTCAGCCTCTGAAAGCGCTCCGCCACGGCCGCGCCCGCACGCAGCACGCCGGCGAACGCCAGCGGGACCGCGAGCATGGTCGCCAGCGCGAGCACGCCGCTCGCGACGAACGCGAGCGAGGCTCGCAGCTGGAACAGCACCGTCGCGAGCGCCACCAGGCAGACGGACGCCACGGCCAGCCGCAGCAGGCTATGGCGTCCGAGCGCGTTGCCCGGGCGCTCCGTCTTCGAAGTACACGGCGTCCAGCGGCTTCCCGCGTCGCAGGTCGAGCAGCGGCACCGCCGAGGCCAGGAACGTCGCGAGAATCCCGCCGCTCAAGGACAGCAGCAGCGGCCGTATGCCCACGACCGTGTTCGTGCCGATCGTGAACGCCTCCGCCAGGTACCCTGAGGACTGGTGAAAGGCCCCCAGCGATAGCGCGTAGCCGGCGAGCAGGCCCACCAGCGAGGCGGCGATTCCCAAGCAGAGAGCCTGGAAGGCCACGATCTGCACGATCGCTGCGCGCTTGCTGCCGATCAGGCGCAGGTCGGCTATCGCCTGCCTTCGCTCCGGGACGGTGAGCAGCATCGCGTCGAAGGCGAACAGGAATCCGAGCAGCGCGCTGATCGCGGCGAAGAACCCGCTCGCCTGGTCGCTCGGGCGCAACGCCTGAGCCAGCAGCGCGACTTCCGCATCGGCCGCCGCGACCGTGAGTCGTCCGCCCGCGAGGCTGCTCAGCGCGGCGCGCACCGACGCCTGGCGCCCGCGCCGTGTCTTGACCAGGATGCGCGTCAGCCGCCCCTGCAGGCCGGCGAGCCGCTGCAGGCTTTCGAGCTGCATCACCGCCACCCGGGCCTGCGAGAGCGCACCTGCCGCTTCGTGCCCGAGCACCGCGGCCACCTTCAGCCGGTGGACCTCTCCGCGCAGCTCGAGCGACACTTCGTCCTTCGCCGCGTTCGATTCGCTCACCCCCAGCTCTTCCGCGGTTGCCCTGCTGAGCCCGATTGCGCCCGGCAAGGTGGCCGCGATCGGGAGGGTGCGAGCCAACCCGTCCAACAGCGCGAGGCTGACATCGGCGCCGGCGAGATCCACGGTCGCGCGACGGCCCAGCGGACCGACGATCGTCGCGCTCTGTTCGAGCAGGGGGGCGGCCTGTTCGACTCCGGCGAGGTGTTCGACGCGAGCGAGCAGGCGCTGGTCCAGGCCATCGGCGTCGCGCGCGTGCAGCTGGAGGTTCGCCGGTCCCACCACCGCGTGAACCACTTCTCCGGCCGAGCCCGCGACGCTGCCGTTGGCGATCAACGCAGCGAACACGAGCGCGACCGCGATCGCCACGCCAAGGCCGGCGAGCAGCTCCTGGACGATGTGCACGCGCAGCCGTCTTCGGTACAGGTAGACGAGTGCGTAGGGCCGCAGCATGGTCCGTGTCTGCAGCGGCTCAAAGCGTCCCAGCGTGCTCACACCGGGGCGATCGGGGAGTGCGGCTCGAGCGTGAGTGGGTCGCGCTCGCCGCTGCCCGGGTGGCCGTCGCGGAGCTTGCCGTCGCGCAGCGTGCAGCAGCGGTCGGCGAGGGCGGCGGCCTCCGAGTCGTGGGTCACGAGCAGGACCGCCGCCGTGCGCTCGTGCGCGATCGAGCGCAGGAGCCCCACGATCTCCTCGCTGCGCGCGCTGTCCAGGTTGCCGGTCGGCTCGTCGGCGAGGATCAGCCTCGGCTCGCCGGCCAGCGCACGCGCGATCGCGACCCGCTGGCGCTCGCCTCCGGAGAGCTCATCCGGCGTGTGTCGAAAGCGGTCGCCGAGCCCGACGCGCTGCAGCCAGGGGGTCGCGCGGGTCTGGGCCTCGCGCATGCCGACGCCGCCCAGCAGGAGCTTGATGGAAGCGTTCTCGATCGCCGACACGCGGGGCATGAGGTGGTAGTTCTGGTAGATGAAGCCGACGTCCTTGAGCAGGTAGTCGCACACCTGGTTCTCCGACAGCGAAGACAGGTCGCGGCCGTCGTAGTGGACCGTGCCCTGCTCCGGCCGCAGCAGAGCCGCGATCAGCAACAGGAGCGTCGTCTTGCCGGAGCCGCTCGGTCCGAGCAGGGCAACCATCTCACCGGGCGCGACGACCAGGCTCACGCCGTCCACGGCGCGCACCTCCTCGCCGGCTCCACGATAGTGCTTGACCACGCCGTCGAGCTCGAGCATCGGCCCTCTACTCCGTAATCGCTGGGGATCGGAGCCCGCTCGTGCGCTGGCCGAGCATCAGGCGCTACGACGTAGCGGAACGACCGTGGCAAGCTCGCGAGCCCGCCGTCCATGCAGTTCGCCTTCGCTCAGCGTGAGCGCGCGAGCCCCGGAGAGGCCTGGGGATTCCCCGGTGCTCGCGAGTATCGCCATGCCTTCCTGCGCCAGCGATTGCAGCAGCAGGAGGATGCCGTCCCGCGCGAGCAGGTCCACGCCGATGGTCGGCTCGTCGATGAGCAGCAGCCTCGGTGCGAAGGCGAGCGCCCGCGCGATGGCGGCGCGCACGGCTTCGGCGCAGTCCAGCTCACTTGGCCTGAGCGTTGCGCAGCGTCCCATCTCCACGCGCTCGAGGGCCGCCCGGGCGCGGCTCGCGGCCAGCGACAACGGCACTCCGCGTGCGAGGAGACCGACGATCAGATGGTCGCGGACGAGCTGCCCTTCGCTGGGTCGAAACGTCCTGCGGCAGTAGCCGATCCCCTCGCCGAGCCGCTCGCCGCGGCGGTCAGACAGATCGTGGCCCTCGAAGCGCACCACGCCCGTGTCCGGCGCCTCGACGCCGGCCGCGATGCGCAGCAGCGTCGAGCGTCCGGAGCGCCGCATGCCCCAGACGGCAACCATTTCGCCCGCCTCGATCTGCAGCGAGACGTCGCGAAGCGCGACACGCTCGTTCAGCCGGCCGTAGCACTTGCTGACGCGCTCCAGCTCGAGCAGGCTCATCGCGGCTGCATCCTGCCGGCGGCCAGGGTCCTGAACTCGCGCCGGGCATACTCGATCCAGGGGAGCCTTGCTTCCATCGCCAGCCGGCGCTCCTCGGACACGAGCCGGAAGGCCAGGCCGGATACCGCGTCCGCACGGGAGTCGCCCGGCGCGGGGACCGGCGTGTCGCTCGCCTCCGCCAGGCAGGCCTGCCCATAGCGCTCGATCACGTCCAGCGCCATCTCGGGCTCCTGCGCGAGCGCCGCCAACTGCGCGAACAGCCGAGAGCGCCGGAAGTCTTCGCGCATCTGGGCGATCAGGCGCTCCTGGTAGCTGCGCACCCCCTGGCACGTCGCGCGGTAGCGAGGCTTGGGCTGCCGTCCCGTGCGGGTGCCGGGTATCTCTTCGATCATCTCCCTGAGCTGGAGCGTGTCGAGTGCCGTGTACACGTAGGAGACGCCGCTCAGCTGCAGCATGCCCGCGTACGCCTGTTCGAATCTGTGCGCCAGCTCGTACCCGTAGCTCGGACGCTCTATGACGAGCCCCAGCAGGGCCCAATGGACGGCCGACTGCATCGGGCTGGCACCCCGCTTGGGGCGCTTCTCCACCACCGACCTTGCACTCATCTCATGGCATAGCCTAATCGCAGCCCCACGGTGAATAGAAGAGATGTTTCTATCTTTCGTCGACAGTCAGGATGTAGAACATTCAACAGCCTGCCTTGTCAGGGCTATCGCAACGCTGCATCATGTGGGCACGTGAACACGGATGCAGACACTCCCAGCCGGCTGTCCCGGACAGCGAATGTACGCCGGATTCGACGCCTTGACCAGGGCGCGGCCGCCGATGGCGAGCTCGCGCCGTCCATCCCGCGGGAGTGGACCGCGCGTCCGCCGGCGCCTCCGGTCCGCAGGCGGAAGGATGAGTACGCGGGTGGCGCGGAGACGGACACCGAGACGGAGACAGAGAAGGTCGTCATCGAGCTCTCCCCGGCCCAGGTCGATCGAGTGATTCGCAGCGCGGCCGAGGGCGGCAGCATGTCCGTTCTGCTCTCCGGACTCAGAGACGTCCGTGAGGTTCTCGCGCGCGAGCCCCGCCAGATGGAGGACAGCAGGCTGTCGCGTTCCCTGCTCGCCGGCCTGCTGATGCTGGCGTCGTTTCCGACCGACGGCAGTTACCTGGGCAACGCGGAAATCGCCCGGATGCTCGATATGAACCCGAGCACGACCCACCGCTACGTGTCCACGCTCGTGGCGGTGGGACTGCTCGAGCGCGACCCCTCGACGCGCCGATACAGGCTCGTGTGAGGAACCTCGACGATCGGGATCAGCGGATGGCCTTCACGATCGACGACCAACTTCTCCTCGGCGCTCTCGACGCTTCGGATTCGGATTGCATCGCCGTCGAGACGATGGCGGACCTGCGGTGTCTGCGCGCGGACATCCTCAGCCGTCGCGAGCGGCCGGTGATCGGGCTCACGTTGGCCGCGGACGGGGATCAACCTGTGCTTGCGTGCGGCGACGTGCGCGCGGTGGTCGGGCCCGGCGTTCGCATCTATCTGATCTCCAGCGACGATCTGCTGTATGGCCTGCGGGAGATGCTCGGACGGAGGCTCGCGATCGACCGCGGCGTGGTGCGGATATGGTGGCCGGGCGCCGGTGCTCGCTGCGATGCGGCAGATCACCCCGCCGTGCTGGCGCTGGAGGGCGAGCCCCGCCGGGTCACGCTCGAGGAGTTCGCCCACCAGTTCGACCTGACCCGCCCGCGGGTGCGCGGGCAGATCAGGCTGATAGAAGACGCACGGGCGTTCCTCGAGCACGAGCTGGCCCGCGCGCAGGAGCAGAACCGCCGGGTCTACGAGCGGCTTCGCGATGCCCAGATCGAGTGCCATGCCCTGCGCACCCGCGCAGAAGCCGCCGAGGCGAGCCTCGCGGCCGCTCAGCGCCCTCCCGATCTCGGCCGGCGCTAGGCGCTGTAGGAGCTCGGCCCGGAAGGGTCTTCGCGGGTGCCGGCCAGCAGTTCCAGCAGCTCCTGCCCCGTCGTCCCGCCGAGCACGCGCAGGCGGTGCAGGCGATAGGGGTCGTCGCTCGGGTGCGCCCAGCCGGGCACGACGGTCGTGGACCCGATGAAGCCGGCCGCCTTGACCGCGGCGACGACCGTGGGGTCGTAGTCGCCGGAGGGGTAGCAGAACCAGTTGACGGCGATGTGGTAGCGCTGCTGGAGGATCTGCCGCGCGACGGCCACCTGGTAGTGCAGCTGTTCGGCGTCCAGCGTGACCAGATCGGCGTGGCTGATCCCCTGGGTGTCCAGCTCCCAACCCGCCGCCAGCAGGCCGCGGATCTCTTCCGGCACGAGTCCGCCCTGCGACGGCGGCAGGCCGGTCAGCTGGATGTTCTCGTTCCCCACCCACCCGAGCCGGCGCAGCACTGGGAGCGCCTGCGTGTACTGGGACTGGTAGCCGTTGTCGAAGCTGAGCACGATCGGCTTGCCTGCTCCGAGCGGCACGCCCTGGCGCCAGTATGCCTCGACCTGGTCCAGCGTCACCGCGTGCCAGCCGGCGCTCTTGAGCGCCTGCATCTGTTCGGCGAACTCCGCCGGTTTCACGTACAGCCCCGGGAACGCAGCGTCCGGGGGAGGGGCGGCGATCACGTGGTACATGAGGATCGGGACGGGCTCGGTCCCGGGATGGCCGGCGCTCGAGCCCGCGGTGGCGCTCGCCGCGGACCCGGCGTTCGCGCCGGTCGCCGGGAGTGCGCAGGCGCGCGGAGCGGGCCGCGGGTCGCGGGCCGCTGAGAGCTCCCGCCCGAGGCGCCCGCGAGGACGACGATCGCGGCCACGAGCGCCGCCGCTGCCGCGATCAGGCAGGCGGCCACGCGACGACGACGCCGGATCGCTCGCCGGCGATCTTCACGACGCGCGTGCAGAGCCTCGATGTCCATCATCGCCAGATGCTAGACGCAGCTCCCCGGGGCAGGCGGCGGCCAGGGCATCTCTCCGGGCTATTCCGGTTCGGGCCCGATCTGCTCGATGAACGCCGCGAGCGCGGCGACCTGCTCCGGCTGGCCGCCCAGGCGCAGGCGTTTCACCGCCGCGAGCATCGGCGCGGGATCGTAGCCCTCGATCTCGCTCCCACCGGGGTGAAGCAGGCCTCCCCGCAGGAAATGTTCGTCCACCACGACGCTGCGCCCGTCGCTCAGGGTGACGCGGTGGCCCGCGAAGCTTGCGAAGCTCGGAGCGAAGCCCTTGCGGGTTGCCGCGAGATGGCACGCCGAGCAGCCGTCGGCTATGACCAGGCGAGCGCCCTGCTCGACGAGCTGCTGCTCGTGTGTGAACGGTTCGGTGACGTACGACGGCACGGTCGACCCGGGTTGGCTCCCGGCGCTCGGGGCTCGGCTCGCGCCGCAGCCCGAGAGCGCGAGCAGAAACGCGACCGCGCAGCGCGTCGACAGGCAGATGCCGGGGCCATGGCGACAGCATGATGAAATAGGTGCAGCGGCGTGCCGCCGCTATCCTGAACTGGAGCCTCGAGGATGAGCACGAGCCAGATCGCAGAGCCGACCGTCGCCGCCGGGTCCTCGGATGGCCTGCGCGAGGTGATCGAGTTCGACGTGTCCGGGATGACCTGCGGCTCGTGCGCGGCGCGGGTGCAGCGCGCGCTCAGCCGGCAGCCCGGCGTTAGCGAGGCGCTCGTCAACTACGCGACCGGACGCGCGACGGTCGAGCTCGAACCAGGGGCGCTGGACCCCGACCAGCTCGTCGTCGCGGTGCAGCACGCAGGCTACGGGGCTTCGCCGGTGGTGCCGAGCGCGACCGAGCAGGCGCGCACGTTCGAGGCGCTCGAGCGCAGCGAGGCGCGCGAGCAGGCCAGCCTGGTGCGGCGGATCGCGCTCGCGGTGCCGCTCGCCACGGCGATCGCGGTCCTCACCTACGCGCAGCCGCACGAGCAGACCGCGCGCTGGATCGTGGCGGCGCTCGCCGTACCCGTGCAGTTCTGGTGCGGTCTGCCGTTCCTGCGCTCGGCGTGGGCTCGAGCGCGCGCGCGCTCCACCAACATGGACACGCTGATCGCGCTGAGCACGCTCGCGAGCTTCGTCTATTCGACCGTGATGCTGCTGAGCGCCAGCCCGGTCTACGAGCACGGCGTTCCGGTCGGAAAGTTCAACATGCCGCTCTGCTACGACATGGGGGCCACGATCATCGCGGCGCTGCTCATCGCCCGCTGGTGCGAGGCGAAGGCGCGCGCCAGCTCCGGGCGCGCGGTGCGCGAGCTGGCGCAGCTCGGCGCGACGCAGGCCCGCCTTCTCGACTCCGACGATCCGAGCGCGCCCGAGCGTCTGGTGGCGGTGGAGGAGGTGCGTCGCGGCGACGTGTTTCGCGTGCGCCCCGGCGACAGCGTCCCGGTCGACGGGATCGTGATCGCCGGCGCCTCCGCGGTCGACGAGTCGATGCTCACCGGCGAGTCGCTTCCCGTGGAGAAGGACGTGGGCGCGCTGCTGACGGGCGCGACGCTGAACGTCGACGGCGTGCTGCAGGCGCGTGCGACCGCGGTCGGCGCCGACACCGCGCTCTCGCAGCTCGTGGCGCTCGTCGAGCGCGCGCAGGCGTCCAAGCCGAAGATCCAGCGGCTCGCCGACGAGATCGCGCGCGTCTTCGTGCCGGTCGTGCTCATGCTCGCGGCGCTCACGGCGCTCGCATGGATCCTCACGGGCGATGGCCTGCAGGGCATGTTCGCCTCGATGCACCTGCAGCGCGGCATCGACGCCACGATCGCCGTTCTGATCGTCGCGTGTCCCTGTGCCCTCGGGCTCGCGACGCCCGTCGCGATCCTCGTGGGCACGGGGCGCGGCGCCAGGCTCGGGCTGCTCATCCGCAGCGCCGAGATCCTCGAGCGAAGCCAGCATCTCGACACGATCGTCCTCGACAAGACCGGCACGGTCACGACGGGTGAGCTGTCGGTCGCCGACATCTGGACGGCTCCCGGCGAGGATCCAGATCAGGTGCTCGCGCTCGCAGCGTCCGTCGAGGCCAGCTCGGAGCACCCCGTGGCGCTGGCCGTCGTGGCCGCGGCGCACGCGCGCGGCTTGCAGCTCGCGCACGCGGCCGAGTTCCGCTCGATTCCCGGCCGGGGCGTGCGTGCGCTCCTGGACGGCCTCAACGTATGGGTGGGACGCCCGGGCACGCTGGAGGACTCGCCCCAGCTCGCGTCGGTGCTCGAGGGCTGGGAGGCGAGCGGCCGCACGGCGGTCGTGATCGAGCGCGAGGAGCAGCTCGTCGGCGCGGTGGCCCTGGCCGACACCGTCAAGCCCGAGGCGCAGGCGGCGATCGCGGGGCTGCGCAGCATGGGCATAGACGTCGAGCTGCTCACCGGCGACAACCCGCGCGCCGCACGGGCGGTCGCCTCGGCGGTCGGCATCGAGCACGTGCTCGCGGGGGTGAGCCCGAGCGGGAAGCTCGAGGAGATCGCTCGGCTGCAGGGCGAAGGCCACCGCGTGGGGATGGTCGGCGATGGCGTCAACGACGCCGCCGCCCTTACGCGGGCGGACCTCGGGATCGCGATGGGAACGGGCGTCGGCGCGGCGATCGAGGCGGCCGACATCAGCGTGCTCTCCGGCGACCTGCGCGGTGTGGCACGGGCGCTGCGCCTTGCGCGGGAGACCTACACGATCGTGCTGCAGAACCTGGGCTGGGCCTTCGGCTACAACCTGATCGCGTTGCCGCTGGCGATGACGGGGCTGCTCAGCCCGGCGCTGGCCGCCGTGGCGATGGGCTTTTCGAGCATCACCGTCGTCACCAACAGCCTGCGGCTGCGGCGCTTCGGTGCTCCTGGGCGCCGGACGCCCGTGCGCGGCAGTCGCCAGCGACTCGTGAGCATCGCCACGGCCGCCACGATCCCGGCTGCGCTGCTCGGCGGGCTCGTGCTCGCCGCCCCCGACTCCTTCGCCGTGCCGCGGACCGCTTCGAACACCCTCGCCGAGCCGGCCGGCGAGACGCTCGAGATCTACGCCGAACCACTGCGGCCGGGCATCGTAAACCTGCATCTCTACCTGGAGGGCACGACGAGCGCTCGGGTGAGCTATCCGCTCGATCTCGATGCGCGCGACCTCGCATCGACCGGCGCACACGCCAAGGTCAACCTCTACGTCGCCGGCACCGGCCACGACATCGCCGAAGTCCGTCTCACGCGCGGCGTCTGGGACTTCCACATCGCGGGCGCCGACGGCGCCGGGCGCCCCTTGAGCGGCTCCTTCGCGGTGCCGATCAACTGACCTCGCGGCTGGCGGCTGGCGGCTGGCGGCTCCGGCTGGCTACATCATCAGCTGCATGGCGGCGAACATGTAGGCCATGCCTAGCGTCATCGCGAACATCGACGCCCGCAGATCGCGGAAGCAGACCAGCGGCTCGGCAGCGGAGATGGCGACCGCGCCACCGGGTGTGACCGAGAAGCTGCCGCCCGACAGCGTCCTGTGATCGATGCTGCGCATCCGGTCGCTCACCCACAGCAGGGATTGCGCGGCGAAGTAGGCGACGAGTATCCATGTGATCGGGGCCTGGAAGCCGCTCGGTGACCACATGTAGGCCATCGCTGCCAGGTCGATCGCCATCACCAGCCACAGTACGTTGATCGGGCGGCCGCTGAGTGCCTGGGCGAGCATCCACGCGACGATCGCGATGGCGCCGTCGGCGAACGCGAGCTGCCAGAAGCCGCTCGGGATGTTGAAGTGGTCGATCGAGGACGGCGCGAACATGAACGCCATGCCGAACGCCATCAGGACGTGACCGGAGTGCCAGATCCGCCGCTGACCGTCGCTGTCGATCACGTGACGTGTGTGAATGACGATGATCGCGATGAAGACGAGCGTCCAGATCAGCGCCAGCCACTCGGGGAGGATGTTGGTGCTGCCGTGCCCGGCGCCGATCGACATTCCCCCGATCGACGTCGAGTGACCGCCGCCGTGGCTCATGCTCATGTTCATGCCGCCCATGGCCGCGCGAATGTAGCACAGGACGATCGCTCGCGTGCCGCTTTGGCCGCACCGACACCGCGGCGTCGTCACTGGGGTAAGATTGCCGCGCGATGAGCAGCCTTCGCTCTGTGTTTGGGCCGCGGGCACGCCTCGTTTGGCGACTCGCGCTGATCCTCGCGCTGATCGCGCTCGCCGTGCTCGCTCTCAGCGGAGCGATCGATTCACCGCAAGGCGGGGTGCTGACCATGCTCCCGGCGCTTGCGCTAGCGGTCATGATGCTCACCCACCCCTACCTCGGGGAGCGTGTCATCGCACGGCTGCGTACTGGTCGTCCGCGTCCAAGCGTCGTCGGGGCAATCGTCGGACCCCTGCGCCCAGCGGTGAGTGTCGCGCGCGGCGGGCGTCTGATCGCGGTGGCATTGGCGGGCCGTGCTCCGCCGCTCGCCCCCGCGGGCTGCCGCTGAGCGCTCGGCAGTCTGCGTCTGCACCGCGAGGCCCCGTGACGCGGGGCGAGTCAACGACGCCGGCTGGCGTCTCGCCGGGCCGGATCGATGAGCGACAAAGGAGTCGCTGTCATGTCCAACCTCTGTCATCCAGCGCGCCCACGGGCGCACCCGCAATCGTCATGAGCGCCCCGTCCGGCGCCCTCGCGAGCGTCCTATCCGCCGGTCGTTTCCGTGGGACCACACGCGGCATACAGGTCGCGCTCGGCGTGGTCTGGCTGCTCGACGGGCTGTTCCAGTTCAAGGGCTTCATGTTCACGCACGCCATCGTCAAGGAAGTCTTTGGGCCGGCGATGAAAAACAGTGGTCGATCGTCGGCGGCCCGATGAAAACGTTCGACGGCTTCTATGGACGCGACCTGACGCTGTGGAACACCCTCTCGGGAGAGATCCAGGTCGCGATCGGGCTCGGGCTGATCCTCAGCAGGAAGACGGTCAAGCCCGCGCTGCTCGTCTCCTTCGGCTGGGCGCTGGTCGTGTGGTGGTTCGGCGAGGGCTTCGGCGGACTGACCTCGAACACCCTGCCCTCGCCGCTGATGGGCGCGCCCGGGGCGGTGATCATCTACGCGATCATCGGCCTGCTGGTATGGCCCACGAGCAAGGAGACGGGGCGCTCGCCGGCGGACAGAGGGCCGCTCGGGGACCGCGGCGGGCTGTGCTTCTGGTCAGGGCTGTGGGCCCTATCGGCGGGCCTGTGGCTGGTGAACGTCAACCGGGCGACGGGAGCGACCAACGAAATGATCAGGGCGATGGCGGCATCCTCGCCGCACTGGCTCGCCAGCTTCCAGAACTCGATCGGGAACCACGCGCAGGGTCACGGCACCACGATCGCGGTCGTGCTCGCGATCGTCTCCGTGGCGGTCGCCATCGGCGTGTGGACGCCGCTGCGCTGGCCGGCGCTCGCGATCGGGATCGTGCTGTCGCTCGCCTACTGGGTCCTCGGGCAGGACATGGGCGGCCCCTTTTGGACCGAAGGCGCCACCGACTTCAACTCGGGACCGCTGTTCGTGCTGCTGGCCGTCGCCCTGTTCCCGGTGGTGCAGATCGCGACCGCTGGCGGGCGCGCGCCGGTCGAGGACACTCGACAGGTCGAGGCGTCCGGCGTGGCCGCGGGAGCCTCCGGCTAGGCTCGCGGTCAGTCCAGGCTGGGCGCAATGTCGTTTACTTGAGACCACATGCTCCCTTCCGCGCAAAGCAGCGGGTGCGGCTCAATCGTGTGACTAGATCCGTTCGATCTTCGCCAACCAGGCCGGTGCACCCTGCGCGTCGAACCTTGTCTGGATCCGATCCGGACTGACGGAGGCAACGCTCCAGCCACCGCTACGTTTTAGAACGCTGCCCTCAACTCGCCCTGGACTGATGGGATGCGGGCCGGTATCAGGTCCGACGTCACTGAAACAGAGCACGTGCAGCTCCCCGCCACGACTCGTCACGGACGCCAGACCCGCCACGTGGTCTCGCCGCTCATCGCTGTCGAACGTGTGGAACAACCCGCAATCGATCACCGTCTCAAACACTCGGCCCAAACGGTCCAGGTGCAAGGCATCGGCAACCACGAAGTAAGCTTCTATGCCACCTAACTCCTTGGGGTGGGTTGACGAGCGGCTTCGAGAGCGTGCGCCACGGCATCAAGCGCTGGAACGTGATCGGTGTTCGTCACCGTCGCGCGCAGCCTTCGACTCTGCTCATCGAAGGCGAACCTGAAAAACGGACAGCACTCGCGCTCTACGCTCAGCGCCTGCTGGAGCGTCTGGCGATCGAGGTCGTGATCGAAGTAGATCAACACCGCCTCGGTCTGGCGCTCGATACGCGCGACGCTGCCTGCCAGAAGCGCATAGCGGGCGCGCTGCTGGTGCTTCCCAACCTCGTCAAGCGCGCAGCTGGGGATCACCGCGACCGCCTGGTCAAAGGCGTCGCTGCTAGCTGGGACGTGGGACATAGGGAGCTCCTTTCGGGGTTTGTTCGGCTACTGTGCATCTTCAAGTCAGGTTTAAGTCAAGTGGCCCAGGAACTGTTCATCGGCGAGGTGGCTCGCCGCGCCGGGATGCGTCCTTCGGCGATCCGCTACTACGAGTCAATCGGCCTGCTGCCCGAACCCGAGAGGAGCTCGGGCCGTCGGCGTTACCCTGTGGAGATCCTGCGCACCCTGTCGATCATCGTCGCCGCGCAGCGAGCCGGCCTCAGTCTTGGCGATATCCGTGAGCTACTGGCCGCGTCCGCTGCCAGCGGCGGTGTGTCCGAGCGATTGCGCATCATCGTCCAGCGCAAGCTTCCCGAGATCGACGCGCTGATCGAGCGCGCACGCCTCGTACGGGGTTGGCTTGAGGCAGCGGCCGAGTGCCGCTGCCCGACCCTCGAGGACTGCCCGCTGTTCGACGAGGTCGACTGGATGTCGACGAGAGCGAACAGCGACGCCCTGTTCGTCTAGAACCGCGGCTTTCCCTCGTCGAAGCGCTCGAGCCGGTCCTCGGGAATAGGCTCCCAGCAAGCCGCATAGGCGACGAAGGTTCGCCAGCTCGGACGCACGCCTGGATCGCCGTCGAAAGCCCCCATGCGCACGCTCATTTGGGCAGGATCATCGGGGTTGCGACTAAACAGATGTGCCCCGCACTCGCCGCAAAAGCACTTCTCGAACCCGCCGTCCGGATGACGCCACGCCTTCACGAAGTCCTGCCCGTGAAGCAGCCGGAACGTGGCGCCGTCGATCCTCGCCTGTGCGGACGCGGCTGTCCCGGTGCGCCGCTGACAGCGAGTGCAGTGGCAGTACCCAGCGGCCACCGCCGGCTCTGTCAGCTCGAAGCGCACACGGCCGCACAGGCAGCCTCCCGTGAGTGCTTGAGCCGTCACAGCCGACAAGTGTGTCACTTGGAAGCGCAGGCGAAGGCGCAAGCCTCGGCTAAGGTGGCGCCGCGCCGGCGGCCATCCGCGCCGCCATCGGAGAGCGCTGCCCCTTCTGCTCGTCGGCTGTGGTTCCGCTCTTAGGTCAACGGTACTGAGGCTAGGCGGTCTCGGCGAGTCCGTATCCGGCCGCTTCCACAGCGATCCGGACAGCCTCGCCGTCGACGTTGCCACCGCTCACGACGACCGCGCCGCTCGCGAGATCCACCTCCACGCTGCTCACACCGGGGAAGCTCGCCGACCTCGGCGCTGACGGCGGCGACGCAGTGCTCGCACGACATGCCCGTCACGTTGTACGTCCGCTGCTCGCCCTCGCTCATCGCAGCCGCATTTTACTCGAGCGCCGTGACCGGCCCGTGGGCGGCGACGGTCACCGGTGTGCCCACCGCCAGCGCCTGCTCGCCGTGCACCCGCGCGAGCAGCACCGCGGCGCCGCCCGGTGCCTCCGGGCGGATGTGCAGCAGCGCGTCGTGGCCGTAGTAGCGGCACTGCTCGACGCGGCCGCCCAGGCCCGCCGCGGCGCTCTCGCCGGCGGCGCCCTGCTGGCGTACGCGCACGTCGAGCTGCTCGGGACGGACCATCACGACCCCGGCTCCAGCGCCGCTCTTGGCCGGAGCGGCGCGCAGCTCCAGTGCGCCCAGGGGAGTGCGCGCTGTTCCGTTCTGGAAGTGCGCGTCGATCACGTTGACCGCGCCGAGGAAGCGCGCCAGGCGCTCGTCGACAGGCTGCTCGTACAGCTCCGCCGGTGCCCCCTGCTGGACGATCCTCCCGTCGCGCAGGACGGCCACGACATCGGCCAGCGACAGGGCCTCCTCCTGGTCGTGGGTGACCAGCACCGTGGTCACGCCCTGCTCGCGCAGAAGCTCGTGGACCTCCTCGCGCACCCGGCTGCGCAGCGAGGCGTCCAGCGAGGAGAACGGCTCGTCCAGCAGCAGCGCCTGCGGGCGCCGTGCCAGGGCGCGGGCGAGCGCGACCCGCTGCTGCTCGCCGCCGGAGAGCTCGTGCGGCAGGCGCCGCGCCAGCGGTGCGATGCCGACCATCTCCAGCAGCGTGGCCACCCCGTCGCCGCGACGCTCGCGGCGGGAGAGGCCGAAGCCGACGTTCTGCTGGACGCTCAGATGGGGGAACAGCGCGCCCTCCTGGGGCACGTAGCCGACGCCACGCCGCTCGGGCGCGAGGTAGGTGCGCCCGTCCTCGAGCGTCCTGCCCCCGAGCGACACGCTGCCCCGCTCGGCGCGCTCGAAGCCCGCGATCACCCGCAGCAGCGTCGTCTTGCCGCAGCCGGAGAGGCCGAGCACCGCAGTCAGCGACCCCGCCTGCACCTCGAGGTTCACTCCCTGGAGCACCGCTGTGCCCGCGTAGCCCTTCCACAGGTCGCTCACCGACAGGCGGCTCATCGTCCCCGCTCCGCGTCGGCGAGCGTGGTCATGCGGCGGCTGAGCAGGTAGGCGGGGATCGCCGAGATCGCAACCATCAACGCGGCGTACGGCGCCGCTGCGCCATAGGAGAGTTCGGACGTGTACGCCCAGAACTGGGTTGCCAACGTGTTCACCCCCGTCGGGTGCAGCAGCAGCGTCGCGGTCAGCTCGGTGGCCGACGAGATGAACACCAGCGCGAAGGCCGCTCCGAGCCCTGGGGCGATCAACGGCAGCGTCACCCGCCTCCACACGGTCGACGGACGGCGGCCCAGCGAGCGTCCCACCTCCTCCAGGCGCGGTGAGGCCTGCCCCATGGCCGAGCGCACGCCGACCACCGCCAGCGGCAGGAACAGGATCGAGTAGGCGACGATCAGCTCGAGCGCGCTCTGGTACAGCGCGAACGCGTAGCGCACCGAGAAGGCCACGAGCCCGAGCGCGATCACCAGGCCGGGGAGCGCCATCGGGAGGTAGGCCAGCCGCTCGATCAGCACCGTGACGCGGTTGCGGTGGCGGATCGCAAGCGCGCTGACCGGCACCGCCAGCGCCGTCGCGAGCACGGCGGCGCCGGCGCTGTACTCGGCCGTGTGTCCGGCGGCGGCGAGGATCGAAGCCGACGGTAGCGTTGTCGAGCTCCCGCGGAGCATCCAGTAGACGAGCGAGCCCATCGGCACCCCGAGCGCCAGGCCGCCGAGCGCGCCCAGTCCCGCGAGCACCGGCGCCGAGAAGCGCCCCAGGGCGACCCTGGGGGCGATCCGCCGCGCGCCGGGCCCGGCGCGCCAGGCTCGCCCGCGGCCGGCGAGCGACAGCTCCCCGCCGAGCGCCGCGACGCTCAGCGCGACCAGCACCAGCGACAGCACGCATGCGGCCACCGTGTCGAAGCCGAGCTTGAACTCCGTGAAGATCTCCACGGTGAACGTCTGGTACTGGACGATTTCGAACGCCCCGTACTCGGCCAGCAGCGCGAGCGTCACGAGCAGGCAGCCGCCCAGCACCGCCGGCCAGATCTGACGCAGCGTGACCCTCCGGAATGCCTGCCACGGGCCCAGGCCCAGGCTGCGCGCTGCCTCCTCGAGCCCGGCGTCGAGGTTGGCCAGGGCGCTGGCCACGGGCAGGTAGACGAGCGGGTACAGCGACAGCGTCATGATCATCACCGCGGCCAGGTACCCATGCAGCGCGGGATCGATCGAGACCCAGCCGAAGCCCACGACGAAGTCGGGGACGCCGAGCGGCAGCACCAGCGCCACCGCCCACAGCCGGCGTGCGGGCAGCGCGGTGCGCTCCACGCACCAGGCCGCCCCCACGCCGAGCACGGCGCACAGGACGGTGCAGGCGAGGGTGAGACGGATGGTGTTCCACAGCAGCACCGCCACGGGGTGGCGCAGCAGCAGACGTTGCACTTCGCCCCAGCCCGACTGCTGGGCCTGGACGATCAGGAAGGCGAGCGGCAGGAGCACGAGCGCGGCGGCGATCGCGCCGCCGCCGACGCTCACCAGCGGCCAGCGCCGCCGGCCCGACCACGCGCGCGTCCATCTGCTTGCGATCGGCGCGGTGGGCGCGAGGGTGCTCACGGCCGTCCTACAGCAGTCCGAGCTTCTGCTCCAGCGCGAGCGCCTGGCTCCCGTCGCCGAGTTCGGCCGGCGTCAGCGGCGCCGGCTCGAGCTGGGCGAACGGTCGCAGCCCCGGAGCCGGACTGACGCCGGGGCGCAGCGGGTACTCGTAGCTGTGGCTGTGCGCGATCGTCTCCTGGCCGGCTCTGCTCACCAGGAAGGCGAGAAACGCCTGGGCGGCCGCCTGATGGGAGCTCGACTTCAGCACGGCCGCGCCCGAGACGTCCACCAGGTTGCCCGGGTCGCCCGGGTCGTAGTAGTGCAGCGCGGAGTGCATGGCGCCCTGGCCGATCTCGGCGCGCAGGCGGTACCAGTAGTAGTGGTTGATCAGCCCCACGGCGCTCTCGCCGTTGTTCACCTGGGCGACCACCGTCTCGTTGTCGGGGTAGATCCTGCTGTTGGCGTGCAGGCCCTGCAGCCAGCTTTCGGCCGTGGCGAGCCCGTCCAGCTTGACGATCGCGGTGATCAGCGGTTGGAAGTCGGTCTCCGAGGGGGCGAAGCCGACCTTGCCCTTCCACCTCGGCTCGGCCAGTTCGAGGATCGAGCCGGGCAGCTGCGAGGGCGCGATCTGGGAGGTGTTGTAGACGAGCACGGACACGCGCGCCGAGACGCCCACCCAATCGCCCTGCGCGGAGTCGTAGCGGCCGGGGACCGCTGCCAGGGTGGACGGTGAGACGGGGGCGAGCAGACCCTTCTCGCGCAGCGCTTCCAGCACGGGCGTGTTCTCGGTGTAGAAGACGTCGGCCGGCGAGTTGGCGCCCTCCTGCAGGATCTGGTTGCCCAGCGTGGCCTCGTCACCGCTGCGCACGTTGACGCTGATCCCCGTCTGCTTCTCGAACGCCGCCACCAGCGCGGCGGTCGTCTGTTCGTGCTGTCCGTTGTACAGCGTGATGGCCGTGCCGCCGTGCGAGGAGCCGCAGGCGCTCAGCAGCAGGCCGGCGGATGCCAGCAGGGCGCTGAGAGTGGGAAGCTTGTCACGGCGCACTGGGAAATCCGATCTGTACGGTCGGGATGACGACGGAACCGTAGCACAGGGTTAGGGTTGCCTAACTTTGCGGTGAGCACGCCGGTTCGCCGCCGAATAGGTGAGAATCACCGAATGCACGTCACCGCCAAGGCCGACTACGCCGTGCGCGCCGTCGTGGAGCTCGCCGACAGCGGCCAGGGCTCACCCCGCAAGGTGGATGAAGTCGCGCAGGCCCAGAGCATCCCGGTGTCCTTCCTGGAGAACATCCTCACGCAGCTGCGCTCGTCGGGCATCGTTCGCAGCCAGCGCGGCCCCGAGGGCGGCTACTGGCTGGCCCGTCCGGCCGCCGAGGTCAACCTCGCGGACATCATCCGCGCGGTCGAGGGCCCGCTGGTCGGGGTGCGCGGGCAGCGACCGGAGGAGATCGAGTACGCCGGCTCGGCCGAGAGCCTGCAGCAGGTGTGGATCGCGCTGCGCGCCAACCTGCGCAAAGTGCTAGAGCACGTGACCGTCGCTGACGTGGCCGCGGGCAGGCTGCCCAAGGACGTGCTCGCGCTCACGCGCCAGGAGCAAGCCTGGCAGACCCGCTAGCTGTCCTGCCCACGTAGGTTGTGAACGCGGCTGATGGGTGGCCGGTTCTCGATGCCGCTGTGTGGTCTGCGCGTGTTGTAGTGCTCGAGCCAGTGTGGCAGGGCTTGGCTGCGGTGATGGTGTGAGCGGTAGCTGAGCCCGTAGGCCCACTCTCTGGCCATCGTCTGGTGGAAGCGCTCAACCTTGCCATTGGTCTGTGGCCGGTAGGGCTGGGTGCGTAGATGCTTGACCTGCCGGGCGGCGAGGAGTTCGTGCAGGGAGCGGTTGCGGGCGTAGCTCCAGGCGTTGTCGCTCATCAGCCGCCTGGTGTTGATCCCTTGGGCTGCGAACCAGTCTAGGGCTCTAGCCACGAATGCTGTGACGGTCTGGGCGCGCTCGTCGCTGTGCAGCTCGACGTAAGCCAGCCGTGAGTGATCGTCGACGATCACGTGCGCGAAGTCATAGCCCGGTTGCTCGAGCATCCTGGCGTAGGTGGTGCTTCGACGGCCGGTGACGCGATGCCCAGGCCGCTGGAAGCGTGCATAGCGGGCGGTGTCCATATGCAGCAGATCCCCGGGGCACGGCCACTCGTAGCGACGAACAGCATCACGGGGAGCTCTCGGCCGTCTGGAGAGGCCGTGGCGGTGCAGCACCTTCCAGACCGTCGAGTGCGGATGGCCGGTCTTCCCCGCGATCAACCGCGGCCCTCAGCCAGTGTGCCGTCGGGCCTCGCAGATCCGCTCCTGGGCGCCAGCGTCCAGCAGGCCGGGAGAGCGACGAGGACGACTGGAACGATCAGCTGCCCACGCCAGAGAGTGTCGCTCTGCCGGCAAAGCGTCGGCATATCGATGCCACCAACGGTGCGCCGTCGCTGGCGAGACGCCAAACCTCCGCGCTGCCCCTCTGAGCGTCACCCCGCTCTCGATCGCCTGGCACAACGCCAGTCGACCAGCTGGTCCGAGCTTCGCTCTACCGTGGATCTGCATCCGGGTCCTCCTAGGAAGTGAGTTCTCGTAGACCCACAGCCTGGGATGAGGCCCGGATGCCTCCTCAACCGTTCACAACGTACGTAGGCACGTCAGCTAGGCGTGCGGATCGACGTCGCGCCGGCGGACGCACCGGCGCCCCCTGTGGGGTACCCTGTCAAGGGTCGCGGCGAAGGCCTGTCAAGGGCGTTCCCCAGTGCTAGCCCTCATCCCCGCCGGCGCCCCCGTCACCCAAAGGAGATCCCGCCCGATGCCAGCCCCACCCACCGCCATTTCGTCCGACCCGACTCCCGCGGGCGCCGAGGCCACCGAGGCCGCCGAGGCCGCGGTCGAGGCGATCGCCGGCGCAGCCAACCAGGAGGTGACGTTCTCGCTGGCCCTGAGCCAGGACCAGAAGGACATTCGCGATTGGGTGCACGGCTTCGCCGCCGACGTCGTGCGCCCGGCCGCCCACGAGTGGGACGAGAAGGAGCAGACCCCCTGGCCGATCATCCAGGAGGCAGCGAAGATCGGTCTGTATGGCTTCGAGGGCCTCGCACAGTTCTTCGCCGACCCGACCGGGTTGACGCTGACGATCGTCAACGAGGAGCTGTTCTGGGGGGATGGGGGGATCGGCATGTCGATCATGGGCACCGCGCTCGCGGTGGCGGCGATCTTCGGCCAGGGCTCGGGCGAGCAGATCGGGGAGTGGATCCCGCGCTGCTTCGGCACCGCTGATGACGTCAAGGTCGCCGCGTTCTGCGCCTCGGAGCCCAACGCCGGCTCGGACGTTTCCGCGCTGCGCACACACGCCAAGTTCGACGAGGCCGCGGGCGAGTGGGTCATCAACGGCCAGAAGGCGTGGGCGACGAACGGCGGTATCGCCGACGTCCACGTGGTGATCGCGACGGTCGATCCGGAGCTGGGGGCCCGCGGCCATGCTGCATTCGTCGTGCCGATGAGCGAGGCCAAGGGCATCTCGCAGGGCAGCAAGGTGTCCAAGCACGGCCTGCGCGCGTCGCACACAGCGGACGTGTTCCTGGATGACTGCCGCGTTCCCGCGGGCTACGTGCTCGGGGGCAAGGAGAAGCTGGAGGAGCGCATCGCTCGCGTGCGCGAGGGCAAGAAGAGCAAGTCCCAGGCCGCGATGGCGACCTTCGAGGCCTCGCGCCCGACCGTCGGCGCGCAGGCTCTCGGCATCGCCCGCGCCGCCTACGAGTACGCGCTCGACTACGCCAAGGAGCGAGAGCAGTTTCACCGCAAGATCATCGAGAACCAGGCGATCGCGTTCACGCTCGCGCGCATGAAGCTGGAGATAGACGCCGCTCGCCTGC
Organism: uncultured Solirubrobacteraceae bacterium; assembly: GCA_963711985.1. Taxonomy (GTDB): domain Bacteria; phylum Actinomycetota; class Thermoleophilia; order Solirubrobacterales; family Solirubrobacteraceae; genus Palsa-744. The sequence goes on along the minus strand of CAVQGG010000001.1, from coordinate 169,427 downwards.
TCATCTGGCGCGCCTCGTGGATGGGGCGCAACCAGGTGGCCTTCGAGAACGCCGAGGGCTCGATGAGCAAGCTCAAGGCCGGCGAGGTCGCCGTGTGGGTGACCGAGCGCGCGATCCAGATCCTCGGCGGCAACGGCTACGCGCGCGAGTACCCCGTCGAGCGCTGGCACCGCGACGCGAAGATCTACGACATCTTCGAGGGCACCGCCGAGATCCAGCAGCTCGTGATCGCACGAGCCATCTCAGGGATGCACATCGAGTAGGCGGGACGCGTCTACCAGGCCTGACCGGCGCCGCAGTGCGGGCACTCCACGGTCGTCGACACCGCCGCGCTGAACAGGTAGCCGCACTGGCAGGTGTAGGAGGCCTGATCGACCGGCCCGCCGGCGTCGCGCACGCGCTGGACCGCGGGGTCGCATGATCGCGCCGGACGCTCGGCGCTACGAGCTCCGCGCCCGCGGCGCTGCCGGGGTGAGTGGCGGCGTTCGCCAAGGGGGTGGAGGAGGTTCGGTCTCATGATCCGCTACCGCCTACAACGTCATCCACGCTAGAAGGTTTCGTCCTGCAAGCGCGATTTCCTCGTGGGTCCCATCCCACGGCGCGGACGCCGGCTTCGGCGCGGGCCGTTGGCGCGGGCGGAGCGGGGGTTTGAGATACTTGCCGGCGATGAACCCCGCACGCAAGCGAACGGTGCGCTTGGTTATGGCGTTGAGTGCGGCTGTGGTGCTGGCGAGCGCGTTGATCTACACGAGCTTCAGCGCGGCGAGCCCGGCGCTGACGCCGAGCCAGCTGCTCCGCCAGGCCCAGCCGGGTCGCAGCTACCAGCTGACCGGCACGGTGGTGAAGGGTTCGGTGCACCGCGAAGGCGCCGTTCTGCACTTCAGCGTCGAGGACCGTGTCGGGGGGGCGGCGATCGGGCTGGCCTATACGGGGATCGTGCCGGACCCGTTCCGTGAAGGTCGCGAGGTGATCGTTACGGTCGAGAAGCAGGGGGGGCGGTTCGTCGGGGAACGCAACTCGCTGATCACGAAGTGCCCGTCCAAGTACAAGACCGCTCCTGCGAGCGAGAACCAGAACTCCTGATTGCTCTCCCGGATGGCGGACATGACCGGCTCGGACGGTAGGCGCTGATGGCGGGTCTGGGGTTCGCGTGCCTGCTGCTGGCGCTCGCCGTGTGCGTGTACGGGATCGGCGCGTCGTTGTATGGGGTGCGCAGCGGTAGGGTGGAGTTCTCGGAGTCCGGACGGCGCTCTGTGTACGCGCTGGCGGGGGTCCTGACGGTTGCGTTCGTCGTGCTGGAGGTCGCGTTCCTGCGCAACGACTTCGCGTTCAACGCGGTCGCCGATACGTCCAGCCGCACCACGCCGGCCCTGTACCGGGCTGCTGCGGTGTGGTCTTCGCAGGAAGGCTCGCTGCTGTTGTGGGCATGGCTGATGTCGCTGTGGTCGAGCCTGGCGCTGTTCTTGACGCGCAAGCGCTTGCGCGATGTGGCCGCGTACGCGACGGCGATCATGCTCGGTTTTGGCGGGTTCTTCGTGGCGTTGATGGTGTTCTACGCCAACCCGTTTGCGACCACCAGCCCGGTGCCGCCGGAAGGCGTCGGGCTGGATCCGCTGCTGCGTTTTCCGACGATGATGATCCACCCGCCGATGCTCTATTCGGGCTACACCCTGTGCACGATCCCGCTGGCGTTCGGGATGGGCGCGCTGCTGGCGCGCAGGGTGGACGCCGACTGGATCAAAGCGATCCGCCGATTCGCGTTCGCGGCGTGGCTGTTCTTGGGCGCGGGGATACTGCTGGGTGCTCTGTGGTCTTACTCGGAAGCTCGGCTGGGGCGGCTACTGGGGCTGGGACGCGGTCGAGAACGCCGCGTTGCTGCCGTGGTTGACGGGCACCGCGTTCCTGCATTCGCTGATGATCCAGGAGAAGCGCGGCATGCTGAAGGTGTGGAACGTGTCGCTGGCGCTGGCCACCGGCACGCTGGCGATCATGGGCACGTTCCTGGTGCGCAGCGGGATCCTCGACTCGATCCACGCCTTCGGCGGGCATACGCTGGGCGTGCCGTTCGTGGCGCTGATCGCCACGCTGATCGCCGGCTCGATCTACCTGGTGGTCTCCCGTCGCGACATGCTGCGCTCCGAGCACCGGCTGGACTCCTTGTTCTCGCGCGAGTCGGTCTTCCTCGCCAACAACATCGTGCTCGTCGGGCTGTCCTTCGTGATCTTGTGGGGCACCTACTTCCCGCTGATCTCCGAGGCGCTGACCGGCCGGGAAGCGTCGGTGGGTCCCCCGTGGTTCGACCGCTACACGGTGCCGCTCGCGTTGATCCTGGTGCTGTTGAGCGGTATCGGGCCGGTGATCGCGTGGCGACGCGCGACGCTGGCCAACGCCCGGCGCAACTTCCTGGTGCCGAGCGCTTGCGCGCTGCTCACCCTGCTCGTGCTGGTTTCGATTGGGGGCCCGCCCACGCTGACGCAGAAGCCGCTGGCGAGCGTGATGTTCTGCTGCGCGGCGTTCGTGTTCGGCAGCGTCGGGCAGGAGTTCTTCCGCGGTACCCGTGCCCGCCGGGCGATGGCGGGCGAGCCCGCGCCGCTGGCGCTGCTGGCGCTCGTGCGACGCAACCGCCGCCGCTACGGCGGCTATGTCGTGCATATCGGCATCGCTGTCCTGTTCGTCGGGGTCGCCGCGTCCTCGTCCTTCCAGCACGCCTCCGAGTTGGGTCTCTCGCCGGGGCAGTCCACCCGCGTCGGCGCATACGAGGTCCGCTACGTGCGGCCCACGGCGACGATCACCCCCAGGTACGACGCGGCGCACACCGGCTCGACGCTGAGCCTGGGGGCGGTGCTGGACGTCACCGAGCACGGACGCCACGTCGCCACGCTGGACCCCAGCGAGGGCTTCTATGCCTCCGAGGAAGCCAGCCAGGGCACGGTCGGCAGCCTGATCGGCGGTCAGCCGGTCAGCCACGTCGCGATGGACGCGAGCCTGACACGCAACGTGTGGAGCGCGATCGAGCCGGACATCGAAACCCCGGCTTTGAAGCGGATCGTGACGGTGGGCAACAGCACGCTGCCGCCGGAAGAGGCGGTCGTCGCGATCGCCTACCTCGCCCGCGCCTACCTGCAGCATCCGCCCCAAGCGCAGTTCAACTTCCTCGTCTCGCCGCTGGTGATGTGGATCTGGATAGGGGGGCTGATCGCTTTCGGCGGCGGCCTGATCGCGCTCTCGCCCGCGGGTGGGTGGGCTCCCTATCCGCTGCGAGCGAGGGCCGCCGTGCGCGCACGCGCCCGCGCCCTGCGGGGCCTGGCCCGCGCCTGACGCTCGGGTGGGCGGGCGGGCGGGTGGGCGGGCCTCCAATACTGTGACGGCGTGGTCCTCCTGATCGCGATCCTCACGCTGGTGCTGATCGCGCTCGTTGTCCTCGTGGTCGGCGCGCCGCTGCGCCGCGCGCGCCGGCCCGGGGATTCCGGGTCCGGGGCGAGGGCGGGGGCGGGGGCCCTATCCGAGCCCGGCGATGCGCCCGCTTCGCCGCCTGCGTACACCCGGGACGCGCTGGAGGCGGCGCGCGAGGCCAAGTACCGCGAGATCCGCGACGCGGAGCTCGACTACCGCACCGGCAAGCTTTCGCGCGAGGACTACGAGGCGATCGACGCCGAGCTGCGCGCGGAGGCGATCGAGATCCTCAACCGGCTCGACGGGCTCAAGCCCAGGGGCGCTTGAGCAGCAGGAACGCGTTCAGGAAGAACAGCACCGCGAAGAAGACGGTCCAGCGGTTGAGGTTGCGCTCGACCAGCGATCCGCCGCCCAGCGGACCCGTTCCGCTGCCCACCCCGAACGCGCCGGAGAGACCGGAGTCCTTGCCCGAGTGCATCAGCACCAGGAAGATCAGGATCACCGCGATGGCGACCTGCAGGACGGAGAAGATCGTTTCCACGGGTCTCAGAATATCGCTTTGGCGTCGCTACGGGCAGGGCAGGTTCGCCGTAGCCGCGGCGGTGGAGTCGTCGGCGAAGCTAGACGCGACAGCAAACGGAAACCCGCCAGCGGGGCAGCTGCGCGGCACGGCGATCACGCCGACTCGGCCGATCGTCAGCGAAAGCAAGACGAAGGACGCGTCCGGCTCATACACGACCGTGGGGATCGGGGGTATCGAGATCGTCAGCGCGGAGCCGTAGGGCGCGCTGTCGCCCTGCAGGACGGCGGTGCTGATCGTCTGCTGCTGCAGAGGCGTGTCGCCCTTGCTGAGGATCTCGAGCGCGGGGTGGCCGCCGAGGTCCGGGCGGCGGAACGCCCACAGGACGGCCTGCTCGGGGATCGTCTGCGAGCCGGCGTGCACCTCGAGCGCCGCCTGGCCGCGTCCGAGCAGCGATCCCGACGGACAGCCCGCCGGACCCTCGCGCTGTAGGAGGACGCTGGGGCACGTCCCCACCCCGCGCAGGTCGATCCCCAGTCCCGCGGGCAGCTGCAGGACGATCGTGCGCACGGGGGCGGGAACGCCTTCTTCGCCGCCGGAGAAGCGCAGCGCGAGCGTGAAGGCGGTGCTCGCCCCGAGCCGGTCGGGCAGGAAGGAGGGGTGGATGCTCGCGCCGGTCGCCGCCCCCGCCGCGGCGGACGCTGCCGGCGCGCAGCCGAGGATCGCGAGCACGGCGAGAAGCGCCCGCGCCGCTGCTCTCATCCCGTCGGGCAGGGAACCGTGCGCTTGGCCATGACCGTCGAGCCGTCCTCGAAGCTGAACTGCGAGGCCACCGGCCAGCCTCCGCGCGGGCAGCGCTTGGGCAGGATGATGCCCTTGACGTGGAACAGCTTCTTCCTGCCGTGGACCTTCTTGTAGTAGGCCACGTTGTGCGCGCCGAGCGTCAGGAACGCGCTCGTGGCGGAGGCGTTCGAGGCTTCGGGGAGGACTTTGATGGGGGGCACTTCGACGCTGAAGCCGAGTCCGAAGGGCGGGGGGCCCGTGATCACGGCGGCCGCGAGCACGATTTCGATCGACACCGGGCTGGAGCCCTTGAGGAAGATCAGCAGGGAGACGTGCCCCGGCTGGTTGTCGGCCAGGAAGAAGTCCAGCGTGTATGGCTCTTTGATGATTTCGTGGGCGAGTTCGTAGGCGCCCTCGCCGCCGCCGAACCCCGCCTTGGAGTCTTCGGGACAGGCCTGCGGGCCGACCTGTTCGAGCTTTTCCTTGGTGCACGTACCGGTCCCTTCCAGGTCGAGCGTCACCCCGGCCGGGCCGAACACGTCGACGTGGCTGATCGGCGAGGGCACCGGGAGGTCGGTCGAGCCGATCGTGGCCCTGCCGAACGCGTTCGTCGGAGCGCCGAGCACGTCTGGCGAGAAGCCCGCTTCGGTGATGCTGACGGTCTCTTCCGCCCGCGCGGGGCTTGCCGCCAGCAGCGAGGCGCCGCAAACCAGCCATCCGACGCCCCACACCAGCGCTGCAACCATCCGGCTCCGACCGCGACTCATCCTCGCTCTCCCAACTTCGTTGCCGACCGCGCGAGGCTCGCCGGTCCTGTCGTCCGGTGAACCCTTCGCTGTCAACAATAGAGCGATAGGGCGGTTCGCTACAAGCGCCAGGCGCCCAACCGCCCAGGCGGATCTCCGGCAGGAGTGCAGAGCGTCGTCTAGAAGACGCAGCGGACGGCCAACTGCGACGCTTCTGCCCTGGGTGTCGTTAGGGTCCGCAGGCCCCGCCTGCTATGGAATCCGAGCGCTCCACGATCTGCCGGTGCGATTACGAATCCTTTACGGATTCATGGTTCGCTGCCGATAAGAATCCCGGTGGGCGTACCCCGCGATTGTGGGCTAGCTGCGCCGACCACAACGATGGGACGTCCCCAAGATGATCGATATCCGCGTATGCCGCCTGTGAACCGCGCCCGCCGCCGGGCTCTGCGCGCGATGCTGTCCGCCCTCGCGGGCGGCGGCTTGACCGCGGCCGGCCTCGGAGGCCCGCTCGCAAGCGGAGCGTTCGGCGCCACCGCGACGAGCGGCGCTCCGCTCCCCAGCGACGGCTCCTCCGAAGCGGCCGCCGCCGAATCGGGCGGCGGCTCCCAGGAAACCACAACGAGCCCACCGTCGACGAGCACCTCGACGACGCCCACCGCGAGCACCACGCCGGCGGACACCTCGACCGCTCCGACCTCTACAGCTCCGACCTCGACCGCTCCGCAGGCGGGCACTCCCGCGCCGTCTGGCTCGGAAGCCCCCGCGGTGGTGCTCCTGCGCAAGCAGAAGGTCACCCCCAGCGCCCCGTCGAACCCGAGCCAGACGACGACCAACGCGAGCACCAACAGCGCCAAGTCGACCAAGCGCACCGAAAAGGCCGTGGGCCCCAACAACGTGGCGCCGTCGCCGCAGTCGGTGGCGGCCGAGGCTGGGGCGCTCGCGGTGCTGCTCGCGGACTCGGAAGCATCCGCCCAGGCGCTGACCTTCTACCGCATCCCGCTGTTCTTGCTGCCCGTCTACAAGGCGGCCGCGGTGCAGTACGGGGTGCCGTGGCAGATCCTGGCGGCGATCAACGAAATCGAGACCGACTACGGCAGCGACCTGTCGGTCTCCACCGCGGGCGCCGTCGGGTGGATGCAGTTCATGCCCAGCACGTGGCTGCAATATGGCGTGGACGCCCTCAACGCCGGCTACGCGGACCCGTACAACCCGGTGGACGCGATCTTCGCCGCCGCGCGCTACCTGCGGGCGGCGGGGGCCGCGACCGACCTGCGCGCCGCGATCCTGGCCTACAACCACTCCGAAGAATACGTCGAATCGGTGCTCCTGCGGGCCAAGCTGATCGCCACCTACCCCAAGGCCGTGATCGCCACGCTCACCGGTTTGATCGACGGCCGTCTGCCCCTGACCGGCACGCATGTCGAGTGGGACCCGCTTCCCGCCGCGTCCCCGTCGGCGTCGAGCGCGACCGCCGACGCCACCGCCGTTCCGACCCAGGCTTCTACCAGCCCGGGCACTCCAGGCTCATCCCCGCCCTTGTCGCCGACCGCGGCCGCGGCAGCCGCGACATCCAACGCCGCCGCCCCCCAGGCGCTCCAGCTGATCGAACTGATGAGCGGCCCGAACGCGTCCGTGGTCGCCGTGCAGGACGGTCGCATCGTCCAGATCGGCGACTCGCGCAAGCTCGGCAAGTACGTGGTTCTGCGCGATGTCTACGGCGATGTGTTCACGTATGCCGGGCTTGGCAGCATCGCCCCCACCTACACCCTGCCGAAGGCGCCGAGCGCGGCGGTGAAGTCGCCGGTCGTGGAAGCAGCCACCACGCACGATCCCGCGCCCTCGCAGCCCGCCAGCGCGGGAATCCAGTCGCCGCTCACCCTCCGCGTGAAGACGCCGCTTGCGCGGAACCCCTCGGGTCATGGCCCGCTCTCCGTCCAGGCGGGTCTGCAGGAAGCGGCGCCCGCCGGCATGGACAGGGTCCGCCTGTTCGCCCACCCGGGCAACCCGGACGCGCGTGCGGCCGCCGCCGCCAGCGCCGCCAGGGAGGCTCGGCGCAGCAGCGCCGGTCAGCGCCTGCCGCTGCGCCGCGGATCGGTGGTCGCGTCCGGAACAGTGCTCGGTCGCGTGCGCGTGCCGCCCGGAGCGCAGGACGGTCATCTGCGCTTCGCGATCCGTCCGGCCGGCGATCCGGAAACGGTCGACCCCGGTCCGATCCTGGCCAACTGGGCGCAGCTGCAGACGGCGCTGCACCCGCGGGGGGCAAAGGCGAACAACGCCCTGCTGGGGGCGACCGCGAGCGACGTCTTCCTGCTCTCGAGGGCCCAGCTCGAGCGCGCCGTGCTTTCCGATCCCGGGATCACGATCGATGCTTGCGGACGCCACGAAGTCGCCGCGGGCGCGGTCGACAGGCGCGTCCTGGCGGTGCTCGCCTTCCTGTCGCGCAGCGGGCTGGAGCCGACCGTCAGCGCGATGCGCTGCGCTCAGCGTCAATACACGGCCTCCGGCTCGCTGTCCGCGGGTTACGCGGGTGATGAAGTGGACATCTCTGCGATCAACGGCATCGCGATCGCCGGCCACCAGGGGCCGGAAACGATCACCGACCTCACTGTTCGTACGCTGTTGACGCTCCCCCGCGAATTCGTGCCCCACGAGATCGTCAGCCTCATGCGCTATCCGGGCTCGCCGAACACGCACGCCTCCTCGGCGGACTGGAACCGCATTCATCTCGAGTTCCGCCCGGCGCCCGCCACCACCACGCTCAACCCGGCCGCGGCCGCCACCGCGGCGCACTCGGCGCGCTCAGGCCGGACCGCCCCCTCGCCGCTGGTCACCACGAGCGCCCTGAGCGCCGCGCAGTGGAACCAGCTGATGCAACGAGTGGCGGCGCTTCCGACACCGACTGTCGCCACCAAGCCGAGCTCCGCGGCCATCCCCGACCCGAAGCGGCGGTAGCGAGGCCGCGGTCGGCGCCGACGGGTCCTCCAGGACCGCGCCACTCGCGCGCGATCCTGGAGGCTTGCCGTCGTCACACGGGGACGGGCCGGTTGCTAGCCGACCGTGGAGGGCGCTCCGGGTGCTCCGGCGGCGCCTGGAGCGATGCGAAAGGCGCCACGCAGGTCGCTGCTGCACTTCGTCTCGGCCGCCTTGAACGCGGCGCCGCCCGTGTCCAGGCCATTGGTGTTGAAGACCGGGCCTTTGCCGGATGTGTTGGGAGTCGGGACGCTCACGCCGTTTTCGCGCATGCACGCCGCGAACTTGGCCAGCGCGTCTTTGACCGCAGGGGTGTTGAAGCGACCGGCACCGCCGCGGAAAAAGGCGCCACCTTTCACGTCTCCCCCGCACTTCTTCACCGCGGCTTCATACTGGGCTTTGGTCACGCCCTTCGGTAGCGCGGGTCCGCCGCCCCCGCCAAGAAAGCCGCCGCTTCCGGGCGATGGCCGCTGGCCGGGTGTGCGTTTGGGCAGCGTGATGCCGTTCTTCTGCAGGCATTCGCGCAGCACCGAGAAGCGGCCTGCGAAGGCGCCTGCCCCCCCGGCCCTGGTGGATGTCGTGGCGCTCGCATTTGCGGACGAGGTGGTGGAGCCGCTGGAGCCTCCGCACGCCGCCAGCACGAGGCTGACGAGCACCAGGAGAAGGACGGCCGCGGCCGCGGGTGTGTGTCTGCGTCTGATGCTGATGATTTGAGGCATTGAGCTCCTTGTCGATGATTGTCCTGGCGGACACGGTGCGCCTTGCAGCGAGGGCGGTACGCCAAGATGGTGCGCTGCCTGGCTAAGTCCCGGCTAAGCCTCCTCAGCCGCCGCTGCCGAACAGGGACGGCGTGCCACTGGCGCTCGAGCCGCCGGTCGAGCTGCTGCTCGAGCCGCCGCCGCCGAACAGCGCGGCGAGACCGCCGCCGCTCGAGCCGACGCTGATCGATTCGGCGCTGACGGCGCCGTTTGAGCCGGTGGCGCCGGTGACGGTGACCGTTTCGCCGGGGTGGATGCCCGCGAGGGCTGCCTTGACCGTCTTGGTGACGCTCGTGCCTGCCGAGGTCATGACCTTGACGGTGTTGCCTTCGGAGTTGGTCACGTACAGCGTGCTCCCGGCGAGGTAGGCGACCGTACCGGCGGTCGGCCGGGTGAAGCCGCCGCTTGGGCTCGACGATCCGCTTGTGGAGGTGGAGCTCGTGCCGGTGCTCGACGTGCCCCCGCGCAGCGCGGCGAAGCGCGATGCCAGGCCTGCCGCGCCGCCGGCGGAGGAGCTCGAGCTGGTCTGGCCCTTCTCGATGAGCACGCCGCCGATGAACCCGCAGGCGGCCAGCAGCACGCCGAGCAGCGCAAGGAAAATGGGATTCCCGCCCGTCCCGAGCAGGCGCCGGCGCGGTCGGCGCGGCAGCTCTTCGGGCTCCTCCAGCCATTCGTCCTGCCCTTCGTCCCGCCCTTCGATCGGCTCGTCATACGCCGCTGTCTCCTGCGCCTGGACGGCGGTGTCCTGGGCAGGAGTGTCGTCGATGGCGGGTTGCTCGTGGGATATGGCGGGCTCCTGGTGGGGCATTACGGGCTCCTGGTGGGGCATTACGGGCTCCTGTTGGGGGGTAGTCGGGTCACTCAAAGCGCAGCGCTTCGATCGGTCGGAGGTGCGCGGCGCGAGCGGCCGGGTAGGTGCCGAAGAACAGGCCGGAGGCCAATGCTGCGCCGAAGGCTAGGAAGATCGAGTACGTGGCGATCTCCGGGTGCACTCCGGCGATTTCGAACTGGCTGCCGATGACGCCGACGAGCACTCCGGTGATGCCGCCGAAGACGGATACCAGCATAGCCTCGGTCAGGAATTGCGTCAGGATGTCGCTGCGTCTGGCGCCGATCGCCTTGCGTATCCCGATCTCGCGCGTGCGCTCGGTCACGCTCACGAGCATGATGTTCATCACGCCGATCCCGCCGACGAGCAGCGAGATCGCGGCGACCTCGCCGAGCAGCGTCGTGAACACGCTGCTGGTGGAGCTGGATGTTTCCAGCAGCGACCCCTGGTTGAGCACGCTGAAGCCCGGTTCGGAGGTGTTCTTGATCTTGTGGCGTTCCTCGAGGATCGTGGTGACCTCTGCTTCCGCGGCGTTGAGCGAGGATTCGGACTTGGCCTGGACGGTGATCGACTCGATCGGCCCGGTGCCGGTGAGCGAGTCCTGCACGGTCGAGATCGGGGCCATGACGACGTCATCCTCGTTGGTGGCGCCGTTGGTTCCCTTTTTGGCGAGGACGCCGACCACTTCGTAGTTGCTGCCGTTGACCTTCATGTTCTGCCCGACGGCGCTCCGCCCGGCGAACAGTTCCTGCAGGACTTCCTGCCCGATCACCGCGACGCGCCTGTCCTTGCTCACGTCTTCGGAGGTGAACGCGGCGCCTTCGGCGATCTTGTAGCTGTGGGCCGTCAAATAGGAGGGTGTCGTGCCGACGAACGAGGACGGTTCATAGCTGGAGCTGCCGTACACGAGTTTCACGCCCGTGGCGTTCACGACGGGCGATGCGCTCTTGACGTCAGGCGCCAGCCCGGGACTCTGCAGCGCTTCGGCGTCCTGCTTGGTCAGCGAGATGGTCGCTGCGGTGCTCGCGCGCGCGCCACCACGAAACCCGCCGCCGCTGGCCTGCACGACGAGCACGTTGGTACCGAGGCTCTGGATGCGCGACTGCACGGCCTTGGAGGAGCCGTTTCCTACGGCTATCAGCACGATCACCGACGCGACGCCGATCGTCATGCCCAGGATCGTCAGGCCCGAGCGCAGCTTGTTCGCGGTGATCCCACTCCACGCGATGCGCAGCATCTCCGGGCCGATCACGGCTGCGCCTCCACGACGCCGGCGTCGACCGGGTGATGGTGTGCTGACTTCTGGTGATGGATCGCCGGTGGGGCGTCGTGCACGCCGCCCGAGCGATGGTCTTCGACGACTTCGCCGTCGCTCAGCCGGATCACCCGCTTGGTCTGCTCCGCGACGTCGGGCTCGTGGGTGATCAGGACAACGGTCCGTCCTTCTTCGTTCAGGCGCGCGAAGATCCGCAGTACGTCCTCGGTGGAGTGCGAGTCAAGGTTGCCGGTGGGCTCGTCGGCGAGAATCAGCGAGGGGTTGGTCACGAGCGCCCGTGCGACCGCAGCCCGCTGCTGCTGGCCACCCGAGAGCTCGGATGGCTGATGGTGCATACGGTTGGCCATCCCCACCGAGCGCAGCGCGCGTTCGGCGCGCTTTCTGCGCTCGGCGCCCCTCAACCCGGCGTAGGCGAGCGGCAGCTCGACGTTGACCAGCGCGCTGGTGCGCGGGACGAGGTTGAAGCTCTGAAAGACGAAGCCGATCTTGCGGTTGCGCAAATCGGCGAGATCGTCCTCGTCCATCAGGCTGACGTCCACGCCATCGATCAGGTAGCGGCCGCTCGTGGGTATGTCAAGGCAACCGAGGATGTTCATCAGCGTGCTCTTGCCACTGCCCGAGCTGCCCATGATCGCCACCAGATCACCGGCGTCGATCCGCAACGAGACATTGCGCAACGCACGCACCCGGATCTGCCCCAGGGCAAAGACCTTCGTCACGTTGTGCACCTCGATGACCGGGTGCCGCGGGCGAGCACCGTTGCGGCCTGTGGCGGCGTCGTCGGGCTCCGCGCGCCTGACCAGGGGCTGGCCGCGAGGGACGCGCGCCCGTGGCTCCATGCGCGAGCGCAGAGGGCGCCGCATCAGCCACCGCCTCTGAAGAACGCGCCGCCACCGCCACCGGCGAAGCCTCCGCCGCCGAGGGCGCCGCCGCCGAGGGCGCCGCTGCCGCTGCGGCCAGTCGTCGAGGCACGGCTGGTGCTCGTCGTCGCGGAGGGCAGCACGACCGTTTCTCCTGCCTTCAGGCCGCCGAGGATGATCGTCGAGCTGTTGCCGGCCAGGCCGGTGACCACGCGCTGGCGCACATGCTTGCCATTTCGCACCACGGTCACGGTGTCGGCGCTGATCGCGCTCGTCGGGACGTTGATGCCTTCTTCCTGCTTGACGACGACTTCGGCGGTCGCGCTCATGCCGGGCTTCAGACGGGATTCCACCTGGTCGAGCTGGAAGGTCACGTCGTAGCTCACCACCCCGCTGCTGCTGGTCGAGAGAACCGGCAAGCTCACCACATGAGCCGCGAACTTGCGGCCTTCAAGTGCTTCGACGGTGACAGTAGCGATCTGCCCGACTTCCACGTTGGTGATTTCAGACTCGCTCAACGGCACCACCAGCTGATAGCCATTCAGGTCAACCAGTTCGATGAACGAACTGCTGCTGCTGCTACTGCTACTGCTGCTGCTTTCGCTGCTCGTGCCGGTGGCGCTGGCACTGCTGCCGCCGGCGCTGGGGTCAGCGATGTCGTGATAGCGACCGCCACTGCTATCGCTGGTGGTCGTCCCAGCGCCGGCACCACCGCCGGTTTCGCTGCTGCTGCCGCTGCCGCTGCTGCCGCCGGCGCCGCTGCTGCCGCCGGCGCCGCTGCCGCCGCCGCTGGTTCCGCTGCCGATTCCGCTGCCGCTGCCGCTGGTTCCGTTGCCGCCGCCGCTGGTTCCGCTGCCGATTCCGCTGCTGCTGCTGGCTCCGCTGGTGCCGCTGCCGCGGGTAGCGCCGCTGCCGATTCCGCTGGTGCTGCTGCTGGTCCCGCTGGTGCTGCTGCTGGCTCCGCTGGTGCTGCTGCCGCGGGTCCCGCTGCTGCTCGTACCGCTGCCGGTGCTCGTACCGCTGCCGGTGCTCGTACCGCTGCCGGTGCTCGTTTCGCTGGATGACGTGCCCGTGCCCGTGCCCGAGCTTGTGCCTGAGACTGCTTCGCCGACCGAGTTTTTGATCGACGCGACCACGCCTTCGGTGGGTGCATACAGCTTCGTCTCCGACAGCGTCCGGCGTGCATTTTCGACCGTCAGCTGCGCGCTCTTGACGCTGTTCTCGGCGCTCACCACGGTCGACGTCGTCGGCGGCGCCGCCTTGGCTTCATTGGAGGCGAGCGTGGCCTGCAGCGACTGCTCGGCGGTCGTGAGGCTGGTCTGCGCCTGCGCGATCGACTGGCGATCCTTGACCTTGGTGGCGGCCAGGGTCTGCTTCGCGTTCGCCACCGTGTTGCGAGCGCTGTCGATCGACTCCTGGCTCTTGAGGGTCGCCTCGGCTTGACTGTTCTGCGCGGTCGTTACAGAAAAGCTGTCCTGCTTCACTTTTGCTTCGTCGGACTTGACCGCGGATTCAGCCGAGCTGAGCTTCGATTCGGCCGAGCTTACCTTTGCTTCGCTGGGAGTCGGCCTATCCTTTTCGGCGGCGAGCAGGGACTTGGCTTCTTCAAGCTGAGACCTGGCACCGGCGAGCGCCTGTTCATCAGAGCTGAGCTGGCTGGCCGCCTCGTTCACCGCGTTCTGCTCACTACCCGCTTCCAGGGGAACCGATTGTTCGGTGCGCTTGAGCGCCACTTCATCCTGCACGACCGTGGCGACAGAGGCAGCTTCGTCTGACTTCGCTGTTTCCTGCGCCTCCTTGAGCGATTGCCGCGCGGACGCGACCGACGCTCGCGACTGGGCTGCGCTGATGTCATCCTCGCGCACCTCCACGGGCGTAAGTCCTTCAACCGCAGCCTGATAGGACGCTTCCGCGGAAGTCAAGCTCATCTCCGCCGAGCGCAAGCTCGATTCCGCGCTGGCCGGACTGATTTCGGCCAGTAGCTGGCCGCCTATGACGTGGTCGCCGATGCTCACGAAAAGCCCCGTGAGCGTGCCGCTCGTGGCGAAATTGACGCCGACTTTCGTCGCGGGCTGAAGCGTTCCGCTGCCCGACACCGTCGACTGCACGACGCCCTGCGCGACGGTGGCCGTGCGGGTCACGGTCGCCTGGCTGCCCGACGCGGGTCCGACCACGAGGATGGCGGCTGCGATCGCACCGGCGCAGAGAAGCCCCAGTGCGTAGACAAGCCACGATGCTCTGGAACGGTCGGCGTTCATCTCGCTTGTCTTCATACTGTGTCGAGCCTGTAAGAGCTGGCGAAGAAAGGCCGCAAGAGGACCTTAAACTCGCCTAAAGCCAGATGCTCACCTTCTTTATCTAGCCGCCCGCGCACCGATCACGGACGGCTGTCGAGATGGCCGCCGGGAGTCGCCGGGACCGTCTGCCATGATCCGCGCGATGTCCACCTACGGCGGGATCGACCTCGGTGGGACCAAGATCCAGGCGGCGATCGTCGACGACGATCACAGCGTGCTCGGCTCGGCCCGCCGTGCCACGCCCACGACCGGCGCTCCGGCGGACGTCGCCGCGGAGATGCAGACCGCGCTTCGCGACGCCGCCAAGGCAGCCGAGGTGGAGCCGGCGGCGCTGGCAGGGGTTGGGGTCGGGTCCCCCGGCACGATCGACGCCGGCAGCGTGACCAGCGCCCGCAACCTGCCGGGCTGGGAGGGCACGTTCCCGTTGGCGAGCACGCTCGAACGCGCGCTCGGCTGCAAGGTCGAGGTCGGCAACGATGTCCAGGTGGCGACCGACGCCGAGTTCAAACTGGGGGCCGGCCGGCTCTACGACTCGCTGCTGGGCGTGTTCTGGGGGACCGGCGTCGGCGGTGGCCTGATCCTCGGCGGTCAACCGTGGACGGGACGCGGCGGTGCCGGCGAGATCGGGCACGTCGTGGTGGAGATCGACGGGGCGCGCTGCACGTGCGGGCGGCGCGGCTGCATGGAGGCATACGCCGGCCGGGCGTCGATGGAAGCGCACGTGCGCAGTCTCAGCGAGGAGAAGGGTCGCAAGACCGACCTGTTCAAGCTGATGAGGGAGCGCGATCGCACACGCTTGACCAGCGGCGTGTGGGCGCGGGCGCTCGCGCACGGCGACAAGCTCGCGATCCAGACGCTCGAGCGCGCAGTCAGGGCGCTCGGCGCGGGGATCGCCTCGGTCGTCAACGTGCTCGACGTCGAGGGCGTGATCATCGGCGGCGGGCTCGGAATCAGGCTCGGCCATCCCTACGCCAAGCGGATCGCCGACGCGATGCAGCCGCATCTGTTCGCCGACTCCCGGCCGCCGCACGTGCACGTGGCGGCGCTGGGCGACCTCGGCGGGGCGATCGGCGCCGCGCTTCTGGTCCGCGGCGAGGCGTAACGTTAACGAGCGATTTGCCTCAGTCGGTAGTGCATCTGTCGTCGGTGCTGCGCAGCCCGCTCCTGGATCGGGCGGGTGACAGGCTGGGTCGCGTCCAGGACCTGATCGTCCGTCTGGCCGACGGCGGCTATCCGCCGGTGACGGGCCTGAAGGCGAGGATCGGCGGACGCGAGCTGTTCGTCCCGGTCGACAGGATCGCGTCGCTGGCGCCCGGCGCCGTGCGCCTCTCCGGGGAGAAGCTCAGCCTGGGCCGGTTCGAGCGCCGCGCCGGCGAGGCGCTGCTCGGCGCTGACGTGCTCGGCCGCAAGCTCGTCGACGTGGAGGCCGATCCGCCCAGGCTCGTCACGGCGCACGAGATCGAGCTCGCGTGCATCGACGGCTGGTGGCGGGTCGTTGGCGTCGATCACAACTCGCGCGCGCATCTGCGCCGCGCGCTGCCGCGCCGCCTGCGTGGAATGGTGGCCGACCGGCCGTTCCTCGACTGGGCCGACATGGAGCCGTTCGTCGGCCACGTCCCCAGCTCGCGCCTGCGCTTCTCCCATCGCAAGCTCGCCAACCTGCATCCCGCCGAGATCGCCGATCTCGTGGAGGCCGCCTCGCACGACGAGGGCGAGGAGATCATCGAGGCGGTGGCGCAGGACCGCGAGCTCGAGGCGGACGTCTTCGAGGAGCTCGACGAGCATCACCAGCTGGAGTTCATCCGCGAGCGTCCCGACGCCCAGGCGGCTGCGGTGGTGGCGCGCATGGCCGCCGACGACGCCGCCGACCTGATCGTCGAGATCGACCAGGAGCGCCGGGGACGGATCCTCGCCCTGCTGCCGGCGAGGCAGCGACGCCAGATCGAGGCGCTGCTCGGCTACAATCCCTCGACCGCCGGAGGGCTGATGAGCCCCGACTTCATCAGCCTCGCGCCGGCTGACACGGTGGCGCAGGCGCTCGAGAAGGTGCGCGCCAGCAATCTGGGGGCCGGCACGCTGACGACGGTCTACCTGCTGGACGGCGGGCGCCGGCTGTGCGGCTCGGTGTTCGTGGTGACGCTGCTGCGCGCCGATCCGCAGAAGCCGCTGCAGGAGATCGCCGAGCGCGAGCCCGTGTCGGCGGGGACCGATGCCGATCTTCCCGAGGTGGCGCGTACGATGACCGACTACAACCTGGTGATGCTCCCGGTCCTCGACGGGGAGGAGCGGATGGTCGGTGTGGTCACCGTCGATGACGTGCTCGAGCTCACCCTTCCGAGTGGCTGGCGGCGGCGCTTCGGTCTCGTGCGCGACTGACGGTCCATTGCTAGGCTGAGCCTTCGACGAGCTCCGCACACGGCGCGTAGAGAGGAGGCCGGCATGGATCGAGAACAGCCGCGAAGTACCCAGCCGGCCGCGCGCCCGCCGGGCCCGTCCCTCCTGGCCTAGCTGCTTCGCGGGACCTCGTCCACGCCGGCGTGCGCCGAGGCGCGAGCGTGCGCGCGCCGAGACGTGACCCGCAGTCCCGCGAGCAAGGAAAGGAGGAAGACCCGAGATGGCCGACGAGGAGACGACGACGACGCTGCCGTCCGCCGAGCGGCAGCCCGAGGGTGTGCCTCCGGTCCTGGACGAGGCGCACATCGGCGACATCCGCGGCGCGTTGGGGACGATCGGGATGCACGACACCGGCGAGCGTCACGGCTGGCGCTCGCGCAGCATGGCGCTGCTGGCGATCATGGGCCCCGGCCTGATCGTGATGGTCGGCGACAACGACGCCGGCGGCGTCTCCACATACGCCCAGGCCGGTCAGAACTACGGGACGAGCCTGCTGTGGGTGCTGCTCCTGCTGATCCCGGTCCTGATCGTCAACCAGGAGATGGTCATCCGCCTGGGCGCTGTCACCGGCGTCGGCCACGCGCGCCTGATCTTCGAGCGCTTCGGCAGGTTCTGGGGCGCGTTCTCGGTGGGCGATCTCTTCCTCCTGAACTTCCTCACGATCGTCACCGAGTTCATCGGTGTGAGCCTGGCGCTCGGCTACTTCGGCGTAAGCAGCTACGTCGCCGTGCCGATCGCGGCGGTGGCGCTGGTGGCGATCACCTCGACGGGCAGCTTTCGCAGCTGGGAGCGGTTCATGTACGTGTTCGTCGTGGCCAACTTCCTCGTCATCCCGCTGCTGGTGCTGGCGCACCCGAACGTCGGCGACATCGCGCAGCACACCTTCTCGCCTGGCATCAGGGGCGGGGCGAGCTCGACGGCCGTGCTGCTGATCATCGCGATCGTGGGCACGACTGTGGCGCCTTGGCAGCTGTTCTTTCAGCAGTCGAACATCATCGACAAGCGGATCACCCCGCGCTGGATCAACTACGAGCGTGCGGATACGGTGATCGGCGCCTTCGTCGTGGTGATCGGGGCGGGCGCGCTGGTTGCCGTCACCGCGTTCGCCTTCGGCGGAAGCTCCGACTTCGGCCGGTTCGTCGACGCGGGCGCGGTGGCGAGGGAGCTGGGCCATCACCTGGGGTCGACGGCCGGCACGTTCTTCGCGGTCGTCCTGCTCAACGCCTCGCTGATCGGTGCGGCGGCGGTCACGCTCGCGACCTCCTACGCCTTCGGCGACGTGTTCGGGGCCAAGCACTCGCTCAACCGCGGGCCGCTCGACGCGAAGCTCTTCTACGGGAGCTTCACCCTGATGGTGCTCGCGGCGGCGGGGATCGTGCTGATCCCGGGAGCGCCGCTCGGCCTCATCACGACCTCGGTGCAGGCGCTGGCGGGCGTGTTGCTGCCCAGCGCGACCGTCTTCCTGCTGCTGCTGTGCAACGACCGCGAGGTGCTCGGGCCCTGGTGCAACGCTCCGTGGCTGAACGCGATCGCGAGCGTGATAATCGGCGTGCTGGTGGAGCTCTCGCTGATCCTGATGGCGAGCACACTGTTCCCGAGCGTGAACGTGACGCACCTGTTCCTGTATTTGAGCCTCGTGCTGCTGGCGGCTCTCGCCGGTATCGCCGTATATGCGCTGCGCAACCGGCCGGGAGCGGCGGTCGAGGTGACAAGGATCTCCAAGGAGAGGCGAAGCATGTGGACGATGCCGCCGCTGGCGCTGCTCGAGCGCCCCGTCTGGTCGCCCGGGCGCAAGGCGGGCATGCTGCTGCTGCGCGGCTACCTCGTGGTCGCCGTGCTGCTGCTTATCGTCAAGACGGTCCAGCTCGGGCACTGAGCGCCGCCGCGCGTGCGCGACGGGCGATCTATGTTGAACGGCGGTGCTGCCGTTCTGGATATCGATCGCGCTGCTCTCGCTCGCCCAGGGTCTCCTGGTGGCGGTGCCCCGCGCGCTCGCCGGGGGCCTGCCGGCGCGCCTGCGCAGCCGCCGCTGGGCGATCATCCCGCCGCTGTCGGTGATCGCCTTCGTGCTGATCGCGCGCGCCGCCGAACGAGCCAGCGCGCAGGGACTGACGTATCTCGCCCTGGGGGCTGTGCCCGTGCTCGCCGCGGTCGCGCTGGGCTGGTTCGTATGGGATGCCCACCCGCCCCGTCCGCTGCGGGCGCTGCTCGTGCTGCCGCTGTTCGCGCTGGCGTGGGTCGATCGCGGTGGCCTGGCGGGGGAGGCGGCGGCGCTCGCTCTGTCGGCGCTCAGCTGCGTGGCGCTCGGCGTGCTGCTCGCCACGGTCACGCCGCCCCGCTGGCTTGCCGCGGGGATCGTCACGATGGCCGTCGCTGACACCGCGCTCGTGGTCTCCGACCTGCTGCAGCGGCCAAACAACGCCCTCAACGCCGCGCACCCCGTGGCCGGCCTGCCGCGGCTTCAGAGTGCGGTGCTCGGCTCGGCGGTGATGGGCTACGGCGACCTGTTCATCGCCGGCGTGCTCGGGGGGCTGCTCGCGGCCACGGTCGGCCGCTCGCTGCAGCTGCGTGCCGCCGCGCTCACCGCGATGCTCGCGCTGGGCTTCGACCTGCTGTTCTTCCTCGTCGACGAGCTGCCGGCCACCGTGCCGGTGGCGCTGGCGCTGATCGTGATGATCCTCAGGCGCCGGCTGGGGCCCTCTACCCGGCGGAGATCTCC
Source organism: uncultured Solirubrobacteraceae bacterium (assembly GCA_963711985.1). Lineage (GTDB taxonomy): Bacteria > Actinomycetota > Thermoleophilia > Solirubrobacterales > Solirubrobacteraceae > Palsa-744. The sequence continues at coordinate 149,879 of CAVQGG010000001.1, read as the reverse complement.
TGCGGCTCGGCCGCTCGCAGCGGCGGGGACTCCCCGGCCACGGGCTCCGGCCGGGCGGTGATCGCCCGCGCGGTGATCTCCACCGCGGCCGGGGCGAGCACCTCGCGATCGGAGGCCGCGCCGGCCTGCTCGATGCGGCGCACCTGGGGAATGACGCGATGGTCGAAGGAGCCGATCGCCTCGTTGTAGGCGGAGACCGCCGAGTCGAGCTGGCGCCCGACCTTCGTGAGCGGTTCGACGAAGCGGCCCAGGCGGCTGTGCAGCTCGCGCGCGGACTCGGCGATCTCGCGCGCGGACTGCGCGATCAGCTCCTGACGCCAGCCGTAGTGGACCGCCCACAGCAGGCCGATCAAGGTGGTGGGCGTGGCCATCAGGACCTGCTGCTGGACGCCGTACTCGATCAGCGCCGGGTCCCGGGCGAGGGCGGCCTGGTAGATGCCGTCGGAGGGCACGAACATGACGACGAACTCCGGCGTGGAGTCGAACTGCCGCTGGTAGCCCTTGGAGGCCAGCTTGGCGATATGCTCACGCGTCTGCCTTGCGTGGCGCGCCGTGTGCAGCTCGCGCTCGTCCTCGCTCGAGGACTCCAGCGAGGACAGGTACGCATCCAGCGGAACCTTGGAATCGACCACGACCAGCTTCCCGCCGGGCAGGCGCACGAGCATGTCGGGTCGCAGCACTCCCTCGCCGGTCTGGATCGTGCTCTGCTCGAGGAAGTCGCAGTGGGAGACCATCCCCGCCATCTCGACCACGTTGCGAAGCTGGATCTCCCCCCACGAGCCCCGGGTGGCGGGGCGCTTGAGCGCCGAGACGAGGTTGCCGGTCTCCTGGCGCAGCGTGCCGACGCCGTCGCCCAGGTGGCGGATCATCTGCGCGAGCTCGCCCTGGGCCTGCCTGCGCTCGCGCTCCAGGCGCCCGATCTCGCTCTCCATCCTGCCCAGCTTCTCCCGCACGGGCCCGACGAGCCCCTTGATCTCCTCCGCCCGCCTGGACATCTCGCCGGCCGCGCGCTCCTCCTCCGCGCGGCGCGCCTCGGCGACCCGCTGCGCCAGCGACTCGCCGGTCTGGGCGAGCACGTCCACCGAGATCGCCTTCAGCTCGTCGCGCATCCGCGCGCGGTTCGGCCGGGCCAGAGCGGCCGCGCAGCCTGCGCCCAGCAGGACTCCGACGATCAGTAGCAGGACACTCAGGACAGGCATCGGTCACGACCCTTCTCGGATGGCTGGAACCCACAAAAATGCCAGGCGCCTCGGACATCTCCGCGGTGGCGCGCTGGCAGCGCGTCCGGGCCGACGGTTCGCGGCGTCCCGTCCGGAGGCCGGCGCGGTGCGGGCGTCCGGCTCACCTCCTGGCGTCGTTTGGGAGCCCACGCCGCGCCCGAACACCATGACCAGGTGGCGTGTGGCGGCCGCGTGGCGCTTGACATTTGGGCCGCTCGCGCGTATCGTGCCGTTACGACGCCCTGCGTTTGAAGCGACTTCGGGGGCGGCATATGGAGGGATGATCCATTCAGGGGGCTGCGCCTGCGGGCTTGGCCCGCACGTATCGTACAAGGAGGATGTGAGATGCAAGCCACGCATGGCTTTGCAGTTTCGTTCCGAACCCGAGGGCGGCTGATCGGGTTCTTCATGGGGCTCCTGATGGGGCTCGCGGCGCTGGTGCTCGCGCCAGTGGTCGCCCACGCCCAGGAGCCGGCAACCACCACCTACCTGTCGCTCGGCGACTCGATTTCCTTTGGCTACACCGAGGAACGGTTCAACAACCACTTCCCCACCGAGTCACCGTCCTACTTCGAAGAAGGGTTCACCAACGACCTCGCCAAGAGCTACCTCGCCAAACCGACCGAGATCGGGAAAAGCATCAGGCTCGTAAACGACGCCTGCCCCGGCGAGACGTCGAATGGGCTGATCGGCGAAAATCCAGCAGTTCTCGGGGAAGCATCGACAGAGAGCTACGCACAGATCGAACAAAAACCCGAAGAAGACTACGAACTCTGGTACGGAGGCTTCCAAAGCAGTTTTGAAACGCCTATGTACAAATATGCCGATTGGCATCCGTGCAAATACGCCTTCCAGGACCATTTGCCACTGCACAACGGCGGCTACTTCAACGCAGGCAAAGAAGTCTCGCAGCTTGAAGAGGCGCTCGCCAGCATCGCTTCAGCGAAAAGCCCTGTCAAGCTGATCACGCTGAACATCGGCTCAAACGACGAGCTTGCAGGGATCACCGAGTGCAAGGATGAAGTTTTCTACGAATTCGCCACCAAAGGCAAAAGCCAATACGGGAATACGCCTGAATTCGCGGTGCTCGTCTGCATCCAAGACACCACACCCAATACAGTGGCACACATCCTGCACAACATTGGCGACACCCTCGGCGTGATTGACGGCGACGGATACAAAGGGCCGATCGTCCTGATGGGCTTCTACAACCCGGACTCGTTTGTGCTGCCCGGAAGCGACGAACTGCAGGAGAGCGTGAACGCGGCCATCGAAGCCGATGTGGTCCCGCTCTTCGCGAACGTGACGTACGCCAATCCGTTCCCGGTATTCAACCATGGGGCGGAAACCAAAACGAAAAAAGAGAACGCGGTATTGGAGCAGAAATCGATCTGCACATACACGGAAATGTGCAACCCGAACGACCCCGGCGGAAAAGAAGACAATGGCGACATCCACCCGACAGTCGACGGGTACAAACAGCTCGCGAAGCTGGCCAACGAAGCGTACCTGGCCAACCCAGCGAAATGATCCTCTGAGCCAGCAGTAAGACGCGAACCGGGGCGCCCGGCCTAATCGGCCGGGCGCCCCGGGTGTTTCAGCCGCCGGGCAGCCTGTTCGAGGATCCCCAGCATCGCGGGGGCTGCGGGCACCAGGCGGGCACCCGCAGGCGCGGCGGCGATCACCTGGCGGACGGGAGGCGCGGGGGAGAGGGCGCGGGTGACGATGTCATCGCGCACCACCGACAGGGCCAGCTCGGGGATCAGGGCCACGCCGACGCCGGCGGCGACCAGGCCCTGGACGGTCTGGTAGTCATCGCTCTCGAAGGCCACGTTCGGTTCGAAGCCGGCCGCGTGGCAGCTGCGCACGACGTGACGCGCGCACGGGCTGGAGCGGGAGGTCTGCACCCAGGCGTCCCCGTCGAGGTCCTCCAGGCGCAGTCCGTCCTTGGCCGCAAGCGGATGCGCGCGCGGCAGCGCCAGGTACATCGGGTCCTCCAGCAGCTCTGTCCGCGTCATGTCCTCCTGCAGCGGGGTCTCCCCGGCGAACTCGAACAGCAGCGCCAGATCGAGCTCGCCCGCGCGCAGGCGCGGCACGATCGCCTCGGGCTCGCCCTCGGCCAGCGTCAGCTCGACGTCCGGGTAGGAGGAGCGGAACGTGGCGATCGCCAGCGGCAGCAGCGTGGCTCCCGCCGTGGGGAAGGAGGCCACGCGCAGCCGTCCGCCGCGCAAGCCGGCGATCGCCGACAGGGACGCCTCGGCCGCCTCCAGCCGCGCGAGGATCCCCTCGGCGTGCCCCACGAGCGTCTGGCCGGCCGCGGTCAGGGTGACCCCGCGCGGATGGCGCTCCAGCAGTGCCATCCCGGTTTCGGTCTCAAGCGCGGCGATCTGCTGGGAGACCGCCGACTGGGTGTAGGAGAGCGCGGTGGCGGCGGCCGAGAAGGAGCCCCGGTAGGCGACCTCCTTCAGGACCTTCAAGCGCGCCATGTTGAGCATAAGACATGCTTATAGCAGCAATCAAAACAATCACTGGAACTGATGGCAGGATGGTGCCAACATCAGACGAAACCCAACTTCCACAGTCCACTCCCCGGCCCGAGCACGGCCGAGCCACACGACAGGAGAAACTCTCATGTCCGTAAAGATCATCGTCTCCTACGACGGCACCGCCAACGAGGACGACGCCATCGCCCTGGGCCGGATCCTCGGCGGCGCCGGCGCCGAGGTGGCGCTGGCGTACGTACGCCACACCCACGACCCCGACCGCGATCGCGAGACGCTGGCCCAGCACGAGGCCCAGGCGCTGGTCGAGCGCGGCGTCGCGCTGCTCGCCATCCCCAACACCGCCGCTCACGTCGTGACCGACCGCTCCACTCCCGAGGGCCTGGCGGCGCTGGCCCAGTCTCAGGGAACCGACGTGATCGTCTTCTGCTCGGACTCCCACACCGCCAAGGGGCACGTGGCCGTCGGCAACTCGGCCGAGCGCCTGGTGGAAGGCGGTCGCACCGCGATCGCGATCGCCCCGGTCGACCTCGCCGAGCGTGTCGAGGGTGCGGGCATCAGGCGAGTCGTCGCGATCGGCGACTCCGACGGCGGCGCCCGCGAGACCGCCGAGGCTCTGGCCGGGGCGCTCGGGGCGACGGTCGAGCCGGTCGCCAACGAGCAGGCCGACCTGCTCGTGATCGACTCCCGGCCCGACGCCGAGCCCGGCCAGGTCTCGCTGAGCTCCTCCGCGTCGCACCTGATCGAGACCGCCACCTGCGCGGTGCTCGTCGTGCCGCGCGGCGTGAGGCTGGCGTTCGGCGCCACGAGCGCTACGGCGGCCGCCTAGCGAACGCTCTCCCTGCGGCGCCCGTGCGGGCGCGCCGGCCGGACCTGGCGAAGGGCCCGGCCGCGCGCCCGTGCGAGCAGGTAGCGCGCGAGCGCTGCCAGGAAGTCCAGCGAGCCGCCCACCAGATGGCCCGCGGGACCAGTCCATAGCCACGCCTCGGCGCGCCGGCGGAGCGGGGGGCTTGGCTGAGGCCGCATGGGGCGGCACGGTATCGTGGCGGGGGTGCCGCCGAACCGCGAGACACTCGCTTCGCTCGAATCCCCGAACCGGCCAGCCCTCCAGACCACCGTCACCGAGCTCGGGGACTCGCGCGTGCGCCTGCAGGTGCAGGTGCCGCCGGGCGAGGTGGAGGGCCGGCTGGAGCGCAAGGCGCAGCAGCTGGGGCGTGAGCTGAAGCTGCCCGGCTTTCGCCGCGGTAAGGTGCCCGCGCCGCTGGTCATCCAGCGGATCGGCCGCGAGGTCGTGCTCGAGGAGGCAGTGCGCGACACGCTCTCCAGCTGGTACTCCGACGCGATCGAGAGCGCCGGCATCGTGCCGGTGGGCGACCCGCAGCTCGATCTGGGCGAGCTGCCGCCGCAGGGCCAGGCGCTCGAGTTCTCGATCGAGATCGGCGTGCTCCCGAAGGCCGAGCTCGGCCAGTACAGGGGCCTGGAGGTCGGGCGTCGCGAGCCCGAGGTCGCAGACGAGCAGATCCAGCAGGAGATAGACGCCATGCGCGAGCGACTGGCCCGGCTGCAGACCGCCGAGCGTCCCGCCGCCGCCGGTGACTTCATCGTGGTCGACTATGTCGGCTCGCTCGCCTCCGACTCCTCCGGCCAGACGCCGCGCTGGGAGCCCTTCCCAGGGGGCGAGGGACGCGACCAGCTCGTGGAGCTCGGCGCCGGCAACCTCATCCCTGGCTTCGAGGAGGGTCTGCTGGGGGCCAGCGCCGGCGAGGAGCGCACGGTCTTGCTGCGATTCCCCGATGACTATGGCAAGCAGGAGCTCGCCGGACGGGAGGCGTCGTTCGAGGTGAGCGTCAAGGAGGTCAAGCTCAAGGAGCTCCCCGGCCGTGGACGAGGACTTCGCGATCGACGCCGGCTTCGACGACCTGCAGGAGCTGCGGGAGGACATCCGCAGGCGGCTGATCGAGGTCGAGCAGGAGCGGATCGACGCCGAGTTCCGGCAGGCGGCGCTCGACGCGGCGGTGGCCGGCGCGCGGGTCCTGCTCACGCCCGAGCTCGCCAGGGCGAGGGCGCGGGAGATGTGGGAGCGGATGCTCCACTCGCTTTCGCACCGCGGGATCTCGCGCGAGTCCTACCTGCAGATCGTCGGCCGCCAGGAGGCGGACATCCTCGCCGAGATGGAGCCCGAAGCCGAGCTGGCGCTGCGCCGCGAGGCCGTCATCACGGCGATCGTCGCCGCCGAGGGCGTCAGCCCCTCCGAGGAGGAGCTGCTGCAGGCGCTCGCGCCCAGCGCCGAACGGGAGGGGATCGAGTCGCACAAGCTGCTCGACGAACTGCGGGCCGCGGGACGCCTGGAGGAGGCACGTGAGGATCTCGCGGCCCGCCAGGCCATCGACCTGATCGCCGCCGCCGCCAGGCCGATCCCGCTGGCACAGGCCCAGGCGCGCGAGCAGCTGTGGACGCCCGCGACGGCAGGCGAGACGCCGGCCGGCGCCAAGCACGAGCCGGCGGCGCCACCTGCACGGTTGTGGACCCCGACCGATCAGAGATCGGCCGGGTAGCCCCGATCAGGGATCGGCGAGCTAGCCTTCTAAAGGAATCCGGTCGGCGAGGCGAAACAAAGGCGAGGACCATGAGCCAGAAGCGAGCACTATGAGCCCACTTGTCCCGATGGTCGTCGAGCAGACCTCGCGCGGCGAGCGCGCGTTCGACATCTACAGCCGCCTGCTCAACGAGCGGATCATCTTCCTCGGCACGCCCGTCGACGATCAGATCGCCAACCTGATCGTCGCCCAGCTGCTGCACCTGGAGTCCGAGGACCCCGAGAAGGACGTCTCCCTCTACATCAACTCACCCGGCGGCTCGGTCTACGCGGGCCTGGCGATCTACGACACGATGCAGTTCATCAAGCCCGACGTGCAGACGATCTGCGTGGGCATCGCGATGTCGATGGGCGCGCTGCTGCTGGCCGGAGGCGCCGAGGGCAAGCGCATGGCGCTGCCCAACGCCAAGATCCTCATCCACCAGGTCTCCTCCAGCTTCGAAGGGCAGGCGACCGACATCGAGATCCACGCCAGGGAGATCATCGACGTGCGCAGGCGCTTGGACGAGATCATCGCCAAGCACACGCACAAGGACCTCGAGCAGGTGCGCACGGACACCGAGCGCGACTACTTCATGAGCTCCGAGGAGGCCAGGGAGTATGGCATCATCGATCGTGTGATCTCGGAGCACTAGCGGCGGGATCCTCGGACCGGCGCCTGACTCACGGACACCAAGGGATATGGCCAGACCCACAGATTCCAATGAGCAGCTGCTGTGCAGCTTCTGCGGCAAGTCCCAGCGACAGGTCAAGAAGCTGATCGCCGGTCCCGGCGTCTACATCTGCGACGAGTGCATCGACCTCTGCAACGAGATCATCGACGAGGAGCTGTCGGCGCCGCCGGCGTTCGACATCGACAGCCTGCCCAAGCCGCGCGAGATCTACGAGGTCCTGGACGAGTACGTCGTCGGGCAGGATCCCTCCAAGCGCACGCTGTCGGTCGCCGTCTACAACCACTACAAGCGCGTCCAGATGATGATGTCCGGCGACTCGGACATCGAGCTGCAGAAGTCGAACATCCTGCTGCTCGGCCCCACCGGCTGTGGCAAGACGCTGCTCGCCCAGACGCTCGCGCGCATCCTCAACGTGCCGTTCGCGATCGCCGACGCCACCGCGCTGACCGAGGCGGGCTACGTCGGCGAGGATGTCGAGAACATCCTGCTCAAGCTGATCCAGGCCGCCGACTACGACGTCAAGAAGGCGGAAACGGGGATCATCTACATCGACGAGGTCGACAAGATCGCGCGCAAGGCCGACAACCCGTCGATCACGCGTGACGTCTCCGGCGAGGGAGTCCAGCAGGCGCTGTTGAAGATCCTCGAGGGCACCCAGGCGTCGGTGCCGCCCCAGGGCGGGCGCAAGCACCCCCACCAGGAGTTCCTGACGATCGACACCACCAACGTGCTGTTCGTCTGCGGCGGCGCGTTCGCCAACCTCGACAAGGTCATCGAGCGGCGGATCGGTCACAAAGGCGTCGGCTTCGCGGCGGCGATCGAGGCCAAGGCCGAGCGCGACACCGGCGAGGTGTTCGAGCAGTGCCTGCCCGAGGATCTGATCGAGTACGGGCTGATCCCCGAGTTCATCGGTCGTCTGCCGGTGATGTCCGCCGTGCACCAGCTGACGCGCGAGGATCTCGTGTCGATCCTCGTCGAGCCGCGCAACGCGCTCGTCAAGCAGTTTCAGCGCTTCTTCGCCTTCGACGGGATCGAGCTGGTCTTCTCCGAGGACTCCCTCGTCGCGGTCGCCGAGAAGGGCCTCGAGCGCGAAACCGGTGCGCGCGGGCTGCGCTCGATCATCGAGGAGATCCTGTTGGAGGTGCAGTTCGAGCTGCCCTCCCGCCGCGACGTCAAGAAGTGCGTCGTAACCAAGGAGACCGTCGAGAAGGGCCTCACGCCGACGCTCGTCACCGAAGCGGCGCCCGAGGAGGCCGACGACGCCTCGCTGCGCGAGGAGTCCGCGTAGCTCGCCGCTGTGACGGCGTCGATCCCCGACCGACGCCAGCCCGCTACCATCGCGACTGTGTCCCGGTCGAGCACCGCCTCCAAGTCCAAGCCCGAGTCCAAGTCCAAGCGCGAGCGCGTGCAGGCGCTGCCGTGGGCGGCGCTGCTGCAGGTCGTGGTCGTGATCGGACGGCGCTGGGGGGCGCTCTCGCAGAAGGACCGCGCCCGTCTCACCAGCCTCGTGCGCGACTCTCGCGGGCGGCTCGGCAACCTCAGCACGAAGGAGCGCTCGGAGCTGCGCAGGCTGGCGGGCAAGCTCGACCTCAAGGGCATCGGGCGCGATCTGCTGGGGCTCGCGCGCGGCGGAGGGAGCCGGCGCAGGCATCGTCGCGGCGCCTCGACGTGAACGGCCGCGGGAAACGCGTTTAACTGACGAGATGGCCGACGCCCTGGACGAGCTGACCACGCAGGAGCTGCACGATCGCGCGGTTCACCGGGCGGAGAAGCACCTGGACGCCAGGTTCTTCTGGTCGCTGCTCAAGCTGATCCCGGCCGCGGAGGCGGCCAGCGGGGACGAGGGCGAGGCCGAGTACGACATCCAGTTCCCCAAAGGCAAGATCTACGACGCGCTGCACAGCGGCGACGGCCAGCTGGGCGAGGCGCTGCGCCCCGTGTTCATCGACTACCTGCGCAAGCACCCCGACGCGTAGCCGCTCCGGGCTGGCGCCTGGACAAGAACACATGGACCCCGCCGAGCGCACGCGCTGGACCGAGGCGCAGGCCGAGCGCCAGCTGCGCTCGCTGGAGCTGTTCGGGATGCGCTTCGGCCTGGACAGGATGCGGCGGATGATGACCGCGCTGGGCTCCCCCGAGCGGCGATTCGACTCCGTCCACATCCTCGGCACGAACGGCAAGTCCTCGACCACGCGGATGACCGCGGCGATCCTCGAGCGTCACGAGCTGCGAACGGGCGCCTACCTCTCACCCCACCTGGTCTCCTACCGCGAGCGCGTCCTCGTCGATGGGCGCGAGCTGGACCCGGACGCCTTCGCCGCGGCGGTCGCGCGGGCGTCGTGGGCGGCCGAGCGCGTCAACCGCACGCTCGCCGAGGATGACCACGTCACCCAGTTCGAACTGCTCACCGCCGCCGCGCTCTGGGAGATGGCCCGCCAGGAGGTGGACGTGGCGGTCGTGGAGGCCGGGCTGGGCGGCCGCTACGACGCCACCAGCGTGATCGACCCGCAGGTCACCATCCTGACGAACGTCGGGCTCGAGCACACCCGCTGGCTGGGGCCGACCGTCAGGGACATCGCCGAGGAGAAGCTCGCGGTCGTGCGGCCGCGGACGACCCTGGTGCTGGGAGCCGACCTGGCGGCGCCGGCGCTGGCCGTGGCCGAGCGGGTGGCGCGTGAGCGCGGGGCGCGGATCGCGCGCCCGCCGGCCGCGCCGGCCGCCACCGAGCTGCTGGCCAGGGGCGCGTTCCAGCGCCGCAACTTCGCCCTTGCGCGCGCCGCCGCGGAGGCTTACCTCCAGGCGGCCGGCATTCCGCTGCGCGAGCAGGCCGTGGCGCAGGCCGCCTGCTCGACCGAGGTCCCCGGGCGCCTGCAGTTGGTGGACGAGGACCCGCCGACCGTCCTCGACAGCGCACACAATCCCCACGCGGTCGCTGCCCTGGTGCAGTCGCTCCCGGACGTGCTCCCCGCGGTGCCGCTCGCGCTGGTGCTGGGCGTGCTCGAGGACAAGGACGCCGCCGGCATGCTCGCGGCGCTCCTGCCCGTGTGTGAGCGGGCATGGTTCACCGCTCCCCCGAGCAGCCGTGCGCTGCCACCGGCGGCGCTGCAGTCGCTCGCGCGGCAGCTCGGCTTCGACGCGACCGCATGCGAGCCGAAACCGTCGCGGGCGCTCGAGCAGGCGCGGCGCTGGGCTTCCACCCTGAAGGGCACCCCCCATGGCGGGGGGCACCCTGGCGGGGGGCACCCTGGAGGGCGCAGGCAGGCGGGCGAGCGCACAGGTGCCGTGCTGGCGACTGGATCGGTCTACCTCGTCGGGGACCTGCTCGGCTGGCTGGGCCGCTCCGCTACCCTGGCGGTGCCACGGGCAGGTCCCCGGAGGCTCTGCCAGATGAACGACGAAGGTCCATCCGTGCTCACCATGATCGGCGCCGTCGCGCTGATCGTCGCGCTGGTCGTCCTCGTATTCTTCGCCGCGGGCTACGGATTCGGCCGGCTGTTTCTCTAAACTCAGCCGGCCGATGCTCCCCCTGGCATATTTCGGAATCGAAAGCAGCGGCTTGAATCTGGCCGTCGACCTGCTGATTCTGTTCGTCGTGGTCCTGTACTTCTCGCTGATCTACTGGACCTATGCCGACGCGCGCCGCAGGATCCTCGATCCGATGCTCGTCGGTTGCGCCACCGCGGCGTCGCTGTTCCCGTTCGTGGGCACGATCATCTACATGATCCTACGCCCCCCCGAGTACCTGGAGGACGTGCGTGAGCGGGAGCTGGAGACGCAGGCCGCCGAGGCGCGCCTGCACCAGCTCGATCAGGCGCTGTGCCCCCATTGCGACTACCGGGTCGAGCGCGACTTCATCCGCTGTCCGAGCTGCCTGCGCAAGCTCAAGGAGCGCTGCGCGAGCTGCTCGCGTCCGCTCGACCAGGCGTGGACGATCTGCCCCTACTGCGAGGCCGATGTCCCCGGCATCGCGCCGGCGCGCTCACGTCGCCGCCGGAGCCCTCCGGCGCTCGAGAGCGACCTGGCGGATCTCGGCGAGCCCGTCACCCCCGAGGACGGCGAGGACGGGCAGGCGGCGCCCGTGATGGCCTCAGAACCGGCCGTCAGGCCTCCCACCGATCAGAGATCCGCCAGCAGATCGGCCGCCACTCCTCGCGCCGGGCGTCCTGGCTCTCGCCCGCGCCCGACCTCCTGAGCGCCACTCCCAGACCAGGCAAAGGAAACCCATGGACCGAACGCTGATCCTCGTAAAGCCCGACGCCTTCGCTCGGGGCCTCAGCGGCGAGATCATCGCCCGCTTCGAGCGCAAGGGTCTGAGCATCGTCGCGCTGCGGCACATGACCGTCGAGCGGGAGCTCGCCGAGCGCCACTACGCCGAGCACGCCGAGCGGCCGTTCTTCGGCGAGCTGGTCGACTTCATCACGTCGGGCCCGATCGTGGCGATGGTGCTGGAGGGAACCGACGCGGTCAGGGCCGCGCGGCAGCTGATCGGCGCGACCGACCCGCTGGAGGCCGCCCCCGGCTCGATCCGCGGCGATTTCGCGATCGAGATGGGCGCCAACATGGTTCACGGCTCGGATTCGCCGGAGTCCGCCGCGCGCGAGGCGGCGCTGTTCTTCGAGGACCTGCGGTAGCCGTAGCCGCGACGCTCCCACTCGTCCTTGCCTCGGCCTCGCCTCAGCGGCGGGCGATCCTCGAGCGCCTGCGCGTGGTGTTCACGGTCAGGACATCGAGCGAGCCCGAGCTCGAGCGGGGCGACCCCGGCGAGGTGACGGTCGAGAACGCGCTGCGCAAGGCGCGCGCCGTGCGCCGGCCGGGAGCGCGCGAGGTGGTGCTCGGATGCGACACGGTCGTGGCGCTCGACGGCCATATCTACGGCAAGCCCCCCGACGCGGGCGCGGCCCGTGAGACCCTGAGGATCCTGAGCGGCAGGACGCACGAGGTGGTCAGCGGGCTGGCCCTGCTGCTCCCCGACGACCACCGATCGGAGATCGCTCGATCTCCGATCGGCCCGCAGATCGGCCGGCGCACGGCGGTCGCCCGCACGGAGGTCACGTTCCGCGCGCTGGAGGACGGCCTGCTCGACTGGTACCTGGCCACCGGCGAGTGGCGCGGGCGGGCGGGCGGCTACGCCATCCAGGGCGCCGGCGCGGCGCTGGTGCGGGCCGTGGCGGGGAACTACGAGAACGTCGTCGGCCTGCCGCTGGCGACGCTGCTCGATATCTACCCGGAGCTGCTGGGGGATCGCCGGGCTGCTCGGGGATCGCGATCGTGAAGAGGTTGTGAGGGCGCGGGACCGGAGTTGCTCGATCCTCGCGCGGCGATAGCCAATGCATCTACAAGGTCCTCCCCCAGATGGTAAATACAATTGTTATACAGACCTTGATGGGAAGAAATGCCCCCCGGCCGGCCCCACCCGCCCTGCCCGATCTGCAAAATCCACGGCGGATGTGCAGGGCGCGGAGAGGAGTCCGCTAGACTGCCCCTCGGGTACGCCCCGATGAGTGCTGGCCGCCGAGCGCCCCGCGAAGCGGCGGCGCCGGACCGGATCTGAGCGTGCTCCCTCTCTCTATATGGGCATCTTCAGCTATCTGACAGGATTCGGCGGCCGCGACATGGCGGTCGACCTAGGGACGGCCAACACGCTCGTGTACGTCCGCGGGCGGGGCATCGTGCTCTCGGAGCCGAGCGTCGTGGCGATCGACTCGCGCAGCGGCGAAGTGCACGCGGTCGGCATCGAGGCCAAGCGCATGCTCGGACGCACGCCCGGGACGATCCAGGCGATCCGTCCGCTCAAGGACGGCGTGATCGCCGACTTCGACGTGACCGAGCAGATGCTCAGGCACTTCATCCAGAAGGTCCACCAGAACCGCTGGGCGCACCCGCGCGTGGTCGTGTGCGTGCCCTCGGGCGTGACGGGCGTCGAGAAGCGCGCGGTCGAGGAGGCGTGCCTGTCGGCGGGCGCGCGCACCGCCTATCTGATCGAGGAGCCGATGGCGGCGGCGATCGGCGCGGGGCTGCCGGTGGGCGAGCCGACCGGCTCGATGGTCGTGGACATCGGCGGCGGCACCTCCGAGGTCGCGGTCATCTCGCTCGGCGGGATCGTCGTCTCGCAGTCGATCCGCGTGGGCGGCGACGAGATGGACGAGGCGATCATCAACTACGCCAAGAAAGAGTACAAGCTGCTGATCGGCCAGCAGACCGCCGAGGAGCTCAAGCTCGAGATCGGCTCGGCCTGCCCGATGGCCGAGGAGCTGCAGGCGGAGATCCGCGGGCGCGACATGGTCGCGGGCCTGCCCAAGACGGTCGTGCTGACCAGCGAGGAGATCCGCCAGGCGCTGGAGGAACCGCTGAACCAGATCATCGACGCCGTCAAGGAGACGCTCGACCGCACGCCGCCCGAGCTCGCCTCGGACATCATGGACCGCGGCATCATGCTCGCCGGCGGCGGCTCGCTGCTGCAGGGCCTCGACGAGCGCCTGCGCGAGGAGACCCAGATGCCCGCGCACCTGGCGGAGTCGCCGCTGACGTGCGTGGCGGTCGGCTCGGGACGCTCGCTCGAGGAGTTCGAGGCGATCCACCGCTCCAACCGCACCTCGCGCAACCGGCGCCGCCGGTGAAGGACGGGTGCATGGATGGGATGCCCACCCGTCCCTACTCGCCCCGCCTGCCGCAGGGGTACTCTGTCCCGTGAACGCTTCGGAAGGTAGTCATCGGTGTACGACAAGACGGTCCGGCGTCGACGCGCGGTGCTCGCGCTGCTCGTCGTGCTCTCCCTGCTGCTGCTGACCGCCTACTTCGGCGAGGCCCCCAGCGGCCGCCTGCACGCCGTGCAGCGCGACTTCCTGACGGTCGTCTCGCCGATCCAGGACGGCGCGAACAAGGCGCTGAAGCCGGTGCGCGACCTGTTCGGCTGGTTCGGCGACACGCTGCACGCCAAAAGCCAGCGCGACCAGCTGCTCAAGCAGACCGACAAACTGCGCCGCGAGCTGGTCGCCGACCAGGCCGAAAAACGCTCCTACCGCGAGCTGCTCGCGCTTTACCACGTCGATCAGCTGGGCGTCAACGACTACCACCCGGTGACCGCCACGGTGGTCGGCAAATCGCCGAACATCTGGTACTCGACGGTGACATCGACAAGGGCGAATCGGCCGGCGTGCGGGTCAACGATCCGGTGATCAACGGCGAAGGCCTCGTCGGCAAGGTCGCCCAGGTCGGCCTCCGACGGCGCGCAGGTCGACCTCATCACCGACAGCTCGATGGGGGTCTCGGCGCGGATCGGCTCGAGCAACGCGACCGGCATCGTGCAGCCCAAGGTCGGCGACCCGAACGACCTGCTGCTCCAGTACCTGCCCGCCAACTCCCAGGCGACCAACGGGCGAATACGTCGTCACCTCCGGCACGGTCGGAACCTCCCGACGACTCGCTCTACCCGCCGGGGCTCCTGATCGGCCAGGTCGACCTCGGTCAACGAAGAAAGCGCGTACAAGTCCGTCAACGTGCACCCGATCGCCAACCTGCACGACCTCGACATCGTGCAGGTGCTGACGGCGGCAGCGGGAACCCGGCCGTCGAACCTCAGCCGGCTCGCCGCCAGCCTGCCGGCGGGACAGAGCGCCAGCGGCGCCGCCGGCGAACAGCTCGCCTCGACGCAGGTGGGCGAATGAGGGCCGCCGCATACGGCTCGCTGGTGCTGCGCATGGCGGTGCTCGCGCTGGTCGTCGTGTTCTTCCAGATCGGCGTCGTCTCCGAGGTCCCGGTGTTCGGCGTCAACGTCGACCTCTCGCCGCTGCTGGTCGCCTTCGTCGGGCTGCTGTGCGGCTCGACGCTCGGGGCGCTCAGCGGCTTCGCGGTCGGCCTGCTGGTCGACCTCGCGCTGCTGCAGACGCTCGGCGTGACCTCGCTGATCTTCACGCTGATCGGCTACTGGTGCGGGCGCCTGCGCGAGCTGCGCGACCCGCAGGCGGCGCTCACGCCGCTGCTCGTCGGCGCGGTCGCCTCCGCCGCTCTCGCTGGTCGGCTACTCGCTGATCGAGTTCATGCTCGGCGTCGACGCGCCCGTGAGCTTCGAGCTGCTGCGCCAGATCGTGCTCGGGATGGTCGTCAACACGATCGTCGCGCTGCCGATGTGGGCGCTCGTGCGGCCCGCGTGCCTGCGAGGAGCGCGCTGCCGCGACGACCCGTCGCCGCGCCGCTCGTGGCGCCGGCACGCAGGCGGCCTACAGCGTACCGGTCGCTCGCGTCGTGCACGCCCGCTCCCGCGTCCTGACCAGCTTGCCCTGCACATGAGCGCGATCGAGCGCGGCTGCGGCCGCGCGATCCGCGCATGCCCGGTCTCGCCGCAGCTCGCGCTGCGCGTGGCGATCATCGGCGGCGTGGCGATGGTGATGTTCGGCGTGATCTTCTTCCGCCTGTGGTACCTGCAGGTGCTCTCCGGCGAACAGTACGTCGCGCAGGCCAACGCCAACCGCGTGCGCGACCTGCCGATCGCGGCGCCGCGCGGGGAGATCCTCGACCGCGAAGGCCAGCCGATCGTGGCCAGCACCACGACCAACGCGGTGCAGATCGTGCCACTGTGCCGGCCGCGATCGCCGACAGGCCGCCGCCTATCACGCTGAAGGCGGTCGACACGGCGGAAGCCGGCCTATCGGGCCGCGAGCGAACGCTGCAGCGCTTCGAGGTCGTGCACGGCGACCGCGCCGCCGCACCTGCAACGGCGGCCTGCGCAGCGAACTGATCGACCTGCGCGCGCGCCGCGCGTCCGCCCGTGACTGCGCGTGCCGCGCGCTGCCGCGCTCGGCCGTGCAGGTGCGCCGCCTGTTCGACCGCCTCGGCCGCGCTGATCGGCCTCAGCGCCAGGACGATCGACGAACGCGTGGTGGAGGGGATCGCGGCGACGCCCTACGCGCCCGTGACGATCAAGACCGACGCCGGCCGCGGCGTGCTGACGGTGCTCGCCGAGCGCCAGAACGAATATCCCGGGCGTCGTGCAGCAGCCGGTCTCGATCCGCGCCTACCCCTACGGCGAAATGGCCGCGCAGGTGCTCGGCTACGTCGGGCAGGTCTCCGAAGAAGAGCTCAAGCTGCGCGCCTTCCGCGGCGTGCAAGCAGGGCACGGTCGTCGGCCAGGAAGGCCTCGAGTACTACTACGACCACTACCTGCGCGGCGAGCCGGGCGTGGAGCGCGTGGAGGTCAACGCCGCAGGCTAGCCGGTGCCCAGCAAGCTCGCGCCGACCCCGCCGCGCGCCGGGCACAGCCTGAAGGTGACGCTCGACCTGGGCCTGCAGCAGGAGGGCGAAAAGGCGCTGCTCGAAGGCATCGAACACGCGCGCGCGGGCGGCAAACCGGCGATCGCCGGCGCGTTCGTCGCGCTCGACCCGCGCAACGGCGAAGTGCTCGCGATCGGCTCCTACCCGAGCTTCGACCCGAACAAGTTCGCCAAACCGCTGACCAACGGCCGAATACGCGGCGAACTGACGGGCGAGCGACGGCGGCCGGAGCCGCTCACCGACCGCGCCGTCAACGGCACCTACCCGACCGGCTCGACGTTCAAGCCGATCACCGCGATGGCGGCGCTGGAAGCGCGGCGTCATCACGCCCGAGCGAAGGTCTCGGCGCCGGTCAGTGCATCTACGTCTCGACCGAGCAGTTCTGCAACGCCGGCCACGCCGACTACGGCGCGGTCGGGCTGGTGGAAGCGCTGAAGGTCTCCTCCGACACCTACTTCTTCGAAGTCGGCGAGCTCGCCAACTGCCACGGCGAACGTGATCCAGAACATGGCCCACGAGCTCGGCGTCGGCCGAGCCGACCGGGATCGACCTGCCGAGCGAGTTCCACGGCGTGGTGCCCGACGCGCAAGTGGCGCGCCGAACAGAACACGCTCGAATCCAAATGCGAACGCGCACACCACGGCCAGCCGTGCTACATCGTCGGCGAAGGCAGGCCCTGGAGCGTCGGCGACAACATGCACCTGGCGGTCGGCCAGGGCGACCTGCTGACCGACCCGCTGCAGATGGCGGTCGCCTACTCGACGCTCGCCAACGCCTACATGAACGGCGGCGAAGGCACGGTCGTGACGCCGCACCTGGGCAAGCAGATCGACGAAGCCAACGGCAGCCTGGTGCAGACGCTGCACTTCCCCGACGCGCCACGTGCACCTCAACGACGAAGACCTGAGCCTCGTGATGGAAGGCATCCACGAGGCCGCCAGCGAGCCGGGCGGCACCTCGGCGGACGTGTGGGCCGGCTGGAACCAGGCGCAGCACCCGGTGTACGGCAAGACCGGCACCGCCGAACACGCCGGCCAGGAAGACCAGTCCTGGTACATGTGCTACATCGCCGACCCCAAGCGCCCGATCGTGATCGCCGTGACCGTCGAAGAAGGCGGCTTCGGCGCCGAAACCGCCGCGCCGATCGCGCGCCTGATCGCCTCGCAGTGGTTCGGCGAGCCAGAAGCGCTTCGTCGCCGGGACCTCGAAGACGCTTCTGATGCCAGCTCAGCCCGATCAAGCCCGCCGGACGAGGCGCCCGCTGACCGGCGGCCGCGCGCGCTGCGCCTGCCGCTGGACCCGCTGCTGACGCTCGCGGTGATCGGGCTCGGCGTCTGCTCGATCGCTCACGCTCGGGCTCGCCACGCGCAACCTCGTGCCCGGCGACCCGCACTACTACGTCGATCGCCAGGCGATCTACCTGGCGATCGGCTTCGTGCTTCATGCTCGCGCTCTCGCGCCTGGACTACGCGCGCCTGCGCCGCTACAAAAACGGCGATCTACGCGGCGCTGATGCTCAGCATCCTCGCGGTGCTCGGCCTCGGCCACTCGGCGCAACGGCGCCGCAGCGGGCGATCAACCTGCCGCTGTTCTCCTTCCAGGCCTCCGAGCTCGGCAAGGTGCTGCTGATCCTCGCGCTGTCGGCGTTCATCGTCGAGCGCTCGCGGCAGCTGCGCGAGCGCGACACGACGGTGCGCGTGATGATCGCCGCGCTCGTGCCGGCGATGTTCGTGATCGCCCAGCCCGACCTCGGCTCGGGCATGGTCTACATGGTGATCGCCTGCATGCTGCTGTTCGTCGCGGGCACCTCCTGGCGGCACCTGGCCGCGCTCGCGGCGCTCGTGTGCGTGTCGATCGCGTTCGTGCTCGTGGCCGCGCCCGCGGCCGGCGTGCACGTGCTCAAGCCCTACCAGGTGGAACGCCTGACGGCGTTCCTGCACCCCTCGTCGAACACCGCAAGGAAGGAGACCTCCACGGACCCCTCCTACCAGCAGCAGGAGTCGAAGATCGCGATCGGCTCCGGCGGCAAGACCGGCCGCGGCGCGAACGCCAGCCAGGTGCCGCTACGGCTTCGTGCCCGAGAGCGACACCGACTTCGTGTTCGCGGCGGTCGGCGAGCAGTACGGCTTCGTCGGCGCGGGCGCTCGTGCTGCTGCTGTATGCGCTGCTGATCTCGCGCACGCTGCGCGTGCTCGTGATGTCCAAGGACCTGTTCGGCTCGCTGATCGCCGCCGGCGTAGCGGCTATGCTCATGTTTCAGGTCTTCGTCAACGTGGGGATGACAATTGGGATCATGCCCATCACCGGCGTCACGCTGCCGCTCATGAGCTACGGCGGCTCGTCGGTGATCGCCACCCTGCTGGCCGTCGGCCTGCTGCAATCGATCTACGTCCAGGCGCGCGCCTCAGCAGCGCTGAAGGGCCGCGTACTGCGCTACTAGACCTCAATGTCCGCCGAGCACCCCTCACCAGACCCTCAGCGCCCCTTCGCGCGAGGTCGCGTCGGCCGCCGCGGCGCTCCGGGTGCTCCCGGCGCGGGCGCGCCGACCCAGGCGCCATGCGCGTTCTCGGCGCCCATCGCACCCGGCGCTCGGCCCGTCTCCATACCGAAAGACTGGATCAAATTGAAAAAGCAAGTGCTTGTCAGCGTCGATCGCGCGGAGACGCGCGTGGCGCTTCTGGAGGCGAGCGGAACGCCCGCCGCCTCGCGTTCGTCCTCTGCCGCCGCGCAAAGCGGCCAGCAGCCGCGCAAGCGCGGCGTGCGGCCCGGAGGCCGGCTATCGCGTCGCTGAGCTCTACATAGAGCGCCGCGGCGGACGCTCGATCGTCGGCAACATCTACAAGGGCAAGGTCGACAACGTCCTGCCCGGCCTGGAGGCCGCGTTCGTCGACATCGGCCTCGAGAAGAACGGCTTCCTGCACGTCGACGAGATCGTGCTGCCGGGCGTCGAGACGCCCAAGCGCGGGCGCGGGGGAGGCGGGCGCAAGATCGCCGACCTGCTCAAGCCCGGCCAGGAGATCGTCGTGCAGGTCGTCAAGGACCCCCTGAAGACGAAGGGCGCGCGCCTGTCGATGGAGCTGACGATCGCCGGGCGCTACATGGTCTACGCGCCCACCGGCGAGGGCGTCGGCGTCTCGCGCCGCCTGGAGGACCGCGAGCGCGAACGCCTGCGCCGCCAGACCGCCAACCTCGTCGCTCGACGACGGCGGCGTGATCGTCCGCACCGCCGCCCACGGCGCCAAGCGCGAGGACTTCGAGCGCGAGCTGAAGTACCTGCACAAGCTCCACGAGGTGCTCGTCAAGCGCGTGCAGGAGACGACCGCCCCCGATCTCGTCTTCCAGGAGGCCGACCTGTCGGTGCGCGTCGTGCGCGACATCTTCTCCGCGCACTTCGAGCGGGCGATCGTCGACGACGAGCAGCAGTACCACCGGCTGGTGTCGTTCTTCACGCGCACCGCCCCCGAGCTGGTCGAGCGGGTCGAGCTGTGGCAGGAGCCGGAGCCGCTGTTCGAGGCCTACGGCGTCGACAAGGCGATCGAAGGCGTGCTCTCGCGGCGCGTCGACCTGCCGAGCGGCGGCTACCTGATCATCGACTACGCCGAGGCGCTGACCGTGATCGACGTCAACTCCGGCAGCTTCATCGGCCGCGGCAAGGGCGCGGGCGCTCGAGGACACGATCACCAAGACCAACCTCGAGGCCGCCGAGGAGGTCGTCAACCAGCTGCGCCTGCGCGACATCGGCGGGATCATCGTGATCGACTTCATCGACATGGCGCGCGCGCGCAACCGCGACGCGGTCATGAAGACGCTGCGCAAGACGCTCGACGAGGACCGCACGAAGACGTTCACCGCCGAGATCTCCAAGCTCGGGCTGGTCGAGATGACCCGCCAGAACGTCACCGAGGGCGTGCGCGAGATCATGAGCCGCCCGTGCCCCACCTGCGAGGGCGAGGGCGTGATCCGCTCGGAGGAGACGATCGCGATCGAGTTCGAGCGCAGGCTGCGCGACGTCGCCGCCGAGCACCCCGACGCGGAGGCGTTCCTCGTGCAGATCAACCCGCGCGTGAGCACCCAGTTCACCGGCCACGGCTCGCGCGTGCTGCACGCGCTCGAGGCGCAGACCGGCAAGTCGTTCCTGTTCGAGGGCTCCGAAGGGCTCGCGCTCGATCACTTCGCGATCACGTTCATGGGCACGCGCGAGGAGGTCGAGGAGCGCGCGCTGCCGTTCCGCCAGGGCGACGAGGTGCTCGTGGAGATCGTCGAGCCGCACATGTACGACGTCGACGACGCGGTCGCGAAAATCGACGGCTACATCATCTCGATCGCCGGCGCGGCGCCGTATGTGGGCGAGAAGCGGATGGTGCGCATCGACCAGGTCGGGCGCACGGCCGCCAGCGCGCTGCTGCTCGACGAGTCCGGCGAGGTCGTCACCGCGCCGATGCGCGCCGTCGACACACGCGCCAAGCGGGCGTGGCAGGCGTCGTTCGCCGGCGCGCTACGGCGCGGCGGGCGACGGCGGCTCCGGGCGAGCTCGAGTCGCGCGCGGCCGCCGGCGCCGCGCCGCCGTGCCGACAGCGAGGACGCGGAGGCTCGACGCGAAGCCGGCCTGAGCGACACGCCGACGGCAATCGACTCCGAGCCCGAGGAGGAGCCGGCGGTCGAGATGCTCGCCCGCGCGGGAGCCTCGAGCCCGGCGCCGACGCTCGCCGGACGAGGCCGCCGAGGATGGCCTACAATCCAAGCCTCGGCGTCGTGGCCGCAGAGGCGGACGGCGCCGTTCGGCTGCCAAGGCCAAGGCGACCCCCGAGTAGCCGACGGCTCGGTGCGGCGTCAGCCGGCCGGCGGCGCCCGCACAAGCCACAGAATCGAGACCGACACAGACATGTACGCGATCGTGAAGACCGGCGGCAAGCAGTACCGCGTCGAGCGGGGTCAGAAGCTGCTCGTCGAGCGCCTGCCCGCCGCGGAGGGCGCCGACGTGACGCTCGAGCCGATGCTCTACCGCTCCGAGGAGGCCGTCTTCGACACGGCGGGCCTCGAGCAGCGTGAAGGTCACCGCCAAGGTCGTCGCGCACGTGCGCGGCGAGAAGCTGCGCGTGTTCAAGTTCAAGCCCAAGCGCGGCTACAAACGGCGCACCGGCCACCGCCAGGAGCTCACCCAGATCGAGGTCACCGAGATCACCGCGGGCGCCGCGAAACCGGCGGCCAAAGCGAGCAGGGCCAAACACGCGGACGCGCCGAGCCAGATGCCCAGGGCGACGAAGGAGAAGGCTGCAGATGGCTCATAAGAAGGGGCTCGGCTCGAGCCGCAACGGTCGCGACTCAAACGCCCAGCGCCTGGGCGTCAAGACGTTCGCCGGGCAGGCCGTCACCGGCGGCGAGATCATCGTGCGCCAGCGCGGCACCCGCTTCAAGCCGGGCACCGGCGTGGGCATCGGCAAGGACGACACGCTCTACGCGCGCGCCGCCGGGACCGTGCAGTTCACCACCGGCCGGCGCGGGCGGGTGGTCAGCGTCCTGCCTGGCGGGGAGGCTCGGGCGCCTAGCGCCGGGCGGCCGCCGGCTCGGCGGTGAGCGATGCTTCACGATCGCGCGAGGATCCACGTCCAGGCTGGCGCCGGCGGCGACGGCTGCATGAGCTTCCGCCGCGAAGCGCACGTGCCCGCGCGGCGGCCCCGACGGCGGCGACGGCGGGCGTGGGGGGGACGTGGTCGTCGTGTGCGACGACTCGCTGCGCGACCTGCAGAGCTTCAGGCGCAGCGCCCACCACCGCGCGGGGCGCGGCGGACACGGCGAGGGCGCGCTGCGCCACGGCGCCGACGGGCGGACGCTGACCATCAGGGTGCCACCGGGGACGCAGATCGTCGGCCCGGACGGCGAGGGGGGAGACCTCGCCGGGCGCCGCTGGGAGCTGCTCGCGGACGGCCAGCGGGCGACAGTCGCGCGCGGCGGCGGCGGCGGGAAGGGGCAACAAGCGCTTCGCCACGCCCACCCGCCAGGCGCCGCGCTTCGCCGAGCGCGGCCTGGCCGGCGAGGAGGGCTGGCTCGAGCTGAGGCTCAAGCTGCTCGCCGACGTGGGCCTCGTGGGCCTGCCCAACGCGGGCAAGTCCTCGCTGCTCGCGCGTCTCACGCGCGCCGCGCCGAAGGTCGCCGACTACCCGTTCACGACGCTCTCGCCGGTGCTGGGGGTGCTCGATACCCCGCCTGCCCCCCGCATGGGGGTCGGGCCATGAGCTGAGCGCCAGCTCGTCGTGGCCGACATCCCAGGTCTGATCGAGGGCGCCAGCGAGGGTGCGGGCCTCGGGCACGACTTCCTCGCGCACGTCGAGCGCACGCGCCTGCTGGTGCACGTGCTCGACATCGCTCCCGAGCTCTCCATGGGCGAGCAGGCGGACGCGGTGGTCAACCACGCGACGATCGAGCGCGAGCTGGCCGCGCACGATCGGCGACTGGCGCGGCTGCCGCGGGTGCTGGCCCTCTCCAAGGCCGATCTCGTGCCCGAGGAGCGCGCACGCGCGACGGTCGCGGAGTGGCAGCGCCGGCTCGGCGAAGGACGTCCCCGTGCTCGCCACCTCCAGCGCCACGGGCGCGGGCTTGCGCGAGCTGGCGGAGCTGCTGCTGCGGATGGTGCCCGACGCCGCCACCACACCAGACGACCGTGCAGAATCCCGCACGCGCGACGGCGAGCAGGAGCTGGCCGAGCACATGGTGTTCCGGCCCACCGCCGGCGCCGGCTTTCAAGTCGAGCGACTGGGCGAGGGTGCTTTCGCGGTCAGGGGCAGGGGCATCGAGCGGCTGCTCGAGCGCTTCGACATCGACAACGAGGACGCGATGGCCTACCTCGAGGGAAGGCTGCGCAGGATCGGCGTGCTCGGGGCGCTCGAGGCGAAGGGGTTCCAGCCGGGGGACGAGATCGAGATCGCGGGCGTGACCTTCGAGCTGGACCCGCGCGCGTCGTAGTAGGTCTCTCGGGCGAGGGCGGATACAGACGCCTCGAGCTAAGGCATGGCTGCCGGCACTCCAGCTCGATGACGACCGTCTACGCTCCGTGGCGCCGATGAGACGCGTCGTCATCAAGCTCGGCTCGAGCGTCGTCGCCGACAGCGAGGGCACGCCGCGCATGGACGTGCTCGCAGGCGTGTGCGATCTGCTCGCCGGCGTGCACCGGGAGGGCGGGGAGGTGATCGTCGTCACCAGCGGCGCGATCGCGCGGGGGATGCGCGTGATGGAGCCTGCCCCAGCGCCCGAGCTCGATCGGCGCGCTGCAGGCGGCCAGCGCGGTCGGCCAGGGCAAGCTCTACCGCATCTACGACGAGCTCCTGCGCGAGCGCGAGGTCACCAGCGCGCAGGTGCTGCTGACGTTCTTCGACATGAGCGCCCGCACGCACTACCTGAACGCGCGCCAGACGCTGAGCACGCTGCTGGAGTGGCGGGTGCTGCCGGTGATCAACGAGAACGACACGACCGCCACCGACGAGATCTCCTTCGGCGACAACGACTTCCTGGCCGCCCAGGTGGCGGTGCTGGTGGCCGCCGACGAGCTGATCCTGCTGACGGACATCGACGGGCTGTACACCGCCGACCCGCGGCTGCACCCCGACGCGCGCGGATCGTGGCCGAGGTGAGCGACTTCGCGGCGCTCGAGGGGCTCGAGATCGGCCATACGACCTCGCCGCTCGGATCGGGCGGGATGCGCTCGAAGGTGGTGGCGGCGGAGATGGCGACCGCCGCGGGGATCCCGACCGTGATCTGCAACGGCCTGCGCGCGGACGCTCTGGCGGCGGTGCTCGCGGGCGAGCGCGAGGGAGGGTCGACGCGGCGTTCGGCACGTATTCCCGCGCGGAGGCCCGCTACAGCAGCTTCAAGCTGTGGCTGAAGTACGCCAAGCCCTCGCGCGGCACGCTCATCATCGACCAGGGCGCCGCGCGCGCGGTGCGCGAGGGCAGCGCCAGCCTGCTGCCCGTCGGCGTGGCCGAGGTGCACGGCGAGTTCGACGCCGGCGACGCGGTCGACATCGTCGAGCGCGACGACGGCATCGGGGGCGAGGTGAGGCCTGGCCAAGGGGATCTGCAACTACTCCGCCGAGGAGCTGCGCCGGGTGCTCGGGCTGAAGTCCGATGCCGTGCGCGAGATCCTCCCGCGGGCGACCGACGAGGCCGTGCACCGCGACTACCTCGTCCTCGACTGAGGAGCGCCTGTCGTACCCTGTGGGGATGGCAACGTCGTCTCACCGGTCGCCGACGTCTGCCGCGCGGCCAAGCGCGCGGCGCGCACGCTCGCGCGCACCGACACGGCCGTCAAGGACGCCGCGCTGGAGGCGATCGCGGCGGCGCTGCACAGCCGCATCGACGAGATCCTCGAGGCCAACGAGCGCGACATGCACGGCGGCCGCGAGGCCGACATCGGCGATGCGCTGCTCGACCGCCTGCGCCTGGACGAGGCGCGCGTCGCGGCGATCGCGCGCGCCGTCCGCGCAGATCGCCGCGCTGCCGGACCCGGTCGGCGAGGTGATCGACGGCCACCGCCTGCCCAACGGCCTGGACGTGCGCAAGGTGCGCGTCCCGCTCGGCGTGGTCGCGGTCGTGTACGAGGCGCGCCCCAACGTGACGATCGACGCGGCCGCGCTGTGCCTGAAGTCGGGCAACGCGATCGTGCTGCGCGGCTCCTCCTCGGCCGCGCACTCCAACGCCGTGCTCGCGCAGATCGCCGCCGAGGCCGCCGTCGCGGCCGGGCTGCCGGACGGCTGCGTGAGCCTGGTGGCGGGCGGCGGGCGCGAGGAGCTGGCCGAGCTCGCCACGCAGACGCGACACCGTCGACCTGATCATCCCCCGCGGCGGCGAGAGCCTGAAGGAGGCGCTGCAGGCGGTCGCGACCGTGCCGGTGATCTACGCCGCCTCGGGCAACTGCCACGTGTACGTCGACGCCTCCGCCGACCTCGAGGAGGCGCGAGGCGATCGTCATCAACGCCAAGACCCAGCGCCCGGGCGTGTGCAACGCCGCCGAGACGCTGCTCGTCCACGAGCGCGTCGCGGACGAGTTCGTGCCGCGTGTGCTGCGCTCGCTCGCTGCGGCCGGCGTGAGCATCCGCGCCGACGTACGCACCCGCGACGCGATCGCCGGCAACCGCGCCATCCCCGATCTGCTCATCGAGGACGCCACCGAGGAGGACTGGGCGACCGAGTACCTCGCGCCGGTGCTCGCCGTCGGGGTCGTCGACTCGGTCGAGGAGGCGATCGAGCACATCGGCCGCTACGGCAGCGGGCACTCCGAGGCGATCGTCACCCGCGACACCGCCGCCGCGCGCGCCTTCCAGCTCGGCGTGGACGCCGCGTGCGTGTACGTCAACGCCTCCACGCGCTTCACCGACGGGGGCGAGTTCGGGATGGGGGCCGAGATCGGCAACTCCACGCAGAAGCTGCACGCGCGCGGACCGATCGGGCTGCGCGAGCTGTGCACGTTCAAGTACCTCGTCGAGGGCGACGGGCACGTCCGCGATTGAGCCGAGCCCGGTCCGCTCGGCATCCTCGGCGGGACCTTCAACCCGCCCCACCTCGGGCATCTCGCGCTCGCGCGCCACGCGCGCGAGGAGCTCGGGCTGGAGCGGGTGCTGCTGGTGCCCGCGCACACCGCCCCGCACAAGCCCGCCGGCGGAGGGCGGGTGGATCCCGGTCCGGAGCATCGCCTGCGCATGTGCCGGCTGGCGGTCGACCGCGAGGCGGGGCTGTCGGTGTGCGCCGCTGGAGATCGAGCGCGGCGGGCTGTCCTATACGGTGGATACCTTGGAGGCGATACATGCCAGCCATCCGGACGCGGAGCTGACGTTCATCGTGGGAGCCGACACCGCGGCACGCTGCGTTCCTGGCGCGAGCCGGCGAGCTGCTCGAGCTGGCGCATCTGGCTGTGGCCGCGCGGGCCGGCGCGGCGCGCGCGGCGGGTGCTCGACGCGCTCGCCGGCCTCGCAGGCCGACGACGCGGGCGGGCGGGGATTGGCGGAACGCGTGAGGTTCCTGGAGATGCCCGCCGATCGAGGTCTCCTCCTCGATGGTGCGCGCCGCGCGGCGCAGCCGGGAAGCCGATCGAGGAGCTCGTGGGGCCAGCCGTCGCCGGGTACATCGCCGAGCACGGCCTGTACCGCGCACCCCTGTGGGGGCACAGGCCGGGACCGAGGGGGTCGCCTGATGCAGGCGCGAGGAGCTCGTCGGCGAGATCGCCCGCTATGCCGCCGACAAGAAGGCCATCGACGTGGTCGAGCTCGACCTGCGGGGCGTGCTCGGCTACACCGACTACTTCCTGGTCTGCTCCGGCAACACCGGCCGGCAGGCAAAGGCGATCCACGACGGCATCCTGGAGGGGCTCAAGCGCGAGCACGACACGCTGCCGCGCAGGGTCGAGGGATCGGCGCGCGCGGGCTGGATCCTGATGGACTACCTCGACGTCGTCGTGCACATCTTCACGCCCGAGACACGCGAGTTCTACCGGCTGGAGCAGCTGTGGGGCGAGGCGCCCGCATATGCCCCCCCAGGGGGTGCGCGCGTCGCCGGCGAGGGGCGTTGAGCACACCGCCCGCCCAACCATGCCCCGCGCGTCAGCGCGGTGATGCGCGAGGGCGAGCGGGTGACGCCGCTGGAGCTGTTCTTCGACCTCGTGTTCGTGCTCGCGCTCACCCAGTGCACGACGCTGATGGCAAGGACGCCGACGTGGGAGGGCCTGCTCAAGGGCGTGCTCGTGCTCGGCATGCTGTGGTGGTCGTGGGTGGGCTACGCGTGGCTGACGAGCGTCGTCGACCCCGAGGAGGGGACGGTGCGCCTGGCGATGTTCGCGGCGATGGCCGCGTTCCTCGTGGCGGCGCTGTGCGTGCCGGGCGCGTTCGGCGCCGAGGCACTGCTGTTCGCATGCGCGTACGCGGCGGTGCGTGCGGCGCACATCGTGCTGTTCATGCTCGCCAGCCGCGAGGACGCGAAGCTGCGCCATTCGGTGATCGGACTTGCACGCAGCACGGCGATCGGCGCCGGCCTGCTGTTCGTTGCGGCCTTCACATCCGGCGGGGTCCAGTTGGGGCTGTGGGGGCTCGCGCTGGTGCTCGACACGGGCGGGCCGTTCCTGTTCGGAGCCGAGGGCTGGAAGCTCGTGCCGGGACACTTCGCAGAGCGCCACGGCGCGATCGTGATCATCGCGCTCGGCGAGTCGATCGTCGCGATCGGCGTCGGCGCGAAGGCCACGCTCGGGGCCGGCATCGTCGTCGCGGCGGTGCTGGGCCTCGTGACCGCCGCGGCCCTGTGGTGGGCGTACTTCGACGTCGCGGCGATCGTGGCCGGCAGGCGCCTGGCGAAAGCGACCGAGGGGCGCGAGCGCAACGAGATCGCGCGCGACTCCTACTCCTACCTGCACTTCCCGATGGTCGCCGGCATCGCGCTGATCGCGGTCGGCATGAAGCGGACGCTGCTCGGCGTCGACGATCCGCTGAAGCTGGTCCCGGCGGTGGCCCTGCTCGGCGGTGCGGCGATGTACCTGCTCGCCCACGTGGCGTTCAGGTTGCGCAACATGGGCTCGCTCAGCGGACGGCGCCTGGTGTGCGCGATCCTCCTGCTCGCGTTGCTGCCCGCGGGCGCCGTGCTGCCAGCGCTGGCGACGCTCGCGATCCTCGCCGCGGCGCTTGTCGCGCTGATCGCGTACGAGGCGCTGCGCTACGCCGACGTGCGCGACCGTGTGCGCCATCAGCTGGCGCGCGGAGGCGTGCCCACGTAGCACTCCGGCAGGGCCCGCGGCGCGGGCTCTCCGCGCACGAACACGAGCACGACTCTCTGGGTGAGCAGCGCCAGCGCCGTGGCCAGCGCGAACGCGGCCGCGGTGTCCAGCCGGTTCAGCGACACGGCCAGCATGAAGCAGAACAGCGCGAAGGCGCCGAAGCCGCTGACCAGCCCGCGCAGCAGCCGCAGGAGCTCGTCGGTGCCGCGCTGCGCGTGCGTGAACGTCGCCAGCACGGTCGCGATGATCGGGAACGGCGCGAGCAGCCCGCTCAGCTGCGGGCCGAGCCAGCCGGCCACGGCGGTCAGAGTCAGCACCAGCGCAAGCGCGCACACCGCCCTCAGCGGGAGGTCCCAGGCGGGTGGCCTGGCGTGCGTGCGCGGATGGCGGCCGGGGCGGGGGAGCGAGGCGAGCCCGGCCAGCAGCGCAACGGCAACCAGGCCGAGAGCGACGCCCACGGGTAGCGACAGCGCGCTGAACACGACGGTCGCCGCGGCGAACGCGAGCCAGCCGGCGAGCACGCTCGCACGCCAGGAGAGGCGAGGAGCGAGGCGGCCGTAGACGACCACGAACGCGATCGGCGACACGAGCCCCAGCAGCGTGCCGGCCGCGGCGCCGGCCGCGAACGCGCGCCCGTGGGCGAGCGCGTAGGCGAGCAGGATCGGGCCGGCGACGACCGGCAGCCCGGCGACCAGGCCGCCGACGCGCGGTCCGAAGCGCCGCGCGACGAGCGAGGCGCCGACCACGAAGCCGGGGGCGAGCAGCAGCTTGACAGCGAGCAGGACCACGCGCGGATGATTGCGCAGGCCGTCCGCTCAGGCGATCGCGGGCAGGCCGCCATCGACGGACGCCCCTGGACCGCGCTCGCGCGTCGGGGACGCTGCTCGCGGCGCGACGTCCCTAAGCTGAGCTACGTGGACCCTGCGGACGTGCTCTACGCCGAGCCGCGGTGAGGTCGCATGAGCGCACCCTACGTTGCGCTGTTTGCGCCCAACCCGCTGCTGACGGTGACGCTGGAGGTGGAGGGCGGCGAGCGTCAGAGCATCCACTTCCACGCCGGTGGCCAGGGCGTGTGGGTGGCGGGCATGGTCGGGCGCATGGGCGCCACGCCGGTGCTCTGCGGCTTCATCGGCGGCGAGTCCGGTCAGCTCCTGCGCCCGCTGATCGAGAAGACCGGGGGCGGGCACGTGCGCCTTGTCCAGACCACCAGCGCGAGCGGCTGCTACGTCACCGACCGACGCTCCGGGCAGCGGGAGCTGCTCGCGATGAAGCTCAGCGACCCGCCCTCGCGGCACGAGCTCGACGAGCTGTTCTCGCTGACCTGCGCGCAGGCGCTGGCCTGCGGCTGGCTCGTCGTCACCAACCCGCTTCCCGGCGACTCGCTGCCAATGGAGGTCTACGGCGATCTTGTCGCCGACGCCCGCTCGGGCGGCTGCCGCACGCTCGTGGACCTGTCCTCGCCGCGCCTTGACCGCGCGCTCGAGAGCGAGCCGGATCTCGTGAAGATCAACGACTGGGAGCTGGCCGAGTTCGTGCACGGCCCCGTCTCCACGCCGGAGCTCCTGCTGGCGGGCGCGCGGCGCCTGCGCGACGGCGGCGCGCGCAGCGTCGTGGTGACCCGTGGAGGGCTGCCGGCGCTCGTCCTGCACGGAGACGAGGCCTGGGAGCTCACCCCGCCGCAGTTCGAGCACGGCTTCCGCGAGGGCTGCGGCGACGCGATGATGGGCGCTCTCGCCGGTGCCTGGGCGCGCGGCGAGAGCTTCGAGCGGGCGCTCGTGCTTGGCGCGGCCGCTGGCGCCGCCAACTTCCTGCGCCGCGGGCTCGGCCACGCCTCGCGCGAGGTCGTCGAGCAGCTCGCCGAGGCGGTCACGCTCGAGCCCTGGTCGAGCGCGGAAGCGGCCTGACGCTCACCAGGGAGGTGCCACGGGCTCACCGCGCAGGATCGCCGCGGGCGCCTGCTCGGCGATCCAGGCGACCCGCTCGGGCGGGCAGACCTCGCGCAGGCGATCGAAGCCCGGGCTCAGGCGCAGCGGCCGGCCGCCGTGCGAGGAGTGCGCGTCGGTTGCCAGCAGGTGCACGAGGCCTTCGCGCGCGAGGCGCGGCACGAGGGCGTCGGGATCGCCCGGGTCCGCCTGCGCCAGGAAGTCGGCGGTCCACTGGAGCAGACAGCCGCGCGCCACGAGCTCGCGTAGGCGCTGCTCGAAGTCGGCGCCCGCGTGGCGCTCGGGGTGCGCGACGATCGTCCGCACGCCACGCCCGGCCAGGCGCTCGGCGAGCGCCGGCAGCTCGTCGGCCATCGGACCGGGCCCGGGCTCCAGCAGGATCCAGCCGCCACAGTTGAGCGAGACCTCGCGCAGATGCCCCTTGCTGAGACCGTCCGCGGCGAACTGAGCGACCTCGCCGCCCTGCACGATCCGCACGCGCACCCCGCGGCGGTCGAGCTCCCGCTGCAGCTCCTCGATCCGCGCGGGCAGCTCTTGGATGCGCACGTCGTGGTCGTCGCGGATGTGCGGCGTCGCGCACACCGCAGCGATCCCGTCGCGCTCGGCTTCGCGCGCCATCGCCACGCTGTCAGCGAGGTCGAGCGCGCCGTCGTCGAGCGCCGGCAGGATGTGGCAGTGCAGGTCTATCACCGATGACGATCGCAGCGGGGCGGCTGCGGCTCACGCCGCGCCAGGCGAGGTTAGCCGACCGCACGGCGCGCTGGCGAGCGTCGCCTCGCGCGCAGATGCGACCTGCTATATACTAAACCAGATGGTTCAGTATCAGTCGCAGCTTGACGGGGCCTTCGCGGCGCTGGCGGACCCCACCCGCAGGAGCATCCTGCAGCGGCTCGGCCGAGGCAGCGCCACCATCACCGAGCTGGCGGAGCCGTTCGGGATGTCGCTGACGGGGCTGAAGAAGCACGTGCGCGTCCTGGAGGACGTCGGACTCGTCAGCACCGAGAAGGCCGGCCGGGCCCGCCGCTGCAGCCTCGGCCCGCGACGCTTGGAGGACGCCCAGCAATGGATCGAGACCTATCGACGCATGCTGGACGCCCGCCTAGAGCGCTTCGGCGAGCTGCTCGAAGACGCCAACGGAGAGGCGGGCGTGACCAGCGACCCGCAGGAACACGCGAAAGGAGAGCCGCAATGACCACAACGACCCACGACCAGGAGCAGACCATGACCGGTACCACGACTTTGACGACTCCATCGGATAGAGAGATCGTCAGCGAGCGGGTGTTCGACGCGCCCCGAGGTCGCGTGTTCGCGGCCTTCACCGATCCTCAGCTCATTCCCCAGTGGTGGGGTCCCAGGCGCATGACCACGATCGTGGACCACATGGACGTCCGCCCCGGCGGGACGTGGCGGTTCGTCGCGCGCGATCCCGACGGCCGCGAGCAGGGCTTCCGGGGAACCTATCGGGAGGTTACGCCACCCGAGCGCCTCGTCCAGACGTTCGAATGGGAAGGGATGCCGGGCCACGTCGTCGTGGAGACGGTGAGCTTCGAGGATCTCGGCGAGCGCACGAAGGTGACCACCACCTCGCTGTTCCACACGCACGAGGAGCGCGACGGCATGCTCGCGTCGGGCATGGAGAGCGGCCTGACCGAATCCCACGAGCGCCTCGCCGAGCTGCTCGCTGTCGAGGCCGCCTGATCCGCGGTTGGGTGTCGAGCTCGTGCTTCTCTGGAAGACGGCTCGACACCCACATTTGTAGCATGTTTTGTGCTACGCTGTGGATGTGAGTCGGTCTCTCCATGTGCGCTTGGACGACAGCTCGGCTGCAGCGCTCAGCGTCATCCGCAACGGGGGACTGAGCGATTCCGAGGCAGTTCGCACGGCTCTGTGTGAGGCTGCCGCAAGGCGCCGGGTTCGCTCCTCGATCGTCGCCGAGGTGCAGCGGCTGGCCGCCGACGAGGCCGATCGTGCGGAGATGCGCGCCATCCGCGAGCAGATGGCCGAGCTGGCGCCGGAATCCCTCGATTGAGGTGGTACGCGGCGAGATCTTTCGCCTGCCGCCTCCACGGGGAGCGCGTGGCCGAGAGCAGCGTGGCGCGCGCTACGCGGTGGTCGTTCAAGCCGACGAGTTCCTGACGTTGAGCACGGTGCTCGTCTCACCCACCTCGACCAGCGCCCAACCGGCCAGCTTTCGCCCGGCGATCACCCTCGAAGGCGCGACCACCCGCGTACTGGTCGAGCAGACGACAGTCGTCGACCCCCAGCGCCTGGGACGTTTGGCGGGACGCCTCGACGCAAACGAGCTCCAGGTCGTCGACGACGCTCTTGCGCTCGTCTTGGGCCTCTAGACCATTGCCGTTTGTGCCGGCGCCAGCGCTCGGGATCGCCCGAGATGGGTCCTGCTCGCGCGGGCGGCACTTCGCGGTCAGCGCGGTTTGCGCACAGACACAGAAAGGTGGAGCTAGTCGGGCTCGAACCGACGACCTTCTGGCTGCCAGCCAGACGCTCTCCCAGCTGAGCTATAGCCCCATGGTCGTGCCCAGAAAGTGTAGCTATCCGGTTGCCGTGAGCCTCACCCCCCATCACGATCGCAACCGGTCGATGGCGGACTCGAGCTCGTAGTCACGGGCCCATTTGATCCCCTGGGCCTGGTTATTCCTGGTTGGGTCCAGCCTGAGATGAATCGCGCGGCGGCCCGACGCCTCGCTGATCGGGACCAGGAAGCAGCGATGCAGCTCGGGTGAGTACGCGGCGATCGCGTCGACCTCAGCGGCGGTGTAGCTCGTTGTGATGTATCCGCCGGGGGTATAGCGGCTCGTCTTTAGGCGCACCGACAGCACCCCGGCGACGCGCCGAGCCATCTTGCACTGGACGCGCAGCAACTCCGGCTCGAGGTCGATGACCAGGTCGTATCGTCGGCCCTCGCATAGAGGGCGCAGGACGGTCAGGCCAAGTTGGATCGCCGCGGCGGCGATGGCGGCCTCGGCTGCCGCTCCCTTCTGGCTTGGGGTCAAATCGTCCACGTGCCAGCACGCTAGACGGCCTCGTGTGCCACGCGCGTGCTCTCTGTTTCAGCTGTGTGACTTCATTGAGCCCGCACGTGCATCGCCGCTCGCAGCGCTGAGGTGCCTCACCCCCGCGGGATGAACTCCGGCACTTCCAGGTCGTCGCCACCCCCACCCGCGCTCTGTGTGCGCCGTCCGCGTGTCTGGGGGCCGTCGCCGCGGGTGCCGTCGCTGCGCGGGGGCTCGCCGCGCTCGCGGTCGGTGCCCGTGGCGACCTGGTCCAGTCGTGCGGTCATGCCGCCGTGGGTCAGGCGCACGTCGCGGAGCAGGCGCTCGGCGTTGTTGCGCAGAGAAGTCGACAGCTCGCGCAGGTTGCGCGAGACCTCCGTCCCCTCGCTGAGGACGTCATGCGCGATCACGTGCGCTTCGCTGGTGATGTCGCGGGCTTCGAGGCGCGCCTGCGCCTTGATCTCCCGCGCCTGATCCTCGGCCTCCTTGTGCAGGCGCGCGAGCTCCTCGCGCCTGGCTGTCAGGAGGCTCTCGGTCTGGTCGCGGGTCTCCTGTGCGATCCGATCGGCCTCCGCGCGCGCGTGCTTCGACAGCTGCTCCGACTCCTCCTTGGCGGTCGCGCGGACGCGCTCTGACTCCTGGTGGGCCGCGGCCCACACCTGCTCGGCCTGCCTGTGCGCATCGGCGAGCAGCCGTTCCGCCTCCGCGCGCGCCTGCTCGAGCACCCGCACCGCCTCCTCGCGCGCCTGCTCCAGCGAGCCCGTCGCCTCCTCGCGCGCCCGCTCGGCCTCGTCGTGGAGCTGTGTCGCGGCGGACAGAGCCTCGTCCCTGGCAGCCTCCGCCTGCGAGCGCGCGGCGCCGAGGAGCTCCTCGGCCTCCTCCTCGGCTGCGAGCACGCGCATGTCCGCGGCGCGGTCGGCCTCGGCGATCCGCTCGCGGGCCCGCGCCTCGGCCTGCTCGCGCAGCTCCGCCGAGGCGCGTTCGGCGGCGCCCACGATGCTCGCCACGCGACCCGGCGCGGCGCTCAGAGCGTCGGGATCGGCGTCGTCCGCGAGGTGCGGATCCTGGACCTGAGGCTCCTGGAAGTGAGACCCCTCCACCCGGCCATCGTAAAGCGCCGCGCCGGCTCGCGTCCGGACCCACGCCGTCGCTCCGCCCGACAGCTGCCGGCGCCACCGCGCGCGGATCCACACGATGGCAGGAATCGTGGGAAATATGTCCTTGCGGACAGACCCGTCATGGAGGATGATCGCGGTGTGAAAGATGCTCGCAGCCCCCGCCTCGTCGCCATCGTCGCCTATCCCGGAGTGCAGAGTCTCGACGTGACCGGCCCGCTCGAGGTGTTCGCCGGCGCCCAGCGCCTGATCGAGGCGGCGGGTCGCAGCGAGCGCGGCTATGAGGTGCGAATGCTCAGCCGCGACGGCGCGCCGCTGCGCACGTCGAGCGGCCTGACCATCACTCCCCACGCCGGCCTGCGTGAGGCGCCCAAGCCGATCGACACGCTGATCGTCGCCGGGGGACCCGGCCACGCCGAGGCGGCGGCCGATCGCGCGCTCGTCGACTGGATCGCCCACGCCTCGACCACGGCCAGACGCACGGCCTCGGTATGCACCGGTGCGTTCGTGCTCGCCCGCGCCGGCCTGCTCGACGGGCGCCGCGCGACGACCCACTGGGCCGCGGCCGAAGAGCTGCGACGCCTTTATCCCGACGTGCGCGTCGACCCCGAGCCGATCTTCGTGCGCGACGGGGCGATCTGGACCTCGGCCGGGGTGACCGCCGGCATGGATCTCGCGCTGGCGCTCGTCGAGGAAGATCTCGACCGCGACGCGGCCCTCGTGATCGCCCGCCACCTCGTGCTGTTCCTGCGCCGCCCGGGCAACCAGTCCCAGTTCAGCGCCACGCTGGTCGCACAGCGTGCGGAGCGCCAGCCGCTGCGCGAGATACAGAGGGCGATCCTGGAGGACATCGCCGGCGATCACTGCGTCGAGGCGATGGCCGCTCGCGCCCACATGAGCCCCCGTCACTTCGCCCGTGCCTTTCGCGCCGAGACCGGAGTGACACCCGCTCGCCACGTCGAGCGGGTGCGCCTGGAGGCGGCGCGCCGGCGCCTGGAGGACACGGCCGATCCGGTGGCCGCGATCGCCAGCGGCTGCGGCTTCGGAACGGCCGAGACCATGCGCCGGGTGTTCCTTCGCACGCTCGAGGTAGGGCCGGCCGAGTACCGCCGGCGCTTCCACGCCCCCACCAGGAAGGAGACAGTCACATGAACATCGCGATCGTCCTGTACGACAGGTTCACCGCGCTCGACGCGATCGGGCCGTATGAGGTGCTCAGCCGGCTTCCCGGCGCGAGCGTCGCGTTCGCGGCCGTCGAGCCGGGACCCGTGCGCACCGACAGCGGCATGCTCACGCTGCTGGCCGAGCGCTCGCTCGAGGAGGTGCGCGAGCCCGACATCGTGCTCGTCCCCGGCGGGCCCGGCGAGGTGGCGGCGCGCGCGAGCGGGGCGGTGCTCGACTGGCTGAAGGTGGCCGACCGGGCGAGCACGTGGACGACGTCGGTGTGCACCGGCTCGCTGATCCTCGCCGCGGCCGGGCTGCTTGACGGCAGGCGCGCGACCAGCCACTGGCTGGCGCTCGAGGAGCTGCGCCGGCTGGGGGCCGAGCCCGTCCGCGAGCGGGTGGTCTTCGACGGGAAGCTCGTCACCGCCGCCGGCGTCTCCGCGGGCATCGACATGGCGCTCACGCTCGCCGCACGGATCGCCGGCGACGCGGTCGCGCAGGCGATCCAGCTGGGGATCGAGTACGACCCCCAGCCCCCGTTCGACGCCGGCTCGCCCACCAAGGCGCCGGTGGAGATCGTCGAGCTGCTGCGCGCCAGAAGTCGTTTCGAGGCGCAGGACGCGCTCGCCACGCCCGGGTGATCGAGCAGCCACGGCGGTTCTCGCAGGCCGCCCGCTAACCTGCGACTCCCGATGGCCGAGCACCGATACGACCCGCGTGAGATCGAGCCCCGCTGGCAGGCCGTGTGGGCGAGCGAGCGCACCTGGGAGGTGTCGAACGAGGCCGCGGCGGCAGCGCGCGCGGACGGCCGGGCCGGGCTCGCCGGGGCCGGCGCGCAGTCGGGTGGGCGGGCATCCAACTCATACGTGCTGGAGATGCTTCCCTACCCGAGCGGCGAGCCCCACATCGGCCACCTGAAGTGCTACTCGGTCGGCGATGCGATCGCCCACTTCCACCGTCGCCTCGGTGCCCGCGTGCTGCATCCGATGGGCTACGACGCGTTCGGGCTGCCGGCCGAGAACCACGCAATCAAGACGGGCGTCCACCCGCGCGAGTCCACGGCCGAGTCGATCGCCGCCTTCCAGCGTCAGTTCCGATCGTGGGGGATCTCGATCGACTGGTCACGTGAGCTCGCCACCGACGAACCGTCCTACTACCGCTGGACGCAGTGGATCTTCCTGGAGCTTCTTCCGCGCGGGCCTGGCCTACCGCAAGGAGGCGGCTGTCAAGTGGTGTCCCAACGACCAGACGGTCCTGGCCAACGAGCAGGTGGACGCCGATGGTCGCTGCGAGCGCTGCGGAGCGGTGGTCGAGGTCAGGCAGCTCGAGCAGTGGTTCCTGCGCATCACCGACTACGCCGAGCGGCTGCTGGGCGACCTCGAGCTGATCGAGTGGCCCGAGCACGTCAAGACGATGCAGCGCAACTGGATCGGTCGCAGCGAGGGTGCCGAGGTGACCTTCCGCTGCGAGGAGCTCGGGGTGGACTACCCGGTGTTCACGACCCGTCCGGACACGCTGTTCGGCGCGACCTTCTTCGTGATGGCCCCGGAGCATCCCGACGTGATGCGCCTCGCGCACGGGACCGCGCACGAGCAGGCGGTCCACGACTACGTCAACCGCGCGCTCAACGAGACCAACGAGGAGCGCGGCAACGCCGACAGGCCCAAGACGGGCGTGCCGCTGGGACGGACGGTCACCAACCCGGTCAACGGCGAGCCGATCCCGATGTACGTCGCCGACTACGTGCTGATGGAGTACGGGACCGGCGCGATCATGGCGGTCCCCGGACACGACGAGCGCGACCACGCGTTCGCCCAGGCGTTCGGGCTGCCGATCAAGCGCGTGATCGAAGCGCCGGCGGAGAACGACGATTTTGATGAGCCGCCTTCGGCGGGAGGGGTCGGTGAGCTGCCGTACACGGGCGACGGCGTGCTCGTGAACTCCAACCCCGCATTCGACGGCATGGGCAACCGCGAGGCGCTCGGCGCGATCGTGGAGTGGCTCGACCGCGAGGGCAAGGGCCACGCGTCGATCAACTACCGCCTGCGCGACTGGCTGGTCTCCAGGCAGCGCTACTGGGGCTGCCCGATCCCGATCGTGTACTGCGAGAGCTGCGGGACGGTGCCCGTGCCCGACGATCGACTCCCGGTGAAGCTCCCGGACATCGACGACTACATGCCGAAGGGCCGCTCGCCGCTTGCGGCGGCCGAGGATTGGGTGAACACGAGGTGCCCCGCGTGCGGGGGGCGCGCACGCAGGGAGACAGACACGATGGACACGTTCGTGGACTCCTCCTGGTACTTCCTGCGCTACTGCGACGCAGCCAACGATCAGGCCGCCTGGGATCCGGCGGTGCTGCGCGAGTGGATGCCGGTGGATCAGTACATCGGCGGGGTGGAGCACGCGATCCTGCACCTGATGTACGCGCGCTTCTTCACCAAGGCGCTCGCCGACCTCGGGCACCTCGACTTCCAGGAGCCCTTCCAGGCGCTGTTCACCCAGGGGATGGTCACCAAGGACGGTGCCAAGATGAGCAAGTCGAGGGGCAACGTCGTCTCGCCGGCGGCGATCGTCGAGCGCGTCGGCGCGGACACCGCCCGCTGCTACATCCTTTTCGTCGGTCCGCCCGATCAGGACGCCGACTGGTCGGACGAGGGCGTCGAGGGAGTGCACCGCTTCCTCGGACGGCTGTGGCGACTTGCGGCCGAGACCGCCGACCGCGCGGGCCCGCTCACGGCTGAGCTGGTGGGCCCGTCGGTTGCCGAGGGCGACGACCTCGCGCTCCTGCGCAAGACGCACTGGGCGATCGACAAGGTGAGCGGCGACCTGCGACGGTTTGCGTTCAACACCGCGATCGCGGCTGTGATGGAGCTGTTGAACGACTGCTCGCGGCTGCGGGAGTCGGTCGAGCTCGACACGCTGCGCGTCGTCCTGGGCACGGCCGCCTCGCTGCTGTTCCCGTTCGCTCCGCATGTCTGCGCGGACATCTACGACCGCCTGACCGGCGAGCGCGTGTGGGAGCAGCCCTGGCCGCAGGCCGAGGAGGCGCTGCTGGAGAGCGAGGTCTACGAGCTGGTGTGCCAGGTCAACGGCAAGGTGCGCGACCGCGTGCAGGCGAGCACGGACGCCGGCCCGCAGGAGCTGAAGGACCTCTGCAGGGCCGCGCCCAACGTGAGAGCGCACGTCGACGGCAGGGAGATCGTCAAGGAGATTGTCGTGCCCGGCAAGCTCGTCAACCTAGTCGTCCGATAGGCGGCGCGAGGCGGCGTCCTCGGTCGCTCGCGTACCGAAGCCGGGAGACACTCGCTCCGCTCGCATCCCCGTTTCGGCCAGCACGCCACGCTCCCTGCGTCCTGGCCTCGCTTGCCTCTCGAACGACTGATATGGAGGTGAGTTTGTCAAGGGGCTTCGTTGTCGGGTGGTGTGGTGGTTGGCGTTGGCGGGGCGCTGTCGGGGCGGCACGGGCGGAAGGTCCAGTTTCATCGACTGCGGGGTCAGACTGATATGCGAGGGCTTGACCTCAGGACCCTGTATTCGTCGCGGCTCGCCGTCTAGGAACGGGCGCTGCCGGCGGGGGCCGGCTGTCCATAGTCGTTTCGCGAGTCTTCGCGCGACGGTGCTGGGCCTTCCTGGTGTTCGTGCGCGCCCCGACAACGTCCCGGACGCGATCGTTGGTGGGTGGTTAGTCAAGGGTGGCTGCCTCCCATAGGAACGCGGCGAGCTCGCGTGCGCACGCGATCGCGACGACTCCCGCGGGCTTGCGCCGGTCGTGGTGCAGGTGGCGCCAGCGCTGGTGCAGGCGTCGCTGGGCACGCCAGGCGATCTCGATCACGCGGGGATCCGCTCCGGCCTGGCGGCGAGCGAGCGTCTCGCCGATGACGGGCTGGTGGCGGTAGTGGGGGGCGGCCTCGACGAGCAGCCGGCGTGCGTGGCCGGGGCCGGCCTTGGTGATCGACCCTTGGCGGCGCTTTTCGTCAGAGGTCCGCTCAGATGGCACGATCCCCAGGAAGCCAGACAGCATGGTTGGCTTGGCGAACCGGGCAAAGTCGCCGATCTCGGCGCACACCCCAGCGGCAGTGAGCGTGTCGATCCCGCGGAAGCAGCGCAGCCTCGCGATCACCGGGGCGTGGCTGCAGCCGGGGATCTGTTGCTCCAGCGCAGCGATCAGTGACTGGCGGCGGCCCATCAGCAGCTCGACCGACGCGAGATAGTCCAGGAACGTAGCCTGGGAGCAGACGTCATCAAAGCGCTGTGTGCGCAGCCACTTCATGTGCTTGGTAGTCCATGAGCCGCCTGGTCCGGGGTAGCGTTCTCCTCGCCGCAGAAGGAACTTCCCGAGGCGATGGCGGGCGCGCATCAGATCCCCGCGGATGTCCTCGATCGCGCGCACCAGGTCACGGAAGCGTTCATCCTCGACGGTAGGCACGAACGCGAAGCTCAGTTCCCCGGCCGCCAGCAGCCTGGCCAGACGGATCGCGTCGCGGCGGTCGGTCTTGACGCGGTCGCCCGAGCCCTTCGGGATCGACCCAGGCGCCACCACCCGCACGTCGAGCCCGCGCTCACACGCCACCCTGGCGAGCCCGAACCCGGTCGGGCCGGCCTCATAGACAGCGCGCACCCCGACCCCCAGCCCCTCCAAGAATCCCACGACCTCCACCGGTTCCATCCGCAGCTTGCTGACAGCCACCTCGCCGGTATCCGGGACGAGCACCGCCGCGTGCGTTTGACGCGCGTGCACATCCAGACCGACAAGGCTCATAGCCTTCACAGACATGGTCGGCTCCTCCTATGCGGTTGTGGCCGCCGCGCGGGTACCAGCCGCGCGGCAATAACGCCCCCAATCACATCGGGGGACCGACCATGCTTAACAACCGCGCCGGACGACACCCTCCATAGGGTCTAGGGCAGGGCCGCGTACACTCGGGCTGGAGATGCCCGAGCTCAAGCCCGCCTACCTGATCCACGGTGACGACCACGGCGCCGTCGCCGAGCGGCGGGCCGGGCTGCGCGCGCTCGCCGAAGGCCAGGAGGGGGGCAGCTCGAGCGTCGAGCTGCTCGAGGGCGAGGCCGCCGCGCCCGCGGGGGTCGCCGACGCGCTGGCCGCGATGACGCTCGCCATCGGGCGACGCGTGATCATGGTCGAAGGGGTCGAGCGTTGGCGCCAGGCCGACGTCGAGAAGCAGCTGGTTCCGGCGATCAGGCACATGCCGCCCGACACCACGCTCGCGCTGTTCGCGCGCGAGGATGCTCGCGCCAAGGCTCCCGCTGCCGTGCACGAGGCGGTCAGGCGCGCCGGCGGGCAGGTGGTGGCCCAGATGACCGTCAGGCCGTGGGAGCTGGCCAAATGGGCGCGCGATCAGGCCGCGCGCCTGGGCCTGTCACTCGACGGCGCCGCCGCCAAGGCGCTGGTCGCCCAGGTGGGTGAGCGCCAGCAACGGCTGCTGCGGGAAGCTCGAGAAGCTCGCCCTGGAGGGGGACCCGTCTGACGTCGAGGTCGGCGCCGGCGAGGTCGGCGCCGCGGGGAAGCCAGTGCGGATCGGCGTGCAGGACATCGAGCGCCGCGCCGCCCGCTCGACCGAGTGGCGGGCATATCGGCTTGCCGACGCGCTCGTCGGAGCGGACGGCCGTGAGGCCACCCTCTCCTATCTGCGCCTGCGCGAGCAGGGTGAGCGCCTCTCGGGTCTCACCTACCTGATGGCTCAGCGGCTGCGTGACGCGCTTGCGATCGCGCTGCGCCTGCAGGCCGGCGAGTCGGTCGCCGAGATCAAGCGTGGACTGCGCATGCCCGCGCGCGCCGCCGAGCGGTTCGTGGCGGATGTCGCCCGCACCGACGTCGAGCGGCTGCGCCGGGCGCTGGCAGCGCTCGCCGACCTCGAGCTCGACTCGCGCGGAGGGGCCCCGCTCGCGCGCAGCCGCACAGCGCTCGCGGGGCTCGATGAGGACACCCTCGCCCTGCGCGCGATCGAAGCGATAACCCTAGCGGCCGGCTAGGGTGCGGGCGGCGCGGGACTTCTTGCGTGCGCCCGTGTTCTTGTGCATGGCGCCGCGCTTGACCGCCTTGTCGATCGTGCTGACCAGCTCGCGATGGGCACTGTCCGCGGCGGCCTGGTCGCCGCCGGTCACCAGCGACTCCAGGTGGCGGAAGTGGGTCTTGATCGCGGACGTGTAGCGGCGGTTCTCCAGACGCTCGCGCTCGGAGCGCAGGATCCGCTTCTTCTGGGAGTGGATGTTGGCCATGACGGACGCCGCGGGCTCGGACGGGATGGCCGGCCTCGCCGCGGAGCGCCGTACTATAGCGGCCTTGTCCGCCAGCGCAGAAGCCTTCGGCGAGGAGCCGCCCGCCCCCGCGCCGC
Source organism: uncultured Solirubrobacteraceae bacterium (assembly GCA_963711985.1). Lineage (GTDB taxonomy): Bacteria > Actinomycetota > Thermoleophilia > Solirubrobacterales > Solirubrobacteraceae > Palsa-744. Next base: position 108,287 of record CAVQGG010000001.1, on the reverse strand, counting down.
CGGGGGGCGGTGGCGCGGGCGGGCGGGTCGCGCGAAACACCGCGATCTTCTCGATCGCCACCGGCGTCTCGCGGATCGTCGGGCTCGGGCGGGAAATCATCTTCGCGAGCTATTTCGGAACCACGCCGTTCGCATCCGCGTACACGCTCGCGTTCCTCGTGCCGAACCTCGTGGCGAACCTGTTTGCCCAGTCCGCGCTGTCGGCGGCGTTCGTCCCGGTGTTCACCGACCTGCTGCAAAAGGGGCGCCGCAGCGAGGCGCTGCGGCTGGCCTCGACTCTGTTCTGGATCATGCTGATCGGCCTGGGCGCGATCGCGGCGCTGTTCATCCTCGCGGCCGGGTTCATCATGCCGCTGTTCATCGGCCCGAAGCTCGTGGCGCAGACCGGCCTGACGGTGGGGCTCTCGCGGGTGCTGTTCCCGGTGATCCTGCTGCTGGGGCTCAACGGCCTGCTGGTGGGGGTATTGCAGTCCTACGACCACTTCACCATCCCGGCGATCTCGCCGGCGGTGTGGAACGCGGTGATCATCGTGCTGCTGGTGGTGCTCGCGCCGCACTTCCACGGCGAAGACGAGATCTACGCGTTCGCGATCGGCGTGCTGGTGGCTACGGCCGTGCAGTTGCTGATGGCGTTCGGCGCGCTCGGGCGGATCGACTTCCGCCTGCGCGTTCACATCGACTGGCACGATCCCCGCATCAGGCAGGTGTACATGTTGATGCTGCCGGTGATGATCGGGCTGGGGATCGTCAACCTCGACCAGCTGATCAACTCGGCGTTCGGCGGCCTGGTGTCGAACGAAGCTCCGCGAGCCATCGAAAACGGCTTCCGCGTGTACATGCTGCCGCAGGGCATGTTCAGCGTGGCGGTCGCCACGGTGCTGTTCCCGACGCTCAGCCGCATGGCGTCCAGCCGCGACACCGCGGCCATGCGTCGCGCGGTGGGCAACGGCATGCGCCAGATCAACCTCATGCTGATCCCGGCGGCCGCGTTCATGATCGCGCTGCCCACGCCGATCGTGAAACTGCTGTTCGAGCGCGGCGAATTCAACGCCCGATCGACCCACCTCGTGTCGATCGCGCTGTTCTGGTTCGCGTTCAGTCTCCCCTTCGGAGGTATCAACCTGCTGCTGACGCGGACCTTCTTCGCGGTCCAGCGCCCGTGGATACCCACTCGCCTCGCGGCCATGAACATCGTCGTCGACATCATCGTCAGCATCGCCCTGTACAAGCCGCTGGGGATCGCCGGGCTGATCATCGGCACGATCTCAGCCAACGTGGTCATGACCGCGTTGCAGCTGCACCGCCTGCGCGCCGGGCTGAACGGTCGCCTGGAAGGCGCGCAGACGGTCATGATCACGGTGCGGATCATCCTCGCCGCCGCGCTGCTCGCCGGCGTCTCGTGGATCGTGTGGAAGCTGCTCGACGAGCTGCTCGGCGGCTCGCTGCCGGCGGAGGTCGTCAGCGTCGGCGGCGCAGGCGCGGTCGGCCTGCTCGTGTACGTGCGCGCAGTGCTGATCATGCGCATCCCCGAGGCCCACCAGGTCGGCCGCCTGATCCGCGCGCAGCTCGGTCGGGCCTGACACTGCTGCACCGCGCGTCGCACCATGGTTATACGCACTGTGTCTGCGTGATCAACCTGACGCGCCGCGCGGGTCGAGCAGAGGCCGGGTGGGCCGAAGCCCACCCGGCGTGCGCCCGAACATAGATCGCCGCTTACTGCTTACGTCCCAGGACCTATGTGTCTTTGCCTGGGCGGCTTGACACTCCCGACACCTGGACAGGCCGCCGAACGGGTTCTCACCCGTCCTGCGCGTTGCCGCGGCTGGATCCCGCCGTCCCCGAAGGGGGAGGGATCCGCGTCGGGTTGGCGATCCGCCGGAGCATCAACGCTAGCGGGTCTGGCGTCGCCGCGCGGCCAGCGGCCGGCGGGTCTGGCGCCACGGCCCCGGCCATCTACGCTGTAGCGGCCCCATGGACCAGCCTCACATCCGCAACTTCTCGATCATCGCCCACATCGACCACGGCAAGTCGACGCTGGCCGATCGCATCCTCGAGCTGACGCACACGGTCGCCGCCCGCGAGATGCGCGCGCAGCTGCTGGACTCGATGGACCTGGAGCGCGAGCGGGGCATCACGATCAAGGCGCAGGCGGTGCGCGTCTTCTACACCGCGCGCGACGGCGAGACCTACCAGCTGCACCTGATCGACACCCCCGGGCACGTCGACTTCACGTATGAGGTGTCGCGCTCGCTGGCCGCGTGCGAGGGCGCGCTGCTGGTGGTCGACGCCTCCCAGGGGGTTGAGGCGCAGACGGTGGCCAACACCTACCTGGCGGTCGACTCGGGTCTGGAGCTGATCCCGTGCCTGAACAAGATCGACCTGCCGGGCGCCGAGCCCGAGCGGGTGGCGGGCGAAGTGAGCGAGCTGATCGGCGAGCCCTCCGAGTCGATCCTGAGGATCAGCGGCAAGACCGGCGAGGGCGTGGCGGAGGTGCTGGAGGAGCTGATCGCGCGCGTGCCCGCCCCCTCGGGCGATCCCGACGGTCCGCCGCGTGCGCTGATCTTCGACTCGGAGTTCGACCAGTACCGCGGCGTGATCGCCTATATCAGGGTCGTCGACGGCGTGTTCCGCAAGGGCGAGGCGATCCGCGCGATGGCGACGGGCACGCAGGCGGACATCGACGACATCGGCTTCTTCAGCCCGCAGATGATGCCCACCGATCAGCTCGCCGCCGGCGAGGTCGGCTACCTGATCACCGGCCTGAAGGACGTCACCCAGCTGCGCGTCGGGGACACGCTCACGACGAGATCACGAGCCCGCCCACCCGGCGGCTCCTCGGGTCGCGCGACGGCCGGCGAAGCGACGGAGCCCCTGCCGGGCTATCGCGAGGTCAAGCCGATGGTCTTCTGCGGGCTGTTCCCGATCGACTCCGACGACTACCCCGACCTGCGCGACGCGCTGGAGAAGCTGGTCCTCAACGACGCCGCCCTCTCGTGGGAGCCGGAGACGTCCGACGCGCTCGGGTTCGGCTTCCGCTGCGGCTTCCTCGGCCTGCTGCACATGGACATCGTGCGCGAGCGCCTGGAGCGCGAGTACGACCTGGAGCTGCTGGCGACGATGCCCTCGGTGGAGTTCGACGTGACGCTGACCAACGGCCAGGAGCTCGAGGTGCACAACCCCTCGGACATGCCCGACCCGGGCACGATCGCGGAGATCCGCGAGCCGTTCATCCGCGCGTCGGTGATCGCACCCAAAGAGTTCGTCGGCGCGGTCATGGAGCTCTGCCAGGAGCGCCGCGGCGAGCACGCCGGCATGCACTACCTGTCCCCGGAGCGCGTGCAGATGACCTACGACCTGCCGCTGGCGGAAATCGTTCTCGACTTCTTCGACCAGCTGAAGTCGCGCACGCGCGGGTACGCCTCGCTGGACTACGAGCTGAGCGGCATGAAGCCCTCGGACCTGGTCAAGCTCGACGTGCTGCTGGCGGGCGACACGGTGGACGCGCTGTCGATGGTCGTGCACCGTGACAAGGCGTACGAGATGGGGCGCGCGCTGACGGAGAAGCTGCGCAAGCGCATCCCCCGCCAGCAGTACGACGTGCCGATCCAGGCGGCGATCGGCGCGCACGTGATCGCCCGCGAGACGGTCAAGGCGTTCCGCAAGGACGTGATCGCCAAGTGCTACGGCGGCGACATCACGCGCAAGAAAAAGCTGCTGGAGAAGCAGAAGGAGGGCAAGCGGCGAATGAAGCAGGTCGGTCGCGTGGAGGTGCCGCAGGAGGCGTTCCTGGCCGTGCTCGAGCTCGGCGAGGATTGAGCCCATGCCCACCCGCCCCGTGCGGCTGCCTGCCTGCCTGTGCCCGTCAGGGTGCGCCCCCAACGGGGGTGTGCCCTTCAGGGTGCTGTTCGTGTGCATGGGCAACATCTGCAGATCGCCGACCGCCGAGGGCGTCATGCGCGCTCTGGTGAGCCGCGAAGGGCTGGGCGACAGCATCGAACTCGAATCGGCCGGTACCGGTAGCTGGCACATCGGCAGCCCGCCCGACGCGCGCGCCGCCCAGGTCGCGCGCGCACGCGGCATCGCGCTCGACGGGACCGCGCGCCAGGTCCGCAGAGAGGACTTCCTTGATTTTGATCTGCTGCTCGCGATGGACCGCCAGAACATGCGCGAGCTCCGGCAACTGGCGCCCGGCGAGGAGGAGCGGGCGAAGGTGAGGCTGCTGCGGGAGTTCGATCCGGCGAGCGCACCCCCTTCGGGGGCACAGGCGGACAGGCGGGACCTGGACGTGCCCGACCCCTACTACGGCGCGGCTGGGGGATTCGAGACGGTGTTCGACCTGGTGGCGGCCGCGTGCGAGGGCCTGCTCGGGCAGATTCGCGATGGATTGCCCGCCCAGCCGCCCGCCCGCCCGGCGCCGTGACGCTTCCGGCCGGCGCCGGCAACGTCAGGCGCGTCGGCGGCGGCGACATCAACGAGGCCTTCCACGTCGTGCTCGCTGACGGCAGCGACGCGTTTGTGAAGACCCGTGCGGACGCCGCCCCGGGCGAGTACGCGGCCGAGGCCGCCGGCCTGGTCTGGCTGGCCGAGCCGGGCGCGCTGCGCACGCCGCGCGTGCTGGAGGTGGACGAGCGCTACCTGGCGTTGGAGTGGATCCCGCCCGTCCCGCCCGGCCGCCTGGACGACGCCGGCGCGGAGGAGCTCGGACGGGGGCTGGCCGCGACCCACGCGGCGGGGGCGCCGTGCTTCGGCGATTTCGGCGCCGCTGTCGGGCCCGGCGGTGGCGGCCCAGGCGGCGGGCCCGCACGGTTCGGCTCGCTGCGGCTGTCCAACGAGCCGACCGGCGACTGGCCGACCTTCTACGCGGAGCGGAGGTTGCGCCCGCTGGCGCTGCTCGCGCGCACCCCCTCCCGGGGCACAGGCGAGCAGGGCGCGCTGTCGGCGGTCGGGATCGCCGCGGTCGAGCGTGTGTGCGAGCGGCTCGGCGAGCTGTGCGGCGCGGCCGAGCCGCCGGCGCGGCTGCACGGGGATCTGTGGTCGGGCAACGTCATGGCGGACGCAGCAGGCCGTCCATGGCTGATCGACCCGTCTGCGTACGGCGGTCACCGCGAGGTGGATCTCGCGATGCTGAGGCTGTTCGGTGCGCCATCCGAGCGGGTGTTCGCCGCCTACGAGGAGCTCGCGCCCCTGGCCGACGGCTGGCGCGAGCGGGTGGAGGCTCTACCAGCTGCTCCCGCTGCTCGTGCACGCGCTGCTGTTCGGCGGCTCCTACGCGGGCGCGGCCGAGCGCGTCGCGCTGCGCTACGCGCGCTGAGCGCCGCCCGGGGGATGTCCCGATGCTGGGACGAGGTCGGAGTGGGGGAAATGCGTCCCGACACGCTGTCCGCCCGTCGGCGGCTGTACCTGCTCGCGCGCGTCCTCGTCGCCCGCCACTACCGCCGCGAGCTGACGCTCGCCGTGGTCGCTCGCGCCCTGGCCAGCTCGCCCCGCCAGCTGCAGCGCGCGTACTCGCAGTTCGGCGAGACCACGTTCCGTGAGGATCTGCTCGCGCGGCGCATGGCCGCGGCCGCCGAGCTGCTGATCGAGCAGCGGTCGATCGCCGTGGCCGACGTCGCCCGCCTGGTCGGCTACCGCCAGGCGCCGCACTTCGCGCGCGCGTTTCGCCGCCGCTACGGGCTGTCCCCGGCGCGCTTCCGCCGGGCGGCGCGTCAGGCGGAGGAGCGCTGGTAGACGGCGTCAGGCTCGAGGGCCTCCGGCGCGAGCGCCTCGGCGCCGGGCAGACGCAGGCGCATGAGCGTTCCGCCCCCGGGGGCCGGCTCGGCCCTGACGCTGCCGCCCTGCTGAGCCGCCACCTGTCGCACGATCGCCAGGCCCAGCCCGGAGCCGGGTCGGCCGCGCGCGTCGGCGCCGCGATAGAAGCGGTCGAAGATGTGCGGCAGGTCCTCGGCCGAGATTCCCGGCCCGTGGTCGCGCACCGACAGCTCCCCTGCCTGCAATCGGACCTCGACGGGCTCGCCGGACGGGCTGTACTTGACGGCGTTGTCGATCAGGTTGCCGACCGCCCGCTCGAGGCCTCGCGGGCACGCCGGTGACGATGGTCGGCTCGAGCTTCACCCGCAGCGGGGTCGCGGGCGCGTGCCTGCGGGCCCGTTCGACGACCTCGCTCACCAGCAGGTCCAGCCGCAGCTCCTCGGTGTCGGCGCGCGGCTCCTCGCCGCGGGCGAGATCGATGAGGTCGTTCATCAGCAGCGTGAGCTCCTCGATCTGCTCGACCACGTCGCCGAGCAGCCGGCGATTGTCCTGCGGGTCCATGTCCTGGCCCTGCTGCTGCAGGATCTCGATGTTCGTGCGCAGGCTGGTCACCGGAGTGCGCAGCTCGTGCGAGGCGTCGGCCACGAGCTGGCGCTGCGCGTGCACCGAAGCGTCGAGCGCGCTCATCGAGCGCTCGAGCGCGTCGAGCATGGCGTTGAAGCTGGTGGCAAGCCGCCCGAGCTCGTCTTCCCCGGAGCGCTCTACCCGCCCGCTGAGGTCGCGGGTCAGGGCGATGTGCTCGGTGGCCTGCGTGAGGCGCTTCAGCGGCTGCACGGCCGCGCCCGCCACCAGGCGCCCGAGCAGGGCCGCGAGCGCGATGCCGCCGACGACCAGCAGCACCAGGATCAGGCGCAGGCGGCCCAGCAGGCTGTCGACTTCGGTGAGCGGCAGGGCGAGCTGCACGGCCCGCCCGCTGCCGAACGGCTCGGCGAGCACGCGCAGGTGGATCCCGTCCACGTGCGTGTCGCTGAAGAACGCCCTGCCGCCGCGCGCGGCGAGCTCTCGCGTTCGTGTGTCCACCGGGAGAGACACCCCCGGTACAGACTGGGCCAGGATGCTCCCGCTGGAGCTCACCATCTGCTGGTAGCCGCGCACCTGGACTGGACTCGGCGGCAGCCTGCCGAACAGGTGCGGGTGAGCCCTTCCACCGAGCAGAACCCGCTCGAGCCCGCTGGCCTCGCGCGCCCGGTGGCTCAGCTGGGTGTCGACCTGGCTGCGCAGCTGGTCCGAGGTGAGCACGTAGGTCAGGATCGACGCGAGCACCACCGCGATCGCCACCGCGGCGGCCGAGACAATCGTGATACGGCGGCGGAAGCTCATGGCGGAGTGCGCAGCACGTAGCCGACGCCACGCACCGTGTGCAGCAGGCGGGGCGCTCCGTCGAGCTCGGTCTTGCGCCGCAGGTAGCCCATGTAGACGCCCAGCGAGTTGGAGCTCGACCCGAAGTCGTAGCCCCACACGTTCTCGAAGATCGCCGAGCGGGTGAGCACCTGTCGCGGGTGGCGCAGGAACATCTCCAGCAGCAGGAACTCGGTGCGCGTGAGCGCCAGCATCCGCTCACCTCGCCAGGCCTCGTGCGCGCGGAGGTCGAGCCGCAGGTCCTCGAAGGCGAGGGTCTCCTCCTTCCCGTTGTCCTCGCCCGCGCGGCGAAGCAGCGCGCGGATGCGCGCGAGCAGCTCGCGCAGGGCGAACGGCTTGGCCAGGTAGTCGTCCGCGCCCGCGTCCAGGCCGGCGACGCGATCGTCGACCTCGCCGCGGGCGGTGAGCATCAGCACGGGCGTGACGTCGCCTCCTTCGCGCAGACGCCTGCACACCTCCAGGCCGTCCATGCGCGGCATCGCGATGTCGAGGATGATCGCCTCGTACGGCGCCGCCCCCAGCCGCTCGAGCGCCTCCTGCCCGTCGCTCGCCCTGGCCACGTCGTAGTGTTCGAGCGTCAGGGCTCGGAACAGCGCGTTCTGCACGGCGGGCTCGTCGTCGACAACCAGTATGCGTGCATGCTCAGCCATGATCGAAGCCGTCTGCGCGTCTGGCCCGCACCGCCGCCGCCGGCGGCCTGGTCGGGGAGAGCGCAGTTATGAGGCTAGCGTGATGGATGGCGTGGACATGCGGCTAAGGAAAAGCGAAGAGAATGCTAAGAATCGCCAGGGGAGGCACCATCGCTGACCGATCGAAGATCGGCCAGCACGTGCCCGAGGAGAGCGCCGACGCTCTGGCGGCGCAGTCGCGCATCCTGCGCAACAGCATCATCAGCCTTGCGATCTTCTTCGCGCTGGTCGCGGCGCTGCTGCTCGGCGTCCCCGGCCTGGACGCGGCCGCGGATCGGATCGCCCACGCGAACGTGCCCTGGACGCTCGCCGGGGTCGCCCTGGAGGTGCTCTCGTGCCTGGGCTACGTCGTCCTGTTCGGGCTGGTCTTCGGCAGGCTCGGCCGCAGCGTGAGCTCGCGGCTGTCGCTTGCGGAGCTCGCGGTCAACTCGGTCGTGTCGGTCAGCGGCCTGGCGGGCATCGCGCTCGGGGCCTGGGTGCTGCGCTCCAAGGGCGTGGCGGTCGAGCGGATAGCCAAGCGCTCGGTGCTGATCTTCGTGCTCACCAGCGTTGTCAACGTGGCCGCGGTGCTCGTGATCGGGTTGCCGATGTGGCTGGGAGCGATTCCCGGCTCGCGCGATGCGCTGCTCACGCTGCTGCCGGCCGCGGGGGCGCTGGCGACGATCGTGGGAACGCTCGCGCTGGCGGCGTGGGCGCGGCGGGCGGCCGCCGCCCGGCGCCTGAGGGACGGCCGCGCGGCGGTGGCGCTGGTCGCCGTGAGCGGAGGCGTGCAGGACGCCGTGCGGCTGATCCGCGAGCACGACTGGAGGTTGCTGGGCGCGGTCGGCTACTGGCTGTTCGACAATCTCGTCCTGTACGCCTGTCTTGCCTCCTTCGGCCACGCGCCGTCGTTCTGGGTGGTCGCGATGGCCTACCTCGTGGGGATGCTCGCCAACTCGCTGCCGGTGCCGGGCGGCTTCCTGGCGGTCGAAGGCGGGCTCGTGGGCATGCTCCTGCTGTTCGGCGCCCGCCCGGCCTCGGTGGCGATCGCCGCGGTCGTCGTCTACCGGGCGATCTCGCTGTGGGTCCCCGCGCTGATCGGCTCGGTCGCCTTCCTCAGCCTGCGCCGCGAGATCGGCAAGCCGCTAGCTCCCGCCGTTCCGAGCTAGTCGCCACGCACGCGCTCGCGCGGGTCGGCGTTTGGACGCCGCGGGCTGCTAGCCGGTGATCTCCCTGGTGTACGCTTCCTGAGCGGCGGCCCGCTGGCAGGCATGGCCGGGAAGGTCGGCCATCACGCGCGCGAGGGCGCTGTCCACCGGCCCGGACAGGCCGGGGCAGTAGATGGGCGCGGGCAGGTTGCCGGAGGCGGAGCCGGGCGCGTTCACGGGAAGCAGCTCGTCGCTCGCCTGCAGCGCGTGGGCGAACGTGTCGGAGAAGATGTCGATGGCGACCCTGCCGGTGTAGATCTCGATCGCGCGGCCTTCGTCGTACGCGGTCGCCGGGACCCCGCGCACGAGCATGTTGCTCTGCGGGCCGAGGGCGGAGTTGGAGTGCAGCGCGTAGATTACGGTCGTGACCTGGAGCGGCAGCAGGCAGCTCCCCCCGCCGAAGATGCCTTTGCTCTGCACGCAGTCCCCGTAGTAGACGCTGTCGCCGACGGTGTCGATGTAGCCCTTCAGGCCGTCAGCCGCGGCGAGAGGGTGCCCGTCGAACCTCGGGCCGACCCAGTAGACCCTGTAGTAGGGGAACGTCCGGGCTTCCGCGAGCGCGCTTGCGGCGATGGGAGCGGGGTGGCTGGTGCCGCAGCCGGCGGCGGCGATGGCCACGCAGATCGCGGTCAGCGCCAGGGCCGTCCTTGCGGCCCGGTGGAGATGGTTGTCGCCTGTCGCGGCTGTCATGGCCGTCATTATCTTGGCGTGCCCACGAGAAGCACAGCTACTTCCGAGGCCGTCGACGGTTCACGCACGTACGACCCCGCCGTGATCTCGGCGGATGCACCGGGGTCCGGTGGGGTAGCACACCGGACCCCGGTCGATCTTCCGAGCGGGCGACTTCGCCTCGCGCCGGCATCGGGCCTGCCGCTGGGTGTGGTCGTGTTCACGGCGACGCTGATCGCGGCGTGGCTGGCGGTCGACCCGCGCACTCCTGATCTCGCGGCCCAGGTGTACCGGGTCGACCTCTTCCGCCAGCTCGGATTCGCGGTGTGGGACGACAACTGGTATGCCGGCCACAGCCTGCCCGGCTACAGCCTGCTGTACCCGCCGCTGGCCTCGCTGCTGGGCATGCGGCTGCTGGCGGCGCTGTGTGTGCTGGCGTCGAGCCTGCTGTTCGAGCGCCTGGCGCGGTCGGCGTACGGCGACGCAGCGCGCTGGGGCGCGGCGTGGTCTCGCGGTGGCGGCGCTCGGGGACGTGTGGTTCGGGCGTCTGACGTTCGCGCTGGGCCGGTCTCGTTCCCGCCCGCCGCCGGTGCGCCGGCCTGCGGCCCTCGGTCGCGCGGGCGCTCCGGCTGTGGGCGGGCGCGCTGGCGGCGCTGTGCGCGGCGGCAAGCCCGGTCGCGGGCGTGCTGCTGGGGCTGGCGGGCCTGGCGCGTGGCGCCGGCGTCGGCGCTCGCCGCGGGTGCTGCTGGGGCTGGCGGGGCCCGGTTGCGGTGGTCGTCCTGGCGCTGGCCATGCTGTTTCCCGAAGGCGGCTACGAGCCCTATCCGATCCTGTCGTTCGCGGCGACCCTGCTCGTGATCGTCGCGTTCCTGTGGGCGCTGCCGGCGGGCGCGCGGCAGCTGCGGGTCGGGGCGTACGCCTACCTGCTGGCCTGTGTTGCCTGCCTGGCGGTGCACACGCCGATGGGCAGCAACGTCGAGCGCTACGCGGTGCTGCTCGCCGGCCCGCTGCTGCTGTGCGCCTGGCTGGCTGCGCCCGGCGCCGGCGCCGGCGCCGGCGCCGGCGCTCGGCCGCGGCGGCGGGGGCGCCCGACCGCGGCGGCGGCGGCGGCGCTGTGCGTGATCGCGGTGTGGGTCGTGTGGGGGCCGGTGCGCGAGACGCTGGCGGTCGCCGGCAGCGAAGCCACCAGCGCCGCGTACTACGTCCCGGCCGAGCGATTCCTGGCCCGTGTTGCGGCTCCCCCCGCCCCGCCGGTGCGGGTGGAGGTGCCGCTCACGCGCTCGCACTGGGAGGCGGCGCTGCTCGCGCCGACGGTGTCGCTGGCGCGCGGTTGGGAGAAGCAGCTGGAAACCCGCTTCGACGGCGTCCTGCTCGCCCCGGGGCTGACCGCGGCTAGCTATGACCGCTGGCTGCACGAGCAGGCGGTCGCGTACGTCGCCCTCCCGGATGTCCCGCTGGACCCCTCGAGCGCGCAGGAGGGGCGCCTGATCCGTCGTGGCCTGCCGTACCTGCGCGAAGTCTTCACGAGCGCACACTGGCGCATCTTCCGGGTGCTCTCGCCCACGCCGCTGGCCTCCGGTCCCGGGCAGCTGACGTCGCTGGGCCACGACTCCTTCGCGCTGCGCGCGCGCTCGCCCGGGAGGTTCGTCGTGCGTGTGCGCTTCACCCGCTACTGGACCCTCGCCCGGGGGTCCGGCTGCGTGGCGCCGGCGCCCGGGGGATGGACGGCGGTGAGCCTTCGCACGCCCGGCGCGGCGGTCGTCGACGCCCGCTTCTCGTTGCGAGGGCGTTCAGCCCGGGCGGCTCGTGCAGCCCGAGCCGGTCCCTGTGAGAAGGCCGGCAGCCTGCGCCGGTAGCCTGCGAGCGTTCATGCGATCTTCCGTCCAAGTCGCCCGCGTCCTGAGCGCCGGCGCGGTGTGCGTGCTGGTTGCCGCCGGGTGCGCGAGCGCCACGGATGGATCGCACGGGAGCGCCGGCCGGGCGCACGAGAGCTCCCGAGCAGCGCACGCAGCTCCGGGCAGGGCTCCGGGTCGGGATCGGCATCACCGCGCAAAGGCGCGTCCGCGTCCTACCGCTGGCTGGTGCGCGACCGAGGGCGCGCCGCCGTCGATCGCCGTCGAGAACCGCGCGGCCGGAACGACCGCCTGGCGCCTGCCCGGTCCGGCGTATGAGATCGGCGGTGTGGCCCACGGAGCGATCGCCGGCTACGTCGCCGAGCAGGCGATCGCGCCGGGCGAAGCGCAGAGCGTGTACGTGAGCGCGCCGGGTGCGCACACGGTGAAGGTGCGAGGTCTATCGCATGGGCTGGTATGGGGGGCGCGGCGGCAGGCTGGTGCTGCAGAGCGCGCGCTTGCGCGGCCAGAGACAGCCGCCGTGCACGCATCGCCTCGCCACCGGGCTGACCGAGTGTCGCTGGCACGCGACCCTCACCTTTCCCATCCCGAAAGCGCTCACGAGCGGTGTGTACATCGTCAAGCTGCGCGCCTCCACGGGCGCGGAAAGCGACTGCCTGTTCGTGTTGCGCCCTGCGCACCCACCGCCGCTGCTGGTGGAGATACCGACGGCCAGCTACGAGGCGTACAACGCGTGGGGAGGGGACAGCCTGTATCCGGGCGGGAGCAAGCTCGTCGGGGTCACCGGGACGAACCAGGGTGTGGAAGTCTCCTACGACCGTCCCTACGACAGCCAGACCGGCGCGGGGCAGTTCTTCATCCGCGAGGTGGCGATGGTGCGCTTCCTGGAGCGCTACGGCTATCCGGTGGGGTACACGACGATCGAGTCGATCGACCGCGACCCCGCGCAGGTCTTGGGACCCACCCACCCGCGGGCGCTGATCGACGTCGGGCACTCCGAGTACTGGTCCGCCGCGCGACGAGCGCGCGTTCGCCCGCGCTCGCGACCGGGGCACGAGCCTGATCTTCATCAGCTCCGACACGATGGCCTGGCGGGTCCGCTTCGCCCCCGCGACCGCCGCCTCCAGCCAGGCGGGCGAGCCCGACCACAGGATCGTCGCCTACAAGGAGTTCGCCGCTCGGGACCCCGACCGCGCCGATCCCACGGGCCTGTTCCCGCTCGGCGGGGCCCAGCTGGTGGGCAGCGCCTACGACGGCTGTATCACCCCCCGCATAGAAGTGCCCGGGCCACCGATCTACGGCTACTACGCCTGGAGCCCGGCGCCGAGCCTGCGGCCCGGGTGGCTGTTCGCCGGCACGGGCGTCAGCGCGACGACGAGGATCACGGGGATCGTCGGCTACGAGCTCGACGAGCGCACGCCGGCGTCGCCGCCGGGCACGCTGCTGGTGGGCTCCGGGACGGGCATCCCGTGCATGTCCGAGGCCGAGCCCTCGCCGGTTCACGGCAGCCTGTCCGAGACGACGCTGTACACGGCGCGCTCGGGCGCGCTGGTGTTCGCCACGGGGACGCTCGGCTGGGAGTACGCGCTCTCGCCCGTCCCCCAGGCCTCGCCCGACGTGCCGCTGGCTCCGGATCGGCGGGTCGTGGCGATGACGCGCAACCTGCTGGCGCACGTGCTCGCGGATGCCGGCTAGATTCGCTCGGCGCTATTTGGGGGCGAGCCCGTACAGGCTGGTGTAGCCGGTGAGGTAGATGTCGGTGCCGTCGCTGATCACCGGGTCGAACGCGCCGGTGTCCATTTCGAACAGCACGCGGCCGGTGGAGATGCCCAGGCCGTAGGTGCGGTGCTGGCCGAGGTCGGCGAAGTAGACCGTGCGCCCGACGATGGTCGCCGAGCCGGAGATGCGCCCGTGGGCGTTGAACTGCCAGCTGATCTGGCCGGAGCGGGCGTTGAGCGCGTAGAAGGTGCCGCTGTAGGAGCCGAGGTAGACGGTCGGCCCGAGGCCGGGGGCGTTGGTGACGGCTGGCGAGGCGTAGACGTAGGCGCCGGTCTGCACCGCCCAGTCGAGCCTGCCCGCTGGCGGCGTCGTAGGCGTAGATGCGCCCGTCGGTGTTGCCCAGGAAGACGCGCCCGTAGACGACGGCGGCGGTTGAGTAGAAGGTGCCGTTGCCGAGCAGGGCGCCTTCGGAGCTGCTGATCCAAAGCTGCCGCCCGGTCTGCTCGGAGATGGCCTGCACGTGCCCGGAGTAGTCGCCGAAGTACAGGACGCCGTCCGACAGGGAGGGGCTCGCCTTGACCGCGCCGGCGGCATGGTAGGTCCACAGCACCGCTCCGTCGCGGTCGTTGAGCGCGTAGACGATCCCGTTCTGGGAGCCGAAGAACAGGCGCCCGCGGTCGATCAGCGGCGAGGACTCGCTGGGGCTGGGCAGCGCGCGCCACCAGCGGATCGAGCCGTTGGCGCTGTTCAGCGCGATCACGCGGCCAGGGCTGCTTGGGGTGCCCGCTGGAGAGGATGGTCACGTAGACGGTGTTCGCGGTGACGGCCGGCGAGGAGGCCGAGAGCTGGCCCAGGCGACGCGTCCAGACGATGCGCCCGGTGCGCTTGTCTGATCAGCGTTCAGCACGGCGTCGTCGGCGAGCTGGAAGATGTCGCTGCGCCGTACATCACCGGCGGGAACTCCAGCAGCGCATGGCTGTTGTGCACCCACAGCCGCTTGAACGGAGGGTGCACGCGTGGCGGGGGCAGGAAAGAAGCGCGTGTGGTCCTTGGTGTAGCCGTACAGCGGCCAGGCGAAGCGACTGGGGCCGCGGGCCGGCAGCGTGGGCGTCGCCTGGGGCACGAAGCGGGCGTGCGGGTGGTAGATGCTGCCGGTGCGGTGGCGCTCGTAGAGGTAGCCGCCGAGCACGGCCGCCGCGACCAGGACGACGAGCGTCGCCAGAGCCGCACGGACGCGCCTGGAGCGGGGGAGCATGCGCCTGCCGTGGTCGCTCACCGGCGTGAACCGGGTCCGCTCAAGCTGCGAGCTTGCTGCGAGGACGTGCGGGCCGGAGGGGGGGAGGTGGGAGGCTCGTCCAGCGGTAGGCCGCCCGCGGCCGCCGGGTGCCCGTGCTCGCGTTCGCCGGCGGCACCGCCAGCGTCGCCTCGGTGGGCGCGTCGGACCGGGCGCCGGGCGGAGCGGGCGATCAGGCGAGCGACGCTCAGCGCGAGCAGCCACAGCCAGGCGACGGCCAGAGGGGGCAGGGTCAATCCGGAGACGAGCGCGAGCACGTCGTGGTTGCCGTTGACCGACCAGTTCCACAGCAGGTAGTCACCGACGGTGAGTCCGGAAACGAAGACCAGCGGTCTGTGGAACACACGCTAACCCTAAACCTGTTCGGGGACGGACGGCGGGCCGGGGCGTCCGGTGCCGCGCAGCCGAGGCATCGGACGCGGATGCGGGCGCCTATGATCGCTCGCCATGAACGGCGCGGACGGGCGATCTGAGGTGTTCGTGCCGGGGTTGCTCGGTGGACGGGTCGCTCTCGTCACCGGAGGCGGCACGGGCCTGGGGAGGGCCACGGCGCTGGAGCTGGCGCGGTGCGGTGCCAGGGTGACGATCGCCGGGCGGCGCACCGAAGTGCTCGAGCAGGCGGCGGCGAAGATCGGCGAGATCGCCGGCGAGTCCGACTGGGTGGCGGGCGACGTGCGCGAGCGTGGGGAGGCGCAGCGGCTGGTGCGGACCGTGCTCGAGCGCAGCGGGCGGCTGGACCTGCTGGTCAACAACGCCGGCGGCCAGTTCTTCAGCCCGGCTGAGCTGATCGCGGCCAAGGGCTGGCGGGCGGTGTGGCGGCTGAACGTGGAAGGCATGCTGAACATGGCCGAGACCGCGTTCGAGCTGGCGCTGGGGCCGGCGGCCGCGGGGACGGTCGTGAACGTGACCCTGTCTCCCCATCACGGGATGCCGGGGATGGCGCACTCGGGCTCGGCGCGGGCGACGGTGGAGGCGCTCACGCGCGAGCTGGCACGGCGCTGGGAGCAGGCGGGCGTCACGGTGGCGGCGGTGGCGGCCGGGCACTTCGACACGGAGGTGCTGGCCAAGTATCCGGCGAGCGTGCGCGCGGGGGCCTCGCGCACGGTTCCGCTGCAGCGGCTGGGCACAGTCGCCGAGCACGCGTGGCTGGTCGCGCTGCTCGCCTCGCCGCTGGGTCGGGCGTTCAACGGCTCGACGATAACCCTGGACGGCGCGCGCGACAACTGGTGCGGGCCCTGGCCGCCCCCGGGCCTGGCGGACGACGCCGGCGAGGTGCCGACCGAGGAGCGCCGGTAGGGCGCGGCTACGGGTGGGGGCTACGGGTGGCGGGGCTACGGGCGCCCCCGTCTCCCGGAGCCGGCCGCGCCGGGGCCAGGCGCGCCGGTAAGATGGGACGAGGGCTGCGGGCGAAGTGTTGTGGTTGCACAGAAGCCTTCCAAGCTTCTAGGGCGGGTTCGATTCCCGTCGCCCGCTTGATTGCCACGGGGAGTGGCGCAGTCTGGTAGCGCACCCGGCTGGGGGCCGGGCGGTCGCAGGTTCAAATCCTGTCTCCCCGATCAAAGGAAATCCCTGCACATAGGCATCTTTTTGGAGTGCGGGGAGCAGGCTAGATAGGCGCTCGTGTTCTATCTGTGTTCTATTTAGACCACGCCGCGCTCAGTCGCCGACGCCGTGCTGCCACCCGGATGGGTCCGGTGCGGCTGAGCTGTTGACGGTCGCGACGGGCCGCGCCGCGCGTGGATGGGCGCCATGAAGATGTCGGTGGCGGCGGCGTGTTTCTCGCTTGGAGCGCCGCTCGCGACCTTGAGGATCGGCTGAGCCGCGCCCGGTCGGCAACACAGCTCTCGCACAGCACCCGGAGGGGCCGATGGGAAGCGATACGCCGGCCCGCACTCAAGCCGGCGTGGGCGCGATCAGGCGGTGAGCATTCTCAAAACCCCCGGCAGGCGCATCGTGAGCTTCCACTCGCCCTCCACGAGTGCAGCGTCTCGTCCAGTCAATGGTCGAGACGCTGCCCCCCCTCACCCCTCCCTCTTCAGCTCCTCGACCTTGGCCTGTACGAAGCTGCTCGCCTGGGCGGGCCCGATGAACGGCGCGATGGCGGCGTAGGTCTGGGGGGGTACCAGGTCGTAGAAGCGATCGGGTGGCTTGCCTCGGCGGATCTCGCGGTAAGGGTACTCCATCACCAGGCTGACGATGAGCTCTGAGACGACGCGTGGCAGGCGCTCGGCCTGCGGTCGCTGGCGGTAGCCGTCTTCGAGCATCAGCGTGAAGGCCATCAGCCGGTCGTGTGTGAGCTGCACCCCCGGTGGCCCCATGGCCGCGTACTCGAGGAAGCAGCTCCTGAATAGGGCGGGGTAGGTCGCATAGCCCTCGCACAGCGCGCGGGCCGCCGCCCACACCCGCTCCGGCCAGGAGTCTTGTGCGAAGTAGGCGCGGGCGCTGGTGGTCATCATCAGCTCGAACGCCTGCTCCAGCATGGCGAGCGCGGCGTGCTGCTTGTCGTGGAAGTGCTCGTAGAACACACTCCGTGAGAGCGCGGCGGAGCTGACGATGTCCGCGATCCCCATCTGCACGTAGCCGCGCTCGTAGCAGCACTGCGCGCAGGCGAAGAGGATCCGCTCGCGCTGGTTGCGAGAGCGGTCGCTCGCGCTCGCGCCGCGGCTGCCCACGCGCACGGGCGGGGGCGGCCTGGCCGGCGTGAGCCGGATGCGCGGCAGCCCGCCCTGCTCTCCAAGCGTCTGGAAGTCCCGCGAGTGACTGTGAGGATCGGCTGACCCGTAGGCGTCCAGCCAGGCCAGCACCCCCTCCTCCAGCTCGTGCAGGCCGCTCGCGCCGCGGCGCATCCGATTGGCGAGCAGACGAAACACCGTGCCGATCGCCGTGCCGGCGGGGAGGTCGAACGTGGCGGCGTCCTTCGCTTGGCTTTGAAGGCGGCTCTCGACGAGCCCGGCGATCTCATCGATCAGCGCGTCGCGGCGGTCCATCGCACGTGCTCCCCCCGCGAGCGACTCGCAGAAGAGCACGCGCGCCGGCGCCTCGTGCTCATGGGCGAAGTCCAGCAGCGCCCGCGCCGCCGCCTTGGGCGCGTCGGCCGGCGGGGCGCCCTCCACGGCGCTCCGCACCTCTCCGAACAGCTCGTCAGTGAGCACCGACAGCAGGGCCCCGAGGCAGTCCTCCATGTCGGCGAAGTGCGCGTAGAACGTCGAGCGCGAGCAGCCGGCCTGGGAGATCACGTCCTTGACCGTGCTCTGCCGGTAGCCCCTGCGCGCCACCACGCCGACCATCGTCTCCAAGAGCCGCTGGCGCGGCCCCGAGCCCGCCCGCCCCTCGGAGAGCAGCGTCATCGGCGCCCGCTGCGCGCTGGAGCGCACAGACGCACGGCTGATCGGCTCACCCACCACGGAGCCACCACCCTAGCCGGACGCGCGGGGCAAAGTCCCCCTGATGCGCCCCCCGTGGCAGCAGAACGTCCTCGAACACGCGCGTCGAGGCACGCCTCCGAGACCACATCTTTCGGCAGCCAAACGGCCCTCCGCACGGCAAATCTCAAACACCGTGTCCACCTGCGTTTGAGCGCGCGCCGAGCGCGGGCACGGGAAGCATCCGGGCGCAGGCTCCTCGCGGCTGGTGAAAAGCACGCAGTTCCAGTACGTGCATGTTCGACATCCGGCAGCGCCGTCGGGCGCGATGCCTCGTTGCCAAGCACACTGGCGGCGTGCTATGCATACCGCTGCGTGCGGACTGGACGCGCCTGGCGACCACCGCGGCAACCGGAGAAAGGGAGAACGGATGAGGCAGCCGAGACCACGATCAACCTCGAGAGCGAGGATCGATGGCCGATGCTGCGCGCGCTCACGTCTCCACGCCCACCGAGGAGCCTGTCCGAGCCCCACCACCCCTCTCCGGTGGTGCTCGCAGAGACCCCGACGGGGCACCTGCTGCTCCCTCGCCCCTCCACGGAGGCCGTGGCGTGACCCTGCCGTGGCCTCTGCGAAGCGGCGCTCGAGCCGCGCCGCCATACACGACGGGCCGGTCTCAGCACTCGAGGAGGCCACCTCATGCTGACGAGAGCCGTGGCAGCGCCCGGCTACGTCCTCGCCGCCCTCTGCGCCCTCGCCCTCTCCCTCGTGCTTGCGCCGGCCTCCGCATCGGCCCTCAACCACGGCTTTACGTCGAGCTTTGGGTCCGCTGGCACGGGCTCGGGAGAGTTCTCCAACCCCTCCGGGGTGGCGGTGAACGAAGTCACATCCGGCGATGTCGGCGACGTGTACGTGGTCGACAAGGGGAACAACCGTGTCGAGCAGTTCAGCTCGACGGGGGCGTTCGTCCTCATGTTCGGCAAGGAAGTCAACAAAACGAAGGTGGAAGCGGCGGCGCCGGAAGCCGAGCAGAACGTATGCACCGCGGCCTCTGGCAACGCCTGCAAGGCGGGCACGGAAGGCTCGGGGCCGGGCGAGTTCTCCTCTCCGGAAGGCATCGCGGTCGATAACTCGGGGAGTGCCGGTGACCCCTCCGACGGCGATGTGTACGTGGTCAACACGGCGGGCGGCGATAACACGATCTCGAAGTTCAACGCCGAAGGTGCATACCTGGGCGTGCTGAGCGAAGCTCCGAGTGGCACGCCGTTCGTGGCACTAGCCTCGATTCGTCAGTAACCGTGCGGGGTGGTGTCTGTGGGCGATTTGCGTTGGTGTGCTCGGCCGCGGGGGTGGTGTCGGCGCGGGGGCGGGGCGTGGCGGGCTGGTGCACGTGTCCGGGTGGTGTTCCCGGGCAGCGATGAGCGCCGGGTGGCTGCGCGCTGTCGTCGGGCCGGGCGGCGGCTGGGTCTCAGCCGTAGGCTGGCAGCGCGTCCAGCCGCTTGAAGGCGCGGATGATCGCTGCGGCCCAGGGCCAGTCGGCGGGCAGGTGCAGTGTGGTGCGGCGGGCGTGGCGGGTGAGCTGCCCGGCGACGTGCAGGATGCGGTAGCGAAGCCGCCTTGGTTCGCAGACGGCGTGTTCACCGTCGAGCGTGAGCTGTTGGGTCCAGGTGAGCAGGTCGTGGCCCGTGAGCGCGAGTTCCAGCCATGCCGCGTTCGCGGTGAACGCGGTGAACGGCAGGTGCGCGGCGCCGGTCGCCTTCAGCGTCTTGACGCGATCCTCGACCTGGGCGTGCTGGCGGTGGGTGGCCTCCAGCGCGGTGATGTCGTCGTCTTGCTGGTCGGTGATGAAGCACTGGAAGCGGTGGCCGTCGAGGTCGGTAAAGGTCAGCTGCGCGCCGGGGTGCGGACGCTCGCGCCGGCAGATCAGCCGGGTCCCCTCGGGCCAGCCCTCCAGGTTGACCTGGCCGGTGAGCTCGGCGACCCAGGCCCCCTCGCGCTGCTGGCCATCGCCGTTGACCGCTGGCCGCCAGGCGCTCTCAGGCAGCGCGAGGATCGCCTCCCGGACCGGCTGCCCGATCGCGTAGCCCAGCGAGAAGCGGATGCGTGTCTCGCGGCACGCGAACGCGAACTCGTGGCTGGCGCCGGCCGAGTCCGAGCGCGCGAGGATCTCCCCGTCAAGCGCCGTCTGCGGCAGCTGCTCGAGCGCCAGCTCCAGCGCTTGGAGGTGGTCGGCGGCGTTGCCCGCGGCGGCGTTCCCGGGCCGCAGGATCCCCGCCAGCACCTCTCGGCCACACGTCACCAGCAGCGGGTTGAAGCCGAACCCGCCCTTGTAGTGCCCGGCCGCCATCTCCTTCTCGGAATGCACGCTGATCGGCGTCGCGTCGAAGTCCAGGACCACCCGGTCAGGAGCCGCGCCGGCGGCCCACGCACGCTCCCGCGCCCGGGCGCGCGCCTGACGGACGCCGTCAAGCTCGTCCTCTCCGATCGACAGCAGCACCCGCCTAGCGGTCGAGACCGACGCGACCTGCCCGAACAGCGACGGCTGGCCCGCCAGCGCAGCAACGTCTGAGACGCAGCGCCCGCCATCCGCGAGCATCACCGCCAGATCGCAGAACACCCGCCCCGGCTCGTGCGCCGAGCGCCGCTCCCGCGTGCCCGCAAGCGCCGCGCACACGCCGTCCACCAGGCCCAGCCGGGCGGCCACCAACGGCAACAGCGCCGTGCCCGCACGCGAGCACAAACCCGTGCCGTCCGCCACCACATCTACCGTCCGAACCGTTGAACGTCCCATCACCTTCAAGGTGACCTCCTGAGCGGGGGGATTGCAGGTCTCGACAACCGCAATCCTCCCCGCCCAGGCGGACGACTCAGCCCCCAACCACCGCCTCCTCGCCCGCCACTACCGACGAATCGAGGCTAGATGGCGTCGCCGTGGACCACAAAGGCAATGTGTGGGTGTATCAGAGCGAAGCGATTCAGGAAAGCGAACGGATTGACAAGTTCACTGATGCACTTGCTAACACATTTGTTGCCCCGGCCATAAACGATCCTTTCAGTGGGACTTCGCCGGGATTCGCGGTGGACTCTGAAGGTAACTTCTATGTCAACAGGGGGGGTCAAGAAATCGCAAAGCTCAGTCCCTCCGGGCAGACGCTCATCGAAGACATGAACGAAGGAGCCGCAAAAGGGGTGGCCGTCAATCTCGACTCGTCCAGCAGTGAATACGACTACGTCTACATAGACACAAGTACCAGCGTCGAAATCTTCAATACGGTCCCTTCGTGTACGCTCGCGACGCCGTGCGGCCGTCCGCCGGAAGGGTCGCTCATCGACCGTTTCGGCAAGAAGCGCCTCAGCGAAGCGCGCGATATCGCCGTGGACGGCGCTACGGGAATCGTCTACGTCGCCGAAGCATCCAACAGCGTCGTGGACGTCTTCGGGTTCGGTTCGCCTCCGTTGGCGCCGGTCACGGAACCGGCGAGCGAAGAAACCCCCAGCTCGGCCACGCTCAACGGGACGTTGACGTCCGGTAGCGAAAAAGTCAATTACTTCTTCACTTACAAGCAGGGCGAAAGCTGCGCTGGGGGCGAAACCAGCCCCGTTCCTCCGGGGGAAGCTGAAAGCAACAGCAAGGAGTCGACGTCGGTTTCTGGCCTTGAGCCGAGCGCGGAATACACGTTCTGCATGGTCGCGACCAACGAATTCGGCTCAACGCAGGGCGCACCCAAGTCCTTCAAAACGGGAGGGGTGCCGCCGGCCGCGGAAACTGAAGGCGTCACCAAAATCACGCATGACAGCGCGGCACTTCAAGGAGAGGTTGACCCTTTCAACCAGGAAACCGAATATTTCTTCGAATACTCCACCAACCCATCCCTCGCAGGCGCGACACCTGTCGCGGGTACACCGAATATTCGTTCGGGCCTGCTTGGCGAGCAGTCGGTCAAAGTGGCCACCGGGCCTGTTCTTGCGCCCGAAGAAACCTATTACTATCGCGTAGTCGCGCAGAACGGAACGCCGCCCCCCGCTACCGGGACGATCAAGTCGTTTACGACCGCTCCGCCGTTGCCGACGGTCACGACCGAAGGCGCCTCGCAGATCACCACCGCGAGCGCGACGCTCGCCGGCACGGTCGTGCCGGGCAGCTCGGGACCGAACTCGGACACCACCTGGTACTTCGAATACGGGACCGACACCACCTATAGCGGCGGCAGTGTCCCCGCCCCGCCCGGGGACGCGGGTATCGGCACGAGCATGGTTCCGGTCTCCACCGGCGTCGAAGGGCTGGCGTCGAACACGACCTACCACTACCGCCTGGCAGCGAGCAACGCCAACGACGATCCGGGCGTCTCGCCGCAATTCGAATACGGTGTTGACCGTACCTTCACGACGGCTCCGTTGCAGCCGTTCCCGGGTGAGTCATCGCATCTGAGCGAAACGTCCGCCACGCTCAGCGGGGACGTCGATCCCGACGGTCACGCACTGGAATACCGCTTCGAATACGGCACGAGCACCGCCTACGGTCAGAGCACCACAGTCTCACCGGCCGCGGAAACGGACGAATTCACGATGGTCAGCGCGCCAGTCAGTGGCCTGACCCCCGGCATTCCCTACTACTACCGCGTCGTGGCGATCGGACCCGGAGGCGAAGCCTACAGTCCCGACGCGACATTCACGCTCTACACCCCCACGCCGGAACAGACCGGCAACCCGTTCCCGGGCGGGCAGAGCACGCCCGCCCCGTTCCCCACGCTGCCGCTGCTCGGCACACCGACGTTCCCGCCACCCCCATCCGAACCCACCACAACAACCACGAAAACACCGACACGCGCCGAAAAGTTGGCGAAAGCCTTGAAGAAGTGCAAAAAGATAAAAGCTAAGACAGAGCGCGCAAAGTGTGAAAAGGCCGCAAGGACAAACTATGGCCCGAAAGCCAAGAAGACAAAGAAGAAAGCCTAGCTACCAGAAAAAAGATATAGAGGATAGAGATTGAACTAACTCTCTTTCCGTTTGTTACATAAACGGAAAGAGTAGAGGCGATCCCGTTGGATCGGCAGACCGGGTGCAGGACTACAAAGCACCCGTCTCGCCCGAGCCCAATGGAATCGTAAGTGGAAGAGCAGAAGACAAACGACAAACCGTGACCAACCAAACACACACACCTGATCGGCTAAGAGAGCTGGTATCCCTCGCACTCGCGGCCGCGCTCGCTGCGCTGCTGGCCGCTGCTCTCCTCGCCTCCCCCGCCCTCGCGGCCGAAGAATTCGGGATCGCACCGGGGAGCTTCACCTCTGGCACGTACACCTCCGAAGGCGCGACTGGCCCGCTCGGCGAACACGCGACGCCCGACACCCAAGCCGGCGACCATCCATACGAGCAGAGCGTCACATTCGATCTGACCACTCACGGCGCCTCCCCGACGGTGCCGGACGGTTCCACCAAGGACGTCAAGGTGGAACTGCCCCCCGGCTTTGTCGGCGACCCGAACGCCACCCCGCGTTGCCTGCCGCCATTCTTGATCCAGAACGGCTACTGCCCCAACGACACGGCGATTGGCGTGGCGAAGATTAGGCTGTACCTTGCCAGCGGAGTGCCTGGCGTTTCTGGTACGGATTATCCGCCATACTATTTGCCTGTGTACAACATGGTGCCGAGCACCGGTGAGCTCGCGCTGTTCGAGTTTCACAACAGCAACCCTCCGCTGAACATTGCTATACACATCGGACTGCGCAGCACCGGCGACTACGGGGTGACGGCATCAGTGTCAGGCATCCCCCAGAAAGCGGTGTCGCTCGAAAACACGGTGACGCTGTGGGGTGTGCCGGCCGACCCCAGCCACGACCCCTACCGCGGCGAGCACGAACCGGGGCCAGGCTGCCTGGTTGAAGAAGCCGGCCAGTCGACTGGAAGCTGCGCGAGTGACGCGCCGGTACGGCCGTTGCTGCGCAACCCGACCGCCTGCGACGGGAGCCCGTTGACGAGCACGTTGAGCATCGATTCGTGGGAAGAACCTGATGTTTGGCACGAAGCGCAGGCGCAGGCGCCGGCGTTGACTGGTTGTGGAGACCTTGGGTTTGATCCTTCACTCGAGGTGACCCCGGAAACCAGCGAGGTCGATACCCCCATGGGGCTGCACGTGGACCTGCACGTGCCCCAGAACGAAGATCCCTACGGTCTGGCGACGCCGGATCTGCGGGACGCGACCGTCACGCTCCCTGCCGGCATGGCGATCTCGCCCTCGGCGGCGAACGGCCTGGAAGGGTGTACGCCCGAAGAGATCGGCTTGCACACAGAAGATCCGGTCGCCTGCCCGAAAGGCTCCAAGCTCGGCACGGTGCGCGTCACCTCACCCGATCTGCCCGAAAACGCGAACGGCAGCGAGGGTGAACTGACCGGTGCTGTGTATCTCGGCGCTCCCGCGTCGGGACCGATCACGGCGCCGCCGTACACGATCTACTTGCTCGCCGAAGGCTACGGCCTGTCGATCAGGCTGCAGGGGACCGTGTCTACGAACCAGACGACCGGACAGTTGACGACGACGTTCGATGAAAACCCGCCGCTGCCCTTCGAAGACCTAAAGCTCGACTTCTTCGGCGGCCCGCGCGCAGCGCTGATGACCCCGCCCGCGTGTGGGAGCTACACGACTACCTCTCAACTGGTGCCTTACTCGAGCTCGCTCGGGGCGACCCCGTCCTCGAGCTTCACCACGAGCTTCGACGGCAACGGCGCCGCCTGCCCCTCGCCGCTGCTGTTCGGCCCCTCCTTCAGCGCGGGGTCCACGAATCCCACCGCGGGGGCCTCCGGGTCGTTCGTGCTGAACATCTCCCGCTCCGACGGTCAACAGGCTCTGTCGCAGATCACGCTGTCCCCGCCCCCGGGCCTGTCGGGAATGATCTCGAGCGTCCCGCTCTGCAACGAACCGCAGGCCGCGCAGGGCACGTGCCCCGAAGCCTCGCGGATCGGCACCGCCACAGCAGGCGCTGGCGCAGGCCCGGAACCGTTCTACACCTCCGGCCCGGTGTACCTGACCGGCCCCACCCTCCTGGAAGGACCCAATCAGTCGGTCGCCCCGTTCGGCCTGTCGGTCGCGATTCCCGCGGTCGCGGGCCCGTTCGACTTCGGCACGGTCGTCGTGCGCTCTGCCATCTACGTCAACCCGCACACGGCGCAGATCACGGTCGTGAGCGATCCGCTGCCGCAGATGGTCGACACCGCCCAGGCCGACAGCGGCGTACCCGTGGCGCTGCAGAAGGTGACCGTGGACATCGACCGTTCGGGGTTCATCCTCAACCCGACGAGCTGCAATCCGATGAGCGTGACCGGCTCGCTGGGCTCGAACCAGGGCGCGAGCGAGGCGGTGTCGACGCCGTTTCAGGCGACGAATTGCGCCGGCTTGGTGTTCAAACCATCGTTCACGGTCTCGACGCAGGCGAAGGCCAGCAAAGCCTACGGCGCGAGCCTCGACGTCAATGTTGCCTCCGGGCCGGGCCAGGCGAACATCGCCAAAGTCGACGTGTCCCTGCCCAAACAATTGCCGTCGCGGCTGACGACGCTGCAGCAAGCGTGCACCGAAGCGCGGTTCGCCGCCAACCCCGCCGGCTGCCCGGCCGGCTCCGTCGTCGGATTCGCAACAGCAGTTACCCCCGTCCTCAGCGTTCCCCTCGTGGGGCCCGCGATCCTTGTCTCGCACGGCGGCGCTGCGTTCCCCGACCTCGTGATGATCCTCCAGGGACAGGGCGTCACGATCGAACTGGTCGGCAACACCGACATCAAAAACGGAATCACCTACTCAAAATTCGAAACGGTCCCCGACCAGCCCGTCACCAGCTTCGAACTGCACCTCCCCGAGAGCCCTCACTCGATCCTGACGACGAACCTCCCGACAAAGGACGGCTACGACCTGTGTGGGCAGAGCCTGACGATGCCCACCAGCATCACCGCACAGGATGGCGCCGTGGTCAAGCAGGCCACCAAGATCACCGTCGGTGGTTGCCCGAAGTCCGACCCGAAGACGTTGACGCGCGCTGAGAGGCTCGCGAGGGCGCTGAAGGTGTGCAAGAAGCAGCCCAAGAAGAAGCGAGCGTCCTGTGAGCGAGCGGCTAGGGCGAGGTACGGAGCGAAGGCAAAGAAGTCGAACCGGAGGGGTAGCTGATGTTTGTTCTCGACGTGGCCCGCTGGGCAACGAACCGCGCACCGGACAACCTGCCTCAGCTCTCCTGGCCCCGGCTGCTCGCCGGTCTCGTCGGTCTGGCCTTGGCGTGTGCCAAGGTCAGCACCAGCCGCGCGGCCAGGACGACCTGCGTGAACGAACAGCTACGCCAGGAAAGCGACATCGACCCTGCTACGGGCCAACCGTACTCACTCGGCCTTCCCGACTGCCGCGCCTACGAGCTCGTCTCAAGCGGCGACAAAAACGATGATGAGGCGATGCTCTCCCCCGTCGCCACTAGGGCACACTCCGGCTTCGGCAACTTCGGAGTGGTCTCGGAAAACGGCGTGCTGTGGTACAGCGAAGGCGAATCCTACTCGGGCCCGAACAGCGGCTTCGATGATACGTATGAGGCCGTCCGCGGTTCGGACGGCTGGCTGCAGTCGGATGCGCTCGCACCCCCCGGCGCCGGACGCACCACCGAATTCAAGATCGGCGCGGCATCGAGCAACCTATCGACACTCCTGCTCCATGGCAGGCCATCCCCTCCACTCGAAGGTGGTCTATCGGGCAGCGAAGAACTCATCGAGCGCACTGAAAGCGGGGCCTACACCCCGGTCGCAAGCATCCCACACGGGCTGGCATATGAACCTAGCGCCTGGTTGAGTGGGGACGGCAGCCACGTGTTCTTCCAGACCCCGGCCAAACTGGCCGGGGACACACACAGCGGGGACCGACAGCTGTACGAATGGACGGCCGGCGGCGGCCTGCACCCGGTCGGCATTAACGATCTCGGTGAACCCGTGAGTCCATGCGGCGCCACGCTTGCAGGAGGGATCGGAGTGACGTATCCCGCCGTCTCGCAGAACGGCACTCGTGTTTTCTTCCAATCGCCCGACCCTGAACAAGGACACGGTGGCGAACCTGAATGTGGCCAGCGATCGGAGCTGTACGTGCGCGAAAACGGCGCGACGACGGTCGAGATCTCCAAGGCCCCCGCGAGCGCCGCGGAATGCGAACCGGGCGTGAAAGAATGTGAAGCCTTCTTCGCCGGCGCCTCCGAAGACGGCTCGCACGTCTTCTTCGTAACCAGATCGCAGCTCACCTCCAACACCGGCAACGCCGACCCCAACCTCTACGAATACAACGTCGAAACACACACGCTCAAGCGGATCTCGGTCGGCCCGCCCAGCTACGACGACGCCGATTTGGCCCTGGAAGAGTCGGTGATCGTCCCGAGCGACGGCTCACACGTTTACTTCACCGGCCGAGGCCAGCTCGTTCCTGGTTCAGGCGCCACGAAGACGACCAACGAATCGACAAGCACGGTCAACTTGTACATGTACGACGACGGCGTGATCTCGTTCATCGCGACGATCGCGGGAGGCGTCTTTCCTGGCAACGCATCAGGAGAAGGTCAGCACTTGGAAACTCCCGGCACCCCCGTGGCTCCGCTGGCTATAGAGGTGGCGGCGGTGACGCCCAACGGCTCAGCTCTCGTATTCGACTCCGACAGCCAGCTGACGGCCTACGACAACGAACACCAGGCAGAGCTCTACCGCTACGACGCATCAGACAACAGTATCTCCTGCATATCGTGCAGCGCCACGTTCTTCGCGCCGCCAAGCGGACCGTTGGACCCTGCCTTCCACACAAACTTCTCTGTAGATGGCACAGTGCAACAGTTCGGCGGGCTGGCGGCCGACGGCGAAACGGTCTTCTTCGCGTCTACCGACGAGTTGCTCCCGGCGGCCGCCAACGTGTTGCTCGATAGCAAAGAAAACCCGATCTACGACATCTACGAGTGGCACCACGGAACCCTGTCGCTGCTCTCCAGTGGAACGAGCCCCTCTTCAGACTTCCTGATCGGCGCCTCGCCGAGCGGCTCCAACGTCTACTTCCTGAGCGGCTCCCAATTCGCCCCCGAAGACCGCGAAAGCACCTACCAGATCTGGGACGCGCGAACCGAAGGCGGCTTCCCGGCGCCCTCCACCCCGGCGCAATGTGAAAGCGCGGCAACCTGCCGCAGCATGGCCGCGACGCCGCCCGTCACGGTAACCCCCGCGACAGTGTCAGTCGGAGGCTCCGGGAACGTGACCACCGTTACCGGCTCCGAATCCCCACCGCCGCTAAACCCGAAGGTCGAATCGCGGAGCGAAAAGCTTGAGAAGGCCCTGAAGGCTTGCAAGCGGGACGAGAGCAAGAAGAAGCGCAAAGCTTGCGAAAAGACCGCCGGGAGGAAGTACGGCAAGAGGAAAAAGAAATAGGAGCAGTTCGTAGCAGCACAGTCTTTTCACAGCTTGAGCGTCGTCGACATCCCCTGTGGGCGGCGTTCGAGGGGAACCATCACAAGGCGGAACCTCTCCCGCCAGGTTCTCACCCCTCCCAGGCGCGGCGGTCGGTCATCCCCTCCGGCCGCGGCGCCCCTCCTTTCGCGCACGCGTTGAATCCGTTGCCCCGCTTTTCGCCGTGGCGGTGTTTAAGGGGTGTGGATGTCGAGGATGAGATCGAGCGGACGGCGCCCTCGTGTGGCGCGCGCGCTGGCAGCGGCTGGCGGGTGAGTGGCGGCGTGGCGGACCGCGAGTCGAGGCGTTGGCGTTGATCGGGGCGGCGGGCGGTGCTTCTCGGTGCGGAGGGACGCGCGGCTCATGCACGCGCCCCGCCGACCCGCGCTCGAACGCTCCGGTGCCGTCCGGGTGGGCGCCGCGCATGGCGAGGGTGTAGACCGGCTCCGGATGAGGCCGGTGAGATCGACGCGGAGGCCGGAGGCGGAGGTTTATGAACGGTCGGCGTGAGGCGCCGTTCGCGGCCGCTCGCCCGGGAGGTGCTTTGCGAGCAGCAGGTCGGGGAGGCGTTGCGGAGTGGCGCGCAGGACGTCGTGGTGCTCGGTCGGCTGCGGGCTGGTGTCGATTTGGCGCTCGCGGTGGACGATCACGCCCATGACCGCGCGTCCGCCGGTCAGCTGGGGCGCTTGGCGCAGGAGGCGAAGCTGGGCCTGCATTTTGTGGAGCTGGTCGTTGGTGGGGTTGGAGTTCTTGGCGTCGATCACCCAGGCGATGCCCTCCTGCTCGTCATCGAGGATCAGGTCGAGGTCGATCCTGGCGGCGGGCGGGTTCAGCGCTCGGCGAGCACGTGCAGCTCCTCGTTCTTGGCGGCGAGGTTTTGGACCAGGGTTGTGAGGATGCGTTCCCAGGCGATCCCGGCGGCTGTTTTGCGGGCGGCGCTGGTGGGGTTCTCGGGGGTGCGCTGACGGTCGATGGTCTGCAGCGCGAACTGCTCGTCCGCGGGCGGATGTCGCCTTGACGCTCTTGGGCAGCTCGCCCTGCAGCTCGCCGAGGGCCTGTCTGAGCATGGCGGCGATCGTCTGGGGTGCGAGCTGCCGGCGCGGCGCTCGGGGGCGCAGGCGTTTGAGGTGAAGCGCGTCGAGCAGGGCGCTGATCGCGCTCTCGTAGCGGCTTGCGTGCAGGTGCTGGCGCGTAGGAGTTGCGCTGCGGTCCAGGCACGCGGCCGGGTCTGAGTGCGCCGACGACGCCCACGCGCGAGGACCGTCAGGGCTTGGGATGAGCGGCCCGGCGCGGGCTGATCGAGAACACTCGCAGGCGGGGGCCGCGAGAATGTGTGGCAGCTCACCGCCGGCGGCAAGGAGCTTGAGAGGGCTATCCGCCACGAGAGCCCGGATGGCGGGCGCTGAGGGGGGGCACGAGGCGAGCCGGGAGCACCTGGCGCATGCAAGACGGAGATCAGCGCCGAGGGGGTGGCGCGTGTGGTGGGAGCTTTGATTGCTGGTGAGCCGGGCTGTTGTGGCGTATCGGCCGCCAGTGCCGGCACCGAGGGCGCGTAGGTCTCGGACGTCGAGCATGGCCGGCCGGCCGTGCGCTGGCGTACTTCGCACGGACTCCTGCGCGCCTTTGGACGCGAGCATCGTCGACCTCCCCAGAGAGATCAGCCGGCGGCTGGCTCAGCCTCCCAGCAGCGCGAAAAGCCAAACAGACTAGATGCACTGTGCCAGAGCGTGACAGTTGACCGGGTAGCCTTGAGCCATGATGACGGCTGCGAGCATCGGTGCTGGTCAGGCGGCGGGGTATAGCGCCTATCTGGAGTCGCGGACGGTGGCGCCGGCGCGAGGGGACTACTACCTGTCGGCGTCGGGGGAGCCGACGGAGGCCCAGGGCGTGTGGCACGTCCTTGACGAGACCCGTGAGCGGCTGGGGTTGGAGGCGGGCGAGGCGGTGCGTGCCGAGCAGCTCGTCAGGTTGATGGAGGGCCGCCATCCGGTGAGTGGCGAGTTCATTCGCCGCGCGGGCGCCGATGGCCGCCGAGCGGGCGGCATCGACCTGACGTTCTCCTCGCCAAAGTCGGTCAGCGCGGTGTGGGTGCTTGGCTCCGAGCAGCAGCGCGCGGGCGTGGAGCTGGCGCACGGGCGAGCCGTGTCGCGTGCGCTTGAGCATCTGCGCGGGGAGGTGCCGGTGGTGCGCGAAGGCGCGGGCGGACGGGTGCTCTCCCCGGCGCGTGATGTGCTGGCGGCGGAGTTTCGTCATACGACCGCGCGCGGCGTCGCCGGTGGTGAGGCGCCCGACCCGCAACTGCACAGCCATGTTGTCGTCACGGGCGTGGTGCGACAGGACGGGCAGTTCGCGGCGGTCGCGAGCCGCCCATTGTTTCGAGCGGCGCGGGAGCTGGGCGCGTTCTACCGCGGCGCGCTCGCACAGGAGCTGCAGGGGCAGGGTTATGAGATCGTCGCGGGGACCGGGCGTGGCGGGCGCTACTTCGAGGTCGCTGGGATCTCGGAGAACGTCAGGGAGGCGTTGAGTGGGCGTAGTCGTGAGGTGTGGCTGGCGGCTGAGCGTTTCCGTGCTCGCTATGGCCGCGCGCCCGAGCGCGACGAGCTGCGCAACGTGAAGCTCGAGAACCGGCAGGCGAAGACGCCGCAGAATCGCCCCGAGCTACAGCAGGTGTGGGAGGAGCGCGCCGCGAGGGAGCACGTCGACCGCGCCCACGTCGAGGGCCTGCGGGGTGCGAGCCCGGGCGGGGTGCAGCGCGCGGACGAGACGGGATGGCGGGAGCGGGTGACGGACTCGTTGACGGCGCAGGGCGCGACGTTCGCTGAGCGGGAGCTGCGCGCGAGCGTGCTCGAGCAGGGCGTCGGGGAGCTTGAGCCGAACATGGTTGCCGGGCACGCTCGCGAGCTCGTCGCCTCGGGTGAGGTGATCGAGCTTGAGGGCGGGCGGATGACGACCCGCGAGATCAGGGACATGGAGCAGGCCGTCCACGCGCGCGTGAGCGAGATGGCAGCCGGCACCGGCGCGGCGGTAAGCGATGAGGCCCGGACGGCGGCGGTGAGGGAGGTCGCGGAGCGGATCGGCGGGCCGTTGAGCGCTGAGCAGCAGCGGGCGATTGAGGTGCTGGGTGGCCCCGAGCGTGCCGCGGTGCTGGTCGGGCAGGCGGGGGCGGGTAAGGGCGTGGTGATCGACGCGGCGGTTCGTGCGGAGCAGCAAGCGGGCCGTGAGCCTTGGGGTGTCGCGGTGGCCGGTGACACGGCCGAGCGGCTGGGCCGGGAAAGCCCGTCCTTGGAGGGCAGGACGATGACGTTGGATTCACTGGTCGCCAAAGCGCGCACGGGGAGCGTCACGTTGGACGAGGGCAGCACGGTGTATTTCGATGAGGGCGGGATGGCTGACACCCGCCGCCTTGACGCGCTGAGCGAGGTGGTCGAGCGGTCGGGGGGAAAGCTGGTGGTGATCGGTGACGCGCGCCAGCTCCCCGCGATCGGCGCGGGCGGCCTGTTCGAGCATCTCTCCGAGACAGCGCCGACCGCGCGCCTCTCGGAGGTGCGTCGCACGAGCGACCCCGAGGAGCGACAGGCGTGGGCGGACCTACGCGCGGGTCGCGCCGAGCAGGCGATGGCTCACTACCAGGCCCGCGGCCAACTCCACTTCGCAGACACCCGCGAGCAGGCGCTGGAGGGAGCAGTGAAACAGTGGGACGAGCTGACCGAGCGCGAGGGCGTGCAAGAGGTCGCGCTGATGTCCGACGCGTCAACAGGGGAGATCGACAGAATGAACGCCCGCGCGCAGCACCTACGCGGCGAGCGCGGCGAGTTGGGCGAGGAGGAGATACAGCTGCCCGGGGTCGCTTACGGCGTGCGTGAGGGTGACAGGGTGGCGTTCATCGCACAGCACCGTCCCGAGGGGGAGCACCGGGTGGAGAACGGCACACGTGGTGAGGTCGTCGGCGTCGACCCCGATCAGCAGCGCGTGAGCGTGCTCACCGACGGCGCGTGCGAGGTGACGGTCGGCGGCGATGACTTGGAGAACGTGCGTCTCTCCTACGCTCAGCATCTCTACCGCCAGCAGGGCGCGACCGTGCAGCGCGCGGTCGTCGTGACGGGCGGCTGGCAGACCAGCCAGGAGGGCGCCTACGTCCAGGCGTCACGCGCCCGGAACGGGACTGACTGGCACGTCGCCAGGGAGGATCTTGGAACCGAGGGCGTGGACGCCGAGCGGGTGGGGCGCCTAGCGGAGCTGATGCGCGCTTCGCGCGCACAGCTGCCCTCCCTCGCGTTTCGCGCCGTCACAGGCCGCACGGACGTGGACGTGGGCGAGGAACTCCAGCGCTCGACCGCGCGCCAGCTCGCACCCGACCCCGGCATCGAGATAGATACAGGGATGGGCGCCGCGCTGTGAGCCGCGTCGCGATCACGCTCGACGAGCACGCCCTCGCGGAGCTGGGGCGGCGTGCGCAGGCCGCCGGTGAGCCGGCAGCCCGAACCGCGGCAAGGTTCGTCCGCGACGGGCTGCTCAGCACCCAGGCACAGGCCGCCGGCGAGCCAGCCCCGGCCACGGCACCCAAGCCGGCCGAGGGTCAGGGCACGGGATTGCCAGGGTGGCTTGAGCCGCCCGAGAAGCGCCAGGCGTGGCGGCGGGAGTTGTGGGCTGCGGTCTGCGCGCTGGCCGAGCGCTACCCCCGCGTCTTCTCAAAGCTCGTCGCCGACTGGTGGACAGACCGCGCGCTCGTCGAGGTGCTCGGCGCCCTGAGCGCGTGGCGCTCGGAGCTCGACGCCGGGCCACAGCGCCGACCCGCGTGCGGAGCTGCTGTTCCACGATCGCCTGGAGCTGCTCGAGCGCCAGCTCACCCACACGAGCGACCCGACATCCGCACGCTTCGCCGGCGGGCCACCGCCGTCAGACTGGATCACATAGCCGAAGGCCAGCGGCCCGCATCCCACTCGGCGCTGGCTGGAGGGCGCCACCACGTGCGAGCGGCGCTCAGTCGGCATGACGCGGGTACTCCTCGGCGAGGTCCGTCAGGTCCAGATCGAGCGCGCGCAGTGGCGCGGCTCGCTCACGGCGACTGCGAGGCAAGCCTCGCCGAGCGTCGTAGCGCTGGCAGTATCGCCGCCGTCGGCGTCCGTTCCGGGCTGACGCTGCTGGACCACGTGATCGTGGTCGGCACGGGCGGCTACGCCTCGACGTTCCGGGGTCGTCCGTGATCCCGTCCTGCCTCGGCGCCCGCCGACAGGACGGCGGGACTACCGGGCTTTGATCTGTTTCTTGGGGCGTCTGGCCGCGATCTGCTCGGCGCGAGCGTGGATCGCAGACGCCGGGAGGTCCAAAGCAGCGGCCAGCTTGCAGATGTTCGTGAGCGAGACGTTGCGCTCGCCTCGCTCGATGCCACCGTAGTAGCCGCGATTCAGGCCGCTCTTGAGCGCGAGCCCTTCCTGGGAGATGCCGCGCTCCTTGCGCAGCTCTCGCAGCGCCTCCCCGAATGTGGCGTGGATGGGGGAGATGGCGGGCACGCGAGCAGTCTGCCGCTCGCACCGCTATAGTGCTACTCGCTATGAGGAGCATTGCCAATCAAGTTGGCGGCGACGCGGTGGTAGCCGCGCCGCCGCCTAGACACAGGAGAACTGACCTCCCATGCCTGATGAGCAGCCTATACGTGATGTTGCGGTCGAAGTGAACCGGATCGAGCGCGACGTGCTCTACCTCCTGACGTACCCGCACGACAACGAGCCGATCTGGTCGGTCGAGGACATAGGACGTGAGATCGAAAGCCCTGCCAATGCAGACGACGCCGTGGCGTCGCTGCACCGCGCCGGGCTGATTCATCGCACGAGCGACGGTTTCGTGTTCGCCACTCGACCCGCTGTCCGACTCATCCAGATGGTCGGCCACGTCATCTGAATCCCAGGAACAACGCATAGATCCCAGGAGGGTCACCTTGACCCTCCTGGGCATTCCCGGAACTGGCGCCTCCGCGACAACGTCACGCACTAGACGCCTGGACGCATCCACGATCCAGCGAAACCGGCAGTCAGAGCGCAGGGCACAGCCGCGCACGCCCAGCACGGCACAGCGCCGGCCAGTCGCAATCAGTGAGGCCGGGCGCGCCCGCGAACAGGTCGATGCCGATGGGCTCCCGGCCTTGCGGTAGCGCGAGTGCCCGGCCGGCGGGCATCGCCCGGAGGTCTGCTGGCTGTATGACTCGCTCGCGCTGCTGGGCGTAGGAGTGGCTGTCTCCCCCGGTGTAGGTTCTGCCGGCGCGCTCGACCTGATGGGAGGTTGAGGTGTTCTCGCTGACCTGTGGGCGCCATACGAGCTGTTCGCCGCAGGCGTCTGAGACGAGCTGCGCCGTGTAGGGGTCTGCGACCCCGGCGAGCACGAGCCGAAGCGCGGGCGTCGACCACATCGTCGCCGTCTCGTGCTCGCCCCAGCGGGCGCGGGCCTGGCTCATGTCCTGCACCCCCAGGACGGGCACGATGCCCTGCTGGATGCCCTCGCTCAACAAGCCGGGGGAGCGAGCGTATCGGTGCGATGTTCGCCACCTCGTCCAGCGCGAGCAGCAACGGGCGCTCAAGCCGCCCGGTGGCCGAGGTGATCGCCAGGTCGATCGCCTGCGCGCACAGAGCATCGAGGAGCGCCGCGATCAGTGGCGCGAGCTCCTCCTGGATACGCGACGGAGAGACGACATACAGGGTGCCGTTCTTGGCGATCAGCTCCCGAGATCGATCTGCGGTGTGAGGGCGGGGTCGCTGGATGCCCGGACGGCTGCGCGAGAGGCCCACGCGAGCGCGACCTGTGCGGTCCCGAGCACGGAGGTGCGGTAGTCCCCGACCGCCTGCGCGGCGACACCGGATAGCTCCTCAAGCGCGATCGTCGCGCCTGCGCCGCGGAGGATCTCGGCGGGCTGGGAGAACTCCGAGCGGCCGAGCCACCCACGTGCACGATCGATCCCGCCGCCTGAGAGTGCGGCGGCGTGAAACAGCGGCGCCAGCAGCGCCCGTGCCGCGATCGCGAAGTGCTCGCCGTGGCGGACCGTCTCATCCGCCGAGGCCGGAGACAGCAGCGCGGCTGCTACCTCCACAGCGCCGTCCCATGTCGCGCACCGCGAGAGCGGCGAGAACCCGACGCTGACCTCGGGATGCCCGAGTGAGCCGGTGGGGTCATAGACCGCGACAGGGCCGATCCGCGAGCGGTGCCCCGCGCTCGCCAGGATGTCGCCCTTGGTCGAGGTGACGAGCGCCGGCCCCGCCCAAGCGGCGAGCGTCGGTGCGATCACCTTGCGTGTCTTGCCCGCCCGCGGTGGTCCCACGATGATCGCTGCGCAATCCGGCGGAGTGCGCAGCACACCACCATCGGCCTGCCCAGCCCAAACACGGGTTCCGCCCGTCGACGGTGGCATGCGGGCAACCCACGGGTCATCAGGCGCCGCGGGCGGCAGCGCACGCGCGCCGCTCGGCTCTGCTCGGCCCACCCATGACCCGGATTGACCCACAGGCCAGCGGTGGCGCACGCGGCGAAGCTCGCGGCGATGAGCAGCAGCGCGATCATGGCCAGCGCGGAGGTAGCGGGGGCCGTCGCTCGCTGACCAATCGCGCGCGCAGCGGCTCGGGGCCGCCCGGCGGCCGTGGTGGTTCCCGCTCACGGCCGCGGACGTTCGGCGCGAGCACCATGCCCAGCGCGAGCAGCAGGAACGCGACGAGCCCCATCATCACCGGCGCGGCGGCGAGTATCGCGTGCAGGGGATAGCGCGGGCCATCGGTCGCGATGCCGTTGAAACCGCCGTGTGCCGTCTTCCACGCCCGCGCGACCGGGCCAGCCCACCAGCCCCAGCACACCCACAGCAGGCACGCGAGCAGCCCGGCGCCCTTCAACCGTGCAGGCCAGCGCCACCCGTCCAGCTCGACCGGGCGCAACACACGGTTCATCGCCGCCGAGAACAGCGCCCACGCAAACACCGGGACGAACACCGGCGCCGACCACCACCCCAACTGCAAACCAACGAGCGTGAACAGGGCGTGCAACGCCAGGATCACCAGCGCCACCGCCGAGCCGACCAGCAGCAGCGCCTTCATCCGCGCGTCCTGGTCGGCTTCCTTATCCGCACGCGAGCGGCCCGCCATCAACGTATCCGCCCATCCCGGCGGACGATCCAGCCGGCCGCCATACCCCCGTGAACGTCCCCGACCCGGATCGCTACCCATCACGCCCCCCTCCCTTCCCCTTCGGGGTCTCCGCCAGGCTCGCCAGCAACGTCGCCTGCGTACTGCGCCTGAAGCTGGCGCGCGGCGTGCCCGCCGTCCGCGTGCTCCCGCGGCCAGCCGCCTGCCCGTGCGCGACCGCCGCCTGCGCCGCGAGCCAGTCTTCGAGCATCGCCCGGGTAAAGCGCAGATGCCGTCCGACCCGCAGGCACGGCAAATGCCCAAGCCGCGCCGCATCCCGCACCCACGACACCCGCACGTTCAACAGCGCCGCCGCTGCCACGCAATCAAGCAGCGGCTCCGACAACGACACCATCCCGCCATCGCCCGGCATACCGGACTCCTTTCCTCGTGCCCGCGCGAGCCGACCCCCGATGCGGGGATCAGACTGCGCCGGCCTCACATTCGCTCTACCAGCCATAACTCACGCTCCTCTCGCCATCAACAAAAGCCCTGACACTCGATAGTCGTAAGCCGGAGTGCAATGCCCCCATATGAGTCGGGCGCATCCGGCCCTCTGTTCTTAATGACCGCAACCCCGCCAAACCGGCCAAGAACTTGCGCGGCGCGCGCCAACGACGCGGCCAGCAGAAGCCGAGGCTTCGCCTTGGTGCCAGGTGCGCAGTCATCCACGGGTAAGCCGAGCAACGCTCCCGACACACAACCGAATCGCGCCGTGTCCGCTCGATCGCACGCATAGCTGCCGGGCAGCGTAGAAGGCGCTGCTGTCTGGCCCGCAACACCGCGCACGCATCTGAACCACCAACGCCGTCAACGACGGGCACCGAGGGGCGATGGATCGCCAACCGGCACGCCCGACCCTCCGGCAGCCCGAGCTGTAGCCGCGACCCTCACACGACGCTACGGATTGCGGCGCGGTGGCCGCCGCTACCTGCACCGGAGGCGTCGGGCTGCGCCCTCCTGCAACAGGCGCTCGGAGCTACTCCTCCTCGCTCAACAGGCGTCGTGACCAGTCACGTACGACCGACACCTGCTCCCGCACGGCGACGCGATCGAGCACTTCGTCGATCCTGCTCTCATACCGCGCGAGGACCGCCCACGGGGTCAGCTCCTCGATCTGCTCGCGGCCTACGGGAGGATCGATGCCGTGGTGCTCCAGTAGCGAGGTGAGATAGCCGATGCTGTGCGTTCGCTCGAAGTCGATCTCGTGGAACGCGAGTACTGCCTTCAGGCGCTTCTCGATGGCTTGCTGAACGTGGAAGCCGAGCGCGTCATCGGGCACGTCGGAATCGTCGAGCAGCCTGTCGAGGATCGCCTCATCCCCTTCGGCCTTTCCCACCAGCAGCAGCGCCAGCTCGCGCGCGTCAGGACTCGGCAACGACCCGTCCCTCGCTGATGGCCTCGTGGATCATCGTGCCCTTGACCGACCCCCACTTCCGTGCGTGCTGCTCGCTGACGACCACCACATCGGCCGGGATCAAGAGCCGTCCGAGAATCCGTCCTAGACGCACCATCTCGCCAAAGCGATCCTCGACCTCCCGCTCGATCACCAGGAAGTCGAAGTCGCTTCGATCATCGCTGCCGCCGCGAGCACGCGACCCGAACAGGATCACCTTGGCCGGGGCGGCTGTAGCCTCGATCAGGGCTCGCCCGGCGCGCTCAATCGTCACCCCGTCAGCGGTGGCGCTCACCGTGCCTGCTCCCGGATAGGGCTCTCGTCGGACACCGAAGGCTGAGATGAGCCGAAAGTATCTACCAGGCACGCTCCGCCAGAGTGCTTAGCCATGACCGCTTGATTGTAGGCCGCAAGGCGGCCAGCGGGCATCGGCATCGAGGGCGAGCAACACCGGGACCCCGACACCGACCGCGAACATCGTCAACGCCTGCCGCGCCCCCTGAGCTTACGCGGCTTGAACAGGAAACGGCTTTACAAAGCCAAGAGCCTGCGATGCCGGAGGAGGGGCTCGAACCCCTGACACGCGGAGTATGGTCGCGCTCGCCGCTATGCGAACGCGATATCGACAGTGTCGGCCTCGGCATCGGAGGGCTGGTAGTGCGCGTAGATCTGGGTTGTCTTGGAATCCGCGTGACCCATCCAGTGCTGGATCGTCCGCAGAGGAACGCCGCTGGCAGCCATCCGGGTGCCGAACGTGTGGCGCAGCTCGTGGAAGGTGATCCTGCGCACCTCCGCTCGCTGGAGTGCCTTCTTGAATCGCCGTACGAGCTTTGAGCGGTCCAGCGGGTGCCCTGTCTCGGGGTGTCCGAACACGAGGTCGCCGTCCGCCCCATACAGGGATCGTTCGTGCAGAACCGTGAGCGCGTCGCCGACGCGCTTGGCGAGCGGGACCGAGCGCCCTGAGTCCTCGGACTTGGGGTCGTTGAACTCGCCGCGGACGTACGGTGATACGACGCGCACCTTTCGCGCGTCGAAATCGACGTCACGCCAGCGCAGCCCGATCAGCTCGCCCTGGCGCAGGCCGGTCATGGCGGCGGTGAGGTACAGCGTCGGCTCGATCGCCCCGAACGCGTCGTCGGGGTAGGCGAGGGCGAGGAGCTTCTCGAGTTCGGGCTGGTCGAGGAACTTGATCCGCGTCTCGGTGCTCTTGATGACGGGCCGGTCGGCGAGCTTGACGGGGTTGCTCTGGCACCAGTCCATGCGCAGGCCGAGCTCGAACACGGAGTGCATCGTGTTGAGGTGGTTGCGGACGGTCTTGGGGGCGAGGGTGCCGAGCTTGACGGCGATGTAGCGCTCGATGTCCCGAGGCTCGATCCTCTCGAGCTCCTTGCCGGCGAAGAACGGGACGATGTGGTTTCGCAGGTCCGACTCGACGGTCAGGCGGTGGGACTTCTTGCGGCCGCGGATCTCAAGTCGGCGGCGCAGCTCCTCGCCGGCCTCGACCATGCTCACGCGCTCGGCGCTGGTGCGGGGCCGCTCGGCCTCGCGCATCTTGCGGAACCTCGTCTCAGCTTGCGCGACGGTCAGGCCGTCGCGCTCCCCGAGGGTCCGAGCGGGCCCGACCTTGCGGCGGATCTTCGTGCCGCGCGGGGTGTACCAGGAGCCGATCCAGGAGCCTCCGACCCGCTTCAGCGAGCCGGTGCCGTAGCCTCGTCTGGTCCTTGAGTTGCTCTGGTTCGCCATCGCCCGCCCTCCTCCATGTTCTATTCATGTTCTATTTTGAGCGAATACTACCGTAGCGGACGGACGATAAAACCAGCTAAAACCGGGCTATTTGGGCTAGCGGACACCTCCGCGTTCCGGCTGGGGGCCGGGCGGTCGCAGGTTCAAATCCTGTCTCCCCGATCGCAGGAAAACGCTGCAAATCCTTATAATTGCGGTGACGTAGAAGGTGTCGGTCGAGGCGGCGAAGTGGTCGGGGTTGAAGTGCAGAGTGGCCGCACAATGCCGTCTCCGTCGACCCCCTGCAGCTGCTCCTGTCCAGTTGAGGCGCCATCCCATATCGAATGAGGCCCACCACGGCGAAGTCGAGAAGGTCCTGCTCTACATCTCCGAGGCCCGCGAGCGCGCCGAGCGCGCTCGTCTCGTGCTTGTCCGGGATGGTGCCGAGCAGCATCTGGCGGCCGCGCTCAAGGAGAGCGAGGAGCGCCTGCGCCAAGAGCACCGGCGGCTGCCGCAAACCACCTTCTACGCCGTCCCGGATGACGAGCGCCTCGCCGTCTGATCGCGACTCCCGGGCTGCAGGAGCGCTCAGGCTGCAGCCAGCCATCAGGCGAGCGCCATTCCGGGCTCCACGTCGACCTGCACCAGGCGAGGCCCCGCTTTGAGTAGCGCCTCCGAGAGGGCGGCGTGCAGCTGCTCGCGCCCAGAGACGCTCGTGCTCGGCACGCCGTAGCTCTCCGCGGTCGCCGCCACGTCCAGGCTCGGCAGATCGAGCCCGGGCGCGCCCACGACGTTCTCCATCGTCGAAAACCACTTCAGGATCGAGTACTCGTTGTTTCTGAGCACGAGGAACTTCACCGGGATGTCGTAGGCCGCCGCCGTCCAGAACGCGGTGATCGCATACTGGGCCGAGCCCTCGCCGAGCACGCACACGACCTGACGCCCAGGCTCGGCGAGCTGAACGCCGAGCGAGGCCGCGAGACCGAAGCCGAGGCCGCCGCTGGCGCTGAAGTAGTAGGAGCCGGGAGTCGATGGGCGCAGCTGGTTTCGCAGTGCAGTCGTGCTGGTCGGTGACTCGAGCACGACGATCCCGTCCCTCGGAAACAGCTCGGCGAGCGTCGCGTGAACCGCGGCGGGGGCCATCGGATCGCTGTCGGGCGCCGGCTCCGGGGCCTCGCGCACCGGAGGCATCCCCCGGTCAGGCGGACGATCGAGGGCATTCACGAGCGCGCGCAGCGTGAGCGCCACGTCCGCGACGATCGCGTCTCCCATCGGCGCCCGGGCCGCCTCATCCGGGTCGCTCGTGATCGCCACGAGCTCGGTTCCCTCGGCAAGCAGCTCACCGGGTATGTTCGGGTAGTAGGCGAACACCGAGGACCCGGCGACGAGCACGAGGTCGTGCTCGGCCAGCGTCAACCCGATCGGACCGACAGCCGGCAGAAGGACGCCCTGGAAGGCGGGGTGGCTCTCCGGGAACCCGATCCGGTTGCCGCCTGTCGCCGGCGAAGCCCAAACCGGCAGACGCTGGCTTTCGACCAGCTCGATCGCCGCATCCCATCCGCCAGACGCATCGATGTCAGGGCCGGCAACGAACACTGGGCTGCGCGCCGCGCGCAGCCTCACGGCGAGCGCGGCGATCTGCTCGCCGTCGGGCTGAGCGCGCCCTCCCACGGTGCGTGAGATCTGCCGCGCATAGTCGCCCCGCTCGATCTCCACCAGCCAGTCATCCATCGGAATCGACACGAACGCCGGCCCCGCAGGCGGCAGCGAAGCATGGTGGATCGCCTGCGCGAGCGCGAACGGCACGTCGACCGCGCGCGGCGGCTCATGGCTCCACTTTACGAACGGCTTGGGCACCTCGACGGCATCGCGATTGGTTAGGTTGGCCTGCATCGTGATAAACGAGCGGATCTGCTGCCCGGCAGTCACCAACAGCGGCGCCTTGTTCGCTCGTGCGTTGAAGATCGCCCCTACGCCGTTGCCGAGACCCGGCGCCGTGTGCAGGTTCACGTGCGTCACTCTCCCGCTCGCCTGTGCGAATCCGTCGGCCATGCCGACCGCGACCGCCTCCTGAAGCCCGAGCACATAGCGGAAGTCCTCCGGAAGCGGCCCGAGCATCGGCAGCTCGGTCGAGCCCGGATTGCCGAAGATCGTCGTCATCTCGCGCTCCCTGAACAACTCGAACGCTGCGTCGCGGACCGTCGTCATCCCTTGCATCTCCCTTGGTCGAACGGCTCGCCCGCGATCTCCGCGGGCCCAGGATGGCTCCTATC
Source organism: uncultured Solirubrobacteraceae bacterium (assembly GCA_963711985.1). Classification (GTDB taxonomy): domain Bacteria; phylum Actinomycetota; class Thermoleophilia; order Solirubrobacterales; family Solirubrobacteraceae; genus Palsa-744. The sequence goes on along the minus strand of CAVQGG010000001.1, from coordinate 66,369 downwards.
TTGTTGCTTCTCGCGGCGTGGCGCGTTCCCGGCGAGCGGCCACGGCGTCTATTCCGGACGCGGACATCGCGCTCGCCGAAGAGCGCTGGGAGGACTTCAAGCGAAGAATGGACGCGCCTCGACGGCGACCGCCACGCGCTGCGGGAGACGACGCTCCCTGGCGCGCGACGTGCGCACGCCGGCACGGACTCGCCGAGGCCGCCGCGGACCGGTGCTTCCGCCTCCGCCCGACGTGCTCGGTCCGTTTTGCGCGTGCTCATCCTCGCCGCGGCGATGACCGGCCTGCGCCAGTCCGAGCTGCTGGGGCTGGGCTGGGCGAGAGAGCGGAGGTGATTCATGGACCCGCAGTTGAAGTGGCTCATCAAGACGGCCGCCGCCACCCTGACACTCGTCGGTTTGCTCGATGCCGGGCGTAAACGAGGTTGGCTGAGGCCCCACAAGACTGTGCCGTCTCGCTTGATGAATCTGAGGCGGGGATCTCGCAGTCGAGCGTCGCGCGTGCGGGTCGCTGGCGGTGGCGATCGATCGGCATGCTCCCCGAGGGCAGGCCCCTAAGGAAGCATGCCGATCATCTGGTCGTTGGTCGGGACACGGCCGAGTATCTGCCGCCCCGTTCAATGCGACCGCCCAGATCACGACATCCGGCGCGTGCCCGATCAGGGCTTGCGTGCTTGAGGCCGGTCCTCTAGGCTTATCGCCCCTTATCCATTGATCGTGGATAAGTCCTTATAACTGAGGCTAAGTCCATGGTCGCGATGCATGAGGCGAGCATCGCGGCGAGCAACTCGTGCGGGGCAGGCCCCTGATCGGTGCCGCCGAGGTCCTCGGGCTCGTCGGTGAAGATCACATTGCGGTCGTTGACGTTGATCTCGTGCTTGAGCGTCGTGCCAACGCGGCGAGCTGTCGCGGTCATAGCCATCGTTCACACCGCGATTCCATCCCGTAGATCATGCGCTGAGGCAAGTTACAGCAGCTCAGGGACGCGACCGCGACTTGCCTGCGCTGTCCACAACCTTGCGAACAAATCGGGCATAGTTGCTCAAACAGATCTGCATTCGAGCACCGGCGAGGAAGAGCATGAGCGGAGAACAGGTTGAGATCAGGACCGAGGACGGCGTCGCCGACGGGTACCTGGCGAGGCCCGCGGACGACGACGGCCACCGGCCAGGGGTGCTGTTCCTCGTAGATGCGTTCGGGCTTCGTCCCCAGATCGAGCAGATGGCCGACCGGATCGCGGAGCGCGGCTTCGTGGTGCTCGCCCCCAACGTCTTCTACCGGCACGGCCGGGCCCCGGTGCTGGCGATGCCCGATCTCGAGGACCCCGGCGCGCGCGGGCCGTTCATGGAGAAGATCAGGCCGATGATGCAGGAGCTCACGCCCGAACGGATCGAAAGTGACAGTCGGGCCTACCTCGACTTCCTCGCCGAGGTGGCTCGCGGGCCGTTCGCGATCACCGGCTACTGCATGGGCGCCCGGCTCGGCTGGCGTATCGCGACCGCCCATCCCGACCGCGTGGCGGCGCTCGCCGGCTTTCACGCCGGCGGGCTCGTTACCGATGACGCGGACAGCCCGCACCGGAGCGCCGGCGAGCTGACCGCCGAGGTCTACTTCGGCCATGCCGACAACGACGGCAGCATGACCCCCGAGAACATCGCCGCGCTCGAGTGGGCCCTGGACGAGGCCGACGTCACCTACCGCTCGGAGGTCTATGAGGGCGCCGCCCACGGGTACACGATGGCCGACACTTCCATGTACGACGAGGGCGCCGCCGAGCGCCACTTCGACGCGCTGTTCGCGCTGCTGGACCGGACCATCTGAGCGCTCGGGCGGGTATGGACCATCTGGATCTGGGCCACCTGCGACCCACGTTGCGCAGCCCGTTGCGCGGCGTCTGGCCGCTTGCCGCCCCGCCGAGCCCGGGCAACGCTCCCACATGCCCGCGGCCAGAAACGGGGCACTGTCCGTCGGCACGGCCGGCAGACTAGCGACAGCCCCGTCGCCTTTGAAACCGTCGCCGCCAGCTTTCTCTGGGCGCCGCGCCTGCCGAAAAGGCCGTGGGCGGCCCGTGGGCGGCCCGTGGGCGGTCTGGCTCGGTCCGTTCGGGCAGTAAAACGGGAGCAACGGCTCTACAACGACGGCAAGCTGCAAGTGCGTTCTGCTTCTCACCGGTGGATCACGGCCCGCGGGCGCGATCAAGCTCTCAGAGCTATCGTCCGATTAGGAGATGCAACCTGCGAACAGTGGACGCGAAGAGGCTCGACCCCCTCAGCCCGACTGAATAGGTTCTGGGCACCAAAACGCGGGGCCAATGCTGTTCGTCCATAGGAGGGGGAGCGGATTCCAGATCCTCCCCCTCCCACATCTTGAGGAGTTTCCTGACGGATCTGCGTTGATCAAGCCGCGAATGCCAGGAACAGCCCGCCGAGCCGTCGCATAGCGCGGCAGTCTGACAGACCAAGCACGCAACTCTGCATGGCCACCGACGCCCCTCGAGCCAGCACTTGGCCGAGCTCACCGGCGTCATCGACGCTGCCGGACATGTCGTTCTCCGCCACGCCGAGCCCAATGTCTATGGTCGCCGCCCCTGGCGTGCTGTGCGCAGCGGATAACGTCGTGCAGATGACGCTTCAGCTTCGGCGGGGCTATACGATCAGCCTCGCCCGCTATCACGAGATGTCGCCGGAACAGCGCCGTGACGCCGTCGACGCGACGAGTCGACGCATTCTCGAGCGCAACTGGGTGGCGAGCCCGGGATTCACGATGCCCAACCGGAGGAAGTATCCGTGGCAGTGGCTTTGGGATTCGTGCTTTCACGCGATCGCCTGGGCTCGCCTGGGCGATCCGCGGGGTGTCGGGGAGCTGGAGTGCGTGCTCGCTCTGCAGCTCCCCAGCGGTTTCGTTCCGCACATGGGCTATCAGACAGACCCCGAGCGCTCGCTCGCGTTGTGGCATTCCCCCGGTCGGTCGGACATCACGCAGCCGCCGATGTATGGCCATGCGTTGCGCGTCTTGGCCGAACGTGGATTCGTCGTCGATCATCTGCATGACGCCGCGACCGCAGGGCTGAACTACCTGTTTGAGGCTCGTCGGGATCCCGGCTGCGGCCTGATCCGCGTGCTCCATCCCTGGGAGACGGGCTGCGATGACAGTCCCCGCTGGGATGGATGGCAGGACAGGCCGTTCGGGGAGCGGCGCTGGAAGATCAGGAAGCGGGAACTGGCGCGCTCGATTCGGCTTCGCGACGGCGCAGCGTGGGCAAACCCGGGGTTCGATGTTGGCTCGGCGTGCTTCAGCGCGCTGGTCGCGTTCAACGCTCGCGAGCTCGGCGAGCTCACCGGCAACGAGGATCTCCTGTCAAAGGCGGCCGCACTCGCCAGGGCAATCGACGCCCAGTGGGTGGACACGCGACGCACCTGGAGCGACGTCTGCCTCGCCGGTCCCCACACGACGCCGGCTGTGCGCACTCTCGACGCGCTGTTCGGGGTGCTGGTCAGTGAGAATCCGCGGTATGTGGACGCCGCCTTCGCGGAGATCTTCGATCCGCGTTTCTTCTGGCGGCCCTGCGGGCCGTCGGGCACGGCCGCCGATGAACCCTCCTATGACCCCGCCGGCTACTGGCGAGGTGACGCATGGCCCCAGGAGATCTACCTGCTGATGCTCGCCGCGCAGCGGCGGGGACGCCACGAGGAGGCTGGCAGGCTGGCAGAGAAGCTGATCGTGGGCTGCGTCCGGTCCGGGTATGCAGAGCGCTGGAATCCGGAGACGGGCGCAGGTCTTGGCGCGATCCCGCAGGGCTGGGCGGCGCTGGCGGGCGAGGGCGTCCGCGTTCTCGAAGGCGCACGGGCGCACGTGGCGTGAGCGAGCCGTGACGGGGCAGCGCATCGACGCGGCTGTCGTTTCGCCCGATCACGCTGCCGAGGCAGAGCACCACGCGCGCCACGCGCTGCGCGCCGCGCGCAGCCACCTGCAGAAGCTGGCTGTGAGGCTGGTCGGCTATCTGGTGTTGGCGTATCTCGTGCTCAAGCTGATCCCGGGTTTGGAACAGGCGCTGAGCAGCCTCGAGCACGTCAGTTGGCGATGGGCGCTCGGCGCGGTCGCGCTGGAGACCGCGTCCGAGATGGGCTTCGTGCTCTCCTGGCGCGCGATCGTCGATCCGGATGACCTGCTCAGCCGCGACGGCCGCGGACACCGGATGGCCACCCGCGCCGCCTGGGCGCAGCTGGGCGGTGGCACGCTCGTGCCCGGTGGCTCACTTGGGGGGATTGGCGTCGGAGCGTGGATCCTGCACCGCTTTGGCATGCCGGCCAAGCTCATCGCCGAGCGTGAGTTCAACCTCAGCTTTCTCAACACCGCCATCGACGGACTGGTGTTGGTCGTCTTCGGAGTGCTGCTCGCGACGGGCATCCTCCCGGGCGAGCGTCGTCTCACGTTGACGCTGCTGCCGGCGGCGCTGGCGGCGATCGCGATCGTGGCCGCGCGGCTGGTCGCGCGCCGCGCCGAGACCCGTGCCGAGCGGGTGCGGGCCGATCACCCCAAGATTGCCAAATCGATCGCCACGCTCGGCGATGCCGTGGAGGACACCGACCGGCTGCTGTTTCACCGTGGCGGCCTGGTGAGCGTGTTCGGGGCGTTGGTCTATCTCGGGTTCGACTTGCTCGTGCTGTGGAGTGCATTTTGGGCCGTCCACGCCCACCCGGTGCCGGGCTTCGCCGTGCTGGTGATGGCGTACATCATCGGCGCGCTCGGCGGATCGATTCCCTTCCTTCCCTTGAACGTGGGCACGATCGGCGGCATGGTCGGGATGTTCATCCTCTACGGTGTCGGTCACGACGCCGCGGTCGTCGCCGTGCTCATCTACCAGGCGATCGGACTGCTCGTGCCGCTCGTCGGTGGCGGGATCGCCTATGCGGTCCTCCGCCGCGGCTTTGGTCCCGTGCGCAACAACACGACCGACCCCTCCGGCGAACACCGTCTGGCCGGTGGATGAGCGTAGACACCTACGGTGCGTCGGGGATCAGGCGTCCGCGAGCGCCTGAATGGCAGTTTCGAGATCAGGCTGGCCGGCGCCGGGCCGGGCTGTCTCACTTGGTTGTTGCGTTCAGCATGTCGCCGGGCCGGTCTGGATGATGTGCCGACGCCTGCTTCCGCGCGTCCTTCTTGGCCTGCTTGTCCAGCCGACGCTCGCGCAGCCTGCTTTCACGGGTGAGCTTTGCCATCGTGGTCTTCTTCTTGCCGCTTGAGGCCATGTCTGTCCGTCCCTTGTTGTGGAGTTCCGAGCGCGTTCTTGCCGGGATCATCCGGTGTGATGAATCCGAAGCTGACAGGCTCCCTTTCGGGAGCGCCTCGGGCCCGCAGACCGGTCACGGTCGGCAGGCCGGAAAGGCGCTATGCCAGCTGGACGTTCGCGGCCTTGGGTCCCTTGTCGCCGGCCTCGGCGTCATAGGAGACCTTTGCGCCTTCGGCGAGCGATCGATAGCCGTTACCCACGATTGCGCTGTGATGGACGAACAAGTCCTTCGACTGGTCATCGGGTGTGATGAACCCGAAGCCCTTGTCGTCGCTGAACCACTTGACGGTTCCGGTAGCCATTGTATTTCCTCCTGCGTCGATAGTGCTGCGAACGCGGAGATTGCTGAGCAAAGGCTACGAGCGCTGGCACTGCGGTGTTGGGCAAACAACCCAACCTGATCCATCAACGGTAGCAGCAACGGCGATCGCCGCTCCTGCGGCGCCCCGGCGCCGGGGTCCCGCGTCCGTGAGCCTGCCGCCTCGGAGAGGGCTCAGGCCAGCGCGCCGGCCGGCAGCACGAAGCGCAGCGGCGTGCGCGCCTCGGCGCCGCCCGAGAGGCCCAGGCGCGGGCCGTGCAGACCCCTTCGGGGAGCTTCGCAGACCATCGCCTCGGGCACTCCGGCGTGGTCGGCGATCCACGCCATCACCGCCGCGAAGTCGCTGCCCGACGCGAGCAGCGCCGCGCGCTCGACGACATCCCCGCCGGAGGAGTGAGGGCGTGCGAGCCGCTTCACAAGGGCGTGGATCTCGGCGTCGCCGGCCACGTCCCGCGCGCTCACGAGAACTCCGTCACCGAGTAAACGGGATGACCGACACGCGCTGGCGCGCGCTGGCCGTCGTTGTCGGTATAGACGCAGAACGCCTCGAAGCGCCCGTGGTCGAGAATCGCGACCACGACGTCGCCGCCCTTGGAAAGCGGCCTGCCGACCTCGATCTCCCGGTCCTGTCCATCGAAGCGACAGCTCAGCTTGAAGATCCGTCGCGACCGCGCAGGGCAACCGACGGCGAGCAGCGAGCGCTCGCGCAGCTCGCTGTATGCCTCCTCGGCGCGCGCTCCCTCCGATTCGACGCCGGCGACGAAGAAGCTCGTCATCTGCGCCGCGCCTTCACGCGGCGGCGCTCGGTCGCGCGATCTGCCGGAGTGAGCATTACTCCAGGCTAGCGCGCCCGCGAGGGGGTCGCTGTCATGCGCTCGTGCCTCCGTCGACGACGATCTCCGAGCCCGTCACGTAGACGCTCTCGTCGGAGGCGAGATAGACCGCGGCATGGGCTACCTCCTCGGGCGTGCCGATGCGTCGCAGCGGGATCCCCCTGATCAGCCTGTCGATCAAGTCAGGGGTCCTTTCTCGCTGGCGGGCATTCATGTCGGTGTCGATCTGGCCCGGGTGCAGCGAGTTGACCCGGACGCCGAAGGGCGCTAGCTCCTTGGCGACCACCTTGCTCATCCCACGGACGGCCCACTTGCTGCCCGCGTAGGCCGTCAGGTAGGGGCTGCCACCGAGGCCGGCAACGGAGGAGACGTTGATGATCGAGCCCGCGCGCTGCTCGGTCATTGACGGCGCGACCGCGCGCATCCCCAGGAACACGCCGACCGCGTTGACCTCGATCACCCGCTGGAAGTCCGCGAGGGAGGTCTCCTCCAGCGACGCCGCGAGGAAGATGCCGGCGTTGTTGAGGAGGATGTCGATCCGTCCGTGGGCCTGCAGAGCCGACGCAGCCACCGCCTGCCAGTCGGTCTCGCTTGTGACGTCGTGCGCGCATGACCTCGCCCGGCCGCCCAACTCGTGCGCGAGCGCTTGCGCGCCCGAGCCGTCGGCGTCGCTGAGGAGCAGAGCGGCACCCTCCGCGGCGAACCGTCGAGCGGTCGCCGCGCCGATGCCGCCTGCCGCGCCGGTGATGATGGCGACCTTCCCCTCGAGGCGCGGTGTTGACCCTGTCGCCGAGCCGGGCGCGCTCATGCCGCACGAACCTCCGAGGCGCGCGGCCCCAGGGCGGCCAGAACGCGGTGTCCGGCGGGGTCCTCCGCGGTGGCGGGGACGATGCCTATCCGGGTCGCCCCCGCCGCCCGGTAGCTTGCGAGGCGCGTCTGGATCTGACTGTCGGAGCCGAGCGCGCCGACCTGGCGAAGCAGCTCGACGGTGATCTCCTGCGCAAGCTCGCTCCGTTTCGCGCCTGCGCGAGCGCGCTCGACCAGGGAGCCGAAGCCCAGCTCCGTGAACATCTCGCCGTACCCCGGGGGGCGCAGGTAGACGGCAATCTGTGCCGCCATCTGCGCGAGCGTCGGTGCACCTGGGTCCAGTGCTACGGTCACCCAAACCGCGATCGCTGGCGCCGCCCGGTCACGAGCGCGCGCCTCGGCATCGACGATCGCGCGAACCTGTGCGACGCGCTCGGGCGTGACGAGGTTGAGCACGATCTCATCGGCGGTGGCCGCGGCCACGCGCGTCATGCGCGGGCCTAACGCGGCGAGCGAGATCTTGGCGTCGCGCTGGGGCTGGAAGAGGCGAAACCCGTGTGTGCGCACATGCTGGCCGGAATACGCCACCCGCTCGCCGTCGAGAATCGACCGAACCGCCTCGACGGTCTCCCGCGCGCGAGCGGCGACCGCGGTCCACGGGCGGTCGTGCCAGCCGCTGACGATGTCCGGGCTGGAGGCCCCGAGCGCGAGATCGGCGCGCGCACCGGTCAAAGTGGCGACCGAGGCCAGTCCGAGCGCCAACGCGACCGGGCTGCGCACACCGACGGCGAGCGGTCCGATCTTAAGGGCCAGCCCCGGTGCGCGCAGGCCGACGGCGGTCGCCAGTGCGAACGCGTCGAACGTCGCCATCTCGCCGAGCCACATCGTGTCGAATCCGTTGCGCCGCGCCTCGACGGCTATCTCCAGCACCTCCTCGTCCGGTCGGTCCAGCCAGTACGGCGCGACGACCTCCAGGTCGCTGGGCTGGCCGGATGCGGGCGCCGTCACAGCTATTCTGTCCGGGTCGGCAGACCGAGCAGCACCCGCCCGGCGAGCCCCCAGGTCGCCGGGTTGACCTGGAAGCGAGCGGTCGCGGCGTGAGCATCGCGGAACCGTCGCTGCGGCGGCGAGGCGACGTCTCGGGCGAGCGCTGACGCGCGATCGGTCAGAGCATCGAGTTCCGCGTCCGTCGGTGCCCCGGACGGGGGAGCGGCAGGGGTCGGCATGACGGCCCTCTCAAAGGTAGGTCAAAAGCGTTACTGGTGAGGTGGTATTACCACAAGCCCACGATGCGTGGTCTGGTTGCTCCTCGCCCAAGCTGACATCTCGGCCTGGTGGGTCATGCCACTGCGGCTGCCGTGCTCCCATTCAAGATCACAGCCCCCGCGAAGTGCACGAGCAAGCGCGACATCACGATCCACATTCAGAACGTCAAGCAGCTGGGAATCGTCTCGGCGGTGGTCTCGATCGACGGTCATTCCAGGAGGACGCTCAAAGGCAGGAGCCTCACCACGGCGATCAATCTCCGTGGGCCGCTCGAGGGGACCTTCACGGTGGAGATCGTCGCCCACCTGAGCAACGGACGCACGGTGCGCGGTGAGCGCGTCTACCACACCTGCAGAGGAACCCCGCTGCCCGGGCACCGCCGCCTGCCCCTCTAGGCGCCATCGCCGCCCGAGAACGGGCGAAGCGAGCGGCGCGCGGGCGGGCACTCGGCGCAGAGCATTCGCCGGGCGCGGCGGTCACTCGCTCACGCCGTTTCCCAGCCTGCGACGATCGCGAGGTCGTGGGTAGGCCGTTCCTCCTCGATGTGCACCGCTCCGACGAACACGCGGCCGGACTCGCCATCGATGCTGATCTCGTCGCCTTCGGCAAACTCGCGGCCGTCGATCCTGACGCGGCGCCGGTCCAGGTCGATGTCCATCCCGCTGGCGCCCACGACGCAAGGCTTGCCCAGCTCGCGCGCGACGACGGCGGCGTGTGAAGTGCGCCCTCCGCTGGCGGTCAGCAGGCCCGCCGCAACGATCATCCCCGCGAGATCCTCGGTGCTGGTGTCGCGCCGTATCAGCACGGGCGCGCGACCCTCTTGGGCGATGCGCTCGGCAGCCTCGACGTCGAGAGCGATCGGACCGCTCGCCACGCCCATGCTCACCGGCTGCGCCTGGCAGATCGCGTCGGCTCCATCGCCGTCGCACACATGCGCGCGGCGGATCCCCTGGAGGTCCAGACCGGCGAGGCGCTCGTGGGCCTCGCTCTCGGACACGAGGCCTTCCCGCACCTGATCCACCGCGATGTGCAGCGCCGCCCACGGCGTGCGCTTGGCGGTACGTGTCTGCAGCAGGAAGAGCTCGCCGTCCTGGACGGTGAACTCGAACTCCTGGGCATCGTGGAACTCGGCCTCCAGCACCCGGCAGACCTCATCCAGGCGATGGTTCACCTCGGGTGCGAGCAACGCCAGCTGTCCGGCTCCGTCTTGCGTGCTGCGGCCGCCGACGATGTCCTCGCCCTGCGCGTCGGGCAGGAACTCTACGTACGGCCGCCGCTCACCGGTGGCGGGATCGCGGGTGAAGCCGACGCCCGAGCCCGACACGCCGCCGGCGTTGCCGAACACCATGCGCTGCAGGATGACCGCCGTGCCGAGCGTCTCGGGCAGGTCGTGCAGGCGGCGATACTCACGCGCCTTCGGCGCGTCCCAGGACTTCAGCACCCCCCGCACGGCAGCCTCGACCTGATCGAGCGGGTTCTGTGGGAACGGCTTACCGCTGAGAGCGCGGAAGCGCTCCAGGTGCTCGACGGTGATCTCGGCCAGCGTCCGCGCGTCCAGGTCGCGCGGACGCTGCACGCCGGCCGCCTCCATGTGCGCGCGGGTCCCCTGCTCGAAGGGCTCCAGCGGGCAACCGGCGACGACGTGGGCGAAGGACTCGACCAGGCGCCGGTAGGAGTCCCATGCCAGGCGCGGATTGCCGGTCAGCGCGACGAGGCCTTCGATGCTCTCGTCGCAAAGCCCGACGTCCAGCACCGTCTCCAGCATGCCGGGCATCGACGCGGGCGCCCCCGAGCGCACCGACAGGATCAGCGGGCGGCGCGCGCTTCCGAGCCGCAGACCGCTGCGGACGCGGAGCGCGCCCACGGCGGCGGACACGAGCGTTCGCAGTCGCGCCTCGTCGTCGCCGGCCGCTGCGCTGCGGCACAGTGCGGTGGTGAGGATGGCCGCCTCGGGCACGGGCAGCCCCGCGCGCGCCATGCGCGCGAGGCCGTAGCCCTTCGCGCCGATCGATGCCATCTCGGGCAGTGGGCCGTCTCCGTCGGCGAGGACATAGAGGTCCTCGATCGACACGCTGTCATCGCGCGCCGGCACCGTCCGCGTCGCCGGTGGCTCCGGCCGGGCAGGTGGCGGCTCGGAGCGCACCACGTTCCCGAGCACCTGGCGATGCAGCAGCTGGGCGGCCCGCATCAGCGCGTCAGCGGCTTCCTCGCAGGCCTCCGTCGCCTGGGCGAGCACGAACAGCTCGCCGGCGCCGTCGACCTCCCTGACGAGCGCGGTTTGCACCTCACGCCGCGCCTCGTCGGTATCCCGCTCCAGCGCGACGATGCGGTGCGTCATCTCCAGGAAGGAGTCCATGTCCTCGCTGGGGCTGCCGCGCTGGACGTCGCGAGCGAGGCGCACGGCCCGCAGATGGCTGCGAGCCGCGTCGAGCACCAGCGCGATCATCCGCTGTGACTCGGCGAGCACCCTCCCGCAGACCCGCGCCTGGGGCAGCAGCGACCATGAGTAGGTGGCTTCCTCGAGCGCGTCGGCCACGTCGTCGGCCTCCCTGACGAGGTCCAGGAAGGGCGCCTGATCCTCGTCGCGCGCACACGCCGCGCGCACCTCGTTGACCAGCTCGTCGGCACGCTGCTCCCAATCGCGCGCAAGCCGCGCGACGTCGGAGCGATCCCGGCTGGGATGCGCCAGCGCCGCCTGCTCGAGCGCATCGCGCGCCGCCTCGCCGATCGCCACCACCAGCTCGGCGTGGGCGCCGATCAGATCGAGCAGCTCCTGGCGAGCGGTGCGCACATAGCCGATCAGCTCCGCGCGGACCTCGTCGCCGACCAGCGACAGCGATCGTCCCGCGAGCAGGCCCTCGGAGCAGATGTGCAGCACGGCACGCAGGTAGGAGATCGCCGCCGGCTCGCCGAGCACGTCGATCAGCGACTCGCCCGCGCGCGTGCCCCGTCCGGTGGCGAAGTTCAGCGCGTCATAGACGAGCTGCTCGCCGCCGGCGAGCAGAAACGCCATATGCCCGTGCTCGCGTTCGGCGGCCCAGTCCAGCAACTCGACCGCAGCGCGGTTTCCCACCAGGCCGCGCAGACGCTTGCGCGCGCGGTTCCAGTCGATCAGGAAGACCATGCGCGACCCGAGCAGCTCCAGGAAGTCCTCGAGATCGGCCTGGGAATCCGCGTCGACGCGCCCGACAGCGAGGTGATAGAGATCCGCGCCCCCCGCGCCGCTCCCGCGCGAGCGGGTGTCCTCCCAGCGGAACTCCCGTCCGGCGAGCATCCGCTGGAAGAACAACAGCCGCGGTAGGTGCACATCGGTGTAGATCACCGTGACCGCGCGGTCGACGATCTTCACCACCACGACGTGCGCGTCGGTCTCTCCGATGTCGTTCTGCACGACGAGCGCATCGCCGCTGCGCGTGGCCACGGTCCCGAGGCCCGGATGGTCGAAGCGCAGGCGCTGGGTGCGCTCGACGCCACGTCCGAAGGCGCCCACCAGCGGACGATCGGCCGCCTCGATTCCGTAGACCAGCGCGCCCGCGATCGATTCGCTCGCCAGGCGCCCCGTCAGCCGGTTGAGCTCGCGATGAGCATCCATCACGACGAGATGAAGGCTGTCCTTCTCGCGCCGCCGGCCGGCCGTCAGACGGCTGATACCCTCCCCGCTGATCGCGTCCCCGTCCGGCCGCACTTCTTGCCCAAGCCGGTGCAGTCGTCTATCGAGCTCCTCGGATGCCTCCACGCCGGCCACACGCAGCGGCACGAGCATGGTCTCCACCTCGCCGAGCGCCCCGTGGGCCAGCTCGATGGCCCCGGGTATGGCGTAGGAGCCGTCCTCGCGCCGCGTGCTGGCCTGCACGACACGATCGAGGCTGGGGTCCGAGACGCCGCTTGCAAGCCGCTCCTCACGCAGGTCGGACGCATCCGCGTCGCCGTCCGCGGCGGCGCGCGCGCTCTGCATGAGCGTGAGCAGATACTTGACCCGGTCGTTGGCCGACAGCGCGCGACTGATCAGATCGGGCAACAGCAGCTCGGTCTCGCCGAGCGTCGCGATGATGCGATCCTTCGACATCTGCCTCCTGTTCTGTGTCGTGCGCGAGCTCGAGGCTAGCTCGGACCGCGGCTCGCCGCATCGGAGGAACCCCGCACTGGCGTCGCGGTAAATGCCGGACGCGGGGCCGGCGCCGAGGCTCCGGTCGGGCGCCGGGCGGCCGCGGCTGTCCGCTCGTGGCCACGGGTGGCATGGGCACGCCGCCGGCAGGACGGGTCACCGTAGAGCGCGCGCACGACATCGGCCTCGACCGCCATCTCGTCGCCTGCGAGCACTGCGATGTGCTCGCAGGCGTGCTGCCAGCCGACGAACAGAAGGCTGATCGTAAGCGGGGAGGGTAGGCTCGCGTCGTGTTGCCCGGCGCGGAACGCCCGGTAGGCGGCCACGCTCAGCGCGGCGGGCTCGACCGCCAGCGAGTGCGCGGCGCGTTGCATCGCAGATGCCGCCTCCTGTCGTGCCTGTGCACGGTTGCGCGTTGCAGCGCCGGGACCGGGAGCATCGGCCCGCGGCGCCATCGCTGCTCCTCAGCCGGTCGGTTCGAGAGTCGACGCCCGGGAAGCGCCACGCTGGACCGGGTCCCCCGTCTCGACCGGGGGACCCGGCTGGCCGTGTCGAGCGAAGCGCGGGACGCTGTTCGCCGCCGCCCGGATCGCGCGGTCGTAGACCGCCTCGTAGCTTTTGGCGACGATCGTCGCGTCGTAGCGCGAGGCGACGCTTGCACGGCAGCGCGCCGGGTCGATCGTGTCGACGTAGCCGATCGCCGCGGCCATCGCCTGCTCATCGGCGACGTGGAAGCCGTTCTCGCCGTCGATCACGATCTCGCTCGCGGCACCCTCGGGGAAGGCGATCACGGGCGTGCCGCAGGCGAGCGCCTCGACCATCACCATCCCGAACGGCTCCGCCCAGGAAATCGGCATCACGAACGCCTTCGCGCGCGCGAACAGCTCCTTGCGTCGTACGCCGCCGACCTCGCCGGCGAACACGACCTCCCGCCCGTCGACGTGCGGCTGGATCTCGCTGCGGAAGTACTGCTCCTGCCCGGGCTGAACCGGTCCGGCGAGCACGAGCCGGATGCCGGCCTGCCGCGCCGCCGCGATCGCACGCTGCGCGCCCTTCGCCGGATCCATCCGGCCCATCCACAGCAGGTAGTCGTCCTTGTCTTCACGAAACGGCCAGTCCTCAACACGGATCGGGTTGGGTACGACGTCCGCGACGCGCACGCCCGGCGGCGCGTGCTCGAGCTGGAAGCGGCTGATCGCAACCAGCCGGACCTTGTGGCCGTGGCGCGTGTAGAACGGCCGTGTCTCGTCGTTGAAGGGCGCGTGCAGGGTGTGTACGACCGGCACCGACAAGCGGTGCGCCATCGCGACCGCGGTGAAACCCGAGTGGTCGTGCAGGACGTCGAAGGGCCGACCGCCGGTGGCAGCGCGGTCGATCGCGTCGTAGGCCGCGCCGACATGGTCTGACTCGTACAGCGAGGAGCCGATCTGATCGGCGTGCGTGCCTTCGAGCGGAGAGCACACCTCAGCCGCCGATCGCGAGCCGGGCGCAGCGAACAGCGTCACCTCGTGTCCACGCTCGACCAGCTCCTGGCATAGCAGCGCGACGACCGCCTCGATCCCACCGTAGCCAGGCGGCGGCACCGGGATCCATGGCGGCGCGAGCACCGCCACCCGAAGCGCCGCGCGCTCCGTATGCGGGAGAGTTCGTAGCGTACGGTGGGAGGAGGCTGCGTTCATGGGAGGGGGACTGCCATGTGCACCGGACGAGGAGGGTGCCGGCGATTTTATGTGCGCAAGAGACTAGCTTCGAGTCGCCGGGCGGACATCCGCTGGCTGCCGCAGCGATCGGGGCAGGAACTACGGATTATACCGTGGCGGCAGCGGGCGATCCCGGAGTGCTCGGACGGGGAGTCGCGCATTCGAGGCCTGTCCGGCGAGCGCCTGCCGCCGGATCGCCGCGTCGGGGCGTACGATCGGCCACGGCTGACCGCACCGATGTCACAGCGAGCGAGGAAGGCACAGTGAGCGAGGAACGAGCAGCAGGCAGCACGGGCGGTCGGCGCCGATCGAGGCAGGGCCGCGGTGGGTCTGCCGGCCCGGCGAGCGAGCGATCTGTGGTCAGCCCGCGCGGTGAGCAGTTCGAGGTCATCGGTCGTGCCGGCCCGATCGAGCGGCGCGGTGCGCCGGCGATTCCCGCCGAGGCGCGTGAGGAGCTGCTCGTGATCAAGGACGGGGAACTGTTCCTGTGCGCGCGCACGGACGGCGATGTCGTCGCCGGGCAGGTGTCCGGCGAGGGTTTCTACGCTCGCGACACCCGCTACCTGTCGGAGATCCGCTTCGAGGTCGGCGAGGCGCCTCCGGTCGCGCTCTCCTACGCGGCGGTGGACGACTGCGCGATCGTCGACTCGACCAACGCCGGTCTGCCGCGCGGGGAGCTGCCGCCGGTGCCGCAGCAGTCGCTCAGCATCAGCCGCGAGCTGATGATCGCCTCGGGACGGCTGTACTACCTCGTGCGTGTGCTCAACTTCCTGCGTGACGCGGTGACGACGAGCGTCTCGCTCGCCCTGGCGGCTGATTTCGCCGATATCTTCGAGGTCCGCGGTGGCCCGCGACGAAAGGCGCGTGGCCATGCGCTCGCGCCCAAGCAGATGGAGCGCGGGATGGTGCTGGCGTACGTCGGCGAGGACGAAGTGTTCCGTGAGGCGGTCATCGAGTTCGAGCCGCGGCCCGCCAGGGTCGAGCTGAGCGCCGACCGCGGGCAGGCGCACTGGGAGCTGACACTGGACCCGGGAGTGCCGGCGACGGTGTTGATGACGGCCGAGCCCTCGATCGGCGGCAGCCGGCGTCCACGGCGACGCCTGGAGACGGCGGCGGCGGAGCTCGAGCACGCGGGTTCTGAGTGGGAGGCGAGCTGCACGCGGATCTCCAGCGACAATGCGCTGTTCGACGGGTTGATCGCGACGTCACGGCGCGACCTGCGGGCGCTGGTCATGCCGGCGCCGGGGGGGCGGATCGTGTCTGCGGGGATCCCCTGGTATGTCGCGCCCTTCGGGCGCGACGCGCTCGTGACCGCGAGCGAGGCGTTGGTGCTGACCCCCGAACTGGCACGCGACGCGCTCCGCGTTCTGGCAAGGCTCCAGGCGAGCGAGGATGACCCCTGGCGCGACGCCGAGCCGGGCAAGATCCTCCACGAGCTGCGCGTCGGCGAGCTGGCGGGGCTGGGGATCGTGCCCCACACGCCGTATTACGGCACGGTCGACGCGACGCCGCTGTTCCTGATGTGCGCGGCCGACTACTATGCCTGGACGGGTGACCTCGAGACGCTGCGCGGGCTGCGTCCCGCGCTCGACGCCGCGCTGAGATGGATCGACGAGTTCGGCGACCGCGACGGCGACGGGTTCATCGAGTACGAGCGCCGTTCGTCCGGGGGACTGCTCAACCAGGGCTGGAAGGACTCGCACGACTCGGTCGTGCACGCCGACGGCAGCCTCGCCGAGGGTCCGATCGCGCTCGTCGAGGCGCAGGGCTACGTCTATCGCGCCAAGCTCGCGATAGCCGACGTCTACGCTGCGCTCGGGGCGACAGATACGGACCTGCGTCTGCGCGGCGAGGCACAGCAGCTGCGGGAGGCGTTCAACGAGGCCTTCTGGAATCCCGAGGAGGGAACGTTCGTGCTGGCGCTCGACGGACACAAGCGCCAGGTGGCGAGCGTCACCTCGAACCCCGGTCACTGCCTCTACTGCGGGATCGTCGAGCCGAGTAAGGCCGCAGCCGTGGCTGAGCGGCTGATGGCGGCGGACATGTTCTGCGGCTTCGGCGTGAGGACCCTGTCGAGCAGCTGTCCGGCGTATAACCCGATGAGCTACCACAACGGCTCGGTGTGGCCGCACGACAACGCGATCATCGCCGCGGGCCTGAAGCGCTACGGCCACGACGACGCCGTCCGCCGAATCGCCGACGCGCTCTTCGCTGTCGCTACCAGCGCGCGCGACTTCCGCCTGCCGGAGCTCTACTGTGGCTTCGACCGCTCTGAGCGTCCAGCGGTGGTCGCCTACCCGGTTGCGTGCATCCCCCAAGCGTGGGCCGCGGCGGCGCCGTTGCTGCTCCTGCAGGCGATGCTCGGCATCTCCGGCGACGCGCCCGGCCGCGCGCTGAGGATCGAGCGTCCGGTGTTGCCGGACTGGCTGCAGCGGATCCGCCTCGAGCGTCTGAGGGTCGGCGACGCCAGCGTGACGCTGGATTTCAAACGCGACGGCCGCGTCACGGGATTCGCGCTGCTCGAGCAGCAAGGCGATCTGGACGTGACGATGGTCGCCGCCCCATGAGCGGCGCGACG
Source organism: uncultured Solirubrobacteraceae bacterium (assembly GCA_963711985.1). Taxonomy (GTDB): domain Bacteria; phylum Actinomycetota; class Thermoleophilia; order Solirubrobacterales; family Solirubrobacteraceae; genus Palsa-744. The sequence goes on along the minus strand of CAVQGG010000001.1, from coordinate 49,474 downwards.
AAGCTGCCAGGCGGAGCTCGACAGGCGCTTTGAGGCGCTGATCTTCGACTGGGACGGCACCGCCGTGCCGGATCGCGCCGCCGACGCCGGTGCGATCCGCACTGCCGTCGAGGGCGCGTGCGCCCTCGGCCTGGATCTGGCCGTGGTCAGCGGAACCCACGTGGGGAACATCGACGGTCAGCTCGGCGCGCGCCCGCGCGGCCCCGGGGAGCTCCACCTGCTGCTCAACCGCGGCTCGGAGGTGTTCCGCGCAAGCGCAGGGGGCGTCGAGCTCGTCGCACGGCGCACCGCCTCCGAGGCCGAGGAGGCCGCGCTGGACCGTGCGGCGGCTCTAACAGTCGAGCGGCTCGGCGCGCTGCGGCGTGGAGGCGAGGATCGTCTCGCAGCGGCTCAACCGCCGCAAGATCGACCTGATCCCGACGAGCGAGTGGGAGGATCCGCCGAAGGCGCGCATCGCCGAGCTGCTGGCGGCGGTCGAAGCGCGGCTGCGCGAGCACGCGCTCGATGGGCTGCCGGCCGCGGTCGAGCTGGGCGAGGCCGCAGCCGCCGAGGCCGGGCTCCCGGACGCGCGCGTGACGAGCGACGCCAAGCACGTCGAGATCGGCCTCACCGACAAGTCCGACTCCGCCCGCTGGTACCTCGCGCACCTGTGGCAGCGCGGCATCGCACGCGAGCAGGTCCTGGTCGTGGGCGACGAGCTCGGACCGCTCGGCGGCCTTCCAGGCAGCGACTCGATGCTCCTGATCGACGCTGCCGCCAGCGCCACCGTGGTGTCGGTTGGCGTCGAGCCGGCCGGCGTGCCGGTCGGGGTCCTCGCGCTCGGTGGCGGGCCGGACGCGTTCGGCCGGCTGCTCGACCGGCAGCTCGCGCTGCGCCGGCGCGGCGCCCTGCCGATCGTGTCATCCGACCCCTGCTGGACGCTTTGCATCGACGGCGTGGGGCACGAGCGCGACCGCGCGCACGAAGTCGCTGCTGGCGCTTGCCGACGGCTGCCTGGGGACGCGCGGCAGCATCCTTGCGCCGCACCGCGGCTCGGCGCCGGCGGTCCTCATGGCAGGCGTCTACCGCGGCCACGGCGAGCTGTCCGAGCTCCAGCCGGCGCCGCTGTGGAACCACCTGGCTCCGCTCCGATCCGAGCGTCCGGTGCGTCGGGTTCTCGATCTGCATGCCGGGCTGCTCTGCCAGGAGATGCCGGGCAAGATGCAGGCGCTGCAGTTCTGCTCGCTTGCCGAGCCCGGCCTTGCGCTGCTACGCGCGCTCGCGCCCCGACAGACGCTCGCGCGACAGCCCGCCGCTCGTTCTGCCGCCGCAGGCGCGCGCCGAGAGCCAGAGCGACGGCGCGGTGATCCGTATCGCTGTCGCCAACGGTGTGCTCGAGGCTGCTGCCGTGCAGTCCGTTGCCGGGCGCGGTAAAGACGCGGCGCTCGAGCGCATAGCTGCCTATGTGACAACCGCCGAGGAGGATCCGCGCCGGCCGGCGCTGCGGCGTGTGCACCGCGCCAAAGAGGCTGGGCGCGAGCGGCTGCTTGGTCGATCATCGCCGCACGTGGGCCAAGCGCTGGGAGGGAGCCGACGTGCGGATCGACGGCGATCCCGCGCTGCAGCTCGCCGTGCGACTGGCGCTGTTTCACCTGATCGCCTGCGCGGGCGATCGGGGCGAGGCGGCGGTCGGGGCTCGTGGCCTGAGTGGCCGCGGATATCGCGGCCATGTCTTCTGGGACAGCGACGTGTTCGTGCTGCCGTTCCTCGCGGCGACCCATCCGGCGGCCGCGAGAGCGATCCTCGAGTACCGTGTGCGGCGTCTGCCCGCGGCCCAGGCGGCTGCGCGCGCCGCCGGCCGCGCCGGCGCCCGCTTTGCCTGGGAGTCGGCCGCGAGCGGGAAGGACGTGACCCCGCGCGCGGCGCGTGACCGCGCCGGGCAGCGGGTCGAGATCTACACCGGCCAGCGCGAGGAGCACATCGTCGCCGACATCGCCTGGGCGGCCGGGTGCTACATCGACTGGACGGGCGATCGGGCGTTCCGTGAAGGGTCTGGACGGCGGCTGCTCGTCGAGACGGCGCGCTACTGGGCCTCGCGGGTCGAACGCGACAGCGACGCGTCGGGTGGGCGGGCACATATCAGAGGCGTGATGGGCCCCGACGAGTACCACGAACTGGTCGACGACAACGCGTACACGAACGTGATGGCGCGCTGGAACCTGCGCCGCGCGTTCGCGGAGACGACGGACGCCGAGCTCGACAGGACCGAGCGGGCCGCATGGCTCGAGCTCGCCGACGCGCTCGTCGACGGCTACCAACCGGACAGCGGCATCTACGAGCAGTTCGCCGGCTTCTTCGCGCTCGAGCCGCTGGTCATCTCCGAGATCGCGCCCCGGCGGCCGATCGCCGCCGACCTGCTGCTCTCCCCCGAGCGGGTGCACCAGGCGCAGGTCGTCAAGCAGGCCGACGTGCTGATGCTCCACCACCTCGTACCGGACGAGGTGATCGACGGCTCGCTTGCCGCCAACCTCGCCTTCTACGAGCCACGCACCGCGCACGCGAGCTCGCTCTCGCCCGGCATCCACGCCGCGCTGCTCGCGCGCGTCGGCAGGCTCGACGAGGCGCGGGCGGCGCTGGAGCTGACGGCGCGGATCGACCTCGACGACGTATCCGGATCGACCGCTGGAGGCGTGCACATCGCCGCGATGGGGAGCGTCTGGCAGGCGCTCGTGCTCGGCTTCGCAGGCGTCCGCCCGCGCGGCGATGTGCTCGAGCTGGACCCGCGGCTTGCGCCCGACTGGGAGCTGCTCGAGCTGCGGCTGCGTTTTCGGACGGCGCACCTGCGCGTGCGGGTGAACGCGAGCGCGATCGAGGTCAGCAGCGATCAGCCGACACTCCTCAGCATCGCCGGCGCGAGCCCGGTGAGCGTCGGACCGAACGGCCACAGCTGCGAGCGGCCATGACTCGGTTGCCCGCTGAGCCCCCGTCGAGGAAGGTCATCGCCGCCATCGCCGACGACTCGGCGGCGACAGCCGTGCTGTCGACATCAAGGGCAATCGCCAGGCTGTGTTCCGCGACGGTCGCGGCACTGCACGTGGGCGAGGAGCGCGCAGCGCTGGCGGATGCGGCACAGAAGGCAGGGGTGACGCTCACGACCGTCGCTGGACGAGCGGACGAGGTGATCGCTCGCGCGGCTGCGGACGAGGACGTGGCCGCGGTTGTGATCGGCGCCCGAGGCACCCCCGCCGGCAAGCGCCCAGCCGGCAGCACCGCTGTGGCTCTGGTCACGTCGCTGGTCAGGCCGGTCGTCGTCGTGTCGCCGAACGCGGCCGTGAAGCGCGACATCGAGAGCGTGCTCGCGCCGCTGGACGGAACCGCGCCGAGCGCGGCAGCGCTGCAGGAGATCCTGGAGCTGGCCTCAGACGGCGAGCTCGAGATCGTGGTGGCCCACGTCTACCAGGAGCGATCGCTGCCGGCGTTCAGCGACCATCTCCCACACGAGGTGCGCGCGTGGAGAGAGGAGTTCGTCGCCCGCCACTGTCCCGCGGCGTCGGACGCGAGGCTCCAGCTGCGTGTGGGTGAGCCGCCCGAGCAGCTGCTCGACATCCTCCGTCGGAGCCACTGTGAGCTCGTTGCGCTCGGCTGGAGCCAGGACCTCGCTCGCGGACGCGCCGCGGTCGTGCGTCGAATGCTCGCCGAGTCACCCGTGCCCGTGCTGCTGATGCCTGTGGATGGCCACGCCACGTGAAGCGATCCCACCAGCGCCGGCTGGCGGGTCGCATCGCTGTGGAGATCCTCGCGGGCGCCGGGAAGGTATTCGCCCTCGGGGAGTCTCGCTACAAGATGGGGCCAAGGCTGGCACACCCGTCAGCTCGTGGCGCGCTCTGGTCCCCGCTTCAGCGCGTCACGAGCGTTACCTCCTGGGCCTCAACCCCCCAACGCGAACAGCGGCCAGCGACCGGGGACGCCCTTGAGCTCGTGAAAGCCCCGGTCCTCGAACGCGAACGGGCCGCCCACGACCGTTCCGAACACCGTGCCCGAGACGAGCACCTCGCCGGGAGCGGCCAGACCGCTTACGCGCGAGGCGATGTGCACGGCCATGCCTCCAACATCTTCGCCGATCAGCTCGCACTCGCCTGTGTGCATGCCGATGCGAACCTCCACGTCCAGCTCGCGGGCCGCGGCGGTGATCGCCAGAGCGCAGCGCAGGGCGCGCGAAGGCGGTCCGTCGAAGGTCGCAAGGAAGCCGTCGCCCACGGTCTTGACCGCGCGCCCGCCGAAACGGGCGAGCTGAGCGCGCACCTGCTCGTCGTGCTGCGCGAGCAGGTCACGCCAGCGGCCGTCGCCCAGCTTCGCCGCGCGCGCGGTGGCGTCGACGATGTCGGTGAACAGCACCGTCAGCAGAGCGCGCGCGAATTCGCCGCCGCTGCGCACGCCGGTGAGGAACTCCTCGATCTCCTCGACGATCGCGTCACTGTCGCCGACGAACGGGAGCGAGTCGATTCCCTCCAGTTCGACGTAGCGCGCGCCCGGGATGTTCTCGGCCAGGTAGTGCGAGTGGCGCACGTCCCAGACCCGCTCGTTCGGCCGGTGCATGACCAGTGTGGGCACGCGGATGCGCGGGAGCACGTCGCGCACGTCGAGGTCGACCATCGCCCTGGAGATGATCCGCGCCTCGCCGGGGCTGGCGGCCAGCCGCTGCATGCGCGCGAACCATGCGACCAGCGCCGGGTCCTCGGCCATCGACGGCGCCCACGCCCGCATCGCGTCACCGTTGGCCTCACCCCACGTGGCGATGTTGCGCTCGCTGAGCTCCTCCCGTTCCTCGCTGGTCATCGCCCAGTCGAAGTCGGGAGCCCACGAGGTGCGAGCGATCGACGCATACATGATCAGCGCGCCGATCCGCTCGGGGCAGTCGGCGGCCAGCAGCGCTCCGACGAGGCCTCCCTGCGCGTAGGTGAAGAGCGCGGCGCGTTCGCTGCCGGCGGCGTCGAGCACCGCGATGGCGTCACGGGCCTCCTGCTCGATCGTGTAGGTCTCGAGAACTCGCTCCGAGAGCCCGGTCCCGCGGCTGTCGAACAGGATCAGCCGGCCGAACGTCGTGAGTCGCTCCAGGAAGCGGCGATTGGCCGGCGCCTCCCACAGCTGCTCGAGCTGGGTGAGCCAACCGGTCACGAACAGCAGGTCGAGCGGGCCCTCGCCGACGACCTGGTAGGCGATGCTGGCCTCGCCGCTGCGCGCGTATCGCGTGACGGGCGCCATCAGGCGTCTTCGATCAGCGCGCGGAACGCGGCCGCCGGCTCGACGGTCGCGCCCGCGGCGTGCACGCGGTCGGCCAGCCACATGTCCGAGGTGACCACCCGGATCGCGCCCGGCTCGGCGTCGGCAAGGAGCAGGCGAACGATCTCGTCGTCGGCCGAGTCGCGTCGCGGCCGCGGCGCGTGCGCGATATCGATGACCGTCGAGCGGATCGGCGGCGAGGGAGGCTGCTCGAAGACGACGGTGACGTCCGCCCCGCTGGCGGCGGCCCACCGCTCGAGCATGCCGACGAGCTTGACCATGGCCCCGTGCCGGTCCTGCCACCACGCGTCCGGTCGCGTGCCGATCACGTTCATCCCGTCAATGAGCCAGCGCACCGAGAGCAAGCCTACGTTCTAGCCGACCCGGCGCGCGTCGCAGGTGGGCCCACGTGAGTCCACCGCGCGCCGGCGAGCTCGCGTCGCGCCGGCGTTCCTGCTGGAGTTGGCCGTCCAATGCGGCTCGAGGGCATCCAGACGGGCGACATCGTCGAGGTCGACCACAAAGGTCGGCGCTTCCACGCCGTGGTCACCGGGACGGCGCCCGGTGGGCTGGCGATCCAGCCCACCGACCGGCGCGTCAACCACTACACCTGCCGCAGCCGCGAGGTGATCGGCCATTGGGCCAAGCGCGGCAGGCCGCGGCAGACGAGCGAGCCCCTGCGACCGTCCCCGCGTCAGCTGGAGATCGATCTCTCACCGATGGAGCAGTGGCCCGAGCACTGAGCGGCACCTGCTCACGATCTGCCATCGGGCGTCGTCTCGTTCGCGCAGGGCGGGTCATGCGCGCGTGTGAGCGACTCGGCGCAGACGGTGCTGCCGCGGCGCAGCGTCAGCGCGAACATGGTCGCGAAGATCGCAGCGCCGAGGATGTTGGTGAACAGCCTGTAGTCGACCTGCACGCCGCGGAAGATGTCCGCGCGGGTGGGGCGAGCGTGGGGGATGAGGCCGGCCGCGCTGAACAGCCCGTCCACAACCAGCGCGGCGAGGACCATCGTCACCAGCATCAGCGCGACGATTCGCATGGCGAACCGTCGGCCATAGTACTTGCGGTAGATGGCCACGATGGGCAGGATGATCAGGTCGGCGAAGATGAACGCGATGACCCCCGCGAACCCGATCCCCCCGGACCACAGGACGGCGGCAAGCGGCACGTTGCCGACCGAGCAGACGAAGCTGAGGACCGCGAGCAGCGGGCCCACGAGCACATTCTCCGCCAGGCGCAGCGGTTCGGGGGCGTGCTCGGCGAACAGGCGCCTGAAGAAGCCGTTGCCGAGCAGGCCGACGAAGCCCGCCAGCAGGAAGCCCGCGAGGATCTCCCTGTAGAGCATCGACCAGTCGTTGCGGAAGTTCTGCGCCACGTCCGACCACGCCTCCACGGAGCTCACGCGCCGGCGTATCGACATGGGCGCGCCGGCCGAGTGGTGGCGATGACCGGGCTCGGCGGCGCGGGCGTGCTCGCGTGCCCGCGCCTCCAGCCGCGCGGAGACGAACAGGCGAAGCAGCACGGTCATGATCGCGATCAGCACCAGACCGCCGAGGAGCTCGGCAAGCGTGAACTGCCACCCGATCAACACCCACAGGACGATGCCCAGCTCGATCACCAGGTTGGTGGAGGCGAACTGGAAGGCCAGGGCGCTGGCGGCCGACGCGCCGGCGGCGAACAGCGCCCTGGCGATGGCCACGGCGGCATAGGAGCACGACGAGGACGCTGCTCCCAAGGCGGTGGCCAGCGAGACCGAGCGCACCCCGCCGCCCCCGAGCGACCGCTCGATCCGCTCGCGCGGGACCCACGCCTGCACGATCGCCGAGATGGCGAAGCCCAGCACCAGCGCCCACCACACCTCCCAGGCCATCAGGAAGGCGTTGGAGAGTCCTTCCCCGATGCTGTTGAGTACGCTCGTCACGGGCGATCGCGTAGGTCGTGTGCCTCGCCCGCGGATTGCCGGCAGGGCACGATCTCACCCTAGCGGCGCCCGAACCGGACAGAATACTCGTATGCACGAGCAAGCGCGAGCTGCCAGCAGTAGGAGACTCGAACGGGTGATCATCCTGGCGCTTTTGAGCGGGGACGGCGAGCGGCGGTGGTCGTGCGCGGAGCTGGCCGCCGAGCTCGGCGCCGAGGCTCAGACGCTCCAGGACGCGGCCGGCCGGCTGTCCGAAGCGGGTGTCGTGTGCCTTGCCGGCACGGAGGTGTGGGCGTCCAGCGCTGCACGGCGCATGGACGAGCTCGGGCTGATCGGCATCTGATGAGGGCCGGCGCCCGTTCCTGCGGCCGCTCTGGTGGAACCGAGGGATGACATCGTCGAGAGGGGATGTTCCGGCGCTGGGATATAGGGTCTCGGGAATGGGCGACCGCGTGCTCATCCTCTCCTGGGAGTACCCGCCGGTGATCGAGGGCGGCCTGGCCCGCCACGTACGCAAGCTCGCCGAGGCGCTGGTCCGCCAGGGCGTCCGTGTGGATGTGCTCACCCGCGGCGTGGGCTCCGAGCTGGAGATCGACCGGTCGTGCCTGGAGGAGAGCGGTGGCGTGAGAGTCCATCGCGTGCGCGAGCCCGGCTGGCCCCGCGACCTGGATCGGTTCGTAGCGTGGGTGGAGCAGATGAACGAGGACATGCTCGCGGCGGGCGAGGCGCTCGCGCAGGAGCATGCCTACGACCTGGTGCACGGCCACGACTGGCTGGTCGGACAGGCCTCCGCCGCGCTCGCGGACAGGCTCGGTGTGGCCTACGTCACGACCATCCACGCCACAGAGCACGGCCGCCACCAGGGCTGGGTGGAGAATCCGCCGCAGTCGCACATCCACTCGGTCGAGCGGTGGATGGCTCATCGCGCGGACGCGGTGATCGTCTGCTCGTACTACATGCGCGGGCACGTGGCCGACATCTTCGACATCGAGGAGCGGCGGGTTGCGGTCATCCCCAACGGAGTGGACCCGAGCGAACTGCGACCGACGGGAGACCTGCGGGCGCTGCGGCGCGAGTTCGCGGCGCCGCACGAGAAGCTGGTGCTGCTGGTCGGGCGGCTGGTCTACGAGAAGGGCTTCCAGCTAGCGCTCGACGCCCTTCCTGACGTGATCGACCGGGTCGGCAACGTGCGCTTCCTGGTTGCCGGCAGCGGCACCCACGAGGGGGAGCTGAAGGCGCAGGCGCAGCGGCTGGGCCTCTGCGAGCAGGGAACGTTCCTGGGCTGGATCGGCGACGACGTGCTGCACTCGCTCTACCGGATAGCCGATCTGTGCGTGGTTCCCTCGATCTACGAGCCGTTCGGGCTGGTTGCGCTGGAGGCGATGGCCTCCGGCTGCCCGTGCATCGTGGCCGACACGGGCGGGCTGCGCGAGGTGGTGCCGGTGGGCGAGCGCGTCGGGCTGCGCTTCAACGGCGGGGACGCCGCGCACCTGGGCGTGATGATCGAACGCCTGCTTGTCGACGACGCGCTGCGCGACCGCCTGGTGACGGAGGCTTCCGAGCACGTGCTGCGCTTCGACTGGGATGACATCGCGCAGCGTACGCGCGGCATCTACGATGAACTGCGAGAGCTGGCGCCACGCGAGAGGGTGGGGAGGGGATGACGCAGATGTTGCAGGGTCTGATGCAGAACGACTTCCCGCTGACCCTCAACCACATCCGCCGCAGGATGCGCTCGTGCAACCTGGGCGCGGAGCTGGTGACGCTGAAGGCCGACGGCTCCGTTGCGCGCGCCACGCACGCCGAGCTGGCCGATCGCATCGATCGCCTGGCGCTAGCACTGAGCCGGCTGGGGGTGGCGCAGGGAGACCGCGTGGGCACGTTCGCGTGGAACAACCAGCGCCACTTCGAGCTGTACTTCGCGGTGCCGTGCACGGGCGCGGTGCTGCACACGCTCAACATCCGCCTGTTCGAGGAGCAGCTGACGTACATCGTCAACCACGCAGAGGACCGAGTGATCTTCGTCGACGACTCGCTGGTGGCGTTGCTGGCGAAACTCGCACCGACGTTCAACAGCGTGGTCCACTACGTCGTCATGGGCGACGGACAGGGGGAGCCCTCGGAGATCGACCAGCTGCCGAACGCCCTGCGCTACGAGGAGCTCCTGGCGGAAGCTGAGTCGGACCCGGCCGGGCGGGCGGGCTCCGAATCTCTGTACCCCGAGCTGGACGAGCGCCAGGCGGCCGCGCTGTGCTACACGAGCGGGACGACGGGCAACCCCAAGGGCGTGCTGTACTCGCACCGATCGATCAGCCTGCACTCCTCGGCCACCCTCATGACCGACGCGAACGGCCTCTCGCGCGCCGACCGGGTGCTGGCGGTGGTTCCCATGTTCCACGCCAACGCGTGGGGGCTTCCCTATGGGGCGGCGCTGGCGGGAGCGGACCTGATCCTGCCCGACCGCTTCCTCGGCGCCGAGCATCTGGCGAAGCTGATCGCCGCCGAGCGCCCGACCCAGATGGGCTGCGTGCCGACGATCTTCGCCGATCTGCTCCGCTACGCCGACGCGCACCCGGAGGTCGATCTGTCCTCGCTCACCAATGCCGCCTGCGGCGGCTCGGCGGTGCCGAGAGCGCTGATGAAGGACTTCGAGGAGCGTCACGGCGTGCGCATCTTCCAGGCCTGGGGCATGACGGAGACCAGCCCGGTTGCCACCTACGCCCGCCCCCGCGAGGGCGCGCACGACGACGCCTACTGGGACGATCGCGCAAGGCAGGGAAGGCCACTTCCGTGGGTCGAGCTGCGCCTGGTCGACGACGGCGGCGGCGAGGTTCCCTGGGACGGTGAGTCCACCGGCGAGATCGAGGTCCGCGGTCCGTGGATCGCCTCCGCGTACTTCCGCGATGACTCCGGTGATGAGAAGTTCGACGCCGGCTGGCTGCGCACGGGCGACATCGCGGCGGTCGACGAGAAGGCCTTCGTGCAGATCACCGACCGCTCCAAGGACGTGATCAAGTCCGGCGGCGAGTGGATCTCCTCGGTCGAGCTGGAGAACGAGCTGATGTCCCACCCCGACGTGCTCGAGGCGGCGGTGATCGCCAAGCCGGACGAGCGCTGGGCCGAGCGCCCGCTGTGCTGTGTCGTGCTGCGCGAGCAGGGCGCCACGAGCGCCGAGGAGCTCGTCGAGCACCTGCGCGGCAGGGTCGCAAAGTGGTGGCTCCCGGACGAGTTCGCATTCGTCTCGGAGATCCCCAAGACGAGCGTGGGCAAGTTCGACAAGAAGGTGCTGCGCGGCCGGCTGGCGGAGGGGACGCTGGCGGGACGTGTACGGGTCTGATGAGCGGGTTTGGGTGCTAAGAGGGGGTTTTGGCGCTTCGCAGAGCGGAAATAGCGTGTGCAAGCCTTACGTCGACCGCGATAGGTGATAGACCTTGGAGAAGCGAGAAGCAGGCGACCGCCTGCAAACGGCGAACCAGAGATGATGCCTTGCGACAGAGAACCGATGTGACAAGCACGGAAAGAGGCCCTGAAGCAGGGCTGCAGCGTTCATCACACCATCGATGGGAGGTTGGCATGACTCGGACCGATGTCATGGCCTCGAGCAGGCCACGGACAGTAGGCGCAGCGCCGATGAGGAGGGGATCGTCCAGCATCTTGCGCGGGCTGTCGGTCCTGCCCGTGGCGCTGCTGTTGGCGCTCGCGCTCGTGGTGCCGAGCGCCGCGGTTGCGTCGGAACCCACGTCGGGCTACAGCACGCCCACCACGACCGTGACCACGACCGTGACCACGCCGCCGGCAACGACGACGACCACGACACCGGCAACGACGCCGGCAACGACACCGGCAACGACGCCGAGCACGGGCACGTTGCCGGCGAAAGAATCGGAAAAAGCGACGCCTGAAAAAGAAGTGGCGCCCGCGAAAGCGAGCAGCACTCCCACGACGAGCACCGAAAAAGCAAGCACGCTTCCGTTCACGGGCTTCGACCTGCGTTGGGACATCGGCTTCGGCCTGCTCCTGATGGGTGCGGGCTTCTCGATCGTGGTGGCGCAGCGCCGCCAGCGCCGCCAGCGCGGGCGCTGAGCGGGCGGAGCTTCTTCGATAGCAGCGTCCGAGTGACCCGCCGGCCTCGAGCGCCGGCGGGTCACCGGTCGCTGTCGAGGCGCCCTCTCCCGGGCGCGCCGGCGGTGGATCGCGGCGATATGGCGCCTGGCGAGCTCGGCCGTCGCGGTCTGGCCACGACCGCGGACGCCGTGCCACCGTGAGCATCGGTCTGGGAACCAGGTTGATCCTCGCCTGGCTGAGCAACTGCGTCGGCCTGTTGATTGCGGCCGCGCTCGTGCCGGCGGTCGGCTACAGCGATGACCTGGCGACGCTACTGCTGGGCGGAGCGATCCTCGGCCTGGTGAACTTCGCGCTGCGGCCGCTGGTGATCCTGCTGACGCTTCCCGCGGTGATCCTGTCGTTCGGCGTAGCGCTGCTGTTCGTCAACGCGCTCATGCTGTGGCTGACCAGCAAGCTGGTCACGGGCCTGTACGTCGGCGGCTTCTGGTCGACCGTGGCCGGCGCGCTGGTGATCTGGCTGGTCAACCTGGTGCTCGGTCCGTGGACCAGGCGCTGGCGGCATGCTGCTCGCTCGCGCGGGCGCTAATCGAGGGGCGTCGTGTACGCCCCGCTGAGGCCTCCGTCGATGAGGAACGTCGACGCGGTCACGTAGCTGGACTCGTCGCTGGCCAGGAACAGGGCACCCTGGGCGATCTCCTCGGCGCGGGCGAAGCGGCCCATGGGGACGTGCACGAGCCGGCGCGCCGCCTGCTCGGGGTCCTTGGCGAACAGCTCGCGCAGCAGCGGCGTGTCCACAGGTCCGGGGCAGAGCGCGTTGACGCGCACGCCACGCCGCGCGAACTCCACGCCGAGCTCGCGCGAGAGCGCCAGGACGCCGCCCTTGGAGGCGGTGTAGGAGATCTGCGAGGTGGCGGCGCCCATCACGGCGACGAACGACGCGGTGTTTATGACCGAGCCGCGTGACGGGCCGTCGTTCTCGAGCAGGTGCGGGATGCCGTGCTTGCAGCACAAGAAGACGCTGCGCAGGTTGACCTGCTGGACGCGCTCCCATGCCTCCAGGGTCGTCTCGAGCACGGAGCCGTCGTCGTTCGGGGAGATCCCGGCGTTGTTGAACAGGACCTCGATGTGTCCGTAGCGGCCGCGTACCTGCTGGAAGGTCTCGCGCACCTGCTCCTCGTCGGTCACGTCGGCCTGCAGCGTTAGGTCCCCGGGCGAGTCCGCGTTCAGGTCCACGCCGACCACCGTCGCGCCCTCGCGCTGGAACAGGGCGGCGGTGGCGACGCCGATCCCGCCGCTGGCGCCGGTCACCACGCACACACGCCCGTCAAGTCTGCCCGCCGTAGCCATCATTGCTCCGTGGAGTAGAAGATCGTCTTCACCTCTGTGTAGGCGTCGAGCGCATGCGGACCCAGCTCGCGCCCGTAGCCGGACTGCTTGAAGCCGCCGAACGGAGTGCTCACGCGCACCGAGGTGTTCGCGTTGATCGAGAGCGCGCCGGTGTCGAGAGCGCGGGCGACGCGCAGCGCGCGAGCACCGTCGCCCGTCCATATCGACCCCGACAGGCCGTAGATCGTATCGTTGGCAACGCGGATCGCCTCGGCCTCGTCCTCGAAGGACATCACCGCGGCGATCGGGCCAAACACCTCCTCCTGGGCCACGCGGTCGCTCGGCTGCACGGGAGCCAGCACCGTCGGAGCGAACCAGAAGCCCGCGCCCTCGGGCGCGCTCCCGCGGAAGGCGACGGGCGCTTGGCCGTCGAGGAACGAGGCGACGGCCTCGCGTTGGGCGGCGGAGATGAGTGGGCCCATCTGCGTGGCCTCGTCGAGCGGATCGCCCACTCGCAGCGCCGTCACGTGGACCTCCAGCAGCTCGAGGAAGCGCTCGAGCGCGTCCCGCTGTACGAGGATACGCGAGCGCGCGCAGCAGTCCTGGCCTGCATTGCCAAACACCGCAAGCGGTGCCGCCGCCGCGGCGGTCTCGAGGTCCGCGTCGGCGAAGACGATGTTCGCGGACTTGCCGCCCAGCTCCAGGGTGACGCGCTTGATGCTCGCCGCCGCGCCCGCGGCGATCGAGCGTCCGACCTCGGTCGAGCCGGTGAACGCGATCTTCGCCACGTCCGGATGCTCGACCAGACGCTGCCCGCACGTGCGACCCGGGCCGACGACGACGTTGACGACGCCGTCGGGAAGGCCCGCCTCGCGCGCCAGCTCGCCGAAGCGCAGCGCGGTCAGCGGCGTGAGCTCGGCCGGCTTGAGCACGACCGTGTTGCCCGCGGCGAGCGCCGGCGCGAGCTTCCAGGAGGCGATCGTCAAGGGGAAGTTCCACGGCGTGATCAGCCCGACGACGCCGACCGGCTCACGCACCGTGAAGGCCTGCCCGCCGGCCACCGGGATCGTGTCGCCGAGCAGCCGCTCGGGCGCGCCCGCGTAATAGCGGAAGGTGTCGATCACCATCCCCATCTCCCCCCGCGCGTCGCCGATCGCCTTGCCAGCGTTGCGCGCCTCCAGCACGGCGAGCTCGTCGCGGTGCTCGGCCAGGGTGTCGGCGAGGGCCCGCAGCGTCCGCGCGCGCTCACCCGGCGCCAGCGCGCGCCACGCCGGCATCGCCGCCCTGGCGTGCGCGACCGCCTCGTCGACCTCCTCGACGCCCGCGCGCGCGACCTCGGCCAGCACCGCCTCTGTGGCGGGCTCCAGGACTGTGAGCGTTCCAGCCAGGGTCAGGCGTCCATCATGGCGAGGCCGCGGCGGCGCCGGGCGTGAGTGGGCCGCCGGCCACGTCGGGCACGTCGACCGTGCGAACCGGGCCCTTGAAGGTCCTGTTCGCGGAGATCAGCCACCAGAGCCCGACGGCTACGAACACGCCGATGTTGACCAGTGGGGAGTAGTTGAACGCCGTCCATGTGAACCCGGTCTTGAACGGCACGGCGCTCGGGGTCGCGGGCAGGCTGAAGATGATCACGTTCAGCGCCACCCACACGATCGCAACCAGATTGATCCACTTGTACTTGCGCCCGAGGTTCCACGGCCCCGTCTGGAACGCATCCCCCTTGCGCCAGCGCAGATACACGGGAATCGTGTACGCCACGTACAGGCCAATCGTGGTGATCTGCGTGACGGCGATGAATGCGACCGTCGTGCCCGCTTTGTCCCCGAACTCGGCCGGCCAGGTGATCGCGAGCGCGAACAGGCTCACGAACAGCACTGACCAGGTCGGGGTGCGGTGCGAGTTGAGCCGCCGCCAGAGCCTGTGGCCCGGGATCGCGCCGTCGCGCGAGAACGCGAAGGTCATCCGTGAGGCCGCCGCCACGCAGCCCATGCCGCAGAACAGCTGGCCGACGGTCGAGATCAGGATCACGAGCTTGGCGAGCGAGGAGCTGAGCGCCGTCTCGATGATCGCGAGCGCCGTGCCTCCCTCGGCGTCGATCTTCGTGACGTGTGTCGCCGCGAACACCAGCGCTAGCAGGACGACCCAGCCGACGAGGCCTGAATAGAAGATTGCGCGCCAGAGACCTCTCGGCGCCGACATCGACGCGCCCCTGGTCTCCTCCGAGATGTGCGCCGACGCGTCATAGCCGGTGAACGTGTACATCGTCAGAAGGAAGCCGACCGGCAGGATGTAGAACCAGTACATGCTGTGGCTGAAGCCAGAGTTGTCGAGCCGGTGAGCGAAGGCGAACGCGAAGCTCTGGTGGTGGGACGGGACAGCGAACAGAATGACGACTATCGTGGCGACGCCAAGGACGTGCCACCAGACCGACACCCGGTTGAACAGTGCCACCAGCGGCGAGGAGAACACGTTGATGAGCCCGTGGGCCGCCAGTATCAGCACGAACAGGTCGAAGGTGTGGTGCAGGTTCGAGGTGATGCTCGTCGTAGCGAAGTCGACCAGGAAATGCAGGTTGTAAAGGCCGAGCAGCGTGTTCAGGAAGGTCGCTGCGGCGTAGTCGACCGAGGCTGTGATCGCGACCAGCCCGAGCAGATTGAACCAGCCGGTGAACCAGGCCCAGCCGGCCCCACCGAGCTGGTAGGCCCAGTAGTAGATGCCCCCGGCGGTCGGGAATGCGGACGCCAGCTCGGACATCGAGAAGCCGACCGCCAGCACGAACACCGTGATCACCGGCCAGCCGATCGAGATCGCCGGCGGGCCGCCGTTGTTCCACGCCTGGCTGAAGGTCGTGAAAGGACCCGCGAGGACGGAGATGATCGTGAACGAGATCGCGAAGTTCGAGAACGAGCTCCAGCCCCGCCTGAGCTCCTGTTTGTAGCCCAACCCGGCAAGCGTCTGCTCGTCGGCGGTCAGCGTCCCGGCTGCTGTCCCGGCTGCACTCATGGGCTGGCCTCCTCGAGAAGGAAAAGGTTTGGTGATCCGTCCTTCGATCGTGACAATACGCGCGATCGGGGACGGAAGTCAAGTGCATTCCCGGCGGTCGCCTGCAGTTGGCCGGACAGGGCGCAAACGGGCAGGGGCCGCACCCGGCCAGGACGGCGGACGGGGCTCATCTTGCAGGTGCTTCCTGCGAGGACGCGCGTGTCCGGGGAGTTCGAGTGCTCAGGAGGTGGGTACGACAAGCACCGGGCACGGTGCGATGTGCAGCAGGCGCTGAGTCACGCCGCCGAGCAGGAGGCCTGCCAGAGGCGTGTGGCCCCGGGTGCCTACGACGATCACGTCCGCGCCCTCCTCTTCGGCGACCTTTGCCACCGTGTGCGCGGCCCCCGTGACGCCGCCTTGAACGATCTTTGCGCTGGCGCTCACGCCCTGCTGCACCAGGTCGGCCACCTGCTTGGCGATCTTCGCCTGGCTTTCGTCCTCGCCGGCATCCACCGGAATCGTCCCCTTGCCCACGATGTACTCCACGCTGTGGACCGCCAAGAGCGTGGCGCCGTTCTGCGCGAGCGACTTGGCGACCTCGAGCGCGCGGTCGGCGGACTCCGAGCCGTCGGTCGCCCAGACGATCTTCTTGAACATTGACAGCTACCCCCACTAGTGATGACGCGCGCACGTCGCCGGATTGGATAGGTAGCCCGACAATACCATTACGCGCGAGTCCTGGAAAGAGGGAGCACCCGACAGGGGGCGAACTGCTCGCGCCACGCCCGTTTGCGCCGATCAGGCGTCCGGCAGCAGTCCCGCGAGGATGTGCTCGGTGCCCCGCAGGTGCTCGCTCATCACGCGCACAGCGCGCATCGCGTCGCGCTCGCGCACCGCGGCGAGCAGCCGGCGGTGCTGCGCGTTGGAGGAGGCGAGCACCTGGGGCGGGTGCGCGATGTAGGCGATCAGGTCGGTCATGGCGCCCTGCGCCTCGGTCATCGCCCGCACGAGCCGCGCCGAGCCTGTTGCCTCGGCGAGCCCGACGTGCAGGCGGATGTCAGCCTGGCGGTAGGCGGCGAAGTCCTCGAGCGCGCGCTCGAGTGACGCGGCGACCTCGTCGAGCGCGTCCAGGTCGGCGCTGTCCGCGCGCTCGGCCGCGAGCACCGCCACCCCCAGCTCGACGGCCAGGCGTTGGTCGCAGGTCTCACGCCACTGCGCGAGCATCTGCGGCGAGGGCGGATCGGTGGGCGGCTGCGGGTCGGACACGAAGGTGCCGCCGCCGCGCCCGCGGGTCGCGAACACGTGCCCGCTCTGGCCGAGCGCGGTGAGCGCCTGGCGCAGCGTGGAGCGCGCGATCCCGAGGCGCGCGCACAGCTCGCGCTCGGCGGGCAGCTGCGAGCCGGGCGCAAGCAGTCCGAGCTTGATCGCCGTGCCCAGCCGCTCGACGGTCTCCTCGAACGCGGTCTGCGAGCGTACGGGGGCGAAGACGGCGTTGGGAAGCGTGAGCGTCCCGCCGGTGGCTTGGTGTTCAGGTCCGTGTGCGCCCGCCATCGTTCTCAGCCTACGAGTCGATCACAGTCGCTCAAATCCTCGCACGCGCTCCCAGTCCGTCACCGCCGCCTGGAAGGTCGCGAGCTCGACGTCCGCTGCGTTGAGGTAGTGCGCGACGACCTCCTCGCCGAATGCCGCACGCACGACATCGCTGTGGGCGAACAGCTCGCGCGCGTCGCGCAGGCTCGCCGGCAGGTGCGGGCGCTCGTGCGCGGCGTACGCGCTGCCCTCCAGAGCCGGCTCGAGCTCGAGCTCCGCTTCGATCCCGTGCAGCCCGGAGGCGATGATCGCGCTCAGCGCGAGGTAGGGGTTGAGGTCGGCGCCGCCGACGCGGTTCTCGAAGCGCAGCGACGGACCGTGGCCGACGACGCGCAGCGAGCACGTGCGGTTGTCGTGTCCCCAGGCGACCGTCGTGGGCGCGAAGCTGGTAGCGGCGTAGCGCTTGTAGGAGTTGACGTGCGGCGCGAGCAGCAGGGTCATCTCGCGCAGGCACGCGAGCTGTCCCGCCAGGAACGAGCGGAACAGCGGCTCCTCGCGCGCGAACAGCGGGGTGGGTGGGTCCGAATCGTCGGCGAGCGAGAAATGGATGTGGCACGAGCTGCCCTCGCGCTCGTCGAACTTGGCCATGAACGTGATCGCCATGCCCTCCGCGGCCGCGATCTCCTTGGCGCCGTTCTTGTAGATCGCGTGCTCGTCTGCTGTGCGCAGCGCGTCCGCGTAGTGGAAGTTGATCTCGTGCTGGCCGAAGTTGCACTCGCCCTTGGAATCCTCCACGACCATCCCCGCCGCCACCATGCTGTTGCGGATATGGCGGATCAGCGGCTCGACGCGAGCGGTGCCGAGCAGCGAGTAGTCGACGTTGTAGAGGTTCGCCGGGCGCAGGTCGCGATAGCGCTTGTGCCACGCCTGCTCGTAGGTGTCGAGGAACACCATGAACTCGAGCTCGGTGCCGGCGTTGGCCACCCATCCGCGCTCGGCCAGCCGCGCGAGCTGCCTGCGCAGTATCTGGCGCGGGGAGGCCACCACGTCCGAGCCGTCGGGCCAGGCGACGTCGGCCAGACACACCACCGTGCCCTCCTGCCAGGGCACGGGGCGCAGCGTGTCGAGGTCCGGGACGAGCAGCATGTCGCCGTAGCCGCCCTCCCACGAGGACATCGCGTAGCCGGCGACCGTTCTCATGTCGACGTCGACGGCCAGCAGGTAGTTGCAGCTCTCCGCCCCGTGCTCGGCCACCTCGTCGAGGAAGTGCGTTGCGGTCAGGCGCTTGCCCTGCAGGCGGCCCTGCATGTCGGTCATCGCCAGCAGGACCGTGTCGACCGCGCCCTGCGCCACCGCCTCGGTCAGCTCTTCGAGTGTCACGGTCGTGAAGGTACTGCAGTCGGACCTCTAACGCGGAGACCCGGACACGGTCGAGCGGCGCTGATCGCGCCCTGACGCACTGCGCAACGATCGCCGCTGTCTGCGGGGGCGCCTGCTCAGGCCGCGGGCAGGGTGGCAGCCGCGGCCTGGACTCCGGGAGCGCTGCAAACGGCCGTCGGCTGCTGGCCCGTCGCGACGCAGAGAGCCGCGGTCAGGACGTTCGCCTCGGCGTCGATGTACGGCGCGAGCGCGCTCGTCGGGCTCGCCAGCTCGCCTGCGATCTTTGCCGCGCTGAGGCCGGCCAGCTTGCCCGGTGAGAACGCCGAGTT
Organism: uncultured Solirubrobacteraceae bacterium; assembly: GCA_963711985.1. GTDB lineage: Bacteria > Actinomycetota > Thermoleophilia > Solirubrobacterales > Solirubrobacteraceae > Palsa-744. The sequence goes on along the minus strand of CAVQGG010000001.1, from coordinate 30,679 downwards.
GACCGCTCCGAACGCGCCCCCGAGGTCGACAGCGGGGACGACGCCTTCGCGGTCGAACGCTTCGATCGCCTTGGTCTGCGCGTTGGTCGGCGTCTCGACGGGCTTGCCGTTGCGAGCGAACAGCACGATCGGTTCGAACGCAACGAGGCTGCTCGTGTAGTGGGCGTCGAGGAAGCTGAGGCCTTGCGTGTGGGAGAAGGACGGCTTGGCGTGCAGCACCTTGCCGAAGTAGGTGCCCGAGTCGATCACGCGCAGGCCGCTGAGCGTGCCGAAGCGCTCGAGCGTGATCGCGATCGCCCATGAGTTCGCTGCGCAGTGCGGGCACCAGGCCGCGTCCTCTGAAATCAGCGTCGCCTTCGTTCCCGGAGCCACCGCCGCGCCGCTCAGCCGCTCGAGCTTGTAGCTATTGCCGAGCTTCCCCACGCCGACGCTGTCGAGCGTCGCCGCCGGCACCGAGCTCACAGCCCTGATGACCGACGTCGGCACCGGCGTCGAGCCGTCGGAGCGTTTCGCCGCAAATGCGGTCGTCGGTGCGAGCGCCAGCGCGAGCAGAATGCCTGTCACCACCGTCTTGCGCATCTCATCCCCCCGTCGTGGCGCTTCTTCGGATCGGGCGGACCCGAGCGTCCGGCCGCGGGTCCCGGCCGGAGCATACACAGGTGACATGGGCCGAGCGCTCACGGCGCCGCCGGCCCAGGCGCTCCTCGTCGAGGGCTGGGTCGGGTAGCTTCCCTGGGGTCATGGGGCGCGCGACTCGCTGATGGAGGTTCGCCGGCACCAGCGTGAGCCCGGCCCGCCCGGCGCCGGCACGAGCGGCGACCGGGACGAACGCCATAGGGAGGAGGATTCGGGCCCACCGAGCCCCGACGCAGTGCTGACGACGCTCGACGCGAGCCAGCTCGGCGTGCTGCGCCGCGTGGGGCGCGAGTGGGGTCGGGTCTGCGGCAACCCCGAAGTGTGGCGGCGAGCGCTGCCCGTGGACCCGAGCCTGGGCGGCTTCCCCGACCCCACGGACATCCGGCCGACCCGCTTCTGGCGTTTCGTGCGCGTGCAGAGCGGGCCGCTGCCGGCGGTGGAGTCGACGAGCGAGGCAGAGGTGCCGTCCTCGCGGCTGGGGCGCCTGGGCTACGACCTGCGGCGCGCGCTGCTCGGACCTCCCCTGAGGAGCACCGCGATCGCCCGCGAGCGGATGCGCAAGCTGGTGGCGCTGCCGGTGCTCTCGGCCGACGCGCTCTCGTCGGTCGCGTACGGCCCCGAAGCGATGCTCGCGATCCTCGTCCTGGCGGGCAGCGCCGGGCTGAGCTATTCGCTGCCGATCGCCGCCACGATCGCCTTCCTGATGCTCGCGGTCGGCGTGTCCTACCGCCAGACGATCCGCGCGTATCCCCACGGCGGCGGCTCCTACATCGTGGCCGGCGACAACCTCGGCCGCATTCCCGGGCTGGTCGCCGCCGCCGGCCTGATGACCGACTACATCCTGACGGTCGCCGTATCGGTCGCCTCCGGGATGGCGGCGATCACATCGGCGATCCCGTCACTGGCCTCTGACAGGGTCGTGATCGGGGTGGCGGTGATCGCGGTGCTGCTCGCCGGCAACCTGCGCGGTGTCCGCCAGGCCGGCGCCCTGTTCGCCTGGCCAACGTACGTGTTCATCGTCGCGATCTTCGCGCTCGTGGCCGTCGGCCTGATCGACGCCTCCGGCCGCGGATTCCACCCCACGGCCAGGCCACCGCTCACCGCGACCGAGGGCGTGGGCCTGCTGCTGGTCCTGCGCGCCTTTGCCTCCGGGTCGACGGCGATGACCGGGATCGAGGCGACCTCCAACGCGGTGCCGGTTTTCAAGCCGGTCGAATGGCGCAACGCCCGCACGACGCTGACGTGGATGGCCGGGCTGCTGATCGCGTTGTTCGCGGGCACGATCGCGATGGTCCAGCTCGATGGAGTCGTACCCAACTCGCATGAAACAGTGCTCTCGGAGCTCGCCCATCGGAGCTTCGGCTCGGGACTCATGTACCCCGTCACGCAGGCGGCGACCGCGGCGATCCTGCTGCTCGCGGCGAACACCGCCTACAACGGCTTCCCGCGCGTGCTGTTCCTGCTGGCGCGCGACCTCCAGGCGCCCCGGCTCTTCCTGCGGATGGGCGACCGCCTCGCCTTCAGCAACGGCATCGTGCTGCTGTCGATCGCCGCGACGGTCATCTACGTCGGGTTCGACGGCAGGACCGCTCCCCTGATACCGCTGTTCGCCGTCGGCGTCTTCCTGGCCTTCACGATGTCCCAGGCGGGGATGGTCGTGCACTGGTGGCGCCTGCGCGACCCCCACTGGCGCCGGAGCCTGGCCTTCAACGCCACCGGCGGGTTGCTCTCGGCGATCGTTTTCGTCACCGCGGGGATAACGAAGTTCACTGCGGGCGCCTGGGTCTCCCTGCTGGCGGTCGGCCTGTTCATCCTGCTGGCGATGAGCATCCGCCGCCACTACGACGCGGTGGCCAAGGCGATCGCGCTGCATCCCCATGCGATCGAGGTGCCCAGGCGTCCGATCGTGCCGAGCGTGCGGGACGGCGCCGCCACGAGCAGGCCCGATGCCAGCGAGCGCGAGGTCGCCGATCGGGAGCGGGTGGGGGAGGCCGAGTCCGAGGAGAGTCCCGAGCAGGTCCACAACCTGACGGTCGTGGCGGTCGCCTCGCTGGACCTCACCAGCATGCGCGCGCTGGCCTACGCGGCCTCGCTGCAGCAGCCGGCGCTCGCCCTGCACATCAGCCCCACCGAGGAGGAGGCCGAGCGCTTTCGCGACTACTGGCGCGTGTGGGGCGATCACCTGCCGCTCGAGGTCGTCGTGTCCCCCTACCGCGCGATCGTCGCGCCGATGGTCAACTACGTCGAGTCGCTGCATCGCCTGCGCCCCGACCTGACGCTGACCGTGATCATGCCGGAAATCGTCGTACGGCACTGGCGGCACCGCATCCTGCACAACCGGACGGCACCACGACTGCGGCGCGCCCTGCGACCGCTGCCCAAGATCGTGGTCACGACCGTCCCCTTCCATCTGTCGATGTAGGACGCATCGGCACAGGCGCCGTCTTCTCGGTGCTGTCAGCTCGGCGCGTCGGTGGAGTCAGCTCGGCGCGTGGGCGGGCAGGCCCACGAGCTGGGCGCTGCGCTCCCACAGGCCTTCGGCGAGCGTGTCGTCCTGGGCCTGGGCGCTGGGCGCGATCACCTTCTCGTCCTGCACATACTCGCCGGTGAGGGTTGCGGCCCGCTCGGACAGCGCGAGCCACACCAGCGAGCGGGCGCCGCGCTGCGGCGAGCGGAAGAACGGCGCGCCGAGCGTGGTGAGAACCTTCCAGATCCCGTTCTCGTTCTTGCCGAAGCCGGTGCGCACGACGCCCGGGTGAAAGCAGTTTGCGTGCAGCTCCGGCGCGCGCTTTGCGAGCTCGCGCGTGAACAGGATGTTGCACAGCTTCGAGGTGCCGTACACGCGCATGGCGGAGTATCCCTTCTCGGACTGCAGGTCCTCGAGATCCAGGCGCCCGCCCGTGTGGGCGTCGGACGCGGTGGTCACGACGCGGCCGCCGCTCAGACGGTCGCGCAGCAGGTTGGTCAGCAGGAACGGCGCGAGATGGTTCAGCGCGAACGTCCGCTCGAAGCCATCGGAGGTCTCCTTGCGCGAGCCGAACAGCGCTCCGGCGTTGTTGGCCAGCACGTCGATGTGCTGGTGGCGCCCGGAGACCTCGTCGGCCAGCGCCCGGACCTCGGCCATCAGCGTCAGGTCGGCGACGTGCTGATGGACCGGCGCGCCCCCGCCGGTCGCGACGGCTTCCTGTGCGACGGCGTTGACGCGGTCCGCGTCGCGGCCCACCAGCGCCAGCTCGACCCCCTGGCTGGCGATCTCGATCGCGGCGGCCCGACCGATGCCGCGGGTAGCCCCGGTGAGCAGGACGAGCGTCACGGCACGGACTCTACAGCGGCCTGGCGGGCGCGGCCCCAACACGGTGGATCCAGGCCAGGTGGTCGGCTCCGCAGGTTCGCGCACGCCCCACCGGCCTCCGTCGGGGGTCCGCGTGGTCTTGGCTCGGCCGGTCAGGACCTCTGTCAGGCGGGAAGGTCGAGCCGGTAGAGCGGGGCCCGCCCGTCGATGCCCCTGAGGCTCCTGCGCCGCGTGCGTCTCCATGCGAGCGCGCGCGTCGACCGTGCGTGGGTGGCGCCGTCGGCGAGGATCGTGCGGGGCTTGGCGATGTCGGCGATGCGGCTGGCGCGATTGACGGTAGCGCCGAACCAGTCGCCGAGCCGGACCACGGCCGGCCCGAAAGCGACGCCGGCGCGCATCGTCGGGAGCTGCTCGCCTTCGTGCTCGACGCTCTGGGCCAGCGCACGCGTGACGTCCAGCAGAGCGTCGACGTCGGGGCTCACGAACATGCCCCCGTCGCCGATCGTCTTGACCAGTTCGACCGGCGGCTGGGCAACCTCCATGCAGAGCGCCGCCATGCGCGCGCCGAGCGCCCCGACGTGCTCGGCGGGGACGCGCTCACCGATCCTGGTGAAGCCCGAGAGGTCGGCGAAGCAGACCCCGACTTCGCGCGTGTGGTTGACGGCTCCGGCTTCGCGCTCGGCGCGCTCGATCACGTCGCGCGTGGCCTGCTCACGCAGGTGGATGCGCAACTGGTGCTCCAGTAGCGGTGCGAGCTGCGGGGCGAGCTGCTCGACGGCCGCCATGTAGCGCATCCCCAGCTCGTGCTCGCTGTCGCCGGGCTGGATCAGGGCGTTGCCGATGAAGATGCGGATCGCGGCGGCCGCCTGCGCCATCGACTGCCCGAGCGCACGCGCGACCTCCAGCAGCTCCTCACGCGGCAGGCCGGCGGCGAGGAAGACCGCGAGCGCCTGCGCCGTTCGCAGGTCCTCCTCGGAGTACCTGCGCTCCCGCGGCTTGGGGTTGGGATGCCCGAGCGCCAGCAGCATCGCCCGCAGGTAGGGCGCGGGCACGCCGGACCCGCGCGCGATCGCGGTGAGGGTGTAACGCCGGCCGCTGGTCAGGGCGAACTCGAGCGGCATCGTCGCGAGCCTGTCCTCGCGCACGGCCTCGCGCAACTGCTCGACACTCGCGCCCTGCGTGTGGCAGTAGCGCAGAAGCTCGCGCCGGGCCCCACGCTCGGCGTCGCGGGCGACCCCCAGGTAGAGCAGCGGATCGTCGAGCGGATCGTCCTTCCTCGGGGACATGTCGACGTTCTAGAAGGAGCGATCGGGTTCGGTCTAGGAGTGTCCTACCGAGCGCGATCGTGGATTACTACGCATTCGCCTGCCCGCATGCGCGTTCCGGGACTGCAACTGCCGGGGACACGCTCGGGCCTGCTCGTCAGCTTGTCAGGGTTGCGTGGGCTTGAGGTGCTCAGTCCTCAGCCAGGCGACAGTCGCCTCGAGGCCCGTCGCGTAATCGACGCGCGGCTCCCAGCCGAGCATCTCTCGTACCTTGCGACTGCTGAACTCCTGATCGTTACCCAGCACCTGCACGGCTTGACGCGAGAGCAGGGGCGGCGCGCTCAGACCGGTGGTTCTGCGCAACAGTCGGTAGCCGTGCTCGAGCGAGAAGCCGACGCCGTTGGCCAGCCAATAGGGCAGCGTCCAGCGGACCTTCGAGCAGCCGAGGCCCTCGGCCAGGCCATCGGTGAGCTCCTTCCAGGTGATGCTGAGGCCGTCGCTGACATTGAAGGCCTGCCCAGGCGCGGCTTCGTGGCCGAGTGCGAGGATCGCAGCATCTATCAGGTTCTCGACGTAGCACAGGCCGGCGACCGCGCGACCGCCGTCGATCAGGAGCATGTGGCGGCCTTGGATCGCGCGCGCGATCTCGCCGATGACATCCGTCGAGCCGGGTCCGTAGACGGTCGCCGGGCGTAGAATGACGGCGTCCAGCAAGGCCGCCTTTTCCACGCGACGGACTTCAGCCTCGGCGTCCAGCTTCGTCTGCGCATACCAGTTGCGAACCTGCGTCGCGGTGTGCGCCTTGTCAATTGCCGCGCCGTCGGGATGGCCGTAGACATCCGTGGTGCTGAAATGAATGAAACGCCGCACCGATGCGCCGACGGACGCTTCGAGCAGATTCCGCGTGCCTGCGACGTTGGTGCGGGCGATCTCCTGCGTGGTGGCCCAGTCCGATACCAACGCGCCGCAGTGGAACACGTAGCGACAGCCCTCCACGGCGCGAGCGAGTGAACTCGCCCTCGTAAGGTCGCCGACAGCGATCTGGACATCGAGTTCGTCGAGCAGCGACGTGTCGCTGCTCGCGCGTACGAGGCAGCGCACCGAATAGCCGTCCCGCACCAATCGTTTCGCTAGGCGCCCGCCGATGAACCCGGTCGCACCCGTGATCAGGCAGACGTCCTCACGCGACGGATCGACGTGCCTGCCGCGAAACGGCGTCTCCTCGCTCACGGGAGGCTTCGTGCGCGCTCGGCGACGGAGCGTCGTGGTGGCGATATCGCGCACGACGGCCAGGTTCTTACTCGAACTGCCGTGACACTCGGCGAGCACGGCGTCGAGCGCGCCGAGGAAGCTGCGCGCCTCGCTCTCGGAGAGCGTCAGCGGCGGCAGCAACTTGATCACATCGTTCTTACCGGCCGCCATCGTGATCACGCCGTGGTCGCGATGCAGCGGGATCACGATCAGCTGAGGAAAGAGCCCCTCGCTCGCCATGTGGATCAAACGCCAGTTGAGCCGTGCGATGCGGGCGCTCGGCGCGCCCAGCTCGATCCCGATCATGAGCCCGCTGGCGCGAATCTCCTTGATCATCTCGTAGCGCTGCTGAAGCTCGGCGAGCCCATCGCGCAACACAGTGCCCATGCGCACGGCGTGCTCGACGAGACGATCGCGCTCGATGATGCGCAGCGTGGCCAGACCGGCCGCCATGGACAGACGATTGCGGCCGAACGTCGACTGATGCACGTAGGAGCGCTCGAGCGTTCCCACGGCCTTCTGGTAGATCTCGCGGCTCGTGACCATGGCGGCGACCGGCATGTAGCCTCCGCTGAGCGCCTTGCCGACGAGCACGAAGTCCGGCTCGAGTGCCCAGTGCTCGAGTGCGAACCACTTGCCGGTGCGTCCGAGTCCGGTCTGGATCTCGTCAACGACGAACATCGTCCCGTAGCGCCGACACAGCTCCTGCGCGGCTCGCAGATAGCCCTCGGGCGGAAGGGTCACCATGCGGCCTTGGATTGGCTCGACGATGAAGGCGGCGACGTCCGTCGCGCGCAACTCCGCCTCCAAGCACGCGAGGTCGCCGAACGGAACGCGCGCGCAGCCGGGCAGCAGCGGGCCGAAGCCATCCTTGAAGAACTCGTCACCGACCAGCGAGAGCGGCCCGAGCGTGACGACGTGAAAGCTGCTGTCGCAGGAGATCAGGCGCGCCCGACGCGTCGCCGCGCGCGCGAACTTCATCGCCGAGTCCACGGCCTCGGCGCCCGTGCTCGCGAAGAACACGGCGTCGAGCCCTTGCGGCAAACGCTCCGACAGCGCCTCGGCGAGCATGCCGGCCAGCGGCGAGTAGTGGATCTGCACACCGTGGACAAGGTCCGCGGCGAGCGTGGCCTGCAGGACGTCGCGCACATCGGCGTGGTTGTGACCCAAGCTGGCGAACCCCTCACCGGTATGGAAGTCGAGATAAGCGCGACCCGCGGCGTCATAGACATAGGACCCTTGCGCCGATACGTAGTCCTTGTCGAAGCCGAGGATGCCCAGCACGTCGACGAGCGATGGATCGAGATGGCGCGCGGCCAGCTCCACCGTCTTGTCCGCGCGCGCCCTGGCGTCCGCGACCACACCAAGGGACTCGACGTGTTGGATGGGTTGAGAGTCGGCTTTCATGACGAGGGGGGGCGTAGATGCGTCCGAGGGCGTCCAGCTTAGGGCGCCAGCCAGTGAGTGACCGTCGGTGGGCGGCTGGGGTCGGTCATCGCGGTGACGTCCTGGAGGCGCTGCTCGTCGCGAACACTGACGCGTTCGTGCTGGCGCAGGTGTTCCTCCCAGGAGCCAACTACGAACTGCTCGAGCACGCGCCCCGGGTCGGCGGCGTCGCGCCACACGCGCCAGCTGATTGCACCCGTGCGCCGCCGCGCGTGCCGGCCTTTGTGGAGCGCCTCGACGAGTTCTTGCTCGCGTCCTGGCGTCGGCCGGTACTCGATCGTCACCTGTACCGGCCCGTCCGTCTCGCTCGCGCCGACCAGGTGCGGGTCGGGCCAGTCGCCTGCGGGCAACAGGTCGTCAGCTGAGATCGACTTGAACGGCAGCAGCAAGCCGGTAAGCGCGACGAGCACCAGCCCGACCGCGGCGACGAGCAGCGCCGTGTGCAGCCCCGCGTTCTGCGCGATGACCCCGAACGCGGCGCTGCCGAGCGCGCCGCCGCCCTGGAAGATCACCAGGTAGTAGGACATGCCGCGCGCCTTGGCCCAGCCGGGCAGCGTCGTCTGATACATCGAGTTCAGCGTTGAGAGCACGAGGATCCACGCGACGCCGCCAATCACGAGCGCCAGAGCGGCGAGCGCGCTGACGCGCACATACGCGAGCGTCAACGTGACCGCCGCGAAGACGAGCGTTCCGGCGGTCATGAGAGCGCCTGCCGTCATGCGCGCGCGCAGGCGCGGCAGGGCCACGGCGCCGGCGACCGCTCCGATGCCTACGCCGCCGAGCAGCACCCCATAACCGCCCGAGCCGAGATGCAGCCGCGTGCGCGCCAGCACTGGCAGCAGCGCCCAGATCGAGCTCGCGAACAACATGAACAGCCCGGCACGCAGCAGGATCACGCGCAGCGCAGGGCTCCCCGCGATATAGCGCGCCCCCGCGCGTATCGCCTCGGTGACGTGCTCGGGCGCGGCGGCGCTCGCCGCGCGTGCGCCGCCGCGCCAGCGGGCGACCGCCCCAATGACTGGCACAAAGCTCGCCGCGTTCACAAAGAACAGCGCTGCGGCGCTGGTGGCCGAGTAAAGCGCACCACCGAGGGCCGGTCCTACCGCTCGGCTCAGGTTCTGGTTGACCGACCCCAGAGCGATCGCCTGTGTGCGATCCTCCGGCGCGACGAGTTCCGGCTGCAGCGTCTGCCACGTGGGCGAGGTAAGCGTCTGTCCGACACCGACCGCGAAGATCAGCGCGAGCAGCACCCACGGCGTAACCTGCCCGGCAAGCGCCAGAACGGCCAGCGCGAGGGCCGCGAACAACATGAACGACTGCGACGCGATGAGCAGCCGGCGACGATCGACGAGATCGCCGATGGCGCCCGCGGGCACGGCGAGCAGCACGACCGGAAGGCCCGCCGCCGTCTGGATCAGCGCCACCAGCGTCGCTGACGTCGTCAGCGACAGCATCAGCTCCTGAGCGCCGACCGTCTGCATCCAGCTGCCGACATTGCTCACGAACTGCGCCGAGGCCATCCTCGCGAAATCGCGGGAGCGAAACGGCGCCCACGGTGACGAGCTAGCTTTCGCTTTCACCTCCTCCAGCGGCTTGACCTCCTCGCGAGACGCCTTCATCGCCGCCGCATCATCCTCGGTCACGGCTTCCAAAGCGTGAGGCGATCGAGCCGGACGCATAGCTGCGATTCGCCACGGAGTCCGGCGTCATAGATGGTCTCTCCGTGCCTACACGGCCGCAGCGACGCGTTCGGCCGCCTCGTCGCACTCGCTCCCCCGATGAACAGGGCTGTCCGCAGCGAACCGCCTGGCGACACGCACGACTTCGCCGCCGAGCGTCTTGAGCTGCACCTCAACGGCCGCGTCCTGAACCTGCCCGTCCTGGCCGAAGACCCTCGCCGCAGCTGCCACGGGAACAACGTATGGGACATCCCACGCGCGCAGCGCGCGGGTAGCGAACTCCATCGTGTTGATCGCTTGCAGGCCCTGCGTTCCACCCGCAGCGCTGATCAGCCCGATCACCTTGTCATGCAGGAACGGCGGTTGGCGAGCACCGAGCACATGCAGCCAGTCGAGCGCGTTCTTGAACGCACCAGAGATCGTCCCTTGATACATCGGGCTGCTCCAGAGCATCCCATCGGCCGAGTAGCACGCCTCGATCAGCCGCTGCGCTGCGGCGGTCGGCTCGTCATCGTCGGGGTCGTACATCGGCAGGTCGAGCTCGCGCAGATCGAGCAGCGTCGTCTCGGCGCCGGCGCTCGCGGCCCCTTCGAGTGCCAGCTGCAGTGCGGCGCGGCTCCTCGACACCCGCGCCAGCGAGCCGCCGAGCCCAGCAATCGTCAGCGTTCTAGTCACGGATCGCGTCAGGCTACACCGAGTCGTCTACTACGATCGTCCGGGCCGCCAGTAAGCAGACGCTCACATTCGCCGCAGCACGCGGACGACGAAAAGCGCAGGGCCGCGCAGGCATCGACGACTCGACGTAGGCCGTTGAGCGAGTCCTTCCTCGCGGCCACACCCGGACGTGTCCGGCGAAGCGGGGAAATCAATGTTGCGGCCCAGCGCGTGGAAGGCGTGTAGTTTGTCACCTGTCTACTTGCCCCGGATAAATGCTGGGGACTGAAACGGCCGCGTCTGGTTGGGCGCGGCCGAGTCAGGCTCATTCATGGGTTTGCCCGGTTGGTGGGCTGGCGGGGAGTGTTTCAGCCGGCGCGGATGGCGAGGGTGTCGAGGTCGTAGGCGAGGATCGCCCATCCGGTCCAGGTTCTCATCCCGTCATCGCCCTTTAGCCTGGTTCGGCGTAGCCCGTAGCCGCGCTTGAGGTGGCTGATGCGGCCCTCGATACCTGTTCGGTAGCGCGCTCTGCGCTTGCGGGTTCTGCGCGAGCCGGACTCGTGGCGGCCGGAGATCTGGATCTGCTGCTCGATGAGCTCGGGGAACGCGTCTTTGGTCGGGCCGGGCTGGAAACCGCCGTCGCAGACGATCTCTCTGAGCGTGATCCCGGCGTGTTCGAGCTCGCGCGCGGTTTGGGGCAGTAGCCGGTTCTCGGCCGGGTTGCCCGGTGCGTGCCCGGCGGGCAGGATCAGCCCACGGGCACCTTTGCGGGTGTTCTCCGTGATCTCGCAGATCTGAGCGACGTACCCAAACTCCGTCGGTTTGCCGAACTTGCCCTTGCGGATCGGCCGCGCGTCGGGGTCGGCGAGTGACACCAGCCGGTCGGTGATCTTCAACCCCCTTGAGCGGCGGTCGATCTGCTCTGTCACCTTCTGGCAGCGCGCGGCGAGCTGCTCGAGCGTTTTGGCCGCTCTGAGCTTGGCCTGGGCGCCGCGGCCACGCGCTGCGGCCCTGGCCTTCCCAGCGAGTCGTTGTGCCTCTCTCACCGAGCGTGCGATCAGCCGCCCGGCGTGCTCGTTGAGCTTCATCACCTCCGTCTTGGCCTGGCCGGTGCGGCGCGCGAGTGTCTTTGAGATCGCACGGACAGCCCGCCCAACTGAACGCGAACGATCCCTGACCCACACCGTCTTGTCTTTGATCATCCCGGTCACCTTGCGACCCTCTCGTGCGAGCACCCGAACGCCTTGCAGGGCGAGCATCGCGTCGGAGGGGTAGCGGATGTCCGCCTCCACGACCGTCGAGTCGATCCTCGCCGCCCGCGCACGGAAACGCGTCTCGCGCTGGGCCTTGGAGATCACCACCCTGGTGATCTCTTGCACGACCTCGGCACCCAGCCTGCGGGCTAGCTTTCTGACCGTGGACTCCTCCGGCACACGCTGATCGAGCGCGATCAGGCAGAAGCGCCGCAGGTGCAGCGAGTCTGAGACCTCCCGCATCAGCGTTTCGTAGCCCCAGCCCGTGCGCTGCTTGATCACCATCAACCGCACGAACGTCGCGATCGAGATCGACGGACGGCCACGCCCGCGCGCCGAGCACTCCCACGCTTGCTCCACCGGCCTCAACAGCGCCGCGTCGCGCAGCACCCGATCCAGCCGCGCCAGATCCTCCGGCAGCTCCCGCGCCTGGATCGGCAGCACCTCGTCCCACAAGCACTCCACCTGCCCGCCACACAGCGTGAGCATCACACCTCCACCGGGTTGGAAACCAATTCATGAGCAGGTGAATCGTCTTCAACACAGCGGACAGACCCGGGGGTTCTGACCGGCCCGGATGGGACCCTCACGACACCCGAAAAGACAGGAGGCGGCGATGCCCGGACCAGGACGCAACGAGCTCTGCCCATGCGGCTCAAATCGCAAGGTCAAGCGCTGCTGCGGCCAGCAACGCGGACCCTCGCAGGAGCAACTCGCTCGCGCTCACGTCGCACTGCTCGCCCGCGACGCCACCGCCGACCTGCACGGCCTTTCCGACGCAGCCTTGGACCACCTCTGGGAGCAACTCCTCGACGTTCCCAGCATCGACCTCTCGCTGCTTGTGACCCTGCCGAAGCTCATCGGCCCAGACCTCAAACGCCTGCAAGAAGCCATCTCCAGGGACGACCCCGACTGGGGCTGGGACGCCCTCACCGCCGTCGCAGAACAAATCGACACCCCCCAACAGCGAGCCAAGCTCGCCGACGCGCTCGTCCGTCTACGCGACCAACAACGCCTGCCCCGCCGACAGGCCGCCGCCGCGCTCCTAGACCTCGACAGCCGATCCACACGCTTCATCGGCGCCAGCCTCCTCGACGCCGTCGCGATCTCAGTCGGCGTCGAACGCACCCCAGGCGGCCTCCACCTCGCCGCCTAACCCCACCCATTTATCCGGGGCAAGTGTCTAGCGGCCACACTCGTCGGATCTCGCTCGCGGCGTTAGTTGCTCGCAGCCGCAGCGGACCATGCAGGAGCGCGACCTTGACGACGTCGGCGAGACTGGCCGCGCCCGTGTATGGGCCCTCAAGGCCCGGCGACCACATCCACGAGCTGCGCTCCACGTTGCGGTACGACCTAGTGGGCCCGACCAAGTGGCGTCAGGAAACCAAGCCCGGCGAATCCGCAAGTCGGTGCATGCGCTCGTGCGCGAACTGGACCACGGTTGCGCCCTCACCGACGGCCGTGGCGCAGCGCTTGATCGAGCCAGCGCGCACGTCACCGGCCGCGAAGACGCCCGGCACGCTCGTCTCGAGCAGGCCGTCGGCGCCAGCGTCGGTGCCCGTCAGGATGAAGCCGTCGGCGTCACGCGCGAGTAGGTCGCCGAGCCACTCGGTGCAGGGGTTGGCGCCGAGGAACAGGAACAAGAACGAGAACGGCAGCTGCTCTCCATCGGTGAGGGTGACAGCGTGCAGTTGCCCGTTTGCTCCTTCGAGGCCGACGATCTCAGAACGATCGCGTACAGCGACGCCGTAGCGATCGAGCTCGTCGATCAGATACTGCGACATCGTCTCTGCCAGGTTGCCGCGGCGATGCAGGAGCGTGACGAGCGCCCCGCCGCGCGCCAGCCAGACAGCGGCCTGACCCGCTGAGTTGCCCCCGCCGACGACCGCCACACGCTGGGCCGTGCAGAGCTGTCCCTCTGGCGGTCCGGCGGCATAGAACACGCTCAGTCCCTCGTAGGCCTCGAGTCCCGCGACGGGCAGACGTCGGTATTCGGCGCCGGTGGCGAGCAGCACCGCGCGTGCAGCTATCTCGTTGCCATCCTCAAGCCTCACGAGGTGTCGCCCGATGCCGGGCCTCAGTTCGTGGGCGCGGTAGGGCGAGGCCATGCGGGCGCCGAACTTGCGTGCCTGGGTGGCGGCGCGGCTGACCAGTTCGCTGCCGCTGATCCCCGCGGGGAAGCCCAGGTAGTTCTCGATCCTGCGCGAGGTGCCCGCCTGGCCGCCGATGCCGCGGCCCTCCACGATCAGCGTGTCCAATCCCTCGGAGGCGCCATAGACGGCTGCAGCCAGTCCCGCGGGACCACAGCCGACGATCAGCAAGTCGACTTCCTCGCGCGGCGCGAGCTCCAGGCCGATCCCGAGTGCCCGTGAGAGCTCCCCGTTGCTCGGGTTGATGAGCTCCACCCCGCCAGGCAACCGAACCGACGGCAACTGCGTGGTCGAGCCGGCGCCGTCGGTCGTCCCGGTGGCATCGATCCAGGTGTGCGGGAGCCGCTGGGCGCGCGCGAACTCGAGCAGCCGGCGCGTGTCGGGCGAGTCGCGCGGACCAACGATCTCAGGACCAACGCCGCTACGTGCTTGGAGCAGCTCGCGGCGTTCGACCAGGGCGCCCAGGATCAAGTCCGAGAGCGAGGGTCATCGAACAGCAGCACACGCAGCTTCTCGCGCGGGAGGGCGATGTAGCGCATTGGCCGGGTGACGACTGCTGTGACGAACACCGCCTGCCCGCTGAGAAGGTTGACCTCCCCGAGAAATCCCGGGGCGGAATGGCGAACGATCTCGTTCCCGGCGCCGTCCAGTATCGCGGCTTCGCCCTCGACGATCGCGATGAACGGATAGGTCGCGTCGCCGATCTCATACAGCTTCTCGCCCACCTCGGCCGTGTGCTCCTCGCCGTGCTCGGCGAGCATCTCGATCTGAGTGCTCGACAGTATCCGAGCCGCCGGGGCCGCCTGGTCATCAGCTTGGGAGGTCACCTCGTGACAAGCCTAGCCAGCTCGACAAGATCGCGGGGATAACGCGGTCCGCTACCGCCAAGGGTTTCGGTCGTACTCCCATTGCCGACACGGCCCGCTGCGGTCGCAGTAGGGCTCGTTGGACGACTGGCCGCAGCGGCAGATGGCGGCGCGGGTCTCCCTTTTCCCCTCCAGTTCGAGGTCGCCCTCGATCAGCAGCGGCCCGCCCTCCGCTAGCCGGACTCGTGTTGGGACCGAAGGCCGCTCGGGATCGCCCTCTCGCAGCGTGTAGTGCAGCGCGCCTGTGGGGCATCGCCGGATCACGGCCGCGAGCGCCTCGGCATCGCCGGCGTCAGGAGCTATCCACGGGCGCTTCGCGGTATCGAAGACGGCCGGCATGCCGTGCACGCATTCGGCAGCGTGAAGGCAACGCGCCGCGTCGTAGGTCACCTCGATGTGCTCGCCCTCGTAGCGTTTCACAAGCCGAACTGCTCCCTGAAGGCGTCTGGAACCAGCCCCTCGAACTCCCGATGACGTTCGATGAACGCTTTGACGAACGGACAGAACGGCAGCACTGGCCCGACCCCTTAGATTCGGTCCGCCTCGTGTGAGAGTCCTTCTGCTCATGGAAAATGGGCGAGAGGAGGACCGATCACGTGAAGCGCAGACGACACACGCCGGAGCAGATCGTCAGGAAGCTCAGGGAGGCCGACAAGATGCTGGCCGACGGCGTCGAGATGCCCGAGGTCTGCAAGGCACTGGAGGTTTCCGAGGCGACCTATCACCGTTGGCGGGCGCAGTTCGGCGGGATGAAGGCCGACGATGTGAAGCGTTTGAAGGAGCTCGAGCGCGAGAACTCGCAGCTGAAGCGCCTGGTCGCGGACAAGGAGCTGGAAAACCTTGCGCTCCGGGAGATCTCGAAGGGAAACTGGTGAGCCCGTCGCGTCGACGCTCTGCGGTCCTCATGCTCCAAGACCGTCTCGGCCTCTCGGAGCGCCGGGCGTGCCAGATCGCCGGCCAGCACCGCTCAACCCAGCGCCGTGAGCCCGTCGTCGCCGAGGACGATGCTGCTTTGCGAGCGCGTCTGCGGGAGATCTCGCGTGAGCGGCCGCGGTGGGGTTATCGCCGTGCCCACGCCGAGCTGCTCAGCGAGGGCTGGCAGATCAACCGCAAGCGGGTGCAGCGCATCTGGCGCGAGGAGGGCCTGCGTGTCCCCCAGCGGCGCCGCAAGCGCCTGCGGCTCGGGGACTCAACGGTCCCCGCGAGCCGTCTGCGGGCGGAGCGCCCCAATCATGTGTGGGCGATCGACTTCCAGTTCGACCAGACCGCCGACGGGCGCATCCTGAAGCTGCTGCACGTCGTCGACGAGTTCACCCGGGAGGCGCTGGCGATCAAATGCGAGCGGAGCATCGACGCCGACGCGACCGTCGCCGTCCTCGACCGCATCGTTGCTACGCGCGGCCGAGGACCAACGTTTCTTCGCTGCGATAACGGGCCGGAGATGACCGCGAACGCGCTGAAGGACTGGTGCCGCTTCTCCAAGGCCGGCAGCGCATACATCGAGCCCGGATCGCCGTGGCAGAACCCCTACGTCGAGTCCTTCGGCAGCCGTGTCCGGGACGAGCTGCTCACCGTCGAGCTGTTCTCCTGCCTGGCCGAGGCCAAGGTCCTCGTCGAGGACTGGCGAGAGGATTACAACCACCACCGGCCGCACTCAGCACTCCACATGAAAGCGCCCGCCCGTTTCGCCCAGGCGTGGAGGTCCCAGCACGAGCCGCCCGCCGCCTCGCTACGTTCGCCCTACGGGCTCACTCCGCGAGACGGCGACACCCCTACCCTGCAACAGAACAACACCCACCGACTCTCACAGCAGGTGGACCCATGAACGGGGTCCGGTCAGCACCGCGAGACCTCGTGTGCGAGCGTCTTCCAGGGCAAACCGGATCAGCCGATCAGCGAGTCCGCGACCCTGGAGGCGCTCATCGACCTCGGTATGGACGAACGCGATCAGGCCGGGCCGTGCACGATAGGCGCTGTAGCCAACCACCTCGCCATCGATCGACAGCTCGTAGCGCTCACGCTCAGGCGCGTCAGCCACCTCGATCCGCTCCGCCACGGCCATGCCCGCAACATTAGAACGCAAACGATCGGGCGGACAGCTAGGAGATACGGTGTGCGAGCTGGGTGCGCGACTTTGCGTCGAGCTTCCGGAATGCCTTGCGGAGGTGGTACTCGAACGTCATGTCCTGTGGCAGCTCACCCCGGGGTCAGATGGCGCGCTCGGGGTCGTCCACCGGGTACGCCGCTGGTTGCCGGATCGATGCGAGCATGCCGGTCCCCCAACCGACCATCAGGCGGCGTGAAGCCGCGACGGGGGAAGTCTCGCCGGGCGCACCCAGCTGGGCCATCATCACCGTGCCAGACGGGTAGAAGTCAAATCTTGCGATCTTGCGGTCCACTAGTTCGATGACGTCGCAGCAAGGGACGTCTATTCGTCTGCCCGTGGGTGGAAGTATTCCTGTCGGCAGGACCAGAGGCCCGTCGTGCGTGCCCTCGAGCGCGAGTTGCACTACAACGAAGTCGTTGCTCGTGTAGAAGCGGTAAAGCTCGCGGTGCATATCGGAGAAGGCCGTTGCATAGATTTCGACGAGGTCTCCGAGCGTCTCGCCACGGTAGGTGACTCTGGTCGACATGTCGGTAAACGTCCCGTCCTGTGTGAACGCCTTCACCCACCCTGGAATGTCCTTGGCCGCCGCGAGGTCGTAGGCGTTGCGGATGAGTGTCTGGCTGTCGCGCATGCTGTCTCCTCAGATTGACTGGCTGGACATGGGTCCGCCGCTGAGACGATTGAGTAGCGGCGGGCTACATCAGCGCCAGGCCCGGTGACATTGGTCGGTGCTCCATGACGTCCCTCCTTACTCGTGGCCGGGAGTGCATTCCGAATCTCGCGCTAGCTCGTATACGGTTTGGGTCTGGAGGGGCGTTCCCTCTGGAGTTCTTGGTCGAGCCTGAGTGCGGCGCTGATGAGCGCGAGGTGCGTGAAGGCTTGCGGGAAGTTGCCCAGCAGCTCGCCGCTGGAGCCGATCTGCTCCGAGTAGAGCCCGAGGTGGTTCGCGTAAGTGAGCATCTTCTCGAACGCGAGCTGGGCTTCCTCGAGGTAGCCGGCCCGCGCCAGGCACTCGACGTACCAGAAGCTGCACATCGAGAACGTCCCCTCGTCGCCGGCGAGCCCATCCGGAGCTGCCGCAGGGTCATAGCGGTAGACGAGGCTGTCGGAGACGAGCTCGCTGCCGATCGCGCGGAGCGTCGAGAGCCAACGCGGGTCGGTGGGTGCGATGAAGTGAACGAGGGGCATCAGCAGGAGCGACGCGTCGAGCACGTCGGAGCCCTCGGCCTGGACGAACGCCTGTCGGCGCTCGCTCCATCCGCGCGCCATGATCCACGCGAAGATGTCGTTGCGCGCCTGAGTCCAGCGGGTAAGGTCCGCAGGGAGTCCGCGATTGGTCGCGATTCTCATCGCGCGGTCGATCGCGACCCAGCACATCAGGCGCGAGTGCGTGAAGCGCTTGCGGCCGCCGCGGGTCTCCCAGATCCCGTCATCTGGCTCCTGCCAGTGCTCGCAGACCCAGTCGATCAGCCGCGCGAGGTCCACCCAGTCGTCGTAGCTGATGAACTCGCCGTGCCCCCGACGTGCCTGCTGCTCGGCCAGGTAGATCGAGTCGAACAGCTCGCCGTAGACGTCGAGCTGCAACTGGGTCGCCGCGTCGTTGCCGATCCGGACCGGGCGCGAGCCACGGTAGCCCTCAAGGTGCCCGAGCTCGTGCTCTGTCAAGCAACGCTCGCCGTCGATCCGGTACATGACGTCGAGTGGGCTGCCGCCATTGCTCGTCGCGGCGCCCGTTGAGACCCTTCGACGGAAGCTGTTGAAGGCTACCGCCTCCGCAGCGAAGCCGAGCCGGGATAGCGCGTATATTGAGAACGCGAAGTCGCGCAGCCACGCATAGCGGTAGTCCCAGTTTCGTGCTCCGCCGATTCGCTCGGGCACGCTCGCGGTCGGAGCGGCCACGATCGCGCCGCTCGGCTCATATGAGAGCAGCTTGAGCGTCAGGGCCGACCGACCCACCATCTCGCGCCAGCGCCCGCGATACGAGGACTGCCGTAGCCAGGAACGCCAGAACCTGACCGTCTCGTCGCCCAGCTGCTCCGCCTCCCGCGCACCGAGCCGGACGGTCTCATCGCCAGCCTGAAGGACAAACGTCAGCCTTTCCCCCGCGGCGAGCGCGAACTCGGCGCTGGCTCCCCCGCCTGTTGCTTCGAGCGCGACCGGTGAGCCCAAAGCAACGGCGTCACCATGAGCGCGAAAGACCGCACCGGTCGGCTCGATCGTGACCTCCGGCCTGTACAGGCCATAGCCGAAGCGCGGCTCGACTTCGAGACGAAAGCGCAGTGTGCCGCGTATACCCACCATGCTTCGGACGAGCCGCTGCGGGCCGCTGCCCACAGGCATGAAGTCCTGAATCTCGCTCACGCCTTCCGGAGAGAGAAAGCGCGTGATGAGGACATTCGTGTCGGGTAGATAGAGCTGCTTGGTGCTCGCAAGCGCGTCCGTGGGTGCGATCCGGTAGTAGCCGCCGCGGTCGCGATCCAGCAGTGCCCCGAACACGCTCGGGCCGTCGAATCGATCTGGGCAGAACCAGTCGATCGTCCCGTCGCTGCCGACCAGGGCGGCGGAGTGCAGGTCGCCGATGATCCCGTGCTCGGCGATCGGGAGGTAACGCGCTTGAAGATCCGACGCCACGGCTGGAGGCGCTGAGGTCAGAGGCGCCATCTGGCGATCCTCGGTCATGGGCCCACACCTCCGGCGCGCGGCACGCCGGTCATGCGGCCGTCACCTTCCGGTAGCTCCCCTCGCGGAGTTCGTCGACGAGCCCTGGATGCGACGGAGTCCAACCGAGCTCGGTGCGCGCTTTGGCCGCGACGGTCCCCTGGTCGAGCAGCAGGACTTCGGCGAAATTGTCGCCCAAGCGTGCCTTGGCCTCATCGTCGGAGCCGGGCACCGCTCCCCGAGCGCCCACTGCGACGGCCGCCGCCTCGGTCAGCTCTGCGACCGTCGGGTTCTGTCCGTCGCCGATGACATAACGGCCGCGGGCCGAGTCCTCTTCCAGAACGAGACGGAAGAAATTCGCCAGATCCGCGACGTGCACCGTCGACCAATGCTGCTGTCCGTTGCCGAGCATGATCAGATTGCCGGCGTCGTCTCGGGGTGATCCGAGCAGCAGTCCGGGAATCCCTCCTGCGCCGTCACCGTAGGCAGCGCTGGAGACGATCACGACGCCGCGCATGTCCGGGGCGTCGAGCACCCGCCGCTCGATTGGCTCCTTCCACGCCACCATCGGAGGCGAATCGATTGGCGACTGCTCGCTGACCGAGGGGTTGTTGCCGTAGATCCACACACCGCTGATGTGCAGGTAGGGCTTGCCGGTGCCGGCGAACGCCTCTATCGCCGCATCGACCACCGCGGAATCTAGGTCTGCGCTCGTGGCGTCGCCGGGACTCGCCGTGTGGATCGCTGCGTCCGCATCGCGCAGGATCTCCACGACCGCCGCACGGTCGAAGAGGTCGAGCACCGCCGTTTCGGCGCCGCGGTCGGCGACCGCATCGGCCTGGCGCGCATCGCGGGCGAGCGCGGTCACCGAGTGACCGTGCTCCTGCAACTCCGTGAGGACGTGAGATCCGATGAACCCTGTTGCACCGGTGAGTACGACTTTCATGACTGACCGCCTCCTGTATTTAGTTGCGTCGTAGAGATTGGAGATGTGCTGCGCTTCGGGCGTCAGGAGTACCTGCGACTTCGACGCCAAGCTCACTGCCGGTGCGGCGCGCGTGCTCCTCGGCCTCCTCGCGTATCTCGCGGGCGAGGTCCTTGAACTGGTCGAGCGCCGGGTTGATCCCGACGAGCGTGAGTTCGGACTCGACCAACCTCAGGTCGAGGTGCCAGACGTCTGCGAGGATGCGTCGCATCCATCCGGTCGCGTGGTCCCATCCCTCGCGGGGGGTTCCGGCCCGGTAGCTACCGCCACGGACCGTGACGAGCACCGCTGGCTTGCCGGCGAGGATCGGCTCGACACCCGCGGCCATGCGCGGGTCGGTGATGACCGTGTCGACCCAGGCCTTGAAGTGCTGCGATACGCCGAAGTTGTAGAGCGGAACGGCAAACAGCAGGGCATCGGCCGCGACGAGCTCGTCGGTCAGCGTCGCGGCGAGCGCGAGCGCCGCCTTCTGCTCGTCGGAGCGGGACTCCTCGGGCGTCCGGCCGGCGAACACCGCGGTCGCCCACGCCGTCGCGGGGATCGGGTCGACCCCGATGTGCCTACGGACGATCGGCTCGTCGGGATGGGCGCTGCGCCATTCCTGCTCGACGATGTCGGCGATGGCGCGGCTGTGCGAGCCCTCAACGCGGATGCTGGCATCGAGCCTGTAGAGGAGGTGGCCCGTCCCGTTCTGATCGGTGGCCGGCGTCGGGGCAGTCGTGGTGGGTGCGCTCATCGCCTTCTCCTTTGCCTGGGGACGCAATGGAGCGGACTGATCGCTCACGCTTGGCCCGCTGTGCCGGTGTGCCGGCCATCGTGGCGCCACTGGGCGAGGATCGAATCCCTGAAGTCCTTAGTCCGAACCCTGAGTCTGTCGGTCGTCATGATGTCCGGGGGAACATGGGCGGAGTGTCTTCAGCTTTGGGATCCGTGGCGAGGTCGCAGGGAGCGCAGTTGCTCGGCAGGAGCCGCGAGCGCGACCAGATCGACGGACTGCTCGAGGCCGCGGACAGCGGCGACGGCGGGATATTGGTCGTGCATGGTGAAGCCGGTGTCGGCAAGACGGCCCTGCTGGAGTACGCGGTCGAGACGGCGCAGGCGTTTCGCGTTCTCCGGACCGTGGGAGTCGAGGGCGAGATGGAGCTCCCCTTCGCGGCGCTTCAGCAGTTGTGCTCACCGATCCTCGAGCTGAATGACCGTCTCCCGGGGCCCCAGCGCGACGCGCTTGCCGTCGCTTTCGGTCTGAGCGATGGCCAGGCCCCGAGCCCGTTCCTGGTCGGGCTGGCGGTGCTCGGTGTGATGGCCGAGGCCGCCGAGGAGCGACCGCTGTTGTGTGCCGTCGATGACGCTCAGTGGCTCGATCGCGCGTCGGCGCGAGCGCTCGCGTTCGTAGCCCGCCGCCTGCTGGCCGAGAAGATCGCGTTGCTCTTCGCCGCGCGCGACGTGGGCGAGACGTTTGCCGGATTGCCAGAGGTACAGGTCGAGGGGTTGAACGCTCGCGACGCGCGGACGCTGTTGGAGTCTGTGTTGCCGGCTCGTCTGGACGGCCCGATCTTGGAGCGTCTGATCGCCGAGGCGCGCGGGAACCCGCTTGCGCTCTTGGAGATGCCACGCGGGTTGACCCCGTCGCAGATGGCGGGCGGCTTCGACGTGCCCACGGCCTTGCCGCTCTCGTCGCAGATAGAGGAGAAGTTCACGCGGCGACTCGGTAATCTGGCGCCCGACGCCCGGCGGTTGCTGCTGCTAGCTGCCGCAGATCCCGTCGGCGAGCCCGCTCTCGTTTGGAGGGCTGCTCGTCAGCTTGGGATTCCCGAGCAGGCGGCGGAGATCGTCGAGTCGGAAGGCTTGCTGGCGCTCGACGCCCGGGTGGCGTTCCGCCATCCGCTGGTTCGATCGGCCGTGTATCGGGCATCCGCCCCGCATGAGCGGCGCGAGGTCCACCGAGCGTTGGCCGAGGCGACCGATCCGGAGGTCGACCCGGATCGCCGCGCCTGGCACCGTGCACAGGCGGCATCGATGCCCGGACGGGGAGGTCGCCGCCGAGCTCGAACGCTCCGCAGCGCGGGCGCGGGCACGAGGAGGTTTCGCCGCCGCGGCGGCATTCCTAGAGCGAGCCACGGCGTTGACACCCGACGAGTCGCGAAGGTCAGGGCGCGCGCTTACAGCGGCCCATGCGAAGTTGCAGGCGGGCGCGCTCGATGACGCTCTGCGCTTGGTCGCGACGGCTGAGTCGGGAGTCCTCAGCGAGCTCGAGCAGGCGAAGGCCGGCTTGCTGCGCGCCCAGATTTCGTTCCTCGCGACTCGTGGCGGCGACGCCGCATCACTGCTGCTCGAGGCCGCGGAGCGGCTCCGAGAGCTCGATCCTGGGCTGGCCCGCGAGACATACCTGGAAGCCCTGACAGCGGCCATCTTCGCGGGGCGTCTCGCAGCACCGGGCGCAAGCTCACCCGAGGTAGCAAGAGCTGCGGGAACGGCACCGCGGCCCCGCAAGCCGCGCGGACCAGACCTACTGCTCGACGGTCTGGCGGCGCTTCTCAGCGACAGCTATGTCGCCGCCGTGCCGATTCTTCGCGACGCACAGCGCGCGATTGGCGACGAGACGTCGCAGACTGAGCAGCTGCGTTGGATGTGGGGGGCGACCGTCGCAGCGATGCTCCTCTGGGACGACGAGGCATGGGAGCGGCTGGCAGACCGACACCTTCAGCTGGTCCGTGAGACCGGAGCGCTCGGCGATCTCGCCGTCGCCGTCAGCCACCGCGGCCAGCTGCATGTCTTCGCAGGCGAGCTGGCGTTGGCGGCGTCTCTCCACGAGGCTCCTCCAAGAGGCAACCGAGCTGACCGGAAGCCCTCTCGCTCCCTACGACGAGGCGGGACTACTCGCCATGCGTGGCCGCGAGTCCGAAGCGAGACGCTTCATCGATACGGCTCGTGCCCAGGTGATCGAGCGCGGCGAGGGGGCTGGTCTGCCGTTCATGGATCGGGCGGAATGCCGTGCTCTACAACGGGCTTGGACGCTACCCGGACGCCCTGGCGGCAGCGCGCCGGGTGGTCGATCTTGGGGAGCTGGTCCCCGTGAACTGGGCGCTGCCGGAGCTGATCGAGGCAGCCGTACGAGCTGGAGCGCCCGAGCATGCCGCAGAGGCCGATCGGCGTCTGACGGACCGAAGCCGGGCGAGTGGGACCGAATGGGCGCTCGGGATCGCCGCGCGATCGCACGCGCTGCTGGTGGATGACGGGCGCGCCGAGGACCTCTACGCCGAGGCAATCGAGCGACTGGGCCGCACGCGAGTCGCGGTCGATCTGGCCCGCGCGCACCTGCTCTACGGCGAGTGGCTCCGACGTCAGACCCGTCGCGCGGACGCTCGCAAGGGGCTGCGGATCGCCCACGAGATGTTCACCGACTTCGGCATGGAGGCGTTTGCCGAGCGCGCGCGGATTGAGCTGCAGGCGACCGGCGAGCGCGCCCGCAAGCGAACCCCGGAGACCGTGGACCAACTCACCCCGCAAGAGTCACAGGTCTCCCGCCTCGCGGCACAGGGACACACCAACCGAGAGATCGCCGCTCAGCTTTTCATCAGCCCGCACACGGTCGAGTATCACCTGCGCAAGGCGTTCCGCAAGCTCGACATCAAGTCACGCGCACAGCTTGCTGATCACCTGCGATAGCTCGGCGGCCTGTCCGAATCTCTCTGTAGCACGAGCCCACGGGACATGATGGTTCAGGGCGCGGACTAGGGACTTCAGGGATTCGATCGGAGGCCAGTGGCGCCACGATCGTCCGCACAGCGACAGACCCGACCAGGTGCGAACGGCCAGTCGGCTCCGTCGCATCACCTGGGCAAAGGAGAAGGCAATGACCGCGTCGAGCGCCGTGACCCCGCGACGGGTCAGATTGAGTTTTGCGGAGCGAGGTACCGATCGCGTCCACAATCGCGTGCACCTCGAGGCCTTCGTGCAGCGCGTCCAACGCGAGCTTGCAAGCCGCGCCGGGACTGGGCTCGCGAAGAGACCGCTGCCGCGATCACCCAGATCTGACAATCGACAGACTCAGGGCACGGACTAAGGACTTCAGGGATTCGAATGTCGGCCAGTGGCGCCACGATCGTCCGCACATAAACACAGCGGACCAGGCTTGAGCGAGCGGCCGGCGCCGAAACGGACGTCATGTACAACCGCTCGTCACGGTCAAGCGCCAGACATGGGCCTCTACGGAGCGATCGGACGAGACACCGCGTCGAACTGCCTCGCGGCCTTGAGCAAAGGAGAAAACAATGAACCTTGAAGGCAAGACGGCCCTCGTCACCGGAGCCACATCGGGCATTGGACGAGCCATCGCGATCGAGCTCGCACAAGAAGGCGCCGACGTAATCGTCTCCGGTCGCGATGCGACCCGCGGGGCTGAGACCGTGGCCGCCATCCAGCGCGATGGCGGGACGGCCCATTTCGTCGCCGCCGACCTCAGCGACCTCGAATCCGTGGCCAACCTAGCCCAGGAGGCGGGCGACATCGACGTGCTCGTCAACAACGCTGGCACGAGCGCCTTCATGCCTACCAGCGGGCAAGACGTCGCGTCGTTTGAGGCCATGTTCGACGTCAACGTCCGCGGTACGTTCTTCCTGACCGCCGCGCTGGCCCCCAAGATCGCGGGACGGGGCGGTGGCAGCATCGTCAACATCACCACCATGGCTGCCCAATTCGGCAAGCCGTTCGCTGCCGTTTACGGCGCCTCGAAGGCCGCCGTCGCCGCGCTCACGCGTACCTGGGCAGCCGAATTCGCCGCGGACAACATCCGCGTAAACGCCGTCTCGCCAGGGCCCACCACGACGGAGGGGACAACTGCGGTCATGGGTCCTGACGGGATCGCCCAGGAGGCCTCGACCGTCCCGCTCAAAAGGCCGGCGACCGTGGAAGAGATCGCACGCGTCGTCGCCTTCGCCGCGTCCCCGCGCGCCAGTTATGTCACCGGCGCGATCCTTGCCGCTGACGGCGGACGCACCGCCGTCTGACTCAGACCTGCACAGTGACCCCGGCTCTCCCACCTCCATCACACCCTCGAGTCAAGCTCGGCGCGCCTCGAGCGAGATACGGCCGATTCCGTCCGGCTCGACGCCTTCTGACCGCCGGGCGCGCGAGCACCGGAAGCAACCCGTGGCTCGTAATCGTCGTCGTGTGTGTGGCCCAGTTCATGGTCGTCCTCGACGCGACAATCGTCAACGTCGCCCTGCCGTCGATCCAGCGTGGCCTGCGTTTCAGCCCCTCCAGCCTGCAATGGGTGATCAACATGTACACGCTGATCTTTGGCGGCTTCATGCTGTTGGGCGGGCGCGCCGGTGACCTGATCGGGCGCAAGCGCGTGTTCGGCGCCGGGATCGTGCTGTTCACCGGAGCGTCGCTTCTGAACGGCCTCGCGCAGTCATCCGGGATGCTCATAGCCGGCCGGGGGCTGCAGGGCCTAGGGGGCGCGCTACTCGCACCGGCCGTCCTCTCGATCATCACAACGACCTTCAGCGGCGCGACCGATCGCGCGAAGGCGCTGGCGATTTGGAGCGCGATCGCCGCCGGCGGCGGGGCCGTGGGGCTGCTGCTGGGCGGGTTGCTGACCGAGCTCGCGTCGTGGCGATGGATCTTCTTCGTCAACGTGCCCGTCGGCGTAGCGCTCGCGGTCGCGACGGTGAGGTTCGTCCCCGAGTCCCGATCGCAGCTGACCCGCCGGACGCTCGATCTCCCGGGGGCGGTGACCGTCACGGCCGGCCTGGTGGTGCTCGTGTTCGCGATCGTCAAGTCGAACAGCTACGGATGGGGATCTCCCCGAACGATCGGCGTGCTGGCCGCGGGCATCGTGCTGCTCGCGGGCTTCCTCGCGCTCGAGCGCCGCAGCCCCGCGCCCCTCATGCGGCTCAGCATCCTCCGCGTGCGTAGCCTCGCCGTCGCCGACGGCACGCTGCTGCTGACCTCGGCCGCGGTGTTCGGAACGTTCTACTTCGTCTCGCTCTACCTTCAGCAGATCCTCGGATATCGGCCACTCAGCGCAGGCGTCGCGTTCCTCCCGCTCTCCGCAGGAATTGCCACGGGCGCCACAGTCGCGCGCAAGCTCGTCCCGCGCCTGGGCGTGCGTCTCGTCCCCGTGATCGGACTCGCGCTCGCGACCGCCGGGATGATCGTCCTCACCCAGATTCCCGTGCACGGACACTACGCGTCCAACCTACTCCCGGGCCTCCTCCCGCTCGGTCTCGGCATGGGACTGACATTCGTCCCCATCACCTTGGCCGGCACGAGTGAGGTCGGCGGTGACGACGCGGGCCTGGCATCCGGCCTGCTCAACACCGCCCAGCAGGTCGGAGGGTCAGTAGGGCTGGCGATCCTCGCCACCCTCGCCACAAGCCGGACTACGAGCCTTCTGCACGGCCCGGTGACTCCTGGCTCCGCTCTCGCAGCCCGAGTATCCGGCTTCCATGTCGCGTTCATCGCCGCCGCCGCACTCCTTGGCGCGGCCTGGGCCCTCGTGGCACTGCAGCTGAGAACCCGTCGGGTCCGCGAGCCCGAACGTGTGGACGTGCCTCGAGATGTCGCCGCCCGGGCAGTGGGATGCGCCCAGTGCGCACCGGTGGCGATATCAGCACACGCGAACGCCGGATCGAGGAGCTGAAGTCGCGCGGCGTGGAGTTCGTCTCGGACTTGCCTCGACTGTTTGTGCTTCATGCGAAATGCGAGCGTCTCGGGCCCAACTCACGCGCCACGTCTTTCAGAAGCTCCAAATCAACTCTCGCGTCGAGCTCGCACGGATCGCCGCTGAACACGCCGGCGAGTCGGCATCGCAGCCAGCGACTCGCGCAGCCACCTCCTCACAGGCGGCTGCTGGTGGGTATGCGGCGGTCGTATGGGGTTCTACTTTTGCGGCTATCCCTACCGCCCGGCGTACGTCTCAGGGACCGGCGGCGGAACCACTTGGAAGGGTCCCTTCACAGAAGAGTCCGACTACAACGCGTGCTCGGCCGAGGGCACCTGCGGTCCCCGAGATGTTGTCTATCTGCCGCACTGAGCGGCATTGCCTGGCGACAGGTCGCCGAACGCAGGACAGTCCACGAACCTGACCGGGGAATATCCCGGTGGCTCGGCGACGCCCGGGGTCGTCCAGAGCGGGAGAGCCCGGGCCGGAGCGTCGGCACGCTTGCTACGGACTGAAGCCAAACGTTCGTCCGCAGCTTTAGACCGACATCGCTAGCAGCCTCCCAGCTTCCCGTAGCGGCGGGGAGCGAGGCTCTCTAAAGCGATCGGTTCCCTCCCAGCTCGGGCAGACCCCTCGCCACTCTTCGGCGACGCCTCGGTCGTCCCCCGATCGAGCTGGCAGGCGATCGGATCGGCACGCTTGCGATCGCCGGCCGTCGAGACCTCCTTCGACGTTCGGAGTGGTGACCAATAAGGTCCAGGTACACCAGTCATGCGACGCGTCGCGAATTGCCGCGCCGCAACTGGGTTACGTACCGAGGAACACGAGGACGGCCCGTACGCGGCGATGGTCCTCGGCCGCCGGGGCAAGGTTGAGCTTCGCGAAGATACTCGTGACGTGCCTCTCGACGGCGCGCTCAGTGATCACGAGTATCTCGGCGATTGCCTGATTGCTGCGACCCTCTGCCATCAGGCCAAGCACTTCGCGCTCCCGCGCGGTCAGCACGTTCAGTGGATCGTCTGTGCGTTTGCGACCCAGCATCTCTGAGACGACCTCGGGATCGAGCGCGGAGCCTCCCTCGGCGACTCTTCTGATCGCATCGGCGAAGCGCTCTAGGTCCGAGACGCGGTCCTTGAGCAAGTAGCCGACGCCGGCGGCGTCGTCTCCCAGTAGCTCCAGCGCGTAGGCCTCCTCGACGTACTGCGAGAGCACCAGCACACCAGTGTCCGGCATCTCTTCCCGGATCACGCGCGCCGCACGCAGTCCCTCGTCTGTGTGGGTGGGAGGCATGCGGATGTCGATGATTGCGATGTCGGGCTTGTGCGCCCTGGCCTTTCGCAGCAGCTCCTCGGCATCCCCGGCCTGACCGACTACCTCGAACTTGGCCTCCTCGAGCAGCCGCACCATGCCTTCCCGCAGCAGCAGGGAATCCTCTGCGACGATCACGCGCACGGGATCGTTGCCCTGAGGATGGTGCCCAACCCCTGCGGACTCGTCAGCTCGAGGCGGCCGTCGAGCGCCGCGACCCGATCTTGAAGCCCTCTCAGCCCCGAGCCCTGATCGGCGTCGGCGCCCCCGACGCCGTCGTCCCTCACCTCGACGTCGACGTGGCCGTTGTCGCGGACGACCCCTACGGTTACCGTTTGCGCGCGCGAGTAGCGGGCCGCGTTCGTAAGGGCCTCGGCGACGACGAAGTAGACCGCCGACTCGACCGACGGCGGGAGTCTGTCGGCCGGCGTCTGGAGTAGTTCCACAGGAACCGGGGAGCGGCTGGCGAGGCCTTTGAGTGCTGCGTGCAGGCCGCGATTTGTGAGCACGGCCGGGTGGATCCCTCGTGCGAGCTCGCGCAGCTCGGCGGTCGCCTCGTTCAACTCGTGGAGTGATTCGTCGAGGAGCTCCGCCGCCCCTTGTGGGTCGTGCTCGATGCGTTCTCTTACCATTCGTAGGTCGATGCCGAGGGCCATGAGTCGCTGCTGGGCGCCATCGTGGAGGTCCCGCTCGAGTCGGCGCCTTTGCTCATAGCCGGCCTGCACGATGCGTGAGCGTGAGGCCTGAAGCTCGGCAACCTTCGCCCGTAGTTCGGCGGCCAATCGTTCGTTTCTGAGCGTCAGCCCGGCGGCGGCGCCCGCTGTCTGCACCAGTTCGCGTTCCTCCGCGAGGCCCGGGCTGTGCACGATCGCAGCGATTCGTTCGCCCTCGTGCTCGATGATGGTGGAGACCTTGCCCGCCGGCGCGGGATCGACCCGAACCGGCTGACCGTCGGCGTCTAGGTAGGCGTCCTGGTCCGGTACCCAATATGCGAGCTCCAAGGTCGGGTCTCCAAGCGCGTCCGCGAGCGCGTCGCGCAACGCTCCGCGGCCACCACCCTCACCGAGCTGGGCCAAGAGCGCGCTGATCGCGTCGGCTTCGCTGAACCGGGATCGCAGGAGGCCCACCAAGAAGGCAAACGGTAGGCAGGCGATGGACGCGAACAAAGCCAACGTCTGCGCGTCAGAAATGTCGCTCGACAGGCCGGCCTGTTCGACGATGAGGGCGGCCATCAGCAGCAGAAACGTGAGCCCGCCGACGGCGACGATCGGGGCGAACACCCTCGCTCGCCCTGGGGTGCCGCTTCGCCAGCGTCGATAGAGGACCGCGACCACGGCACCCAGCAACGCGATCGAGATGTCTAGTTGCGCCGCTTCGAGTACCTTGGCAGCCTCGGAGTGTTCGATCAGCAGCGGGTTACTGGGACAGCGGGCGCAGCCCGCCTTTGAGTCGGTGAACAGGAACACTCCAAGCTGCACCACCGTCGTGTTGACGTAGGCGATGGTGACCAGGAGACGGTCCAGCCGGGTTTCGAGCCTCCCCGAGGGAAACGACAGCAGCAGGTGGATGAGCACCGCGTAGATCAGCACCTCCCCGACCGAGGCGATCGCGAACACGACGCTGTCGTTGGAAAAGGCCAACCCCTTCAGCAAGCCGCTGAGGCCGACCGCGACCATGAGCGGACCGATGTTGCCGGCCGACCGCTGCTTCCAAACCCATAGCCCGACTCCCACGAACCCCCAGCCGGTGGCCAGGAACAAGCCGGCATACGCGCCCCGGTGAACGTTGTGCTCGCCGTTGAGCATGACCACGAACGCGGCGACGCCCATCAGGAACGCCAAGCCGGCGAGACCGATCAGGGTGCGTCGCGGTGCGGTCATCGGATGAGTAAAGAGATCGCCTCCGCGCTCAGCTCGCTCTTGGCGACGAACCCGCGCGCGCCGCTGGCGCCCACCGCCTCGTCAAGGTCGGTGAAGTCATGGCTCGAGATAAGCACTATCTGCGGGCTAGCGCCGTTCGCATCGAGTAGTCGCCGCGTAACCTCGAAGCCGTCGATGTCGGGTAGGTGCACGTCGAGTAGCACAACCTCTGGGTTCAGCTTCTCCACGGCAGCCACCACGCCGTCACCGTTGTCGAGCTCCCCAACGACGTCGTAGCCGTTGGCTTCGAGCATGCGCCTCGCGCTGGCGCGGAAGCTGGGGTGATCATCCACGATCAGGACAGTCTCTCTCATGAGGCCTGATTTTCGCGCAGCGCCGCGCTTGGTTCCATACGGCTGGCCGCCCCGAGCTGGCGGCAAACCGACGTTCCCGGGCCGCCACCCGACGTCACAGACGCCTGCCAGCCCCCTGGTTTCTTCCTCGCTGAACGGAGAGCCTGTCGTCATGTCCGAAGTCCAGCCCCAAGGAGGATGGAGCATGACCGCCGCGACGAGCACCGCGAGCCGCACCACGAGCACCGCG